>NZ_FOXM01000005.1 GCF_900115715.1 Geopseudomonas sagittaria
CGTCGGCCGCCGCGCGCTGGACGATGAACAGGTTCATCCCCAGCGGCGGGGTGATCAGACCGATCTCCACCACCATCAGCGCCAGGATGCCGAACCAGATCGACTTCGAGGACTCGTCCAGGCCGAAGAAGTCCAGGCCCATGATCATCGGGTAGAAGATCGGGATGGTCAGCAGGATCATCGCCAGCGAGTCCATCACGCAGCCGAGGATCAGGTAGGTGATCAGGATGGCGAGCAGCACCAGCATCGGCGCCATGCCGCTGTTCTTCACCCATTCGGCCAGCTCGGTGGGCATCTGGGTCAGCGCCAGGCCGGAGTTGAGCAGGTCGGCGCCGAGCAGCACGAGGAAGATCATCGCGGTGGTTTCCGCGGTGCCGAGCAGGCTGGTGCGGATGCCTTCCCAGCGCATGCCGCCCTGGATCACCGCGAGGATGCCGCAGGCCGCGGCGCCGATCGAGGCCGCCTCGGTGGGGTTAGACCAGCCGCCGTAGATGCCGACGATCACCACCAGGAACACGCCGATCACCGGCAGCACGTTGACGAAGGCCTTGAGGCGTTCGGCGGCGCTGGCCTTGGCCACGGTATCGGCACTGGCGGTGTCGCGGGTGACCATGATGCGCAGCACGATCATGTAGCCGATGGCCGCCAGGATGCCGGGGATCACCGCGGCGACGAACAGCTTGGCGATCGACTCCTGGGTCAGCACCGCGTAGATGATCAGCGGCACCGACGGCGGGATGAGGATGCCCAGGGTGCCGCCGGCCGCCACGGTGGCGGTGGCCAGACGGCCGGAGTAGTTGTGCCGGCGCAGCTCGGGCAGGGCCACGTGGCTCATGGTCGCTGCGGTGGCCAGCGAGGAGCCGCAGATGGCGCCGAAGCCGGCGCAGGCGCCGATCGCCGACATGCCCAGACCGCCCTTCCAGTGGCCGACGAAGGCGGCCGCGCAACGGAAGATCGAGCGCGACAGGCCGCCGTGGGTGGCGAACTGGCCCATCAGCACGAACAGCGGGATCACCGCCAGGTCGTAGTTGGACAGCCGCGAATAGGCGAGGTTGTTGAGGGTGAACAGCAGCGACGACAGGTCGCCGTCGTTGACCGCCCAGAAGCAGGCCGCGCCGCCGATCAGCATGGTGATGCCGATATGCACGCGCAGCACCAGCAGGGTCATGGTGATGGCCAGGGCAATCAGGCCGAGACTCAGACCGCTCATGCGCGACCTCCGGGGGGGCAGATCAGGTCATGGATGCGCGCGGCCGAGCAGAGCGCCAGCAGGATCAGGCTGGGGACGATCAGCATCAGCGGAATCCACAGGGGAATCGACAGCAGGGTGGAGACGTCGCCGTATTCCATGTTGTCGAGCATCTGCAGGCTGGTACGCCAGGCGAGAATCAGCGCGGCGAGCAGGCACAGCAGGTGGGCAAAGATGTCCAGGGTGCGCACCACGGCGTCGGACATCTTCATGGTGAAGGCGTCGACCTTGATGTGGGTGCCACGCAGTTCGCACAGCGGCAAAAACGCGGCGATGGCAATGGACGCGCCGATTTCCATCAGCTCGATGTCGCCGCGGATCGGCGTGGCGAACAGTTTGCGGCCGATGATCGAGATCAGCGACATGTTGATGAGCAGCAGCAAGACCAACCCGCCAGCCAGGGCGAAGCCCTGGGTGACGTAATGCAGAACACGGCGGAATACGCCGTGTTCTGGGGTCAAGCCGCTCTCGAAGGACAGCGACTCATTCATCACTAATTACCGAGTGGCGGAGGACAGGGTACGTGCGCCTTCCACAAGCGCCTTGCCGTCGATTCCCTTCTCGCTGATTTCCTTGGCCCAGGCGTCGGCTACGCCGGCAGCCGCATCCTGCATGGCCTTGTAGTTGGCTGCATCGATGGCGACCATGCCTTCGGCCGGAGTGGCCTTGCGGGCATCGTCCATGGCCTTGTCCCAAGCCGTGGCGAAGCGCTCGGACAGGGCCTTGCCGCTGTTGCGGTCGATGATTTCCTGCAGGTCCTTGGGCATGCTGTCGAACTTCTTCTGGTTCATCAGCATGGTCAGCACGGTGTAGCCGATGGCGTGTTGGCCTTCCGGCGCGACGCTGTGGTACTGGGTCACTTCGTTCAGCTTGGTGGCCGGAACCACTTCCCAGGAGGCCAGGGCGCCGTCGACCACGCCCTTGGAGATGGCTTCGGTCATCTGCGCCGGCGGCATGCTCACCGGGGTGGCGCCGAGGGCTTCGAGGGTCTTGGCGGCGGTACGGCTGGAAGCGCGCAGCTTCAGGCCGGACAGGTCGGCGAGGGTCTTCACCTGCTTGCCGCGGACATGCAGGTCCATGCCGCCGTCGCCGAACAGGGAGAGCATCTTGTAGCCCTTGAAATCGTCCTTGGCGTACTGCTCGTAGAAGCTCCAGATCAGCTCGTTACCGGCCTTGCCGCCGTAGGGCAGCATGAACGGCAGTTCGAGGGCTTCGACGCGCGGGAACTTGCCGGCGGAGTAGGCCGGAGCGGTCCAGACGATGTCGGCCACGCCATTGCGCGCCATGTCGGCCAGTTTGGCGGGAGTACCGCCCAGCTGCATCGACGGATACAGCTGGCACTTGATGCGGTCGTTGGATTCCTGGCGCAGCTGCTCGCACCACGGCTCGATGATGTTGACCTGAGCGTTGGAGGTGGACGGCAGGAAGTGGGCAACCTTCAGGGTGTAGCTATCAGCAGCTTGAGCGGCAGCGGCAGCGCTGATGGAGACGGCGAGGGCAACGAGTTTCAAGGTTCTCATGGGATACTCCCGTTTATTGTTGTCCCCAGATTAGTAACATGTTAATCGAATCGCTGCATCAAAAATCTGCAAGAAATCCGACCGATGCTTACAGGCTCCGGGTGACGAGTGGATCGGGGTCGAGGATGAAATGCGCTGGGGCCTGCAGGCATGTTCCGGAAGCCCTGAACAGCTTAGCTGAGCAACCCGGCCTGCGCCTCCCCCGGGCGCGGGGGCGGCCGCTTCATCTCGTGCTCTTGCGCTTTTTCGCTTGCGGGCCGCGCGAATCGCGTGACACCGCATGCTGGGCAGCTGGTCGCAAGAGGCTTTCGTTAACAAGTTAACTTTTCAATCGTGAGACAGTTGGCGGGCAAGGTCAAGTCATGCCAAAGGAGGGGGCGGGGGCTCTTGCTGTTCGCTGAAATCGCTTCATGCTTGACGGGCCGCTTTTTCGCTGTTTTTTTATGTCCGGGAAAGGCGTGCAAGCACCAGCATTTAGAACAAAAAAATTTGTTAACGAATTGATACGATGGTACAAGGCGCCTCCGCCCTCCGACCAGCTGCCGGTCCAGGGGGTGACCATCGATTGATCGAATAAGTCCCCGTGGAGACAAAAAAACAATGATCAAGACTTCTCAGCGTTCCAAGCTGGCCCTGGGCATCCTCGCTGCTGCCATGGCCATCCCTGCTGTATCCCAGGCTGCCCTGGTTGAAGACAGCAAGGCCAGCCTTGAGCTGCGCAACATGTATCTGAATCGCGATTTCCGTGATGGCGCTGCCTCACCGTCCTACGGCGAAACCTGGGCGCAGGGCTTCATTGCCAAGTTCGAGTCCGGTTACACCGAAGGCACCGTGGGCGTGGGTGTCGATGCTCTGGGTCTGCTGGGTGTCAAGCTGGACTCCAGCCGTGACCGCACTGCCGGCAACATGCTGCCTCTGGAAACCAATGGCGATCCGGTTGACGAATACAGCCAGCTGGGTCTGACCGCCAAGGCGCGCATTTCCAAGTCGACCCTGCACATGGGCACCCTGCTGCCGGTGCTGCCGGTCGTGCAGTACAACAATACCCGTCTGCTGCCGAGCTCCTTCACCGGCGGTCTGCTGACCTCCCAGGAGATCACTGGCCTGACCCTGCATGCCAGTCGCCTGGAAGATGTCAGCCTGCGTGACTCCTCCGATCGTCAGTCGGTAGGTTTCGGTGCGGCCGAAAGCGCCCACTTCGACGTGCTTGGCGGCTCCTATGCCTTCAACCCGCAGCTGACCGCCAGCTACTACTACGGCGAACTGCAGGACATCTACAAGCAGCACTTCGGTGGTCTGGTGCACAGCGCGCCGCTGGGCGAGGGTCTGAGCCTGCGCACCGACCTGCGCTACTTCAATACCAAGGACGACGGTGACCAGAAGGCTGGCGAGTTCGACAGCGACTTCTTCAACGGCATGGTTACCCTGGGTGTTGGTGGCCACAAGTTTGGCGTGGGCTATCAGAATATGTCCGGTGATGGCGTCTTCCCGTTCATGAACGGCGCCGACCCGTATAGCGTCAACCTGTCTACCTTCTGGACTTTCGCCCGTCAGGAAGAAGACGCCTACCAGGTTCGCTACGACTACGACTTCGCCTCGATCGGTATCCCGGGTCTGGCCTTCATGACCCGCTACGTCAGCGGTTACAACATCGAAGCAGCCAATGGCAGCTACGACGACGGCAAAGAGTGGGAGCGCGATACCGACATCGTCTACACCCTGCAGGATGGTTCTCTGAAAGGTCTGCGTTTCCATGTTCGTAACGTGACCTATCGTGCCGAGTCGCGTGTGGGTCGCGACGTCGACGAAAACCGTCTGATCGTCAGCTACACCCTGCCGCTGCTCTAACCAGCACCCGGTAGCCTGAAAAGCCCGCCCTCACCGGCGGGCTTTTTCGTTTCCGGTCCCTCACTCCGGGCGCTCGCCCTCGCGGCTGCGGTACTCGCTGGGGGTCATGCCCGCCTCGCGGCTGAAGAAGCGGGTGAAGTAGGCGGGGTCCTTGAAGCCGAGCTGGTAACCGATCTCGTTCACCGAGCTGGAGGTGAACAGCAGCAGGCGCCGGGCTTCCTGCATCAGTCGCTCGTGCACCAGGCGCTTGGACGGCAGGTCGGCGATGCGCCGGCAGATGTCGTTGAGGCGCGCCTCGGTGACGCCCATCGCCTCGGCATAGCGCGACAGCGGCCAGTGCTCGCGGTAGTGGTCCTCGATCAGCGCGTTGAAGCGGTGGAAGATCTGCAGGTTGTCGTGGCGCACGTGCTGGTTCTTCAGCGGGTCGGCGGCCAGGCGCAGCAGGGTGATGAAGATCAGCTGGGTCAGCGCGTGCAGGCTGGCCTGGCGCGCCACCTGGTGCTGGGCGAATTCGTCGGCGAGCATCTCGAACAGGCGGTTGAGGCGGGCGATCTCCCCGGCATAGCTGGCATCCAGCGAGCTGAGCGCCACGCAGGTCGGCGACACCAGGCGCGGCTCGCCCGACTGGCTGAGGTGCGCCTCGAGCAGCGGCCAGACCAGCTGCTGGCGCACGGTCAGAACATGGCCTTCACTGTCAGGATCGGTGACAAAGGCGTGCGGGATGGTCGGCGGGGTGAGGAAGAACAGTGGGCCGCTCTCGCGATACTGGCGGTCGTCCAGGTACACCCGCGCCGCGCCGCTGGTGACGTAGTGGACCTGGAAGAAGCGGTCGTGGCGGTGCACCGGCATGTTGCGGCCGAAGAAGTCGGCGAGCTTGCCCAGCGCCTCGTAGTGGACGTCCTCGTCGGCATATCTTTGGTCGTAGACCTGGCCGATGTTGATGTTCGGAATGGGCTCGTTTTCCCGCATGGCTCGGGCTCTCCCGCCTGTTCTGGGTCGCCTGCATGATACCGCGCGTCGCCGTGACGACGATGAAAGACTTGACCATGATTAACATGTTAATTATAAAGTTCACATGTTAACTGGCCGTCGCCCGACGGCATGGTCATGGTGAGCGCCGGATCCTGTACGCAGGGGTCGGATTCATCCAACTGGTCTGTGGAGAAAAGCTGGCATGCGCCGAGCGATGATTGAAGTGGACGGCAAGGTCCTCGAGGCGACGGTTGACGACAAGGGTCAAGCGTCGGTGAATGGCCAGGTCGTCAAGCCTGACGCCTGGAAAGCCCCGTTCAGCGGCACCGTGTTCGGCATCGCGCTGAACTACCAGGGCCTGCTGGACAGCAAGATTGCCGAGTTCAACCAGGATCCGTACAAGACCCCGCCGAAGACCCCGGTGCTGTACATCAAGACCCCGAACACCGTGGTCGGCCATGAAGGCAACATCGTCTTCCCGGCCGGCGTCGACGCCATCCAGGCAGGTCCCGCGCTGGGCGTGGTGATCGGCAAGCGCGCCAGCCGCGTCTCCGAAGCCGAGGCCATGGACTACGTCGGCGGCTACACCGCGGTCAACGAAGTCACCCTGCCGGAAGTCAGCTTCTACCGCCCGGCGGTCAAGGCCAAGTGCCGCGACACCTTCTGCCCGGTCGGCCCGGTGGTCGTCGATGCCGCCGACATCGCCGATCCGCATGCCCTGGAGATCAAGCTGCTGGTCAACGGCGAAGTCCGTCAGCAGAACAGCACCGCCAACTTCGTGCGTTCGATCCCCGAGCTGATCAGCTTCCTCAGCCAGTTCATGACCTTCGAACCGGGTGACCTGATCATCACCGGCGTGCCGGAAGGCCGCGTCGACATCGCCGTCGGCGACCAGGTCGAAGTCGAAATCGCCGGCGTAGGCCGCCTCAGCAACACCGTGGTCGCGGAATAAGGAGCCGGAACATGAAACACGCACGCATCCGTTACCAGGGCGAAGTCCACAACGTCACCGTCGAGGACGCCAACGCCGTCCGTCTGGTCGATGGCACCCTGCTGGCCGAGGACCAGGTCGAGTGGCTGCCGCCGGCCACCGGCAGCATGTTCGCCCTCGGTCTGAACTACGCCGACCACGCTGCCGAGCTGGCCTTCAAGGCGCCGACCGAGCCGCTGGTGTTCATCAAGGCGCCGAACACCTACACCGGCCACCGCCAGATCACCTGGCGCCCGGACAACGTCGCCTATATGCACTACGAGTGCGAGCTGGTGGCGGTGATCGGCAAGACCGCGCGCAACGTCAAGCGCGAGGACGCCCTGGAGTACGTCGCCGGCTACACCGTTTGCAACGACTACGCCATCCGCGACTACCTGGAGAACTACTACCGGCCGAACCTGCGGGTGAAGAACCGCGACTGCACCACCCCGGTCGGCCCGTACATCATCGACCGCAGCCAGATCGCCGATCCGCAGAACCTCAAGCTGCGCACCTGGATCAACGGCGAGCTGCGCCAGGAAGGCACCACCGCGGACATGATCTTCGACATCCCGTTCCTGATCGAATACCTGTCCGCGTTCATGACCCTGCAGCCGGGCGACATGATCGCCACCGGCACTCCGGAAGGCCTCGCCGACGTGGTCCCGGGCGACGAAGTGGTCGTGGAAGTGGAGGGCGTCGGTCGCCTGGTCAACACCATCGTCAGCGAAGCCGATTTCTTCGCCGTCAAGAACGCCGCAGTAGCCAAGTGAGGGTAGAACAATGATCAAGCATTGGATCAACGGCCGTGAGGTCGAGAGCAAAGAAGTCTTCCAGAACCTGAACCCGGCTACCGGCGAAGTGATCTGCGAAGTGGCCAGCGGCGGCGCCGAGGAAATCGCCCAGGCCGTGGCCGCGGCCAAGGAAGCCTTCCCCAAGTGGGCCAACACCCCGGCCAAGGAACGCGCCAAGCTGATGCGCAAGCTGGGTGAGCTGATCGACCAGAACGTGCCCAAGCTGGCCGAGCTGGAGACCCTGGACACCGGCCTGCCGATCCACCAGACCAAGAACGTACTGATCCCGCGCGCCTCGCACAACTTCGAGTTCTTCGCCGAAGTCTGCACCAACATGAACGGTCACACCTACCCGGTGGACGACCAGATGCTCAACTACACCCTGTACCAGCCGGTGGGTGTATGCGGCCTGGTATCGCCGTGGAACGTGCCGTTCATGACCGCCACCTGGAAGACCGCGCCCTGCCTGGCGCTGGGCAATACCGCGGTGCTGAAGATGTCCGAGCTGTCGCCGCTGACCGCCAACGAGCTGGGCCGCCTGGCCCTGGAAGCCGGCATCCCGGCCGGCGTGCTCAACGTGGTGCAGGGCTACGGCGCCACCGCCGGCGACGCCCTGGTCCGCCACAACGACGTGCGCGCCATCTCCTTCACCGGCGGCACCGCCACCGGCAAGAAGATCATGCAAACCGCCGGTCTGAAGAAGTACTCCATGGAGCTGGGCGGCAAGTCGCCGGTGCTGATCTTCGAAGACGCCGATCTGGATCGCGCCCTCGACGCCGCGCTGTTCACCATCTTCTCGTTGAACGGCGAGCGCTGCACCGCCGGCAGCCGGATCTTCATCCAGGAGTCGGTATACGACAGGTTCGTCGCCGAGTTCGCCGCCCGCGCCAAGCGCCTGATCGTCGGCGATCCGCAGGATCCGAAGACCCAGGTCGGCTCGATGATCACCCAGGCGCACTACGACAAGGTGACCGGCTACATCAAGATCGGCATGGAAGAGGGCGCCAACCTGGTTGCCGGTGGTCTCGAGCGTCCGGCCAACCTGCCGGCGCACCTGGCCAAGGGCCAGTTCATCCAGCCGACCGTGTTCGCCGACGTCGACAACCGCATGCGCATCGCCCAGGAAGAGATCTTCGGCCCGGTGGTTTGCCTGATCAAGTTCAAGGACGAGGCCGAGGCGCTGCGTCTGGCCAACGATACCGAGTACGGCCTGGCCTCCTACATCTGGACCCAGGACATCGGCAAGGCCCACCGCCTGGCCCGTGGCATCGAGGCCGGCATGGTGTTCATCAACAGCCAGAACGTACGCGACCTGCGTCAGCCGTTCGGCGGCGTGAAGGGCTCGGGTACCGGTCGCGAAGGCGGCGAGTACAGCTTCGAGGTGTTCGCCGAGATCAAGAACGTGTGCATCTCCATGGGTAGCCACCACATCCCGCGCTGGGGCGTCTAAGGCAGCCTGAAGCGACCGCACGGCGGTCGCCAGCACCGAAGACGGGCAGCTCCTTCGCGGGGGACTGCCCGTTTTCGGCCCTGCACCTTCCGTATCCACGCCGCGCGCCGCTCGCGCCGGCCAACCTGGAGAATCGTCATGGGCAAACTTGCTCTGGCTGCCAAGATCACCCACGTTCCCTCCATGTACCTGTCCGAGCTGCCCGGCCCGCGCCAGGGCTTTCGCAAGGCGGCCATCGACGGTCACATCGAGATCGCTCGCCGCTGCCGCGAGCTGAACGTGGACACCATCGTGGTGTTCGACACCCACTGGCTGGTCAACGCCAACTACCACATCAACTGCGGTGCCCACTTCAAGGGCCTGTACACCAGCAACGAGCTGCCGCACTTCATCAGCAACATGGAGTACGAGTTCCCCGGCAACCCGGAACTGGGCCGCCTGCTGGCCGAAGAGGCCAACCGTCTGGGCGTGGAGACCATGGCCCACGACGCCACCACCCTGGCGCCGGAGTACGGCACCCTGGTGCCGATGCGCTACATGAACGCCGACCAGCACTTCAAGGTGATCTCGGTGTCGGCGCTGTGCACCTCCCACTACCTGGCCGACAGCGCGCGTCTCGGCTGGGCCATGCGCAAGGCGGTGGAAGAGCACTACGACGGCACCGTGGCCTTCCTCGCCAGCGGCTCGCTGTCGCACCGCTTCGCGCAGAACGGCCAGGCGCCGGAGTTCGCCACCAAGATCTGGAGCCCGTTCCTCGAGACCCTCGACCATCGGGTGATCCAGATGTGGGAAGAGGGCGACTGGGAAACCTTCTGCGCCATGCTGCCGGAGTACGCGGTCAAGGGCCACGGCGAAGGCTTCATGCACGACACCGCGATGCTGCTGGGCGCGCTGGGCTGGAGCAAGTACGACGCCAAGGCCGAGGTGATCACCCCGTACTTCGCCGCCTCCGGCACCGGGCAGATCAACGCCGTGTTCCCGGTCACCCCGCAGGACGGCTCGACCATCCCGGCGGCGCAGGCCTCCAACCCGGACTTCATCGCCGCCAGCCGCCTGTAAGGAGTCGCTGCCATGCCTCATCTGGTTCTTTATTACAGCCCCGACATCGAGCGCGACGTCGACGTCGCCGGCCTGTGCCGCGAGCTGGCCGACTGCATGCTGGAACAGCGCGACGAGACCGGCCGCCAGGTGTTCCCCACCGGCGGCACCCGCGTGCTGGCCTACCCGGCCGCGCACGCCGCCATCGCCGACGGCCAGGGCGACTACGGCTTCTTCTACGCCAACCTGCGCATGGGTAACGGGCGCAGTGCGGCGGTGCACAAGCAGGTCGGCGACAGCCTGCTGGCGGTGCTGCGCGGGCGTCTCGACGGCCTGCTGGCTCAGCGCCCGATCGGCGTGACCCTGCAGATCGACGAAAGCCAGAACCAGGTCTTCGACGCCAAGCACAGCAGCCTGCACCCCCTGTTCACCAAGAATTCCTGAGGTTTCCATGTTTGATGCCCAACTGATCCAGCAAGCTGCCGAGCGCCTCGACGTCGCCGAGCGCACCGGCGAGCAGATCCGCCAGTTCTCCCTGGAGAACCCGGACATGACCATCGCCGATGCCTACGCCATCCAGCGCGCCTGGGTCGACAAGAAGATCGCCGGCGGCCGCAAGATGATCGGCCACAAGATCGGCCTGACCTCGCGCGCCATGCAGGTGTCCTCCAACATCACCGAGCCGGACCACGGCGTGCTGCTCGACGACATGCAGTTCGAGGAAGGCTCCGACATCCCGATGAGCCGCTTCATCGTGCCGCGCGTGGAAGTGGAGCTGGCGTTCATCCTCGGCAAGCCGCTGAGTGGCCCGAACTGCACCATCTTCGACGTGCTGGCCGCCACCGACTACGTGATTCCGGCGCTGGAGATCATCGACGCGCGCATCCACAACGTCGATCCCGAGACCGGCATCACCCGCAAGGTGTTCGATACCATCTCCGACAATGCCGCCAACGCCGGCATCGTGCTGGGTGGCCGCGCCATCCGTCCGCACGACATCGACCTGCGTCGCGTGCCGGCGATCCTCTACCGCAACGGCGTGATCGAGGAGTCCGGGGTGTCCGCCGCGGTGCTCAATCACCCGGCCAAGGGCGTAGCCTGGCTGGCCAACAAGCTGGCACCCTACGGCGTGACCCTGGAGCCCGGCCAGATCATCCTCGGCGGTTCGTTCACCCGTCCGGTGGCCGCCAAGGCTGGCGACACCTTCCATGTCGACTACGACATGCTGGGCTCCATCTCCTGCCGCTTCGTCTGAGGAATAACCGATGCAGATGCCCGTCAACACCTTCAAGCAGCGCCTGAGCTCCGAGCAGCTGATCGGCCTGTGGGTCGGCCTGGCCGACCCGTACTGCGCCGAGCTGGCCGCCAACGCCGGTTTCGACTGGCTGCTGCTCGACGGCGAGCACGCGCCCAACGACCTGCGCGGGCTGCTCGGTCAGCTGCAGGCGGTGGCTCCGTACTCGAGCCAGGCGGTGATCCGTCCGCCGATCGGCGACTCGGTGGTCATCAAGCAGCTGCTCGACATCGGCGCGCAGACCCTGCTGGTGCCGATGGTCGAGTCGGCCGAGCAGGCCGATGAGCTGGTGCGCGCCATGCACTATCCGCCCAAGGGCATCCGCGGCGTCGGTGCGGCCCTGGCGCGCGCCTCGCGCTGGAACAACATCGCCACCTACCTGGCTGAGGCCGACGAGCAGATGTGCCTGCTGGTCCAGGTGGAAAGCCTCAAGGGCCTCGAGAACCTCGACGCCATCGCTGCGGTCGACGGCGTTGACGGCGTGTTCATCGGTCCGGCCGACCTGTCGGCGGCCATGGGCCATCGCGGCAATCCGGGTCACCCGGACGTGCAGGCGGCCATCGAGGGCGCCATCGCGCGCATCCGCAAGGCCGGCAAGGCCGCCGGCATTCTTTCTGCCGACGAGAAGCTGGCCCGCCGCTATCTGGAACTGGGCTGCGCCTTCGTCGCCGTGGGCGTCGACACCAGCCTGCTGATGCGCTCGCTCAAGGCCCTGGCCGCCAACTTCAAGGGTACTGCACCGGCGCCGGCCGCCGGCGGCAGCAGCGTCTACTGATTTCCTTTCGAGAGATTCGTCATGCAACTGACCGATAACACCCTGCTGCGCACCCAGGCCTTCATCGGCGGCCAGTGGGTCGACGCCGACGACGGCGCCACCTTCGCGGTGACCAACCCGGCCGACCTGTCGCCGATCTGCAGCGTCGCCTCCGTGGGCGCCGCCGAGACCGAGCGCGCCATCGCCGCTGCCGAGGCTGCCCTGCCGGCCTGGCGCGAGAAGACCGCCAAGGAGCGCTCGGCGTTGCTGCGCAAGTGGTTCGAGCTGATCATGGCCAACCAGGAAGACCTGGCCCGCCTGCTCAGCTGGGAACAGGGCAAGCCGCTGACCGAGAGCCGCGGCGAGATCGCCTACGGCGCCAGCTTCATCGAGTGGTTCGCCGAGGAAGCCAAGCGCATCTACGGTGACGTGATCCCCCACGACAAGCAGGGCCGCCGCCTGGTGGTGATCAAGCAGCCGATCGGCGTGGTCGCGGCGATCACCCCGTGGAACTTCCCCAACGCGATGATCACCCGCAAGGCCGGACCGGCGCTGGCCGCCGGCTGCACCATCGTCATCAAGCCGGCCTCGGAGACCCCGCTGTCGGCGCTGGCGCTGGCCGAGCTGGCCGTGCGTGCCGGCATCCCGGCCGGCGTGGTCAACGTGGTCACCGGCAACGCCCGCGCCATCGGCGGCGAGCTGACCCGCAACCCGAGCGTGCGCAAGCTGTCGTTCACCGGCTCCACCGGCATCGGCAAGATGCTGATGGCGCAGTGCGCCGACACCATGAAGAAGGTCAGCATGGAGCTGGGCGGCAACGCGCCGTTCATCGTTTTCGACGACGCCAACCTCGACGCCGCCGTCGCCGGCGCCATGGCCTCCAAATACCGCAACAGCGGGCAGACCTGCGTGTGCACCAACCGCATCCTGGTGCAGGACGGCGTCTACGACGAGTTCGCCAAGCGTCTGGTGGCCGCGGTCAACGCCCTCAAGGTCGCCCCGGCCGGCGAGGCCGGTGCCGAGCAGGGCCCGCTGATCAACGCCAAGGCGGTAGCCAAGGTCGAAGAGCACATCGCCGACGCCGTGGCCAAGGGCGCCAAGGTGCTGGCCGGCGGCAAGCCGCACGCCCTCGGCGGCAGCTTCTTCGAGCCGACCGTGCTTGGCGAGGTGACCGCGGATATGCTGGTGGCGCGCGACGAGACCTTCGGTCCGCTGGCGCCGATCTTCCGCTTCAAGACCGAAGCCGAGGCCATCCACATGGCCAACGACACCGAGTTCGGCCTGGCCTCCTACCTGTATACCCGCGACCTGGGCCGCGCCTGGCGCGTCAGCGAGGCGCTGGAGTACGGCATGGTGGGCGTCAATGAGGGTATCATCTCCACCGAGATTGCTCCGTTCGGCGGCATCAAGGAGTCCGGTACCGGCCGTGAAGGCTCGCACTACGGCATCGACGACTACGTCGAGCTGAAGTACATGTGCCTGGGTATCGGCGGCTGAGTGCGCCACCGCCTTCTGTGGTAAAGCATGGCGCCGCTCCGGATGGGGCGTCGTCGTGTTCGTTTGCGTAGGAACATCATGGCCTCCATGCCCAAGCAAGACCCCTCACTGACCCTGGCCCTGTTGCAGGCGCGCGAAGCGGCGATGAGCTTCTTCCGGCCGTTGCTCAACCAGTACGAACTGACCGAGCAGCAGTGGCGGGTGATCCGCATCCTCAGCCAGTACCCGCAGGGCGAACTGGAAAGTCACCAGTTGGCCGAGATGGCCTGCATCCTGCGCCCGAGCATGACCGGCGTGCTGATGCGCCTCGAGCGTGACGGCCTGGTGCGCCGCTGGAAGCCGGCCAGCGACCAGCGCCGCCTGTGCGTCAGCCTGACCCCCAAGGGTGCCGAGCTGTTCGAGGAAATGAGCGGCGAGATGAGCCGCCAGTACAAGGAAATCCAGCGCCAGTTCGGCCCGGAGAACTTCCAGACCCTGATGCGTCTGCTCCAGGAGCTGGGCAAGATCAGCCCCGGCGCGCAGCCCGGCCGCAAGAGCGCCTGAGACGACCGAGCTTGCCACCCCATCCGCTTCGGCGGATCACGCCTGTGTTGCCGGTGATTGCCCTGCGGCGATTGCCTCGGCGGGCGCCTGCCTGCTAGCTTCCCGTGCCAGAGCGGCCCGCGCCGGTCGCGGTGCTCGACGCCCGAAAACAACAAATCACCTGCGAGGTGCCCGATGCTGCGTAACCAACTCACCCTGTCTCTGGATCTGGCCCTGTCGGCCATGTCTGCCGCGCTCGCCGAGGCGCGCACGCTCGGCGTGCGCGTCAGCGTGTCGATCGTCGATGCCAGCGGCCAGCTGATCCACCTGGCGCACATGGACGGCGCCCCGGCGCCGAGCCGCGACATCGCCCACGACAAGGCCTGGACCGCCGCCGGCTTCGGCCTCGCTACCAGCGCCTGGGAAGAGCGCCTGGCCAGCATGCCGGCCAGCGTGCGCGATGGCCTGATGCAGCGTCCGCGCCTGGCGCTGTTCGGCGGCGGCGTGCCGGTCAAGGTCGAGGGCAGCGTGGTCGGCGCCATCGGCGTATCCGGGGCCTCGGCCGAGCAGGACGAGCAGTGCGCCCAGGCGGGCGTCAACGCCATCCTCGCGGCGCTGAATCAGGCGTAAGCAGCGAGCCCATCGACGGCTGTTGTGGGAGGCCCGACCTCGGGGCGAAGCTCTTGTCCTGGGAGCGGGCCTGCGGCCCGCCTCGCCGCGAGGTCGCGCCTCCTACAGGCTCGGTGTGAGCTCTGCTGTTGTGGGAGGCCCGACCTCGGGGCGAAGCTGTTGTCCTGGGAGCGGGCCTGCGGCCCGCCTCGCCGCGAGGTCGCGCCTCCTACAGGTTCGGTGTGGGCTCTGCTGTTGTGGGAGGCCCGACCTCGGGCGAAGCTCTTGTCCTCGGAGCGGGCCTGCGGCCCGCCTCGCTGCGAGTTCGGGGCATCTGCAGGGGACCATCGGGCAGCCCCTCACTTCTGCTCGCTCTGCGGCGTGACCCGCAAAATCTCCTCCACCGTGGTCTGTCCGCTGGCGATCTTCTGCGCGCCGGACAGGCGCAGGCTGCGCATGCCTTCCTTGAACGCCTGGCGGCGCAGGGCGGGCAGGTCGGTGTCGGCATGGATGTGCTGCTTGACGCTTTCCGATAGCAGCAGGATCTCGTACACCCCGGCGCGGCCACGGTAGCCGGTGTCACGGCACTCGGTGCAGCCCACCGCGCGCATGGCGCTGGCCGGTGGCGGCGCATTCCACGGCCGGGTCAGCTCCTGCCAGTCGGCGGCGTCGATGGCGTGCGGCGCCTTGCAGTGCGGGCACAGGGTGCGCACCAGGCGCTGGGCCATCACGCCGAGCACGGTGGCCTTGATCAGGTAGTGCGGCACGCCCAGCTCGAGCAGACGGGTGATCGCGCTGGGTGCGTCGTTGGTGTGCAGGGTGGACAGCACCAGGTGGCCGGTCAGCGCCGCCTGGATGGCCATCTCGGCGGTCTCCAGGTCGCGGATCTCGCCGACCATGATGATGTCCGGGTCCTGGCGCATCAGCGCGCGCACGCCGCTGGCGAAGCTCAGCTCGATGTTGTGCTGCACCTGCATCTGGTTGAACGCCGGCTCGATCATCTCGATCGGGTCCTCGATGGTGCAGACGTTCACCTCCTCGGTCGCCAGCTGCTTGAGGGTGGTGTACAGCGTGGTGGTCTTGCCCGAGCCGGTCGGCCCGGTGACCAGGATGATGCCGTTGGGCTGGCCGGTCATGCTGCGCCAGCGCTTGAGATCGTCGGCGGAGAAGCCCAGCTGGTCGAAACCCTTGAGCAGCACCTCGGGATCGAAGATGCGCATCACCAGCTTCTCGCCGAAGGCGGTGGGCAGGGTCGACAGGCGCAGCTCGATCTCGCCGCCGTCCGGGGCCTTGGTCTTCACCCGGCCGTCCTGCGGCTTGCGCTTCTCGGCGACGTTCATCCGCCCGAGGCTCTTCAGCCGGCTGACGATGGCCACGGTGACCTGCGCCGGGAACTGGTAGACGTTGTGCAGCACGCCGTCGATGCGAAAGCGCACGGTGCCCTGCTCGCGGCGCGGCTCGATGTGGATGTCGCTGGCGCGCTGCTGGAAGGCGTACTGGAACAGCCAGTCGACGATGGTGACGATGTGCGCGTCGTTGGCATCCGGCTCCTGGTCCGCCGCGCCCAGGTTGAGCAGCTGCTCGAAGTTGCCGACGCCGCTGATCTTCTGCTCGCTGCTCGAGGCGCCGCTGACCGAACGGGCCAGCCGGTAGAACTCGGTGGTGAAGCGCTGGATGTCCGCCGGGTTGGCCACCACCCGCTTGATCGGCCGCTTGAGCACGTGGGTGAGGTTGGCTTCCCAGCTGCTGACGAACGGTTGCGCGCTGGCGATGGTCACCGCCTCGCTGCTCACCGCCACGGCGAGGATCTTGTGGCGCTGGGCGAAGGCGTAGGACATCAGCGGGGTGACCGCGGCGACGTCGATCTTCAGCGGGTCGATGCGCAGGTAGGGCTGCTGGGCGGCGGCTGCCAGCCACTGGGTGAGGGTTTCCAGGTCCAGCTTGCGGCCGGGATGGGCGCGGTCGTCGAGCTGCTGGGCGGCGAGAAACTCCAGCGGATGCTGCTGGGTGTCCAGCGAGCTGCGGCGGATCGCCAGGCACTGCTCGGCGCTGTCCTGCTCGAGGCGGCCCTGGCTGACCAGTTCGCGCAGCAGGTCGTTGAGGTCGATCCAGCGATCCTGGGCGGGGGTGGACAAGGCGGTCATGGGGTTCCTCGGGCAAGCGGTTGGCGCGAGGGGCAAGCTTGCCGGGAAATCGCCGGGCTGTCGCCGGGGTGGGTCATGTTTCGGATCGATGAGGGTTCCCACCGCGGACCTGCAGGAGGCGCGACCTCGCGGCGACGCGGGCCGCTGGCCCGCCAACAGGGCAACGGCTTCGCCCCGAGGTCGGGCCTCCCACAGGGCGGGGCTTACTTCAGCGCCTTCCAGCCCTTGGTCATGAACACGGTCAGCGCCTGGGCGGTGCGCGTGGCCAGCAGCTCTTCCTCGCCGAGCGGGCGGTTGGCCAGTTCGGCCAGCTTGTTCAGCTCGCCATACAGGCGGTCGGCCTCGGGAATCTCCAGCACGCTGCGCGCCAGGCGCAGCCAGACCAGCATGCGCTCCAGGCGCGGCAGCTGTTCGGCGAGGTCTTCCGGCTGGCGCTGGTAGCGGTCCAGCTGCAGGGCGGCGGCCTCCTCGGTGAGGAAGCGCTGCAGCCAGCGGCCGATGCCGGCGGCACCGATGCGCGCGCCGCGCTCGTTGCGCTTTTCCGTCCAGGCGCGGGTCAGCAGCCAGCGCGAGGCCTGCAGGGAGAACAGCCCCCAGCGCGGATCGCTCAGCTCCTCGGCGAACTGCTCGGGGGTGGCCTGGCGCACGCTGTCGTCGTCCTGGCCGGCCTGCACGTGCGGACGCCAGTCTTCGAGCAGGGCATCCAGCGCCTCGCGCAGCTCGCGCGAGCTGGCGCGCGGCGCGGCCTGGCCGAGGCTGCCGAGCAGGGCGCGCAGGTCGATCAGCTGTTGCAGCCACTGCTCGAGCAGTTTCCAGTGGCCGTTGAAGCGGTACTGCTCGGCGAGGCGCTGGCTGTTGCCGAGCAGCTGCCAGGCCAGCGCGGCGAAGGCGTCGTCGAGCGGCATGGCGGCGTCGAGCTGCGGCTCCGGCAGGCTCAGGCTGTAGCAGGTCGGGTCGAACAGGCGGTAGCCGCGCTCGGCCTTGCTGATGTCGCAGGGCATCAGCGGCAGGGTGGCGGCCAGCTCGATGGCCAGCTCGAGCAGCGCGGCGGGGTCACCCTCGCGCAGTTCCAGCTCCAGCTCGCAGATTTCCTCGCTCTGCTTGCCGGCGGTGACCTTGCCCAGATCCAGCGCCGCCTCGATCACCACCTTGGCCTTGCCGCGGCCCCAGGCGATCTCGGCCTTGTCGCGGAGGAAGTCGGTGGTGAAGATCGGCTTGAGGGTCTTCTTGTCCAGCTCGGCCAGTTCGGCCGGCCAGCATTCGGCGGTGAGCTTCTTCAGGTCCAGCTTGTTCTTGTCCAGCGGCCAGTCCCACTCGTTGCGCTCGGACAGCCCGGCGACGCTCTGCCCGCGGCCCTTGAGGGTCTGGATGTACTGCTCGCCGTCGCGGCGCAGGCGCAGGGCGACCCTGGCCTGGGCCAGGTCGCGCTCCGGGGTGTCGAAGTACTGGTTGAACAGCTCGGACTGTTGCCAGCCGCTCTTGTTGCGCTTCTTCAGCAGCGGGTGCTCGCGCAGCGCGGCGAGGGTGGCGCGACTGGCGCGCAGCTTGATTTCGGTTTCTTTGACCATGACTGGCGGGTCCTGCCCTTATCAGACAACTGTGACAACAAAATGAAGGCGTGCTGGCGGGGCTGTGGGGGGCGGCTTTATAATTGGGATCCTTTTCAACAGGGTTTTACCCCATGCCGATCAATCCCTTCGTCAGCCTGTTTGGCCGCTCCCCGATCGGGCCGATGCAGCAGCACATTGCCAAGGCACATGAATGTGCGGCGAACCTCCTGCCGTTCTTCCAGGCCGTCATCGCCGAGGACTGGCCGCGGGTGGAAGAGATTCAGCAGGAGATGTCACGCCTGGAGCAGGAAGCCGACAAGCTCAAGAAGAGCGTGCGTATTCACCTGCCGAAAAGCCTGTTCCTGCCGGTGCCGCGCTCGGATCTGCTGGAGCTGCTCAGTGTACAGGACAAAGTCGCCAACCGCGCCAAGGACATCGCCGGCCTGATGCTGGGCCGCCAGATGACCATCCCGCAGGCCATGCAGCCGCTGATGCTGGCTTACGTGCAGCGCACCGTCGACGCCAGCGCCCAGGCGCTGAAGGCGATGAACGAGCTGGACGAGCTGCTCGAGACCGGCTTCGGCGGTCGCGAGGCGACCCTGGTGGAGAACATGGTCGAGGAGCTCGAGGTCATCGAGGCGGACACCGACCGCCTGCAGATCGGGGTGCGTCGCACCCTGTTCGCGCTGGAGAAGGACCTGCCGCCAGTCGACGTGATGTTCCTCTATCAGATCATCGAATGGATCGGTGATGTGGCCGACCGCGCCGAGCGGGTCGGCAACCGTCTGGAACAACTGCTGGCGCGCTGAGCGGCGGCATCCTGTCTAGGATCAACGAGAACTTCTTATGTCTCTTATCGCGGATTACGGTTTCGTACTCCTGGTGCTCGCCTGCGCCTTCGGTTTCTTCATGGCCTGGGGCGTCGGCGCCAACGACGTGGCCAACGCCATGGGCACCTCGGTCGGCTCGCGTGCGCTGACCATCAAACAGGCGATCCTGATCGCCATGGTCTTCGAGTTCTGCGGCGCCTACCTGGCCGGTGGCGAGGTGACCGAGACCATCAAGAACGGCATCGTCGATGCCAATGTCATTTCCCCCGACCTGATGGTGTTGGGCATGATGTCGGCGCTGCTGGCTGCCGGCTCCTGGCTGCTGATCGCCACCGTCAAGGGCTGGCCGGTGTCCACCACCCACTCCATCGTCGGTGCGGTGATCGGCTTCGCCGCGGTCGGCGTGTCGGTGGATGCGGTGCACTGGGACGCCATCGGCCCGATCGTCGCCAGCTGGGTGGTGACCCCGCTGCTCTCCGGCGTGGTCGCCTTCGGCCTGTTCGTCAGCGTGCAGAAGCTGATCATCGACACCGATGAGCCGTTCCGCAACGCCAAGCGCTACGTGCCGCTGTACATGTTCCTCACCGGCTTCATGGTCGCGCTGATGACTGTGACCAAGGGCCTCAAGCACGTCGGTCTGCACCTCTCCGGCAACCAGGGCATCCTCCTGGCGCTGGGCATCGGCGTGCTGGTGATGCTGTTCGGTATCGCCCTGCTCAGCCGCATCCAGGTCGACGCCGAGGCGGACAAGGGTTTCCATTACGCCAGCGTGGAGAAGGTCTTCGCCGTGCTGATGGTGTTCACCGCCTGCTCGATGGCCTTCGCCCACGGCGCCAACGACGTGGCCAACGCGGTCGGTCCGCTGGCCGGTATCGTCGGCGTGATCCAGTCCGGCGGCGCGGCGGAGATCGCCGCCAAGTCGGCGGTGCCGGGCTGGGTGCTGCTGCTCGGCGCCATCGGCATCGTGGTCGGTCTGGCCACCTACGGTTACAAGGTGATCGCCACCATCGGCAAGGAAATCACCGAGCTGACCCCGAGCCGCGGCTTCGCCGCCGAGCTGGCCACCGCCTCCACCGTGGTCGGTGCCTCGGCCATCGGCCTGCCGGTATCGACCACCCACACCCTGGTCGGCGCGGTGCTCGGCATCGGCATCGCCCGCGGCATCGGCGCGCTGAACCTCGGCGTGGTCGGCAAGATCTTCATGTCGTGGATCATCACCCTGCCGGCCGGTGCGATCCTGTCGATCATCTTCTTCACCATCCTTCAGGCGATCTTCGTCTGACCCGGCCGCCGCGATCGTCCCTGCGGACGGTCGCGGCGGTTTCCCCCTCGGGCCTCCCGGCCTATCATGCAAGGCACTGTTTCCGGAGTGCCGCCATGCCCCTTCCCAGTCTCAAGCAGCAGTTCGCCGAACTGATCGCCCTGCCGTCGGTGAGTTGCACCCAGGCCTCCCTCGACCTGCCCAACCGGCCGCTGATCGAGCGTCTGGCGAGCTGGCTGAGCGACCTCGGCTTCGCCTGCGAGATCCAGGACCTCGCCCCCGGCAAGGCCAACCTGCTGGCCAGCTACGGCAGCGGCCCCGGCGGCCTGGTGCTGGCCGGGCACAGCGACACCGTGCCCTTCGATGCCGCGCTGTGGCGGAGCGATCCGCTGACCCTGCGCGAGGCCGACGACCGTTGGTACGGCCTGGGCAGCTGCGACATGAAGGGCTTCTTCCCGCTGATCATCGAGGCGGTCAAGCCGCTGCTCGAGCGGCCGTTCCGCCAGCCGCTCCTGATCCTCGCCACCTGCGACGAGGAAAGCTCGATGAGCGGCGCCCGCGCCCTGGCCGCCGCCGGCCGCCCGCTCGGCCGCGCCGCGGTGATCGGCGAGCCGACCGGGCTCAAGCCGATCCGTCTGCACAAGGGCGTGATGATGGAGCGCATCGACATCCACGGGCAGAGCGGCCATTCCTCCGACCCGAGTCTGGGGCGCAGCGCGCTGGAAGCCATGCATGCGGCGATCGGCGAGCTGCTGAGCCTGCGCGGCCAGTGGCAAAAGGAGTTCAACAACCCGCTGTTCAACGTGCCGCAGCCGACCCTCAATCTCGGCTGCATCCACGGCGGCGACAACCCCAACCGCATCTGCGGCCAGTGTGCCCTGGAGTTCGACCTGCGCCCGCTGCCGGGCATGGACCCCGAGCAGCTGCGCGCGGCGATCCGCGGCAAACTGCAGCCGCTGGCCGAGCAGCGCGGCGTGCGCATCGACTACGGTCCGCTGTTTCCCGGCGTGCCGCCGTTCGAGCAGGCCGCCGACAGCGAGCTGGTGCGCCTGGCCGAGCGTCTCACCGGCCAGGCCGCCGAGGCGGTGGCCTTCGGCACCGAGGCGCCCTACCTGCAGCAGCTCGGCTGCGAGACCATCGTCCTCGGCCCCGGCGACATCGCCTGCGCCCACCAGCCGGACGAGTACCTCGATCTTTCCCGCATCGAGCCGTGCGTCGAGCTGCTGCGCGGGCTGATCGGGCACTATTGCCTCGATGCCCAACCGATTCCGTAGGAGCGGGCTGGCAGGCGCGACGAGTGCGTGAGCGCTGTTCACCCCTCTCCCACTTCATGGGAGAGGGGCCGGGGGTGAGGGGAAATGGCAGCACCACCCTCACCGCGGCCCTCTCCCGCCAGCGGGAGAGGGGGCACGGAGGCTCTCAGCGCGCCCGCCTGCCCCGCCAAACGTGACTGTCCAGCGCTGCCCGGGCATCTCAAAGACGAACACCCCATAGGCCACATCCATGCACGACTACGTCAACTGGCTCCGCCACGCCTCGCCCTACATCAACGCCCACCGCGACCGCACCTTCGTGGTCATGCTGCCGGGCGACGGTGTCGAGCATGCCAACTTCGGCAACATCGTCCACGACCTGGTGCTGCTGCACAGCCTCGGCGTGCGCCTGGTGCTGGTCCACGGCTCGCGTCCGCAGATCGAGGCGCGCCTGGCCGCCCGCGGCCTGCAGCCGCGCTTCCACCACGGCCTGCGGGTCACCGACGGGCCGACCCTGGAGTGCGTGGTCGAGGCGGTCGGCGGCCTGCGCCTGGGGATAGAGGCGCGCCTGTCGATGGACATGGCCGCCTCGCCGATGCAGGGCGCCCGCCTGCGCGTGGTCGGCGGCAACCTGGTCACCGCGCGGCCGATCGGCGTGGTCGACGGCGTCGACTACCAGCACACCGGCGAAGTGCGGCGCATCGACCGCAAGGGCATCGAGCGCCTGCTCGACGAGCGGCGCATCGTCCTGCTGTCGTCGGTCGGCTACTCGCCTACCGGGGAGATCTTCAACCTGGCCTGCGAGGACGTGGCGCAGAGCACGGCCATCGAGCTGCAGGCCGACAAGCTGATCCTGTTCGGCGCCGAGCGCGGCGTGCTCGACGAGGCCGGCCAGCTGGTGCGCGAGCTGCGCCCGCAGCAGGTGCCGGCGCATCTGGCGCGCCTCGGTGGCGACTACCAGGGCGAGCTGCTCGACGCCGCCGCCCAGGCCTGCCGCGGCGGCGTGCGGCGCAGCCATATCGTCAGCTACGGCCAGGACGGCGCGCTGCTCAACGAACTGTTCACCCGCGAGGGCGCCGGCACCCTGGTCGCCCAGGAGCAGTTCGAGCAGCTGCGCGAGGCCGACATCAACGACGTCGGCGGCCTGCTCGAGCTGATCCGCCCGCTGGAGGAGCAGGGCATCCTGGTCCGCCGCTCGCGCGAGGTGCTCGAGCGCGAGATCGGCCAGTTCAGCATCGTCGAGCGCGAGGGCCTGATCATCGCCTGCGCCGCGCTCTACCCGGTACCGGACTCCGACTGGGGCGAGCTGGCCTGCCTGGCCGTGCACCCCGAATACCGCCAGGGCGGCCGCGGCGACGATCTGCTCGCCCGCATCGAGCAGCGCGCCCGCGCCCAGGGCATCAAGACCCTGTTCGTGCTCACCACCCGCACCGCCCACTGGTTCCAGGAGCGTGGCTTCAAGCCCAGCAGCGTCGAGCGTCTGCCGGCGGCGCGCGCCTCGCTGTACAACTTCCAGCGCCAGTCGAAGGTGTTCGAGAAGCCACTGGCCTGAAGCAAAAAGGGCGGGCGCTCCGCTGGGAGGCCCGCCCTCGGGGCGATCGCGCGGGCTGCCGTGCGCGGTGTTACTCGCCCGGCTCGATCGCCGCCATGTAGCGCGTCACGAACTCCTCGAAGCTGCCTTGCTGCTCGGCTTCCAGCTTGGCCTGGGCGGCCAGCGAGTCGCGGGCGGACTGCTCGAAGGCGGTCAGGCTCTCGGCGTCCAGCGGCCGGCTGCGGAACCAGGCGGCGTGGCGTTCGGACTGGCGCTGGGCGAAGGCGAAGAAGCTGAGGTTGTCCTCGCGCAGGCTGCGCAGCACCCGTGCCGACGGGGTCAGGCTGGGGTCCTCCAGCTTGGCGCGCTGGGCGCTGAGGGCCAGCTGGTGCAGGTCGCTGCCGTGGGCGGAATCGAGCAGGGCCGCGCAGGCCTGGATGCGCTCCAGCAGCTGCAGGCCCCAGGCGGTCAGCTCGCGCGCTTCGCCGTGCTGCTGCAGGACGAGGCCCGGCTTGCGGCCTTGCTTGACGGTCAGGGCGAAGTTGCTGGTGCACTCGCGGCACTCGTCGCCGGCCATGTTCGGGCTGTCTTCCAGGGCGCAGTAGAGCAGGAAGGCGTCGAGGAAGCGTGCGGCGACCAGGTCGATGCCCAGCGGCAGGAAGGGGTCGATGTCCAGGCAGCGCACTTCGACGTACTGCACGCCGCGCGCGCCGAGGGCCTGGATCGGCCGTTCGCCGGAGTTGGCCACCCGCTTGGGGCGGATGCTCGAGTAGAACTCGTTCTCGATCTGCAGCACGTTGGTGTTGAGCTGCTGCCACTCGCCGTCCTGGTCGTGCAGGCCGATGGCCTGGTAGGGCGGGTAGGGCGTCGACACCGCCTGGCGCAGGCTGGCCAGGTAGCTGTCGAGGTCGTTGTAGCAGGGGCGCAGGCTGGCCTGGGCGTTGTTCTGGTAGCCCAGGTCGCTCATCCGCAGGCTGGTCGCCCACGGCAGGTACAGGGTGCCCGCGCCGAGGCTTTCCAGGTTGTGTTCGCGATCCTTGAGGAAGCTGGCGCACACCGCCGGCGAGGCACCGAACAGGTACATCAGCAGCCAGCTGTAGCGGCGGAAGTTGCGGATCAGAGCGACGTAGCGCTCCGACTGCCAGTCCTGCGCCGGGCGGCTGTCGCCTTCGGCCTGCTGCAGCAGCGGCCACAGCATCTCGGGCAGGGAGAAGTTGTAGTGGATGCCGGCGATGCACTGCATGGCCTTGCCGTAGCGCACCGCCAGACCCTTGCGGTAGACGTGCTTGATCCGGCCGATATGGCTGCTGCCGTATGCGGCGATCGGGATGGTCGCCTCGTCCGGCAGCTTGCACGGCATCGAGTGGGTCCACAGCTGCTCCTCGCCCAGCTGGGCGTAGGCGAAGCGGTGGATGGCGTCCAGCTCGTCGAGGCTGTGCGCCGGGTCTTCCCAGGCGTCGGTGATGAACTCCAGCAGCGCCTCGGAATAGTCGGTGGTGATCTGCGCATGGGTCAGCGCCGAGCCCAAGGCCTGCGGGTGCGGGGTCAGCGCGAGGTGGCCGGCGGGGTCGACACGCAGGCTTTCCTTCTCCAGGCCGTGGCGGCAGTGGCGCAGCAGGTCGCGCTGTTCGGCACTGTCGAGCAGGGCCAGGCGGCGGGAAAGTAGGTCGCTCAAAAGTCGGATTCCTGTTGGCATTGTGTGCGCACTATGGGGGCGACGGACGGCAGTCTCAAGGGGCGGGAGCGTGTCGCCTTGCCGATGTGGTCGCAGGGTAGAAGACTCGCGCCGCGATCTTCTACCGATGCGGCGTGCCAGCTGGGGTGGACAATCGCTGGCGCGAGTTGTCCACCCTGCGCAGCTACCCTACGGCTACCGGCGCTCTTCCGGCAGCTTAGACCAGCATGAAGGTGCCCTGGGCGCGCGCCACCAGGGCGTCGCCCTGGCGCACCTCGGCGTCCACCACCAGGGTGCGGCTGCCGTGGTGGATCACCTTCGCCAGGCAGAGCACCTCGCCGTCGTCGATGGCGCGCATGTAGTTGATCTTGCACTCGACGGTGACGCTCTTGCGCTCGAAGCCGTGGGCGCTGGAGCAGGCCAGGCCCATGGCGATGTCGACCAGGCTGAAGATCGCCCCGCCGTGCAGCTTGCCGGCGCGGTTGCGCAGCTCGGCCTTGAGCGGCAGGCGCACCTCGGCCTCGCCGTCGTCGATGCGCACGGGCTCGCAGCCGAGCAGGTGGCTGTAGGCGCTGCAGGTCACTTCGCGGACGTCGGTCATCTCAGCGCTTCTTGATCTGCTTGGCGTTGGCGAACAGCGCGGCCATGCCCGGGTTGCTCGGCGCCGGCTTGTCCTGGCTGGAGTGGCGCTCGCTGCGCGGCGCGTTGCCGCGATTGTTGCCGCCACGCGGGCCACTGCGTGCGCCGTCTACCTTCTCGCCGGGGGTGTCGGACATGCGCATCGACAGGCCGACGCGGTTGCGCGGGATGTCCACCTCCATGACCTTGACCTTGACGATGTCGCCGGCCTTGACCACCTCGTAGGGATCCTTGACGAACTTCTCCGACAGCGCGCTGATGTGCACCAGACCGTCCTGGTGCACGCCGATGTCGACGAAGGCGCCGAAGTTGGTCACGTTGGTCACCACGCCCTCGAGCACCATGCCCGGCACCAGGTCCTTGAGGCTCTCGACGCCCTCCTGGAATTCGGCGGTCTTGAACTCCGGGCGCGGGTCGCGGCCGGGCTTGTCGAGTTCCTTGAGGATGTCGGTGACGGTGGGCAGGCCGAAGCTCTCGTCGGTGAACTTGGCCGGGTCGAGGCGCTTGAGGAAGCCCGAATCGCCGATCAGCGAGCGGATGTCGCGGCCGGTATCGGCGGCGATGCGCTTGACCAGCGGGTAGGTCTCCGGGTGCACCGCCGAGGCGTCCAGCGGGTTGTCGCCGTTCATCACGCGCAGGAAGCCGGCGGCCAGTTCGAAGGTCTTGTCGCCCAGGCGCGGCACCTTCTTCAGCGCGGCGCGCGAGGCGAAGGCGCCGTTGGCGTCACGGAACTGCACGATGTTCTGCGCCAGGGTGGCGTTGAGGCCGGAGATGCGCGCCAGCAGGGCGGCGGAGGCGGTGTTGACGTCGACGCCGACGGCGTTCACGCAGTCCTCGACCACCGCGTCCAGCGAGCGCGCCAGCTTGAGCTGCGAGACGTCGTGCTGGTACTGACCGACGCCGATGGCCTTGGGCTCGATCTTCACCAGCTCGGCCAGCGGGTCCTGCAGGCGGCGGGCGATCGACACCGCGCCGCGGATCGACACGTCCAGATCGGGGAATTCCCTGGCGGCCAGCTCGGAGGCCGAATACACCGAAGCGCCGGCCTCGGAGACCATGACCTTGGTCAGCTTGAGCCCCGGCACCTGCTTGATCAGGTCGGCGGCCAGCTTGTCGCTCTCGCGGCTGGCGGTGCCGTTGCCGATGGCGATCAGCTCGACCTGGTGCTTGGCGCACAGGCGGGCGAGCACGGCGAGGGTGCCGTCCCAGTCGTTGCGCGGCGCGTGCGGGTAGACGGTGGCGGTATCCAGCAGCTTGCCGGTGGCATCCACCACGGCGACCTTGCAGCCGGTGCGCAGGCCGGGGTCGAGGCCCAGGGTGCAGCGCGGGCCGGCCGGCGCGGAGAGCAGCAGGTCGTGCAGGTTGCGGGCGAACACGTTGATCGCCTCGCTCTCGGCGGCCTCGCGCAGCTCGCCGAGCAGGTCGGTTTCCAGATGGGTGTACAGCTTGACCTTCCAGGTCCAGCGCACCACCTCGGCCAGCCACTTGTCGGCGGCGCGGCCGCGCTGCTCCACGCCGAAGCGCTCGGCGATCATGCCTTCGCACGGATGCATGCTCCCCGGCAGCTCTTCGCCGACCTTGAGGCTGGCGCTGAGGATGCCCTCGTTGCGGCCGCGGAAGATCGCCAGCGCGCGGTGCGACGGCACGCCCTTGAGCAGCTCGTCGTGCTCGAAGTAGTCGCTGAACTTGGCGCCTTCCTGCTCCTTGCCGGCGACCAGGCGGGCGCTGAGGGTAGCGTTGTCCTTGAGGAAGCCGCGCAGGCGGGCCAGCAGGTCGGCGTCCTCGGCGAAGCGCTCCATGAGGATGTACTTGGCGCCGTCGAGCACCGCCTTGACGTCGGCGAAGCCCTTGTCGGCGTCGACGAAGCGCGCCGCCTCGCGCTCCGGATCCAGCGCCGGGTCGGCGAACAGCGCGTCGGCCAGCTCGCCGAGGCCGGCTTCCAGGGCGATCTGGCCCTTGGTGCGGCGCTTCTGCTTGTACGGCAGGTAGAGGTCTTCCAGGCGCGTCTTGGTGTCGGCCAGCTGGATCTCGCGGGCCAGCTCGGCGGTCAGCTTGCCCTGCTCCTCGATGCTGGCGAGGATCGAGGCGCGCCGCTCGTCCAGCTCGCGCAGGTAGCGCAGGCGCTCTTCCAGGGTGCGCAGCTGGGTGTCGTCGAGGCTGCCGGTCACTTCTTTGCGATAGCGGGCGATGAAGGGCACGGTCGAGCCTTCGTCGAGCAGCGCCACGGCGGCGGCGACCTGTTGCGGGCGGACGCCGAGTTCCTCGGCGATGCGGGCGTTGATGCTGTCCATATGACTTCCTGCTGGTGCGGGGGAAGGTGGCCGGGAGGCCGCAAAGGGCCGGATTATACCCAGCGGCCCGTTTCTGGCGAGGCGCCGGGCGGGTCGGGGGAAAAATCTGCTAACAATGGCTGTGCATGGCGCTGCCGCGGCTGCGCCATAATCGGCCGATATTTTCGAGGACTCCCGATGAACAGCACCGCCAGCAGCCAGCCGGAAGGCGAAAAAATCCTCATCGTCGACGACGACGTGCGTCTGCGCCGCCTGCTCGAGCGCTTCCTCGACGAGCAGGGCTATCGCGTCAAGACGGTGGAGAACGTCGAGCAGATGGACCGCCTGCTGAGCCGCGAGCTGTTCAACCTGGTGGTGCTCGACCTGATGCTGCCGGGCGAGGATGGCCTGTCCGCCTGCCACCGCCTGCGCGAGCAGGGCAACCGCATGCCGATCATCATGCTCACCGCCAAGGGCGACGAGGCCAGCCGCATCCAGGGCCTCGAGCAGGGCGCCGACGACTACCTGGCCAAGCCGTTCAACCCGCGCGAGCTGCTGGCGCGCATCCGCGCCGTGCTGCGCCGCCAGACGCCGCTGGTGCCGGGCGCGCCGGGCAGCGAGGAGGAGACGGTGAGCTTCGGCGACTATCAGCTCAACCTCGGCACCCGCGAGCTGAGTCGTGGCGGCGAGGTGCACATGCTCACCACCGGCGAGTTCGCCGTGCTCAAGGCGCTGGTCCAGCACGCCCGCGAGCCGCTGACCCGCGACAAGCTGATGAGCCTGGCGCGCGGCCGCGAGTGGGACGCCCTGGAGCGCTCGATCGACGTGCAGATCTCCCGCCTGCGCCGGCTGATCGAGCCCGATCCCTCCAAGCCGCGCTACATCCAGACGGTGTGGGGCGTCGGCTACGTGTTCGTGCCGGACGGCAGCGCGCGCAAGTGAGAACCCCGGTCTGGTTCCCGCAGAGCGTGTTCGCGCGCATCCTCTGGCTGGTGCTGATCGTCGTGCTGTTCTCCAAGGCGCTGACCCTGGTCTACCTGCTGATGAACCAGGACATGCTGGTCGACCGCCAGTACAGCCACGGCACCGCGCTGACCGTGCGCGCCTACTGGGCCGCCGACGAATCGTCGCGCGCGGCCATCGCCGAAGCGGCCGGACTGCGCCAGCTCAGGCAGGACGAGGTACCGGCCGGCGAGTACCACTGGCCGTACACCGAGGTGCTGCAGGAGCAGATGCGTCTGGAGCTGGGCGAGGACGCCCAGCTGCGCATGCGCGCCCAGCGCTCTCCCAAGCTGTGGGTGCTGGCGCCGGCGCTGGGCCCGGACTGGGTCGAAGTGCCGCTGTACCCCTATCCGCTCAAGGGCCAGCGCATCTGGAGCGTGCTCGGCTGGTTCCTCGCCATCGGCCTGCTGTCCACCGCGGCGGCCTGGCTGCTGGTGCGCCAGCTCAGCCTGCCGCTTAAGCGCCTGGTGTTCGCCGCCCGGCAGATCGGCCGCGGGCGCAGCGTGCGCCTGCCGGTCGGCGATACGCCCAGCGAGATGACCGAGCTGTACCGCGCCTTCAACCAGATGTCCGCGGACGTCGAGCAGGCCGCCCGCGAGCGCGAGCTGATGCTCGCCGGGGTGTCCCACGACCTGCGCACGCCGCTGACCCGCCTGCGCCTGTCGCTGGAGCTGCTGCCCGCCGACAACGAGCTGACCGAGGACATGGTCCGCGACATCGAGGACATGGACGCCATCCTCGACCAGTTCCTTGCCTTCATCCGCGACGGCCGCGACGAGCCGCTGGAGGAGCTCGACCTCAACGAGCTGATCCGCGAGGTGGCCGCGCCGCTCAACCAGAACGCCGAGCAGGTGCGCCTGTGCCTGGAGCCGCTGCCGGCCATGCCGCTGCGCCGGGTGTCGATCAAGCGACTGCTGGCCAATCTGATGGAGAACGCCCTGCGTCACGGCGGCAGCGGCGTGGAGGTGTGCGCCAGCCTGTCCGGCGGCGCGGCGGCGCCCTACGTGGTGCTCAGCGTGCTGGACCGCGGCCCGGGCATCGACCCGGCCGAGCTGGAGAGCATCTTCAACCCGTTCATCCGCGGCGACCGCGCCCGCAGCAGCAAGGGCACCGGCCTTGGCCTGGCCATCGTCAAGCGCATCGCCGCCCAGCACGGCGGCAGCGTCGAGCTGCGCAACCGCTCCGGCGGCGGGGTGGAGGCGCGAGTGTGCCTGCCGCTGGGCCTGCTGTTGCCGCGGGATGCGGTCTGAGGGATTAGCCGGGGAGGTGAATCGCGACGTTTCGGCCGACAGCAAATCGCCCCCTCTCCCGCTGGCGGGAGAGGGTTGGGGTGAGGGTGGAGCGGTCGAACCCGGCAGCCCTCACCCCCGGCCCTTCTCTCGGAACCGGGAGAGGGGAGGCAGGCGGCTCACCCCCGTCCCTTGGTGCGCGTCTGGTTGGGGCGGGCGTGCTCCTCGATGTGCTGGATGATGATCGCCGCCACGTCCTGACCGGTGGTGGTCTCGATGCCCTCCAGGCCCGGCGAGGAGTTGACCTCCATCACCAGTGGGCCGTGGTTGGAGCGCAGGATGTCGACGCCGGCGACGCCCAGGCCCATCACCTTGGCGGCGCGGATCGCGGTCATGCGCTCCTCGGGGGTGATCTTGATCAGGCTGGCGGTGCCGCCGCGGTGCAGGTTGGAGCGGAACTCGCCGGGCTTGGCCTGGCGCTTCATCGCCGCGATCACCTTGTTGCCGACCACGAAGCAGCGGATGTCGGCGCCGCCGGCTTCCTTGATGTACTCCTGGACCATGATGTTCTGCTTGAGGCCCATGAACGCCTCGATCACCGACTCGGCGGCCTTCTCCGTCTCGCACAGCACCACGCCGATGCCTTGGGTGCCTTCCAGCACCTTGATCACCAGCGGCGCGCCGCTGACCATGCGGATCAGGTCGGGGATGTCGTCCGGCGAGTGGGCGAAGCCGGTCACTGGCAGGCCGATGCCCTTGCGCGACAGCAGCTGCAGCGAGCGCAGCTTGTCACGCGAGCGGCTGATCGCCACCGACTCGTTGAGCGGGAACACGCCCATCATCTCGAACTGGCGCAGCACCGCGCAGCCGTAGAAGGTCACCGAGGCGCCGATGCGCGGGATCACCGCGTCGAAGCCCTCCAGCGACTGGCCGCGGTAGTGGATCTGCGGCTTGTGGCTGGCGATGTTCATGTAGGCACGCAGGGTGTCGATCACCAGCATTTCATGCCCGCGCTGCTGGCCGGCTTCGACCAGGCGGCGGGTGGAATACAGGCGCGGGTTGCGCGACAGCACAGCGATTTTCATCGGACACCTGAGGGGGTAGTGGGCAGCGGCAGCAACGGCTTGCCCTGGACGTAAGTGAGCGCGGGGTTGACCACCAGTTGGCCGGCGATCAGCGCCTTGGCGCCGAGCAGCACGCGATAGCGCATGGTCTTGCGGCAGGCGAGGGTGAATTCTACAGGCCAATGGCGGTCGCCGAGCACCAGATCGGTGCGAATCACGTAACGGGTCTGGGTGTGGCCGGTGGAGCTGCGGATGGTCTTCAGGCTGACCAGCGGCGCCTCGCGCTGGCGCTGGCGACTCTGCACCAGGCTGCCCAGATGCGCGGTGAAGCGTACCCAGGGCTGGCCGTCGCGCTCGAAGGGCTCGATGTCGCTGGCATGCAGGGTCGAGGTGCCGGCGCCGGTGTCGATCTTGGCGCGCAGGCCGGCCAGGCCCAGCCCGGGCAGGGCGATCCACTCGCGCAGGCCGATCACGGCCAGATGGTCGAAGGTCTTCACGGCGGCTCAGTTTCCGGTGGCGATGGACGGCATGGGTGGGCACTCCCGGATCAGGCGCAGTCGCTCAGTCGGCAAAGGCCTCTTCGGCCTGCTTGACGCCTACCCGGTCACGCCCCCGGTGCTTGGCATCGTACAGCGACTCGTCGGCGCGCTGCATCAGCGTCGCCACCGAGTCGCCGCGCAGCACCGTCGCCAGCCCGGCGCTGCTGGTGAGCGGCCTGGAGCAGGGGAAGGCATGCGTGCGGATCTGCTCGAGGATGCGCTCGGCCAGCTGCACGGCCTGGCCAAGGTCGGTCTCGTGGCAGATCACCAGGAACTCCTCGCCGCCCCAGCGGCACACGGTGTCCACGCTGCGCAGGCCGCTCTTGAGCAGGCGGGCAAACTCCACCAGCACCTTGTCGCCCACCAGATGGCCGAGCTCGTCGTTGACGGCCTTGAAGTGATCGATGTCGAGCAGGATCACCGACAGCGGCCGGTCGTAGCGTTGGGCGCGGATGATATCCAGGGCAAATGACGAATCGATGGCATGGCGGTTGGGCAGGTCGGTGAGCTGGTCGGTCTCGGCCAGGCTCTTCAGCTGGCGGTTCAGCTTCCCGAGGCGGGCCATCCACACCAGGCTGGTCGCCAGGATGGCGGCGAGCACCAGGCCCAGCCAGATCGCCAGGCTGTAGTCGGTGACCACGTCGGTCACCACCTGCATCGACACGTGGCGGTCGACGATCTGCCGGCGCTCGAGCGGGGTGAGGGTGGCGATGCCCTTGTCGAGGATGTCCCTGAGCATGGTCTCGGACTTGAGCACGCCCATGCGCAGCTGGTTGTCGTAGCCGGGGATCTGCCCGGAAATCTTCAGGTTGAACCAGCCTTCCTGCTTGATGGTGACGGCCGCGACGATCAGCGAGCGCAGGGTCATGTCGACCTTGCGTTCCGACACCAGCGCCAGGGCTTCGCGCTCCGAGTCGGTGAGGACGATCCTCAGGTTGGGAAAGTCGCGGGTGATGCGTTCGAGCATCGCGGTGCCGCGCGGCAACGCGATGCTCTTGCCCTCGAGTGCCGCCAGGTCGCTGATGAAGGGGTGCTCCTCGCGGGTGATCAGCACGTTGGGATCGACCAGCAGCGGTTCGCTGAAGATCAGCCACTGGTCGCGATCGGGCGTGCTGTTGAGGAAGCTCAGCGCCATGCAGGCGCTGGCCTGGGCGGCGTTGAGGCTCTCCTCCCAGGTGCGCGTGGGATGCAGCTGCAGGTTGACGCCGGTGCGCTGGCCGACCAGGGCGATGAGGTCGGCCGCCATGCCGATGTGCCGGCCGGACTCGTCGATCAGCTCGAACGGCCACCAGTCGGGATCGACGCACAGCGGAATCGACGGGTGGGCCTGCAGGTAGGCGCGCTCCGACTCGCTCAGCTCGACGAGCGGGCTGGCCGTCGCCGGCGCCAGCCAGGCGAGGAGGCAGAGTGCCGCCAGCAAGCGGCCCAGCAGGCGCCCGGTTCGGATGGCGGTTGCGCAGCGGAGGGGCAGTCGCCTGGTTTCCCGCAGGCACTCGCAGACCTTGGTCATCTGGAACTTCCTCGTTGTTCTGCCTCGACCAGGTCGATGCGCGCCTGGGTCATGCCATTATGGTCAACACCCGGCGCGCCGTCATGTTCTGTGACGGAGTCGACAGTGGCGGGGCGGCTGCCGCACCGTGCAGGTCGGCCGGCAGAGGCATGAGAGCCAGCAGTGACGCGAGAGAGAGCATGAGCGAGAAAGACGACGACAAGGTGCGCCTGGACAAGTGGCTGTGGGCGGCGCGTTTCTTCAAGACCCGCGCGCTGGCCAAGGCCGCCATCGAGGGCGGCAAGGTGCATTGCCGCGGCGAGCGCTGCAAGCCGGCCAAGGAACCCAGGGTGGGCGACGAGCTGCTGATCCGCAGCGGTTTCGACGAGCGCACGGTGATCATCCGCGCGCTGGCCATGGTCCGCCGCGGTGCGCCCGAGGCGCAGCAGCTGTACGAGGAAACCGCCGACAGCATCGCCCGCCGCGAGCAGGCCGCCGCGCTGCGCAAGGCCGGCGCACTGGGCGTGCAGAGCGACGGTCGACCGAGCAAGAAGCAGCGCCGGCAGATCCACCAGTTCCGCGACGGCCAGTGACTGCCGGCGGCCGATAGATTTCACCCGAAGCGGCGATAGACGGACGCCCCTTGGTGGTGTAGGCCGTTTGCGCCTAAAATCGCCATTCACGAGCAAACCCTGCGGGCCTGGCATGTCTGATTTTTCCCAACGCTTCCTGTTCGACGACACCGATGTGCGCGGCGAACTGGTCGACCTCGAACACAGTTACGGCGAGGTGCTGGCCAAGCACGCCTATCCCGAGCCGGTGGCCCAGTTGCTCGGCGAGATGCTCGCCGCGGTGACCCTGCTCAGCGACATCCTCAAGTACGACGGCCTGCTGGTGCTGCAGGCGCGCTCCTCCGGCCCGCTGCCGCTGCTGATGGTCGAATGCTCCAGCGAGCGCGAGATCCGCGGCATCGCCCGCTACGACGCCGAGGCGCTGGGCGAGGCGCACAGCCTGCGCGAGCTGATGCCCGACGGCCTGCTGACCATGACCGTCGATCCGAAGGTCGGCAAGCGCTACCAGGGCATCGTCAGCCTGGATGGCGAGACCCTGGCCGACTGCCTGTCCAGCTACTTCGCCCTGTCCCAGCAGCTGCCCAGCCGCTTCTGGCTGAACGCCGACGGCCGCCGCGCCCGCGGCCTGCTGCTCCAGCAGCTGCCGGCCAACCGCCTGACCGATGGCGACGAGCGCGCGGCCAGCTGGGAACACCTGGTCACCCTGGCCGACACCCTGACCGCCGAGGAGCTGCTCGGCCTCGACAACGAGACCCTGCTGTATCGCCTCTATCATCAGGAAGAGGTGCGCCTGTTCGATCCCCAGCCGCTACGCTTCGGCTGCAGCTGCTCGCGCGAGCGCTCGGCCAATGCCCTGGTCAGCCTGGGCGAGGCCGATGCGGCGCAGCTGGTGGCGGAGCAGGGCGGCGCGGTGCAGATCGACTGCCAGTTCTGCAACCAGCGCTACCAGTTCGACGCCGCCGACATCGCCCAGCTGTTCGCCGGTGGCGGCAGCAGCGAGCCGTCGCCGACCCGGCACTGAGTGTTTTTTACCCAAAACCCGACTTTTCTGGCATAATCGCGCGCAATTTTTTCGCTGTAGCGCGCCTATAAAAACCGCTACACAAACGTTTGGAGGACTCGGCCTCAGGCCGACGGGGACCACATGACGCAAGCCAACACTGCCGTGTACACCGACATCAGCACTGCCGAACTGATCGAGCAGGCCATCCGCCGTGGCGAAGGCGAACTCGCCGTCAACGGCTCGCTGGTTGTCCGCACTGGTCATCGTACCGGCCGCTCGCCGATGGACCGCTACATCGTCCAGGAGCAGAGCACCGAGGCGAAGATCGCCTGGGGCAAGATCAACCGTCCGTTCCCGGCCGACAAGTTCGATGCCCTGTGGGACCGCGTCGAAGCCTACCTGGGCGAGCGCAGTCACTTCGTCTCCCACGTGCATGTTGGTTCCGCCGCCGAGCACTACCTGCCGGTGAAGATGAGCACCGAGACCGCCTGGCACAACCTGTTCGGCCGCTGCCTGTTCATCAACCCGGAAACCTTCAACCCGGCCGGCAAGGGCGAGTGGCGCATCCTCAACGTGCCGTCCTTCGTCTGCGAGCCGGAGCGTGACGGCACCAACTCCGACGGCTGCGTGATCCTCAACTTCGCCCAGAAGAAGGTGCTGATCGCCGGCATGCGCTACGCCGGCGAGATGAAGAAGGCCATGTTCTCCGTGCAGAACTTCCTGCTGCCGGAAGCCGACGTGCTGCCGATGCACTGCGCCGCCAACATCGGCGAAGAAGGCGACGTCACCCTGTTCTTCGGCCTGTCCGGCACCGGCAAGACCACCCTGTCCGCCGACCCGAGCCGCTACCTGATCGGTGACGACGAGCACGGCTGGGGCGAGGGCGTGGTGTTCAACATCGAGGGCGGCTGCTACGCCAAGTGCATCGACCTGTCCGAGAAGAACGAGCCGGTGATCTGGAAGGCCATCCAGTTCGGTGCCGTGCTGGAGAACGTGGTGCTCGACGAGCGCACCCGCAAGCCGGACTACGCCGACGCCAGCCTGACCCAGAACAGCCGCGCCGCCTACCCGCTGGAGCACGTCGAGAAGCGTTCCGAGAAGAACCTCGGCGGCGAGCCGAACGCGGTGATCTTCCTGACCTGCGACCTGACCGGCGTGCTGCCGCCGGTGTCGATCCTCAACAACGAGCAGGCTGCCTACCACTTCCTGTCCGGCTACACCGCCTTGGTCGGTTCCACTGAGATGGGCAGCGGCACCGGCATCAAGTCGACCTTCTCCACCTGCTTCGGCGCGCCGTTCTTCCCGCGTCCGGCCGGCGAGTACGCCGAGCTGCTGATCAAGCGCATCAAGGGCTTCGGCTCCAAGGTCTACCTGGTCAACACCGGCTGGACCGGTGGCGGCTACGGCGTCGGCAAGCGCTTCAACATCCCGACCACCCGTGCGGTGATCGCCGCGATCCAGAGTGGCGCGCTGGTCGGTGCCGAGACCGAGCACCTGCCGATCATCAACCTGGACGTGCCGAAGGCCGTCGCCGGTGTCGATACCCAGCTGCTCAACCCGCGCAACACCTGGGCCGACAAGAGCGAGTACGACCAGGCAGCCCGCGCCCTGGCCGCGCTGTTCATCGACAACTTCAAGAAGTTCGAAGTGTCCGACGCCATCCGCAGTGCCGGTCCGCAGCTGTAATCGGCCGCAAACCTGCATGAAAAAGCCGCCTTCGGGCGGCTTTTTCGTTTCTGCTGAATGGCCGGGGAGAAAACACGCGCCGCGACTTTCTCCCGCCGAGCCTGCCGTGGCGATGTCAGTCGCCGGTGCCCTCCAGGCGGGCGAGGCGGGCTTCCAGTTCGGCGAGACGCGCCTCCAGGGCGGCGAGGCGCTCTTCCTGGGCGTTCGGCGCGGCGGAGGCCAGGGCGGACTCTTGGGCGCGGGCGGCGAGCAGGCTCTCCAGCTCGGCAGGGTCGCCCAGCTGGTGGGCATAGCGCTCCTCGCGCTGTCCGCTCTGCCGCGGCAGCTGGCAGACCAGCTCGCGTGCCGCCAGGCGTTCGAGGTGGTGGCGGACTTCCTCCTGGTCGTCGAAGGCGTGCAGGCGGGCGCTGCGGGCGAGCAGCTCGCCCAGGGTCTGCGGGCCACGCAGCATGAGCAGGGCGAGCAGGATCAGTTGGGCGTGCACCAGCTCCAGCTGCTTGTCGCCGCGCTGTTCCCAGCGATCGGCGCGGCTGCCCATCACCAGCCTGGTCAGGCCACGCTGTTCCAGGCTGCGCAGGGCCTGGGCGATTTCGCCGGGCTGCAGGTTCAGCAGCGGTTCGCGACTGGTCTTCTGGTTGCAGGCCAGTTGCAGGGCGTTGAGGGTCAGCGGGTAGCTTTCCGGGGTGGTGGCCTGCTTTTCGATCAGGCAGCCGAGGGCGCGGATCTCGACGGCGGACAGGGGCGCGTCGGCGAAGGGCGAGGGGGTATGGGACGATTCGCTCATGGGCAAGGGCGCTCTGCAGGGAGGAGTGCCCTAGTGTCCCCAAGCGGCTGGGGCTTTACCAGCAGGAAAGCACGCTCGCGTGCGCCGCATCGGCGCCGCGCCATCCCGTGCGGGGAGGATGGCGCGCTGCCGCTGCGCGGGACTGGATCAGTCGTCCCAGTGACGGCGATGCTTGTGCTTGCGGCCGTGGCCACGGCCGTGGTCGCGGTAGCCGTGGTCGTGGCGATAGCCGTCGCGATAATAGCCGCGGCGGTCGCTGTAGCGCTCCTCGCGGGTGTTGCGGTCGCCGATGTTGTTGCCCAGCGCGCCGCCGACCGCGCCGCCAAGGCCGGCACCGACCAGGCCGCCGGTGGTGCCGCCGAGGGTACGGCCGACCGCGTTGCCGCCGGCCGCGCCGAGGCCGCCGCCGATGGCCGCTTCGGTCTTGCTGCCGCGGTTGGCGCTGACCGCGCCGCCGGCCGCGCCGCCGAGGCCGGCACCGATGGTGGAGCCGGTGCCGCCGCCGACCGCCTGGCCGACCACCGAGCCGAGTACCCCGCCGAGTGCGCCGCCGACCGCGGTGCGGCCGTCGCCGTCGGCCCATGCGGAACCGCCGGCCAGGGTCAGGGACAACAGGAGCATGGAGGAGTATTTCTTCATCGACACGATCACTCAATAGGGATGACGGCGCCGATCCTGCGCAGCCGGGCCGGCTTTGGCAAGGCCTGTTCCGACAGTCGGCAGCGTTTTGCAAAATTCTGCACGTTGCCGGTATTTATCCGGAACTTTGCCGGTTATGCCCCGGTCTTATCGCTCTGGTTCGGCCCCTGCAGCCCTGTGCAGAGCGCCAGATAGCAATCCACGGCGGCGAACTCCTCGGTGTCCTTGAGCTCGCCGCGGCTGTCCGGCTGGCGCACGCCGAGCAGGTGGGCGATGCCGTACTGGCGGGCGCTGCGCAGGATCGGCAGGCTGTCGTCGATGAACAGGCTGCGTGCCGGATCGAAGCCGAAGTCCTGCTGCAGGGCGAACCAGAACTGCTGGTCCTCCTTGGCGAAGCCGTAGTCGTGGGAGCTGATCAGGCGGTCGAAGAACGGCGCCAGTTCGATCCGCTCCATCTTCAGCGACAGCGAATCGCGGTGCGCGTTGGTGATCAGCGCCACGCGCTTGCCGGCCGCGCGCAGGGCGGCGAGGAAGCGGTCGGCATCCGGGCGCAGGGCGATCAGGTGGGCGATCTCTTCCTTCAGTGCGCGCACCGGCAGGTCCAGCTCGCGGCTCCAGAAATCCAGGCAGTACCAGGTCAGCTGGCCGGCATGGCGCTGGAACAGCGGCAGCAGCTCGGCCAGCGCGGCGTCGAGGCCGATGGCGTGCTTGTCGGCGTAGCGCTGCGGCAGGTGGTGCAGCCAGAACTGGTTGTCGAAGTGCAGGTCGAGCAGGGTGCCATCCATGTCGAGCAGGACGGTGTCGATCTGGTTCCAGGGCAGCAGGGGCATGGCGGGGCGGCTCGGGCTGGGCCGGCAGGGGCATGGCCGCAGGGCGGTGCGGCCCTCTGCCGGAAGTCGAAAAATGGATGCGGTATGGTAACGTGTCGGCTCGCCAAGGAGTCCAGCATATGCGTCAGAAACCCGATGTTCTAGCCCGCGCCATCGTGGCCAAAAGTCGCCTGTTTACCGTCGAGGAACTGCAGTTGCGCTTCAGCAACGGCGTCGAGCGTACCTACGAGCGCCTGCTCAATCGCGGGCTGGGCTACGGCGCGGTGATGGTGGTGGCCATGGAGGATGCCGAGACCGTGCTGCTGATCGAGGAGTACTGCGCCGGCGTCGATGCCTACGAGCTGTCGCTGCCCAAGGGCCTGATCGAACCGGGCGAGGACGTGCTGGCGGCGGCCAATCGCGAGCTGAAGGAGGAGGCCGGCTTCGGCGCCCGCCAGCTCGAACACCTCACCGGCCTGTCGCTGTCGCCGGGCTACATGAGCCAGTGCATCCAGGTGGTCTTGGCCCGTGACCTGTATGCCGAGCGCCTGCCCGGCGACGAGCCGGAAACCATCCGCGTCGAGCGCTTCAGCCTGCGCGACATCTCGCGCCTGGCCCTTTCCGAAAACTTCAGCGAGGGACGTGCCCTGGCGGCCATGTACCTGGTGCGCGACCTGCTGACCCAGCGCGGCGAGTATCAACCGTGAGCCAAGCCATGAACCATCCGCTGCTGGCGGGCGTGGTCGACCTGGTGCAGCAGGCCGGTGCCGCGACCCTGCCGTTCTGGCGCGCCGACGTGGCGATCGAGCTCAAGGCCGACGCCTCGCCGGTCACCGCCGCCGATCTGGCCGCCCATCACCTGCTCGCCGCTGGTCTGGCGCAGCTGGCCCCCGACATTCCGCTGCTGTCCGAGGAGGACTGCGAGATCGGCCTGGCGGTGCGCCAGCACTGGTCGCGCTGGTGGCTGGTCGATCCGCTGGACGGCACCAAGGAATTCATCGCCGGCAGCGAGGAATTCACCGTCAACGTGGCGCTGATCGAGCGGGGCAGGGTGGTGTTCGGCGTGGTCGGCGTGCCGGCGCGCGACCTGTGCTTCTACGGCGGTGCGGGCCTGGGTGCCTGGCGGCTGGCGGACGGCGCGGCCGCGCCGATCAGCGTGCGCATCGCGCCGGCGGAGGCCTTCACCGTGGTCGCCAGCCGTCGCCACTCCAGTGCGGCGCAGGAGCGTCTGCTCAACGGCCTGAGCGAGCGCTTCGGCGACCTCAGCCTGTCCAGCGTCGGCAGTTCGCTGAAGTTCTGCCTGCTCGCCGAAGGCGCCGCCGACTGCTATCCGCGCCTGGCGCCCACCTCGCAGTGGGACACCGCAGCGGCGCAGGGCGTGCTGGAAGGGGCCGGCGGCGAGATTCTCGACCTGCGCGGTCAGCCGCTGGACTACCCGGCGCGCGAGAGCTTCCTCAATCCGCACTTCCTCGCCCTGCCGCAGGCGGCGGAGTGGCGCGAGGAACTGCTGCAGCTGGCCCTGGCGCTGGACTGAGGCCTGCCACCCCGGGCGAGTTTCTGTAGGAGGCGCGCCCTCGCGGCGATGCGGGCCGCAGGCCCGCCAGAAAGCCCGAGCATCGCCTTGGGTTCGCTCCTCCCCCAGGTCTGCGCAACGCGGCACAGTCACTTGTGCAGCACGTACTCCCCGTGCAGGTGCACGGCGTCGGCACCGCTCGGCGCGGGGATGCGGATGTCCAGGTACAGGCGCGCGCGGCCGCGGCGTCGGTACAGGGTTTCGAACTTCTTCCAGTCCTCCTCGCTTGGCGGCGTGCAGACGGCCACGGCCTCCTCGACCACCGGCAGCGGATAGTCGATCTCCCCGCCCTTGATCACGATATGCCCGTCGTCGATGCCGGCCTCGCGCAGGCGCAGGGTCAGCCAGCCCCAGCCGGCCAGCACGCTGAGGCTGTACAGGCTGCCGCCGAACATGCTGCCGGTGTGGTTGACGTTGGGCGCCAGCGGCATGGCCAGGCGCAGCTCGTGGTTGTCCCAGCCGGCCACGCGCAGCTGCATGGCGCGGGTCAGCGGGATGTCGTGATGGAGGAGGTTTTCCAGGTACTGACAGTCGGTATTCATGTCCGGGAGTGTCCAGATGGGCTGACAACAGGGTGCTCCATGATCCGGCGTCGCGCCACCCTGTGCAATCGAGGCGGGGGATGCGCGGCGCTGCGACCGGTCACCAGACCGTCTGGCGCCTTCCCCGTGCGTCTCGGCGAGAGCGGGCTATATTGAGTTGTTGCCCGTGCCTGCATTCGGCGCGCCGGCAAGCCCGATGCGGTTGCTGTCGCGGGGAAGATGCAGGAGGGCTGAGCGTCCCCCCCGGGAGGTACTCGTCATGAAAATGCACTCCTTCAATCAGTACTCGCACGACCTGGGAATGGCGGTTCACGATCTGTGGCTCACCACCAAGGTCAAGTCCGCCCTGGAAATGGCCAAGGCGACCCGCGGCCAGCATATCCACGTGAAGACCCACGCGGGCGTGGTAACCCTGAGCGGCCAAGTTGAGAGTCACCGCCTGTGCGAGCAGGCCATCGAGTTGGTTCGTGCGGTGCATGGTGTCGTCGAGGTGGATGCCCAAGGCCTGGAGACCTGGATGGTCGCGCCCGGCCATCAGCCAGAAGCGCCCAATGCCGAGGAAAGCGCCGACCACGAGGCCCAAATCGCCAGGCGCCGGGAACGGATCCAGGGGCCTCATGGTGGCGACACACCCTGATGAACACACCCTGATGAAAAAAGCCCCGCCAGCATGCGCTGGCGGGGCTTTCGTTACTGCGGCGGGCGCTTACAGACCGGCAGCGGCGCGCAGCGCCTCGGCCTTGTCGGTCTTCTCCCAGGTGAAGGTGGTGAAGGTGTCGTCGCCGACGGTCATCACCTCCGGAGTACGGCCGAAGTGGCCGTAGGCCGCGGTCGGCCGGTACATCGGGTGCAGCAGGTCGAGCATCTTGGTGATCGCGTACGGACGCAGGTCGAAGACTTCGCGCACCAGCTTGATGATGGTGTCTTCGCTGACCTTGTTGGTGCCGAAGGTGTTGATCGAGATGGAGGTCGGCTGGGCCACGCCGATGGCGTAGGACACCTGGATCTCGCAGCGCTCGGCCAGGCCCGCGGCGACGATGTTCTTGGCCACGTAGCGACCGGCGTAGGCGGCCGAACGGTCGACCTTGGACGGGTCCTTGCCGGAGAAGGCGCCGCCGCCGTGACGGGCCATGCCGCCGTAGGAGTCGACGATGATCTTGCGGCCGGTCAGGCCGCAGTCGCCCACCGGGCCGCCGATGATGAACTGGCCGGTCGGGTTGATGTGGAACTGGGTGTCCTTGTGCAGCAGCTCGGCGGGCAGGGTGTGCTTGATGATCAGCTCCATCACCGCTTCCTGCAGGTCGCTCTGGCTGATCTCCGGGTTGTGCTGGGTGGACAGCACCACGGCGTCGATGCCGACCACCTTGCCGTTCTCGTAGCGGCAGGTGACCTGGCTCTTGGCATCCGGGCGCAGCCACGGCAGCAGGCCGGACTTGCGCGCTTCGGCCTGGCGCTCGACCAGGCGGTGCGAGAAGCAGATCGGCGCCGGCATCAGCACGTCGGTCTCGTTGCTGGCGTAGCCGAACATCAGGCCCTGGTCGCCGGCGCCCTGGTCTTCCGGCTTGGCGCGGTCGACGCCCTGGTTGATGTCCGGGGACTGCTTGCCGATGATGTTGACGATGCCGCAGGTGGCGCCGTCGTAGCCGACGTCGGAGCTGTTGTAGCCGATGTCGACGATCACGTCGCGCACCAGTTGCTCGAGGTCGATCCACGCGCTGGTGGTGATCTCGCCGGCGACGATGGCCACACCGGTCTTCACCAGGGTCTCGCAGGCCACGCGGGCGTGCTTGTCCTCGGCGATGATGGCGTCGAGCACCGCATCGGAGATCTGGTCGGCGATCTTGTCCGGATGGCCTTCGGACACGGACTCGGAGGTGAAAAGGGAATATTCGCTCATCAATCGGTTCCTGTTATTACCGGTGGGTGAGTCGGCCTCGCGGCCGTGTCATACAGCATTCAATGCATCAGGGTAGTGCGGGTGGCCACTTCGGGCTTGGCGAAGTGGCGCACCTGAATCTGGAAACCGTTGCGCAGGCCCAGGTACAGGCTTTCGCCTGCCGTCAGCCCGGCGTCTTCCGCCCAGCGGGCCAGCTCGTCCTGGTCGAAACCCAGCCAGACATCGCCGCAGGCCTCGCGAGCCCAGCTCTGGTGGTGGCTGCACAGCTCGGTGAGCAGCAGGCTGCCGCCCGGGTTGACCAGGCGCGCCAGCTGGCGCATCGCCGCGGCCGGATCGGCGAAGTGGTGCAGGACCATGTTCAGCACCACGCAATCGGCCGGTGCCTCTGCGTCATGCAGGGCATCGGCCAGCTTCAGCTCGACGTTGCCCAGGCCCTCGGCGCTGCAGCGCTGGCGGGCCAGCTCGAGCATCGCCGGGCTGCTGTCCAGCGCGCTGACCCGGGCGAAGCGCCGCGCCAGTTCGGGCAGGAAGGCGCCGTCGCCGGGACCGACCTCCAGCGCCGTGGCGCTGGCGGGCAAGTGCAGGGCGTCGAGCAGGGTCAGCAGGCTGTCGCGGTACTGCGCCAGCCCGGCGATCAGGTCCTGCTGGGCGCGGAACTTCTCCAGGGTGCGGGCGAAGAAGTCGCGCGCCGCCGCCGAACGCTGCGCCTGTACCTCGGCGATGCGCGCCTGCACCTCGGTCGGCAGGTGCAGGGCGTCGACCTCGTCGAGCAGCGCGGCATGCAGCGCGCCGCCGGTCTGCTCGCTCTGCGCCAGGGCGCGGCGGTAGAAGATCGCGTTGCCTTCGCGGCGCGTCGAGACCAGTCCGGCCTGGGCCAGCACCTTGAGGTGGTGGCTCATCCCCGACTGGCGCATGGCGAAGATCTGCGCCAGCTCCAGCACGCCGAACGAATCGCTGGCCAGCACGCGCAGCACGTTGAGGCGCAGCGGGTCGCCGCCGGCCTTGCACAGGGCGGCCAGTTCGTCGCTGGGATCGTGGCGGAGTGAGGGCAGGCGCAGGCTCATAAGGCGGCGAAGTCTAGTCGTCGCGGCGACGGGCTGCAACTTCTGCATCAAAAAGTTTTGATATTGCCGGCCGGGCGACCGCTGTGGATGGCCCGGCTCCGGCGCGGGAGCCTGCGGGTGACGGCGCCTGCCGGCGGCCAATTCGCCCGCTGCGACCATCTGTGATTGCCGGTTCCCCTCCGGCTGGGCGAAAATGGCCGCCTTTTTCGACCAGCCCCCCGCAGGAGACCAGCGATGCCCAGCCGTCGTGACCGAGCCAATGCCATTCGTGCCCTCAGCATGGATGCCGTGCAGAAAGCCAACAGCGGCCACCCGGGCGCGCCCATGGGCATGGCCGACATCGCCGAAGTCCTCTGGCGCGATTTCCTCCAGCACAACCCGAGCAATCCGCAGTGGGCCGACCGCGACCGCTTCGTGCTGTCCAACGGCCACGGCTCGATGCTGATCTACTCGCTGCTGCACCTCTCCGGCTACGACCTGGGCATCGACGACCTCAAGCAGTTCCGCCAGCTGCACAGCCGCACCCCGGGCCACCCGGAATACGGCTACACCCCGGGCGTGGAAACCACCACCGGCCCGCTCGGCCAGGGCGTCGCCAACGCGGTCGGCTTCGCCATCGCCGAGAAGGTGCTGGGCGCGCAGTTCAACCGTCCCGGCCACGCCATCGTCGACCACTTCACCTACGCCTTCCTCGGCGACGGCTGCATGATGGAAGGCATCAGCCACGAAGTCTGCTCGCTGGCCGGCACCCTGGGCCTCGGCAAACTGGTCGCCTTCTACGACGACAACGGCATCTCCATCGACGGCGAGGTCGAGGGCTGGTTCACCGACGACACCCCGGCGCGCTTCGAGGCCTACGGCTGGCAGGTGATCCGCAACGTCGACGGCCATGACGCCGACGAGATCAAGACCGCCATCCAGACCGCCCGCGCCGAAACCGCGCGGCCGACCCTGATCTGCTGCAAGACCACCATCGGCTTCGGTTCGCCGAACAAGGCCGGCAAGGAAGAGTGCCACGGCGCGCCGCTGGGTGCCGACGAGATCGCCGCCACCCGCGCCCAGCTCGGCTGGAACCACGCGCCGTTCGAGATCCCCGCCGACATCTATGCCGAGTGGGACGCCAAGGAAGCCGGCGCCGCCAGGGAAGCCGCCTGGAACGAGCGCTTCGCCGCCTACGCCGCCGAGTTCCCCGAGCTGGCCGCCGAGTTCCAGCGCCGCATCGCCGGCAAGCTGCCGGCCGACTTCGCCGAGAAGGCCGCCGCCTACGTCGCCGAGATCGCCGCCAAGGGCGAGACCATCGCCAGCCGCAAGGCCAGCCAGAACGCGCTGAACGCCTTCGGCCCGCTGCTGCCGGAGTTCCTCGGCGGCTCGGCGGATCTCGCCGGCTCCAACCTGACCCTGTGGAAGGGCTGCCAGAGCCTCACCCACAACGACGCCTCCGGCAACTACCTGCACTACGGCGTGCGCGAGTTCGGCATGAGCGCGATCATGAACGGCGTCGCCCTGCACGGCGGCTTCATTCCCTACGGCGCGACCTTCCTGATCTTCATGGAATACGCGCGCAACGCGGTGCGCATGTCGGCGCTGATGAAGCAGCGCGTGCTCTACGTGTTCACCCACGACTCCATCGGCCTGGGCGAAGACGGCCCGACCCACCAGCCGATCGAGCAGCTGGCCAGCCTGCGCGGCACGCCGAACCTCGACACCTGGCGTCCGTGCGACGCGGTCGAGTCCGCGGTGGCCTGGAAGTACGCCATCGAGCGCAACGACGGCCCGAGCGCGCTGATCTTCAGCCGCCAGAACCTGCCGCACCAGGCGCGCGACGCCCAGCAGCTGGCCGACGTGGCCCGCGGCGGCTACGTGCTCAAGGACTGCGCCGGCGAGCCGGAGCTGATCCTGATCGCCACCGGTTCGGAAGTCGGCCTGGCCGTGCAGGCCTTCGACGCGCTGACCGCCCAGGGCCGCAAGGTGCGCGTGGTGTCGATGCCGTCGACCAGCGTGTTCGACCAGCAGGACGCCGCCTACAAGCAGGCCGTGCTGCCGGTGCAGGTCGGTGCGCGCATCGCCATCGAGGCTGCGCATGCCGACTTCTGGTACAAGTACGTCGGCCTGGAAGGCCGCATCATCGGCATGACCACCTTCGGCGAATCGGCGCCGGCGGCGCAGCTGTTCGAGGAATTCGGTTTCACCCTCGACAACGTGCTGAGCACTGCCGAGGAGCTGCTGGACGTCTGACGTCCAGCCATGACCGTAGGATGGGTTGAGCGCAGCGATACCCATCACGCGCCCGATGGGTTACGCCGCTGTGCGGCTAACCCATCCTACGTTCTGGCTCCCCCGACTGAAGAGATCCCATGCCCAACCGTCCCTACAAAGTCGCCCTCAACGGCTACGGCCGCATCGGCCGTTGCGTGCTGCGTGCCCTCTACGAGCGCGGCGCGGATGCCGGGCTGGAGATAGTCGCGCTCAACGACCTGGCCGATCAGGCCAGCATCGAGTACCTGACCCGCTTCGACTCCACCCACGGCCGCTTTCCCGGCGAGGTGAAGGTGGCCGGCGACTGCCTGCACCTCAACGGCGACTGCGTGAAGGTGCTGCGCCAGGCGACCCCGGAGGGCATCGACTGGGCCGCGCTGGACGTCGATCTGGTGCTGGAATGCACCGGCGTCTACCACACCCGTGCCGATGCCGAGCGCTTCCTGGCCGCCGGCGCGCCGCGGGTGCTGTTCTCCCAGCCGATGGCCAGCGAGCACGACGTCGACGCCACCATCGTCTACGGCGTCAACCAGGCCAGCCTCCGCGGTACCGAGCGCCTGCTGTCCAACGCCTCCTGCACCACCAACTGCAGCGTGCCGCTGCTCAAGGTGCTCGATGAGGCCATCGGCCTCGACTACGTGACCATCACCACCATCCACTCGGCGATGAACGACCAGCCGGTGATCGACGCCTACCACCACGAGGACCTGCGCCGCACCCGCTCGGCGTTCCAGTCGGTGATCCCGGTGTCCACCGGCCTGGCCCGCGGCATCGAGCGCCTGCTCCCGGAACTCTCCGGGCGGGTCAAGGCCAAGGCAGTGCGTGTGCCGACGGTCAACGTGTCGTGCCTGGACATCACCCTGCAGACCTCCCGCGACACCTCGGCCGCCGAGATCAACCGGGTGCTGCGCGAGGCGGCCGAGAGCGGCCCGCTCAAGGGCCTGCTCGACTACACCGAGCTGCCCCACGCCAGCTGCGACTTCAATCACGACCCCCATTCCGCCATCGTCGACGGCAGCCAGACCCTGGTGTCCGGCCCGCGCCTGGTCAACCTGCTGGCCTGGTTCGACAACGAATGGGGTTTTGCCAACCGTATGCTCGACGTCGCCGGCCACTGGCTGGACGTCGCGGCTGCCAACCGATAACAACTGCCTCCTGAAGGACTCGACCATCATGACCACGCCTGTTGTAAAAGTCGCGAAGATGACCGACCTCGACCTCGCCGGTAAGCGCGTGCTGATCCGCGAAGACCTCAACGTCCCGGTGAAGGACGGCGTGGTGAAGAGCGACGCGCGCATCCTCGCCTCGTTGCCGACCATCAAGCTGGCGCTGGAGAAGGGCGCCGCGGTGATGGTCTGCTCGCACCTGGGCCGTCCGACCGAGGGCGAGTTCTCCGCCGAGAACAGCCTCAAGCCGGTCGCCGAGTACCTGAGCAAGGCCCTCGGCTGCGACGTGCCGCTGGTCGCCGACTACCTGGGTGGCCTCGACGTGCAGCCGGGCCAGGTCGTCTTGTTCGAGAACGTGCGCTTCAACAAGGGCGAGAAGAAGAACAGCGATGAGCTGGCGCAGCAGTACGCCGCGCTGTGCGACGTGTTCGTCATGGACGCCTTCGGCACCGCCCACCGCGCCGAGGGCTCGACCCACGGCGTGGCCAAGTTCGCCAAGGTCGCCGCCGCCGGCCCGCTGCTGGCCGCCGAGCTGGACGCGCTGGGCAAGGCGCTGGGCAACCCGGCGCGGCCGATGGTGGCCATCGTCGCCGGCTCCAAGGTGTCGACCAAGCTCGACGTGCTGACCTCGCTGGCCGACATCTGCGACCAGCTGATCGTTGGCGGCGGCATCGCCAACACCTTCCTCGCCGCCGCCGGCTACAAGGTCGGCAAGTCGCTGTGCGAGGCCGACCTGCTGGATACCGCCCGCGCCATCGCCGCCAAGGTCGCCGTGCCGCTGCCGGTCGACGTGGTGGTGGCCAAGGAGTTCGCCGAATCCGCTGCAGCCACCGTCAAGCTGATCGCCGACGTGGCCGACGACGACATGATCCTCGACATCGGCCCGCAGACCGCGGCGATGTTCGGCGAGATGCTCAAGGCGTCGAAGACCATCCTGTGGAACGGCCCGGTCGGCGTGTTCGAGTTCGACCAGTTCGGCAACGGCACCAAGGCGCTGGCCCAGGCCATCGCCGCCAGCGACGCCTTCTCCATCGCCGGCGGCGGCGACACCCTGGCGGCCATCGACAAGTACGGCGTAGCCGAGCAGATCTCCTATATTTCCACCGGCGGCGGCGCCTTCCTCGAGTTCGTCGAGGGCAAGGTCCTGCCGGCTGTGGCGGTACTGGAAGAGCGCGCCAAGTGATGTTCTCCCCTCTCCCGCGGGGGAGGGGCCGATCACGATGCTAGTTGCGGGCGGGATGTTGCAGGGCAGGACCGTCGACGCCCAGGACGGGCGTCGCCGAGCCTACAGGGACGTATTCACGGCGTGTCCTGACCTGCAATGTCCCGGCCGCACACAGATAACCGACAGACTTGAACCCGGCCTGCCCCTGCGGCAGGCTGGGCAACGATCAAACGACCCTTACTGGGAGCACCACAGATGGCACTTATCAGCATGCGCCAGATGCTGGACCACGCCGCCGAATTCGGCTACGGCGTGCCGGCCTTCAACGTCAACAACCTCGAGCAGATGCGCGCCATCATGGAAGCGGCCGACAAGACCGACTCCCCGGTGATCGTCCAGGCCTCCGCCGGCGCGCGCAAGTACGCCGGTGCGCCGTTCCTGCGCCACCTGATCCTTGCCGCCATCGAGGAATTCCCGCACATCCCGGTGTGCATGCACCAGGATCACGGCACCAGCCCGGACGTCTGCCAGCGCTCGATCCAGCTGGGCTTCAGCTCGGTGATGATGGACGGCTCGCTGCGTGAAGACGGCAAGACCCCGGCCGACTACGACTACAACGTGCGCGTGACCCAGCAGACCGTGGCGTTCGCCCACGCCTGCGGCGTGTCGGTGGAAGGCGAGCTGGGCTGCCTGGGCAGCCTGGAAACCGGCCAGGCCGGCGAGGAAGACGGCGTCGGCGCCGAGGGCACCCTCGACCACAGCCAGATGCTCACCGATCCGGAAGAGGCGGCCGCCTTCGTCAAGGCCACCCAGGTCGACGCCCTGGCCATCGCTATCGGTACCAGCCACGGCGCCTACAAGTTCACCAAGCCGCCGACCGGTGACATCCTCGCCATCGACCGCATCAAGGAAATCCACAAGCGCATCCCCAACACCCACCTGGTGATGCATGGCTCCTCCAGCGTTCCGCAGGAGTGGCTGAAGGTGATCAACCAGTTCGGCGGCGACATCAAGGAAACCTACGGCGTGCCGGTCGAGGAGATCGTCGAGGGCATCAAGCACGGCGTGCGCAAGGTCAACATCGACACCGACCTGCGCCTGGCCTCCACCGGCGCCATGCGCCGCATGATGGCCGAGCAGCCGAGCGAGTTCGACCCGCGCAAGTTCTTCGCCAAGACCATCGAGGCCATGCGCGACATCTGCATCGCCCGCTACGAAGCCTTCGGCACCGCCGGCAACGCCTCGAAGATCAAGCCGATCTCCCTGGAAGGCATGTACCAGCGCTACGCCAAGGGCGAGCTGGCCGCCAAGGTCAACTGATCCGCCGCGTTACCCTCCAGTAGTGCCACAAGGCCCGCCAAGTGCGGGCCTTGTGCTGTCTGGGGCGCGGCTCCGCTCGCGCAGGGGCGTATTCGACCGGCGCGGATCACAGGCACTCGATACGGTTGCGACCGCTTTCCTTGGCCCGGTAGAGCGCCAGGTCGCTGCGCGACAGGGCGGCGTCGACGCTGGCATCGCCGGCGCTCAGCAGGGCGATGCCGATGCTGAGGGTCATGTCGATGCGCTGCTCGCCACAGCGCAGCGGCCTTTGCGCCAGCCGCTGCTGCACGCGCCGGGCAAAGATCATCGCCTCGGCGAGGCCCGCACCGCTCAGCACCACGGCAAACTCCTCGCCACCGACCCGCCCGGCCATGTCGCTCTTGCGCAGCTGTTCGCGCAGGATGTCGGCGAAATGCCTGAGCGCCAGGTCGCCGGTCGCATGTCCCCAGCGGTCGTTGATCGACTTGAAGTGGTCCAGATCGCACATCAGCACCGCCGCGCAGTGGCCCGCGCTGCGTTGCATGCGCGCCAGCTCGGCCTCGATCTGGGTCATCAGCTGGCGCCGATTGGGCAGCTGGGTGAGGAAGTCGGTGGTGGCGAACTCCAGCAGTTCGGCCTCGATGCGCTTGCGCTCGGTCACGTCGGTGATGAAGCCGTGCCACAGGGTGCTGCCGTCTTCCTGCCGACGTGGCTGCGCGGCGCCGTGCCGCCAGCGCAGGCCCTGTCTGGGCAGCTGGACGCGGTACTCCAGCTCCCAGGGCGTCAGGCTGGCCGCCGAGGCGTCGAGCGAAGCCTGGTAGGCCGGCAGGTCATCCGGATGAATCAGCGCGTTGATCGCCGCGTCGCTGCCGGCGACCTGTGCCGGGGTGACCTCGTAGATAGCCTGGATGCCGGCGCTGGCATAGGAGAACAGCGACTCGCCCGTCGGCAGGCGCTGGTACTGGAAGACCAGGCCGGGAACCTCGTTGGTCAGGTTGGTGAGCAGGTCGACGCTCTGCTGCAGGCGTTCCGCCAGCGCGTGCCTGGCGGTGATGTCGGTGGTCGTGCCGATCATGCGCAGCGGCTGGCCGGCGCGGTCGCGGCTGACCACCTTGCCACGGCTGGAGATCCACTTGTAGCTGCCATCCTTGCAGCGGATGCGGTGCTCCACCGCATAGCTTTCCGTCTCGCCCTGGAGGTGCGCCTGGATCGTGGCCTGCACGTAGGCCAGGTCATCGGGATGCAGGCGCAGGTAGCTGTCTTCGATGCGATTGCCGATCTCGTCATCCGCATAGCCGAGAATCGCCTTCCAGCCGGTGGAGTAGTGAATCTCCCCGGTCTGCACATTGCGGTCCCAGATTCCGGTGCCACTGCCGGCGATGGCCAGCGCCATCCTGCGTTCGCGCTCACGCAGGGCGGCGGCATCCGCCTGCAGCCGGGCGGCAGCGCGATCGCTTTCCACGCTGGCGGCCGCCAGGCGGGCAAGATCGCGAAGGAATTCGCGCTGCTGCGCATCCAGTGCCCGCGGCTGGTCGTCGAGCAGGGCAAGGACCCCGATGGTGCGTCCGTCGGCGGCGAGCAGTGCGCAGCCGGCATAGAAGCGCATCCACGGATGGTCGCTGAGCAGCGGGTGGTGGCGAAGGCGCTCGTCGGCACGGGTATCGGGCACCACCAGCATCCCGTCCCCAGGCAGGGCGTGACCGGCCAACGGCAGGTCGCCGGCGATTGCTCCGGCGGGCACGCCGGCGGATGAGCAGAGCCACTGGCGGCCCGCATCGAGCCGCGTGATGAGCGCCGTGGCGACGCCGAAGTGGCTTCTGGCCAGGCGAGTCAGGCTGTCAAGGCGCGGGTCCACGGCCTCGTGCGGAGCATCGGGCCTGCGGGTCGCGATCTGCGGGCTGGCAGCGTCAGGGGGCGCGGAAGTCAGCATATCCAGTGAACTCGACGGTGGCCGGGAGGCATTGCGTTGGCAGCGGGAGGGACAACTGTAGCCTGTAGTCTAGCCGTACGCTGTAAGGTCCGGTGCAGCAGACCTAGTCTGCCTGATGGAGTGGCGGCCGGGTAGAATGCATCCATCACCTGCCGCCACCGATGCCCATGACCCCGCTCAAATACCTCACCGCCTATCCCGCGTCACTGCAGGACCAGGTGCGCGGCCTGATCGCCGACAACCGTCTGGGCGAGTACCTGGCCAAGCGCTACCCCGAGCGCCATGCGGTGCAGAGCGACAAGGCGCTGTACGCCTACGTCATGGACCTCAAGCAGCAGTACCTGCGCAATGCGCCGGGCATCGACAAGGTGCTCTACGACAGCAAGCTGGACGTGGTACGCAAGGCCCTCGGCCTGCACACCGCGGTGTCGCGGGTGCAGGGCGGCAAGCTCAAGGCGAAGAAGGAGATCCGCGTCGCCGCGCTGTTTCGCGATGCGGCGCCGGAGTTCCTGCAGATGATCGTGGTGCACGAACTGGCGCATCTGCGCGAGTTCGACCACAACAAGGCGTTCTACCAGCTGTGCGAGCACATGCTGCCGGGCTATCACCAGCTGGAGTTCGACCTGCGGGTGTATCTGACCTGGCGCGAGCTGGGCGCAGACCGACCTGTGTAGGCAGCCCGCCCCCGGGGCAATGCTGCCCGCCCTTGGCGGGCCTGCGGCCCGCATCGCCGCGAGGGCGCGCCTCCCACAGGCTCGGCTCGGATCCAGCCCTTACTGCGCCTGCATCACCACCTTGAGCACCTTCTTGAAGGTCTCGATTTCCTCGGCGCTGACCCCGGCGAACACCGCTTCCTGCTGGCGCCGGGAGATGTCCCACAGCGCCTCGGTCTGCGCCCGGCCGGCGTCGGTCAGCTGGTGGCCGGCGGCGGTCTCGCTGACCAGGCCCTTCTGATGCAGGTTGGCCAGCGCCTCCTTGATCTCGCGGGTCGGCATCGCCACCTCGCGCTGCAGGGCGACCAGGTCGAGCTGCGCGCTGTCTTCCAGGACCATCAGCATGCGCGCCTCGCTGGTGCGCAGCCCGGTGGACAGCTGCTTGGGACCGTAGCTGGCCTGGTAGGCGTTGACCGCCTGGATCATCAGGTAGAACAGGTTGCTGCTCATCAGCCGGCCGTGCATCGCTGCCGGTGCGGCGTTCGGATCGCTCTTCTTCGGTGCGCGCGGATGCGGCAGGACCATCGAGTAGGCGCCTTGGTGGTAGAGCAGCGGCGAGCGGCCGAAGTCGTCGAAGCTGGCGACCTTGCCGATCAGGATCCAGTGGTCGCCGCCGTCCACCTGCTGGTAGCGCTCGCACTGGAAGCGTGCGGCGCAGTCGTGCAGCAGCGGCGCGCCGCCCAGGCCGGCCTCGTAGGCGATGCCGGCAAACTTGTCCTCCTGCGGGCGGGCGAAGTGGTTGGACAGCTCGATCTGGTCGGCGGCGAGGATGTGTACCGTGAAGTGGCTGGCGGCCTCGAACACGCCCTGGCTGCCGGAGCGCTTGTCGATGCTCCACAGCACCAGCGGCGGATCCAGCGATACCGAGTTGAAGCTGTTGGCGGTGACGCCGGCCTGCTCGCCGGACGGGCTGCGCGCGGTGACGATGGTGACGCCGGTGGCGAAGTTGCCCAGCGCGCGGCGGAACACGCGGGGGTCGAAGGCGGTTTCACTGCTGGTGGTCATCGCGGACTCTCCGGTCGTGGCGTCTGGAGCAGGCCTGCACTGGCAGGCTGGGCGGCATGGCGCGGGTGAATTTCAGTCTAGGGTGGCTTCGCGGGCAAGACCAGCGGCCGGCTTGCCGTGATCCGCACCGCGTGCCGGGACTCAGGGCGGTGGCGGGCCTGGCGGCGGCGCCGCGCCGGGCGACCGCGGCGTGCCGAACAGGCGCAGGGCGCTGACCAGCAGCGGCACGTAGGGGCCGGCCTGGCGCAGCCAGCGGCGCAGGCCGCCGCTGCCCCGACCGCCGAGGAAGCCGAGCAGGGTTACCCCGGCCAGCCCCCACAGCGGCGCATGGCGCAGGTTCAGGCGCTGCTGCCAGGCGCGCACCTGCTGCAGCGGCTGGGTCAGGCGCAGGGTTTCGTAGTGCAGTTCCTGGCGATGCAGCTCCAGGCGCATGCGCACCAGCGCCTTGCGCATCTGTTGCGGGCTGGCGTGTTCCGGCAGGCGTGGCGGGGTCATGGCAGCAGGCGCTCGCGGTCGCGCGCCAGTTCTTCGAGGCTGGCGCTGAAGGGGGAGACCTGCCGGCGCAGGGCGGCGCGCAGGCGCCACAGCGCGAGCAGGCAGCCCAGCCCGTGGAACAGGCACAGCGCGATGATCGCCTGCAGGCGGTGGCTGTCCCAGAACAGCAGCAGCACCAGCACGCTGAGGGCGAACAGCAGCAGCAGACCGAACAGCAGGGCCACGCCGGCGTACAGCAACTGGCGCAGGCTGGCGGCCTTCTGCTCCTGCAGTTCGATGCCGAGCAGTTCGAGATGGGCGTGCAGCAGGCCGAGGGCGGCGGCGCCGATCCCGCGCAGCGGGGAGCTGTCGGCGTTGGCGGAGGAGGCGTCCTGCGTTCCCTCGCTCATCGCGTCAGCGCCGGGCGATCAGCATGCCGAGTAGAAAGCCGACGCCGGCACACAGGCCGAGCGATTGCAGGGGGTGCGCCTGCACGTAGTGTTCGGTTGCCTCGACGCCGGCCTTGCAGCACTGGCGCATCGATTCCTCGTTGGCGTTCAGGCTCTTGCGGGCGCGCACGAGGCTGGCCTGGATCTGCTCGCGCAGCCCCTCGGCCTGGTCACCGACCAGGCTGGCCGACTGCTGCAGCAGCTTCTCGGTGTCCTGCACCAGCGCCTGGAAATCGGCCAGCAGTGGATCCATGGAAGGGGTCTTGTGGGCCATGGACGGCTCTCCTCGGGTGAGTGAGCCTTGAGTGTAGGACGGCCTGCCGGCATTTGCCCGCACCGGCAGCCCCCGTCGCGCTTCAGGCCGCAGGCGGCAACGCTGCGGCGGGCTCGCTGTCCGGGTGCAGCAGGCGTTCCGCCAGGCTGCGCAGCGGCGCCAGCTGGCGGCAGAGCAGCGCCAGTTCGGTGCGCAGCAGGCGCTGGCGCTCGTCGATGTCCTCCGGCAGCTGCTCCAGCTCGCGGGTCAGGGCGGCCTCGTCGAGGGCCGGGCTGGCCGGCGCGCGGCGCGCGGCGAGGCCCTCGGCGATCGCCTCGAGACTGCCGGCCAGGTGCTCGGCGGCCTGCTCGATCAGGCTGCCGCGCAGCTCCACCGGCAGCGCCGCGCGGTGCGCACCGAGCGCCGACAGATAGCTGAGCAGGGTGTGCGACAGCGCCAGGCAGCGAAAGCCGACGTCCGCCTCGCGGCGGAAATGCCCGGGCTCCAGCAGCATGCTGGCCAGGGTGGCGGACAGTGCGGCGTCGGCGTTGTGCGCGTTGCGCCGCGCCACCCGGTAGGCGAGGTCGTCGCGCTTGCCGCTGGCGTACTGCTGGATGATCTGCCGCAGGTAGCTGGCGTGGCTGCTCAGGGTGCGCGCCACCACGCTGGGCAGGCGGCGGCCCTGCCAGTCGGGGAGGATCAGGAACACCGCCAGGCCGGCGATCAGGCTGCCGAGCAGGGTATCGACCAGCCGTGGCCAGATCAGCCCGTAGCCGTCGCCGACCTGGTTGAAGCAGAACAGCACCATCAGGGTGATCGCCGCGGTGGCCAGGGTGTAGCGGCTCGAACGGGTGGCGAAGAAGGCCACCCCGGCGGCCACGGCGATCAGCGACTGCGCCAGCGCGCCGGGGAACAGGTCGAACAGCGCCCAGCCGGCGAGCAGGCCGAGCACGGTACCGCTGATGCGCTGGACCAGCTTGGTGCGCGTGGCGCCGTAGCTGGGCTGGCAGACGAACACCGTGGTCAGCAGGATCCAGTAGCCCTGGGTCGGATGGATCCAGTGCAGCACGCCGTAGCCGGCGGCCAGCGCCACGGCCAGGCGCAGGGCGTGGCGGAACAGCAGCGAGGTGGGGGTGAGCTGCAGGCGCAGGCGTTCCCACACCTCGCGCAGGCTGTGCGGGTCGCGGTCGTGCAGGGTGCTGTCCTGCTCCTCGGCGAGGGCGTCGGGGTTGCTCGCCGCGCTGAGCAGCTGTTCGAGGGTGCCGAGGTTGCCGGCCAGCGCGTGCAGCGCGCGCAGCAGCTCGCGCCACTGCGGCTTGCCCTGCGCCTGTAGGTGACCGAGGGCGGCGCGCAGGTCGTCGAGGGCCTGGGCGCTGGCGCGCTGGTAGGCGAACGGCTGGCGCAGCTCGATGGCCTCGGCCAAGGCGCGGCAGGCCTTGCCCTGCTGGCGCAGCAGCAGCTGGCAGCGGAACAGCACGTCGCTGTGGAAGAACGCCTCGGCCAGCGCGTTGTACGGATAGTGCGAGGAGCTGGCGCGCTCGTGGATGTCCTGGGCGAGGAAGTACAGCTTGAGGTAGCGGCTGACCTGCGGGCTGGCGCGGCCCTTGCCGACCCGGTGCAGGATGATCTCCTTGGCGGCGTTGAGTGCCGCCACCAGCTTGCCGTTCTGCTGCGCCAGCTCCAGGCGGCGCTGCTCGACGTCCAGCTCGCGCACCGGCTCGAACAGCGCCGCCTTGAGGCGCAGGTACAGGCCCAGTTCGCGGAACACCCGGGCCAGCGCCTGCTGCACCGGCTGCTGGCTGAACAGCGCCTGCCAGAGCACCGACAACGCGCCGTACCAGGCGGCGCCAGCGACCAGCAGCAGCGGCTCGCGCCACAGGTCGGCGACCTCGCCGCCGCGCTGGTCGACGCCGATCATGGTGTAGATGGACAGGATCAGGGTGCCCGAGGCGATGGTGCCGTAGCGCTCGCCGAGGGCGCCGAGCATGGTCAGCGCGAAGGTCGACAGCGCCAGCGCGGCGACGAACAGCCAGGGGTAGGGGAACAGCAGCTCGACGGCGAAGGCCGCCGCGGCGAAGCAGCCGAGGGTCACCAGCAGCGCCTGCAGGCGGCCGCGCCAGCTGTCGTCGGTCTCGGCCAGGGCGCTGGCGACGATGCCGAGGAACAGCGGGATCAGCAGCTCCATGCGCCCCAGCGTCCAGCACAGCGCCATGCTGCCGGTGAGGGCGACGAATACCCGCAGGCTGTAGCTGAACTTGTCCAGCGCCCACAGGCGGCGCAGGGAGTGGCGGAGCGAGGTGGCGGGCATGGAGCGTCCTGGCTGAATAAGGCGTGCGGCGGCTGCCGGGGCTGCGGCAACCGTCCTCGGCGCATTCTAAACACAGCGCAGGCTGTCGGGCAGCTCCGCCGTGGCGGGGTGTCGCGGCGTGGCTCGGCTATCCTTCACAGGTGTTCCCCTACCAGGCATGACGGGAGGAAGGCCATGTCGCCACTCGCGCACGGCCGGCACTGGATACTGGCATTGTGCTGGCTGCTGCCGTCGCTGCTGCTCGCCGCGCCGTCACCGGTCGCGGTGCTGACCGTGGAGGGGGCGATCGGTCCGGCCAGCGCCGACTATGTGGTGCGCGGTCTGGCGCGCGCCGAAGAGGAAGGCGCGCAGCTGGTGGTGCTCAACCTCGATACCCCGGGCGGGCTGGACACCTCGATGCGCGCGCTGATCAAGGCGCTCCTCGCCAGCCCGCTGCCGGTGGCCACCTATGTGGCGCCCAGCGGCGCGCGGGCGGCCAGCGCCGGCACCTACATCCTCTACGCCAGCCACATCGCCGCCATGGCGCCGGGCACCAACCTCGGCGCCGCCACGCCGGTGCAGATCGGCGGCCTGCCCGGCGCGCCGCCGCAGCAGCCGGGGCAACCCGCCACGCCGGACACGCCGGAGAAGAAAGAGCCGACTCCCGCCGACACCCTCAGCCGCAAGCAGATCAACGATGCCACCGCCTATATCCGCGGCCTCGCCCAGCTGCGCGGGCGCAACGCCGAGTGGGCCGAGCAGGCGGTACGCGAGGCGGCCAGCCTGAGCGCCGAGGATGCCCTGCGCCTCAAGGTGATCGACTACCTGGCCAGCGACCTGGCCGACCTGCTGCGCCAGCTCGACGGCAAGCGCTTCGCCGTGGTCGACGGCAGCGTGACCCTGGCCACCGCCGGCGCCGAGTTGCGCCTCTACCCGCCGGACTGGCGCACGCGCCTGCTGGCGGTGATCACCAATCCCAGCGTGGCGCTGATCCTGATGATGCTCGGCGTCTACGGGCTGTTCTTCGAGTTCTCCAATCCCGGGATGGGCGTCGGCGGCGTGCTCGGTGGCATCTGCCTGATCCTCGCCCTGTATGCCCTGCAACTGCTGCCGGTGAGCTATGCCGGGGTGGCGCTGATCCTGCTCGGCATCGCCTTCATGACCGCCGAGGCGTTCGTGCCCAGTTTCGGCGTGCTCGGCATCGGCGGCGTGGTGGCCTTCGTGGTCGGTGCGCTGATCCTCATCGATACCGAGGTGCCCGGCTTCGGCATTCCGCTGCCGCTGATCCTGACCCTGGCGGTCGGCAGCGCGCTGCTGATCGTGTCCATCGCCGGCATGGCCCTGAAGGCGCGCCGGCGCGCGCCGCAGAGCGGCGATGCCGGGCTGGTCGGCAGCCTGGCCGCGGTGGCCGCGCTGCAGGCCGGCGATCCGCAGGCCGGCTGGGTGCACCTGCAGGGCGAGCAGTGGCAGGTGCGCAGCGCGACGCCGCTGCAGGCGGGACAACAGGTGCGGGTCATCGCCCGCCGCGGGCTATGGCTGGAGGTCGCGCCAGCTGACGCGATCTCCCCGGGAGGAAACTGACATGATGGGCTTCGAGTTGAGTTTCGGCGTGTTGCTGCTGTTGCTGATCAGTCTGCTGGCGTCGATGTTCCGCATCCTGCGCGAGTACGAGCGCGGCGTTGTGTTCCAGCTCGGGCGTTTCTGGAAGGTCAAGGGACCGGGGTTGATCATCCTCATTCCCGGCATCCAGCAGATGGTGCGGGTCGATCTGCGCACCATCGTGCTGGATGTGCCGACCCAGGACGTGATCTCCCGCGACAACGTCTCGGTGAAGGTCAACGCGGTGGTCTACTACCGGGTGCTCGATCCGCAGAAGGCGATCATCCAGGTCGAGGACTATCAGGCGGCGACCAGCCAGCTGGCGCAGACCACCCTGCGCGCGGTGCTCGGCAAGCACGAGCTGGACGACATGCTGGCCGAGCGCGAGCGACTCAACGCCGACATCCAGCAGGTGCTCGATGCGCAGACCGACGCCTGGGGCATCAAGGTGGCCAACGTCGAGATCAAGCACGTCGACCTCGACGAGTCGATGGTCCGCGCCATCGCCAAGCAGGCCGAAGCCGAGCGCGAGCGGCGCGCCAAGGTGATCCATGCCGAGGGCGAGCTGCAGGCCTCGGAGAAGCTCATGCAGGCCGCCGAGATGCTCGGCCGGCAGAACGGCGCCATGCAGCTGCGCTACATGCAGACCCTCGGCACCATCGCCGGCGACAAGAGCTCGACCATCGTCTTCCCGATGCCGATCGACCTGCTGCCGCTGGTGATGGGGCGGGCAGACAAGAAGGATTGAGCCCCGCGGTTGGCAGGCTGTTACACCACTTCCCCGGCGGCATGCCCGGAGGCCCAGGCCCACTGGAAGTTGAAGCCGCCGAGGTGGCCGGTGACGTCGAGCACCTCGCCGATGAAGTACAGGCCGGGGGACTTCTGCGACTCCATGGTCTTCGACGACACCTCGCGGGTGTCCACGCCGCCGAGGGTGACTTCGGCGGTGCGATAGCCCTCGGTGCCGGCCGGCACCAGCCGCCAGTCGCTCAGCTGCCCGGCGATGGCCTGCAGCTCGCCCGGGGTGTACTGCTTGAGCGGCTTGCTGGCGCACCACAGCTCGCAGAGCAGGCCGGCCATCTTCTTGGTGAACACCTCGCCGAGCAGGGTCTTCAGCTCGATGTTCGGCCGTTCGGCCTGCTGGCCGGCCAGCCACTCCAGCGCATCGCGGTCGGGCAGCAGGTTGATCGCCAGGCTGTCGCCGCTGTGCCAGTAGGAGGAAATCTGCAGCATGGCCGGGCCGCTGAGGCCGCGGTGGGTGAACAGCAGGTTCTCGCGAAAGCTCTTGTCGTTGCAGCTGACCAGGCAGTCCACGGCAGTGCCGGACAGCTCGCTGCACAGCGCCTTGAGCTGCGGGTCGGTGACGGTGAACGGCACCAGGCCGGCGCGGGTCGGCAGCACGCTGTGGCCGAACTGGCGGGCGACCTGGTAGCCGAAGCCCGTGGCGCCGAGGGTGGGAATCGACAGGCCGCCGGTGGCGATCACCAGCGACTGGCAGGCGACCGCGCCGGCGCTGGTGGCCAGCCGGTAGCCGGCGTCAGTGCGCTCGATCTGTTCGATCGCGGTGTCCAGGCGGATCTCGGCGCCGTTCTCGCTGCACTCGACCAGCAGCAGCTGCAGGATGTCGCTGGCCTTGCGGTCGCAGAACAGCTGGCCGAGCTTCTTCTCGTGGTAGGGCACGTCGTGTTTGCACACCAGCTCGATGAAGTCCCACTGGGTGTAGCGGGCCAGCGCCGACTTGCAGAAGTGCGGATTGTGCGAGAGGAAGTCGGCCGGCTCGGTGTACATGTTGGTGAAGTTGCAGCGCCCGCCGCCGGACATGAGGATCTTCTTGCCGGCCTTGTTGGCGTGGTCCAGCACCAGCACGCGGCGGCCGCGGCCGGCGGCGGTCAGCGCGCACATCAGGCCGGCGGCGCCGGCGCCGATGATCACAACGTCGGAGGTCACAACGTTGGAGGTCAGAACAGCGGGACTGGACACGGCGGGGCTCTCTGGCAGGCGGCAAGGGCGCGCATGGTAGCAAAGCGTCGTCGGCCTGCGCAGATCAGAGCTCGTCCGGTGGGGTCGGCTCGCCCTGCGCCTGGCCTTCGGGGTGCTGGCGCCCCAGGTGCATGCAGTTGCGGCCGGCGGCCTTGGCCCGGTACATCGCCTGATCGGCCTCGCGCAGCAGGTCGTTGCCGGTGCCACAGTCCTCGCCGAAGCTGATGCCGATGCTGGCGCCGATGCGGATGCTCTGCTCGCCGAGCCGGAAGGGCTGGCTGAGGGCATCCAGAATGCGTGCGGCCAGCGCCTGGGCCTGCTGCGGACTGCCGATGCTTTCGCAGACCAGCACGAACTCGTCGCCGCCCAGGCGCGCCACCAGATCGGTGGCGCGTGCGCTGGCCTGCAGGCGGCGGGCGACCTCGATCAGCAGCTGGTCGCCGACTTCGTGACCATGGCAATCGTTGACCGGCTTGAATTCGTCCAGATCGAGCATGATCAGCGCGAGCAGTTCGTTGCGCCGGCGCGCGCGCTGCCAGGCCAGCTCCAGATGCTGGCGCAGGGCCATGCGGTTGGCCAGGCCAGTGAGCGGGTCGCGCATGGCCAGTTCGCGCAGGCGCGCATTGGCGGCCGCCAGCGCTTCGGTGCGTTCGGCCACCCGCCGCTCGAGGATTTGCTCCTGTTCCTGCAGGGCCTGCAGGCTTTGCGCCTGGGCAGCGCTCCTCTCGCGCTTGAGGGCGTTGAGGCGTGCCGCCAGGGCGAAGGACAGCAGCAGCATCTGCAGCGCCGAACCGAGCAGCAAGGCATTGCTGGTGAGCGGGTTCGCCGGCAACAGGCCGGTGATGCGCAGCGCCAGCAGCACCGCGGCGCATTGCAGCAGCAGCCAGGCGGCGAGGAAGATGCGCGCTGCCGGCACCCGCTGCAGCGTGGCGTCGAGGCCGCACAGCGAGAGCAGGAGGAGATTGCCGGCGCTGAGCAGGGCGAGCCCCTGCAGCAGCGCCTCGACCGGCAACAGCAGGCTGCCGAGGGCGATGGCCAGCAGGATGGCGAGATCCAGGGTCAGCAGGTGATCCCAGCGCGGCATCTGGCGCGGGGTATCAAGGAAGCTGCGGCTGAACAGCAGCGCGCAGATATTGGCCAGGGTGATGAAGACGGGCAGGGCGCGGCTGTCCCATGCCTCCCCTGCGGGCCACAGGTACTGGTTGCCGAGACCGGTGACGCCGAGCATGGCGCCGGCGAAGCTGGCCGCGTACAGGACGTAGAACAGGATGCTGCGCTCGCCCAGGGCGAGGTACAGCAGCAGGTTGTAGCCGATCAGCCCCAGCAGCATGCCGAAGTACAGCGCCAGCAGGACGGTGGCGGTGCCGGGGGCGAAGGTATGGCCCTCCGCCAGCAGGGGCGCCAGCGCCGCCTGGCCGCCGGCGGGCAGCGCCAGCAGGGTGAGCAGCAGGAGCAGGCCGAGCAGCCGCCACACGAACCCCGCACCGGGACGGACGACCGCCCGCACCGGCTCGGGCTGGCAGGCGCTCCGGCTGGATGCATGGTGCATGGAATGGCTCGTGGATCCCGTCGCGGTTGGCAGCGTCGTCGTACCGCGCAGGCACGGCAACGCTGTTATGGCCGATTGCCATGCCCCAACTGTAGCCACTGGCCGCAGCGGTCGCTGAAGGAAAGCGCGCCGCTGGGCAGTCGGCGCTCAGGCGCCGACGAGCGGTGGGGGACTCAGAGAATGCGGGCCTTGAAGCTGCGTCCCTTGACCTTGCGCTCGCTCAGGCGCTGCAGCGCTTCCCTGGCCAGCTCGCGCTCGACCGCCACGTAGGCGTTGTAGTCGTATAGGGTGATCTTGCCGATCCGCGCGCCGGGCAGGCCGTCTTCGCCGGTGAGGGCGCCGAGCAGGTCGCCGGCGCGCAGCTTGTCCTTGCGCCCGCCATTGATGCACAGGGTGGTCATCGGCGGCAGCAGGCGCTCATCGCCCAGCGGCTTGAGCTTGTCCAGGCTGGCCCAGTTCAGCGGCGCCTGCTGCAGTGCTTCGATGGCAGTGGCCCGGTTGGCCTCGCTCGGCGCCACCAGCGACAGGGCCAGGCCCTTGGCGCCGGCGCGGCCACTGCGACCGATGCGGTGGATGTGCACCTGCGGGTCGCGCGCCAGCTCGAAGTTGATCACCGCCTCCAGGGTGTCGATGTCCAGGCCGCGCGCGGCCACGTCGGTGGCCACCAGCACGCAGCAGCTCTGGTTGGCGAACATCGCCAGCACCTGGTCGCGCTCGCGCTGATCGAGGTCGCCGTGCAGGGCCAGCGCGGAGATCTTGCGTGCGTTGAGCATCGCTGCGACTTCCTGGCACTGCAGCTTGGTATGGCAGAACACCACACTGGAGGCCGGACGGAAGTGCAGCAGCAGGCGGGCAACCGCCTCCATGCGCTGGTCGGGGTCGACCTCGTAGAAGCGCTGCTCGATCTGGCTGTCGTCGTGCTGCGACTCCAGCTCGATGCGCTGCGGCTTGCGCATGAAGCGCGCGGCCAGCTGCTCGATGCCTTCGGGGTAGGTGGCGGAGAACAGCAGGGTCTGCCGCTTGGCCGGGGTCTGCTCGATGATCTCGCTGATCGCGTCGACGAAGCCCATGTCGAGCATGCGGTCGGCCTCGTCGAGGACCAGGTGGTTGAGGCCGTCGAGCTTGAGGGTGCCCTTGCGCAGGTGTTCGAGGATGCGCCCCGGGGTGCCGACGACGATGTGCGCGCCATGCTCCAGCGAGCCGATCTGCGGGCCGAAGGGCACGCCGCCGCACAGGGTCAGCACCTTGATGTTGTCGGCGCCGCGCGCCAGCAGGCGGATTTCCTTGGCCACCTGGTCGGCCAGTTCGCGGGTCGGGCACAGCACCAGCGCCTGGCAGCCGAAGTAGCGCTGGTTGAGCGGTGCCAGCAGGCCGAGGGCGAAGGCGGCGGTCTTGCCGCTGCCGGTCTTGGCCTGGGCGATCAGGTCGTGGCCGGCGAGGATCAGCGGCAGGCTCTGCGCCTGGATCGGTGTCATCTGCCGGTAGCCAACGGCGTCCAGACTGGCAAGAAGGCTGGCGGGCAGTGGCAGGGAGGAGAAGGCGTCGGTCACGGTGTCGGGTCTGTATGGGCACATGGATGGACAGTGTAACAGGCTGGCGTCCCGGTGCCGCCGCTGGCGGGTGGTCGGCGGCGCTTCTGTAATGCTCGTGGAAATCGCTGCAGGTTTTGTTGTTGCTAATATTTATGAAGATATTTTATTGGTGTTGGTGGGTGCGGTTTTTCAGTTGAGTAGTTGTTTGTGGGTTTGCTTGTTGTCGGTTGTCGGTTGTCGGTTGTCGGAGTGGGTTGCGAAGTTGCAATTAACCGATATCGCTGGTGAGTGGAGTTTGGCTCTTTCGGGCGAATTTATTATATCGGCTGGTATTGAATGGAGATTGTCCCCTTGAGTGCGGGGATCGCCGTGCTGCGGGCATGATCGCCACTCCTTCAGGTTCATTCTGTCTTGTGGCCGCGCGCCGGAACCAGCCAGATCAGCGCGCAGCGAGGTCGGCGGTCAGCGTCAGTTCCGGGCGGGCCTCGGCAGCGGCTCGAGCCGCAGGCGCTTCGCATGGGCGGCCCGGTTGCCTGCGGGGGCGTTCGGGTGACCGTCTTGCTCCTCGGGCGGGAGATAGCGGGGCGCGTCCGCGCCTGCTGGCCCATCTTTGCCTGGCAATGCTCTAGGTCAGGCTTGCCGGGGCTAGGTATCGTTGAGGAATGGCCTGGCCGCGCCGATCGGGAAGAGTTTTTTGGCGCTTCCTTGAGACTAAAGTCGGGGCTTTCTTTTTGTGGGGCCACTTTGTTAGATTCAATATGTGTGTTTCTTTCACCTGCAATAAAAACAAAACGGAGAAAGGCGATGGCAGACGATAAAGCGAATGCTGCTGCGTACTGGAAGGCTAACGTTAGCCTCATCACATGGAGCTTGGTGGTATGGGCTCTGGTCTCATTTGGTTTTGGCATCCTCTTGCGCCCGATGCTGATGAATATCTCAGTCGGTGGGGCGGACCTGGGCTTCTGGTTCGCTCAACAGGGCTCGATCATCACGTTCATTGCGATCATCTTCCACTACGCGTGGCGGCTGAACAAACTGGACAAGCAATTCGGCGTTGAGGAGTAAGCCAGCATGAGCCAATTTGTAATCAACATGTTATTCGTGGGGGCGTCCTTCGCTCTCTACTTCGGTATCGCAGTCTGGGCACGCGCCGGATCGACCAAGGAGTTCTACGTCGCCGGTGGCGGCGTGCACCCGGTAACCAACGGTATGGCCACTGCGGCCGACTGGATGTCCGCAGCGTCCTTCATCTCCATGGCTGGTCTGATCGCTGCCGGTGGCTACTCCACCTCCGTCTACCTGATGGGCTGGACCGGTGGTTATGTACTGCTGGCCATGCTGCTGGCGCCCTACCTGCGCAAGTTCGGCAAGTTCACCGTACCGGACTTCATCGGTGACCGCTTCTACAGCCGTGGCGCGCGCCTGGCCGCGGTCATCTGCCTGCTGCTGATCTCCCTGACCTACGTAATCGGTCAGATGGCTGGTGCCGGTATTGCCTTCTCCCGCTTCCTCGAAGTGAGCAACTCGGCCGGCATCTGGATCGCCGCAGCAGTGGTGTTCGCCTACGCGGTATTCGGCGGCATGAAGGGCATCACCTACACCCAGGTTGCCCAGTACGTGGTACTGATCATCGCCTACACCATCCCGGCGGTGTTCATCGCCTTCCAACTGACCGGCAACCCGATTCCGTCGCTGGGCATGATCGGTACCCACGTCGAATCCGGCGAGCCGCTGCTGGCCAAGCTGGATGCCGTGGTCACCGACCTGGGCTTCGCCGCCTACACCGCCGACACCGACAACAAGCTGAACATGATCCTGTTCACCCTGTCGCTGATGATCGGTACCGCTGGTCTGCCGCACGTCATCATCCGCTTCTTCACCGTACCGAAGGTAGCTGATGCTCGCTGGTCCGCTGGCTGGACCCTGATCTTCATCGCCCTGCTGTACCTCACCGCTCCGGCCGTGGCCTCCATGGCGCGCCTGAACCTGATGACTACCGTGTACCCGCAGGGCACCGAGGCTGCGCCTCTGGCCTATGAAGAGCGTCCTGAGTGGGTGAAGACCTGGGAAGAAACCGGTCTGATCAAGTGGGAAGACAAGAACAGCGATGGCCGCGTGCAGTTCTACAACGACGCCAACGCCACCTTCAAGGCAACCGCTACCGAGCGTGGCTGGAACGGCAACGAACTGACCGTCAACAACGACATCATCGTGCTGGCCAACCCGGAAATCGCCAACCTGCCGGGCTGGGTCATCGGTCTGATCGCTGCGGGCGCCATCGCCGCTGCACTGTCCACCGCTGCCGGTCTGCTGCTGGCCATCTCCTCCGCTGTGAGTCATGACCTGATCAAGACCCTGATCAATCCGAAGATCAGCGAAGAGAGCGAAATGAAGGCCGCCCGGATCTCCATGGCGGTGGCGATCCTGCTGGCCACCTGGCTGGGCCTGAATCCTCCGGGCTTCGCGGCACAGGTAGTGGCTCTGGCCTTCGGTCTGGCGGCAGCGACCCTGTTCCCGGCACTGATGATGGGTATCTTCTCCAAGCGCGTGAACGACAAGGGCGCGATCGCAGGCATGGTTGTCGGCCTGGTGATCACCATCGTCTACATCTTCATGTACCTGGGCTGGTTCTTCATTCCGGGCACTGCGACCTTCGCCAACACTCCGGATAACTGGCTGTTCGGCATCTCCCCGCAGGCCTTCGGTTCCGTCGGTGCGATCATCAACTTCGCCGTGGCCTACGCCGTGTCGCTGGTTACCGATGCTCCGCCGAAGGCAGTGCAGGACCTGGTAGAGAGCGTGCGTACTCCGAAAGGCGCTGGCGCCGCTCTGGACCACTAAGTGATAATGAAACCAGAAGTCAGATTAATAATCTGAACCACGGTTGAAACAGATATCGGGCTTCCAATTGGAAGCCCGATTCTTTTGAAGGAACTGAATATGATATGGCATCTGATTGCCGCAATCTGCGCTGCCCTGGCGGGTGCGGGGATCGCATTGATACTGCGCAGTCTGACGCGCCAGTGGCTGCCGAAGTGGATCATTCCGGCATTTGCCGGTCTGGGCATGCTCACCTATACCATCCACTACGAATACACCTGGTTCGATACCAAGCAGGCGCAACTGCCGGCAGGCTCGCTGGTGGTGGCCAGCGAAACCGGCGACATGCTCTGGCGCCCCTGGACTGCCCTGTTCCCGATGCCGCTGGCCTATACGGTGCTTGATTCCGCCAATGCGCAGATCGAGGAAACCAGCCAGGGACGCATGGGGCGTTTCGTCTTGTACCGCTTTGAAAAGCATCATCTGATGTCCACCGTGAAAAGCGGCGCTCATCAATTGCTCTGTAGCGAGAAGGTGATGTTCAGCCTGAACGAGGCCGGACAGGCCAAGTTCGAGACCCTGACCAAGCTGGATATCAATGCACCGCTCTACCGGGCCATCTGCGAGCCCAATGGTCTGCAGGCCTCCCCGGGCAACTGATCCGGCCGCACGATGCAATGGCGGTCGCCTGACCGCCAGCAGCCTTGGCAGCGCCGGCTGACGACAGCGCCCGGTGCGGGCGTTCAGCCGCTGTGCTGGCGCATGGGGCTCAGGGCTGCCGTCATGACCCTGTTGCTGCGAAGCGCCTGCTGCGCAGCCTGAAACTTCGCTGCATCCTCGCGCTGCGTCTCATCGGTCGACTCCGGCGGGGCGCCTGAAGCGCTGTCCGCGACTGCCGGAAAGGCCGCCGCAGCGCTCGGCATTGATGCGTGACACCTCCCGCCTTTGTCGCTTTAATCATGCTTATGCATCTGCTTGCCTGCAGGGGGCGAAGTTGGGCAGGCTTGCCGCTTCGAGTGGCGGACAGGAAACCATAATTAAAGCGGAGCGCTTGTCATGTCTGATTCGTTCAAGATGGATAACCTGCCCTTCAGCCTGCTGGATGCGCGGGAGCAGGCCCTGGTGAACGATAACCTCGAGACCGCCTGCTTCCAGAAGGGCGAGGTCATCATCGAGGCAGGCAAGCCGCCGCAGGGCGTATTCATCATCTCCACAGGACGGGTCGCGGAAAGCGATGTGAGCGAGCCGGACCCGGATGGCCAGCCGCTGGCCAGCCATGTCTTCGTGCGTTACCAGGACGAGGATTATTTCGGCGGCTGGTCGGCGATCAATGGCGTGGCGATTCACAACTTCATCGCGGTCGAAGAAACCTGCGGCCATATCCTGCCGACCCGGGTGCTGCTGGAACTGATGGACAGCAACCCGCGGTTTGCCGACTACTTCCAGCAGAATCTGGCCGCCAAGCGGCAGATCGTTGCGCAGCATGGACAGGGCCAGGACATGGCCGAGTTCATGCTGGCGAGAATCAGCGATGGTCTGATCCGTGAGCCGTTGATCGTCGCCGAAGGCACCAGTCTGCATGAGGCGACCCGCCTCATGCGCGAGATGAAGTCGGATTGTCTGCTGGCGCAGAAAAGAAATCGCTATGGCATGGTTACCCGGACGGACCTGCTCGATGCCGTGGTGCTCAAAGGCCTGCCGCAGGAAACCGATGTCGCGGAAATCGCCAGCTACCGGCTGATCACCGCCGACCCGGAAGACTACCTGTTCAATGCGCTGATCCTGATGACCCAGCATCAGATCGAGCGCGTGGTGGTCATGGGCGAAAACAGCCGGCTGGTCGGGCTGGTCGAGCTGACCGATGTGCTCAGTCACTTCTCCAGTCACTCCCATGTCATCGGCCTGCGGGTCGAGCGCGCCAATACGCTCGAGGAACTGCGTGAGGCGGCGCTGGGGCTGACCGACCTGATTCGGGCGCTGATCTCCACCGGGGTGAAAATCCGCTTCACCATGAAGCTGCTGGCCGCCATGAATGGCCGGATCATTTCCAAGCTGTTCGATCTGATCATCCCCAGCGACATGCGTCCGCACGTCTGCCTGATCGTCATGGGTTCGGAAGGGCGCGGCGAGCAGATCATGAAGACCGACCAGGACAATGCGCTGCTGGTGCGCAACGGCCTGGAGTGGCCCGGGCTGATGGACACCATGCGCCACTTCAGCGAGACCCTGATCAGCTTCGGCTTCCCGCCCTGTCCGGGCAACATCATGGTGTCGAATCCGGAGTGGGTGAACTCGATCGACGAGTGGGCGCGCAAGCTGACCCACTGGAGCCAGAACTGCGATGGCCAGTCGGTGATGAACCTGGCGATTGCCGTGGACAGCAAGCCGATTGCCGGCAACATCGCCCTGTTCAAGGTGGCGAGAAATGCCTTCCTGCGCCGCGTGCACAGCAACGACATCTTCTTCTCGCACTTTGCCAAGGCCGCGCTGAGCTTCGATACCCCGCTGACCCTGTTCGGCAACCTGAGGGACAAGGAGCAGCTGGACGTCAAGAAGGGCGGGATCTTCCCCATCGTGCACGGGGTGCGGACCATGGCGCTGGAGCAGCGCATTCTGGAGACCAATACCTTCAAGCGCATCGAGGCGCTGGTCGAGATGGGCCGTATGGACAAGGCGATGGGTGACAACCTTGGCGAGGCGCTGTCGATCTTCATCCAGTTGCGCCTGAATCAGCAGATGCAGCGGGTCGAAGCCAGTGAAGAAGGTCTGGACAGGACGCCCAACGCCATCGACCTGCAGAAGCTCAACAAGCTGGAGCGTGACCTGCTGCGCGATGCCCTGCATATCGTCAAGGACTTCAAGAAGCTGTTCGCGATGCGCTACCACATCAGCAGCTGAGCGGCAGACACCACTCAGATCGAGCCGAGCGCGGCCTGGCGGGCACGTTGCCAGTACCTGGCCCGCTGGGCCAGCTCCTCGACCCGCTCTATGCCCATGCGCTGGGCGCGGTTGAACAGGATCAGGGCGATCTCCGCGGTTGCCAGGGCATCCGCCGAGGCGTGATGGCGCTGGGCGATGTCGATGCCGAAGTAGTTCATCCAGTAATCCAGACTGCCACGCCGGGTCAGCACCTCCGGAAACAGCATCGGTGCCAGGTCGGCGACGTCGAGAAAGGGGTTTTCCAGGTTGTAACCCAGCTCGTTCTTCAGGGCGCGGGCCAGCATGCGCTGGTCGAAGGGCGCGTGGAAGGCCAGCATCACGCTGTCGGCGGCGAACTCCATGAAGCTGAGCAGGGCTTCGGCCGGCGGCTGGCCGGCGGCCAGCTCGCTGGGCGCGATGCCGTGGATCAGCACGGCCTCGTTGACCTTGACCTGGCGGCGCAGGGTGCATTCGAACTGCTGGGCCATGTCGATGGCGCCGTCCTCGATGGTCACCGCGCCGATCGAGATGACGATGTCGCGGTTGAGGTTCAGGCCGGTGGTTTCCAGGTCGAGCACCACGAAGCGCTGCTGGTGCAGCGGGGCATCCAGGCAGGGCGGCGGCGGCAGCGCCTTGAGGCGCTGGAGCTGCGCTTCGTCGAGGGCCAGACGGCGGCGCTGCAGGCGGGAGAGCAGGGCGCGGAATAGGTTCATAGCTGGTACCGCACGCCCAGGCTGGTCTGCAGGCGCTGGGCCTGGCGGAAGGACTCGCGCAGGATGCGCCGATCGAGCTGGTTCAGGGTGTCGGGGTCGAGACGGTTGCTCAGCGGCTGGCCGGCGCGTTTCTGACGCTGATGCAGCTGCATGCGGGTCATCTGGATGAAGTCGTAGGCCTCCTCGTAGGCGGCGGCAGCCTGGGGCTTCAGCACGCCCCGCGCGCCGAGCTGGCGCAGGCGTTCGAGGGTGTTGCACTCGCTGATGCCATGGGCCAGGGCGAGGATGCGTACCCCTTCGACGAAGGGCATCAGTCCTTCCACCTTGAGGTCCAGGGTGTCCTTGTCGGCGCCGCGGCTGGCGACGATGAAGTCGCGGAAGCGGCCGATGGGCGGCGGATGACGCAGGGCGTTGGCCGCCATCATGTGCTGGAACAGGCTGTTGCCTTCGACCATCTGCAGCAGCGCCTCGCTGAGCTGCCGGCAGCCTTCGCTCGGGCCCCAGACCGAGCGCAGATCGAAGAAGATCGACGAGTGCATCAGGTTGTCGCGGGTCGGGTTCTGGATGATCCCCATGAAGCGGCGCAGCCACTCCTGGCGCGACAGGCACAGCTCCGGGTTGCTGGCCATGATGTTGCCGTTGCACAGGGTGAAGCCGCAGCGATCCAGGGCCTCGTTGATCCTGCGCGCCAGGGGCAGCAGGCGCTGGCGGATCTGCTCGGCCTCTTCGGGACTGCCGGCCTCGAACAGCATGCCGTTGTCCTGGTCGGTGAGCAGGGCCTGCTCGCGGCGCCCCTCGCTGCCGAATACCAGCCAGGTGAAGGGCACGCCGGGGTCGCCGTGCTCCTCGATCATCAGCTCGATGACCCGCTCCACGGTGTGGTCGTTGAGCTGGGTGATGATGTGGGTCAGCTGCTCCGGGTTGGCGCCGTGGGCGAGCATGTTGTCGATCAGGTGGGCGATCTCCTCGCGCAGCTCGACCAGGGTGTCGATATGCGGGGCCGCGCTGATAGTGCGCGCCAGATGGACCAGATCGACCCGCTGCAGCGAGAACAGGTCGCGCTCGGACAACACGCCGACTAGGCGGCCCATCTCCACCACGCAGATGTGGGCGATCTGCTTGCGGGTCATGGTCAGCGCGGCATCGAAGGCGGTGGCGGTCGGTGGCAGGTGGATGGGGTCGGGAGTCATCAGCTCGTCGAGCGGCTGCTGCAGGTCGCCGCTGCCGTCGGCGAGCACCCGGCGCAGGTCGCGCAGGGTGAAGATGCCGATCGGATAGTCGCTGTCGTCGACCATCACCAGGCTGCCGACGTGATGCTCGTGCATCAGCTTCACCGCCGCGCGCAGGCTGATGCCGCTGCGGCAGGTCACCGGGTTGGCGGAGGCGAGGATGTTCAGCCGGGTTTCCAGCGAATACCGGGCGCCGAGGGTTTCTGCGGCCTGCAGCTGCACCTGCTGGTGCACCTGGCCCACCAGGCTGCTGACCCCGCGCAGGGCGAAGTCGCGGAAGGCTTCCGACTGGTTGTAGGTGCGCACGAAGGCGGCGCGGCCGAGTTGCAGGCAGAAGGTGTCCTCGGCGGCGATGTAGTGGCTGCGGGTGGCCCGCTCGCTGACCATCGCCGCCACCGGGAAGCACTCGCCCGGGGCGATCTCCTGGGTGGTCTCCAGGCCATCGCCGCTCTGGGTCGGTCGCTGGCCCAGCACCAGGCCCTGCTTGACGATGTAGACATCCTCGATCGTGCCGTCGCCGGGACCGACGATGGGATCGCCGGCGGCATAGAAGCGCAGCCGGCACTGCTCGACCATCTGCGCCAGATGGCTGAGTTCCATCTGGTTGAACGGGGCATAGCGCAGCAGAAAGTGCATGGTGCCCTGGATGTTCTGCATCACGGCGGTCTTGCCGACCGCCGCGAAACCATCGTTCTTGCTCATCTTGTTGTTCTCCGGGGGCGTCCGTTCATGGTTCGCCGTGAGCCCCGGCGCAGCCCCTGATCTGCGCCGGGGACGCCGCGCTCAGGGCTGCGAGGCGATGGCCTGTTCCACGGCCGCGAGCAGTTTGGCATCGTCCGGGCGGGTCATGCTGGAGAAGTGCGCCACCACCTTGCCCTGGCGGTCGACCACGTACTTGTAGAAGTTCCAGCGTGGCGCGCCGCTCTGCGCGGCGAGGTTGCGGAACAGCGGGATGGCCTCGCTGCCGGTGACCTTCTGCGCGGCGGCCATGCTGAAGGTGACCCCGTAGTTGACGTAGCAGACGCTGGCGGTTTCCGCGCTGGCGTCGGCTTCCTGGTGAAAGTCGTCGGAGGGTACGCCGAGCACTTCCAGGCCCTGGTCCTTGTAGCGCTGGTAGAGCGCCTCGAGGCCCTTGAACTGGCCGGTGAAGCCGCAGTGGCTGGCGGTGTTGACCACCAGCAGCGGCTTGCCGGCGAAGCGGCAGAGGTCGATGCTCTGCTGGCCGCGCAGGGCGGGCAGGCTGCCTTGCAGCAGCGGACCGCAGTTGGCGGCCTGGGCAGCGCCGCCGCCGAGCAGCAGGGGCAGGCCGAGGAGAAAACGTAAGCGACGCATGGCAGTCTCCGAATGGGGCTGTCAGGTACCCATGGCTCCACGCTAACCGCGCGTCGCGCGGCTGGCAATCAGCCATTGGCAGGGCAGGCCCGCAAAGCACAACGCGCCGGCTCCCGGAGGAGCGCGGCGCGTTGTGGGAGGGGAGCGCAGGGCGCTCCCGGGGTCGGCATCCGTGCCGACGCGGTTATTACAGGCCGTTCTTGGCCTTGAACTCGCGGCGACGGCGGTGCAGCACCGGCTCGGTGTAGCCGTTGGGCTGCTTGGTGCCCTCGACGCACAGCTCGACCGCCGCCTGGAAGGCGATGTTGTCGTCGAAGTTCGGCGCCATCGGGCGGTACAGCGGGTCTTCGGCGTTCTGGCGGTCAACCACCAGCGCCATGCGCTTCATGGTCTCCATCACCTGCTCGACCGAGCACACGCCGTGGCGCAGCCAGTTGGCGATGTGCTGGCTGGAGATGCGCAGGGTGGCGCGGTCTTCCATCAGGCCGATGTCGTTGATGTCCGGCACCTTGGAGCAGCCGACACCCTGGTCGATCCAGCGCACCACGTAGCCGAGGATGCCCTGGGCGTTGTTGTCCAGCTCGTTCTGGATCTCTTCCGCGCTCCAGCTGATGCTCGGCGCCAGCGGGATGGTCAGGATGTCGTCCAGCGAGGCGCGCTCGCGCTTGGCCAGCTCCTGCTGGCGGGCGAACACGTCGACCTTGTGGTAGTGCAGGGCGTGCAGGGCGGCGGCGGTCGGCGACGGTACCCAGGCGGTGTTGGCGCCGGCCAGCGGGTGGGCGATCTTCTGCGCCAGCATGCCGGCCATCAGGTCGGGCATGGCCCACATGCCCTTGCCGATCTGCGCGCGGCCGGACAGGCCGGCCTTCAGGCCGATGTCGACGTTCCAGTTCTCGTAGGCGCTGATCCACTTGGCGCCCTTGATGTCGCCCTTGCGGATGAACGCGCCGGCTTCCATGGAGGTGTGCAGCTCGTCGCCGGTGCGGTCGAGGAAGCCGGTGTTGATGAACACCACGCGCTCCTTGGCGGCCTCGATGCAGGCCTTGAGGTTGACCGTGGTGCGGCGCTCCTCGTCCATGATGCCGACCTTGAGGGTGTTGCGGGGCAGGCCGAGGACGTCCTCGACGCGGCCGAACAGCTCGTTGGTGAAGGCGGCTTCTTCAGGGCCGTGCATCTTCGGCTTGACGATGTACACGCTGCCGGTGCGGGTGTTCTTGCGGCTGGTGTTGCCGTTGAGGTTGTGGATGGCGATCAGGCTGGTGACCAGGCCGTCCATGATGCCTTCCGGCACCTCGTTGCCGTCCTTGTCGAGGATCGCGTCGTTGGTCATCAGGTGACCGACGTTGCGCACGAACAGCAGGGAACGGCCGTGCAGGGTCAGCTCGCCGCCGTTCGCCGCGGTGTAGACGCGGTCCGGGTTCATGGTGCGGGTGAAGGTGCTGCCACCCTTGGCCACTTCCTCGGCCAGGTCGCCCTTCATCAGGCCCAGCCAGTTCTTGTAGGCGATGACCTTGTCGTCGGCATCGACCGCGGCGACCGAGTCTTCGCAGTCCATGATGGTGGTCAGCGCGGCTTCCATCAGCACGTCCTTCACGCCGGCCGCGTCGGTCTTGCCGATCTGGCTGCTCGGATCGATCTGGATCTCGAAGTGGATGCCGTTGTTCTTCAGCAGCACGGCCTGCGGCGCGCTGGCTTCGCCCTGGAAGCCGATCAGCTGGGCCGGGTTCTTCAGGCCGGTGCTGCTGCCGTTGGCCAGGCTGACCACCAGCTTGCCGGCTTCGATGCGGTAGCCGGTGGCGTCGACGTGGGAAGCGCCTTCCAGCGGCGCGGCCTCGTCGAGGAAGTCGCGGGCGAAGGCGATGACCTTGGCGCCGCGCACCGGGTTGTAGCCCTTGCCTTTCTCGGCGCCGTCTTCTTCGCTGATCGCGTCGGTGCCGTACAGGGCGTCGTACAGCGAACCCCAGCGGGCGTTGGCGGCGTTGAGGGCGAAGCGCGCGTTCATCACCGGCACCACCAGCTGCGGGCCGGCCATGCGGGCGATCTCGTCGTCGACGTTCTCGGTGCTGATGGTGAAGTCCGCGGGTTCCGGCAGCAGGTAGCCGATTTCCTGCAGGAAGGCCTTGTAGGCAACGGCGTCGTGGGCCTGGCCGGCACGCGCCTGATGCCAGGCGTCGATCTGCGCCTGCAGGGCGTCGCGCTTGGCCAGCAGGGCCTTGTTCTTCGGGGCCAGGTCGTGAATCAGGGCGTCGGCACCCTGCCAGAACTGTTCGGCGCTGACGCCGGTGCCGGGAATGGCTTCGTTGGTGACGAAGTCGAACAGGACTTTGGCGACCTGCAGGCCACCGGCTTGAACGCGTTCAGTCATTGCTTGCCTCACTCTGCTTGGGAGCCGCATCGGACTGCGGCCCGCCGTTCGTGTAGTACCGATCGCAGGATACTACATGAAGCCGGATGAGAAATGTATGAAGGGCAGGCACCCCTTCGACAAAAGTCGTGGAGAACCGCGACCCAAGGCGGATGCGTGGGGTTGTGCACAGGCGCCGCAGGGCATGGGCGGGACACTTGTGCACAGGGCTGCGCGATCGCCTCGGGCGGCCGCCGCGCGGTTGTCCACAGTTGTCCCCGTTTGGCGTGGATGGGGCTGTGGACAAGCCTTGGGCACAGTGCTGCGGCCTTAGTGCCCCGTGGCTTGCAGGGGATCGTACGATTTTTGTGCAGGGCCGCGAAGGTTATGCACTGCTGGGCTGTATGGGGTTGTGGATAACCTCTGGAGCCCTTGCTGCAGGCCTTGTGCGCCGTGCTCTGCAGGCCGCTGGTGGTTTTTTGCCCAGTTTTGCCGGCGGCAGTTGCTAACAGCTTGGCTGGATGGCCGCTCCACGCCGGTGGATAACCGCAGGATTGTCCACAATCGACGTGGGCCAGGCTGTGGACAAGCTGCGTGCACATTGCTGCAGGCCAGCGGTCACGGGGCCTGCGGCGCTATGGTCGAATTTTGTACAGGGCTGGGCGGGGCGATTTTTCCGCGACTTGTCCACGATTGCGGGGGACCAGCCTGTGGATAAGCTCGGGATGGATCGCCAGGCCCCGCCCTGTGCGGGCTCTGGCGGTGATCTGGCGGTTTTTTGCACAGCGGACTTGAGCCTGCTTGTGCACACCCGGCGGGGATCAGTGTGTGGATAACCTTGGGGCAATGCCCTGCAGGCCACGGCTGGCGTGGCCTGCAGGGCATCGTGCAGAAAATGATCAGCGGTGGCGGAGGACTCGCCAGATGTCCAGGCTGTACACCAGCAGGGCCGCCCAGATGCAGGCGAAGGCCAGCAGGTTGGCCGGCGCCAGTGGCTCGTCGTAGAGGAACACCGCCAGCAGCAGCACCAGGGTCGGCGCCAGGTACTGCAGAAAGCCCAGGGTGGCGTAGGGCAGGTGGCGCGCGGCGGCGTTGAAGCAGATCAGCGGGATCAGCGTCACCGGTCCGGCCATGGCCAGCCACCAGCCCTGCGCGCTGCTCCAGAAGTCGGCCTGGCTGCTCGCCGCCGTCGGGTGCAGCCACAGCCAGCCGAGGGCGACCGGCAGCAGCAGCCAGGTTTCCACCGCCAGGCCGGGCAGCGCCGCCACCGGCGCCTGCTTGCGGATCAGCCCGTAGAAGGCGAAGGACAGCGCCAGCAGCAGCGATACCCAGGGCAGGCTGCCGAGCTGCCAGACCTGCTGCGCCACGCCGCTGGCGGCCAGCGCCACGGCCAGCCACTGCAGGCGGCGCAGGCGCTCGCCGAGCAGCAGCATGCCGAGCAGCACGTTGACCAGCGGATTGATGTAGTAGCCGAGGCTGGCCTCGAGCATGTGGCCGTTGTTCACCGCCCACACGTAGAGCAGCCAGTTGCAGGCGATCAGCAGTCCGGACAGCGCCAGCATGGCCAGGCGCCGCGGGTGGGCGCGCAGCTCGCGCCACCAGCCAGGATGCTTCCACACCAGCAGCAACAGCACGGCGCCCAGGGCCGACCAGAGCACGCGGTGGACGACGATCTCGAGGGCGGGGATCTGCTCGAGGGCCTTGAAGTAGAGAGGAAACAGGCCCCAGATGACATAGGCGGTCAAACCGAGGATGTAGCCGCGGCGGGGATTGGGGGTGCTCATCGGCGCTCCAATATTTAGGAAGCTAAGTAAATGGTGCGCCATTCTAGTGCATGGGTTTGGGACTGTCTGTGGCCGCCGCTGCGCAGGGGCAGCGGCGGGCGCCGATAGCTGTAAGCCTTTCCTGACAGCGGGGTCAGAACAGGCGCAGCGGCTCCTCGTCCAGCGCCGCCAGCTGCTCGCGCAGCATGAGGATCTGCTCGCCCCAGTAGCGCTCGCTGCCGAACCAGGGGAAGCTCATCGGGAATGCCGGATCGTCCCAGCGCCGCGCCAGCCAGGCGCTGTAGTGCATCAGGCGCAGGCTGCGCAGGCCCTCGATCAGCGCCAGCTCGCGGGGGGCGAAGTCGTGGAATTCCTGGTAGCCGTCGATCAGCTCGGCCAGCTGCAGCAGGCGCTCCTGGCGCTCGCCGGCCAGCAGCATCCACAGGTCCTGCACCGCCGGGCCCATGCGGCAGTCGTCGAGGTCGACGACGTGGAAGCGCTCGTCGCGGTACAGCAGGTTGCCCGGATGGCAGTCGCCGTGCAGGCGGATCGAGGTGTAGTCGATGCGCGCGAACAGCGCGTCGAGGCGCGCCAGCAGGTCGCGCGCCACCGACTCGTAGGCCGGCAGCAGGCTGCGCGGCACGAAGTCGCCTTCCAGCAGGGTGGCCAGCGACTCGTGGCCGAAGTTGTCCACCGTGAGCGCCTCGCGGTGGGCGAACGGCCGGCTGGCGCCGATGGCGTGCATGCGCCCGAGCAGCTGGCCGAAGCGGTACAGCTGGTCGAGGTCGCCCGGCTCCGGCGCGCGGCCGCCGCGGCGCGGGAACAGCGCGAAGCGAAAGCCGGCGTGCTCGAACAGGCTCTCGCCGTCCTGGAGGATCGGCGCCACCACCGGCACCTCGTGCTCGGCCAGCTCGAAGCTGAAGGCATGCTCCTCGCGGATCGCGGCATCGCTCCAGCGCGCCGGGCGGTAGAACTTGGCGATCAGCGGCGTTTCGCCCTCGATGCCCACCTGATACACGCGGTTCTCGTAGCTGTTCAGCGCCAGCACGCGGGCGTCACTGAGAAAGCCGAGGCTCTCCACGGCATCCAGCACCAGATCGGGGGTGAGGGTGGCAAAGGGATGGCTCATGGCAGGCTCCAGTCGATGGAGCTGGAGTGTAACCCCGTACCGGCCGGTTTAGCCGCCGGAGCCGATGAAGTTGAACAGGGCGTACATGAGCGCGCCGAGAATCACGAAGAACAGGCAGTACTTTGCCAGCAGCAGCAGTTTGCCCTCGCCGGGGATCTCGGCGCCGCAGTGCGGGCAGATCCTGTCGTGGCGCTCGACATCCTTGTGGCACTCCCGGCAGTGGACGATGGTCATGGGCTTTACCTCGCTGGCGCCTGGCGCGGCGTCTTGTTGGGGCGTTGCAGTCGCTTGTCTGCAAGCGTAGTCGAGCCGGCAGGCCCGCGCGGGCCGAGCGTGGCTCAGTCCGGCGCCGGCGTGCGCGCCAGGCAGTAGACATCCACCCGCGCTGCGCCAGCCCGGCGCAGCAGGCGCGCCAGCGCCTCGGCGGTGGCGCCGGTGGTCAGCACGTCGTCGACCAGGGCCAGGTGGCGACCGGCCACCGCCGCCGGATCGGCGAGGGCGAAGGCGCGGCGCAGGTTGCCGCGCCGCGCCGCGGCGTCCAGCTGTTGCTGGGCGGCGGTGTCCTGCGGGCGCAGCAGCAGATCCTCGCGCCAGGGCAGCGCCAGCTCGGCGGCCAGCCAGTGCGCCAGCAGGCCGGCCTGATTGAAGCCGCGCCGGCGCAGGCGCGGCCGGGCCAGCGGCACCGGCAGCAGCAGCTCGGGACGCGGCAGACCGTCCAGCCAGGCATGGCGCAGATGCTCGGCCAGCAGGCCGGCGAGCAGGTGGCCGAGCGGCCAGGCACTGCGGTGCTTGAAGCGGGTGATCAGGGCATCGAGCGGGAAGGCATAGCGCCACGGCGTCTCGACGTGCTGGAAGGCCGGCGCGCGGCGCAGGCAGCCGGCGCAGACCAGGCCGTCCGCCGGCAGCGGCACGGCGCACACCCGGCAGTGCGGGCCGAGCCAGGGCAGCTCGCGTTCGCAGTCGCTGCACAGCGGCAGGCGGGTATCGGTGGGCAGATCGCAGAGCAGGCAGTGTTGGCTGTTTTTTAACCATTGGTAGACCATGCATTCCCTCGCAGTTGACAGCGCCCGAGGCGGCCATAGAAGATGCGGCCATCCGTGCCGCCCCGGGATTCTACTGTGGGTGCGCTGCCCCCTAACAAGGAAACCGCCCATGAGTGCCAACGCTTCCCTGCGCCACGACTGGACCCTCGCCGAGGTCCGCGCCCTGTACGAGCAGCCGTTCAACGACCTGCTGTTCCAGGCCCAGACCGTGCACCGCCAGCACTTCAATCCCAACCGCGTGCAGGTTTCCACCCTGCTGTCGATCAAGACCGGCGCCTGCCCGGAAGACTGCAAGTACTGCCCGCAGTCCGGCCACTACAACACCGGCCTGGATAAAGAGAAGCTGATGGAGGTGCAGAAGGTCCTGCAGGCCGCCGCCGAGGCCAAGGCCATCGGCTCGACGCGCTTCTGCATGGGCGCGGCGTGGAAGCACCCGTCGGCCAAGGACATGCCCTACGTGCTGGAGATGGTCAAGGGCGTCAAGGCCATGGGCCTGGAGACCTGCATGACCCTCGGCCGCCTCGACGCCGAGCAGACCAAGGCGCTGGCCGACGCCGGCCTCGACTACTACAACCACAACCTCGACACCTCGCCGGAGTTCTACGGCAACATCATCACCACCCGCACCTACGGCGAGCGTCTGCAGACCCTCAGCTACGTGCGCGAGGCGGGGATGAAGATCTGCTCCGGCGGCATCCTCGGCATGGGCGAGTCGCTGGACGACCGCATGGGCCTGCTGATCCAGCTGGCCAACCTGCCGGAACATCCCGAGAGCGTGCCGATCAACATGCTGGTCAAGGTAGCCGGCACGCCGCTGGAGAAGGCCGACGACGTCGATCCGTTCGACTTCATCCGCACCCTCGCCGTCGCCCGCATCCTCATGCCCGAATCCCACGTGCGCCTGTCCGCCGGCCGCGAGCAGATGAACGAGCAGATGCAGGCCCTGGCGTTCTTCGCCGGCGCCAACTCGATCTTCTACGGCGAGAAGCTGCTGACCACCGGCAACCCGGACGCCGACCGCGACATGCGCCTGTTCGCGCGCCTGGGCATCCAGCCGGAAGCCCGCGAGGAACACGCCGACGAGGTGCACCAGGCCGCCATCGAGGAGGCGCTGATCGAGCAGCGCAACAGCGCACTGTTCCACGACGCTGCGGCGGTCTGATCTGTCCATCCCCGTAGGGGCGAATGAATTCGCCCCTACGGGGGCCCGCCTTACCCAGCATCGAGCCGCCATGTCCTTCGACCTCGCCTCCCGTCTCGCCGCCCGCCGCGCCGACAACCTGTTCCGCCAGCGCCCGCTGCTGCAGAGCCCGCAGGGCCCGGAGGTGGTGGTCGACGGCCAGCCGCTGCTGGCCTTCTGCTCCAACGACTACCTGGGCCTGGCCAACCATCCCGAGGTGATCCGCGCCCTGCAGCAGGGCGCGCAGCAATGGGGCGTCGGTGGCGGCGCCTCGCACCTGGTGATCGGCCACAGCCAGCCGCACCACGAGCTGGAGGAGGCGCTGGCCGAGTTCACCGGCCGCCCGCGCGCGCTGCTGTTCTCCACCGGCTACATGGCCAACCTGGCCGCGGTCACCGCGCTGGTGGGGCAGGGCGACAGCGTGCTGGAGGACCGCCTCAACCACGCCTCCCTGCTGGACGGCGGCCTGCTCAGCGGCGCGCGCTTTTCGCGCTACCTGCACAACGACGCCGACAGCCTGGCCAAGCGCCTGGACAAGGCCGAGGGCAACAGTCTGGTGGTCACCGACGGCGTGTTCAGCATGGACGGCGACCTCGCCGACCTGCCGGCGCTGTGTGCCGAAGCGAAAAAGCGTGGCGCCTGGCTGATGGTCGACGACGCCCACGGCTTCGGCCCGCTGGGCGCCAGCGGCGGCGGCATCGTCGAGCACTTCGGCCTGGGGATCGACGAGGTGCCGGTGCTGGTCGGCACCCTCGGCAAGGCGTTCGGCACCGCCGGCGCCTTCGTCGCCGGCAGCGAGGAGCTGATCGAGACGCTGATCCAGTTCGCCCGTCCGTATATCTACACCACCAGCCAGCCGCCGGCCGTGGCCTGCGCCACACTGAAGAGCCTCGAGCTGCTGCGCAGCGAAGGCTGGCGCCGCGAGCATCTCAACCAGTTGATCGCCCGCTTCCGCGCCGGCGCCACCCAGCTCGGTCTCGAGCTGATGGACAGCCCGACGCCGATCCAGCCGATCCTGATCGGCGACAGCGCCCGTGCCGTCGAGTTTTCCCGCCTGCTGCGCGAGCGCGGCCTGCTGGTCGGCGCGATCCGCCCCCCGACCGTGCCGGCCGGCACCGCGCGCCTGCGGGTGACCCTGTCTGCCGCGCACAGCTTCGAGCAGGTCGAGCGCCTGCTGGCCGCGCTGGGCGAATGCCAGGCGCTGCTGCCCAGCGAGGAGGGCAACCAATGCACCGCCTGATCCTGCTGCCCGGCTGGGGCCTCGGCCCGGCCGCGCTGCAACCGCTGGTCGATGCCCTCAACGGGCTGGGCCTGCCGACCGAGCTGGCCGAGCTGCCGGCGCTGACCTCGAGCGATCCCGAGGCCTGGCTGGACGAGCTGGACGCGCGCCTGCCGGCCGACTGCTGGCTGGGCGGCTGGTCGCTGGGCGGCATGCTCGCCGCGGCGCTGGCCGCGCGGCGCGGCGCGCGCTGCCGGGGCCTGCTGACCCTGGCCAGCAACGCCTGCTTCGTCGCCCGCGCCGGCTGGCCGAGCGCGATGGACGAAGAGACCTTCGCCGCCTTCCGCGCCGGCTGCGCCAGCGATGCCGCCGCCACCCTCAAGCGCTTTGCCATGCTCTGCGCCCAGGGCTGCCTTGATGCCCGCGCGCTCGGCCGCCAGCTGCAGCAGGGCCTGCCGGCGCAGGACGCCGCGCAGCTGCTCGCCGGCCTCGACGTGCTGGCCGCGCTGGACAACCGCGCGGCGCTGGCGAGCTTCGCCGGTCCGCAGCTGCACCTCTTGGCCGAGGGCGACGCCCTGGTCCCGTCCGCCGCCGCCGCCACCGCGGCCTTGCTGGCCCTGCTGCCGGCCGGCGAGGTCGACGTCCTGGAAGGCAGCGGCCACGCCCTGGTCCTCGAGCAGCCGCAGGCGCTGGCCGCGCTGCTCGCCGAGTTCATCCGCGAGGCCGGCGATGACTGAGCTGTCCACCGGCACTCTGCCGGACAAGCGCCAGGTCGCCGCCTCCTTCTCGCGCGCCGCGGCCAGCTACGACAGCGTCGCCGAGCTGCAGCGCGCGGTGGGTGGCGAGCTGCTGGCGCGCCTGCCGGCCGACCTGCAGCCGCAGCGCTGGGTCGATCTGGGCAGCGGCACCGGGCACTTCAGCCGCGCGTTGGCCGAACGTTTTCCCGAGGGGCAGGGCACCGCCCTGGACATCGCCGAGGGCATGCTGCGCCACGCGCGGCCGCTGGGCGGCGCGACGCAGTTCGTCTGCGGCGACGCCGAGCACCTGCCGCTGGCCAGCGCTAGCCAGCAGCTGATCTTCTCCAGCCTGGCCCTGCAGTGGTGCGCCGATTTCGCCGCCGTGCTGGGCGAGGCGCGCCGCGTGCTGGCGCCGGGCGGGGTGTTCGCCTTCAGCAGCCTGTGCGTCGGCACCCTGCAGGAACTGCGCGACAGCTGGCAGGCGGTGGACGGCTTCGTCCACGTCAACCGCTTTCGCCGCTTCGAGGACTACCAGACGCTGTGTGCCGCCAGCGGCCTCGAGGTGCTCGAGCTGCGCAGCGAGCGCCGCGTGCTGCACTACACCGATCTGCGTCAGCTGACCCACGAGCTCAAGGCGCTCGGCGCCCACAACCTCAACCCCGGCCGCCCCGGCGGCCTCACCGGCCGCGCGCGGGTGCTGGCGCTGGTCGAGGCCTACGAACGCTTCCGCGACCAGCAGGGCCTGCCGGCCAGCTGGCAGGTGGTGTACGGGGTGCTGCGTCGAAGCTGAGTCACCGAATGACTGGATGGCTCCCACGCGGTAGCGTGGGAACGATCCAGTCTGCGTTGTGGGAGGCGCGCCCTCGCGGCGAAGCTCTTGCTCTTATGGCGGGCCTGCGGCCCGCATCGCCCCGAGGTCGGGCCTCCCACAAGCAGCGCGCTTTACGCGGGCTTCCATGCTCCTCCGCCGGCGTGTCCGCGCGGGAGCGTGGGCACGATCAACGAGACACCGAGGAGCACCGCCGTGAGCAGCGCCTACTTCATCACCGGCACCGACACTGAGATCGGCAAGACCACCGTCGCCGCCGGCCTGCTGCACGCCGCGCGCGCGCGCGGGCTGTCCACCGCGGCGGCCAAGCCGGTGGCCTCCGACTGCGAGCTGACCACGGAAGGGCTGCGCAACGGCGATGCCCTGGCGCTGCTCGGCGAATGTTCGCTGGCGCTCGACTACGCCGAGGTCAACCCGTTCGCCTTCGCGCCGGCCATCGCTCCGCACCTGGCGGCGCGCGAGGTGGGCGTCGAGCTGACGGTGGCGGCGCTGCTGGCGCCGGTGCAGCGGGTGCTGGAGCGCGGCGCCGACTTCACCCTGGTGGAGGGCGCCGGCGGCTGGCGGGTGCCGCTGGCCGGGCGGGAAAGCCTGGCCGATCTCGCCGTGGCCCTGCAGCTGCCGGTGATCCTGGTGGTCGGCGTGCGCCTGGGCTGCATCAACCACGCCGTGCTGACCGCCGAGGCGATCGCCCGCGACGGCCTCACGCTGGCCGGCTGGGTCGCCAACGTGGTCGATCCGGCCACCTCGCGCCTCGACGACAACCTGGCGACCCTGGCCGAGCGCCTGGCGGCGCCCTGCCTCGGGCGCATCCCGCGTCTGCCGGCGGCGACCCCGGCCGTGGTGGCCGGCCATCTCGCTGTGGATGCGCTGCTGGCGGGGTAGTCACCGGCTGTCCTGCTGGCGCTGGATTTCCCGACGCTTCATCTCCAGATAGCTGTCCAGCTCGGGTTCCTGCAGCTGCAGCGGGTAGCGACGCACGCCGGCGTGCCACAGCTGCAGGCGGTGTTCCGCCTGGCTGGCGGCAGGGGCCGGGAGGGCGTCGAGGAAGGCCTCGATCGCCAGGTAGTAGCGCATGACGTTGCGCTCGACCACGCCGCGCATGCCGCCGACGTGGAGCGGCTGGCCGTCGTCGCGCCGGCCGACGATGCTGAAGCCCACCTTGTCGCGACCGAGGGTCATCAGGTAGCCCTGCATGGCCAGGCGTGCGCGCAGGCCAAAGGCATGGGCGTAGGACAGGTGCAGGAAGCTGCGCCGGGCGTCGAGGGGGGCCAGTTCCAGCGTCATGCGGTAGGCGCTGGTGCCCAGCGGTCCGCGGTCGGCGTCCAGCGCCAGCTGCAGGTAGTCGGAGCGGGCGCTCACCATGCGAAAGCGGAAGGCGAACGGCTGGGTGTCGTCCAGCGGCTGCTCGAACTTGCGCCCGAGGTTGAGGTCGAGCAGGTCGCCCGGGCGTACCCGGCAACCCTTCACGTTGGGGTGCAGGATGAGGATGTCGCACCAGTGGCCGATCTCCTGCAGCGCCGCAGCGAGCACGGTGAAGGGCTGCTCGAAGCGGGCGTGGATGTCGCCCTGCAGGCTGCCTTCGCCGACCTGCGACGCGATGTGCAGCGGCCGCTGGAACGGGTTGCTGGCCAGCTGCTCGCGCAGGGCGGCGTGGCGGTCCTGCAGGCTAGCCGCATCCTGCGCCGCCGCCGGCGGTGCGAGCAGCAGGAGCAGACAGGCGAGCAGCAACACCCGCCAGCCGCCTTCTGCGCCGCCAAGAACCGTCCGGGCCAGATCCATCGCCGTTGCTCCCCGCTGCTGCGCACGCCGCGCCCGTGCGCTTCAGCCTGAAAGCATAGTGGCTGGCGCCGCGGCGGTGGCCGGCTGCGCCAAACGCCTTGCCGGCGCCGCCAATCGGCCATATGTTCCCTTGAACGACAAGACGGTTTCAGAGGACGACGACCATGCCCGAGTACCAAGCCCCCCTGCGCGACCTGCGCTTCGTTCGCGACGAGCTGCTCGGCTATGCGCAGCACTACCAGAGCCTGCCCGGCTGCCAGGACGCCACCCCGGACGTGGTCGACGCCATCCTCGCGCAGAGCGCGCAGTTCTGCGAGGAGGTGCTGGCGCCGCTGAATCGGGTCGGCGACCTCGAGGGCTGCACCTGGAGCGCCGAGGGGGTGCAGACCCCGAGCGGCTTCAAGGAGGCCTACCGCCAGTACGTCGAGCTGGGCATGCCGAGCCTGAGCCACGAGCCCGAGCACGGCGGCCAGGGGCTGCCGGAGTCGCTGGGCCTGGTGATCAGCGAGCTGATCGGCGAGGCCAACTGGGCCTGGGGCATGTACCCGGGGCTGGCCCACGGCGCGATGAACACCCTGTCGGCCCACGGCACCGCCGAGCAGAAGGCCACCTACCTGCCACGCTTGGTGAGCGGCGAGTGGACCGGCACCATGTGCCTGACCGAGCCGCAGTGCGGCTCCGACCTCGGCCTGCTGCGCACTCGCGCCGAGCCACAGGCCGACGGCAGCTACAGGATCAGCGGCACCAAGATCTTCATCTCCGCCGGCGAGCACGATTTCGCCGACAACATCGTGCACATCGTCCTCGCCCGCCTGCCCGACGCGCCCGAGGGCACCAAGGGCATCTCGCTGTTCATCGTGCCCAAGTTCCTGCCCGCGACGGACGGCGGCGTCGGCGCGCGCAACGCGCTGTCCTGCGGCTCCATCGAGCACAAGATGGGCATCCACGGCAACGCCACCTGCGTGATGAACTTCGACGGCGCCACCGGCTACCTGATAGGCCCGGCCAACGAAGGCCTCAAGTGCATGTTCACCTTCATGAACACCGCGCGCATCGGTACCGCCCTGCAGGGCCTGGCGCATGCCGAGGTGGCCTTCCAGGGGGCGGTGAAGTACGCCCGCGAGCGCCTGCAGATGCGCGCCCTCAGCGGGCCGAAGGCGCCGGACAAGCCGGCCGACCCGATCATCGTCCACCCCGACGTGCGGCGCATGCTGCTGACCATCAAGGCCTTCGCCGAGGGCAACCGCGCGCTGATCTACTACGCCGCCAAGCTGGTCGACGTGGTGCGCTACAGCGCTGACGAGGCGGCGAAGCAGGAGGCCGACACCCTGCTGGCCTTCGTCACCCCGATCGCCAAGGCGTTCGTCACCGAGACCGGCTTCGAGAGCGCCAGCCTCGGCATGCAGGTGTTCGGCGGCCACGGCTACATCGCCGAGTGGGGCATGGAACAGAACGCCCGCGACAGCCGCATCGCCATGCTCTACGAGGGCACCACCGGCATCCAGGCCCTCGACCTGCTGGGGCGCAAGGTGCTGATGAGCCAGGGCGAATCGCTCAAGGCCTTCACCCGGGTGGTGCACAGGTTCTGCAAGGCCCACGAGGGCGACGCGCAACTGGCCGAGTTCGTCGCCCCGCTGGCCCACCTGAACAAGGAGTGGGGCGAGCTGACCATGCAGATCGGAATGAAGGCCATGCAGGATCGCGAGGAGGTCGGCGCAGCGGCGGTGGACTACCTGATGTACTCCGGCTACGTCTGCCTGGCCTGGCTGTGGGCCGACATGGCGCGCCTGGCGCAGGAGAAGCTGGCGGCCGGCAGCGACGAGGCCGCCTTCTACCGCGCCAAGCTGCACACCGCGCGCTTCTACTTCCAGCGCATCCTGCCGCGCACCCGCAGCCACGTCGCCTGCATCCAGGCGGGCGCGGGCAGCCTGATGGCGATGGCCGAGGAGGAGTTCGATCTCGGCCATTGAGATGCACTGCGGCAGAGGGATAGGCCCGCCTGTGCAGGGGCGAATTCATTCGCCTGACCGGGCCGCGAAGGCGAATGAATTCGCCCCTACCGATGGGAAAACCACAAGCATCAAGCGAGGAATGCACCGATGGCCGATTACCAAGCCCCCCTGCGCGACATGCGCTTCGTCCTCGAGGAGGTCCTCGACGCCCCCGCGCAGTGGGCGCGCCTGCCGGCGCTGGCCGGCGTGGTGGATGGCGATACCGCTCTGGCGGTGCTGGCCGAGGCCGGCAAGCTGACCGCCGCGAGCATCGCTCCGCTCAACCGCAGCGGCGACGAGGAAGGCTGCCACTGGCAGGACGGCGCGGTGCGCACCCCGGCCGGCTTCGTCGCGGCCTGGCGCGCCTGGGCCGAGGGCGGCTGGGTCGGCGTCTGCGGCGATCCGGCCTACGGCGGCATGGGCATGCCCAAGGCGCTCGGCGCGCAGATCGAGGAGATGCTCAACTCGGCCAACCTGGCCTTCGCCCTGTATCCGATGCTCACCGCCGGCGCCTGTCTGGAGCTGAGCGCGCATGCCGGCGAGGAGCTCAAGACCCGCTACCTGCCCAGGCTGTACAGCGGCGAGTGGGCCGGGGTGATGTGCCTGACCGAGCCGCACGCCGGCACCGACCTGGGGCTGATCCGTTCGCGCGCCGAGCCGCAGGCCGACGGCAGCTACCGGCTGAGCGGCAACAAGATCTTCATCACCGGCGGCGAGCAGGACCTCACCGACAACATCGTCCACCTGGTGCTGGCGCGCCTGCCCGATGCGCCGTCCGGTTCGCGCGGCATCTCGCTGTTCCTGGTGCCCAAGCGGCTGGTCAATGCCGACGGCTCGCCGGGCGCGCGCAACGCGGTGCACTGCGGCTCCATCGAGCACAAGATGGGCATCAAGGGCGCCAGCACCTGCGTGATGAACTACGACGGCGCCAGCGCTTGGCTGGTCGGCGAACCGCACAAGGGCCTGGCGGCGATGTTCACCATGATGAACTACGAGCGCCTGGCGGTCGGCATCCAGGGTCTGGCGGCCGGCGAGCGCTCCTACCAGAGCGCCGCGGCCTACGCCCGCGAACGCCTGCAGAGCCGCGCGCCGCACGGAACCCAGGCGCCGGAGCAGATCGCCGACCCGATCATCGTGCACCCCGACGTGCGGCGCATGCTGCTGACCATGAAGGCGCTCACCGAGGGCGGCCGGGCCTTCTCCAGCTACGTGGCGCTGCAGCTGGATGCCGCCAAGTTCAGCGAGGATCCGCTCGAGCGCCAGCGCGCCGAAGGGCTGGTGGCGCTGCTCACCCCGGTGGCCAAGGCCTTCCTCACCGATCTGGGCCTCGAGGTCTGCGTGCTCGGCCAGCAGGTGTTCGGCGGCCACGGCTACATCCGCGAGTGGGGCCAGGAGCAGCTGGTGCGCGACGTGCGCATCACCCAGATCTACGAGGGCACCAACGGCATCCAGGCCCTCGACCTGGCCGGGCGCAAGCTGGTCGCCAGCGACGGTGCGCTGTACCGCCTGTTCAGTGACGAGGTGCATGCCTTCCTCGACGCCGCGGACCCGGCGCTGGCCGAGTTCACCGCGCCGCTGGCGGCGGCGCTGGACAACCTCGATGGCCTGTCCGTCTGGCTGCTGGAGCAGGGGCTGCGCGATCCGCGCGAGATCGGCGCGGCCTCGGTGGAGTACCTGCAGGTATTCGGCTACACCGTCTACGCCTACCTGTGGGCGCGCATGGCCGCCGCGGCGTGGGGACGCAAGGATGAGGGCGACTTCTACGCGGCCAAACTGGCCACCGCGCGCTTCTACTTCGCCCGCCTGCTGCCGCGCATCCACTCGCTGAGCGCCGCGGTGCGCGCCGGCAGCGCGACGCTGTACGGGCTGGACGCGGCGCTGTTCTGAGCTGCCGGCATTGTGTAAGCGTAGGCTTACACATCGTGGTGGCTAACCGCCCTAGGAATGCCAGGGGGGCACAACTAACCTAAGCACATCTGGACTTGGCGCAGGAAGCGCGAATCAGAACACGGATCACAGGGATCCCATCAGGATGGTGGGGCGATAAGGGATGTCAGGAACAGGTCTGCAAGAGCCCCGCTTCGGCGGGGTTTTTTTTGTGCCCGATTTTTTTCCGGCGCCGTCTCCGCGCAGCGATCGCCGTCGCTGCAGGGTTGCCGGCCGGCACTGGACAGCGCGTTGGCCCCGTCCCAGCGATCGGGCGGTGGCGCAGCAACTCAGTGCATCGACAGGCGCTGCAGGCGGTAATCCTTGGGCGACAGTTCGAGTTGCTTCTTGAACGCGCGGCTGAAGTGCGCCGAGTCCGAAAACCCCCACTTGAAGGCGATCTGGGTGATCGATTCGTGGCGCAGCTGCGGGTTGCCCAGGTCCTCGGCGCTGCGTTGCAGGCGCAGACGCTGGATGTAGCGGCAGACGCTGTCGCCGCTGTCCTCGAACAGCCGGTAGAGCTGGCGGATGGAAATGTGCAGGCGCTCGGCCAGGTACTGCGGGGTCAGCTGCGGCTCCTGCAGCAGCTGGCCGATCAGGCGCTGCGCCTGATCGCGCAGCAGCGCGGCATGGGAGCCTTCGGCCAGGTCGGCGAGGGCGATGCTGCCGCCGCGCAGGGTGGGCAGCAGCAGTGCGATCAGCGCCTCCTGCAGGGCGCTGCCCTCCGCCTGGGTGCAGCTGTCGTCGGCATCGGCATGGATCTGCCCGGCCAGGCTGGCCAGCAGGCGCCCGCTGGTGGAGCCCAGCTCGAGCTTGCCGAACAGCCGCTGACGGGGCGCGAGATGGCGGCACAGCGCGGCGCGGTCGAGATGGAAGGACACATGGTCGATGGTGTCCGCCGGGAGAATCTCGCAGGCGCGGGTCGAGTCCATCAGCGCCATGTCGCCGGGAGCCAGGTGGATGCTCAGGTTGTCCTGACGCATCTCGGCATGGCCGCTGCGATTGACGATCAGGAAGCAGTGACGATCCTCGCCGTGGTCGCTGCTGCACACCTGGCGGGCAATGCGCCCGGCATTGGTGCGGATGTGCGCCAGCTCCAGGGCGCCGCGCTGCTGCAGGGCGATCTCGCCGATGAAGCGCTCGTCCTGTTCGGACGGCGCGGCATCGAAGTGCCCGCAGACGCGCTGCAGTTCTTGCTGCCAGTGGTGGAAGTTCTGGCTGATGGCGTGAAAGCTGGACATGCGACACCTCCTGCTTGCGGGGCAGAGACCCGTCTCTCGAGAGTGGGGGAGCGGTAACATTGTTAATATGTTAGCAATAATCGTGCCAGCCCCGATCTGCTCAGCAGCTCAATCCCGCCAACCCCCGCGCCATGCGCCCTGCAGCGATTTCGCGTTGGGCAGCGCAGAAAAAGCAAGGGCGCCACCTGGGCGCCCCGGTAACACTTTGGCGGATTTCAGCCCTTGGGCATTTCCGCCTGGAACAGGCCGCGCTTCATTACCAGCTTGACCCACAGGGCGGCGATCACGCCGATGATCAGCAGCACCACGCCGGTCAGGGTGTAGACGGTCTGGGTCATTTCCGGCGACGGCGAGTTGTTCAGCGCCACGTAGCCCATGCCGAGGATGCCGACCAGCTGCGGCAGCGGGTAGAACGGCGTGCGGAACGGTCGGGCCAGCTGCGGCTGGCTACGACGCAGGACGATCACGTCGAGGTGGGCGATGATGTAGGCCAGCAGCCAGCTGGTCGAGGCGGCGATCAGCAGGGTGATGATCGAGTCGATGCCCAGCAGCAGGAACGGCAGGGCGATGATCCCCGCCATGAACAGGATCGCCACCCAGGGCGTGTTGAAGCGCGGGTGCAGGCGCTTGAGCTGGGGGAACGACTGGCCGTTGACCGCCATGCCGTGGAGCATGCGCGGCACTGCGGCGAGCACGGTGTTGACCGTGCTGCAGGTGGCGGTCACCGCCATCACCGTGGCGACGATCAGCCCGGCCTTGCCGAACACCGCTTCGACATAGTCGAGGTAGGGCAGCGGCGAGGTGGTCAGGGTTTCCAGCGGCAGGTAGAGGCTGGCGCCCAGGCAGAACAGGAAGAAGATGGCGAAGATCAGGCACAGCGACAGCATCATCGCCCGCGGCACGTTGCGCTCGGGGTTGCGCACGTCCTGGATCAGCGGGCAGATGAATTCGACGCCGACCAGCAGCCACATGGCCAGCGCCACCAGGCCTAGGAAGCCGCCGTCGAGGATGCCGTCCCAGTTCCATTCGATGGCACCGGTCAGCTCGACCGGCGCCGGGTTGGCGCTGCCGCTGACCGCGGTCAGACCGACCAGCAGCAGGGCGCTGACCATGGCGAAGGTGAACACGTTCTGCATCCTGGCGAACACGTCGGTGCCGAGGATGTTCAGCACGGCCAGCACGCCGAGGATGCCCAGCGGCACCACCATCTCGGGGACCATCCCCGGGAACAGCTGGCCGATCACCGCATCGACCAGCATCAGCTCGGCCGACAGGCCGAACATCGCCACCACCACGTAGCCGGCGTAGACCGCGACGATGGCGGGGAAGGGGCCGAGCGCCGCCTCGGTGTAGCTGCTGAGGGTACCGCCGGCGCGCGGGAACATCAGCGACAGCTCGGCGAAGCTCAGCGCGTTGCACTGGGCGAGCAGGAAGGCCACCACCGCGGCGGCGAGAAAGCCGGCACCGCCGAAGCCGATGCCCTGCAGGGCGCTGACCATGCTGCCCTGCACCACCACCACGCCGATACAGATGGCGATCATGGTGGCGAAGCCGATGGTCCGGCCCACGGAGCGGGTGCTGCTGGCCGAGGCGGGAAGGGGAGTGTCGGCCACGGCACTCGTTGTGCTCTTGTTCATACGCGTATCTCGTTGCGGATAAGGGGGTGGCACTACCGGTGCCGCTCATGCCGGCCGGCCGCGTTGCTGCAGGGGTGCAGTCTGCGTGGTCGGTCGAAGTCATCAGGATCATTGAGCATCGCCGAGCGGCGAGTCTTGCCTCTGCGTGCCGCGGTACTTGTCCGTGGTTGCCAAGCTGGGGCGCGGCGTGGTTCTGGCAGTGCTGGGCAAGAAATCTGGCAGGCAGGGACAAGACGGGGTGTCGGGCGGGGGGCCTAATTGAGGCCATGAAATGCGGCGGTAATCTGGCTGTGCGGGGAAGTCCCGGGCATGCCGGGCCGGTAACATCAACGTCCCCCCTGGGCTGCGCCATGATCAATATAGAAACGCCTACCTACTACACGGCCACCAAGAAGTACGAGCTGAGCTTTCCCTCCCTGGAAGAGGACCTCGAAGCGGACGTCGTGGTGATCGGCGGCGGCTTCTCCGGCATCAATACCGCGCTCGAGCTGGCCGAGAAGGGCATCACCAACATCGTCGTGCTGGAAGGCCGCTACATCGGCTTCGGCGGCTCCGGGCGCAACGGCGGCCAGGTGATGGCCGGCATCGGTCACGATCTGGAGGCGATCAAGGCGGACGTCGGCGAGGACGGCCTGCGCCGCATCTTCGAGATCAGCGACCAGGGCGCGCAGATCATCAAGGCGCGCATCGACAAGTACGCCATCGACGCCGACTTTCGTCACGGCTACGGCTACATGGGCTTCAACGCCCGCCAGGAGAAGACCCTGCGCGCCTGGGAGAGCGAGTTCAAGAAGCTCGCCCCGCACCAGGAGATCGAGATGCTCACCGGCTCCGACGTCAAGCGCATCGTCGGCTCCGACACCTACAGCTGCGGTCTGCTGCACATGGGCGGCGGCCACGTGCACTCGCTCAACCTGCTGCTCGGCGAGGCCAAGGCGCTGGTCAGCCATGGCGTGAAGATCTTCGAATACAGCCCGGCGCTCGAGGTCAGCTATGGCGAGCGGGTGACCGTGCGCACCGCCAAGGGCACGGTCAAGGCCAGCAAGCTGCTGTGGGCCTGCGACAGCTTCCTCAACAAGCTGGAGCCGGAGCTGCACAAGAGCACCATCAACACCTACGCCTTCCAGATCATGACCGAGCCGCTGTCCGACGAGCTGATTCAGCGCATCAGTCCGATCCGCGGCGCCTACAGCGACATCCGCCCGGTGATCGACTACTACCGGGTGACCAACGAGAACCGCCTGCTGTTCGGCGCGGCGACGCCGCTGGTCGAGCACATTCCCAGCGACCTCAAGGCCTGGAACCGCAACCTGATGCTGAAGATCTTCCCCTACCTCAAGGACGTGAAGATCGACCTGGCCTGGGGCGGGCCGATGGCCTGCAGCGCCAACCTGTTCCCGCAGATCGGCACCCTGCCGGGGCGGCCCAACGCCTTCTTCGTGCAGGGCTACTCGGGCTTCGGCGTCACCCCCAGCCACATCGTCTGCAAGGTACTGGCCGAGGGCATGAGCGAAGGCTCGGCGCGCTACGACCTGATCAGCTCGGTACGCCGCGCGGTGATCCCCGGCAAGGACCAGTTCCGCGCCCTGCTGCTGACCGGCGGCAAGTGCTGGCACCAGGCGTCCGGTTACTGGACCGGTCGCCGCTAATCCTTCGAAACACGCATTTTCACGAGGAGCAACTGATGTATCCGATCAAGCAAGGCACCACCATCGCCGAACTGGACGCCTGGGGCACCGTCGCCGATCTCGGCTCGGAGATTCTCGAGGGCGAGGGCAAGGCTTTCGGCAAGATGACCTTCGGCGCGCCGACCGACCCGGTCAGCTCCGCCTACTTCGGCGTGACCAAAAGCAAGTTCCGCATGGTCTACCCGTTCAACGAGCAGGCCACCGTGGTCAGTGGCGAAGTGACCCTGACCGACGAGTCCACCGGTCAGGCCACCACCTACCGGGCTGGCGACAGCTGGTTCGTCGAGAAGGGCACCGCGGTGCTCTGGGACGTCACCAGCGAGGCCTTCGTCAAGCACTACCTGGCGGTGGTCTGAACCCTTCGGATGTGCTCGAGCGACGCCCCCGCCGGTCTTCCGGCGGGGCGTCGTGCTTTCCGGCTGCGGCATTATTCACGGTCACCGAGGTTCTGTCGTCAGAACAGCCTGGCACGCTCGGCCAAGTGTGATGGCAGACAGGGACAAGCCGGTTGATCGGTAACCATGGGTTAATTGTTCCGTGCAGGGAACACGCATTCCTGGCACGCGGTGGTTAGAGGTCCATGCTTCGGGCCAGGAGAGGTAGCCGCTCGAGCACCGCGCGCCATCCAACAACAAGAACAGAGGTAAGCATGATCATGGGCAAGGGCCTGCAAGGCTCGCTACTGGCCGCGGCGATCGCCATGGCGTCGGCCGGCGCGTCGGCCTACGAACTCCATTCCGCCGACGGCCTGACCGTCAATCTCAACGTCCAGGGCGCCCTCGGCGTGTTCCACAGCGACGAGAGCTACAACCAGGGCGGCCCCATCGAGCCGGGCTCGGTGAGCTGGCAGGAAGGCTTCCTGCGCTACGGCCTGAGCGGCGAGCAGCGTTTCGCCGGCGCTGCCGATTCCTCGCTGTACGGCGAGTTCAACGTGGTGAGCAACGCCACCTGGGGCGAGGGCGATGCCGCCGGCTACACCGACGGCAGCGAGCGGCGCACCGCGGTGGACCGGGCCTATGCCGGCTGGCGCTCGGGCGACCTGTTCCCGGCGCTGGGCAAGGACGGCATCGACTTCTCCGCCGGCAGCCAGAAGGTCAAGGTCGGCGACGGCTTCATCATCAACGGCGACGGCCTGAGCGTCGGCAAGAACTTCGGCGACGGCAGCCGCGATCGCGGCGGCGCCTACTACCTGACCGCGCGCAATGCCTTCGACCAGACTGCCTGGCTGCGCCTGGGCGGCAAGCAGGGCTGGCGCGGCGACCTCATCTGGATCAAGTCGGACAACGAGGTGAAGGCCAAGCCGGAGCTGGGCGTGGCGGTGCTCGAGCACGTCGCCGAGGCCGGCACCCTGGGCCTCACCTACGTCAAGGGCCTGGACGTCGACGACAAGCTGGCCAACCCGTTCAGCGCCCAGCGCGACGGCCTGGAGGTGGTCAGCCTGCGCGGCCAGGGCAACGCCGGGGTCAAGGACCTGTTCCTCTCCGGCGAGTACGCCCGCCAGGACAAGCGCCTGGGCGACGAGAGCGCCTGGTACGTCGAGGGTGGCTGGACCTTCTCCGATGTCGCCTGGCAGCCGCGCGTCGGCTACCGCTACACGCGCTACTCGGAAGGCTACGACCCGCTGTTCAGCGGCTTCAGCCGCGGCTACGGCACCTGGTTCCAGGGAGAGGTGGCCGGCAACTACTCTGGTCCGTTCCAGCGCAACGCCGGCATCCACATGCTCAGCCTCGGCCTGACCCCGCGCCCTGACGTGGCCATGGGCGTGCTGTACTTCGACTTCGACACCCTCGACCGCAGCCAGGGCGACCTGCGCGGCAAGGAGCTGGACCTCTACCTGGACTGGACCGTCGGCCACTTCACCATCAGCCCGCTGGTCGGCCTGTACCAGCCGGAGAAGAGCGACGCCGAGGGCGGTTCGCAGCAGGGCAGCGACGACCTTAACCTGTACAGCCAGGTGGTCGTGTCCTTCGGCTTCTGAACCCGCGCCGCCGGCAGATCTGCCGGCGGCATGCAGACCCTACATCCACAGTGCTCTTCCCATTTGCAGGAGACGCCACAATGCGCAAACCACTGTCCGCCCTTTCGCTGGCCGTAGCGCTCGCCATACCCACGCTTTCGCTCAGCCTGTCCGCGCAGGCTGCTTCCACCGACCCCGCCCGTCCCAACATCCTGCTGATCGTCGCCGACGACATGGGCCAGGCCGACCTGGGCAGCTTCGGCGGCGAGATCGACACCCCCAACCTGGACTCCCTGGCCGCCTCGGGCGTGCGCATGAGCAACTTCCAGGCCGCGCCGGCCTGCTCGCCGACCCGCGCTGCGTTGCTCACCGGCGTCGATCCGCACCTGGCCGGGCTCGGCAACATGGCCGAGGAGCTGGCACCCAATCAGGAAGGCAAGCCGGGCTACGAGGGGCACCTCAACGAGCGGGTGGTCACCGTCGCCTCGCTGCTCAGGGACGCCGGCTACAACACCTACCTGTCCGGCAAGTGGCACCTCGGCAAGAGCGAGGACACCGGCCCGGACGACCGCGGCTTCGAGCGCTCCTTCACCCTGCTCAGCGGCGGGGCCAGCCACTGGCCGGACATGCGTCCCGCCTACGCGCCAACCCCGGATGCCAAGGCGCCCTATGCCGAGGACGGCAAGCTGCTGGACAAGCTGCCCGAGCGCTTCAAGTACTCGTCGCAGTTCTACGCTGACCAGATGATCGACTACATCGCCGCCGACAAGGACGGCGGCAAGCCGTTCTTCGGCATGCTCAGCTTCACCGCGCCGCACTGGCCGCTGCAGGCGCCGGACGAGGCTATCGCCAAGTACCGCGGCCGCTACGACGCCGGCTTCGATGCTCTGTTCGCGCAGCGCCTGCAGAAACAGAAGGAACTGGGTCTGATTCCCACAGATGCCGAAGGCGCGGCGCGGCCGCCCAAGGGGCGGGCCTGGGACAGCCTGACGCCGGAGCAGAAGAAGGTCGAGGCGCGGGCGATGGAGGTCTACGCGGCGATGATCGACCAGATGGACGCGCATACCGGGCGGGTCTTCGACTATCTGAAGAAGAACGGCCTGTACGACAACACCATCGTGCTGTTCATCTCCGACAACGGCGCGGAAGGCCACGACCTCGACGAGACCTGGCCGGCCGACCTGTTCCCGCAGATCCGCAAGGTGGTCGACGAGACCCACGACTTCAGCTACGCGCAGATGGGCCGCCCCGGCTCCTACACCCTGTACGGGCCGAACTGGGGACGGGTGTCGGCGCCGGCGCTCAGCCTGCACAAGGGATTCGCCACCGAGGGCGGCACCCGCACCGCCGGTATCCTGCGGATTCCCGGCGTGACCCGCAGCGGGCAGGTCGTCCGCGAGCTGGTCACCGTCAAGGACTTCACGCCCACCCTGCTCGAACTGGCCGGCGTCAAGCATCCGGGCAACAGCTACCAGGGGCGCGCGGTCGAGCCGATGTCGGGGATGTCCATCCTGCCGATCCTCAAGGGCGAGAAGGTCGCCGAGCGGGTGCACGGCGGCGAGCTGTTCGGCAAGCGCTTCGTCCGCCAAGGCGACTGGAAGCTGGTGCACATGCCCAAGCCGTGGGGGACCGGCGAGTGGCAGCTGTTCAACCTGCGCAGCGACCTGGCCGAGCGCCACGACCTGAGCGCCAAGCAGCCGGAAAAGGTGGCCGAGCTGCAGCAGTTGTGGACACAGTACGCCCGCGACAACAACGTGATCCTGCCCGACCAGGTCAGCGGTTACTGAGGGCGACCAGCCGAGCGGGTCGGGTGCCGGCCCGCTCGGCTGCAGAACGAGAGAGACGAACGATGCGCGTGCGGAAGAACACGAGCCGGTGGTGGCGGAACGAGTGGCTGGCCCTCTGGCTGCTGCTGTTGCCAATGCTGGCGCTGGCCGCGCCGCCGGCGCCGCAGCCTAAGCTAGCCGACGGCTATGTCGAGCAGACGCGCTGCAGCGGCTGCCACGCCGCGGCCGCCGCGGCCTGGGCCGGCTCGCACCACAGCTGGTCGCTGCGCGCGGCCACGGCCGGCAACGTGCTCGGCGACTTCGCCGATGTCGAATACCGCGACGAGGCTGGGGTGAGCATGCGCTTCTTCCGTCGCGGCGAGCGCTTCTTCGTCCAGGCCGAGGGCGAGGACGGCCAGAGCGCCGACTTCCCCATCGCCTACACCTTCGGCTTTTTCCCGCTGCAGCAATACCTGATCGAGCGTCCCGGCGGCCGCTTGCAGAGCCTCACCGTGGCCTGGGACAGCCGCCCGCGCGAGGCCGGCGGGCAGCGCTGGTTCTCCCTCTACCCCGGCCAGCGCTTCACCCCCGACGACGCCCTGCACTGGACCGGGCGCTACCAGAACTGGAACGCCATGTGCGCCGACTGCCACTCCGGCAACCTCAGGAAGGGCTACGACCCCGCCAGCGACAGCTTCCGCACCACCTGGAGCGAGATGGCGGTCGGCTGCCAGAGCTGCCACGGGCCGGGCGAGCGACACGTCGCCTGGGCCGAACAGCGCGGCGCGCAGCCGCCGAGCGGCCTGAAGGCCGCCGACATGGGCCTGGCGGTCGACTTCCGCGGCGGCGGCCACGGCTACGAGGTGGAGCAGTGCGCGCGCTGCCACAGCCGTCGCGAGAGCCTGGGGGTCGGCAGCGCGCCGGGCCGGCCCCTGCTCGACGCCATGCGTCCGACCGCGCTGTCCGCCGGCCTCTACCACGCCGACGGGCAGATCCTCGACGAGGTGTTCGAGTACGGCTCCTTCGTGCAGAGCAGGATGTTCGCCATGGGCGTCACCTGCCGCGACTGTCACGAGCCGCACTCCACCTCCCTGCGTGCCGAGGGCAACGCGCTGTGCGCGGGTTGCCACAACCCGCAGGGCAATCCACGCTTCCCCAGCCTGCAGAAGAAGCGCTACGACGATCCGTCCCACCACTTCCACCCGGCCGGCAGTCCCGGCGCGCAGTGCGTCAACTGCCACGCCCCGGCGCGCAACTACATGGTGGTGGACGCCCGTCGCGACCACGGCTTCCGCATCCCGCGCCCCGATCTGGCCGCCAGCAGCGCTGCGCCGGATGCCTGCACGGCCTGCCACCAGGGCCGAGAGCCGGCCTGGGCGGCGCAGGTGATCGAGGAGAAGCTCGGCCAGCCCCAGCGCCCGCCGCATTACGGCACGGTACTCGCCGCCGCGCGCCGCCACGACCCGCAGGTGGTCGGCGAACTGGCCCGGCTGATCGAGGACCGCACCCGCCCGGCCATCGTCCGCGCCAGCGCCGCCGAGCTGGCCGCCGGCTACGGCGCGCCGCTGGTCGACGGCCTGCAGCGCGCGCTGGGCGACGCCGGCGCCCAGGTGCGCATGACGGCGCTGCGCGGCCTGGAGGGCCTGCCGGCCGAGCAGCGTCTGGCGCGTCTGGCGCCGCTGCTCGACGACCCCAGTCTGGCGGTGCGCGACCAGGCCGCCCGCGCGCTGGCCGACCTGCGCGGCGCGCCGCTGGGCGAGGATGTGCGCACGCGCCTGGACGCGCTGCTCGCCGAGCTGGAGCCGCGTCTGGCGGCCAATGCCGACCTGCCCGGCGCCCGCCTCAACCTGGCCGTGCTGCGCGAGCGGCTGGGGCGTCCGGCCGAGGCCGAAGCCGACTACCGCATGGCCCTGCGCCAGGACGCCCGCTTCGCCCCTGCGCGGGTCAACCTGGTGCAGCTGCTGGCCGGCCAGCAGCGCCTGGCGGAAGCCGAGCCGCTGCTGCGCGCCGGCCTGGCCCTGGCTCCGCAAGGCGACGCCCTGGCCGACCAGGCCTATGCCCTCGGCCTGCTGCTGGCGCAGCGCGGCGAGGACGCGGAGGCGGCTGACTGGCTGCGCCGCGCCGCCGATGCCGCGCCGCAGCGGGCGCGCGTCCACTACAACCTCGGCCTGCTGCTCGGCCGCCTGGGCCGCATCGACGAGGCCAGCGCCGCACTGCTGCGCGGGCTCGAACTGGCCAGCGAGGACCGCGACCTGCTCTACGCGCTGGCCCATCTCAACTACCGGGCAGGGCGCTATCCGCTGGCGCTCGGCTACAGCGAGCGGCTGCTGCGCCTGCAGCCGCAGGAGGCCGCCTACCGGCGCCTGCACCAGCGCATCCTGCGCGAGTCTCGACAGGCAGCACCATGAGTTGGCAGTCAGGAGCAATTGCTTGGCAGTGAGACACAAGACCGGCGGCGGGCGTGGGATTAATGTCGCCGTAGCCGGCCGCCCGTAGCCGGCACCGACAATCAAGAACAGCGGAGTCTGCCCTCATGATTTTTTCCACCCACGGCTTGCGTCGCGCGCCCCTGGCCCTGACGCTGGCCAGCGCCCTTGGCGCCGGTCTGGCCGCCGCACCGCTCCACGCCTACGAGCTGTACAACCAGGACGACAGCGTGCTGAACGCCGACTTCGAGGCGGTATTCGGCGTGATGCACAGCCAGGAGAACTACGCCCAGTTCGGCAACCGCAGCGCGGGCAGCTCGAGCTGGCGCGAGGGCTACATCAAGTACGGCCTGAGCGGCAGCCAGGGCCTGGGCGGCGCCGGCAGCCTGTACGGCGCGGTCAACCTGCTCAGCTCCGGAACCTGGGGCGACGGCGATGCCGCCGGCTTCACCGAAGGCAGCGAGCGGCGCACCGCCGTGGAGGACGCCTACCTCGGCTGGCGTTCGGGCGACCTGTTCCCGGCGCTGGGCGAGAACGGTGTGGACATCTCCGGCGGCCGGCAGAAGGTGGTGATCGGCGACGGCTTCCTGATCAATGGCGACTCGCTGAACTTCGGCGACGTCGACCTGGGCGACGACTTCGACCGTGGCGGCGCCTACTACATCGCCGCGCGCAAGGCCTTCGACCAGACCGCGGTGCTGCGTCTGGGCGGCGAGCAGGGCTGGCGCGGCGACCTGATGTGGCTGAAATCCGACAACCGCGCCCAGGCCGAGACCGAGCTGGGCATCGCCACCCTCGAGCACGTCGCCGAGCCGGGCACCCTGGGGCTGACCTACATCCGCGGCCTCGACGTCAACGAGCGCTACTCTTCCCCGTTCCAGGCCGAGCGCGACGGTATGGATACCGTCAGCCTGCGCGGTGCCGGCGGTCTGGGCGTGGACAATCTCAACCTGGCCTTCGAGTACGCCAGCCAGGACAAGGACAGCGGCCGCGAGGACGCCTGGTATCTGGAGGGCAGCTGGACCTTCGCCGACGTGCCCTGGGTGCCGACCGCGACCTACCGCTACAGCCGCTTCTCCGAGGCCTTCGACCCGCTGTTCTACGGCTTCAACCGCGGCTACGGCACCTGGTTCCAGGGCGAGGTGGCGGCCAACTATGCCGGCCCGTTCAACAGCAACACCCAGGTCCACCACGTCGGCCTCAAGGCCACGCCCATGGAGAGCCTGACCGTCGGTGCGCTGTATTTCGACTTCGACACCCTCGATACCGACCTCGGCAACCTCGGCGGCCGCGAACTGGACCTGTACGCCGAGTGGATGGTCAACGACCACCTGATGATCAGCCCGGTGCTCGGCTTCTACCAGCCGGAGCGCAGCGCCGAAACCGGCGGTACCCAGCTTGGCGGCGACGGCACCAATGTCTACAGTCAGCTGATGTTCGTCACCTTCTTCTGATCGCTCACGATCTGCTGCGCGTCGGCCATGCTGCGTTGAAACGCAGCGAAGCGGAGTAACAGCCGCAGGCTGGCCCGCAGGGCGAGCGGAGCGAGCCAATCGGTTTCGGAATGCTCATTTGCAACCAGCAAACTCCGCTTCCTCAACCGATTCGCGGGGCCGCCAAGGCCTTGCCTGACCTTAGCTCGCGAGATCGTGAACAGGCTCTGACGGGTCACCTTCGGCCGGTCCTGCCCGCGGCAACGGGCGGACCGGTCTTTTTTTGTCCGCGCTTGCTCTGCTGCTAACCTTTGCCGTTTCCATCAAGGGAGATTCACATGCTCAATGTTCTGGTTGCTGGCGCCTCGCGCGGTATCGGTCTGGGTCTGGTGCGCGCCTGGCTCGAGCGCGGCGCACGGGTGTTCGCCGTGGCCCGCAATCCGGCCGCCTCCGCCGGCCTGGCGGCACTGCGCGCCGAGCATGGCGAGCGCCTGCAGGTGATCGCCTGCGACCTCAATGCCGAGGCGGCCGGCACCGAGATTCTCGCTGCGCTGGGCGGGCAGCGTCTCGATCGCCTGCTGCTCAACGCCGGCGTCTACGGCCCGGCGGCGCAGGACGTAGCCACGGCCGGCGAGGCCGAGATCGGCCACCTGTTCCTCAGCAACGCCATCGCCCCGCTGCGCCTGGCCCGCGCCCTGCACCCGCAGCTCAACGCCGGCGCGGTGCTCGGCTGCACCAGCTCGGTGATGGCCAGCCTGCAGCTCAGTCCGGGCGCCGACATGCCGCTGTACGCGGCGAGCAAGGCGGCGCTCAACAGCCTGCTGCTGAGCTGGGCGGCGCAGCTCGGCGAGTCGCGCGACTTCAGCCTGCTGGCCCTGCACCCGGGCTGGGTGCAGACCGACATGGGCGGCGCGCAGGCGCCGCTGACGGTGGAGCAGAGCGTGGCGGGGCTGGTCGCGGTGGTCGAGGCGGCCGCCGGCACGCGCGAGTGCCGCTTCGTTGACTACCAGGGCGCGACCCTGCCCTGGTAGCGAGATCCCGGCGCTTCAGCGCGTGGCGCTGGCCGGGTATTGGCGCAGCAGCTCCCAGCGGCGGTCCAGTTCGGCCTTGAGTTTCGGTGAGAGACTCTCGGCGATGTACAGCTGGCGGCGGATGCTCGGGTCCGGCAGCAGCTGCGGCTGTTGCCGCCCCAGCGCCTGCAACTCCGGGGTGGCGGGCTTGAGGCTGCTGTAGAACCAGCTGGCCTGCGAGTTGCGCACGGCGTTGTCCGGGCGCAGCAGGTAGTCGATGAAGCGGTAGGCCAGTTCGGGATGTTCGGCGTTGCTGGGAATCGCCAGGCTTTCGATGGTCAGCGGTGCGCCCTCGCTCGGGATGACGAACTCCAATGCCTGGCTGCTCTGCGCCGCCGCGCTCAGGGCCAAGCCGGTCCAGGCGCTGGTCACGCACAGCTCGCCGGCTTGCAGTGCCTCTATGTGGCGGGTGTTGTCGAGCACTTTGGCCTCGCGGCGCAATGCCAGCAGCTGCTCGCCGGCACGGCCGACCTGGCGCTGGCCGCTGCGCGCCAGGCTGCGCCCCCGGTAGGTGAACAGCACCGAGAAGGTTTCCTCCGGGGCGTCCTGCAGGCCGATGCCACAGCCGGCCAGGCGCGCGCTCTGCTGCGGGTCGAACAACAGGCTCCAGCTGGTCGGCAGCGGCCCGCCCAGCGCCGCCTCGGCCTTGGGCCGGTTCACCGCGATGCCGAGCATGCCCCACAGGTAGGGCACCGCGTAGCGGTTGGCCGACTCGAGGCCGGCGAGGGTGGCCTGCAGCTGCGGATCGACCGTGCCGAGCTGGCTGAGCCGCGCGGGCTCCAGCACGGTCAGACGCTGTTCGCGGATCAGCGCCGGCAGCTGGAAGTGCGACGGCACCACCACGTCGTAGCGCTCGCCGCGGCGCAGGGCGGCGTCCAGCTCGTCGGCGCTGGCGTGCACCTGGTAGTCGATGCGCACGCCGGTCTCGCGCTGGAAGCCCTCGAGCACTTCGGGGGCGATGTAGTCGGGCCAGTTGGAGACGCGCAGCACCTCCTCGGCCTGGGCGGCGCAGGTGGTCAGGGCGAACGACAGCAGCAAGGGCAGATGCTTCATGGATCCCACCGCAAGGGCAGACAGGTAGGTGGGCGGCCATTAGTGGCGCAAGCCTCGCCGCGGGTCTTGCACGGGGATGCCGGATGCTTGCCTGTGCGTGCCGTATTGCGCCGCCGGCGCGGCACTCGGCATGCACGGTCAACAGGTTGGCAGGCACGGGCAAGGCAGGTTGCGGCCTGCCGACTATCATCGATGCATGCTTTGTGGTCGTGGCGCCGGTTGCCCCGGCGACCATTACCTTGCGGCGTCCTGCCAGGACACCGGCGCGCCATGGCGCCCGGGCAGAGCAGGGCGCGGATTCCCCCGATCAGCCCGGAGTTACTGCCATGTCCACCGCCCCCCTCGAACCGCTCGCCCAGGTGACGGCCTTCCTCAATCGCCGGCACACCTCCTTCATCGACGGCCGCCCGATCGCCGAGCATGCCGGGGAGATCATCGATGTGTTCAACCCGGCCAGCGGCGCGCCGCTGGCGCAGCTGGTGATGGGCGGCGCGGAACAGGTCGAGCAGGCGGTGGTTTCGGCCCAGCGCGCCTTCCGTGGCGGCGTGTGGAGCGGCCTGCGTCCGGCCGACCGCGAGCGCATCCTGCTGCGCTTCGCCGAGGTGGTGGAGGCCCACGGCGAGGAACTGGCCCAGCTGGAAACCCTCAACCAGGGCAAGTCGATCCACATCGCCCGCGCCATCGAGGTCGGCGCCTCGGTCGAGTACATGCGCTACATGGCCGGCTGGGCCACCAAGCTCGAGGGGCAGACCCTCGACGTGTCGATCCCGATCCCGCCCGGCACCCGCTACAACGCCTACACCCGCCGCGAGCCGGTGGGCGTGGTGGCCGGCATCGTGCCGTGGAACTTCCCGCTGATGATCGCCATCTGGAAGATCATCCCGGCGCTGGCCGCCGGCTGCACCATCGTCATCAAGCCGGCCGACGAGACGCCGCTGACCGCCCTGCGCCTGGCCGAGCTGGCCATCGAGGCGGGCATTCCGCCGGGCGTGCTCAACGTGCTGGTCGGCCGCGGCGCCAGTGCCGGCGCGGCGTTGGTGGCCGATCCGCGGGTCGCCAAGGTGACCTTCACCGGCTCCACCCCGGTGGGCAAGCTGATCGGCACCGCGGCGCTGCAGAACATGACGCGCTTCTCCCTCGAACTGGGCGGCAAGAACCCGATGCTGGTGCTGCCGGATGCCGACCTGGGCAAGGCGGTGGGCGGCGCGCTGATGGGCGGCCTGCTCAACCAGGGGCAGGTGTGCGCCGCGGCCTCGCGCATCTACGTGCAGCGCTCGCGCTACAGCGAATTCGTCGAGGCGCTGGCTGCCGGCGTCAAGGGCATGAGCATCGGTGCCGGCATGGACCCCAATGCGCAGATCAACCCGCTGGTGTCGCGTCGCCAGCAGAGCAGCGTGCTCGGCCATCTCGACAAGGCCCGCGCCCAGGGCGCGCAGGTGGTCACCGGCGGCGCGGCGCCGGAACTGCCGGGCTTCTTCGTGCAGCCGACGGTGCTGGCCGGGGTCGAGCAGAGCATGGCCGCGGCGCGCGAGGAGATCTTCGGCCCGGTGCTGTCGGTGCTGGCCTACGACAGCGTCGACGAGGCGCTGGCGCTGGTCAACGACAGCCAGTACGGCCTGGCCGCCAGCCTGTGGACCAACGACCTGACTCAGGCGATGAACCTGATTCCGCAGATCGAGGCCGGCACCGTGTGGGTCAACACCCATGTGCCGCTGGACCCCAACCTGCCGTTCGGCGGTCACAAGCAGTCGGGCGTCGGCCGCGAGTTCGGCCGCGGCGCGGTGGAGGCGTTCACCGAGCTGAAGTCGGTGTGCATCGCCTATTGAGGCGAACTGGCGCGTGGGGTTCTGGCCCCGCGCAAGGAACTGGGAGCGGTAGACGGGGTACGGTGACGCCATGTTTTCGAGCCTGGCAGCCCGTGGCGGCACGGTGCTCCTGTCACCATGGAGGGTGGGTCGTTTGAGGTTCTCGTGACTTGAGCGAGAGTTGCCCGCAACACCCCGGCAGCGGTGTTGCGGGCTTTTTTATGCCTGCGTCCCGACGCGGCGCAGAGAGGAGCACGCGTGAAAAAGATCCCCACCTTGTTCGGAGTACTGAGCCTGGTCCTAGCCAGCCTGAGCAGCCAGGCACAGCCGGAGGGCGACGACGCCTATCGCGAAGCGTTGCGCAAGGAACTCGACAACCGCGCCCTGGCAGGCCAGGTGGTCAGCGCCTTGGCCGAGCATCACCAAGGCACGCCGCAGGGGCGCTTCTGGGCGGCCTACGTGGCCCTCGAGCAGCACAACGCGCCGCGTTACCAGCCGGTGGCCGCCCGCCATGGCTTGGTCGGCGGCGGCTGGTGGATCGCCTTCAAGGCGCGCGGCTCGATCCTCTTCGCCAGGCTGTTCCCCGCACGTTTCCTCACCATGCTGGCCGCTGGCACGCAGAAGTACCTGGCCGGGCTGCGCGCGGTCGCGCCGCCCGCGGATGCCGGGGACGCCGCCTTCCTGCGCTACATGATCGAGCAGGAACGTGTGCAGGCCGGCGCGCTGGCGCACGCGGCCGCGCAGCGCTTCGACGTGGCGGCCGGCGAGCTGGAAGGCTTCGTGGGAGGGGCGCAGCAATGACCGTCGCTGTCTGACGCTGCGCCAAGCGCCCCCTGCGCGGGGCAGGGGCGCCCGAGCTACTCGCCCACAGCGATGCGCACGTGCTGCTTGCGCCCGGCCGACAGCCGCCACTCGTTGCCCTCGCCGGCCAGAGGCTGGTCGGCGTCATTCACCGTCACGCCGTCCAGGCGCAGGCCGCCGCCGCTGGCCAGGCGGCGCGCGGCGCTGCGCGAGGTGGCCAGACCGGCTTCCACCGCCAGTTCGGCGAGGCTGAGCCCGGCGGCCAGGCGCGCGCGGCTGATCGGCAGGGTCGGCAGGCCCTCGGCGGCGCTGGCGCCGTCGAACACTCCGCGCGCGGCGTTCGCCGCTGCCTGCGCCGCCGCGTCGCCATGCGCCAGGCGGGTGGCCTCGTTGGCCAGCACGACCTTCGCCTCGTTGAGTTCGGCGCCCTGCAGGGCGCCGAGGCGGCGCACCTCGTCCATCGGCAGTTCGCTGAACAGGGCGAGGAAGCGGCCGACGTCGCGGTCGTCGCAGTTGCGCCAGAACTGCCAGAAGTCGAACGGCGCCAGGCGCTCGGCGTTCAGCCACACCGCGCCCTGCGCCGACTTGCCCATCTTGCGGCCGTCGCTGGTGGCCAGCAGGGGCATGGTCAGGCCGTACAGCTGGGCGCCGCCTTGGCGGCGCGACAGTTCCACGCCGTTGATGATGTTGGCCCACTGGTCGGCGCCGCCGACCTGCAGGGTGCAGCCGTGGCGGCGCGCCAGCTCGGTGAAGTCGTAGGCCTGCAGCAGGGTGTAGCCGAACTCGAGGAACGACAGCGAATGCTCCAGGCGGCTGCGGATGGCGTCGTAGGTGAGCAGGCGGTTGACGCTGAAATGACGGCCGACCAGGTTGAGAAAGTCGAGGTAGCCGAGGCCATCCAGCCAGTCGGCGTTGTTCACCACGGCGGCGTCCTGCGCGCCGTCGCCCAGCTGCAGGTAGCGGCGGAAGGCGCTCTCGATGCCGGCGATGTTGGCGGTGATGGTCGCCTCGTCGAGCAGCGGCCGGCTGCTGTCGCGAAAGCTCGGGTCGCCGATACGCGTGGTGGCGCCGCCGATCAAGAGCAGCGGCCGGTGCCCGGCCTGCTGCAGCCAGCGCATCAGCATCAGGCCCTGCAGGTGGCCGACGTGCAGGCTGTCGGCGGTGGCGTCGAAGCCGAGGTAGGCGGTCAGCGGGCCGGCGGCCAGGGCGGCGCGCAGGCCGTCGGCGTCGGTGCTCTGGTGGACGAAGCCGCGATCTTCGAGCAGGGCCAGCAGGTCGGCATCGCGATGGGGCATTGCAGTCTCCTTGGGGGATGGCGAAACGCCTGGGGAGACTGAGCTGACGACCCGGTCCGCCTCAGGCGGATCGGGTGGCGCACACGCGCCTACCGCCTCGGTGAGGTGCGGTAGGCGTAATAGCGGGTGCGGGAAATCATTAACAGGTTCATGGTGGCCACTCTAGCACGCTGAGCGAGGGGGAGGGCAAGCCTGCTCCCGTCGGGTGGACGCGCCCCGAGCGGCGCGTGCCTCAGGCGGCGCGCTCGACGCGGCGGAATGCGCGGCTGAAGTACACCAGGCTGTCGCCCTCGTCACGCACGTGGATGTCGTCCAGCTCCACCAGCAGTACCGAGTGGGTGCCGATTTCCTGGGTCTCGACGATCCGCCCCTGCAGGTTGGCCAGCGCGCCCTCGAGTACCGGCAGGCCTTCGCTGCCGGTGGTCCAGGGGTCGAGGGCGAAGCGCTCGTCCATGGCCACGCCGGTCATCCCGGCGAAGTGCTTGGCGGCTTCTTCCTGGGCGCCGGACAGCACGTTGACGCACAGGCGGCCGTTGCTCTTGAACACCGCATTCATCGCGCTGTTGCGGTTGACGCAGACCATCACGGTCGGCGGGGTATCGGTCACCGAGCACACGGCGGTGGCGGTGATGCCGCAACGACCGGCGTCGCCGTCGCTGGTGATGATGTTCACCGCCGCGCTCATGTGCGCCATGGCGTTACGGAAGGCGAGCTGCTTGGGATCGAGCTGCTGGGACATGTTTGGAACTCCTGGCGCAAGGTGTGAGGCCGGGGACGGATCCCGCGGCCGGCGGCATCGCTGGCGGATGCTGTCGAATGCGTGGCTGCCGCAGTGTACGGCAGATGACGATGGCTGAATCATGAACATCGAAATCAAGTTGCAGAATACCTTTTCCGCACTTTGCCTTGTACTTTTCATCGGGGCCGCTCGCCTGGGATCCCGGGCATGCCGGGTCGGGACTGGCGGTCTGCGGCTGCCCGCCGTTCGCCCGGCGCATCAAGGTGGTACTTCCCGCAAGGCGCCTGCGCGTCTCTCGAGCAGCCATTGCCGTTCGCCAGACGGCAAGAAGCCGGACCAGGTCCGGCTTCTTGGGTGGCGACAGGGCGATTACTTGAGGCCGGGGATGGTCCAGCCGTCGACGTCGTACTCGCTCATGCACTTCTGCGACAGGGCGCGCATCTTGGCCATCTCGCCGGTGGCGCGGGCGCTGCCCAGGCACTGGATGCGGATGGCGTCGGCGGTGCCGGCGTAGTTCAGCTCGTACAGGTGGTGACGGCCGCCGAACTCGGTGCCGATGGCGTCCCACAGCAGCTTCATGATCTTGATCCGATCGGTGTGCTTGATGTCGCCCGAGCCGCGGCAGTAGCGGGCCAGGGCGGCGTTCAGCGCCGGGTTCTGCAGGTCGACGTTGCTGCCCGGCAGGTAGATCAGGCCGCTGGCCGCGGTGGTCTTGACGATGTGGAAGATCTTGTCATAGGCCATCGGCGCGAAGGCGCGGTAGTTGAACGCCGACTCCACCGGCGGCAGGTAGGCGCCGTGCTTCCACTCGGTGGCGGCCAGGCACATGTGCTCGGTGATCGACCAGAACAGGTTGCGCCAGGCGACCACTTCACCCAGCTCGGCGGCCACGCCGCGGAACTCGACCGCGCCGGTGCACTCCAGTGCCTGCTCGAGCAGGCCGGCGAGGAAGTCCAGCTTGACGGCGAAGCGGGTGCAGGCCTGCAGCGGGTACAGGCGGCCGAAGCCGGCCTCGAAGCCCCACTGCATCAGCTTCTGCTTGTCCTTGTAGATCAGCACGTCTTCCCACGGGATGAACACGTTTTCCAGGATCAGGATCGCGTCGTTCTCGTCGAAGCGCGAGGACAGCGGGTAGTCGAACGGCGAGGCGGTGTCGCTGGCGTTCTTCTCGTAGGACACGCGGGAGATCAGCTTGACCCCCTTGGCGTTCATCGGGGTGATGAACAGCAGGGCGAAGTCGGGATCGTCGCCGATGTCCTGCACGGCGGTCTGGCCGATGAAGTTGTAGTGGGTCAGCGCGGAGTTGGTGGCCACCACCTTGGCGCCGTTGACGTAGATGCCTGCGTCGGTTTCGCGGGTGACGTGGACGTAGATGTCCTTGACCTCGTCGCTCGGCTTGTTGCGGTCGATCGGCGGGTTGACGATGGCGTGGTTGAGGTACAGGCAGTTTTCCTGGATGCGCTTGTACCAGGTCTTCGCGTTGCCCTCGAACTTGCCGTAGAACTCGGGGTTGGCGCCCAGCACGTCACCGAAGGCGGCCTTGTAGTCGGCGGTGCGGCCCATCCAGCCGTAGCTCATGCGCGCCCACTCGGCGATGGCGTCGCGCTGCTCCAGCAGTTCCTGCGGCGAGCGGGCGTAGCGGAAGAACTTGTGGGTGTAGCCGCCGTTGCCGGTGTCGGTCGCCCAGCACAGCTTGTCCTTGGTCTCCGGGGCATGCAGGGCGTCATAGAGAGAGGCCACGGTCTGTGCCGAGTTGCGGAACGCCGGGTGGGTGGTCACGTCCTCGACGCGCTCGCCGGCATAGTAGACCTCGCGGCCGTCGCGCAAACTGGCGAGGAACTCCTCGCCATTGAACGGACGACCGGATTGCTGGATGTGGCTTTCGGGTTTCATTACGCAGGCTCTCTCTCGATTCTTGTAGTCGGTGCTACTACTGCTGAGGAGCCGAGGTTAAGGGAATCGAGCGCGGCGGCCTGTCACCTGAAAATGGGGACAGCTCGCCGGGCGCCGCAATCGACCAACAGGACCAACCAGGCCGCTATTGGCACAGGGCGAACAGCTGCGCGCGGCTGGAGATGCCCAGCTTTTCGTAGGCGCGCTTGCGGTAGGTGACCACGCTGTTGAGGGTGACGCCGAGTTCGTCGGCGATCAGTTCGTTCTTCTTGCCCTGCAGCACCGCCTGGCAGACCTGCTGCTCGCGGTGCGACAGGAAGGCCAGCGGTCCCTGGGCGAGCATCTTCTGGTTGATCTGGTAGTGCTTGACGATCAGGCTGCTGAGCAGGCGGGCGGCGCTGGATTCGTCGTCCGCGTGCGCGAACACCTCACCGAAGCTGCCGGCGCGCCGGTACAGATTGAGGTAGTAGCTGCCCGAGGCATGGCCGCGGATGATCGACAGCTTGTCCCGGAAGCCGGGTTCGTCGAAGAAGCGCCGGCGATAGTTGGGGCCCATTTCCGTGCCGAGGTGGTCCAGGTGCAGGACATGCAGCTGCCCCGGCGCGCATTGCTTGAGCAGGGCGAAGTTGGGGTCCTGCATGTAGCGGCGCTCGCTGATGTAGGAGTGGGCCAGGGCGCGGGCGGATTCGTCCTTGGCGAAGTCCTTGTAGAGCAGGGTGGAGACGGTCTTGTCGGCGGCGCAGAAGAACAGCATGCACTGGTCCGCGCCCAGCGCTGCGTTGATCCAGTCGAGGAAGCGATCGAGGAAGTCGTCTTCGCCGAGGGTGTCGAGAAGGCTCAGGAGGGCCGCGGAGGGCAGCCAGGCGCTGGGGGATGCGGTCATGTATCCACTCGTGTTCGACAACGTGATCCGGGATGCAGGCAAGTGTAATCGCCGGGGCGCCTGAATGCGCCTCGTGGCAGTGCCGGGTCCTGTGTGTTGGTGCCGGGGAGGGGCGCTCCGAAACAAGGGTGGTCAGCCGTCCGCGCCGCCGGTGGCCGACAAGGTAGGCTTGGCCCATCGCTCGGACTGGCGGCAGTTCCGCGGAAACGTTAAGATGTTAAATATCTGCCGCCGCCCGGCGCTTTCGACCACTCGAAACCACCCGGGCGGCGACGTTCCAATTTCCCCGATGCAGCCAGACGTGGCCCGCCCGCCACAGGAGGCGCCGTGAATCCTTCCGCCGATCGCCAGTGGCCCGCCGCCGTCCGCGCGCTGCAGTTCGCCAACTTCCGGCTGTATTTCGCCGGGCAGGCGGTGTCGATCCTCGGTAGCTGGATCCAGCAGGTCGCGCTGTCCTGGCTGATCTATCGCCTCACCGGCTCGGTGGCGCTGCTCGGCGTGACCACCTTCGCCGCCCTGCTGCCGCAGCTGATCGTCGGCCCGCTGGCCGGCGCCTGGACCGACCGTCATGACAAGCGCCGCCTGCTGATCGTCGTGCAGGGCATCCTCGCCCTGCAGGCGCTGGCCCTGGCCGCGCTGACCGCGCTGGAGTGGATCGGTCCGGCGCTGATCGTCGGCATGTCGCTGCTGCTCGGCGTGCTCAACGCCTTCGACACGCCGCTGCGCCAGTCGCTGATCGGCAGCTTCGTCGGCAGCCGCGACGACCTGCCCAATGCCCTGGCGCTCAACGCCATGCTGTTCAACGCCGGGCGCTTCATCGGTCCGCCGCTGGCCGGCCTGTTGCTGGCGCTGACCAGCGAGGCGATGTGCTTCGCGCTCAACGGCCTGTCGTTCCTCGCCCTGCTGATCGGCCTGCTGCTGATCCGCGTCGAGGCGCCGGCCAGGGCCAAGGGCTCGATGGGCACGGTGTTCCGCGAGGGGCTGGACTACGTCTGGCACAACTACCCGATCCGCCTGCTGATCCTCGCCCTGGCGATGGTCAACCTGACCGCCTCCAGCTACGCGGTGCTGCTGCCGGTGTTCGCCCGCGACATCTTCGGCGGCGATGCGCAGACCCTCGGCTGGCTGTGGGGCGCCGCCGGTTGCGGCGCATTCCTTTCCACCCTGTTTCTCGCCACCCGCCAGGCGCTGCCCGGGCTGGTGCGCATCGTCCTGCTCGGCGCGCTGCTGAGCGGCGCGGCGCTGCTGGCCTTCGCCGCCAGCACGGCGGTGGCGTGGGCGCTGCTGGCCATGGCGGTGCTCGGCTTCGCCATCTCGGTCGGCAACGTCGGCATCAACATGCTGCTGCAGAGCCTGGCGCCGGAGCACCTGCGCGGCCGCGTGGTGTCGTTCTTCACCTCGACCCGCTTCGGCTTCGACGCCATCGGCGGGCTGCTCGCCGGCCTGCTCGCCGCGCGCATCGGCGCGCCGCTGACCCTGGCTATCGAGGGCGGCGTGCTGCTGCTGTTCTGTGTGTGGTTGCTGGCCCGGCGCCGGGTGCTGCGTGAACAAGTGCGCGACGACCTGCAGGAGCAGGCCGGGCGCTGAACGAATCGGGGGTGCGACCCGTAGGCGAAGGAATCAGGCTCGGTAGCCCCGGCTGATGTCCCGCCAATCCTTGCCCCGGCTGGCCTTGTGCCTGCCGGGGCTTTTTTTTGCCTGCTGTTTATCTGCGCGGCAGGGCTTACAGGCTTTCGTCTTCGTCGCTGCCTTCCACCGCCATGTCCAGTTCCTTGATCTTGCGGGTCAGGGTGTTGCGGCCCCAGCCAAGCAGCTGCGCGGCGTCGCGGCGGCGGCCGGCGGTGTGCTTGAGCGCGCTCTCGATCATCACCCGCTCGAACACCGGCAGGGCGCTGCCGAGCAGGTCGCTCTGCCCGCGGGTCAGGGCCTGCTCGGCCCACAGGCGCAGGCCCTGCTCCCAGCTGCCGCCGCTCTGCGCTTCCTGCGGCTGCTGCAGCAGCTCCGGCGGCAGATCGTCGATGTGCACCTCGCGTCCGGAGGCCATCACCGTGATCCAGCGGCAGGTGTTCTCCAGCTGGCGCACGTTGCCCGGCCACGGCAGGTTCTGCAGGTACTCCTCGGTCTGCGGCTTGAGCAGCTTGGGCTCCACGGCCAGTTCCTGGGCGGCGCGGGCGAGGAAGTGCCGGGCCAGCGCCGGGATGTCCTCGCGGCGGTCGGCCAGGCGCGGGATGTGGATGCGGATCACGTTGAGGCGGTGGAACAGGTCCTCGCGGAACTTGCCGGCGCGCACCAGGGTTTCCAGGTTCTGGTGGGTGGCGGCGATGATCCGCACGTTGACCTTGACCGGGGTGTGGCCGCCGACCCGGTAGAACTCGCCGTCGGCCAGCACGCGCAGCAGGCGGGTCTGGGTGTCGGCCGGCATGTCGCCGATCTCGTCGAGGAACAGGGTGCCGCCGTCGGCCTGCTCGAAACGGCCGCGACGCAGCGCGGCGGCGCCGGTGAAGGCGCCCTTCTCGTGGCCGAACAGCTCGGACTCCATCAGGTCCTTGGGGATCGCCGCCATGTTCAGGGCGATGAACGGCGCGTTGGCGCGCGGGCTGTGGCGGTGCAGGGCGTGCGCCACCAGCTCCTTGCCGGTGCCGGATTCGCCGTTGATCAGCACGGTGATGTTGGAGTGCGACAGGCGGCCGATGGCGCGGAACACCTCCTGCATCGCCGCCGCCTCGCCGATGATCTCCGGCGTGGCGGTCTGCTCCTCGGGGGTGGCCAGCGCCTGCTGCTCGCGGGCGTGCAGGGTGGCGCGTTTGACCAGCGAGACCGCCTCGTCGACGTCGAACGGCTTGGGCAGGTATTCGAAGGCGCCGCCCTGGTAGGAGGCCACTGCGCTCTCCAGGTCGGAGTGCGCGGTCATGATGATCACCGGCAGGCGCGGGTACAGCTCGCGGATGCGCGCCAGCAGGTCGAGACCGCTGGCGCCCGGCATGCGGATGTCGGAGAGGATCACGCTGGGCTGTTCGAGGCTCAGGCGGTTGAGCACGCCGTCGGCGCTGTCGAAGCTCTGGCTGGGCAGGCCGGCCTGTTGCAGGGCCTTCTCGAGGACCCAGCGGATCGAGCGGTCATCGTCGACGATCCAGACGGTTTCCGGTCGGTTCATGGGGTTGATGCTCCTTGTTCAAGCGGCAGAAACAGCGAGAAGACCGTGCGTCCGGGCTGGCTCTCGCACTCGATCAGCCCCTGATGCTGGTTGAGGATGTTCTGCGCGATGGCCAGGCCCAGGCCGGTACCGTCGGCGCGGCCACTGACCATGGGATAGAAGAGGGTGTCCTGCAGCGCCGGGTCGATGCCCGGGCCGTTGTCGATCACCTCGATGCGGCACACCAGGCGGTGGCGCTGGTGGCCGATGGTGAACTGGCGCAGGGTGCGGGTGCGCAGCAGGATGCGCCCGGGCGGATGCGGCTGCTTCTGCTCGATGATCGCCTGCATGGCGTTGCGCACGATGTTGAGCAGCGCCTGGATCAGCTGCTCGCGATCGGCGAGCAGCTCGGGAATGCTCGGGTCGTAGTCGCGCTCCAGGGCCAGCTTGCCCTGGGTCTCCGCCTCGACCAGGCTGCACACCCGCTCGAGCACCTCGTGGATGTTGGTCGGCGTCAGCTGCGGCAGCTTGTTGGAGCCGAGCATGCGGTCGACCAGGTTACGCAGGCGGTCGGCCTCCTCGATGATCACGTTGGTGTAATCCTTGAGGCCCTCGTTGGGCAGCTCGCGGGCCAGCAGCTGCGCGGCGCCACGGATGCCGCCCAGCGGGTTCTTGATCTCGTGGGCCAGGCCGCGCACCAGCAGGCGGGTGGTTTCCTGCTTGGCCAGCTGGGCTTCCTCCTTGGTGATGCGCAGCAGGCGGTCGCGCGGATGCAGCTCGAGCAGCAGCAGGAAGCTGCTCAGGCCGGGAATCGGCGTGGCGGCGTAGTCCACCGCCAGCTGCTGGCCGCTGGCGGTGATCAGCTGGGCCTCGCGCTTGGTGAACGGATTGCCGCTGGCCACCGCCTGGCGCAGGGCCGGCAGGCCGTCCGGGCTCTCGTTGCACAGCTCGCTGATGAACTGGCCCTGGCTGCGCTGGCCGCTGACGCCCAGCAGCATCTCGGCCGCCGGGTTCATGTATTCCAGGCGCAGTTCGGCATTGAGCAGCAGCACGGCGGTGGTGAGGTTGTCGAGCAGCAGGCGCTGCAGTGAGTCGTAGGCCATGGCAAGCATGCGCTCCTGTGAGTGCACCGATTCTGCAAAAAACGCGCCAGCGACTGGCGGTACAGATGTGGGCATGCCTCTGCCGCTTTTTTGTGCATGGCCGCAGCGTGCGCCGGCTGCCCTCGCGGGGCGCGCGAAGGCCCGTCGTGCAAGGCCTGTCGTCCACTCGTGGCGGGCCCGGCAGGGCGTACCGCAACTCGCCGGAAGACGCCCGGCCGGGCGCGGGGCGGATGCCCGGCGTGAGTCAGTATAGGTCGTGGGGCATATTGGCGCACCAATGTGGTGCGCCGTGCTCAGGGCAGGGGCACGCCGAGGAAGCGTCGCGGTTCGGCTGGCTTGTCGCTCAGCGGGCACTCCGGGCGCACGCCGTAGTCGCCGCGCTGGCAGGGGTTGACCCGGCGCTTGTCGGCCAGGGTGGTGCGCTTGAGGTGGAACGGCTGGCTCGGCGTGCGCTCGACGATGCGCCCCTCGGCGTCGACGATCTCGGCGGCCAGCTGGTGGCTGCCGCGGTCGAGGTTGTCGAGGGCGAACACCGGGCTGCGTGCCGGCGCGCCGTGCACCTGGCCGTCCAGCAGCAGACGGTAGCTGTGGCCGTCGAGCAGGCCGGGGTCGCTCTCCAGGGTGACGATCAGGCCGCCGCTGTTGTCGCGGATGGTGGCGTCCGGTTCCGGCAGGGTGATGCGCAGCAGCTGGTAGGCCGGCAGCAGGGCGGTGGGCAGCGCCGGCGGCGCGCTGGGCGGCGGCGCCGGCAGGTCGGCGCTGTTGGTCGGCGCCAGCTCGATGCGCTGGGCATTGGCGCTGCGCGGCTTGTCGGTGAACACCCGGTTGCCGTCGGCGTCGAGGTAGGTGTACACGCCGGCGAAGGCCGGCAGGCTGGTCAGCAGGAGGAGGCAGAGCAGGACGTGCATGGGGTCAGTTGGCCGGTCGTGGTTGCGGGCGGGGCAGGGCGGGACTGCCGATGTGCACGCGCTGCACGGTGAAGCTCACGCTGGCGCTGCTCTGCAGCGGCTCGCCGTCGCGCAGGATCACCGCCTGCAGGCTGTGGGTGCCGCGGTCGACCTGGCCGAGCTGGAAGCTGGTTTGGGTGCCCGGGGCGCTCAGCGGCTGGCCGTCGAGCAGCACTTGCAGCAGGTCGCCCTCGTGCAGGCTCGGCTCCAGGCTGACCGCGAAGGTGAAGTTGCCGGCATTGGCACGCAGGGTGGCGTCGTCATCCGGCACCCCGGTGATCTCCAGGCGGCTGTAGTTGCCCGGTCCGGCGTCATCCTGGCTTGGCGCGCCACTGCCCGTGGCCGCCGGTGCGGCGACCGTGTTGGTCGGTCCCAGCCGGACGCTCTCGCTGGCCACGCCCTGCGGCGGCTGGTTGGTGTAGACCGGGTTGCCGCGTGCGTCGGTGTAGCGATAGATCTCGGCGCTGGCCGGCAGGGCCAGGGCGAGCAGCAGGCAGGCGCAGATCGGGCGCATGGGCGAATCCTTCCGGAAGCAGCGATGATGGAGCAAGCGTTGCACTGTCGCGGCACCCTGGCAAGTGTCGGTGCGGCGGGCTGTGCGGCCGGGCGCAATCGGGTGGTTTTTCCACCACACAAAGCACAAAGGCCTCCCGAGGGAGGCCTTTGTGACAATGCCGCTGCAGGGCCGGGCCTATGCAGTCCCGGCGACTGGCTTAGCAGCTGTAGTACAGATCGTATTCCAGCGGGTGCACGAAGGTGCGCACCTTGATTTCCTCGGCGGCCTTCAGCTCGACGTAGGAGTCGAGGAAGTCCTTGGTGAACACGCCGCCCTTGAGCAGGAACTCGTGGTCGGCTTCCAGGGCTTCCAGGGCTTCCTTCAGGCTGCCGCAAACCTGCGGGATGTGGGCAGCTTCTTCCGGCGGCAGGTCGTACAGGTTCTTGTCGGCGGCATCGCCGGGGTGGATCTTGTTCTGGATGCCGTCCAGGCCGGCCATCAGCAGGGCGGCGAAGGCCAGGTACGGGTTGGCCGCCGGATCCGGGAAGCGCGCCTCGATGCGGCGGCCCTTCGGGCTGGCCACGTACGGGATGCGGATGGAAGCGGAACGGTTGCGGGCGGAGTAGGCCAGCATCACCGGGGCTTCGAAGCCCGGGACCAGGCGCTTGTAGGAGTTGGTCGCCGGGTTGGTCAGGGCGTTCAGCGCCTTGCCGTGCTTGATGATGCCGCCGATGAAGTACAGGGCGGTGTCGGACAGGCCGGCATAGCCTTCGCCAGCGAAGGTGTTCTTGCCGTCTTTGGCGATCGACATGTGCACGTGCATGCCCGAGCCGTTGTCGCCGTACAGCGGCTTCGGCATGAAGGTCACGGTCTTGCCGTAGGCTTCGGCGACGTTGTGCACGCAGTACTTCAGGGTCTGCACTTCGTCGGCCTTGGCGACCAGGGTGTTGAACTTCACACCGATCTCGTTCTGGCCACCGGCCACTTCGTGGTGGTGCACTTCGACGATCTGGCCCATTTCTTCCAGGGCGTTGCACATGGCGGTGCGGATCTCGTGATCCGGGTCGCTCGGCGGGGTCGGCAGGTAGCCGCCCTTCACCGCGATGCGGTGGCCGTTGTTGCCCTGGCGGCCGTCGACGTCGGCGTCGCTGTTCCAGGCAGCCTGCTCGGAGAAGATCTTGAACATCGAGCCGGACATGTCCGACTTGAACTTCACGGCGTCGAAGATGAAGAACTCCGGCTCCGGACCGGCGAACACGGTGTCACCGATACCGGTGGTCTTCAGGTATTCCTCGGCGCGCTTGGCGATGGCGCGCGGGTCGCGCTCGTAGCCCTGCATGGTGGACGGCTCGATCACGTCGCAGACCAGGATCAGGGTCGGCTCTTCGGTGAACGGGTCCATCACGGCGGTGCTGTCGTCCGGCAGCAGGATCATGTCGGAGGCTTCGATGCCCTTCCAGCCTTCGATGGAGGAGCCGTCGAACATCTTGCCGACTTCGAAGAAGTCGTCATCGGCGTCGCGTGCCGGCATGGTGATGTGGTGCTGACGGCCCTTCGGGTCGGTGAAGCGCAGGTCAATCCACTTCGCGTCGTGTTGTTGAATCAGTTCAAGCGCCTTCGACATGCTGTCCTCCAGGGTGTAGACGTGGGCGATGGGGCGCCCGCTATTCGATTTTTCTTCGGGCATCAGGCCCGCCGGAAAATTTGACCCGTTTCCAAAAGCAAGTTGCGTGCCATTCCTCGCGTGCAGGCGCGAGGCGCGGAAAATGCGGCTTTTCCGTGCGTCGGCAACGAATTGGGCAAGGATCGTGCACCAAGGTCGTGCTTTCAAGTATCGGAGTGAAACATTTTGGTGCAAGAAGGCGCCTTGCGGATTTCTGCTCAAAGCTTGAGCAATTTCCGCTATAATCCGCGCCCGTCTTTTTTCCAGCTGTCGCCCTTGCCTGTTCGCCCATGAAACTCATCGTCAAACCCTTCGCGGAAATCACCATCAAGAGCCGGCCGGTGCGCAAGCAGTTCATCCGCCAGCTCGGCAAGAACATCCGCACCGTGCTCCGGGACCTCGATCCCGCGCTGGAGGTTGCCGGTGAGTGGGACAACATCGAGCTGCAGACCGCGGTCAGCGATCCGCACCTGCTCGGCGAGATGCTCGAGCGCCTGCGCTGCACGCCGGGCATCGCGCACTTCCTCGAGGTGCACGAGTACCCGCTGGGCGACTTCGACGACGTCCTCGACAAGTGCAAGACCCATTTTGGTGCGCAGCTGGCCGGCAAGATCTTCGCCGTGCGCTGCAAGCGCTCCGGCACCCACGCGTTTTCCTCGGTCGAGCTGGCGACCTACGTCGGCAGCCGCCTGCGCCGCGAGTGCGGTGCCGCCGGCATCGACCTCAAGCATCCCGAGGTCGAGGTGCGCTTCGAGGCGCGCTACGACCGCCTGTACATCATCCATGCCCAGCACGACGGCATGGGCGGCTACCCGCTGGGCTCCATCGAGCAGACCCTGGTGCTGATGTCCGGCGGCTTCGACTCCACCGTGGCCTCCTACCAGATGATGCGCCGCGGCCTGCTCACCCACTTCTGCTTCTTCAATCTCGGCGGGCGCGCCCACGAGCTGGGGGTGATGGAAGTCGCCCACTACCTGTGGGAGAAGTTCGGCCGCTCGCACCGCGTGCTGTTCATCAGCGTGCCGTTCGAGGAAGTGGTCGGCGAGATCCTCGACAAGGTCGACAACAGCCACATGGGCGTGGTGCTCAAGCGCATGATGCTGCGCGCCGCCTCGCGGCTCGCCGAGGAGCTGCACATCGACGCGCTGGTCACCGGCGAGGCGATCTCCCAGGTGTCCAGCCAGACCCTGCCCAACCTCTCGGTGATCGACGCGGTGACCGACACCCTGGTGCTGCGTCCGCTGATCGCTGCCCACAAGCAGGACATCATCGACACCGCGACGGCGATCGGCACCGCCGAGTTCGCCAAGAACATGCCCGAGTACTGCGGGGTGATCTCGGTCAACCCGACCACCCGCGCCAAGCGCGGGCGCGTCGAGCACGAGGAAAAGCACTTCGACATGGCCATCCTCGAGCGCGCCCTCGAGCGCGTGCGCAAGGTGACCATCGACAAGGTGATCGACGAACTGGGCCAGGATATCCAGGTCGAAGAGGTGCGCGAGGCGCTGTCGGGGCAGATCGTCCTCGACATCCGCCACCCGGATGCCGCCGAGGACGCCCCGCTGGTGCTGCCCGGCATCGAGGTGCAGGCCCTGCCGTTCTACGCGATCAACAACCGTTTCAAGGAACTGGATGCCAATCGCCAGTACCTGCTGTACTGCGACAAGGGTGTAATGAGCCGCCTGCATGCCCACCACCTGCTCAACGAGGGGTATGCCAATGTGCGCGTTTATCGTCCGGCCTAAACAGCCGGGCCTGCTGGGCGGCAGTATCCGTCACCGCCCTCCCGACTGCCGGCTGTCGCGTTAATCAAGTTGTCGCCGGCAGTCGGGGAGAATCCCCTCCGGCATCCGAATTCCAGCGTTATCTATCGAGAAGACCCACAAGTGATCGAAAATCTGCGCAATATCGCCATCATCGCCCACGTCGACCATGGCAAGACCACCCTCGTCGACAAGCTCCTGCGCCTGTCCGGCACCCTGGACCGCAAGGAACTGGAAAACGAGCGCGTGATGGACTCCAACGACCAGGAAAAGGAACGCGGCATCACCATCCTGGCCAAGAACACCGCGCTGAAGTGGGGCGACTACAACATCAACATCGTCGACACCCCCGGCCACGCCGACTTCGGCGGTGAAGTCGAGCGCGTGATGTCGATGGTCGACTCCGTGCTGCTGGTGGTCGACGCCCAGGACGGCCCGATGCCGCAGACCCGCTTCGTGACCCAGAAGGCGTTCAAGGCCGGCCTGCGTCCGATCGTCGTGGTCAACAAGATCGACCGTCCGGGCGCCCGTCCGGACTGGGTCATCGACCAGATCTTCGACCTGTTCGACAACCTCGGCGCCACCGACGAGCAGCTCGACTTCCCGATCGTCTACGCCAGTGCCCTGAACGGCATCGCCGGCATGGACCACGAGAAGATGGACGACAACATGGACGCGCTGTTCCAGGCGATCATCGACCACGTGCCGGCCCCCAAGGTCGACACCACCGGTCCGTTCCAGATGCAGATCTCCCAGCTGGACTACAACAGCTTCCTCGGCGTGATCGGCATCGGCCGTATCGCCCGCGGCACCGTGAAGACCAACACCCCGGTGGTGGCCATCGGCGCCGACGGCAAGAAGCGCAACGGCCGCATCCTGAAGATCATGGGCCACTCCGGCCTGCAGCGCGTCGAGGTGGCCGAAGCCACCGCCGGCGACATCGTCTGCGTATCGGGCATGGACGAGCTGTACATCTCCGACACCCTGTGCGACCCGCAGAACGTCGAGGCGCTGCCGCCGCTGACCGTCGACCAGCCGACCGTGAGCATGACCTTCCAGGTCAACGACTCGCCGTTCGCCGGCAAGGAAGGCAAGTTCGTCACCAGCCGCAACATCAAGGACCGTCTGGACAAGGAGCTGCTGCACAACGTGGCGCTGCGCGTCGAGCAGGGCGATTCCCCGGAGAAGTTCAAGGTTTCCGGCCGTGGCGAGCTGCATCTGTCGGTGCTGATCGAGACCATGCGTCGTGAAGGCTTCGAGCTGGCCGTGGGCCGCCCGGAAGTGGTGATCATCGAGAACGAGGCCGGCGAGAAGCAGGAACCGTACGAGAACGTCACCATCGACATCGAGGAACAGCACCAGGGTCCGGTGATGGAACAGATGGGCCTGCGCAAGGGCGATCTGACCAACATGATCCCGGACGGCAAGGGCCGTGTACGTCTCGAGTACACCATCCCGGCGCGCGGCCTGATCGGCTTCCGCAACAACTTCCTGACCCTGACCTCGGGCACCGGCATCCTGACCTCGACCTTCAGCCACTACGGCCCGATCAAGGCCGGCGAAGTCACCAACCGCCAGAACGGCGTGCTGGTCTCGATGGCCACCGGCACCGCGCTGACCTACTCGCTGGAAACCCTGCAGGCCCGCGGCAAGCTGTTCCTCGAGCCGGGCCAGGACATCTACGAAGGCCAGCTGGCCGGCATCAACAGCCGCGACAACGACCTGGTGATCAACCCCACCAAGGGCAAGAAGCTCGACAACATGCGCGCTTCCGGCAAGGACGAGGTCATCGCCCTGGTGCCGCCGATCAAGTTCACCCTCGAGCAGGCGCTGGAATTCATCGCCGACGACGAGCTGGTGGAAGTGACGCCGAAGTCGATCCGCCTGCGCAAGAAGTACCTGAACGAGAACGACCGCAAGCGTTACGAGCGCAGCAAGGTCTGATTCGCGTCCAGTGAGCTGAACCGAAAAAGCCCCGCCAGAGCGATCTGGCGGGGCTTTTTTCTTTGCTGCACTCGAAAGGGGGCGATTGTTGCGTCTCACGTAAAACAGGCTTCTCCACTTCGGCATTTTTCCCGCCGGAGGACCGGCGGAAAATACGCACATGCCCGATGGCGAACCAGCCGCCGGGTGCTGCTTTCCACCCAAGAGGTCGAGTTGCTCATGAAATCCAAAGCCCTGTTCCTGACCGTCATGCTGGCCTCTACCGGGGCCTTCGCCGCCGAGGCCTCGGCTGGCAACGACGTGCAGGCAACCCAGTACACCTATGGCATGGATCTGGATGTCGCCGAGGTGATTTCCATCCAGGAAGCGCCCCACGCGCGTTGCGACCTGGTGCCGACCGAGATGACCTACCGTGATTCGCAGGGTCAGGTGAAGTCCGTCAGCTACACCAAGCAGGACATGTACTGCGAGTAAGTTGGTTTCTGTAGTCCGCTTTTGTTTCCAGTTTCTCCACGGAGTGCCCCGCGAAGTTTTTGACTTCTCAACGCTCCATTTTCAGGCAGGCTCTTCGAGTCTGCCTTTTTTTATTTCAGCTTCAGGGAAGAACCGTCCGGGACAGGGATGAGCGTCACGGCCCAGCCATGTCCGGCGCGCCGGTCTGCGCGGGAGCCGCTGCGCTATGCTGGCGCGGCAGATCCGCCAGGCCGGGGATCGGTCCCACTCATGTTGCGGAGGTGGTTTTTTCCATGGATATCCTGCAGGCCATGCGCGTGTTCACCCGGGTCACCGACAGCGGCAGTTTCACCGCCGCCGCCCAGGCCCTCGAGCTGTCCACCGCCCAGGTGTCGCGGCTGGTCTCCGAGCTGGAGGCCAGCCTGCAGGCGCGTCTGCTCTATCGCACCACCCGTCGTCTGCGCCTGACCGAGGCGGGCGAGCGCTATCTGGAGCGCTGCCGGCAGATTCTCGCCCAGGTCGACGAGGCCGCCGCCGAGGCCAGCGGCGCGCACCTCACACCGCGGGGCAGCCTGCGCGTGCATGCCTTCACCGGGCTGGGCAGCCAGTACCTTGTGCCGCTGGTGGCGCGCTACACCGAGCTGTACCCGCAGGTCGACGTCGACCTCACCCTGTCGCAGCGCACCCCCGACCTGCTCGAGGAAGGCCACGACGTGCTGATCACCCACTCCCGCGATCTGCCCGATTCCGACCTGGTCGCCCAGCGCCTGGGCAGCATCTACAGCGTGGTGTGCGCCGCGCCGGCCTACCTGCGCCAGCACGGCGTGGCGCAGAGTCCGGAGGAGCTGCGCGAGCACCGCTGCCTGCGTCTGCTCGATCCGGTGTATCCGGGCGACTGGGTCTTCGAGCGGCTGGGCGAGATGCAGGTGATCAGCCCGGGGCGGACCTTCCAGGTCAATGTCTCCGAGGCGATGGTGCAGGCCGCGGTGGCCGGCATGGGCGTGTGCCTGCTGCCCAGCTTCGTGGCCGCCAAGGCGCTGCGCGAAGGCGGCGTGGTGCGCCTGCTGCCGGAGTGGCAGTTGCACGAGCGCAGTCTCTACGCGCTGTATTCCTCGCGGCGCTTCCTCGATGCCAAGATCAAGACCTGGGTCGAGTTCCTCAAGGCCGAGCTGCCGCGCCTGCTGGCGCGCGACAGTGCGGATCTCGACAATCCCGTCTACTGGGCCTGAGCCGCTGCGCCGGCGGCGTCCGTGGCGCGCGGCTTGACGACCACCGTGCAGGTGATCCCGGCGGCCAGCAGCACGCCGTCGGGCACCCGGTCGATGCTGATGCGCACCGGCACGCGCTGGGCCAGGCGCACCCAGTTGAAGGTCGGGTTGACGTCGGCGATCAGCTCGCGGCTCTGCGGATTGTCGCGGTCGTAGATGGCGCGGGCGATGCTTTCGATGCGGCCTTCGAGTAGCTGGCCGCTCATCAGCTGCATCTCCACCGCGTCGCCGACCTTGAGCAGCGGCAGCTTGGTTTCCTCGAAGTAGCCGTAGACCCAGTAGGAGTGGCGGTCGACCACCGCCAGCTGGGCTTCGCCGGCGTGCGCGTAGTCGCCGGGATAGACGCTGAGGTTGGTCACGTAGCCGTCCACCGGGGCCAGCACGCGGGTGCGGCGCAGGTTCAGTTCGGCGACTTCCAGCAAGGCCTGCGCCTGCTGGTATTCGGCGCGGGCCCGGGCGGCGGCGTTGCTGGCGTCGTCGCGGTCCTCGCGGGAGACCACCTGCTCGTCCAGCGCCAGGCGGCGCTTGGCGTTCAGCTCGCGCATCGCCAGGCTGGCCTGGCGTGCGGCGAGCAGGGCGCGGGCTTCCTGCACGGCCAGCTCGAAGCGCGCCGGGTCGATGCGCAGCAGCAGGTCGCCCTTCTTCACCGCCTGGTTGTCGCGCACCGGCACCTCCAGCACCAGGCCGGCGACGTCCGGCGCCACGGTGACCACCTCGGCGCGCACGCGGCCGTCGCGGGTCCACGGCGATTCCATGTAGTTGACCCACAGGCTGCGGCCGAGCCAGAGGGCGGCGAGCACCACGCTGAGGGTGGCGAGAAAGCTGATGATCGATTGGCGGGACAACATGGGCGGTCTCGGGCTCAGGGGTGGACGGTCAGGGCGAGGCCGGCGAACACGCAGGCGAACAGGCTGATGCGCAGCAGGATCGGGTGCCAGACGTGGCGGTAGACGCCGCTGCCGGCGAGCAGGCGGTCGAGGCCCCAGCTCAGCAGCATGGCGAGCAGGAACAGCGCGGCGACGGTGGGCAGCAGCACGCCGTGGAAGGCGATCTCGCGCGGCAGGGGATCAGGCAGCATGGGCGGCTCCGGGGCAGGGCAGGTACTCGGCCAGCGGCGAGTGCGGGTCGAGCAGGGCGGTGCGGATGAAGTGCAGGTAGCTTTCCAGGCGGCGCAGCGGCGAGCTGTCGAAGTGCGGCGCGCGCGCCTCGGGGGTGCGCCGCACGGCGTCGATGGCCCGCTCGACCTGGGCCAGCGCCTGGCTCAGGTGCGCCGGGCTGGGCTTGGAGAACAGCCGCACCAGTGCCGCGGCCAGGGCGTCGAAGGCGCGCCGCCAGGCGGTACCCTGGGCATAGCTGGACTCGTCGGGCAGCCGGGCCTTCTCCTGGCGCAGCTCGATCACCGCGTGGCCGATCTCCAGCACCAGGGTCATCCAGCGCAGCAGGTCGCGCTGCACCGCCGGGTGGCCGGCGGCGAGGTCGTGGGCCTGGCTCAGCAGGTCGCGGGTCGAGCTGTCGAAGGCGGCGGCCACTCCCTGGAGCGGTGCGCGCACCGCGTGCACTACCCGGCGGCGCAGGTCGCGCTCCAGATGCCGCCACAGCCAGGGACGGTTGGGCGGCAGCACGCAGGCCATCACCACCGCCACCAGCAGCTGCGAGAGCACCAGGGCGATGTAGTTGTTGAGCAGGGTCGCGGGGTCGTGGACGGTGAGGTTGGCCGGCAGGGTGCCGAAGCCGAACAGAATCAGCAGGCCGAGGCCGTAGCCGGCCCAGCGCGGGCGGGTGGCCAGGTACAGGCCGAACAGGAACACCGGGGTCACCGCCAGGGCGAGCATCGGGAAACCGCTGATCCGCGGGAACACCAGGAAGCTCTCGACGAAGCCCAGCAGCGCGGCGAGGCAGGTGCCGCCAGCCATCTGCAGGCCCATGCGCGCCGGGTTGGCGGTGGTCGAGGCCAGCGCGCCGATGATCACCGCGGTGATCAGGAACATGTTGCCGCTGGGCCAGGCGGTGTGGATCCACAAGGCGCTGCCCAGACCGGTCAGCAGCAGCATGCGCAGGCCGACGACGGCGACGGCGAGGCGGTTGGCGCGCGGCGCGAAGCTGGCGCTCCAGCGCTCGCGGTGGTGGCGGGTCGGCGCCAACGAAGCGTGGGTCAGCGCGTAGTCATGCAGATCGTCGGCGAGGCGGTAGAGCAGTTCGGCGGCGGTGTCGAAGTCCAGGCGCAGCGGGCTGTCCGCGGGCAGCTCGCCCAGGGCCTGGCGGCTCGCGCGGATCAGCGGCATCAGCTGCGCGCGGTAGTCCTCCAGCTGCGCGGCCAGCTGCGCCGCGCCGCGCTCGTCCAGCGCGCCGTGCTGCCAGGGGGCGAGCAGGGCGCTCAGGCTGTCCAGGCAGGGGGCGAAGGCGTCCAGGGCCAGGCTGTCGCCCTGCTCAGGCAGGCGCTCGAGCAGCTGCTGCAGGGAGTGGAAGCGGCTGGTCATGGCCATGAAGTCGTGGTTCAGGCGGGTCAGCCGGCCCATGCGCAGGTTGAGCTGCGGGTCGTCGTAGCCGCTCATGCTGCGCAGGGTCTCCAGGCGCACGGTGTGCGCGGCGAGGCGCGCCTGGGCGTCCTCGAAGGCGCGGCGATCGCCGCCGTGCAGGTGCGTCACGACCACCGCGGCGAAGTCGCCGAAGCGCCGGGCGACGGCCTGGCGCATGGCGGCGCCGGTGGTCTGCGGCAGGATCGCGGCGCTGAACACCGAGCAGCACAGCACGCCGAGGCCGATCTCCAGGACCCGCCACAGCGCCTGGATGAAGGCGGTCTGCGGGTTCTGGATGGCGGTGAGGCTGACCAGCGTGGCGGTGTAGCCGGCCAGCACGCAGCTATAGCTGCGCAGGTCGCGGTAGCGCGCGGCGCCGGCGGTGCACAGGGCGACCCAGACGGCCATGCCGGCGAGGAACAGCACCGGCTCCTGGTTGAACAGGGCGATCAGCGGCAGCATGGCCAGCATGCCGATGACGCTGCCGAGCAGGCGGTGCAGGCCCTTGGCGATCACCTGGCCGCTCTGCGGCTGCATGACGATGAACACCGCCATCACCGCGGTGCTCGGCTGCGGCATGTCGAGGCGCATGGTCAGCCACAGGGTGGTCAGCGCCGCCGCCAGCATCTTGAATATGAAGATCCAGCTAAGCCCCTCGCTGCGCGCCCACACGCTCAGGTCGTGGCGCAGGCCGGAGGCGATGGTGCTCATTGCGGCGCCGCTCCGCCATGGGCGACCGGCACGCGGCGCGGTTCGAGCAGGTGCTCGGCGGGGCTGCGCTGCGGGTCGAGCAGGCCGCCACCGAGGGCGGCCATCAGCTCGGCGTGGGCGGCCAGGCGCGCCGCCCAGACCTGCTGCTGCACGCGCTGCTGGTCGAACAGGCGGGTCTGCGCCTCGAGCACGGCGAGATAGTCGGTCAGCCCGCCGCGCCAGGCCTGCTCGGCGATGCGCCAACTGGCCTCGGCGGTGGCGGTGGCCTCGGCGGCCAGACGCTGCTGCTGGTCCAGCGAACGCAGGCGGATCAGCTGGTCGGAAATCTCCCGCAGCGCGCCGATCAGGGTCTGGTTGTAGCGCGCCACCGCGGCGTCGTAGGCGGCGCTGGCGGCGCCCAGCCGGCCGCGCAGGCGGCCGCCGTCGAACAGCGGCAGGCTCAGCGCCGGGCCGACCGCGCCGCCCAGCTTGCCGGCCTGCAGCAGGTTGAGCGCGCCGCCGCCCACCGCGCTGAAGCCGAGGCTGGCGACCAGGTCGATGTTGGGATAGAAGTCGGCGCGCGCCACGTCCACGCCGCTGGCGCGCGCGGCCACCTGCCAGCGCCGGGCGACCACGTCGGGGCGGCGGCCGAGCAGCTCGGCGGGCAGCACCGCCGGCAGTGTCGGCTGGGCGGTGAGCTGCAGGTTCGGCCGTTGCAGTTCGGCCGCCGCACCGGGACCCTGGCCGGCGAGGGCGGCCAGCTGGTTGCCGGCCAGGGCGATGCGCGCGTCCAGCGCGGCGATCTGCCGGCGGGTTTCCGGCAGCGGCGCGCTCGCCTGGCTGACCTCGAAGGCGGTGCCCAGGCCGCCGGCCAGGCGGCGGCGGGCGATGGCGAGGATGTGCTCCTGCTGGGCCAGGGTGGCGGCGAGGATGTCGCGCTCGGCATGGCGCAGGGCCAGCTGCACGTAGACCCGCACGATGTTGCGCTCCAGCTCCAGCTGCACCACCCGGCCCTCGGCGGCGCGGGCGTAGGCGGCGTGCAGGGCGCCTTCGCTGGCGCTGCGCTCGCGGCCCCAGAGATCGAGGGCGTAGCGCAGGCCGAGGCCGGCGGAGCTGTTCCAGTGGCTGCTGCCACCCAGTGCGCCGGGGCCGTGCAGGCTGTCGTCCGGCCAGTGCTGGCGGTCGAGGCGGGCGCCGGCAGCGAGCTGCGGTGCTTCGGCCGCCTGCGCCACGCCGGCCAGGGCCATGGCCTGGCGCACGCGCGCCTCGGCTTCGGCCAGGCTCGGGCTGTGCGCCAGGGCGCGGGCGATCCAGGTATCCAGCTGCGGGTCGCGGTACTGCCGCCACCAGCTCTCCCGCGGCCAGCCGGCCTCGCGCTGGGCCTGGCGCAGGGCGGCGTCGCTGCTCAGGGCGTTGGCGTCCAGGCGCTGCTCCTGGGGAGCGATGCCGCCCGTGCCGATGCAGCCGCTCAGGATGACGGCAACGGCAATGAGGACACTGACGAGGGTCAGGCCCGATTTGAGACGGGAAGGCACAGAGGGGAGTCCTGGGAACGACGGGGGAACGCGGGTGGGAACCCGCCCGGTCATTCTAGGGAAGCGCTCTGCAGTGGATAAATCCGGGCTGGCGAGAAGCTTTGTTGTGCGCTGTGCAACAGTGGCGGCGGCGCCGTTGCGCGGCGCGGCTGGCCTCCCGACGGGGCGGCCTTTTGCCGGCGGACTGATCCGGCGCAAGATTGGCGGGCGCGCAGGCCGTTAGGCTGCGCGCAGGCAAGACTGGATGGGGGCGGGACATGGCACAGACTTCATCGGTGGTGGCCGGCTGGCTGGCCGCGGTGACGCGCACGCTGGAGGCGCTGGGGCACGACGCCGACCAGCTGCTGCTGGAGGCGGGTGCCGACCTGGCCGACAAGTACGTGCAGGAGGCGCGCTTCTCCTCGGCGCTGACCCGGCGCTTCTGGCCGCTGGCGGTGGCGCGCACCGGCCACGCGGACATCGGTCTGCATGCAGCGCGCTTCGTCTGCCCGACCACCTTCCACGCCCTGGGCTTCTCGCTGTGGGCCAGCGCCTCGCTGTACGAGGCGCTCGAGCGCATGGTGCGCTTCGCCGCGCTGCTCAACGACGGCGCCGATCTGGCCCTGGAAGCCGAGGGCGACAACTACCGTTTCTGCATGCGCGTGCAGGTGATCGACCAGCAGGCGCAGATCGCCCCGGAAGGGGTGGACTACTTCCTCGGCGCGGTGAGCAAGCTGCTGCGCGACATGCGCGGGCCGACCTTCGCCCCGCTGCAGGTCAACCTGCGCCGCGCCGCGCCGGCCGATCCGCAGCCCTGGCGCGAGCACTTCGGCGCGCCGGTGCACTTCGCCGTCCATGACGACAGCCTGTTGCTCAACGCCGCCGAGCTGCGCCGGCCGTTGCCCACCGGCAATCCCGAGCTGGCGCGGCAGAACGACCGCCTGGTCGGCGAATACCTGGCGCGTCACCAGCTGCTCAACCCGGCGCTGCAGGTGCGCGCCCGCCTGCTCGAACTGCTGCCCGGCGGTGTGCCGACCCTGGAGGCGGTGGCCGCGGCGCTCGGCAGCAACCCGCGCACCCTGCAGTACCGCCTGACCCGCCAGGGCACCTCGTTCAGCGAAATCCTCGACGAGGTACGCGCCAGCCTGGCCCGCCAGTACGTGCAGCAGTCGCAGCAGTCGTTCAGCGCGCTGGCCTATGCGCTGGGCTTCTCCGAGCCGAGCCACTTCAACCGCGCCTTCAAGCGCTGGACCGGCGAGACGCCGAGCCGCTTCCGGGCGCGGCTGGGGCAGGAACCTGCGGCGTCGTAGGCTAGAAGACTCGCGCAGCGATCTTCTACCGATGCCGGTGCCGCGGCCCGATTGGTGGGTAATCGCTGCGCGAGTTAACCACCCTACGGGTAGCCTCTGGATGCAGCACCTTGCGCGTAAAGGCTAGTCTTTTGCCGCCAGCGGCAATGTCCTCCCCACGACACGTGCGGATACTGGACTCACCAAGCGCCGGCCATCGCCGCCGCCAGTCCCAGAGCCCACAACAAGAGGAAGCCGCCATGGGTGAAGTCGTTCTTGCCGCCAAGGTCACGCACGTGCCGTCGATGTTCATCTCCGAGCAGCCCGGCCCGCACCACGGCTGCCGCGCCGCCGCCATCGCCGGCCACCGCAAGCTGGGCGAGATGATCCGCGCCCTCGAGGTCGACACCATCGTGGTCGCCGACACCCACTGGCTGGTCAACGCCGGCTACCACCTCAACGCCAACAGCGACTGCTCGGGCCTGTACACCAGCACCGAGTTTCCGCACTTCATCCGCGACCTGCCCTACGACTACGTCGGCGACGCCGAGCTGGGCGACCTGATCGCCGCCACCGCCACCGCCAACGACGTGTTCACCCGCAGCCATACCGACGTGCCCTCCTTGGGCCTGCAGTACGGCACCCTGGTGCCGCTGCGCTACATGGGCATCGACAAGAGCATCAAGATCGTCTCGATCGCCGCCTGGCTGTACGACGCCGCGCTGGAGGACTCGAAGACCATGGGCGAGTCGATCCGTCAGGCCGTGGAGCAGTCCGACCGCCGGGTGGCCTTCCTGGCCAGCGGCTCGCTGTCGCACCGCATCGCGCCGAACCGCGAGGTCAGCGACCACCTGATGAAGATCAGCCGGCCGTTCAACAAGCAGGTCGACCTCAAGGTGATGGACATGTGGCAGCGCGGCGAGCACGCCGACTTCCTCGACATGCTGCCGCAGTACGCCCGCGACTGCGACGGCGAGGGCGGCATGCACGACACGGCGATGCTCTACGGCCTGCTCGGCTGGAAGGACTACAAAGGGAAAGCCGAGGTGCTCACCCCGTACTTCGAGAGCTCCGGCACCGGGCAATGCAACGTGCTGTTCCCGCTTGACTGAAGCCGGATGGGAAAGAAGAAGGGCGCCAATCGGCGCCCTTCGTCGTTTCAGCGGTTGTGCAGCGCCTTCTGCTGGTACGCGCAGTAGCCGGGCTTGGGGCCGATCTTCGGATGGTTGCGGCAGGTGTCCGGACGGTTGGCGTAGACCGTGCACAGGCGGGTCTTCTGGTCCAGGTACAGGCAGTCGCCGCTGGAGTGTTGTTCCAGGGTGAAGATGCCGGACTTCTGGTTGAAGCGGCCGACGATGCCTTCCTTGCTCAGGCGCTTGGCGATCTGCTTGGCCGGCTCGCCGGCCTCGAACTCGTCGATCACGCCGAGGCGGATCAGATCCTTGAGGCGCACCTCCACCGGCAGGCTGCAGCAGGTGGCGCGGCAGGTGTGGCACAGGTCGTTGCCGGTGAACTTGATCCAGGTTTCAGTGCGCTCGGGGTCGGCGCCGACCAGCAGGTGTTTGCTCATTGGGTTCACAGGGTGACAGGGCGGAAGGCGCGCGATGATAAGCAGTCGGCGGCGGCCTTGCAGCAGTTTTTACCGGCAGCCGGTCGGCTGGATGGCGGCGGATTGATGCGCGGCAGGAGGCGGCGGCGGCCGAGTCGGGTTAAAATGCGCCGATTTACCCCTTGCCCCATCTTCGGAGCCGTCCATGTCCCGCGTTACCCTCAGTCGCTACCTGATCGAAGAGACTCGCAGCAACCACACTCCGGCCGACCTGCGCTTCCTCATCGAGGTGGTGGCGCGCGCCTGCAAGGAGATCAGTCACGCGGTATCCAAGGGCGCGCTGGGCGGCGTGCTGGGCAGCGCGGGCAGCGAGAACGTGCAGGGCGAGGTGCAGAAGAAGCTCGACGTGCTGTCCAACGAGATCCTCCTCGAAGCCAACGAGTGGGGCGGCCACCTGGCCGGCATGGCCTCCGAGGAAATGGACAACGCCTACCAGATCCCCGGCAAGTACCCCAAGGGTGCCTACCTGCTGGTGTTCGACCCGCTGGACGGCTCCAGCAACATCGACGTCAACGTCTCGGTCGGCACCATCTTCTCCGTGCTGCGCTGCCCGGAAGGCTGCGACAACGGCTGCGACCTCGGCGAGGAAGCCTTCCTGCAGCCGGGCACCCAGCAGGTGGCCGCCGGCTACGCCATCTACGGCCCGCAGACCATGCTGGTGCTGACCCTCGGCAACGGCGTCAAGGGCTTCACCCTCGACCGCGAGCTGGGCAGCTTCGTGCTCACCCACGAAGACATCCGCGTGCCGGCAAGCACCGCCGAATTCGCCATCAACATGTCCAACCAGCGCCACTGGGAAGCCCCGGTGCAGCGCTACGTCAGCGAGCTGCTGGCCGGCAAGGAAGGCCCGCTGGGCAAGAACTACAACATGCGCTGGATCGCCTCGATGGTCGCCGACGTGCACCGCATCCTCACCCGCGGCGGCGTGTTCATGTACCCGCGCGACGGTCGCGATCCGTCGATGCCCGGCAAGCTGCGCCTGATGTACGAAGCCAACCCGATGTCGATGATCATCGAGCAGGCCGGCGGCGCCGCCACCACCGGCACCCAGCGCATCCTCGACATCCAGCCGACCTCGCTGCACCAGCGCGTGCCGGTGTTCCTCGGCTCGAAGGAAGAGGTCGAGCGCATCACCGGCTACCACCAGGCCTGACCGGTGGCCGCACCCTGGCAGCCGCTGCTCGACTGGTGGTTCGGCCCGTCGAGCCAGGCCGCCGAGGTGGTGGCGCACAAGCACGGGCTGTGGTTCGCCAAGCGAGCCGCACAGGACTGTGATGCGCGCGAGCGCTTCGGCGTTTTCGTTGAACAGGCGCTGAACGGCGATCTGGAGGAGTGGAGCGGTGCTGCCGAGGGCTGGCTGGCGCTGCTCCTGCTGCTCGACCAGCTGCCGCGGATGATCCACCGCGATACGCCACGTGCCTTCGCCGGCGATGCCCGCGCCCGCGCGCTGGCGCTGCAAGGACTCGCCGCGGGCCGCGAAGCGCGGCTGCCGGCGATCCGCCAGGTGTTCGTCTACCTGGTGCTCGAACATGGCGAAGACCTCGCCCTGCAGGACGAGGCGGTGCGCCGTTTCCGCCAGCTGCACGAGCAGGCCGCCCCCGCCGAGCAGGCCGCGTTCGCCGACTTTCTCGCCTACGCCGAGCGCCACCGTGCGGTCATCGCCCGCTTCGGCCGCTTTCCTCACCGCAACGCGATCCTCGGCCGCCCCTCGACGCCCGAGGAGCAGGCCTTCCTCAAGGAACCCGGCACGCGCTTCTGACGTCCAATCGGCAGAGCGGCGGGCGCCAGTGTGGCAAGCTGCGCCGCTCACTCGTCCACGGGAGTTCGTCCATGTCGTTTCGCTCTGCCCTCGTACTGGGGGCCTGTCTGCTGCTGGCGGCCTGCAACAAGGTCAACCAGGAAAACTTCTCCAAGCTCAAGACCGGCATGAGCAAGACCGAGGTCGAGCAGCTGCTCGGCGCGCCGCGCGAGTGCGCCGGCGCCCTGGGCTTCACCAGCTGCACCTGGGGCGACGAGAAGACCTTCATCAGCGTCCAGTTCGCCCAGGACCAGGTGCTGATGTTCTCCGGCTCCGGGCTCAAGTAGCCGGCGGTTGGTACCGGCGGGGCGCCGCCAGCCCCTCGCGCCGCTCGGCTAGCCGCGGATGTACTGCTCCAGCTGCTGGATCAGCTCGTCCTGTTCGGCGAGGGCTTCCTTGACCAGGTTGCCCACCGAGAGCATCCCCACCAGGCGCCCGTCGTCGATCACCGGCAGGTGGCGCAGGTGGCCCCGGCCCATCAGGCGCAGGCAGTCGCGGCTGGTCTGGTCGGGGGTCACGCTGATCACCGGCGCGGACATCACCGCGCTGACCGGCGTGCCTACCGAGGAGCGCCCCTCGAGCACCATCTTGCGCGCGTAGTCGCGCTCGCTGACGATGCCGACCACCTGGTCCTCTTCGGTGACGATCAGCGCCCCGATGTTCTTCTCCGCCATCAGCTGCAGGGCCTGCAGCATCGTGGCTGTGGGCGCGATGGTGTAGATGTCCTGGTTCGGCTTGGCGCGGAGCATATGCGCAACGGTCTTCATGCTTCCTCCTGATCGGTTGTCCCTGGGGCATGTCCGGGTGGTTGTTATTGTTGAAGCACGTTTCTTGCCATGGCTTGTGGCGGCAAAGGACGACAACGCGCAACGGCGCCATGAGCATGTTCAGGCGCGGTGCGCCAAGACCAGTATTTAACCGATCCCGGCGGGACGCGCACCTGCCCAAGCGTTGCCGGATATGCCCGCCTTCACCGTTCTGTCATGCCGACGGCCTACAACACAGGGAATGTCCGCCCGCGGGCGGGCGGATCGCTTGCAAGGAATCGCCATGACTCAGGATCTCCAGCTGTTTCACGCGGCGCTGGCCGCCCCCGACGACCAGTCGATCAACCCCAGCGGCAATCCCGGTCTCGACCAGCTGGTCGACCGGGGGCGGCGCACCCTGCTCAAGGGTGGCCTGGGCCTGGCCGCGCTGAACCTGTTCGGCGGCGTGCTGGGCAGCCGCGAACTGTTCGCCCAGCCGGCGCCGCTGCTCGGCTTCGCCGGCGTGCCGGTGCAGACCGCCGCCGACTTCGACCGCGTGCTGGTGCCGCCGGGCTACCGGGCGCAGGCGTTCTTTTCCTGGGGCGATGCGGTGCTGGCCGACGCGCCGGTGTGGCGCAGCGATGCCAGCGACGACTGGCAGGCCCAGCTCCGCCAGGCCGGCGACAACCACGACGGCATGCACTTCTTCCCCTTCGCGGACGCGCCGCACAGCCACGGTCTGCTGGCGATCAACCACGAGTACGTCAACCCGACCCTGCATCCCGACGGCATGACCTTCGAAGACGGCCGGCGCCCGTTGGCCGAGGTGAAGAAGGAGCAGGCGGCGCACGGGGTGAGCGTCATCGAGGTGCGCAAGGACGCCGCCGGCCACTGGCAGCGGGTCATGCCCTCGCGCTACAACCGGCGCATCTCGGCGCTGACGCCGATGGCCATCGGTGGCCCGCTGGCCGGCCACGCGCTGATGAAGACCGCCAGCGACCCGTCCGGGCGCGAGGTGCTTGGCACCCTCAACAACTGCGCCAACGGTTTCACCCCCTGGGGCACCTACCTGGCCTGCGAGGAGAACTGGCACCACTACTTCGTCAACCGCGACGCGGCCGACCACGGTCAGCGGGTGGCGCACCAGCGCTACGGCGTCGGCAACGGCGGGCGCAGCAAGTACTACGCCTGGGAAACCGCCGACCCGCGCTTCGACGCCACTCCCGACCCGCGTCAGCCCCACGGCGGCCAGGTCAACGAACCCAACCGCTTCGGCTGGGTGGTGGAGATCGATCCCTTCGACCCGGCCAGCCAGCCGGTCAAGCGCACCGCCTTCGGCCGCTTCAGCCGCGAGTGCGCGGTGCTCTCGCTGGGCGCCGACGGGCGCATGGCCTTCTACTCCGGCGACGACGCCAAGGGCGAGTACGTCTACAAGTTCGTCCCCGCCGGGCGCTTCGACGCCGACAATCCGCAGGCCAACCGCGACCTGCTGGACGAAGGCACCCTCTACGTCGCCCGCTTCGATGCGGACGGCACGGGGCGCTGGCTGGCGCTGCTGCACGGGCAGAACGGCCTGACCGCCGAACACGGTTTCGCCAGCCAGGCCGAGGTTCTGGTCAACGCCCGCGCCGCCGCCGACCGGGTCGGCGCCACGCCGATGGACCGCCCGGAGTGGATCGCCGTGCATCCGCAGAGCCGCGAGGTCTACGTCACCCTGACCAACAACGACGAGCGTGGCGAGACGCAGCCGCTGGATGCGGCCAACCCGCGCCCGCACAACCTGCACGGGCAGATCCTGCGCTGGAACGAGAAGGATGGCGACCCGACCGCCAGCGAGTTCCGCTGGGAGCTGTTCCTGCTCGCCGGCGAGCCGCCGGGGGCGAAGGATCCGGACGGCCAGGCGGTGGCGGAGCACCTGACCGGCAGCATCCGCGGCGACATCTTCTCCTCGCCGGACGGCCTGGCCTTCGACGGCGCCGGACGGCTGTGGATCCAGACCGACTACGACGATGCCGAGTCGGCGATGCAGGCCATGGGCTGCAACCAGCTGCTCTGCGCCGACCCGCTGAGCCGCGAGGTGCGTCGCTTCCTGGTCGGCCCGCGCGGCTGCGAGATCACCGGCATCACCTGGAGCCCGGACTACCGGGCGATGTGGATCAACGTCCAGCACCCGGCGCTGAGCTATCCGGCCAGCGACGGCCAGACCCGCGCGCGCTCGACCACGGTGCTGGTGACCCGCGACGACGGCGGGGTGATCGGCGCCTGAAACAAAACGGGGCGGGCCGCGCCTGCGCGCGACCCGCCCCGGGTGCTTGATCAAGCCGGCGTAGAACCGGCTTACGATCTCGCGAGCTAGAGCCAGGCAAGGCGAAATCGGTTGAGGAAGCGGAGTTTGCTGGCTGCAAATGAGCATTCCGAAACCGATTTCAACGCAGCATGGCCGACGCGCAGCAGATCGTCAGCCGGTTCTCAGAACAGGCCGAGGCTGTGCAGAAACATCAGCGCAATCGCCAGCGGGGTGATCCAGCGAATCGCCAGCCACCACAGGCCGAAGCCGCCGGACTGCTCGAGGCCGAGGGCCTGCGCGGCGAGGGCGCGCTGCATCACCCAGCCGGTGAACAGCACGGTGAACAGGCCGCCGAGCGGCATCATCAGGTTGCTGGTCAGGAAGTCCAGGCCGTCGAAGAAGGTCTTGCCCAGCAGGGTGACCTCGCTCCAGGCGTTGAACGACAGCACCGAACCGATGCTCAGCAGCCACACCGCCGCGCCGCTGAGCAGCACCGCCTTGACCCGGCCCATGCCGAACCGCTCGCCGAGCCAGGCGATGGCTGGCTCGATCAGCGAGATGGTCGAGGTCAGCGCGGCGAGCGCCAGCATGACGAAGAACAGGCCGCCGACCAGCGCGCCCAGCGGCATCTGGCCGAAGGCGATCGGCAGGGTGACGAAGATCAGCCCCGGGCCGGCGCCCGGCTCCAGGCCGTTGGCGAATACCAGCGGGAAGATTGCCAGGCCGGCGAGCAGGGCCACCGCGGTGTCGGCCAGCGCCACCATCAGCGAGGTGCGTACGATCGAGGTGCCGGCCGGCAGGTAGGAGCCGTAGGCCATCATCGCGCCGCTGGCCAGGCTCAGGGTGAAGAAGGCATGGCCGAGGGCCATCAGCACGCCCTGGCCGGTCAGCTTGCTGAAGTCGGGGGCGAACAGGAACTCCACCGCCTGCATGAAGTACCCGGTGGTGGCGGCGTAGCCGACCATCACCAGCAGGATCAGGAACAGCCCGGGCATCATGAAGCGCAGCGCGCGCTCGAGGCCGTCGCGCACGCCGAGGGCGACGATGCCCAGGGTCACCGCCAGCACCAGGCTGCCGTAGCCGGCGAGCTGCCAGGGATCGGCGAGCAGGGCGTCGAACAGTGCGCCGCTGCTCTTGCCATCCAGGCCGGCGAAGCTGCCGCTGAACGCCGCCGGAGCGTAGGCCAGGGTCCAGCCGGCGATCACCGCATAGAAGCTGAGGATCAGGAAGCCGGTGAGCACCGCCATGCTGCCGATGCGCCGCCAGTGGCGGCTGGCGCCGGCCTCGCGGGCCACCGCGGCGATGGCGCCCTCGGGGTTGGCGCGGCCGCGGCGGCCGATCATGAACTCGGCCATCAGCAGCGGGATGCCGATGGCGAGGATGCAGGCCAGGTAGACCAGCACGAAGGCGCCGCCGCCGTTCTGCCCGGTGATGTAGGGGAATTTCCAGATGTTGCCCAGGCCGACCGCGGAGCCGGTGGCGGCGAGGAAGAACACCCAGCGCGACGACCACAGGCCTCGACCGGCCGTGCTGCGGGTGGAGCCGGCGATGGCGCCGGCAGCGATGCTCTCATGACTCATGGGGCTTGCCCTCATTGTTGTTGTAGTGGGTCAGAATGGGGGACGCCTGGGCGTCCCCGGTACATCAGCGGCCGGCCTGCAGGCGCTCGCGCGCCAGGCGGTCGGCAATGCTCGTGGTGGTGGCGCCCTCGGCGTCGGCGCGCGCGAAGATCTCCGCCAGGGTCGCGCCGATGCCGTCGAGGTGCGCCCGCAGTTCGGCGGGCGTGGCGTCGCCGCGCTGGAAGGCGACGTCGATGATGCCGCCGGCGTTGATCGCGTAGTCCGGCGCGTACAGGCAGCCGCGGCTGCGCAGCTCCTCGGCCAACTCCGGGCTGGCCAGCTGGTTGTTGGCGGCGCCGGCGATCACCGGCGCGCGCAGCGCCTCGAGGCTGTCGCGGTTGACGATCGCGCCGAGGGCGCAGGGGGCGAACACGTCGACGTCCAGACCGTAGATGTCGTGCTGGCGCACCGCATGGGCGCCCAGCTCGTCGACCGCGCGCTGCACGTTGGCGGCGACGATGTCGGTGACGAACAGCTCGGCGCCGGCCGCGTGCAGGTGGCGGGCGAGGCCGAGGCCGACCTGGCCGACGCCCTGGATCGCCACCCTGAGGCCCCTGAGGTCGTCGCGGCCGAGGCGGTGGCGCACGGCGGCCTGCAGACCGACGAACACCCCGTAGGCGGTGGACGGCGACGGGTCGCCATTGAAGCCCTCGCGCGCCTCGGCGCCGGCGACGTGGCGGGTGCGGCGGGCCATCAGCTGCATCTCGGCCACCCCGGTGCCGGAGTCGGCGGCGCTGATGTAGCGCCCGCCGAGGCTGTCGATCAGCGCGCCCATCGCCTCGAACAGCGCCGCACTCTTGCCGCGGTGCGGGTCACCGATGATCACCGCCTTGCCGCCGCCGAGCGGCAGGTTGGCCAGCGCCGACTTGTAGGTCATGCCGCGCGACAGGCGCAGCACGTCGCGCAGCGCTTCCTCGTCGCTGGCGTAGGACCACATGCGGCAGCCGCCCAGGGCCGGGCCCAGGGTGGTGTCGTGGATGGCGATGATCGCCTTCAGGCCGCTGGCCTGGTCGTGGCCGAAGACCACCTTCTCGTGCTGGTCGAACTCGCAGTGGGAAAACACGGACATCGGGGCACCTCGGGTTTCTTGTTGTTGGGGATTGGGGACGGTAACGACCGCTGTAGGAGGCCCGCCCTCGGGGCGAAGCTTCAGCACCTGGCAGCCCGGCGGGCTGCATTCGCCGCGAGGGCGCGCCTCCTACAATACGGATCGCCTGTCAGGCCGCCGGCTCGCAGAGCTGCACCACCGGGATCGCCCGGGCGCTCAGGCGCTCGCGCAGCGCTGCGGCCTGCGCGCGGACCTTGGCCAGCGCGCGCTCCTTGACGTGGCCGTAGCCGCGGATCTCGGCGGGCAGCTCAGCCAGGGCCAGGGCGCTGGCGTAGTTGCCGGGGCTGAGCGCGTTCAGCAGCAGCGCGACGTCCTGCTCGTACTCCTTGATCAGCGCGCGCTCCAGGCGCCGCTCGGCGCTGTGGCCGAACGGATCGAGGACGCTGCTGCGCAGGAACTTGCCGCGCGCCAGCACGGCGAAGGCCTTGAGCAGCCACGGGCCGAATTGGCGCTTGCGCGGCTCGCCGGTGGCGGGGTCGGTCTTGCACAGCCAGGACGGCGCCAGGTGGAACTGCAGGCGGTAGTCGCCCTGGAACTGCGCATCGAGCTGGCGGACGAACTCGCCGTCGCTGTACAGCCGCGCCACCTCGTACTCGTCCTTGTAGGCCAGCAGCTTGTGGTAGCTGCGCGCCACCGCCAGGGCGAGGCGCTGCTGCGGATCGCGGTCGGCGGCGCGCACGCGCTCGACCAGGGCGCGGTAGCGCTGCGCGTAGGCCGCGTCCTGGTAGGCAGTCAGCCGTGCCACGCGGTCGGCGACGATCTCGTCGAGGCTCTCGCAGCGCGGCGCCTCGACCACCTTGGGCTTGGCCAGTTGTTCGACGGCGGCCAGATCGAAGGCGGCGCGGCGGCCCCACAGGAAGGCCTGCTGGTTGAGTGCCACGGCTACGCCGTTGAGCTCGATGGCCTTGGCGATAGCCGCGGCGGACACCGGCACCAGGCCCTTCTGCCAGGCATAGCCGAGCATGAACAGGTTGCTGGCGATGCTGTCGCCGAGCAGCGCGGTGGCCAGGCGGGTGGCGTCGACGAAGTGGGTCTTGCCTGCGCCGACCGCCTCCACCAGCGCCTCGCGCATCGCCGCACCGGGCACCTCGGCGTCCGGGTTGCGGGTGAACTCGGCGGTGGCGGCCTCATGGCTGTTGACCACCGCGTGGGCGATCTTGTCGTTGAGCTTGGCCAGCGCTTCTTCACTGGCCGCGACCACCAGGTCGCAGCCGAGCAGCAGGTCGGTCTCGCCTGCGGCGATGCGCACCGCGTAGATGTCGTCCTGCTTGGCGGCGATGCGGATGTGGCTGATCACCGGGCCGAACTTCTGCGCCAGGCCCGCCTGGTCGAGCACGGTGCAGCCCTTGCCCTCCAGGTGCGCGGCCATGCCGAGCAGGGCGCCGACGGTGGTCACGCCGCTGCCGCCGACGCCGGGCAGGAGGATGTTCCACGGCCGCTCCAGGCTAGGCTGCTGCGGTTCCGGCAGCTCGGCGAAGCTGGCGTTGCGGCCCTGGGCCTCGGGCTGGCGCAGCTCGCCGCCGTGCACGGTGACGAAGCTCGGGCAGAAGCCCTCGACGCAGGAGAAGTCCTTGTTGCAGGCGTTCTGGTCGATCTGCCGCTTGCGGCCGACTTCGGTTTCCAGCGGCAGTACCGACAGGCAGTTGGACTTCACGCTGCAGTCGCCGCAGCCCTCGCACACCGCCGGGTTGATAAAGGCGCGTTTTGCCGGGTCAGCGAGCTTGCCGCGCTTGCGCCGGCGGCGCTTCTCGGTGGCGCAGGTCTGGTCGTAGAGGATCACCGACACGCCCTGGAACTCGCGCAGCTCGCGCTGCACGGCGTCCAGCTCGCGGCGGTGGTGGAAGGTGACGATGGGCGCGAAGCCGGCGCGGCTCGGGTACTTGTCCGGCTCGTCGCTGACCAGGGCGATGCGCTTCACACCTTCCGCATAGACCTGCTGGCTGAGCTGGTCGATGCGCAGCTCGCCGTCGATCGGCTGGCCGCCGGTCATCGCCACCGCGTCGTTGTAGAGGATCTTGTAGGTGATGTTCACCCCGGCGGCTACCGCGGCGCGCAGGGCCAGCTGGCCGGAGTGGAAGTAGGTGCCGTCGCCGAGGTTCTGGAACACGTGCGGGGTGTCGGTGAACGGCGCCTGGCCGATCCAGGTGGCGCCTTCGCCGCCCATCTGGGTGAAGGTGTCGGTATTGCGGTCCATCCACTGGGTCATGTAGTGGCAGCCGATGCCGCCCAGCGCGCGGCTGCCCTCCGGCAGTTTGGTCGAGCTGTTGTGCGGACAGCCCGAACAGAAGTGCGGAGTGCGCAGGGTGTGGTGCTTGGGCGCGGCCAGTGCGGCTTCCTTGGCGGCGAGGAAGGCCAGGCGTTCCTCGATCTGCGCGCTGGAATAGATCGGCGCCAGGCGCTTGGCGATCACCCGGGCGATCATCGCCGGGGTCAGCTCGGCCAGGTTGGGCAGCAGGGAATTGCCGTCTTCGTCGAACTCGCCGACCACCCGCGGGCGCTTGTCCACCGGCCAGTTGTACAGCTGGCCGGTGAGCTGGTCCTCGATGATGCTGCGCTTCTCCTCGACCACCAGGATCTCGTCGAGGCCCTGGGCGAACTCGTGCACCGACACCGGCTCCAGCGGCCAGCTCATGCCGACCTTGAGCACGCGCAGGCCGACGCGGGCGCACAGTTCGTCGTCGAGGCCCAGGTCGTCGAGTGCCTGGCGCACGTCGAGGTAGGACTTGCCGGTGGTGATGATGCCGAGACGCGGGTTGGGCGAATCCAGCTTGATCTGGTTGAGATGGTTGGCGCGGGCGAAGGCGCGCGCGGCGTAGATCTTGTAGGTGTTGAGGCGTGCCTCCTGGACCAGAGGCGGGTCCGGCCAGCGGATATGCACGCCGTCTTCCGGCAGGACGAAATCCTCGGGGATCTGCACCTGCACGCGCAGCGGGTCGACCTCGACCACCGCCGAGGAGTCGACGTTCTCGGCGATGGTCTTCAGCGCCACCCAGCAGCCGCTGTAGCGCGACAGCTCCCAGCCGAGGATGCCGTAGTCGAGGATTTCCTGGACGTTGGCCGGGTTGAGCACCGGGATCGAGGCGGCGATGAAGGCGTGCTCGCTCTGGTGGGCGATGCTGGAGGACTTGCAGCCGTGGTCGTCGCCGGCCAGCAGCAGCACGCCGCCGTGCGGCGACACCCCGGCCGAGTTGCCGTGCTTGAACACGTCGCCGCAGCGGTCGACGCCCGGGCCCTTGCCGTACCACATGGCGAACACGCCGTCGTAGCGCGCGCCGGGGAACAGGCTGGTCTGCTGGCTGCCCCACACCGCGGTGGCCGCCAGCTCCTCGTTGACCCCGGGCTGGAAGTGGATGTGGTTGTCCCTGAGGTACTGCTTGGCTTCCCACAGGCTCTTGTCGAGGTTGCCCAGGGGCGAGCCGCGGTAGCCGGAGATGAAGCAGGCGGTATTCAGGCCGAAGGCGGCGTCGCGCTGCTTCTGCAGCATGGGCAGGCGGGTCAGCGCCTGGGTGCCGGTCAGGTAGAGGTGACCGGTGGCAAGGCGATACTTGTCGTCCAGACGGATCTCGGCCAGAGACATGGGGCGCTCCTTTTATTCTTATGGCGAGCGAAGCGGCGCCGGTGGGCGCCGCGGTCGGCCTGTCCGCGGGATCGCCGCGGCAGACGGTGTGGACAAGAATATGCGGCAGGCGTGACGGCATTTTCTTTCTATTTTTCCGGCCTGCTGGCCATAATCCGCATGACTTTTTCCATAAGAAATCCAAAAGAGAAAAAATCATGCACAGCCCGCTGAGCCCCCTCGACCGGCGCATCCTGCGCCTGCTGCAGCACGACGCCGACCTGTCGGCGGCGGAGATCGCCGAGAAGGTCGAGCTGTCGCAGTCGCCGTGCTGGCGGCGCATCCATCGCCTGCAGGAGGAGGGGCTGATCGAGCGCAAGGTCGCCCTGCTCGACCGCCGCAAGCTCGGCCTGGCCATGGTGGTGTTCGTCAGCATCAAGCTGTCGGCGCACGGGCGGCGCAATCTTGAGGAGTTCGAGGCGAGCGTGGTCGGCCATCCGGAGGTGCTGGAGTGCTACACCATGGCCGGCGCCTCCGACTACCTGCTCAAGGTGGTGGCCCGCGACATCGCCGGCTACGAGCGCTTCCTGCGCGACCACCTGCTGGGCAGCCCTCACGTGCAGGAGGCGCATTCGCACATCACCATGAGCGAGGTGAAGCGCACCACCGAGCTGCCACTGGACTGAGGGACGTGCGGTTCGGCCGGCTCTGCACTGGGCGCTGGCGGGCGATCGGCGTCCCGCGGTCGCGGTCTGGCGGGGTGTCATGCGTCGCTTCGGGCTGGTCCCTGTGCCGTGGGCTGACTATCCTGACGCCCCCCGGAAGATCCCGGGGCGTTCCAGTCACCCCTGCCGGCGTGACGTCTGGCCCGCGCCAGCCGACGTCGGCCGCTGTAATGTCGAGACGCTGTACCGCATGAAACTGTCCCTGATCGCCCTTTTCGCCGGCCTGACCCTGCTGTCGGCAGAAGGCATGGCCTCCACCAAGCAGGTCTACGGCCTGCACGAGAAGGCCCTGCTCCCCGAACTCGGCCTGGAACTGCCGGCCAAGCTGGACACCGGCGCCGTCACTGCCTCGCTGAGTGCCCGCAACATCGAGACCTTCAAGCGCGACGGTGAACGCTGGGTGCGCTTCCAGCTGGCCGCCGACGGCCACGAGCCGCGCACCCTGGTGCGCCCGCTGGTGCGCATCAGCCAGATCAAGCGCCGCGCCGGCGACATGACGCCTGGCGACACCGCGGCCTATACCGCCCGCCCGGTGATCGAGATGCCGGTGTGCCTGGGCGACAGCGTGCAGCACATCGAGGTCAATCTCACCGATCGCAGCGCCTTCGACTTCCCGCTGCTGATCGGCTCCACGGCGCTCGGCGAGTTCGATGCGCTGGTCGACCCGAGCCGCTCCTACGCCCACGGCCGTCCGGGCTGCGCCTGAAGCCCAGGCCTCTTCGGCTGCGGTGCTGGGTCAATGCCGGCGCCGCGCGGCTCGGGTAGAGTGGCCGGCCGACCTGTGAGGAGATGCCCGGAGCCATGTGGATGAATCTGTCGCTGCTCAGCCGTTACGCCTTTTTCGCCGCCTGCGTGCTGCTCACCCTGATCAGCCTGCCGTTCCTCGCCGACCTCTGGCCGCTGACCCTGCTGTGCGGCGCGCTGAGCGCGGTGGGCGTCAACGACCTGCGGCAGAGCCGCCATGCGGTGCGGCGCAACTACCCGATCCTCGGCAACATCCGCTACCTGGTCGAGTTCGTCCGCCCGGAGATTCGCCAGTACCTGCTGGAGGGCGACAACGAGCGCCTGCCGTTCTCGCGCGCGCAGCGCTCGCTGGTCTACGCGCGGGCCAAGAACGAAGCGGCCGACAAGCCGTTCGGCACCCTCAGCGACGTCAGCCAGACCGGCTTCGAGTTCATCGGCCACTCCATGCTGCCGGCCGAGCATGCCGATCCGGCGTCCTTCCGGGTCGCCATCGGCGGCCCGCAGTGCCTGCAGCCGTACTCGGCGTCGCTCTTCAACATCTCGGCGATGAGCTTCGGCTCGCTGAGCGCCAACGCCATCCGCGCGCTCAACCAGGGCGCGGCGCTGGGCGGCTTCGCCCACGACACCGGCGAGGGCAGCATCAGCGCCTACCACCGCGAGCACCGCGGCGACCTGATCTGGGAGCTGGGCAGCGGCTACTTCGGCTGCCGCACGGCGGACGGCCGTTTCGACCCGCAGCGCTTCGCCGTGCAGGCCAACGATCCGCAGGTGAAGATGATCGAGGTCAAGCTCAGCCAGGGCGCCAAGCCCGGCCACGGCGGTATCCTGCCCAGACACAAGATCACCGCCGAGATCGCCGCCACCCGCGGCGTGCCGATGGACCGCGACTGCGTGTCGCCGGCGCGGCACAGCGAGTTCGCCACCCCGGTCGAGCTGCTGCAGTTCCTCGCCCGCCTGCGCGAGCTGTCCGGCGGCAAGCCGGTCGGCTTCAAGTTCTGCCTCGGCCATCCGTGGGAGTTCATGGCCATCGCCAAGGCGATGCTGAAGACCGGCATCCTCCCCGACTTCATCGTGGTCGACGGCAAGGAGGGCGGTACCGGCGCGGCGCCGGTGGAATTCACCGACCACATCGGCGTGCCGCTGCGCGAGGGGCTGCTGTTCGTGCACAACACCCTGGTCGGTCTCAACCTGCGCGACAGGATCCGCATCGGCGCCAGCGGCAAGATCGTCAGCGCCTTCGACATCGCCAGCGTGCTGGCCATCGGCGCCGACTGGGCCAACTCGGCGCGCGGCTTCATGTTCGCCATCGGCTGCATCCAGAGCCAGAGCTGCCACACCAACAAGTGTCCGACCGGGGTGGCCACCCAGGATCCGCTGCGCCAGCGCGCCCTGGTGGTCGAGGACAAGGCGCAGCGGGTGCACAACTTCCACCGCAACACCCTCAAGGCGCTGGCCGAGATGACCGCCGCCGCCGGCCTTGCGCATCCGTCGCAGCTCGAGCCCAAGCATCTGGCGCTGCGCGTGTCGTCCAGCGAACTCAGCCTGTTCTCGCAAAAGCACGTCTACCTCAAGCCCGGCGAGCTGCTCGGCGGGCAGATCGACGGCGAGTTCTACGCGCGCATGTGGCGCATGGCGCAGGCGGACAGCTTCGCTCCGGCGGTGGCCTGATCAGGCGCCGAACAGCTCCACCAGCCAGTCGATGAGCACCCGCAGACGCGGGGGCAGATGGCGGTGGTGGGGGGAGAGCACGCTCATCGGCAGCGCCGGCGGACGGTAGTCGGCGAGCGGCTCGATGCGCTCGATCCGCCCGCCGGCGCTGAGTTCCAGCGGCTGCAGCTGGCCGCTGGTGGCCGACAGGTAGGCGATGTCGCGGTGCCCGACCAGCTCGGCGATGCGGGCGAACAGCTGCATGGCCTGGAAGCGGCCCATGGCGGATGACCACTGTTCTGAAATCCTGAACAGTGTTGCCATTGCCAGCGGATTTATCAGTTCAGGCAAGACAGCCAAGATGGCCGGCATGCGCCCGTGGTGCGCCCGCTTCAGAGGTGACGGTTCATGCTGCACAGAGACGTTTCGTTTTCCGCGCTGGCGGCGGGGTTCCTCGCCGTGCTGATTTCCTACGCCGGCCCGGCGGTGATCTTCTTCCAGGCCGCGCAGAGCGCCCAGGTGTCCCACGAGATGATGGCCTCGTGGATCTGGGCGATCTCCATCGGCGCGGCCCTCGGCAGCATCGTGCTGAGCTGGTGGCTCAAGGTGCCGGCGGTGATCGCCTGGTCGGCGCCGGGCACCGCCCTGCTGGTCCCCCTGTTTCCCGCGCTGAGTCTGGGCGAGGCGGTCGGCGCCTACATCACCACCGGCGTGGTGGTGCTGCTGATCGGCCTGTCCGGCGCCTTCGACCGCATCGTCCGCGCCATCCCCAAGGGCATCGCCAGCGCGATGATGGCCGGCATCCTGTTCCAGTTCGGCGTCGGCGCCTTCGCCGTGGTGGAGTCGGCGCCGGCGCTGGCGCTGGGCATGATCGGCGCCTACCTGGCGCTCAAGCGGCTGTTCCCGCGCTACTGCCTGGTGCTGCTGATGCTGGTCGGCGTGGCGCTGTCGCTGGGCGTCGAGGGTACCCGCCTGCCCAGCCTGGAGCTGGCCCTGGTCGCGCCGCAGTTCATCGTGCCGCAGTGGAGCTGGAACGCCACCCTGAGCCTGGCCGTGCCGCTGCTGCTGGTCAGCGTGACCGGCCAGTTCCTGCCCGGCCTGGCCCTGCTGCGCAATTGCGGTTATCAGGTGTCGGCGCGCCCGCTGCTCGCCGGCTGCGGGCTGGCTTCGATCGCGGTGGCCTTCTTCGGCGGCATCACCATAGTCACCGGGGCGATCACCGCCACCCTGTGCACCGGCAAGGAGGCCCACGAGGACCCGGGCAAACGCTACGTCGCCGGCATGGCCAACGGGCTGTTCTACCTGATCGGCGGCAGCTTCGCCGGCGCCATCATCCTGCTGTTCGCCGCCATGCCGCCGGCCTTCGTCGCGGTGCTGGCCGGCCTCGCCCTGCTCGGCGCGATCACCGCCAACCTGCAGGGCGCGCTGGAGGATGCCGAGCACCGCGAGGCGTCGGTGATCACCTTCCTGGCCACCGCCTCGGGGATGACCTTCTTCGGTCTCGGTGCGGCGTTCTGGGGCGTGGTGCTCGGCGGCGTCGCCTACCTGGTGCTGCACAAGTCCGGCTGGGTGGCGGGGCCGGTGCGCCAGGCGGCGCTGGCGCCGGTCGAGCGCAAGTGACTCCTCAGTCGCGCCGGCGGCGCACCCAGGCCTTGCGCGCCTCCTCGAGCAGCAGCAGGAGCGCGGCGAACGGCAGCATGGCCAGCCAGGCCTCAAGGGGCAGGGCGGCGGTGCCGAACAGGATCTGGCCGATCGGCGTGTAGATGATCGCGCCGATCAGCAGCAGTTCGCAGGCGATGCCCCACAGCAGCAGCGGGTTGCCGCCCAACCCGGTCCTGAGGATGGATGCGGTCGGGCTGCGACAGGCCAGCAGGTTGGCCACCTGCATCACCACGATGGCGGCCAGGCAGGCGCCGGTGGCCTGCAGGTACAGCGGGTCGAGGCGGGCCAGCGGGTTGCCGTAGTCCCAGCCGCCCCAGGCCAGCACCAGGAAGAACAGGCCCATCCCCGCCAGCGCCTCCAGCGGGCCGAGGAACAGGTAGGCACGCGCCAGCAGCGGCCAGGACAGCAGGCGCTCGCCACGCGGCCGCGGCGGACGCTGCATGACCTGCGGGTCGGCGCGTTCGGCGCCGAGGGCCAGCGCCGGCAGCATGTCGGTGCCGAGGTCGACGGCGAGGATCTGGATGATGGTCAGCGGCAGCGGGATGGGCAGCACGACGAAGGCCAGGTAGGGCACCAGCTCGGGGATGTTGGAGCTCAAGATGTAGGTGAGGAACTTGCGGATGTTGGCGTACACCGCGCGGCCTTCCTCGACCGCCCTGACGATGCTGGCGAAGTTGTCGTCGAGCAGCACCATGTCCGCCGCCTCGCGGGCCACGTCGGTGCCGCCGATGCCCATGGCGATGCCGATGTCGGCGCGCTTGAGCGCCGGCGCGTCGTTGACCCCGTCGCCGGTGACCGCCACCACCTGGCCCTTGCGCTGCAGCGCCTCGACCACCAGCAGCTTCTGGTCGGCGGTGACCCGGGCGAACAGCAGCTCCGGGGCGTCGAGGGCGAACTGCAGCTGGCTGGCGGACAGGTGGCGCAGGTCGTCGCCGCTGATCACCCGTGGCGCGGCGCCGGTTACCAGGCCGATCTCGCGGGCGATGGCGCTGGCGGTGACCGGGTGGTCGCCGGTGAGCATGATCACCTGGATGCCGGCCTCGCGGCAGCGGCGGATCGCCTCCGGCACCTCGGCGCGCGGCGGGTCCTCGATGCCGACCAGGCCGGCGTGGATCAGCTGGCTTTCCAGCTCGATGTGCAGCGCCTCGCCGTCCACCCGTCGCCAGGCCAGCGCCAGCACGCGCAGGCCGCGGGCGGCCATGTCCTCCTGGGCCTGACGCAGGCGCTCGCGCTGCGCCGCGTCGAGCGGCTGCACGCCGTCGCCGGTCAGCACCTGGCTGCACAGCGGCAGCAGCACTTCCGGGGCGCCCTTGCAGTAGAGCAGGCGGCCCTCGGCCAGTTCGTGCACGGTGGACATGCGCCGCCGCGTGGTATCGAAGGCGAACTCGTGGATGCGGGTGGCGTGGCCGGTGTCGTCGTGCGCCTGGCGGCCCAGCTCGACCAGCGCCACCTCCATCGGGTCGCCGAGCACGCTCAGCCGCGTGCCTTCCGAGACCTCGCGCAGGCTGTGGCAGTGGCGGGCGACGTCGAGCAGCGGGCGGCAGCGTTCCAGCCGCTCGGCACTCAGCGGCAGGTCGAGCGGCTCGCCGGCGACGAACAGCTGGCGCACGGTCATGCGGTTGAGGGTCAGGGTGCCGGTCTTGTCGGTGCAGATCACCGTGGCCGCGCCGAGCGCCTCGACCGCCGGCAGGTGACGGATCAGCGCGTTTTGGCGGGCCATGCGCTGAGTGGCCATGGCCAGCGCCAGGGTCACGCTGGGCAGCAGGCCCTCGGGGACATTGGCGACGATGATGCCGATGGCGAAGATCAGGTTGCCCCAGAACGGCAGGCCGAGCGCCTGGCCGAGCAGGAAGAACAGCACGCCGATGGCCAGGGCGAGCAGCGCCAGCTGGCGCGACAGGCGGATGATCTCGCGCTGCAGCGGCGAGTGGCCCTCGCTGCCGCTTTGGGTCAGGCGGGCGATCCTGCCGAACTCGGTGTGCATGCCGGTGGCGAACACCAGGGCGCGGCCGTGGCCGGCCACCGCCGTGGTGCCGGCGAGCAGCAGGTTGGCCGCGGCCAGCCGCTCGGCGGCGTCGCTGGCCGCGGGGGTGCGCCGCTGCGGCAGCGACTCGCCGGTCAGGGTGGCCAGGCTGACGCGCAGGCCGTCGGCCTCGAGCAGCCGGCAGTCGGCCGGGATGCTGTCGCCTTCCTGCACCAGCACCACGTCGCCGGGCACCAGCTGCTCGGCGTCCAGGCGGCAGGCGCGGCCGTCGCGCAGCACGGTGACCTGCTGCGGCAGCAGGCGGGTCAGCGCGGCCATCGCCCGCTCGGCGCGGTAGGCCTGCCAGAACGAGAAGCTGCCGTTGATGACGATGACCCCGACGATGGCCGCGCCGAGGGTGGCCATGCCCTGCCCGGGGTCCTGGTATTCGGCGAACAGCGCCAGCGCCGCGGCCAGCCATAGCACCAGGGCGAAGAAGTGCACGAACTCGCGGGCGAACTGCCGCCACAGCGGTTCGCCGCGGATCCGCTCGATACGGTTGAGGCCGTATTCGGTGCGCCGCCGGGCCGCTTCGGCCGAGCTGAGGCCGCCGCTGCTGCTGTGCAGGCTGGCGAGGGCGTCGCGGGGGGCGAGCTGGGCGATGCGCACGGTTTCGCTCCGCAAGTGTCGGGCGGGGCGGGCGGGGTGCCGGCCGCTCTGGATTCACCATAGGCGCTGGGCGTGGCTGTGCAACCTCGGCGGGTGCGGACGAGGCTGCCGTCGTGCGGCTCCGGCAATGGCCGTGGCGGTGATGCGCGACATCCCGCAACGCGCCATTCCTCGCTATGATCCCTTGCACCACGGCAGGACGGATGGTCCTGTGTCAGCCTCGGAGGCCCTGCATGCACACCCTGTATCCGGAGATCAAACCCTACGCCCGCCACCAGCTGGCGGTGGACCATCCGCACGAGCTGTACATCGACGAAAGCGGCACGCCGGACGGTCTGCCGGTGCTGTTCGTCCACGGCGGGCCAGGCGCCGGTTGCGATGCGGCCAGCCGCCGCTGGTTCGATCCGACCCTGTATCGCATCGTCACCTTCGACCAGCGCGGCTGCGGCCGCTCGACCCCGCACGCCAGCCTGGACCGCAACACCACCTGGGATCTGGTGGCGGACATGGAGCGCATCCGCGAGCACCTGGGCATCGACAAGTGGGTGCTGTTCGGCGGCTCCTGGGGCTCGACGCTGTCGCTGGCCTACGCGCAGACCCATCCCGAGCGCGTGCATGCGCTGATCCTGCGCGGCATCTTCCTGTGCCGGCCGCAGGAGATCCGCTGGTTCTACCAGGAAGGCGCCAGCCGCCTGTTCCCCGACTACTGGGAGGACTACCTGGCGCCGATTCCCCATGAGGAGCGCCACGATCTGGTCGATGCCTTCTACCGCCGCCTGGCCGGCCCGGACCAGATCGCGCAGATGCACGCGGCCAAGGCCTGGTCGATCTGGGAAGGGCGCACCGCGACCCTGCGTCCCAACGGCCAGGTGATCGAGCGTTTCTCGGAGCCGCAGCGCGCTCTGTCGATCGCCCGCATCGAGTGCCACTATTTCATCAACAACGCCTTCCTCGAGGAAGATCAGCTGCTGCGCGACATGCACAAGATCGCCCACATTCCCGGAGTGATCGTGCATGGCCGCTACGACGTGGTCTGTCCGCTGGACAACGCCTGGGCGCTGAACCAGGCCTGGCCGAACAGCGAGCTGGCGATCATCCGCGACGCCGGCCACGCCGCCGGCGAGCCGGGCATCACCGACGCGCTGGTGCGCGCAACCGGCGAGGTGGCCCGGCGCCTGCTCGAGCTGCCGGAGGGCCACGCGTGAAGGCATTGCTGCAACGGGTGCGCAGCGCGCGGGTGGAGGTCGCCGGCGAGGTGGTCGGCGCCATCGACCAGGGCCTCTTGGTGCTGGTCGGCGTCGAGCCGCAGGACGACGCGGCTCGCGCCGACAAGCTGCTGCACAAGCTGCTCAACTACCGGGTGTTCAGCGACGCCGACGGCAAGATGAACCTGTCGCTCAAGGACGTCGGCGGCGGCCTGCTGCTGGTCTCGCAGTTCACCCTGGCCGCCGATACCAGAAGCGGCCTGCGCCCGAGCTTCTCCACGGCAGCGCCGCCGGCGCAGGGCGCGGCGCTGTTCGACTACCTGCTGGCGCGCGCCGGCGAGCAGCACCCGCAGGTGGCCAGCGGGCGCTTCGGCGCCGACATGCAGGTGCACCTGGTCAACGACGGGCCGGTGACCTTCCTGCTGGAAGTTTGAGTTGCTGCGACGGTTTGCCGCAGGAATCGCTTGAGGCGCCGGGCGGCGCCCTCTAAGGTGTGGCTTCCACCACTGCGCAGGAAGCCAGCCGATGACTCCACAGGGACAACGCATGAAGGTGCTCGGTGCGGGCATCTTCAGTCTCCTCCTCGCCCTGGGCGTCGCCCGTTTCGCCTACACCCCGCTGCTGCCGGTGATGCAGGCGCAGGCCGGGCTCGGCCTGGCCGAAGGCGGCTGGCTGGCCGCCCTCAACTATGCCGGCTACCTGTCCGGTGCGCTGATCGCCTCGCTGATCAGCGACCTGGTGCTCAAGGACCGTCTGTACCGCATAGGGATGGTGCTGGCGGTGCTCAGCACCCTGCTCATGGGCCTGACCAGCGACTTCACCCTGTGGGCGGTGTCGCGCTTCGTCGCCGGCCTGAGCAGCGCGGCGAGCATGCTGCTGGGCACCGGGCTGATCCTCAACTGGCTGATTCGCCACAACCAGCGCGGCGAGCTGGGCATCCACTTCTCCGGCGTCGGTCTGGGCATCGTCGGCTGCTCGCTGGTGGTGGCGCTGCTGGGCCAGTGGCTGGACTGGCGCGAGCAGTGGTTCGCCCTCACCGCGCTGGCCTGCCTGCTGCTGGTGCCGGCGCTGGCCTGGCTGCCCAGGCCGGACCGCAGCCCGCTGACCACCTCCGGCCAGCCGATGCGCGACAACCCGCCGAGCCGGCTGTTCCTGCGCCTGTTCATGGCCGCCTACTTCTGCGCCGGGGTCGGCTACGTGGTCAGCGCGACCTTCATCGTCGCCATCGTCGACCGCCTGCCGGGGCTGGCCGGCCAGGGCAGCTGGAGCTTCCTGGCCATCGGCCTGGCCGCGGCGCCGGCATGCATCGTCTGGGACCTGGTCGCCCGGCGCACCGGCGAGCTCAACGCGCTGATCCTCGCCGCCGCCCTGCAGGTGGTCGGCATCCTGCTGCCGCTGAGTGGTGGCATGGCTGGCGCAATTGCCGGCGCGCTGCTATTCGGCGGCACCTTCGTCGGCATGGTCAGCCTGGTGCTGAGCATGGCCGGGCGCTACTACCCGACGCGGCCGGCGAAGATGATGGGCAAGATGACCCTGTCCTACGGCGCGGCGCAGATCGTCGGCCCGGCGGTGACCGGCTGGCTGGCCGTCAGCCTGGGCAGCTATGCCGGCGGGCTGTACTTCGCGGCGGCGCTGATGGTGGTCGGCACCCTGCTGTTGCTGGCGCTCAAGGGCGTCGAGCGTCGCGACCGCCCCGCAGAGGCGCCCGCCGTGGTCTGCTGAGGGCTGGGTAGGGGGCGACCGCAGGTTTTTTCCACCGCCTGCACACTGGGCACGGTGGAAAATCGCTGCGCGAGTTTTTCCATCCTGCGGCAGGCTTAGAACAGACGGGCGAGCAGGGCGGTCACCGCGGTCTCGACGCGCAGGATGCGCTCGCCGAGCTGCACCGGCGCCAGGCCGGCCTCGTGCAGTTTGTCCACCTCGTAGGGAATCCAGCCGCCTTCCGGGCCGATGGCCAGGGTCACCGCGCCCTCGACCGCGCGCGGGCAGGCCGGCCAGGCGCCGGGGTGGCCGACCAGGCCGAGGCTGCCGGCGGCCAGTTGCGGCAGGCGGTCCTCGACGAACGGCTTGAAGCGCTTCTCGATGAGCACCTCGGGCAGCACGGTGTCGCGCGCCTGCTCAAGGCCGAGGATCAGCTGCTCGCGGATCGCCTCGGGGGTCAGGAACGGCGTCTGCCAGAAGCTCTTTTCCACCCGGTAGCTGTTGAGCAGCACCAGGCGCGGCACGCCCATGCTGGCCACGGTCTGCAGCACGCGCTTGAGCATCTTCGGCCGCGGCAGGGCGAGCAGCAGGGTCAGCGGCAGCTTGGTCGGTGGCGGTTGGTCGAGGGCGAGGACCTCGATTTCCGCTGCGTCGGCGTCCAGACGCAGCAGGCGCCCTTCGCCCATCAGGCCATCGAGGCGGCCGACGCGCAGGCTGTCGCCGGCCGTGGCGCGGTGCACCTCATGCAGGTGCTGGAGACGCCGGCCGCGCAGCAGGGCGCGGCCTTCGGCGATGAAGTCGCCGTCTTCGAGCAGCAGCAGGTTCACGCCTGCGGCGCCGGTGGCTGTGGATCGTCATCATGGGTGGCGAGCGCGGTGCCGTCGCTGGCTGCGGCGTCGGCCGCGGCTTCCGCTTCCGCCTCGTCGCGGCGGCGCGCCATGGCGCCGAACAGCAGGCCGACCTCGAACAGCATCCACATCGGCACGGCCAGCAGGGTCTGCGAGAACACGTCCGGCGGGGTGAGCACCATGCCGACCACGAAGCAGCCGACGATCACGTAGGGCCGGCTCTTGCGCAGGGTGGCGACGTCGACGATGCCGATCCAGATCAGCAGGAAGGTCGCCACCGGGATCTCGAAGGCCACGCCGAAGGCGAAGAACAGGGTGAGCACGAAGTCGAGGTACTGGCCGATGTCGGTCATCATCGCCACGCCTTCCGGGGTCACGCTGGCGAAGAAGCCGAACATGATCGGGAACACCACGAAGTAGGCGAAGGCCATGCCGCCGTAGAACAGCAGGATGCTGGAGATCAGCAGCGGCACGGCGATGCGCTTCTCGTGCTGGTACAGGCCGGGGGCGATGAAGCCCCAGATCTGCTGGAGGATCACCGGCATGCCGAGGAACAGCGAGACCATCAGGGTCAGCTTGAACGGGGTGAGGAACGGCGAGGCCACCCCGGTGGCGATCATCGTCGCGCCTTCCGGCAGGTAGGCGCGCAGCGGCGCGGCGACCAGCGCGTAGATGTCCTGGGCGAAGTAGAACAGCCCGGCGAAGATCAGCAGGATGATCACCACACAGCGCAGGATGCGGTTGCGCAGCTCGGTGAGGTGCGCGACCAGGGGCATTTCCTGGTCCGGCAGGGGAGTCTGGTCGGTCATGTCGGGCGCGGTGGCTCACTGGGGGCGGGCGACGGGCTGGCGTGCGCTGCGGCGGGATTGCTTGCGGCGGCAGCTTCCGCGGCCGGCACGGCCGGACTGGCCGTCTGGTATTCCGGCAGCGAGGCCAGGCGGCTGTTGGCGGCGATGGGCGCGTTGGCCTGTTCCGCGCTGGGCGCGGTAACCGGCGCTGCCTCGCCGAACGGGGCCGGGGTGGTGCCGGCGGCACCGGCAGCCGGCGAACTGCCCGGCTGGGCTGCTTGCTGCTGGCGCTCCTGGGCGAGGATGTTCTCGTTGTGCAGCTGGCGGCGGATCTCGTCGGCGCCGATCTCGCGCTCGACCTCGCTCTTGATCGCCGCGAAGCTGCGCTTGAGCCGGCCGATCCACAGCCCGGCGGTGCGCGCGGCGCCCGGCAGGCGCTCGGGGCCGAGCACCAGCAGGGCCACCAGGGCGACCAGCAGCAGTTCGGAAAAGCCTACGTCGAACATGATTCAGCCACGCTCCGGCACCCGCGGGTGCGTCAGTCCTTCTTCGCCGGTTCGTCGACCTTGCGCACTTCGCCCTGGATGGTGTGGCCCTTGGGCTCTTCCACCTGGGGCTTGCTGGCTTCCTCGTCGCCGGCGTTCACCGACTTGCGAAAGCCCTTGATCGCTTCGCCGACGTCCGAGCCGAGCGACTTGAGGCGCTTGGTGCCGAACAGCATGACCACGATGAGCAGGATGATCAGGAGTTGCCAGATGCTGATGCCGCCGAGTCCCATGATGGAATCTCCGAGTAGGTTGTTATCAGGATTGCGAACGGGCGGCCTTTTCGGCGTGCCCGGAGAGGCCGAAACGGCGGTCCAGTTCGTCGAGCACCGCCTGCGGGTGCTGGCCGAGGGAGGCGAGCATGACCAGGGAATGGAACCACAGGTCGGCGGTTTCGTAGATCAGCTCGCTGCAGTCGCCGCTCAGCGCGGCGTCCTTGGCGGCGAGGATGGTTTCCACCGACTCCTCACCGACCTTTTCGAGAATCTTGTTCAGGCCCTTGTGGTACAGGCTGGCCACGTAGGAGCTGTCCGGCGCGGCGCCCTTGCGCGCCTCGAGCACCTCGGCGAGGCGGGCGAGGGTGTCGTTGCTGCTGGCTTCACTCATGGTGGTGGCCCTTGTGCTCGTAGATGGCGTGCGGGTCCTTGAGGACCGCGTCGACGGTCTGCCAGGCGCCGTTCGCGTAGACGCGGTAGAAGCAGCTCTCGCGCCCGGTGTGGCAGGCGATGCCGCCGAGCTGTTCGACCTGCAGGACGATGACGTCGGCGTCGCAGTCCAGGCGCAGCTCGTGCAGCCTCTGCACGTGGCCGGACTCCTCGCCCTTGCGCCACAGCTTGCCGCGCGAGCGCGACCAGTAGATGGCGCGGCCCTCGTCGACGGTGAGCTGCAGGGATTCGCGGTTCATCCAGGCCATCATCAGGATGCGCCCGCTCTTGTAGTCCTGGGCAATCGCCGGGACCAGCCCGTCGGCGTTCCAGTGAATTTCGTCCAGCCAGTTGTTCATCGCTCTTCGCTTGTCCGGGGCGCCGCGGGGCGCCGGTTCAACGGTTGATTCGGTCAGTGTGCCAGTGCCGCCACGCGCTGGCTATCGGCGTAGGACCAGATACAGGCCGCCGGCCAGCATGCTCCAGGCCGGCCAGGTCTCGGCCGTCGGCGTCAGACCGCTGCTGGCGGCGCCGAGCAGCAGCACGGCGCCGAGCAGGCGCGGCAGCCAGTGGGGGCTCGTGGCGGCCGGCGCCGGGGCGCCGCTACCGGCCTGGCCGAGGCGCTCGAGCGCCGCGCCGGCCTTCTTGGCCAGTTGCGGCACCTGCTCGGCCTGGCTCTGCAGGTTGCGCAGCAGGTGCAGCGGGCTCATGCGCTCGCGCATCCAGCGCTCGAGGAACGGCTTGGCGGTGCTCCACAGGTCGAGCTCGGGATACAGCTGGCGACCGAGGCCCTCGATGTTGAGCAGGGTCTTCTGCAGCAGCACCAGCTGCGGCTGCACCTGCATGTTGAAGCGCCGCGCGGTCTGGAACAGGCGCAGCAGCACCTGGCCGAAGGAGATGTCCTTCAGCGGCTTCTCGAAGATCGGTTCGCACACGGTGCGGATCGCCGCCTCGAAGTCGTTGACCTGGGTATCGGCCGGCACCCAGCCGGAGTCGATGTGCAGCTGTGCCACCTTGCGGTAGTCGCGCTTGAAGAAGGCCAGCAGGTTGCGCGCCAGGTAGTCCTGGTCCTCGGCGGTGAGGCTGCCGACGATGCCGCAGTCGATGGCGATGTACTGCGGGTCGTGCGGCGCGCGGGTGCTGACGAAGATGTTGCCGGGGTGCATGTCGGCGTGGAAGAAGCTGTCGCGAAATACCTGGGTGAAGAAGATCTCCACGCCGCGCTCGGCGAGCTTCTTCATGTCGGTGTGCTGGTCGTGCAGGGCGGCCAGGTCGGTGACCGGGATGCCGTAGATGCGCTCCATCACCAGCACCTTGGGGCGGCACCAGTCCCAGTACACCTGCGGTACGTAGAGCAGCTTGGAGTCCTCGAAGTTGCGCCGCAGCTGGCTGCCGTTGGCGGCCTCGCGCAGCAGGTCGAGCTCGTCGAAGATGGTCTTCTCGTAGTCGCCGACCACCTCCACCGGGCGCAGGCGGCGGGCATCGCTGGAGACGCGCTCGGCCAGCCTGGCCAGCGCGAACAGCCAGGCCATGTCCTGGCGGATCACCGGCTCGAGGCCGGGGCGCACCACCTTGACCACCACGTCCTCGCCACTGCGCAGCTGGGCGGCGTGCACCTGGGCGACCGAGGCGGAGGCCAGCGGCTGGCGCTCGAAGCGGCTGAACACCTGATCGATGGTCGCGCCGAGCTGCTGCTCGATCAGCGCCACCGCCTGCTCGGGCGGGAACGGGGGCACCTTGTCCTGCAGATGGGCCAGCTCGTCGGCGATGTCCGGCGGCAGCAGGTCGCGGCGGGTGGACAGCAGCTGGCCGAACTTGATGAACACCGGGCCGAGGTCTTCCAGGCTGCGGCGCAGGCGCTCGCCGCGCGACATCGCGATGGGCTGGCGCGGCAGCCAGCGCCAGGGCATGGCGCGCAGCAGGCTGCGCAGCCACCAGGGCAGCGGCAGGTCGAGCAGCAGGTCGTCGAGGTGGTAGCGGGTGGCGGTCCGCTGGATGCGGATCAGGCGGCGCAGGGCGAGCAGCTTCATGCGGTCAGTCGGTTTCCGTGAGGCGGCGGGCAAGGCGCTCGCTGCGCGCCTCGAGACGGTCGAGGGCGAGCTTGAGGTGGTCCAGTTCGGCGAAGCGCGCTTCGGCCTCGCGGCGGCCGAGCAGTGGGCGCGCTTCCTCGGCCAGCCAGTCGGTCAGGTTCAGGCGCAGGTTGGCCAGGCTGCCGGCGCTCCACTGCCGGGCGTCACGCAGCGGGCGGGCCGCGGCGACGGCGCCGAGCGGGCCGAGCCAGTCGGCCAGCGCGCCTTCCCAGTCCAGTTCGAGATCCTGGAGGATCGCGGCGAGATCGAGCAGACAGGCGCTGTGGCCGTCCAGCTCGACGTCGGCGGCATGCAGCACGGCGGTCTTGTCGCGGCGGGTGGCCAGCTGCAGCAGGCGGCCCGCCGGCGCGCGCAGGGTGCAGTCGGCCGCCGCCTCCCAGTGGCCGGCCAGGCGCAGACCGTCGGCGCCGGGCAGCAGGTACAGGCGCAGGGCCGGCGCCGTGCAGTCGACGGCGATCACCCGGCCTTGCAGGGCGGCGAGGCGCGGGCCGGCGGTGGCGTCCAGCGCCAGCACGCGGTTGAGGCCGGCCTCGACGGCCGCCAGCGCGGCGCCCAGCAGCAGCGAAGGGACCATCAGGGCTTGATGCCGCGGTGCAGGGCGACGATGCCGCCGGTCATGTTGTGGTAGGTGACCAGGTCGAAGCCGGCGTCGACCATCATGGCCTTGAGGGTTTCCTGGTCGGGGTGCATGCGGATCGACTCGGCCAGGTAGCGGTAGCTGTCGGCGTCGTTGGTGATCAGCTTGCCGGCCAGCGGCATGAAGGCGAACGAGTAGGCGTCGTAGGCCTTGCCGAGCAGGGCGTTGGCCGGCTTGGAGAACTCCAGCACCAGCAGGCGGCCGCCGGGCTTGAGCACGCGCAGCATGGAGCGCAGGGCGTCTTCCTTGTGGGTGACGTTGCGCAGGCCGAAGGCGATGGTGACCACGTCGAAGTGGTTGTCGGGGAACGGCAGCTTCTCGGCGTCGGCCTGGACGAACTTGACGTTGCCGGCCACGCCGCAGTCGAGCAGCTTGTCGCGGCCGACCTGGAGCATCGAGGCGTTGATGTCGGCGAGCACCACCTCGCCGCTCGGGCCGACCAGACGGGAGAACTGGCGGGTCAGGTCGCCGGTGCCGCCGGCGATGTCGAGCACGCGGTTGCCCGGGCGCACGCCGGACAGCTCGATGGTGAAGCGCTTCCACAGGCGGTGCATGCCGGCGGACAGCACGTCGTTCATCAGGTCGTACTTGGCGGCCACCGAGTGGAACACCTCGGCGACTTTCTGCGCCTTCTGGCTTTCCGGCACGCTCTGGTAACCGAAGTGGGTGGCGGGTTCGGCGTTGTCGGGCTTGCGCGGATCGCTCATGTCGCAGTCACCTGAAAAAATGTGGTGGCCATTCTAATCCGCGCGTCGGGCTTTGTCTTGGCGAGAGCAGGCTCCGGCCCTTGTGGGAGGCCCGCCCTCGGGGCGAAGCTGTTTGGCGGTCGTGCGGCCCGCATCGCCGCGAGGTCGCGCCTCCTACAGGGCGGCTGGAGCCGCAGGCTTGTCCGCCCCAAAACGGCGCCGGGACTCAGAGCATCAGCCTGACCACCGACTCGGCGGGGTCGCGCGACTTGCCGGCGGCGGCCAACTGGGCGAGGTAGTCGGCCCACAGCTGTTCCTGGCGGGTGGCCAGCTCGTACAGGTAGTCCCAGGTGAACAGGCCGCTGTCGTGGCCGTCGTCGAACACCAGCTTGAGGGCGTACTGCCCGGCCGGCTCGGCGCCCTTGAAGCCGACGTTGAGCTTGCCGTACTGCAGTACGGGGTTGCCGTGGCCCTGCACCTCCGCGGAGGGCGAGTGCACGCGCAGGAACTCGGCGCTCAGGCTGTAGTGGGCGTCGCCGTAGTGCAGTTCGAGGGTCTTCGACGCCTTGTGCAGCTGGATGGCGGTGGGGATGTGCATCGTTGGCTCCTGCGGGTGGCAGCCCGTAGGGTGGACAACTCGCGCAGCGGTTGTCCACCCCTCAGGCCGCGGTGCGTGGGGGCGGTAGAAAACCGTTGTGCGGGTTTTCTGCCCAGGGTCGGAGCCGCCCCTACGGTTTGGCGTTACAGGATGTAGCGCGACAGGTCTTCGTCCTGGGCCAGTTCGGCGAGGTGGCTGTTGACGTAGGCGGCATCGATCACGATCGGCCGACCGCTGTGGTCGGCGGCCAGGTCGGCGGCGCTGAACGACACTTCCTCGAGCAGGCGCTCGAGCAGGGTGTGCAGGCGGCGGGCACCGATGTTCTCGGTCTTCTCGTTGACCTGCCAGGCGATCTCGGCGAGGCGCTGGATGCCGTCGGCGGCGAAGGCGATCTCGAGGCCCTCGGTCTTCAGCAGCGCGCAGTACTGCTCGGTCAGCGAGGCGTGCGGTTCGCTGAGGATGCGCTCGAAGTCCTGCGGGGTCAGCGCCTTGAGTTCGACGCGGATTGGCAGGCGGCCCTGCAGTTCGGGCACCAGGTCGCTCGGCTTGCTCAGGTGGAAGGCGCCGGAGGCGATGAACAGGATGTGGTCGGTCTTGACCATGCCCAGCTTGGTGTTGACCGTGCAGCCCTCGATCAGCGGCAGCAGGTCGCGCTGTACGCCCTCGCGGGACACGTCGGCGCCGCCGACGTTGCCGCGTTTGGCGATCTTGTCGATCTCGTCGATGAACACGATGCCGTGCTGCTCGACCGCTTCCAGGGCGCGGGCCTTGAGCTCCTCCTCGTTGACCAGGCGCGCGGCTTCCTCGTCGCGGACCATCTTCAGCGCGTCGGCGACCTTGAGCTTGCGGCTCTTCTTCTTGCCCTTGCTCAGGCCGGAGAACAGGTTCTGCAGCTGGCTGGTCATCTCCTCCATGCCCGGCGGGGTCATGATCTCGACGCCGGCCGGCGTTTCGGCCACCTCGATGTCGATTTCCTTGTCGTCCAGCTGGCCTTCGCGCAGGCGCTTGCGGAACAGCTGGCGGGTGCTGGAGTCCTCGCGCGGGGCCGGCTCGTCGCCGAAGCCGCTGCGCGCCGGCGGCAGCAGGGCGTCGAGGATGCGCTCCTCGGCGGCGTCCTCGGCGCGGTAGCGCATCTTGTGCACTTCCTGCTCGCGGAGCATCTTCAGCGCGGCGTCGGCCAGATCGCGGATGATCGACTCGACGTCACGGCCGACGTAGCCGACTTCGGTGAACTTGGTCGCCTCGACCTTGATGAACGGCGCGTTGGCCAGCTTGGCCAGGCGCCGGGCGATCTCGGTCTTGCCGACGCCGGTCGGGCCGATCATCAGGATGTTCTTCGGGGTCACCTCGACACGCAGCTCGGCGGGCAGCTGCATGCGCCGCCAGCGGTTGCGCAGGGCGATGGCGACGGCGCGCTTGGCGTCGTCCTGGCCGATGATGTGGCGGTTGAGTTCGTGGACGATCTCGCGGGGCGTCATGGACATGGAATGGCTCCGGGCAGGACAGGGATGGGCGTCAGGCGGGCTGCAGCGGCACTGGGCGGCTTCAGGCGTCCTGGGCGCAGTCCTGCTCCTCGATGGTCAGGTTCTGGTTGGTGAATACGCAGATGGAGCCGGCGATGTTCAGCGCGGTCTCGGTGATCTCGCGGGCCGACAGTTCGGTCTTCTGCAGCAGGGCCATGGCCGCGGCCTGGGCGAAGCCGCCGCCCGAACCCATGGCGATCAGGCCGTGCTCGGGCTCCACCACGTCGCCGTTGCCGGTGATGATCAGGGAGGCGTCCTTGTTGGCCACCGCCAGCATGGCCTCCAGACGGCTCAGCGAGCGGTCGGTGCGCCAGTCCTTGGCCAGTTCGACGGCGGCGCGCACCAGGTGGCCCTGATGCTTCTCCAGTTGGCCCTCGAAGCGCTCGAACAGGGTGAAGGCGTCGGCGGTGGCGCCGGCGAAGCCGGCCAGCACCTGGCCGTGGTACAGGCGCCGCACCTTCTTGGCGTTGCCTTTCATCACGGTGTTGCCGAGGGAAACCTGGCCGTCGCCGCCCATGACGACTTTGCCGTTGCGGCGGACTGAAACGATGGTGGTCAAGGGAGCGCTCTCCTGCAGCTGGACGCGGGCGTCCGGGATGCCGGGAGATATGGGGCGCGGTGGCGGGCTTTTCAACCGCCCGCCCGACCATGGTCGATGGCGGGCGCTCGAAGGGTCTCAGCGCCGCTGCTGGACCACGCTGCTGACGCCGTTGCTGCCGAGCTGCTTCTGCGCGCCGTCGGCCTGCTGGCGGCTGGCGAAGGGGCCGACCACCACGCGGTGCCAGGTCTTGTCGCCGACCTTGCCCGACTCGATGCGCGCATCCTGGCCGAGCAGGATCAGCCGGGCGCGGGTGCTTTCCGCCTGGTCACGGCTGGCGAAGGAGCCGGCCTGCAGGATGAAGCGGCTGGGTGCCGCGGCCGGCTTTGCGGCGGGCGCCGCTGCCGACCCCTTGGGCGCAGGAGCCGGTGCCGCCGCCGGTGCTGGCGTGGGCTTGGGCGCGCTCGGCGCGGCGGTCAGCGCCGTGGTGGCCGGGGCCTGGGTGGCTGCCGGCGCCGTCGCGGCCGGTGCGACGACCAGGCGCGGCGGCGGGGTGCGTCCTTCGAGCAGGGCCTGGGCGCGGGCGGCTTCCACCGCCTGCACCTGTTCTGGCGTCGGCTGGTTGCCCGGCAGCGGCGGCGGGCTGGCCTTGGTCAGCTCCTCGTAGAACTCGTACTTGGGCTTGGGCGGCGTGGCGGGTTGCGCCGGCTTGGCCGTGGCGATGCTTTCCGGCTTGCCCGCAGGCGCACGCTTGACCTCGTCGCTGCCCGGCTTGAGCTGCGACAGGAACACCAGGAAGCCGCCGATCACCAGGCCGCTGGCCAGCCAGATCCAGCCCGGCACCGGCTGCCGGGCCGGGGCGGAGCGGGTACGGCTGGCGCCGCGCGGTTTGGGCTTCTGCTTGCGGGCGGCCATTTACATGCGCTCGAGGGTGGTCAGGCCGAGCAGCTCGAGGCCCTGCTGGAGGGTGCGCCCGGTCAGCGCGGCCAGGCGCAGGCGGCTCTGCTGCACGGTCTCATCCTCGGCGGACAGGATCGGGCAGTTCTCGTAGAAGCTGGAGAACAGCCCCGCCAGCTCGTACAGGTAGCTGCACAGGATGTGCGGCACGCCCTTGTCGGCGACGCTGTTGAGCACCTCGGCGAACTGCGCCAGCTTGGCGGCGAGGGCCAGTTCCTGCTCGGCCTGCAGGTCGATCTTGCCGCCGATCTCGCTCACGCCCTTGCCCAGCTTGCGGAACACGCTGGCCACGCGGGTGTAGGCGTACAGCAGGTAGGGCGCGGTGTTGCCCTCGAAGCTGAGCATCTGCTCGAAGTTGAAGCTGTAGTCGCTGGTGCGGTGCTTGGACAGGTCGGCGTACTTTACCGCGCCGATGCCGACCGCGCGGGCGATCTGGCGCAGTTCGGCTTCGTCCAGCTCGGGGTTCTTGCCCTTGACCAGCGCGTAGGCGCGCTGTTCGGCCTCGTCGAGCAGGTCGATCAGCTTGACGGTGCCGCCGTCGCGGGTCTTGAACGGGCGGCCGTCGGCGCCGTTCATGGTGCCGAAGCCCATGTGCTCGAGGTCCATGCCTTCATGCACGAAGCCGGCGCGGCGCGCCACCTCGAAGACCATCTGGAAGTGCAGGGCCTGGCGCTGGTCGACGAAGTACAGGGCGCGGTCGGCCTTCAGCACCTGGCTGCGGTAGCGCATGGCGGCCAGGTCGGTGGTGGCGTACAGGTAGCCGCCGCCGGCCTTCTGCACGATCACCGGCAGCGGATTGCCCTCGGCGTTCTTGAACTCGTCCATGAACACGCACTGCGCGCCTTCGCTCTCGCTGAGCAGGCCCTTGGCCTGCAGCTCGCTGACGATGGCCGGCAGATCGCTGTTGTAGGCGCTCTCGCCGCGCACGTCGGCCGGGCTCAGCTTGACGCCGAGGCGGTCGTAGACGGCCTGGCAGTGGCTCAGCGACACCTCGTTGAAGCGCTGCCACAGGCGCAGGCAGTCGGCGTCGCCGGCCTGCAGCTTGACCACCAGAGCGCGGGCGCGGTCGGCGAACTCGGCGGAGTCGTCGAAACGCTTCTTCGCCACGCGGTAGAACTGCTCGAGGTCGGCCAGCTCGCTCTCGGCGGCGGCCGGATTCTCTTCCAGGTAGGCCAGCAGCATGCCGAACTGGGTGCCCCAGTCGCCGACGTGGTTCTGGCGGATCACCGTATCGCCGAGGAACTCCAGCACGCGGGCCACGGCGTCGCCGATGATGGTCGAGCGCAGGTGGCCGACGTGCATTTCCTTGGCCAGGTTGGGCGAGGACAGGTCGACCACCACGCGCTGGGCGGCGCCGCTCTTGCGCACGCCGAGCTGCGCGTCGGCCAGCGCGGCTTCCAGGCGCTCGGCCAGGGCGTCGCTGTTCTGGAAGAAGTTGAGAAAGCCCGGTCCGGCGATTTCCACCTTGCTGACCGCGGCGTCGGCGGGCAGTGCGGCGATCAGCTTCTCGGCCAGCTCGCGCGGCTTCAGGCCGGCCGGCTTGGCCAGCATCATGGCGATGTTGCTGGCGAAGTCGCCGTGGGTCTTGTCCCGGGTGTTTTCCACCTGGATCGCCGGGGTCAGCCCCTCCGGCAGCACGCCTTGTTCGGTCAGGCGGGTCAGGGCTTGCTGGATCAGGTGGCGGATGCTGTCTTTCATCGGGATGCTCTTCAGGCCGGGTGCGCGGGCGCCGGGGCGCTGCTCGAAAACTGCACATTATCCGCAGGGCGCCGGGGCTTGCCAACCGCTGTGGCGTGTCGGCTTCACAGCCTGTGCAGGGGACGCCCGGCGCTCAGAACAGGTCGATCGGGTCGACGTCCAGCGACCAGCGCACCTGGCGGTTGCCCGGCAGGCTTTCCAGTTGCACCAGCCAGGGGCTGAGCAGGCGATGCAGGGCGGCGCGACTGGACGCCTGCAGCAGCAGCTGGGCGCGGTGGCGACCGGCGCGGCGCTCCATCGGCGCCGGCACCGGGCCGAGCACCTGCACCTCGGGATGTTCGGACTGCTCCAGCAGCCGCTCGGCCAGCGTGGCGGCGCCGTCGAGGAAGGCTTCGGCCTGCTCGCCTTGGTGGGCGTCGGCACGCAGCAGGGCGAGGTGGGCGAACGGCGGCAGGCCGGCGGCGCGGCGCTCGCTGAGCGCCTGGGCGGCGAAGGCGAAGTAGCCCTGCTCGGTGAGCTGGACCAGCAGCGGGTGGTCGGCCAGATGGGTCTGGATGATCACCCGTCCCGGCGCCTCGGCGCGCCCGGCGCGGCCGGCGACCTGGACGATCAGCTGGGCCATGCGCTCGCTGGCGCGAAAGTCGGCGCTGAACAGCCCGCCGTCGGCGTCGAGGATCGCCACCAGGGTGACCCGCGGAAAATGGTGGCCCTTGGCGAGCATCTGGGTGCCGAGCAGGATGCACGGCGCGCCGCTCTGCACGGTGGCGAACAGCTGCTCCAGGCTGCCCTTGCGCGCGGTGCTGTCGCGGTCCATGCGCAGGATCGGGTAGTCGGGGAACAGGATGCGCAGGCGCTCCTCGCTGCGCTCGGTGCCGACGCCGACCGGGCGCAGGTCGACGTGCTGGCACTGTGGGCAGGCGGCCGGCGGGCGCTGGCGGTGGTCGCAGTGGTGGCAGCGCAGCTCGCCGCTGCGCTGGTGCAGGGTCAGACGTGCGTCGCAGCGCGGGCACAGCGCCATCCAGCCGCAGTCGTGACACAGCAGGGTGGGGGCGAAGCCGCGGCGGTTGAGGAATACCAGCACCTGCTGGCCGGCGGCCAGGGTTTCGCCGATCAGCCGCTGCAGCGGCGGCGAGAAGCCGCTGTCCAGTGGCCGGCTGCGCACGTCGAGGCGCTCGAAGCGCGGCTGGCGGGCGCCGCCGGCGCGCTGCTCGAGGCGCAGCAGGGCGTAGCGGCCCTGCTCGGCGTTGTGCAGGCTCTCCAGCGACGGCGTGGCCGAGCCGAGCAGCAGCGGCACGCGCTCCAGGCGCGCGCGCATCACCGCCAGGTCGCGAGCGTGGTAGCGCAGACCTTCTTGCTGCTTGTAGGAGGCGTCGTGCTCCTCGTCGACGATGATCAGCCCCGGCGACTGGAGCGGGGTGAACAGCGCCGAGCGGGTGCCGATGACGATCTGCGCGTGGCCCTCGCGGGCGGCCTGCCAGGCCTCCAGACGCTCGCGGTCGGTGAGCCCCGAGTGCAGCAGGGCGATGCGTGCGTTGAAGCGGCGGGCGAAGCGTTCGAGGGTCTGCGGGCCGAGGTTGATCTCCGGGATCAGCACCAGCGCCTGCTTGCCGGCCTCGAGGGTCTCGCGGATCAGCTGCAGGTAGACCTCGGTCTTGCCGCTGCCGGTGACCCCGGCCAGCAGGCAGGGGTGGAAGCGGCCGAACCCGGCGCGCACCGCCTCGAAGGCGCCGCGCTGCTCGTCGTTGAGGGTCAGCTCCGGCTGCAGCAGCCAGGCGCCATGGTGCTCGGGAAGGCTTGGACGGCGGCGGATGACCTCGACCAGGCCCTTGTCATGGAGCAGCTTGAGGCTGTCGCGCGACAGCTGGAACTGCTCGAGCAGGTTCTGGTTGATGCCGTGCGGATGCTGGGCGAGGGTGGCCAGCGCCTGACGCTGGCGCGGGGCGCGGGCCACGCGCGGGTCGTCGAGGCGCGCGCCGGCGGCGGCCTGCCAGATGCGCTCCTCGCTGCGCTCGGCCGATTCGCCCTGGCGCAGCAGGTTGGGCAACGCCCAGCTGAAGGTGTCGCCGAGGCTGTGCTGGTAGTAGCTGGCCGTCCACAGGCAGAGTTCGAACAGCGCCGCCGGCAGCAGCGGGCGGCGATCGAGCAGGGCGCTGGCTGCGCGCAGACGCTCCTCGGGGACCTCGCTGTGGGCCACCCGCTCGACCAGCACGCCGACCAGCTCGCGGCGCCCGAAGGGCACGCGCAGGCGCACGCCGGGCTGCAGCAGGGCGGGGTCGCAGTCGGTCGGGGCACGGTAATCGAACAGGCGGCGCAGCGGCGAGGGCAGGGCAAGGCGCAGGATGGGTTGGCTCACGCAGGGGCTCCGCAGGCGAAGGCCGGCGATCTTAGCACGGGGCGGGCCGGTCGGCGGGGCGGGCTGCCCGGCGGATCTTGCATCGCTTGGGGGGTCTGTTATCATGCCGCCCTATTTTTCCGGGTGGCCAGACCGCCCCGGTGAAACTACCTCGTGCGGTACCTGGCATGGTGCCTGGTGGCGGCACATCATCCCTGAGGATCCAAAGATGAAACCGGAAATCCATCCCGCGTATGACGAAGTCGTGGCTACCTGCAGCTGCGGCAACGTGGTCAAGACCCGTTCCACCCTGTGCAAGAACCTGAGCCTCGACGTGTGCTCCGAGTGCCACCCGTTCTACACCGGCAAGCAGAAGGTTCTCGACGCTGGCGGCCGTATCGATCGCTTCAAGCAGCGTTTCGCTGGCTTCGGCGCGACCAAGTAAGCAAGGCGTATCCGGGATGCACCTGCTGTCTCCCGGTACAGCAAGAAAGGCGTCCCTGTGGGGCGCCTTTTTTGTTTGTGCCGTCGTTGCACTCACGCCGCTGCGGGCGCTGGCCGACGCCTGCCGGGCGCCCGGCCCGCTGCGCGAAGCGCAGGTTGCCAAGGTGGTGGATGGCGACACCCTGCGCCTGCGCGATGGGCGCAGCGTGCGCCTGATCGGGGTCAATGCGCCGGAAAAGGCCCGCGCCGGGCGGCCGGCCGAGCCCTTGGCCGAGGCGGCGAGCCGTCACTTGCAGCGGCTGGTCGAGTCCAGCGGCGGACAGGTCCGGCTGGTGGTCGGCGAGCAGGACCGCGATCACTACGGGCGCAGCCTGGCGCATGCCTTCGGTCGTGACGGGCGCAGCTGGGAGGCGCAGCAGCTGGCGGCGGGGCTGGGCTTTGCCGTGGCGATTGCGCCGAATACCGCGCTGGTCGACTGTCTGCAGGCGGCCGAGCGTCAGGCGCGGCAGACGGGCAAGGGCGTCTGGCGTCGGAATCCGCTGCTCGAGGTCGGCGAGCTGCGCCGCGCGGGGTTCGCCGTGCTGCGCGGGCGGGTCACTGCGCTTGAGCGCAACCGCGGCGGGGTCTGGCTGCAGCTGGACGGACCGCTGGTGCTGCGCATCGAGCCACAGTGGCTGGCACAGTTCGACGAAGGGGCTCTGCGCCGCCTCGAGGGGCGCGAAGTCGAGGTGCGCGGCTGGGTGGTCGACCGCAGTCGGCGTGGCGCGCTCCGGTCTGGCCAGGCGCGCTGGCTGCTGACCCTGAGTCATCCGTCGATGCTCGAGGTGCGCTGAGCGGATTGCTCGGGCCTGTCGTCGTGAGCGGCTGGTGGTCGCCACACGGGGCGGGCTTTTTCGCGCTGCCGGCGGAGTGCGGCGCTGACTCTGTCGCTCTGCGGGGTGCCCAAAGGTCTAGTCAATCTGTGCTTGACAAGCCTGTTCGAGGCTCTGGCGCAACGCTCTTGTGAGCGGCTGGCCTCATGCCGTATGCTCGGGTTCCCTGTCTTTATCTATAAATAATAAGCGGAAGCACCAACATGTCTGATCTGAAAACTGCCGCGCTCGAGTACCACGCCCAGCCCCGTCCCGGCAAACTGAGCGTTGAGCTGACCAAGCCCACTGCTACCGCGCGCGACCTGTCCCTGGCCTACAGCCCTGGCGTTGCCGAGCCGGTTCGCGAGATCGCCCGCGATCCCGAGCTGGCCTTCAAGTACACCGGCAAGGGCAACCTGGTGGCAGTCATCTCCGACGGCACTGCGATCCTCGGTCTGGGTGACCTGGGGCCGCTGGCGTCCAAGCCGGTGATGGAAGGCAAGGGGGTGCTGTTCAAGCGTTTCGCCGGCGTCGACGTGTTCGATATCGAGGTGGATTCGGAAAGCCCGCAGGCCTTCATCGACACCGTCAAGCGCATCTCGATCACCTTCGGCGGCATCAACCTGGAAGACATCAAGGCGCCCGAGTGCTTCGAGATCGAGCGCGCGCTGATCGAGCAATGCGACATCCCGGTATTCCACGACGACCAGCATGGCACCGCCATCGTCACCGCGGCCGGCATGCTCAACGCCCTGGAAATCGTCGGCAAGAAGCTGGAGGAGGCGAAGATCGTCTGCCTCGGCGCCGGCGCTGCAGCGACCGCGTGCATGAAGCTGCTGGTCAGCCTCGGCGCGAAGATCGAGAACATTTACATGATCGACCGCAAGGGCGTGATCCACGCCGGTCGCGACGATCTGAACCAGTACAAGTCGGTGTTCGCCCACGAGACCGACAAGCGCACCCTATCCGACGCGATGGAGGGTGCCGACGTGTTCGTCGGCCTGTCCGGCGCCAACCTGCTGCCGGCCGAAGACCTGGCGCGCATGGCGGCCAACCCGATCGTGTTCGCCTGCTCCAACCCCGATCCGGAGATCGCGCCGGAACTGGCGCATGCCACGCGCGCCGACGTGATCATGGCTACCGGGCGTTCCGACTACCCGAACCAGGTCAACAACGTCCTCGGCTTCCCGTTCATCTTCCGCGGTGCCCTGGACGTGCGCGCCACCCGCATCAACGAGGAGATGAAGATCGCTGCGGTCAACGCCATCCGCGAGCTGGCCAAGCTGCCGGCACCCAACGAAGTCTGCGCGGCCTATGGCGTCGAGTGCCTGGAGTTTGGTCGCGACTACATCATTCCCAAGCCGATGGATCAGCGCCTGATCCAGCTGGTGCCGGATGCGGTGGCCAAGGCCGCGATCGAGAGCGGGGTGGCGCGTCTCGGCTACCCGAAGCACTATCCGCTGACCTCGGTGGATGACGTGTTCAACGGCTGATTGGCTGCTTGAACGAAAAAACCCCGCTGCGGCGGGGTTTTTTGTGGGCGTGTGGCGGCCGTTCGAATCGGCTGACTCAGAACAGGTCGATCGGCACCGGGGCTGGCTCGCTGCCGAAGTTGTCCTGGAAGCTGCTGCTGACTTCCTGGGCGGGCTGCGGCGGGGCGTCCTTGTTGAACAGCTCGAAGAAGGCGCCGCTGGCGCTGGCCGTCGCGGCGCGCCCGGTGACGGGGTCGATGCGCAGGCGCAGCAGGCCGTCCGGCTCCGGCGGCAGGTGCGTCGGCCGATCCTTGAGCGCCACGCCCATGTAGTCGATCCAGATCGGCAGGGCGACGGTGCCGCCGTATTCGTGGCGGCCGAGGCTCTGCGGCTGGTCGAAGCCGCTCCAGGCGGTGGTGACGAAGTCGCCGTTGTAGCCGGCGAACCAGGAATCCTTCTGCTCGTTGGTGGTGCCGGTCTTGCCGGCCAGATCGCTGCGCCCCAGGCTCAGGGCGCGGCGGCCGGTGCCGCGGCTGATCACGTCCTGGAGCATGTTGGTCATGATGTAGGCGGTGCGCGGATCGAGCACCCGCTCGGCGGCCGCGGGCGCTTCGACTGCCGGGGCGGCGGCGCCGCTGCTCGCGTCGGCGCTGGCGGGCGGGATGGCTGCCGTCGCCTGCGCTGGCGCCGGGCGGTCCGGTACGCGCGGCGGATTGGCCAGGAACAGCGGCTCGCCGTCGCGATCGTCGATGCGGGTGATCAGGTAGGGCTGTACGCGATAGCCGCCGTTGGCGAACACCGCATAGCCGGTGGTGACTTCCAGCGGGGTCAGGTTGGCGGTGCCGAGGGCCAGCGAGAAGTTGCGCGGCAGTTCCTCCGGCGGCAGGCCGAAGCGCTTGCTGTAGTCGAGGGCGTAGCCGATGCCGATTTCCTGCAGCAGACGGATCGACACCAGGTTGCGCGACTTGAACAGGGCCTCGCGCATGCGGATCGGGCCGAGGAAGGTGTTGTTGTCGTTCTTCGGGCGCCAGACTTCGCCGGTGTAGGGGTCGACGAATTCGATGGGCGCGTCGTTGATTAGGCTGGCCGCGGTGAAGCCCTTGTCGAGGGCGGCGCTGTAGACAAACGGCTTGAAGCTCGAGCCGGGCTGGCGCTTGGCCTGGGTGGCGCGGTTGTAGTTGCTCTGCTCGAAGGAGAAGCCGCCGATCAGGGCGCGGATCGCGCCGTCGGCTGGATCCAGCGAGACCAGGGCGCCCTGCGCCTGGGGCAGCTGGACGAAGCGCAGGCTGCCGTCGTCCTGGCGCTGCACGCGGATCAGGTCGCCCTGCTGCACCACGTCGGCCGGCTTGCCGGGCTGGCGGCCGAGGCTGTTGGTGTTGATGTGCGGTCGCGCCCATTTCATGGTCTGCCAGTCGACGCGCTCCTCGCTGCCGGCGCGGGTCAGGACCTGGATGCCGTCGCCGTCGATGCGGGTGACGATCGCCGGCTCCAGGCCGCCGAGGGTGCGCTGTTCGGCGAGCTTGGCCTGCCAGCCGGCCAGGTCGAGCCCGGCCAGACGTTGCTCGGCGCCGCGGTAGCCGTGGCGCTGGTCATAGGCAAGCAGCCCCTCGCGCAGGGCCCGATTGGCGGCGGTCTGCAGGTCGCTGCTTACGCTGGTGTGGACGCGGTAGCCTTCGGTGTAGGCATCGCCGCCGAAGCGGCCGACGATTTCGGCGCGAGCCATTTCCGCCACATACGGGGCTTCCAGTTCCGGCGGGCTGGCGGCCTGCTGGCGCACTTCGACCGCCTCGGCGAGGGCGCTCTGGTAGCGCTGCTGGTCGATCTTGCCCAGCTCGTACATGCGCGCGAGAATCCAGTCGCGACGGATCTTGGCGCGTTCGGGGTTGACCACCGGGTTGTAGCGCGAAGGGGCCTTGGGCAGGCCGGCGATCATCGCCAGCTGGGCCAGCGACAGTTCGCCGATCGACTTGCCGTAGTAGGTCTGCGCGGCGGCCTCGATGCCGTAGGCGCGGTTGCCGAGATAGATCTTGTTGACGTAGAGCTCGAGGATCGCGTTCTTGTCGAGGGCGCGCTCGATCTGCAGGGCTAGCAGTATCTCGTTGATTTTCCTGGAAAAACTCCGCTCGTTGGAGAGGAAGAAATTCTTCGCCACCTGCATGGTGATGGTGCTGCCGCCGGTCTGGATCTGCCCGCTCTTCAATAATTGCGCGGCAGCACGCATCAGGCTCTTCACGTCGACCCCATAATGGCGCGCGAAGTTGTCGTCCTCGGCGGCCAGCAGGGCATCGACGAAGTCCGGGGGGATGTCGGCGAAGCGGATGGGGCTGCGGCGCATTTCACCGAACTCGGCGATCAGCTTGTCATCGGCACTGTAGACCCGCAGCGGGACCTGCATGCGCACGTTGCGCAGGGTTTCGACCGAGGGCAGGCTCGGGCTGAGATAGAGGTAGGTGCCACTGAAACCAAGCAGTACGGCACCGAGCAGGGCGACACAGGTCCACGACAAAAACTTCAGCAGGCGCATCGGGAATCTTGCTTGTCCAGGGAAAGGAATGAGTTAAGCGGGTGGCGCAGGGAAAAGGCAAAAACTGTTCACATTATAAGTGTTTTCTCCCTGAAGTAGCCATTTACCCTGCTGTCAAGTAGGGGTGTTTAATGCTGAAATACATGAACCGTCCGTAACCATCGGATGCTGATAGGAAATTGGCCGTGCTAGGGCTCTTCAACAAGACCGCGAATACGCTTTTGGGGATCGACATCAGTTCGACTTCAGTCAAGCTGCTGGAGCTGAGCCGCTCGGGTGGGCGCTACAGGGTTGAGGCCTATGCGGTCGAACCCTTGCCGCCGAATGCGGTCGTCGAGAAGAACATCGCCGAGATCGAGGGCGTGGGCCAGGCACTGACGCGGGTGCTGGCCAAGGCGCGCTCCGGGGGCAAGAACGTGGCCGTGGCGGTGGCCGGCTCGGCGGTGATCACCAAGACCATCGAGATGGATGCCGGGCTGTCCGAGGACGAGCTGGAGAACCAGCTGAAAATCGAGGCGGACCAGTACATACCCTATCCGCTGGAAGAGGTGGCCATCGACTTCGAGGTCCAGGGTCTCTCGCCGCGCAATCCCGAGCGCGCCGAGGTGCTGCTGGCCGCCTGTCGCAAGGAAAACGTCGAAGTGCGTGAAGCCGCGCTGGCGCTGGCCGGGCTGACCGCCAAGGTGGTCGACGTCGAGGCCTATGCGCTGGAGCGCGCCTTTGCCCTGATCGAGTCGCGCCTGGCCGGCGAGCATGGCGAGCTGACCGTGGCCGTCGTGGATGTCGGTGCGACCATGACCACTCTCAGCGTGCTGCACAACGGCAAGACCATCTATACCCGCGAGCAGCTGTTCGGTGGCAAGCAGCTGACCGAGGAAATCCAGCGCCGCTACGGGCTGTCCTTCGAGGATGCCGGCCTGGCGAAAAAACAGGGTGGTCTCCCGGATGACTACGACAGCGAAGTGCTGTTGCCGTTCAAGCAGGCGGTGGTGCAGCAGGTGTCGCGCTCGCTGCAGTTCTTCTTTGCAGCCGGTCAGTTCAGCGAAGTCGATTGCATCCTGCTGGCCGGCGGTACGGCCTCGCTGGCAGGGCTCGATCGGCTGATCGAGCAGAAGATCGGCACCCCCTGCGTGGTGGCCAATCCCTTCGCCGACATGGCGCTGGCCAGCAAGGTGAATGCCGCGGCGCTGGCCAGTGATGCGCCGGCGCTGATGATCGCCTGCGGGCTGGCGATGAGGAGTTTCGACTGATGGCCAGAATCAACCTACTTCCCTGGCGCGAACAGCGTCGCGAGGAGCGCAAGCAGCGCTTCCTGGTGGCGCTGGGTGCGGTGTTGGTCGGGGCCGCCGCCCTGGTATTCGCCGGCGACCAGTACCTGAATGCCGCCATCGAGCAGCAGAATGCGCGCAATGATTTCGTGCGCAAGGAAATTGCCGTGCTGGATGCGCGGATCAAGGAGATCAGCGAGCTGAAGCAGCGCCGCCAGCAACTGCTCGAGCGGATGAAGATCATCCAGGATCTGCAGGGCAATCGACCGATCATTGGTCGGATGTTCGACCAGCTGGTGCGCACCCTGCCCGATGGTGTGCATTTCACCGAGCTGAAGATGACCGGCAAGAACATCGCCATCAAGGGCGCGGCCGAATCCAACAACCGGGTGTCCACGCTGATGCGCAACCTCGATGCCTCCGAATGGCTGGCGGCGCCGAACCTGACCGAGGTCAAGGCGGTGACCGCCGGCACGGTGGATCAGGCCAACGTATTCCAGCTGAGTGTCCAGCAAACCCAGCCGGGTGAGGCGGAAGCATTGGCGGTCGCGGAGCCTGCTTCGACGGCGCAGGGCAAACAAACCAACACACAAGGAGCCAAGAAATGAGTCTGGCTCAATCGATGGAAAGTCTGCGCAAGGTCAATCTCAGCGAGTTGGACGCCAACAACCTCGGCTCCTGGCCTGGCCCGGTCAAGGTGATCGCCGCCGTCCTGCTGCTGTTCGCGGTGCTGGCGCTGGGTTACAACTTCCACCTCAAGGACTTGCAGGCGCAGCTGGAGCAGCAGCGCAGCCAGGAGGAGACGCTCAAGCAGCAGTTCGCCAGCAAGGCTGCCCAGGCGGCCAACCTGGAGGCCTATCGCCAGCAGATGATCGAGATGGAACAGTCCTTCGGTGCCCTGCTGCGCCAGCTGCCGAGCGACACCGAGGTGCCCGGCCTGCTCGAGGATATCACCCGTACCGGTCTGGGCAGCGGCCTGGAGTTCGAGGAGATCAAGCTGCTGCCGGAAGTCACCCAGCAGTTCTACATCGAGCTGCCGATCCAGATCCGCGTGGTCGGCACCTATCATGACCTGGCGACCTTCGTCAGCGGCGCCGCCAGTCTGCCGCGGATCGTCACCCTGCACGATTTCGAGATCAAGCCGAAGGGTGGCGACGCGGGCGACGCGAAGCTGAGCATGGGCATCCTGGCCAAGACTTACCGCTACAACGACAAGGGGCTGCAAAAATGAACGGCTCCCGCCTGATTATCGGCAGCCTACTGCTGCTCAGCCTGACTGCCTGCGACTCCTCGGGTGATTTCGCCGACCTGCAGGCCTACATGAATGAGGTGCGTGCCCGGCCCAAGACGCCGATCGAGCCGCTGCCCAAGTTCCAGCCCTACGAGGCGTTCACCTACAGCGCGGCGGCGATGCGCAGCCCGTTCCAGCCGCCGGTACGCATCGACCTGCAGAAGCGCCAGAAAGGCTCTGCGGAAATCAAGCCGGACGAGTCGCGGCCCCGGCAGTTTCTCGAGGGCTTCAATATCGAGGTATTCCAGATGGTCGGCCTGCTGGCCAACGGCAATGGGCGTTTCGCCCTGGTCAACGGTGCCGGCGGGGTGCATCGGATCAAGGTCGGCGATTACCTGGGCCGCAACCACGGGCGCATCGTGGGCATCAACGATGATCGGGTCGAGGTCATCGAAATTGTTCCAGACGGCGAGGGGGGCTGGCTCGAGCGGCCGCGCACCCTGACCCTCAAAGAACGTTCCTGAGGGCGGGGGTCCATGCATGAATAATCCAACTCGGTCTGCACAACGGATTCAGACAATGAACAGTTCCATTTCGCGCTTCAGCCTGTCGTTGCTGGCTGTACTGCTTTCGCCGGCGGCACTGGCTGCCAATCTGCAGGGGCTGGATGTGGCGGCCCTGCCTGGGGATCGTGTCGAGCTGAAGCTGGCCTTCGACGAGCCGGTAACCGCCCCGCGCGGCTACACCATCGACCAGCCGGCGCGCATTGCCCTGGATCTGCCGGGGGTGACCAACAAGCTGGGCTCGCGCAATCGCGACCTGGGAGTTGGCAACGCGCGCAGCCTCACGGTGGTTGAGGCCAAGGACCGCACCCGGCTGATCATCAACCTGAATAGCCTGCAGCCCTACACTACCCGTGCCGAGGGCAACAACCTGTTCGTCGTGGTCGGTGGTTCGCAGGCTGCCGCCAGCAGCGTTGCGGCTGTGGCCCAGCCGGTGAGTCAGGCGCCGAAGCCGTTTGTTCCGGCCGGCAAGGCGATCCGTAATATCGACTTCCAGCGCGGTAGTCAGGGCGAAGGCAATGTGGTCATCGACCTCTCCGAGGCCGGCATCAGTCCGGATATCCAGGAGAGCGGCGGCAAGATCCGCTTGGAGTTTCCGCGTACCCAGTTGCCCGAGCAGTTGCGCGCGCGTCTGGACGTGAAGGACTTCGCCACCCCCGTGCAGTTCGTCAATGCCTCGGTCAGCGGCGACAAGGCCAGCATCGTCATCGAGCCGAGCGGCAACTACGACTACCTCGCCTACCAGACCGACAATCGCCTGACCATCAGCGTCAAGCCGCTGACCCAGGAGGACGTCGAGAAGCGCAAGGTCGAGCGTTTCGCCTATACCGGCGAGAAGTTGTCGCTGAACTTCCAGGATATCGACGTGCGCTCGGTGCTGCAGCTGATCGCCGACTTCACCGATCTAAACCTGGTGGCCAGTGATACCGTGCAGGGCAACATCACCCTGCGCCTGCAGAACGTGCCTTGGGACCAGGCGCTGGATCTGGTGCTGAAGACCAAGGGGCTGGACAAGCGTAAGATCGGTAACGTCCTACTGGTCGCGCCGGCCGACGAGATCGCCGCGCGCGAGCGTCAGGAGCTCGAAGCGCAGAAGCAGATCGACGAGCTGGCGCCGCTGCGTCGCGAGGTGGTGCAGCTGAACTATGCCAAGGCGTCGGACATCGCCGGCCTGTTCAAGGAGTTTTCCGAAGGCGCCGAGCAGAAGGACATGCGCGGTTCGATCATCTATGACGATCGCACCAACAGCCTGATCGCCTACCTGACCGAGGATCGCCTGAACGAGCTGCGTCGCATCGTCACCCAACTGGACATTCCGGTGCGCCAGGTGATGATCGAGGCGCGCATCGTCGAGGCTACGGTCGGCTATGACAAGAGTCTCGGGGTGCGCTGGGGTGGGACTGGGGTTTCCAATAACGGCAAGTGGGCGGCCTATGGCAAGGACGGCAATATTGGTATCGAGGATGACGACGACTTCGCTTGCGGACCTTTCCAAGGGAAATGTACCTTCCCGGTAAACGAGAATGACTCGCCAGTTCCCTTTGTCGACCTGGGGGCGCTGGCCAGTACCTCGGGCTTCGGAGTCGGCTATGTCACCGATAACCTGATCCTCGACCTGCAGCTGTCGGCGATGGAGTCGACCGGCAACGGTGAGGTGGTTTCGCAGCCCAAGGTGGTCACTTCCGACAAGGAAACCGCGAAGATCCTCACCGGCGCGGAGGTGCCCTACCAGGAGGCCAGCTCCAGTGGTGCGACCAGTACCTCGTTCAAGGAAGCGGCGTTGTCGTTGGAGGTCACTCCGCAGATCACTCCGGATAACCGGGTGATCATGGAAGTCAAGATCAACAAGGACGCTCCAGATTACACCAACGCATCCAGAAGCAACGGGGTGCCGGCGATTGCCAAGAACGAGGTCAACGCCAAGGTGCTGGCTGCCGACGGCGAGACCATCGTCATCGGCGGGGTGTTCTCCAACACCCAGAGCAAAGGGGTAGAGAAGGTACCGTTTCTCGGCGACCTGCCATTCCTGGGTCGCCTTTTTCGCCGCGACACAGTCAGCGACCACAAATCCGAGCTGCTGATCTTCCTCACCCCGCGTATCATGGACACCCAGGCAATTTCCGTGAGTCGTTGATACGTGCGCAATCTGATCCTCGTGGGCCCGATGGGAGCTGGCAAGAGCACCATCGGGCGTCTTCTGGCCAAGGAGCTGCATCTGCCCTTCAAAGACTCCGACAAGGAAATCGAGGTGCGCACCGGTGCGGACATCCCGTGGATCTTCGATGTCGAAGGCGAGCAGGGATTCCGCGAGCGGGAGCAGGCGGTGATCGCCGACCTGTGCCAGGAGGACGGTCTGGTGCTGGCCACCGGTGGTGGAGCGATCCTGCGTCAGGCCAACCGCGAGGCGCTGCGCGCCGGGGGGCGGGTGGTCTACCTGCACACCTCGGTGGATCAGCAACTTGAGCGTACCGCACGCGATCGCAACCGGCCGCTGCTGCGTACCGCCAATCCCGGTCAGGTGCTGAGCGATCTGATGGCGATCCGCGATCCGCTGTACCGCGAAATCGCCGATGTGATCATCGAAACCGATCAGCGCCCGCCGCGCATGGTGGTACAGGAAGTGCTGAGCCGCCTGGAACAGTTGCCGCCCCGTTAAAAGGGGCGCGAACTGCGCTATCCTAGGGCCCTTTTCCACCAGCGGGGGGCCACATGCGGACTCTTCACGTCGATCTCGGCGAGCGCAGCTATCCCATCTTCATCGGCGCCGGTCTGCTAGACCGCCGCGACTGCTTCTCTCCCCATATTGCCGGTCGCCAGGTGGCGATCGTCACCAACCAGACTGTGGCACCGTTGTATCTGCAGCGGCTGCTGGCAACGCTGGAAGGCTATGCCGTCACGCCGATCATCCTGCCCGATGGCGAGGCGTTCAAGAATTGGGAAACCCTGCAGCTGATCTTCGACGCTCTGCTCGAGGCCCGGCATGACCGGCGCACCACCCTGATCGCCCTCGGTGGTGGGGTGATCGGTGACATGGCCGGTTTCGCCGCGGCCTGCTACCAGCGCGGGGTGGACTTCATCCAGGTGCCAACCACGCTGTTGTCGCAGGTGGACTCCTCGGTGGGCGGCAAGACCGGGATCAACCATCCGCTGGGCAAGAACATGATCGGCGCCTTCTACCAGCCGCAGGCGGTGGTGATCGATACCGCGACCCTGGCCACCCTGCCGGCGCGCGAACTGTCGGCCGGCCTGGCCGAAGTGATCAAGTACGGGCTGATCTGCGACGAGTCCTTCCTGAGTTGGCTGGAGCAGCACGTCGATGCCCTGCGCGCGCTGGATGGCGAGGCGATCAGCGAGGCGGTCGAGCGTTCCTGTGCGGCCAAGGCGCGGGTGGTGAATGCCGACGAGCGCGAATCCGGGGTGCGCGCCACCCTCAACCTCGGCCATACCTTCGGTCACGCCATCGAGACCGAAATGGGCTACGGCGTCTGGTTGCACGGCGAGGCGGTGGCGGTCGGCACCGTGATGGCGCTGGAAATGTCGCGGCGCCTCGGCTGGATCGACGCGCAGGCGCGCGATCGTGGCATCCGTCTGCTGCTGCGCGCCGGCCTGCCGGTGGTGCCGCCGCAGGAGATGGGTGTGGAGGAATTTCTCCGTCACATGGCGGTCGACAAGAAGGTGCTCGATGGCCAGTTGCGTCTGGTGCTGCTGCGCCAGCTGGGCGAGGCGGTGGTGACAGCGGACTATCCGCGCGAAGTTCTCGAAGCAACGCTGCGTACGGACTATGCGGCACTGGTCCGTCAAGCCTGAAGTGAGTTGATTGCCCCGGCGCCAGTGCCGGGGCTTCCTGTGCAAATGGAATGAGGCATTCATGACCAGCCTGCAGGCCGATGAGGCATTTGTTGAGCATTACCAGTTGACGCACGACCCGTTCACCCCGCGGGTGCCGGGCTTCAAGTTTTTCCCCGCGCAGCGCAAGCCGGTGCTGGCCCAGTTGCATCAGCTGGCGCGCTACAGTGCGCTGATGCAGGTGGTGAGCGGGCCGTTGGGCAGCGGCAAGACCCTGCTGCGTCAGGCGCTGGTGGCCAGCAGCAACAAGCAGAGCGTGGTCAGCGTGCCGCTGTCGGCGCGTCAGGCCGGCAACAGTGCGATGCTGTTGCGCGGTTTCAGCCAAGGGCTGGGCGGCAGCAGCCAGGATGTGGATGGTCTGCTCGGTCAGGTGGCCCGCCTGAATCAGGCCGGCCAGGAAGTCTATCTGCTGGTGGATGACGCCGAGAAACTGCAGGACGAAGCGCTGGAAACCCTGGCTGCGCTGGCGGCAGGGGATAGCGATGGTCGTGCCCATGTCTTCCTATTTGCCGAGCCAGAGCTGCTGGCGCGTCTGGATGCGTTGGGCAAGGCCGATCGCTGTCATGTGCAGGAGTTGCAGCCTTACACGCTCGACGAAACACGCGCCTACCTCGCCCAGCGCCTCGAAGGCGCCGGGCAGGATCTGACATTGTTCGATGCCCGCCAGCTGGAAGAAATTCAGGTCGAGTCGGGTGGCTGGCCGGGGGCGATCAATCGGGTGGCGCGCGAGGTGCTGAACGAGGCGATGCTCGCCGAAGACCAGCCGGAGCTCTCGACCGGAACCGGCATCAACCTGCCGAAGAAACACCTGCTGGCGCTGGGGGTGGTGGCTGTCGGGGTGGTGCTGGCGCTGGTGATGAACGGCAAGGAGTCCGGGGTGGCGCCGGCAGTCACCGACAGTCCGGCGCCCGGGCAGCAGGGCTCTGTGGTGCAGGGCGAGGCCGCTGCCGCCTCGCCGTCACCGACCGTCAATGGCCCGGCCATCGAGTTCGAAGGCGACAAGCCGCTGCCGCTGCCGTTGGTCGGCCAGGGGCAGCCGGTGCCGCGCGAACCGCTGGCGCGCGCCGCCGGCGGGGCCGGCGTCGAGGAGCTGGATGCCTCCAATGCCGCCATGCCGATAGCGGTGGATACCGCGGTGCCGCCGGTTGGTACGGAGCAGGCAGTGGCGCAGACGCCGCCGAGCGCGGCGCCGGTCACTGCGCCCACGCCGGCGCCTGCCCCTGCTGTGGAGGTCAAGCCGGCGCCTGCAGCACCGCTGGCGGTGGCGCCGAGCGCCAGGCCGGCACCCACTCCTGCGGCTGTGCCGGCTCCCAGCGCGCCGACGGCGGGCAGTGCCGGCAGCGGCAGCTGGTACCTGTCGCAACCCGTCGGTCAGTACACCCTGCAACTGTTCGGCACCAGTTCGGAGGGGGCAGCCCAGACGGCAGTGCGCGAGGGTGGTGGCGACTATCGCTACTTCCGCAAGCTGCACCAGGGCAAGCCGCTGTACGTGGTCACCTATGGCGCCTTCTCCACGCCGGCGGCGGCCAAGTCGGCGGTGACCGGCTTGCCGGCGCGCCTGCAGGCCGGCAAACCGTGGCCACGCACCTTTGCCAGCATCCAGCAGGAAATCCGCCAGGCCGGCCGCTAGCCTGTTCCTACGGCGGTGAAAAAACCGGTGACCCGCCTAGGCGGGTCACCGGTTTTCTTTTATAAATGCGACATGAAATTTTCGCTTTGGCGTCATTTGTTCTTTTTCGGACATGGGCTGCGCGCTACAATGGCGCATCCGTGATCGCACCCCGCGCCACAAACGTGGTAGCAAAGGGGAACAAATTGCGAAAAATCGCCCGAATCAAGTAAAAGTTAGCCGGTGAGAGTGCCTATGAAAGCAGGTCTGTACCATCCTGAGCAGTTCAAGGATAACTGCGGCTTCGGTCTGATTGCCCACATGCACGGGCAGCCCAGCCACCATCTGCTGCAGACTGCCATTGAAGCCCTGACATGCATGACCCACCGCGGCGGCATCAATGCCGACGGCAAGACCGGCGATGGCTGTGGTCTGCTGCTGCAGAAGCCCGATCGTTTCCTGCGTGTGCTGGCCGCCGAGCAGTTCGGCGTGCACCTGCCCGAGCAGTACGCGGTCGGCATGCTGTTCCTCAGTCAGGACGAAGCCCGCGCCACGCGCGCGCGCGAGGCGGTCAATGCGCAACTGGCCGCCCAGGGCCTGAAGCTGGTCGGCTGGCGCAGCGTGCCGGTGGATACCTCGGTACTCGGCCGTCTGGCGCTGGAGTGCCTGCCGCGCATCGAGCAGGTGTTCGTCAGCGGCGAAGGTCTCGATGACCAGCAGATCGCGATCAAGCTGTTCTACGCCCGCCGCCACGCCGAAGTCGCCCTCAAGGACGACGCGGACTTCTACGTCTGCAGCCTGTCGGCCAAGGACATCATCTACAAGGGTCTGATGATGCCGGCCGATCTGGCCAGCTTCTTCCCCGATCTGGGCGACGAGCGCCTGGAAACCGCGATCTGCGTGTTCCACCAGCGCTTCTCCACCAACACCCTGCCGCGCTGGCCGCTGGCCCAGCCGTTCCGCTTCCTGGCGCACAACGGCGAGATCAATACCATCACCGGCAACCGCAACTGGGCGGTGGCGCGGCGCAACAAGTTCGCCAACGAGCTGCTGCCCGATCTGGAAAGCATCGCCCCGCTGGTCAACCGCACCGGTTCCGACTCCTCGAGCATGGACAACATGCTTGAACTGCTGGTCACCGGCGGCATGGACCTGTTCCGCGGACTGCGCATGATCATTCCGCCGGCCTGGCAGAACGTCGAGACCATGGACGTCGAGCTGCGCAGCTTCTACGAATACAACTCCATGCACATGGAGCCGTGGGACGGCCCAGCCGGCGTGGTGCTGACCGACGGTCGCCACGCCGTCTGCCTGCTCGACCGCAACGGCCTGCGTCCGGCGCGCTGGGTCACCACCAAGAACGGCTACATCACCCTCGCTTCGGAAGTCGGCGTGTGGAACTACGCGCCGGAAGACGTGATCGCCAAGGGCCGCGTCGGCCCGGGGCAGATCCTCGCCGTGGACACTGAGACCGGCCAGGTGCTGCACACCGCGGACATCGACAACCGCCTGAAGTCGCGGCATCCCTACCGCCAGTGGCTGCGCCAGAATGCCCTGCGCATCCAGGCCAGCATGGAAGAGGACCAGGGCGCGGCTGCCTACGACAGCGGGCAGCTCAAGCAGTACATGAAGATGTTCCAGGTCACCTTCGAGGAGCGTGACCAGGTGCTGCGGCCGCTCGCCGAGCAGGGCCAGGAAGCGGTCGGCTCGATGGGCGACGACACCCCGATGGCGGTGCTGTCGCGGCGCGTGCGCTCGACCTACGACTACTTCCGCCAGCAGTTCGCCCAGGTGACCAACCCGCCGATCGATCCGCTGCGCGAGTCGATCGTCATGTCGCTGGAAACCTGCCTGGGCGCCGAGCGCAACGTGTTCGAGGAGTCCGCCGACCACGCCAACCGCGCGATCCTCAACACCCCGGTGATCTCCCCGGCCAAGTGGCAGGCGCTGATGACCCTGGACCGCCCGGGCTTCGAGCGGCAGGTCATCGACCTCAACTACGACGAGTCGCTCGGTCTCGAGGCGGCGGTGCGCGCCATCGCCGACCAGGCCGAGGCCGCCGTGCGTGCCGGCAAGGTGATGCTGGTCCTCAGCGACCGCCACATCGCCCCCGGCAAGCTGCCGGCGCACGCCTCGCTGGCGGTCGGTGCGGTGCACCACCGCCTGACCGAGAAGGGCCTGCGCTGCGACTGCAACATCCTGGTGGAAACCGCCACCGCGCGCGATCCGCATCACTTCGCCGTGCTGATCGGCTTCGGCGCCACCGCGGTCTATCCGTTCCTCGCCTACGAGGTGCTGGCCGACCTGATCCGCAGCGGCGAGGTGCTCGGCGACCTGCACGAGTCGTTCAAGCACTACCGCAAGGGCATCTCCAAGGGCCTGCTGAAGATCCTCTCGAAGATGGGCATCTCCACCGTCGCCTCCTACCGTGGCGCCCAGCTGTTCGAAGCCATCGGCCTGGCCGACGAGGTGGTCGAGCTGAGCTTCCGCGGCGTCGCCAGCCGCATCCAGGGCGCGCGCTTCGTCGACCTCGAGGCCGAGCAGAAGCTGCTGGCCGTCGAGGCGTGGAACCAGCGCAAGGCGATCCAGCAGGGCGGCCTGCTCAAGTTCGTCCACGGCGGCGAATACCATGCCTACAACCCGGACGTGGTGCGCCTGCTCCAGGAAGCCGTGCAGCAGGGCGACTATGCGCGCTTCCGCGACTACACCGCGTTGGTCGACAGCCGCCCCGTATCGATGATTCGCGACCTGCTCAAGGTCAAGACCGCCGCGCAGCCGCTGGCGCTCGACCAGGTCGAGCCGCTCAGCGCGATCTTCAAGCGCTTCGACGCCGCGGGCATCTCCCTCGGCGCGCTGTCGCCGGAAGCCCACGAGGCGCTGGCCGAGGCGATGAACCGTCTGGGCGGGCGCTCCAACTCCGGCGAGGGCGGCGAAGACCCGGCGCGCTACGGCACCATCAAGAGCTCGAAGATCAAGCAGGTGGCTACCGGCCGCTTCGGCGTCACCCCGGAATACCTGGTCAACGCCGAAGTGCTGCAGATCAAGGTCGCCCAGGGCGCCAAACCCGGCGAGGGCGGCCAGCTGCCGGGCGGCAAGGTCAATCCGCTGATCGCCCGCCTGCGCTACGCGGTGCCCGGCGTGACCCTGATCTCGCCGCCGCCGCACCACGACATCTACTCGATCGAGGACCTGGCCCAGCTGATCTTCGACCTCAAGCAGGTCAACCCGCAGGCGCTGGTGTCGGTCAAGCTGGTCGCCGAGCCGGGCGTCGGCACCATCGCCGCCGGCGTGGCCAAGGCCTATGCCGACCTGATCACCATCTCCGGCTATGACGGCGGCACCGGCGCCTCGCCGCTGACCTCGATCAAGTACGCCGGCAGCCCGTGGGAGCTGGGCCTCGCCGAGGCGCACCAGACCCTGCGCGGCAACGACCTGCGCGGCAAGGTGCGCGTGCAGACCGACGGCGGCCTGAAGACGGGCCTCGACGTGATCAAGGCCGCCATCCTCGGCGCCGAGAGCTTCGGCTTCGGCACCGCGCCGATGATCGCCCTGGGCTGCAAGTACCTGCGCATCTGCCACCTGAACAACTGCGCCACCGGCGTGGCCACCCAGAACGACCAGCTGCGCAAGGACCACTTCATCGGCACCGTCGAGATGGTGATGAACTTCTTCACCTTCATCGCCGAGGAAACCCGCGAGTGGCTGGCCAAGCTGGGCGTGCGCAGCCTGGCCGAGCTGATCGGACGCACCGACCTGCTCGAGGTGCTGCCGGGTGAAACCGCCAAGCAGGGCAACCTGGACCTGACCCCGCTGCTCGGCAGCGACCACATCCCGGCCGACAAGCCGCAGTTCTGCGAGGTGGAGAAGAACCCGCCGTTCGACCAGGGCCTGCTGGCCGAGAAGATGGTCGAGATGGCGTTGCCGGCGATCAAGGCCAAGAGCGGCGGCGAGTTCGCCCTCGACATCTGCAACTGCGACCGCTCCATCGGCGCGCGCATCTCCGGCGAGATCGCCCGGGTGCATGGCAACCAGGGCATGGTCGACGCGCCGCTGAGCTTCCGCTTCACCGGCACCGCGGGGCAGAGCTTCGGCGTGTGGAACGCCGGCGGCCTCAACCTGTACCTGCAGGGCGATGCCAACGACTACGTCGGCAAGGGCATGACCGGCGGCAAGATCGTCATCACCCCGTCCGTGGGCTGCGAGATGCAGAGCCAGGAGTCGGCGATCATCGGCAACACCTGCCTGTACGGCGCCACCGGCGGCAAGCTGTTCGCCGCCGGTACCGCGGGCGAGCGTTTCGCGGTGCGCAACTCCGGCGCCCACACCGTGGTGGAAGGCACCGGCGACCACTGCTGCGAGTACATGACCGGCGGCTTCGTCTGCGTGCTGGGCAAGACTGGCTACAACTTCGGTTCGGGCATGACCGGCGGCTTCGCCTACGTGCTCGACCTGGACAACAGCTTCGTCGACCGCGTCAACCACGAGCTGGTGGACATCCAGCGCATCAGCAGCGAAGCCATGGAGGCCTACCGCAGCCACCTCAAGCGCGTGCTGGTCGAGTACGTGGAAGAGACCGGCAGTGCCTGGGGTCAGCAGATTGTGGAGAATCTCGACGACTACGCGCGGCGCTTCTGGCTGGTCAAGCCGAAGGCCGCCAGTCTGAAGACGCTGCTGTCCAGCACCCGGGCCAACCCGCAGTAAGGCCGCTCCGAGCCGCCAGCCTCGCCCGCCAGGGGCAGCGAGGCTGGCCGGTTCCCCAGATGAGTTTCGCAGCTTGAAGCACGTGACTTGAGGCTGCTGCAAAGAGGTTTTGATATGACTGAACGTCTGAACAACGACTTCCAGTTCATCGAGGTCGGCCGCAAGGATCCGAAGAAGAAACTGCTGCGCCAGCGCAAGAAGGAATTCGTCGAGATCTACGACCTGTTCAAGCCGCAGCAGGCGACCGAACAGGCGCACCGCTGCCTGGAGTGCGGCAACCCGTACTGCGAATGGAAGTGCCCGGTGCACAACTTCATTCCCAACTGGCTGAAGCTGGTCTCCGAGGGCAACATCCTCGCCGCCGCCGAGCTGTCGCACCAGACCAACACCCTGCCGGAAGTCTGCGGCCGCGTGTGCCCACAGGACCGCCTGTGCGAGGGTGCCTGCACCCTGGCCGACGGCTTCGGCGCGGTGACCATCGGCTCGGTGGAGAAGTACATCACCGACACCGCCTTCGCCATGGGCTGGCGCCCGGACATGTCCAAGGTGGTGCCGACCGGCAAGCGCGTCGCGGTGGTCGGTGCCGGCCCCGCCGGTCTCGGCTGCGCCGACGTGCTGGTGCGCAACGGCGTGACCCCGGTGGTGTTCGACAAGAACCCGGAGATCGGCGGCCTGCTGACCTTCGGCATCCCCGAGTTCAAGCTGGAAAAGACCGTGCTGAGCCGGCGCCGCGAAGTGTTCACCGGCATGGGCATCGAGTTCCGCCTCAACACCGAGGTGGGCAAGGACGTGAGCATGGAGCAGCTGCTCGCCGAATATGACGCCGTGTTCATGGGCATGGGCACCTACAGCTACATGAAGGGCGGCTTCGCCGGCGAGGACCTGCCGGGCGTCTTCGATGCGCTGGACTTCCTGATCGCCAACGTCAACCGCAACCTCGGCTTCGAGAAGTCCCCCGAGGACTTCATCGACATGGCCGGCAAGAAGGTGGTGGTGCTCGGCGGTGGCGACACGGCGATGGACTGCAACCGCACCTCGATCCGTCAGGGCGCCAAGGCGGTCACCTGTGCCTACCGTCGCGACGAGGCGAACATGCCGGGCTCGCGCCGCGAGGTGAAGAACGCCAAGGAAGAAGGGGTCAAGTTCCTGTTCAACCGCCAGCCGATTGCCATCGTCGGCGAAGGCCGCGTCGAAGGCGTCAAGGTCATCGAGACCCGCCTCGGCGAGCCGGATGCCCGCGGTCGCCGCAGCCCCGAGCCGATTCCGGGCTCCGAGGAGATCCTCCCGGCCGACGCCGTGGTGATCGCCTTCGGCTTCCGGCCGAGCCCGGCGCCGTGGTTCGAGCAGTTCGGCATCGCCATCGATGACCAGGGTCGCGTGGTCGCTCCGGAAGCCGGTCAGTTCAAGCACCAGACCAGCAACCCGAAGATCTTCGCCGGCGGCGACATGGTGCGCGGCTCCGACCTGGTGGTCACCGCGATCTTCGAAGGCCGCCAGGCCGCCGAGGGCATCCTCGACTACCTGGGCGTCTGAACCGTGACCGGTCGCTGTGGCGGGACTCCTCCGCGCAGCTGACCCCGGTCAAGCCAACCACGAAAGGCACGGCACCCGCCGTGCCTTTTGCTGTGTGCTTTGCGACAATGCCCCCTGAATTTTCGCCGGAAGCCGTTATGACCGTCCTGAAGAACGACCGTTTCCTTCGCGCCCTGCTCAAGCAGCCTGTCGATGTCACCCCGGTGTGGATGATGCGCCAGGCCGGACGCTACCTCCCCGAGTACCGTGCCAGCCGCGCCAAGGCTGGCGATTTCATGAGCCTGTGCATGAATCCCGAGCTGGCCTGCGAGGTCACCCTGCAGCCGCTGGACCGCTACCCGCTGGATGCCGCCATCCTGTTCTCCGACATCCTGACCATTCCGGATGCCATGGGTCTGGGCCTGTACTTCGAGACCGGCGAAGGGCCGCGCTTCAAGAAGGTGGTCAGCACCCCGGCCGACATCGCCGCGCTGCCGATCCCCGATCCGGAAAAGGATCTCGGCTACGTGATGGACGCGGTGCGCACCATCCGCCGCGAGCTCAACGGCCGTGTGCCGCTGATCGGCTTCTCCGGCAGCCCGTGGACCCTGGCCACCTACATGGTCGAGGGTGGTTCGTCCAAGGACTTCCGCAAGTCCAAGGCGATGCTCTACGACAACCCGCAGGCCATGCACGCGCTGCTCGACAAGCTGGCCCAGTCGGTCACCAGCTACCTGAATGCGCAGATCCTCGCCGGCGCCCAGGCCGTGCAGATCTTCGACTCCTGGGGCGGCAGCCTGTCGGATGCGGCCTACCGCGAGTTCTCGCTGTTCTACATGGAGCGCATCGTCAGCGGCCTGATCCGCCAGCACGAGGGCCGCGAAGTGCCGGTGATCCTGTTCACCAAGGGCGGCGGTCTGTGGCTGGAGTCCATGGCCGAGGCCGGCGCCACCGCGCTGGGCCTGGACTGGACCTGCGACATCCGCAACGCCCGCGCCCGCGTCGGCGACAAGGTGGCCCTGCAGGGCAACATGGACCCGACCGTGCTGTACGCCAACCCGACGGCGATCCGCGCCGAAGTGGCGCGCATCCTCGAGCGTTACGGCAACGGCTCGGGCCACGTGTTCAACCTCGGCCACGGCATCACCCCGGAAGTCGATCCGCGCAATGCCGGAGTGTTCATCGAGGCGGTGCACGAGCTGTCGGCGCAGTATCACCAGTGATCAGTACGCGGTTCTGAAAAGACCGGCGCCCGTTTGCCAGTCCGGCGCGCTCAGGCCTGTGGCTGCTTGGGTGGCAGCCGCGACAGGTGCAGCGCCACCAGCAGCGCCACCGCAAGCAGGGCGGCGATGAACAGGCCGACACCGGTCCAGCCGCCGCGCTGCCAGAACAGGCCGCCGAGGGTGCCGGCCACGCTGGAGCCCAGGTAGTAGCTGAACAGGTACAGCGACGAGGCCTGGCCACGGGCCTGCAGGGCGCGGCGGCCGACCCAGCTGCTGGCCAGCGAGTGGGCGGCGAAGAAGCCGAAGGCGAACAGCAGCATGCCGACGAGGATCAGCGCCAGCGAGGCGAACAGGGTCAGCAGCAGGCCGCCCAGCATCAGCAGGATCGCCGGCCAGAACACCCGGTGGCGGCCGAGGCGGTCGGCCAGCAGGCCGGCCTGGGTCGAGCTGTAGGTGCCCGACAGGTAGACCACCGAGAGCAGGCCGACCAGGCTCAGGCTGAGGTTGTAGGGCGCCTCGAGCAGGCGGTAGCCGATGTAGTTGAACAGGGTGACGAAACCGCCCATCAGCAGGAAGGCTTCGAGAAACAGCCAGGGCAGGCCGCGGTCGGTCAGGTGCAGGCGCAGGCCGTTGGCCAGGTTGGCGAAGCTCAGCGGCGTCGGCCGGAAGTGCCGCGAGTCCGGCAGCAGGCGCCAGAACAGCAGCGCGGCGAGCAGCGCGAGGCCGCCGAGGGTGGCCACCGCCGCCTGCCAGGAGACGAAATCCACCAGCACGCCGCTGACCAGCCGGCCGCTCATGCCGCCCAGCGCGTTGCCGGAGATGTACAGGCCCATGGCCAGGCCGAGGTGCTGGGGATGGATTTCCTCGCTGAGGTAGGACATCGCCACCGCGACCAGGCCGCTCAGCGACAGGCCGACCAGCGCGCGCATCAGCAGCAGGGCATGCCAGTTGGGCATCAGCGGGGTGAGCAGGGTGCACAGCGCGGCGGCGCACAGCGCGGCGACCATCACCGGCTTGCGGCCGAGGGCGTCGGACAACGGACCGGTGAGCAGCAGGCCGATGGCCAGGGTGATGGTCGAGATCGACAGCGCCAGGCTGCTCTGCGCCGCGCTCAGGGCGAAGGCGGCGGACAGCACCGGCAGCATCGGCTGCACGCAGTAGAGCAGGGCGAAGGTGGCGAAGCCGCCGGCGAACAGCGCCCAGTTGGTGCGGCGGAACTGCGCGGTGCCCTTCTCGATGTGCCGCATCGTTTCGGCGGCACTCGGAGGCTGCACAGGGCTGGCGGCAAGGATCTTCATCGGTTCCTCGGCGGTGGCAGAGAGGCGCGAACGGGCCAGGGGCGACTCGGTGGGCGGGGCATGCCGGCAAGCATAGGTGAGGCGGTATTCTTAGTTCCAATATATTATTCGACCTGTCTGATATGTCTTGCGAATCGATAGAGTCGCCCATGGAACTCCGTCACCTGCGCTATTTCATCGCCGTCGCCGAGGAGCTGCACTTCGGTCGCGCCGCGCTGCAACTGGGTATCTCCCAGCCGCCGCTGAGCCAGCAGATCCAGGCGCTGGAGGACGAGCTCGGCGCGCGTCTGTTCGAGCGCACCAACCGGCGGGTGGTCCTCAGCGAGGTTGGCCGGCTGTTCCTGCCCGAGGCGCGGGCGGTGCTGGCGCAGCTGGACAAGGCGGTCGACGTGGCGCGCCGCGCGCAGCGCGGCGAGGTCGGCGAGCTGAAGGTCGGTTTCACCTCCTCGGCGCCGTTCACCTCGACCATTCCGCGGGCGATCCAGGCCTTCCGCCTGGCCTGTCCGGCGGTGCATCTGGACCTCTGCGAGCTGAGCAGCCGCGGCGTCGCCGAGGCGGTCGCCGAAGGGCGCCTGCAGGTCGGCATGCTGCGTCCGCTGGAGGCCATGCCCGCCGGGCTGCAGGCGCTGGAGCTGTTCGCCGAAGCGCTGGTGGCGGTGCTGCCGGCCGGCCATCCGCTGGCCGGCCGCGCGGCGGGGATCGACCTAAGCGAGCTGGCCGGGGAAGCCTTCGTGTTCTTCCCGCGCAGTTTCGGCACCGGCCTCTACGACCAGCTGCTCGACCTGGCGCGCGCCGCCGGCTTCACTCCGCGCATCGTCCAGGAGGCCAGCGAGGCGATGACCCTGATCGGTCTGGTCGCCACCGGCCTCGGCGTCACCGTGCTGCCGGCCTCGTTCAGCCGCATGCGCATCGACGGCGTGGTGTGCCGCACCCTGCGCGATGCCGGGGCCAGCACCGCGGTGTGGCTGGTGCGCCGCCGCGGCGAGGCCTCGCCGCTGGTGCAGCGTTTCGCCGAACTGCTCGAAGGCGAGGCGCGGCAGGCGCAGGCATTGCGGACAACGGCGGTCGATGCGCACAGGCGGACGTGAATGGGGTTAAATGCAGGCACAGCAACGCATCCGCGCACGGCGGAGCGCACCAGGGGAGACAGTGGCATGCGGCGTGTGGTGTTCAATCAGAAGGGCGGAGTCGGCAAGTCGAGCATCGCCTGCAACCTGGCGGCGGTGAGTGCGGCGCAGGGCTATCGCACCCTGCTGATCGATCTCGACAGCCAGGCCAACTCCACCCATTACCTCACCGGGCTGAGCGGCGACGCCATCCCGCTGGGCATCGCCGACTTCTTCAAGCAGGTGCTGGCCGGTAGCGCCGGCAAGAAGCCCAAGGTCAGGGTGCAGCCGACGCCCTTTGCCAATCTCGATCTGATCACCGCGAGTGCCGAGCTGGCCGACCTGCAACCCAAACTGGAGGCCAAGCACAAGATCAACAAGCTGCGCAAACTGCTCGACGAGCTGGACGAGGACTACGAGCGGATCTACCTGGATACCCCGCCGGCGCTGAATTTTTACACGGTTTCCGCGCTGATCGGCGCTGATCGGGTGCTGATTCCCTTCGACTGCGACAGCTTCTCGCGCCAGGCGCTGTACGGTCTGCTCGCCGAGCTCGACGAGCTGCGCGAGGACCACAACGAGGACCTCGAGGTCGAGGGCATCGTGGTCAACCAGTTCCAGCCGCGTGCGTCGCTGCCGCAGCAGCTGCTCGACGAGCTGATTGCCGAGCAGTTGCCGGTGCTGCCGGTGTACCTGGGCGCTTCGGTGAAGATGCGCGAGTCGCACCAGGCCTGCATGCCGCTGATCTTCCTCGACCCGCGGCACAAGCTGACCCAGCAGTTCGTCGAGCTGCACGCGCATCTGGAAAGCGCCGGCTGAGCGTCCCCCTGCTCCTGGCAGGGAAGGGGCTCAGCGGACCACCAGCACGTCGCAGGGCGGTTGCTGCAGCAGCTGCAGCACCAGGCTGCCGAGCAGGGCGTCGGCCAGCACGCCGCGGCTGTGCGCGCCGAGAGCCAGCAACTGCGGCTGCTCGGCGGCGATCACCGTCTGCAGGCAGTGCTCGCGTTCCCCCGACAGCAAGGCGTGGCTGAGCAGCAGCGGACGATCCGGCAGGCGGCGGCGTTCGTCGTCGACCAGGCGGTCGAACAGCTCGCGCTGGAACTGTCGTTCGGCGGGGTCGTCGAGGGCGTGGATCGCCGCCTGCTCGTCGATATGCAGGGCATGCACGCTGGCGCCGTCGGCCAGCAGCTGCCAGGTCTGCTGCAGGGCGCGGCTGGCGCAGGGCGAGAAGTCCAGCGCCACCAGCGCCCGCGTCCAGGGCTGCCAGGCGGGCTGCACCGCCAGCAGCAGCGGCACCGGGCAGCCCTGCAGCAGCTGCTCGAGGGTGGTGCCGGCAAAGCCTTGCGCCGACTGCGCGTGGTGCGCGCCGAGGACCACCAGATCGGCCGGCAGGCCGCGGACCTGAGCGAGAATTTCCTCCACCGGATGGCCGCTGCGCACCAGCAACTCGCTGCGCGCGCTCGCGCAGGCGGCCAGGGCGGGCGCCAGGCGGGCACGCGCGGCCTCGGCATCGCCCCCGGTCGCCAGCACATGCACCAGGCTCAGCCGCGCGCCCAGCTGCCGCGCCAGCAGGTCGGCGCGCTGCAGGGCCAGATCGGCCTCCGGGCTGAGGTCGTGGGCGACGAGGATGTGCTGAACCATGGGGATCTCACGCAGCGGAACGAAGGCCGCAGTATGCCGCGTGCGGCGCGCGCTGTCCCGTCGTGCTGCCGGTTCAGAGACCGTGCTGGCGCAGCCAGGCCAGCAGTTGCGGCAACGCCATGGCGCCGCTCTGTCGCGCCACTTCGACGCCGCCCTTGAACAGGATCAGGCTGGGGATCGAGCGGATGCCTAGCTGGCCGGCCAGGGGCTGGTTGGCCTCGCTGTCCAGCTTGGCCAGGCGCACGCGCCCGGACAGCTCGCGGGCGGCCTGGTCGAAGGTCGGCGCGAAGGCCTTGCACGGTCCGCACCAGTCGGCCCACACGTCGAGCAGCAGCGGCAGGTCGCCCTTGAGCTGGGCGGCGAAGCTGGCGCCGTCGACGGCGAACGGCTTGCCGGGCAGCACGGCACTCTTGCAGCGCCCGCAGCGCGGCGCCTCGCCGAGACGGGCGGCGGGGATGCGGTTGAGGCCGTTGCAGTGCGGGCAGGGGATGATCAGCGAGGCGGTCATGGCGGGCTCCACGGGGTGATCTTCCTAGTGTGGGGCCGCCGGACGGGATATCAAGGCGCCGTGTTCGCTCCCCGCTGTCAGTGCCAGTCTGTGGGAGGCGTGTGCAGGCTCGCCAAAAGCCCAAGCGCTTCGCCCCGAGGTCGGGCCTCCCACAGACAGGTCACCCGTTGCGCCCGGGGGCGCAACGGGCCAACGATCAGGCGAGGCGCGATCAGCCTTTGGCCGCCTCCAGCGCCTGGCCGAGGTCGGCGAGGATGTCGTCGATGTGCTCGATGCCGATCGACAGGCGCACCAGGTCGCGCGACACGCCGGCGCGGGCCAGCTCCTCGTCGTTGAGCTGGCGGTGGGTGGTGGAGGCCGGGTGGCAGGCCAGCGACTTGGCGTCGCCGATGTTGACCAGGCGTACCACCAGCTTGAGCGCGTCGATGAAGCGCGCCGCCGACTCGATGCCGCCGCCGATGCCGAACGACAGGATCGACGCCGGTCGGCCGCCCATGTAGCGCTGCGCCAGCGCGTGCTCGGGGTGATCGACCAGGCCGGCGTACTTCACCCAGCTGACCTGCGGGTGGTTCTGCAGGAACTCGGCGACCTGGCGCGCATTGGCGCAGTGGCGCTCCATGCGCAGGGCCAGGGTTTCCAGGCCCTGGAGGATCAGGAAGGCGTTGAACGGCGACAGCGCGGCACCCATGTTGCGCAGCGGCACCACGCGGCAGCGGCCGATGAACGCGGCCGGGCCGAAGGACTCGGTGTAGGTCACGCCGTGGTAGGAAGCGTCCGGGGTGTTGAGCAGCGGGAAGCGTTCCTTATTGTCCGCCCAGGGGAACTTGCCGGAGTCGACCACGATGCCGCCGATGCTGGTGCCGTGGCCGCCGATGTACTTGGTCAGCGAATGCACCACGATGTCGGCGCCGTGCTCGAACGGCCGGCAGAGGATCGGCGTGGCCACGGTGTTGTCGACGATCAGCGGCACGCCGTGGCGGTGGGCGGCGTCGGCCAGCGCCTGCAGGTCGACGATGTTGCCCGCCGGGTTGCCGATCGACTCGCAGAACACCGCCTTGGTGTTGGCGTCGATCAGCGCTTCCAGGGCGGCGATGTCGTCGTGCGCGGCGAAGCGCACCTCGATGCCTTGGCGCGGCAGGGTGTGGGCGAACAGGTTGTAGGTGCCGCCGTACAGCTTGGCCACCGAGACGATGTTGTCGCCGACGCCGGCGATGGTCTGGATCGCGTAGGTGATCGCCGCCATGCCCGAGGCCACCGCCAGCGCCGCCACGCCGCCCTCCAGCGCGGCCACGCGCTTCTCCAGCACGTCGGTGGTCGGGTTCATGATCCGCGTGTAGATGTTGCCGGCGACCTTGAGGTCGAACAGGTCGGCGCCGTGCTGGGTGTCGTCGAAGGCGTAGGAGGTGGTCTGGTAGATCGGCACCGCCACCGCCTTGGTGGTCGGGTCGGGGCTGTAGCCGGCGTGGATGGCCAGGGTTTCCGCTTTCATGCGCGCGCATTCCTTCGTGGGCAGGGAAAGCGCGCAGCATGCCGAGACCGCCGCAGGTCGGTCAATGCCACCATGCGCGATGGGGACATTGGTCGCCCCCGGGCGTCACAGCGGGGTCAGCGGCCAGAACAGCGGGATGATCAGGCTGGCCACCAGCCACAGCAGGGCGTTCAGCGGAATGCCGACCTTCATGAAGTCGCTGAAGCGGTAGCCGCCGGCGTTGTAGACGAAGGTGTTGGTCTGGTAGCCGATCGGCGTGGCGAAGCTGGCGCTGGCGGCGAACATCACTGCCACCACGAAGGCGCGCGGGTCGACGCCCAGCTGCTGGGCCATGCCGATGGCGATCGGGGTGACCAGCACCGCCACCGCATTGTTGGACAGCACCTCGGTGAGCACCGAGGTGAACAGGTAGATGAACGACAACAGCAGCAGCGGTCCGGCCCACGGCAGCAGGGCCATCACGTTCTCGACGATCAGCCTGACCAGGCCGACCTTGTCCATCGCCACGCTGATCGCCAGCATGCCGAAGATCAGGCTGAGGATCTTCCAGTCCACCGCCTTGTAGGCGTCTTCCACGTCCAGGCAGCGGGTGGCCAGCACGGTCACCGCGCCGATGATCGCCAGACCCTCGATCGGCATCACGCCGAGGGCCGCCAGCAGCATCACCGCGGCGGTGGCGAGCAGGGCGATCGGCGCCTTGTCGCGGCGGTAGGCGCGCTCCTGCACGGCGTTGAGGCTGATCAGCTCGCCGTTGTCGGCGAAGCGCTTGATCTGCGCCGGGGTGCCCTCGACCAGCATCACGTCGCCGAACTGCAGCTGGAAATCGTCGAGGTTGCCTCGCACGTTCTCGTCCTGGCGATGCACGGCCAGCACGTTGATGCCGTAGCGCGCGCTGAGGTCGAGGTCGCGCATCGGCCGGTGGCTGTAGCGCGAATTGCGCCCGACGATGGCCTCGGCGAGGATCAGGTCCTGACTGCTGACCGTCTCGAAGGCCTCGCCGCGGTTGAAGCTCAGATGGCCGCTCTCGCGCAGGTCGACCACCGCGCGGACCTGGCCGTGCAGCACCAGCAGGTCGCCGGCCTGGAGGACGAAGTCGTGCTGCGGGCGACTGATCTGCTCGGCATTGCGATTCACCTGCAACACCTGCAGGCCGCTGCCGCCGTTGAGGTTGGCCTCGGCGATGCTCTTGCCGATCACCGGCGAGTCCTGCGGCACGCGCAGTTCGCTCATGAACGCGCGATCGAGGTCGGGGCGCAGCTGCCGGGACAGGGTCTCGCGCTCGGGCAGCAGGCGCTTGCCGATGGTCAGCAGATAGAGCATGCCAGTCGCGGCGAGGATCAGCCCGGCGCCGGTGATCTCGAACATGCCGAACGGTTCGAGGCCGGCCTTGCGCGCCACGCCGTCGACCAGGATGTTGGTCGAGGTGCCGATCATGGTCAGCGAGCCGCCGAGGATGGTGGCGTAGGACAGCGGGATCAGCAGCTTGGAGGGCAGGGTGCCGGCGCGCTTGGCCAGGGCGATGGCCACCGGGGTGAGGATGGCCACCACCGGGGTGTTGTTGAGGAAGGCGGAGATCACCAAGGCGGTGACGGTCAGCCCCGCCAGCACCCGCGTCGGGCTGGTGCCGACCAGCTCGCCCAGCCAGTTGCCCAGCGCGTCGATGCAGCCGGTGCGCTCCAGGGCGGCGGACAGCACGAACATGCAGGCGATGGTCACCGGCGCCGAGTTGGACAGCACGCCGAGCACTTCGGCGGGCAGCAGCAGGCCGGTGACCAGCAGGGCGGCCACGGCGATGGCGGCGACGATGTCCGGGCTCCACTTCTCGCGGACGAAGGAAACCAGCACCCAGAGCAGCAGGGCGGCGACGAACCAGAGCGACAGCGAGTCCGGAAGCATGGACATCCTTGGAGCGAATCTCGTGTGAGGTATCGACACGGCACGCTGGGCGCACCGGCGCTGGCGCAACGATAAAAGCCTTCGCTTAGACAGTCCAAGAATGTTTGATAAGGTTTATATGCCTTTAAGAGTTAAAAACCGGGTCTGACCGGCAGCGCAAAGCGGTCGGTTCACGACGAGCAGCTGATCTCCAGGTGCTTGCCCCACTCCGGCGGGCGCTCGGCGTAGCGCTCCATCCCCGGCTGCTCGGCGAAGGGCCGCGAGAGCACCGCGTGCAGTTCGCGCACCGGGCCGTAATCGCCCTGCTGCGCGGCTTCGATGGCCTGCTGGGCCAGGTAGTTGCGCAGGATGTAGCGCGGATTGACCGCGTGCATCCGCGTGCGGCGCTGCTCCTGGGTGTCCTCGCCGTCGCGGCCGAGGCGGGCCAGGTAGCCGGCCGCCCAGGCGTCGAAACCGGCGAGGTCGACGAACTCCTCGCGCAGGCGCTGCACGGCCGCGGCGGCGGGGGCATCGCCGAGGCTGCGGAAGAAGCGGCTGTAGTCCACGCCGCCCTGCTGCATCAGGGCGAGCAGGCGCTGCACCAGCGTCTCGTCGCCGTCCTCGGCCGTGCGCAGGCCAAGGCGCCGGCGCATGCGGTCCAGATATTGAGCCTGATACAGCGGCAGGAACAGGCCGAGGGACTCGCGCAGGAGCTCCACGGCTACCAGCGGAGTCAGCGCCTGGCCCAGCGCCGAGAGGTTCCAGTGGGCGATCGGCACCTGGTTCTCGAAGCGGTAGCGGCCGCTGTCGTCGGAGTGGTTGCAGACGTGGCGGGCGTCGAAGTCGTCGAGGAAGGCGTAGGGGCCGTAGTCGAAGGTCAGGCCGAGCAGCGACATGTTGTCGGTGTTCATCACCCCGTGACAGAAGCCGTAGGCCTGCCACAGGGCGATGGTCTCGGCGGTGCGTTCGACCACGGTGCGGAACATCGCGGCGAACGGCTGTTCCTGCTCGCGGCACCCGGGGAAGTGGCAGTCCAGGGCGTGCTCGGCGAGCTGGCGCAGGGCCTCGTGCTGGCGGGTGTAGTAGAAGAACTCGAAATGGCCGAAGCGCAGGTGGCTGGGCGCCAGACGCAGCAGCATGGCGGCGGTTTCCGCGCGCTCGCGGTAGACGGGGGTGGTCGAGGCGACCACGCACAGCGCGCGGGTGGTGGGGATGCCCAGCGCGGCGAGATGCTCGCTGGCGAGGAACTCGCGGATCGAGCTGCGCAGCACCGCGCGGCCGTCGCCCATGCGCGAATACGGCGTGTAGCCGGCGCCCTTGAGGTGCAGGTCCCAGTATTCGCCGCGGGCGTTGACCACCTCGCCGAGCAGCAGGCCACGGCCGTCGCCGAGCTGCGGGTTGTACATGCCGAACTGGTGGCCGGAGTAGACCATCGCCCGCGGCTCGGCGTCCTGCCACAGCTGGTGGCCGGCGAACAGGGCGGCGAATTCGGGGCGCTGCGCTTCGGCCGGGTCGAGGTCGAGCAGCGCCATGGCCGCCGGGCTGGCTACCACCAGTTGCGGCTGCTCGATCGGCTGCGGCAGCACGCGGGTGGAGAAGGTGTCGCCGAGGCGGGCGAAGCGGTTGTCGAATGCGAGCTGGTCGAGGGTTTTCACGAAGGCCTCCGGCAATTCCCGAGCATTTCTCTAGGAAAAGATTGTGCTGGGGATTGCCGCAGGCCGTCCAGTCACGCGTCGCTCGACTTCAGCGGCTGGTCGCTGAGCAGCTGCAGCTGCTGGCCCTGCAGGTTCTTGAGGAACACGTCGAGCTGGCGGAAGGCGATCTCGATGCCGTGCTCGCGGAACAGACGGTCGATCTCGCGGTTGATCTCGTCGATCGCCGCGTTGCGGTCGCCCAGCTCGCGTACGTGGATGCGCAGCTCGTGGTCGAGGGTGCTTTCGCTGAAGGTGAGGAACAGCACCTGCGGATCCGGCTCCTTGAGTACCCGGGGGTTGTCGCGGGCGATCTGCAGCAGCAGCTTGCGCACCAGTTCGAGGTCGGAGCCGTAGGCCACGCCGATCTTGATGGTGACGCGGGTGACGGTGTCGGTCAGCGACCAGTTGATCAGCTGGCTGGTGATGAAGGTCTTGTTGGGGACGATGATTTCCTTGCGGTCGAAGTCGGTGATGGTGGTGGCGCGGATGCGGATCTTGCTCACCGACCCGGACAGGTTGCCGATGGTCACCACGTCGCCGATGCGCACCGGGCGCTCGAACAGGATGATCAGGCCGGAGATGAAGTTGGCGAAGATTTCCTGCATGCCGAAACCGATGCCCACCGACAGTGCGGCGACCAGCCACTGCAGCTTGTCCCAGCTGAGGCCCAGGGTCGACAGGGTGCTGACCAGGCCGAAGGCCATGATCGCGTAGGACAGCAGGGCGGTGGTGGCGTAGGCGCTGCCCTGGGCCAGCTGCATGCGCGACAGCACCAGCATCTCCAGCAGACCGGGCAGGTTGCGCGCCAGGGCCAGGGTGATCACCAGGATCACCAGGGCGCCGAGCAGGTCGCTGAGGCTGATCGGCACGCTGACGGCGGTCTCGCCGCTGCCGCTGGTGTATTCGTAGAGGGTCACGCTGTCCAGGTAGGTGAACACCGCCAGCAGGTCGGCCCAGACGAAGTAGAAGATGCCGCCGAAGGCCAGCAGCAGGCCCAGGCGGATCAGGCGCAGGGATTGCTGGTTGACCTGCTCCAGGGCCAGGGTCGGCTCCTCGATCAGCTCGCCCCCCTCGGCGCCCTCGCGCGGCGGGGTCTGCTGACGCGCCTGGGCGCGCTGCAGGGCCAGGCGGCGGGCGGCGACGCCGAGGCCGTGCATCACGGTCGACTGCACCACCGTCCAGATGGCGATGATGTACAGGCTGTCGAGCAGGCGGCCGGTGAGCTTGAGCGCGGTGTAGTAGTAGCCGAAGCCGACCAGCAGCACGTGGGCCAGCGGCAGGCCGACCAGCAGCAAGGCGGCGATGAAGTGCAGCACCCGCGAGCCGAAGAACGGCGGTTGGCTGCGCATGATGCGCAGGAGGATCCAGCTCATCAGCAGGAAGCCGGTGAGGACGATGAAGATGCCCAGCACGTCCTCGGCCAGCCCGGTGAGCTGGCGTTCGGCGATGCTCACCACCAGCACCATCGGCATCACCACCAGGCCGAGCAGGCGCACCTGGCGATAGAGGCTCTGCACCCGCTGCGGTTCCCAGCCGAAGTGGCGCTCGGCCACGCTGCCACGGGCCAGCAGGCGGTAGCTGACGCCGAACACCAGCATGGCCTGGGCCAGCTTGAGCAGCGACTCGCCGAAGATGGTGGTGGCCTGCTGCGGATCCTGGATCAGCATCACGCCGCAGGCGGCGACGATCAGCGGCAGCGGCAGCACCAGCAGGAAGTGGCAGAGCACCGCCAGCGGCGTGAGCAGCTGGCGGTAGCGGCGCAGCTGGTGGAGGTCGTCGTCGATGCGTGTCAGGCGGCGGCGCAGCCAGGGGCGTCCGGCGAACAGGGCGGCGAGCAGCACCACCAGCGGCAGGAAGCGCAGCGGCTGATCGATCAGGCCGCGGCCGATGGCCCTGGCGCTGTCGCCCAGCGGCAGGGCGTCGAGCTGGCGCTGCAGGCGCTCGGGGGCACCCTTGAACCAGTCGAGGTCGAGCGGCTTGTTGCTGGCGATCCAGAACATCTGCTCGTCGAGGGTGCGGCTCAGGCTGGCACTGGTGGCCAGCAGCTGCTTCTGGTTGAGCTGCAGGGTGATGGCCTGGGTCAGCAGGTTACCCAGCTCGGTGTTGAGGCGATCGAGCAGCGCCAGGCGCGCGCGCGCCAGTTGCTCCAGCTCGCTGCGCAGCTCGGGCGTCACGCTGTCGGCCGACTGGCTGGTCAGCAGGCTGTCGACGTACTGGATCGGGTTGGCGATTTCGGCGCGACGCTGGTTCAGCTCGAACTGGTAGAGACGCAGGTCGGCGATTTCGTCGGCGAGGTTCTTGTCCGCACTGACCTTGGGCAGGGCGTTCTTCTGCTGGTAGAGGATGCGGGTCAGCAGCAGGCTGCCCTTGAGCACGGCGATCTGTTCGTCGAGCGCCTGTTCGGCCTGTTTCAGCGAGTCGAGCTGCTGCTTGGTACCGATGTTCTTGCGGATCAGCTCGTTGGCGCGATCGGTGGCCTTGAGCAGGTAGTCGCTCAGGGCCAGGTTGAGATCGGCCTGGGTGGCCAGCAGGCTGCCGCTCTGGTTGCCTTGGCTCTCGCGCGACAGCTGGGCCACGGTTTCCGCCGACTCCTCGCGACGTTTGGCGTTGAGGGTGTTCTGCAGGGCGAGGATCTGCGCCTCGAGCAGGGCGATGCGCTGGGTCAGCAGGGCGCGCTGGCTGGCGCTGAGGTCCTGCAGCGTGGTGTTGCCGGCCAGTTCCTGGCGGCGCAGCTGCGAGACCGCCTCCAGCGCCGCCAGCTCGCTCTGCAGCATGGCCCGCTGTTCGGGGCCGAGCGGTACGTTCTTGTCCTTGCCACTCTTGAGCTGCTCGCGGATTGTCTGGGTGCGGGCCTGGTTGGCGCTGATCTCGACCTGCGCGCGCTCGGGACGGGTCTGCGCGTCGATCAGCGCATTGGTGGCCTGGGCCAGCTGCGCCTGCCAGTCGTTGAGCTGGCTCAGGCGCTCGGCCAGCATGCTCTCCAGCTGCGCAGCGGGCAGGTTGGCGTAGCGTGCGGTCAGCTCCTCGGCCGCCACCGGCTTGAGCTGGGCCTGTTCGCGCTGGGCCTCGCCGGTCAGTTTGGGCGCGTCGGCCAGGCGCTGCTTGAGACTGGCCAGCTCGTCGCTGCTGCTCTGGATCTTCTGCAGGTTGTCGAGGGTCTTCTGCAGGGTTTCCTGCAGGGCCTTGTGCTCGGCCTCGGGCAGCTTGCGTGCCTCGAGACTGGACAGGCTTTTCTGCACGGCGGCGGCATTGGGCAGCGCGTCGGTGGCGCTGGCGAAGGGCGCGAGGATCAGCAGACTCAGCAGCAGCGAAGCCAGGATCGGGCGTAGCTTGAACATCATGGCGAGCACGGTTTTGTTGAGGAACCGGCAAGCCTACTGGGGCCGCGCCGCCTCGACAAGGCTGTCGGTCCGGAAGTGCCGATGTCGACGGGCGCTGCGCTCGCCGCCCGCGCCGCGCTTCAGAGCATCAGCAGCGGCCCGGCGCCGCCGGCGGGGAGCTTGAGACCGACCTTGCGGATGCGCTTGCCTTCCATCTGCGCCACCGTCCAGGTGCGTCCGGCCCACTCGACCTGGTCGCCGACCACCGGCTCGCCGCCGATCAGCTGGGCGACGAACGGGCCGAGCGCCTGGTGCGGGTCGGCGCCGCCCAGCGGCAGGCCGTAGAGCGCCGCCACCGGGCCCAGCTCGGCGTCGCCCTCGAGGACGAAGTCGCCGAAGAAGCGCAGGTCCTGGCCGCTCTTCGGCGCCTGGCTGAACAGCTTGCCCAGCGCCGGCAGGTCCTTTTCGTGGCCGATCACGCAGAGGATGTCGCCGGCCTCCAGATGGGTGCTGCCGCTGGGGTGGAGCAGTTCGCGGCCGCGAAACAGCGCGGCGATGCGCGTGCCCTCGGGCATCTTCAGCATCCGCAGCGGCGCGCCGACGCACCAGCGGTCGGCGCGCAGCTTGTAGACGAACATCTCCCACTGGCTGGTCGGGTGGATCTCCAGGCCGGCACGGGAGATCGGCGCGGGCTGCGGCGGCACCTCGACGCGGGTCTTGCGCGCCGCCCAGCCGAGGGTGCTGCCCTGCAGCAGCAGCGACACCAGCACGATGAAGAACGCCACGTTGAAGAACAGCTGGGCGTTGGCCAGCCCGGCGACCAGCGGGAACACCGCGAGGATCACCGGCACCGCGCCGCGCAGGCCGATCCAGGAGATGAACAGCCGCTCGCGGAAGTGGAAGGCGCGAAACGGCAGCAGGCCGATGAACACCGACAGCGGGCGGGCGAACAGGATCATCCACAGCGACAGCAGCAGCGCCGGCACGGCGATCGGCAGCAGCTCGCTGGGGGTGAGCAGCAGGCCGAGGACCAGGAACATGCCGATCTGGCTGAGCCAGGCCAGGCCGTCGAACATGTGCAGGATGCCGTGGCGGTTGCGGATCGGCCGGTTGCCGAGCATCAGGCCGCAGACGTACACGGCGAGGATGCCGCTGCCGCCGATCTCGCCGGCGAAGGCGTAGATCATGATGCCGCCGCTGACCGCCAGCAGCGGGTAGAGGCCGTCGGCCACCGCCAGGCGGTTGACCAGCTGCAGCAGCAGCCAGCCGCCGGCCAGGCCGAGGACGATGCCGATGCCGAACTGCAGGAGCAGCGACAGCAGCACGTCCCAGCCGAAGCTGGTCTGCCCGGAGGCGAGCATGCCGATCAGGGTCACGGTGAGGAACATCGCCATCGGGTCGTTGCTGCCCGACTCGATCTCCAGGGTCGAGCCGACCCGCTCGTTGAGGCCCTTGCCGTTGAGCAGGTTGAACACCACGGCGGCGTCGGTGGAGGCGACGATGGCGCCGATCAGCAGGCCCTCGAGCAGCTTGAGGTCGAACAGCCAGGCGGCGGCCAGACCGGTCAGCCCGGCGGTGATCACCACGCCGACGGTGGCCAGCGACATCGCCGGCCACAGGGCGACGCGGAAGGTGGCCACCCGGGTGCGCATGCCGCCGTCGAGGAGGATCACCGCCAGCGCCAGGTTGCTGACCAGGTAGGCCAGCGAGTAGTCGTTGAACACGATGCCGCCGATGCCGTCGACGCCGGCGAGCATGCCCACGGCGAGGAAGATCACCAGGACCGGGATGCCGATGCGTGCGGAGAACGAGCTGACCAGAATGCTGACGCCGACCAGCAATGCGCCGACGAAGAACAGGCTGTTGACGGCGGCGGTATCCACGGCGGGCTCCAGAGGCGGCTTGACGGGCGGATGAAATCATGCACTTGGCGTGCCAATCGATTCTAACCTGTTGATTTGTCGGGTGGATGAAAAATATCCAGGTTTTTTTCGCCGCATGTTGCAGCGCATGATGGGCGTGCCTGGCCGTTGCCGGGCGCCTGGCGGGACTGCCGGCAGGCGGGGTGCTGCTGGTAGACTGGCGGCCATTCGTCTCGATCCACCCATTTGCGCCGGCCGCCGCCTGCGGCCGGCCCGTCAGCTCCGGACCCACCGATGAACTACCGTCACGCCTTCCACGCCGGCAACCATGCCGACGTGCTCAAGCATGCCGTCCTCTGCCGCCTGCTGAGTCTGATGGCCCGCAAGGACAAGCCCTTCGCCTACCTCGACAGCCATGCCGGCGTCGGCCTCTACGACCTGACGGGTGTGCAGGCCGGCAAGACCGGCGAGTGGCTGCAGGGCATCGCCCGGCTGTGGGTGCGCAACGACCTGCCGGCGCTGCTGGCCGACTACCGCGCGCTGGTCGGCGAGCTCAATCCCGACGGCGCGCTGCGCTACTACCCGGGCTCGCCGGAAATCGCCCGGCGCCTGACCCGCGCGCAGGATCGCGTGCTGCTCAACGAGAAGCATCCGGAGGACGGTCAGCTGCTCAAGGCCAACATGGCCGGCGATCGCCGGGTCACCGTGCATCTGGGCGAGGGCTGGCATGTGGCCAAGGCGCTGCTCCCCGTAGCGGAGAAGCGTGCGCTGCTGCTGATCGATCCGCCGTTCGAGCAGGCCGACGAGCTGGCGCGCTGCGTGGAGTCGCTGAGCACCGCCATGGCGCGCATGCGTCAGGCGGTGGTGGCGATCTGGTACCCGATCAAGGACACCCGCCAGCTCAAGCGCTTCTACCAGGATCTGGCCAAGAGCGGCGCGCCCAAGCTGCTGCGGGTCGAGCTGTGGGTCCATCCGACCGACAACCCGGCCGGCCTCAACGGCTCCGGGCTGGTCATCGCCAATCCGCCATGGCCGCTGGAGGACGAGCTGCGCGAGCTGCTGCCGTGGCTGGCGGCGCAGCTCGCGCAGAGCACGGGCGGCTGGCGGCTGGACTGGCTGATCGAGGAGAAGGCGGCCGGCTGATCAGGCCGGCAGGCACACCCCGGTGCCGCGCAGGCCGCAGTAGCCGCCGGGGTTCTTCGCCAGGTACTGCTGGTGGTAGGCCTCGGCGTAGTAGAACGGCACGTCCTGGCGGATCTCGCTGGTGACCGGGCCGTAGCCGGCGCGGGCCAGTTCGGCGGCGTAGGCCGCGGCGCTGGCGCGCGCCTCGGCCAGTTGCGCGGCGCTGCTGCAGTAGATCGCCGAACGGTACTGGGTGCCGACATCGTTGCCCTGGCGCATGCCCTGGGTCGGGTCGTGGGCCTCCCAGAACACCTTGAGCAGGGCCTTGAGGCTGGTCTGCTGCGGATCGTAGACCACCCGCACCACCTCGGTGTGTCCGGTCATGCCGGAGCACACCTCCTCGTAGGTCGGGTTGGGCGTGAAGCCGCCGGCGTAGCCCGCGGCCGTCACCCACACCCCCGGCTGCTGCCACAGGCGCCGCTCGGCGCCCCAGAAACAGCCCATGGCGAACTGCACTTCCACGAGTCCCGCGGGGAACGGCGGCTGCAGCGGATGGCCGTTCACGTAGTGCTGCTCCGGTACCGGCATCGGGCTGTCGCGCCCCGGCAGCGCCTGCTCGGCGTTGGGCAGCTCGAGCTTGTGGGCGAGGATCTGTGAGCGCAGGACCATGGCGGCCTCTCCTGAAATCGATGTGGACTGGATCGTCTAACTTGCCTGCGTACGTCGCAGGCTGCAACCGCAGGGCCGTGTCGCTGCCATCGGCAGGCTTTACCTGGACGGTCATATCCTGTTAACAGTAGGCGGCTCGTCAGGCGCCCCCCTGGAAGGGGGCTGGACTATGCTGACGACACTCTTCATGTGAACAAGGGTAATCATCATGCAATCAGGATTCATGCAGCGGCTGCGACGCGGCCTGTTGCTGGCGCTGCTCGGTGCCGCCTTGCCGGCGACGGCAGCCTCGGAGGCGTCGGTCTCCGGCGAAAGCAAGCGCGACAACCAGGGCGAGAGCGCCGACAGCATCAGTCTCGACAGCGCCGAGCAGGGTCGCTATCTGGCCGAACTGAAGCGCCTGTATCCGGGCAAGGCGCCGCGCAAGGCGCTGCTCGAGCACTGCAACCGCCTGCTGGAAAGCTACGCACTGCGCGGCGGCTACCGGGTCGGCGAGGTCAGCCCCGACGACCTGCTCTACCAGTTGAGCGTGATTGCCGACGGCACGCTGAACGTGCGCGAGGAAACCCGCAGCGCCGACGGCAGCCGCATGGCGGTGCGCAACCAGCCGGTCGAGCTGTTCGGTGTCGATCCGTTCGTGCGCTACGAGTGCCCCAGCCGCGGGCCGGCCTGCCAGGTGCTCAACCCCAAGGACGGCACGCCGCTGCTGACCCTGGTGCGCGACCACACCGGGGTGGCCGAACTGGCCAAGGCGCTGAGCTTCCTGATCCGCGACCTGCAGAAGGGCTGAGTTTTTCCCGGGCAGCAAAACAACAACCCCGCCAGCTGGCGGGGTTGTCGTTTATGCGGCGGACGTGCGCGGCGCTTACAGCAGCAGCGAACGGATCTCCGCCAGCAGGTCGGCCAGGCGGCGGGTGAAGCGTGCCGCGGCGGCGCCGTTGATCACCCGGTGATCGTAGGACAGCGACAGCGGTAGCATCAGCTTGGGCTGGAACGCCTTGCCGTCCCACACCGGCTGCATGCTCGCCTTGGACACGCCGAGGATCGCCACCTCCGGCGCGTTGACGATCGGCGTGAAGCCGGTGCCGCCAATGTGGCCGAGGCTGGAGATGGTGAAGCAGGCGCCCTGCATGTCGTCGGCGGAGAGCTTCTTGGTGCGCGCCTTCTCCGCCAGTTCGGCGGCCTCGGCGGACAGCTGCAGCAGGCTCTTCTGATCGACGTTCTTGATCACCGGCACCAGCAGGCCGTCCGGGGTGTCCACGGCGAAGCCGATGTGCACGTACTTCTTGCGGATCAGCGCCTTGCCGCTCGGCGCCAGCGAACTGTTGAAGTCCGGCAGCTCGCGCAGCACGTGGGCGCAGGCCTTGAGCAGGAACGGCAGCACGGTCAGCTTGACCCCGGCCTTCTCGGCCGCGGCCTTCTGCGCCACGCGGAAGGCTTCCAGCTCGCTGATGTCGGCCGACTCGAACTGGGTCACGTGCGGCACGTTGAGCCAGCTGCGGTGCAGGTTGGCGGCGCCGACCTGCATCAGGCGGGTCATCGCCACTTCCTCGATTTCGCCGAAGCGGCTGAAGTCGATTTCCGGAATCGGCGGGATGCCGGCACCGCCGATCGCGCCGGCTGCCGGGGCGGCCTTGGCTTTCTGCATCATCGCCTTGACGTAGACCTGCACGTCTTCCTTGAGCACCCGGCCTTTCGGGCCGCTGGCCGGGACGTCGCTCAGCTCGACGCCGAACTCGCGGGCCAGCATGCGCACGGCCGGACCGGCGTGCACCTTGCCGCCCTTGCTGCTCGGCGCGCTGGCCGGAGCAGCCGCTTTGGCCGGTTCGGCGGCTGCCGGGGACGCTGCCGCAGGAGCAGCGGCCGGAGCCGGAGCAGCGGCGGGCGCGGCGGCCACGGCGGCGGCTGCCGGCACGGCGCCGGCCACGCGCAGGGTGAGGATCAGTTCGCCGGTGCCGACCTCGTCGTTGAGCTTGACCGCCACGCTGTCGACGGTGCCGGCCTGCGGGCAGGGGATTTCCATGCTCGCCTTGTCCGACTCCAGTACCAGCAGCGATTGGTCGGCTTCGACCACGTCACCGGCCTTGACCAGCAGCTCGATGATGCGGGCCTTGCCGGCCGAGCCGATGTCCGGCACGTGCACCGGCTGCAGGCTCTCGGCTGCTGCAGCGGCTGGAGCCGCGGCGGCAGGGGCGGGCTCGGCGGCCACGGGCGCGGCAGCCGGAGCAGCGGTCGGCGTTTCGGCGGCCGAGGGAGCCGCAGCGGCGGCGCCCTCGGCTTCCAGCTCGAGCAGGTCGTCGCCGGTCTTCAGCTTGTCGCCCAGCTTGACCTTCAGGCTCTTGATCACCCCGGCCCGGGGGGCGGGGATTTCCATGCTGGCCTTGTCGGATTCCAGGGTCAGCAGGCTCTGGTCGGCGTCGATACGGTCGCCGACCTTGACCAGCAGTTCGATCACTTCACCTTCGCCGCTGCCGATATCGGGTACGCGAATCAATTCACTCATCGCCTAGCTCCTCAGCAATCCAGCGGGTTGGCTTTGTTGGTATCGATGCCGAACTTGGCAATCGCCTCGGCGACCAGGGTGCGCTCGATCTCGCCACGGTCGGCCAGGGCCTCCAGCGCGGTCAGCACCACCCAGTAGCGGTCCACCTCGAAGAAGTGGCGCAGTTTCTTGCGGCTGTCGCTGCGGCCGAAGCCGTCGGTGCCGAGCACCTTGTACTCCTTGACCGGCACCCACTGGCGGATCTGGTCGGCGAACAGCTTCATGTAGTCGGTGGAGGCGACCACCGGGCCCTTGCGCTCGGACAGGCACTGCTCGACGTAGGTCAGCTGCGGCTTCTGCTCCGGGTGCAGGCGGTTGCGGCGCTCCACGGCCAGGCCTTCGCGACGCAGTTCGTTGAAGCTGGTCACGCTCCATACGTCGGCGCCGATGTTGTAGTCCTCGCGGAGGATCTTCGCCGCCTCGCGGACTTCGCGCAGGATGGTGCCGGAGCCGAGCAGCTGGACGTGGCAGGCCGCGTCGCGCTGGTCTTCCTCGAGCAGGTACATGCCCTTGATGATGCCGTCCTCGCTGCCGGCCGGCATGGCCGGTTGGGCATAGGCTTCGTTCATCGCGGTGATGTAGTAGAAGACGCTCTGCTGCTCTTCGGTCATCTGGCGGATGCCTTCGCGGATGATCACCGCCATCTCGTAGGCATAGGCCGGATCGTAGCTGCGGCAGTTGGGGATGGTCGAGGCGAGGATGTGGCTGTGACCGTCCTCGTGCTGCAGGCCTTCGCCGTTGAGGGTGGTGCGCCCGGCGGTGCCGCCGATCAGGAAGCCGCGCGCACGGCTGTCGCCGGCCGCCCAGGCCAGGTCGCCGATGCGCTGGAAGCCGAACATCGAGTAGAACACGTAGAACGGCAGCATGGGCTGGTTGTGGTTGCTGTAGGCAGTCGCCGCGGCAATCCAGCTGGACATGGCGCCAGCCTCGTTGATGCCTTCCTCGAGGATCTGGCCCTTCTTGTCCTCGCGATAGAACATCACCTGGTCCTTGTCCACCGGCTGGTACAGCTGGCCGACCGAGGAGTAGATGCCGAGCTGGCGGAACATGCCTTCCATGCCGAAGGTGCGCGCCTCGTCGGGGATGATCGGCACGATGCGGCTACCGAGATCCTTGTCCTTGACCAGCTGCGAGAGGATGCGCACGAAGGCCATGGTGGTGGAGATTTCGCGCTCGCCGGTGCCGTCGAGGATCGCCTTGAGGGTTTCCAGCGGCGGAGTCGGGATGCTGAAACTCTTGCTGCGACGCTGCGGCACGAAACCGCCGAGCTTCTCGCGGCTCTTCAGCATGTACTTCATTTCCGGGCTGTCGGCAGCCGGCCGGTAGAACGGCAGGCTTTCCAGCTGGTCGTCCGGAATCGGGATGCCGAAGCTGTCGCGGAAGGCCTTGAGGCTCTCCAGGTCGACCTTCTTGACGTTGTGGGTGATGTTCTGCGCCTGGCCGGCGCCGGTGCCGTAGCCCTTGATGGTCTTGGCCAGCACCACGGTCGGCTGGCCGGTGTGGTTGACCGCCTGATGGTAGGCCGCATAGACCTTGAACGGGTCGTGGCCGCCGCGGTTGAGCTTCCAGATCTCCTCGTCGGAGAGGTCCTTGACCATCTCCAGCAGTTCCGGGCGCGCGCCGAAGAAGTGCTCGCGGACGAAGGCGCCGTTGTTGGCCTTGTAGTTCTGGTACTCGCCGTCGACCACCTCGTCCATGCGCTTTTGCAGCAGGCCCTTGGTGTCCTTGGCGAACAGCGGGTCCCACATGCGGCCCCAGATCACCTTGACCACGTTCCAGTCGGCACCGCGGAACACGCCTTCGAGTTCCTGGATGATCTTGCCGTTGCCGCGCACCGGGCCGTCGAGGCGCTGCAGGTTGCAGTTGACCACGAAGATCAGGTTGTCGAGCTTCTCGCGGCCGGCCAGGGCGATGGCGCCGAGGGATTCCGGCTCGTCGGTCTCGCCGTCGCCGAGGAAGCACCAGACCTTCTGCTTGCCGGCGGGAATGAAGCCGCGGTGCTCCAGGTACTTCATGAAGCGCGCCTGGTAGATCGCCTGGATCGGACCCAGACCCATCGACACGGTGGGGAACTGCCAGAAGTCCGGCATCAGCCACGGGTGCGGGTAGGAGGACAGGCCGCCGCCGTCCACCTCCTGGCGGAAGTTGTTCATCTGCTCTTCGCTGATGCGCCCTTCGAGGAAGGCGCGGGCGTAGACGCCGGGGGAGGCGTGGCCCTGGAAGTAGATCAGGTCGCCGCCGTGCTCTTCGGTCGGCGCCTTGAAGAAGTAGTTGAAGCCGATGTCGTACAGGGTCGCGCTGGAGGCGAAGGTGGAGATGTGGCCACCCAGGTCCGGGTCCTTCTTGTTCGCGCGCATCACCGTGGCCAGGGCGTTCCAGCGGATCAGCGAGCGGATGCGCCGTTCCATGAACAGGTCGCCCGGCATGCGTGCCTCGTGGGTCACCGGGATGGTGTTGCGGTACGGCGTGGTGATGGCGTAGGGCAGCTGGGTGCCGGTGCGCGAGGCCTGTTCGCCCATGCGGGTCAGCAGGTACTGGGCGCGGCTTTCACCTTCACGATCGAGGACGGACTCCAGGGCGTCCAGCCATTCCTGGGTTTCGACGGGATCGAGATCTTGCATGGCTTGCTCCAGGGCGGAAAGGCTTCCAGAATCGGTTGCCAGATATAAAGTGCAGCCGGACTTGTGGGCGGCTGCAGCGAATTTTGTGTTTGTCGGGCTCGTGCTGTTGCAGCGTCCCCCGTACCGGGGGTGTCCCGGTCGCGCTTGTAGTTTTACTACATATCTGCGGCAAATGCAGCACCCTACGACAAACGTTCAGTAGCAAAACTACAGCGCTGACGACGGCCGCCAAGGCGCATTAAGGATAGACCATGAGCCTTCCCTCCCTGACTGATCTGCCGATGGAACTGCATGCGCTGGTCGACCACGCCCGGCAGACCTTCCAGTCGCGCCTCGACGAGGCCGGGCGGCATGCGCTGGCCGCCTGGCCGCCCGCGCGCCACGCGGCGCTGGCGCGGGTGCTGGCCGCCAGCGACTTCGTCGCCGAGCAGGCCGCGCGCGATGCGCAGATGCTCCTCGAGCTGGCCGCCAGTGGCGAGCTGGAGCGCAGCCTGGCCGCCGGCGAGCTGCGCGGGCAGCTGCAGCAGACGCTGGCCGATTGCGCCAGCGAGGACGATCTGGCGCGCCGCCTGCGCCGCTACCGCAACCGCCAGCAGGCGCGGATCATCTGGCGCGACGTCAACCGCCTGGCCGACCTGGCCGAGACCTGCCGCGACCTGTCCGAGCTGGCCGACGCCAGCATTGACCTGGCCTACCACTGGCTGTACGCGCGGCTGTGCGAGCAGTCCGGCACGCCGATCGGCGGACGCAGCGGCGAGCCGCAGCACCTGGTGGTGCTCGGCATGGGCAAGCTCGGCGCCTTCGAGCTCAACCTGTCCTCGGACATCGACCTGATCTTCGCCTATCCCGAGGGCGGCGAGACCGTCGGCGCGCGCCGGCCGCTGGACAACCAGGAGTTCTTCACCCGCCTGGGCCAGAAGCTGATCAAGGCGCTGGACGCGGTCACCGTCGACGGCTTCGCGTTCCGCGTCGACATGCGCCTGCGCCCCTACGGCTCCAGCGGCCCGCTGGTGTACAGCTTCAACGCCATGGAGCAGTACTACCAGGACCAGGGCCGCGACTGGGAGCGCTACGCGATGATCAAGGCGCGCGTGGTGGCCGGCGACCAGGCCGCCGGCGCGCAGCTGCAGCAGATGCTGCGGCCGTTCGTCTACCGCCGCTATCTGGACTTCTCGGCCATCGAGGCGCTGCGCACCATGAAGCAGCTGATCCAGCAGGAGGTGCGCCGCAAGGGCATGACCGAGAACATCAAGCTCGGCGCCGGCGGCATCCGCGAGGTGGAGTTCATCGCCCAGGCCTTCCAGCTGATCCACGGCGGCCGCGACCTCAGCCTGCAGCAGCGGCCGCTGCTCAAGGTGCTCGCCACCCTGGCCGGCCAGGGCTACCTGCCGCCGGCGGTGGTCGACGAGCTGACCGCGGGCTACCGCTTCCTGCGCTACCTGGAGCACGCCCTGCAAGCCATCGCCGACCGCCAGACGCAGATGCTCCCCGACGGCGAGCTGGAGCGCGCGCGGGTGGCCTTCATCATGGGCTTCGATGGCTGGAATGCGCTGCTCGACCGCCTGGCCTACTGGCGCGGGCGCGTCGACTTCCACTTCCGCCAGGTGATTGCCGATCCCGAGGACGAGGCCGGCGCCAATCTGGCCGGCGCCGGCGACGAGTGGCTGCCGTTGTGGCAGAACGCCCTGGAGGCGGACGCCGCCCAGCACCAGCTGATCGAGGCCGGCTTCATTGATGGCGCGACGGCCTGGCAGCGCATCGAGGGCCTGCAGCACAGCTCCTCGGTGCGCGCCATGCAGCGCCTGAGCCGCGAGCGCCTGGACGCCTTCATGCCCCGCCTGCTGGCGGCCATGGTCGCCCACGGCCATCCGGACCTGCTGCTCGAGCGCCTGCTGCCGCTGGTCGAGGCGGTGGCGCGGCGCTCGGCCTATCTGGTGCTGCTCAGCGAGAACCCCGGCGCGCTGGAGCGCCTGCTGACCCTGTGCGCGGCCAGCCCGTGGGTCGCCGAGCAGATCGCGCGCTTTCCGCTGCTGCTCGACGAGCTGCTCAACGAGGGGCGGCTGTACAGCCCGCCGGGCAAGGCCGAGCTGACCGCCGAGCTGCGCGAGCGGCTGACCCGCATCCCCGAGGACGACCTCGAGCAGCAGATGGAGGCGCTGCGCCACTTCAAGCTGGCCCACGGCCTGCGCGTGGCGGCCTCGGAGATCGCCGGCAGCCTGCCGCTGATGAAGGTGTCCGACTACCTGACCTGGCTGGCCGAGGCGATTCTCGAGCAGGTCCTGCAGCTGGCCTGGCGCCAGGTCGGCCAGAAGCACGGCTACCCGCGCCGCGCCGACGGCAGCGTGGCCAGCGAGGCGGACTTCATCATCGTCGGCTACGGCAAGGTCGGCGGCATCGAACTGGGCCACAGCTCCGACCTCGACCTGGTGTTCGTCCACAGCGGCGACCAGCAGACCGAGACCGACGGCGCCAAGCCGATCGACAGCGCGCAGTTCTACACCCGCCTGGGCCAGCGCATCATCCACCTGCTCACCGCGCAGACCGCCTCGGGTGCGCTGTACGAGGTCGACATGCGCCTGCGCCCCTCCGGCGTGTCCGGCCTCTTGGCCAGCTCGCTGGCGGCCTTCGAGCGCTACCAGGAAAGCGAGGCGTGGACCTGGGAGCACCAGGCGCTGGTGCGCGCCCGCAAGCTGACCGGCTCCGATCGGGTGGCCGAGCAGTTCGAGCAGATCCGCGCCCGGGTGCTCGGCCGCGAGCGCGATGGCGCCGCGTTGCGCGGCGAAGTCAGCGAGATGCGCGCCAAGATGCGCGACAATCTCGGCACCAAGAGCACCGCCGGCGGCACCGCGCCAGAGGCGTTCGCGGCGGCGGCGACCTTCAATCTCAAGCACGATGCCGGTGGTATCGTCGATATCGAATTTATGGTGCAATATGCCGTTCTCGCCTGGTCGCGGCAGTACCCCGAACTGCTGCGTTTCACCGACAACATCCGCATTCTGGAAGGGTTGGAGCAGGCTGGCCTGATCGCGAGCTCCGACGTCCGACTCCTGCAGGAGGCCTACAAGGCCTATCGAGCAGCCGCCCACCGCCTGGCCTTGCAGAAACAGGCCGGCGTCGTTGGCGGAGACCACTTCCATGAGGAACGCCGCGGCGTGATGCGGATCTGGCGCGAGTTGGGGCTGGCCTGAGTCGCCCCGAAGCAAACACGAATTCTTGAAGGAGCTGGCAAATTATGTCGATGGCCGATCGTGATGGCGTTATCTGGTATGACGGTGAACTGGTGCAGTGGCGCGAGGCCAACACCCATGTGCTGACCCACAGCCTGCACTACGGCATGGGTGTGTTCGAGGGCGTGCGCGCCTACAACACCCCGGATGGCACCGCGATCTTCCGTCTGCAGGCGCACACCGATCGCCTGTTCGACTCCGCCCACATCATGGGCATGAAGATCCCCTACACCAAGGACGAGATCAACGAGGCCACCCGCGCCGCGGTGCGCGAGAACGGTCTGGAGAGCGCCTACATCCGCCCGCTGGCCTTCTACGGCTCGGAAGGCATGGGCATCCGCGCCGACAACCTGAAGGTGCACGTGGTCATCGCCGCCTGGCACTGGGGCGCCTACATGGGCGACGAGGCGCTGGAAACCGGCATCAAGATCCGCACCAGCTCGTTCACCCGCCACCACGTGAACATCTCGATGACCCGCGCCAAGGCCAGCGGTCACTACATCAACTCGATGCTGGCCCTGCAGGAAGCCGTGTCCGCCGGCGCCGACGAGGCCCTGCTGCTGGATCCGGAAGGCTACGTGGCCGAGGGTTCGGGCGAGAACGTGTTCATCGTCAAGGACGGCGTGATCTACACCCCCGAGGTGACCGCCTGCCTGAACGGCATCACCCGCAACACCGTGCTGACCCTGGCGCGCGAGCAGGGCGTCGAGATCGTCGAGAAGCGCATCACCCGCGACGAGGTGTACATCGCCGACGAGGCCTTCTTCACCGGCACCGCCGCCGAAGTGACCCCGATCCGCGAACTGGACGGCCGCCAGATCGGTGCCGGCCGCCGTGGCCCGGTCACCGAGAAGCTGCAGAAGGCCTACTTCGACCTGGTCACCGGCAAGACCGCGGCCCACGCCGAGTGGCGCACCCTGGTCAAGTAAGCACGCTCCGGATCCGCGTAGGGTGGGTTAGGCCGCAGGCCGTAACCCACCATCCGGTCCGCAGGGCCGGCCACCATCTGGTGGGTTACGCCGCTGGCGCGGCTAACCCACCCTACGGCCCGTCCCAACTACGACCAGACGAATTCCTATGAATATCCTGATCATTGGCCCCAGCTGGGTCGGCGACATGGTGATGGCGCAGACGCTGTTCCAGTGTCTCAAACAGCGCCATCCCGACTGCCAAATCGACGTGCTGGCCCCCGAGTGGAGCCGGCCGATCCTCGAGCGCATGCCCGAAGTGCGTCAGGCGCTGAGCTTCCCGTTCGGCCATGGCGTGCTCGACCTCGCCGGTCGCCGCCGTATCGGCAAGTCGCTGGCCGGCCAGTACGACCAGGCCATCCTGCTGCCCAACTCGCTGAAGTCCGCGCTGGTGCCGTTCTTCGCCGGCATCCCGACGCGCACCGGCTGGCGCGGCGAGATGCGCTACGGCCTGCTCAATGACATCCGCAGGCTGGACGAACAGCGCTACCCGCTGATGATCGAGCGTTTCATGGCCCTGGCCTATGCGCCGGGCGCCGCATTGCCCAGGCCCTATCCGCGTCCGCAGTTGCAGATCGACCCGCAGAGCCGCGAGGCGGCGCTGGCCAAGTTCGGCCTGAGCCTCGACCGTCCGGTGCTGGCGCTGTGCCCCGGCGCCGAATTCGGTGAGGCCAAGCGCTGGCCGGCCGCGCACTACGCCGCGGTGGCCGACGCCAAGATCCGCGCCGGCTGGCAGGTCTGGCTGTTCGGCTCGAAGAACGACCATCCGGTCGGCGAGGCGATCCGCGACGAACTGATCCCCGGCCTGGAGGAGGAGGCGGTCAACCTCGCCGGCGAAACCAGCCTGGCCGAGGCCATCGACCTGCTGTCCTGCGCCAGCGCCGTGGTGTCCAACGACTCCGGGCTGATGCACGTGGCCGCCGCGCTGGACCGCCCGCTGGTGGCGGTATACGGCTCCACCTCGCCGCAGTTCACCCCGCCGCTGGCCGAGCAGGTGGAGATCGTCCGCCTCGGCCTGGACTGCAGTCCGTGTTTCGAGCGCACCTGCCGCTTCGGCCACTACAACTGCCTGCGCGACCTGCCGCCGCAGCCGGTGCTCGATGCGCTGCACAAGCTGGCCGGCGATCCGCTGGTCGACCCGCTGCCGCTGGAGCACTGAGTGCGCGTCCTGCTGATCAAGACCTCGTCGCTGGGCGACGTCATCCATACCCTGCCGGCGCTCACCGACGCCATGCGCGCGATCCCCGGCATCCGTTTCGACTGGGTGGTGGAGGAAGGCTTCGCCGAGATTCCGCGCTGGCACCCGGCGGTGGAGCGGGTGATCCCGGTGGCCCTGCGCCGCTGGCGCAAGAACCTGTGGAGCACCCTCTGCGGCGGCGAATGGCGGCAGTTCAAGGCGCGCCTCAACGAGCAGCGCTACGACCTGGTGATCGACGCCCAGGGCTTGCTGAAGAGCGCCTTCCTGACCCGCTACGTCCCGGCCCCGGTCGCCGGGCTGGACCGTGCCAGCGCCCGCGAGCCGCTGGCCAGCCGCTTCTACGCGCGCGGCTACAGCGTGCCCTGGGGCATGCACGCGGTGGAGCGGGTGCGCCAGCTGTTCGCCCAGGCGCTCGGCTATGCGCTGCCCACCGGCCCCGGCGACTACGCGCTGGACCGCCAGCGCCTGCTGGCCGGACGTGTTGATGAGCCCTACCTGCTGTTCCTGCATGGCACCACCTGGACCACCAAGCACTGGCCGGAGCGCTACTGGCGCGAGCTGGCCGAACGGCTCGGTGCCCAGGGCTGGGCGATCCGCCTGCCGTGGGGCAACGCCGAGGAGCTGGCGCGTGCCGAGCGCATCGCCGCCGGCCTGGCGCACGTCAGCGTGCTGCCCAAGCTGAATCTGGCCGGCGTCGCCGCCGAGCTGGCCGGTGCGCGCGCCTGCGTGGCGGTGGACACCGGCCTCGGCCATCTGGCCGCGGCGCTGGATGTGCCGACCATTTCCCTCTACGGCCCGACCAATCCGGGCTACACCGGGGCCTACGGGCGCGGCCAGGTGCACCTGGCCAGCGACTTCCCCTGCGCGCCCTGCCTGAAGAAGACCTGCGCCTACCAGCCCACGGCCGAGGACCGCCAGCGCTTCGATCTGACTACCGAGCAGCCGCTGTGCTTCACCCGCCTCAGCCCCATGCGCGTGGCGGGCGAGCTGCAGGCCCTGCTGGCGGAGAGAATCGCCTGATGCAACTGGCCTTCGTGCTCTACAAGTACTTCCCCTACGGCGGCCTGCAGCGCGACTTCCTGCGCATCGCCCTCGAATGCCAGCGCCGCGGCCACGCCATCCGCGTCTACACGCCGATCTGGGAGGGCGAGGTGCCGGCGGGCTTCGACGTGCGCGTGGCGCCGATCAAGGCCTGGTTCAATCACCATCGCAACGAGAAGTTCAGCGCCTGGCTGGCGGCCGATCTGGACCGCGACCCGGTCGACCGGGTGGTCGGCTTCAACAAGATGCCGGGGCTCGACGTCTACTACGCCGCCGACGGCTGCTTTGAAGACAAGGCGCAGACCCTGCGCAACCCGCTGTACCGCTTCAGCAAGCGCTACAAGCACTTCGCCGCCTACGAGCGCGCGGTGTTCGCCGCCGAGTCGAACACCGAGATCCTGATGATCTCCGAGGTGCAGCAGCCGCTGTTCGTCAAGCACTACGCCACCCCGGCCGCGCGCTTCCACCTGCTGCCGCCGGGCATCGCCGCGGACCGCCGCGCGCCGGCCAATGCCGCGGCGATCCGCGCCGAGTTCCGCCGCGAATTCCAGCTGGCCGACGACGATCTCTTGCTGGTGCAGATCGGCTCGGGCTTCAAGACCAAGGGTCTGGATCGCAGCCTCAAGGCGCTGGCCAGCCTGCCGCGCGAACTGAAGCGGCGCACCCGGTTGATCGCCATCGGCCAGGACGACCCCAAGCCGTTCCTCCTGCAGGTCAGGGCGCTCGGCCTGTCCGAGCAGGTACAGATCCTCAAGGGGCGCAGCGACATCCCGCGCTTTTTGCTCGGCGCCGACCTGCTGATCCATCCGGCCTACAACGAGAACACCGGCACCGTGCTGCTCGAGGCGCTGGTCTCCGGCCTGCCGGTGCTGGTCAGCGACGTCTGCGGCTACGCCCACTACATCAGCGACGCCGACTGCGGCCGGGTCGTGCCGAGTCCGTTTGCCCAGGAGCAACTCAACCGCATGCTGGCCGAGATGCTTGCCGATGACGCGGCGCGGGCCCGCTGGGCCGCCAACGGCCTGGCCTATGCCGACCGCGCCGACCTGTACTCGATGCCGCAGCGTGCGGCCGACGTGATCCTCGGGGAGGGCGCATGCGCCTGATGCTCGCAGAGCCGTTCAAGAGCCTGTGGGCCGGTCGTGACGCCTTCGCCGAGGTCGAGCGCCTCGACGGCCAGGTCTACCGCGAGCTGGAAGGTCGCCGCACCCTGCGCACCGAGATCAAAGGGCGCGGCTACTTCGTCAAGATCCACCGCGGCATCGGCTGGGGCGAGATCGTCAAGAACCTGCTCAGCGCCAAGCTGCCGGTGCTTGGCGCCGCCCAGGAGTGGACCGCCATCCAGCGCCTCACCGCGGCCGGCGTGCCGACCATGACCGCGGTGGCCTTCGGCGAGCGTGGCCGCAATCCCGCTGCGCAGCACTCGTTCATCGTCACCGAGGAGCTGGCGCCCACCGTCAGCCTGGAAGACTTCAGCCGCGACTGGCGCGCGACGCCGCCCGATCCGCGCCTCAAGCGCGCACTGATCCAGCGGGTCGCCGCGATGCTCGGCGCCATGCACCGCGCCGGGGTCAACCACCGCGACTGCTACATCTGCCACTTCCTGCTGCATACCGACCAGCCGGTGACGGCGGACGATTTTCGCCTGTCGGTGATCGACCTGCACCGCGCGCAGACCCGCGCCGCCGTGCCGACCCGCTGGCGCAACAAGGATCTCGCCGCGCTGTACTTCTCCGCGCTGGAGATCGGTCTGACCCGCCGCGACCTGCTGCGCTTTCTCAAGGCCTATTTCCAGCGCCCGCTGCGCGACATCCTGCGCGACGAGGCCGTCCTGCTGGGCTGGCTGGAGCGCAAGGCGGCCAGACTGCATGCCCGTTACCTGCGCAAGTACGCGCCAGGGGCCTCGGCGTGAGCGGCTGGCAACTGGCGGCCGATCTGCCCGCGGCGGCGCAGGAGGTGTTTGCCGATCTGGATCGGGTATTCGCCCTCGAGGGCGAGTGGATCGCCGGCGACCAGATGTCCAAGGTGCTGCGCGTCGCGGTCAATGGGCGGCGCTACTACGTCAAGCAGTACTGGGGCGCCGGCAAGGGCCTGCGTCGCTGGCTGGGCCGGCCGCGGGTCAAGGCCGAGTGGCAGAACCTGCGCCTGTTCGCCAAGTGGGGCATTCCCACCGCCCCGGTGGTGGCCTGGGGACTGGAGCGCCGTTTCGGCTGCTTCGCCCGCGGCGCCTTGATCACCGCCGAGCTGGCGGACACCGAGGATCTCGCTGCGCTGGCGCGCAACCACGACCCGCGCCTGCAGCAGCGCGACTGGCTGGACAAGGTCAGCCGCCAGCTGGCCGAAGTCACCCGGCTGATGCACCAGCACGGCTTTGCCCACAACGACCTGAAGTGGCGCAACCTGCTGGTCGATGAGGGCGGCGACCTCTACCTGATCGACTGCCCGACCGGCAGCTTCTGGTGGGGGCCGCTGCTCGACTACCGGATCATCAAGGACCTCGCCTGCCTGGACAAGGTGGCCAAGTACCACCTGCCGCGCACCCGGCGCCTGCGCTTCTATCTGCAGTACCGCGGACGCCAGCGGCTGTCGGCCAACGACAAGCGGCGCGTGCGCAAGATTCTGGCCTTCTTCGAGGGCCGCGAGTGAAGGGGGGGGAGCGCATGCGCTTGAGCGAACTAGCCCAGGCCGGGCGCAGCCCGGCGCTGCCGCTGACCGTCGAGTTGCCGTCCGGCCAGTTGCGCCTGCTCAGCCTGCTGCGCGTGCTGCCCGGCCAGCGCTACGTCGGCGAAGCCGAGTGGCAGGGCCGTCGCGTGCTGGCCAAGCTGCTGGTCGGCCCCAGGGCCGAGCGCCATCACACCCGCGAGCGCGATGGCGCGCGTCTGCTGCGCGAACAGGGCCTGAACACCCCGCAGTTGCTGACCGAGGGTTTGGCGGCGGGCGAGGGCGGCTGGCTGCTGTTCGAGTTTCTCGACGCGGCGGTCAGCTTGGGCGGCGTCTGGCAGGCCGTGGCCGAGCAGCCGCTGCTGTCCGCCGCGCAGGAGGCGGTGCTGGCCGAGGCGCTCGGCGCCATCGGCCGTCTGCACGCGCGCGGCCTGTGGCAGGACGACCTGCACCTGGACAACCTGCTGCGCTGTGCCGGCCAGCTGTACCTGATCGATGGCGGCGGCATCCGTGCGCAACTGGCCGGCCAGCCGCTGGCCCGCGCGCAGGCGCTGCAGAATCTCGGCGTGTTCTTCGCCCAGCTGCCGGCCGAACTGGAGCCGTTCATCGACCAGCTGCTGGTCCACTACCGTCAGGCCAATCCCGCGCACGCGCTGAGCGCCCAGGATCTGCGCGCACCGTTGGCCCAGGTGCGCCGCTGGCGGCTGCGCGACTACCTGAGCAAGCTCGGTCGCGACTGCAGCCTGTTCAGCGTGCAGCGCAGTCGCGACGAGCTGCGCATCGTCCGCCGCGACCAGGCAGCGCTGCTGGCGCCGCTGCTGGGCGACTTGGATGCGGCCATCGCGGCCGGCGTATTGCTCAAGCAGGGCGGCAGCGCCACTGTGGCGCGCATCGAGCTGGCCGGCCGGCCGCTGGTGATCAAGCGCTACAACATCAAGGGGGTCGCGCACTGGCTCAAGCGCTGCTGGCGCCCCAGTCGCGCCTGGCACAGCTGGGTCGAGGGCAATCGCCTGGATTTCCTCGGCATCGCCACCCCGCAGCCGCTGGCCATGCTGGAAAGCCGCCGCTTCGGCCTGCGCGGGCGCGCCTGGCTGATTACCGAGCATGCCGCCGGAGAGGATATACTCCGCCGATTCGCGCGCGATGGCAGTCGTCTGCCGCCCGAAAACGAGCTGCAGGCGCTGGATCGACTGTTCGCCGCGCTGCTGCGCGAGCGCATCGGGCATGGCGACCTCAAGGGCACCAACCTGCTCTGGCAGGACGGCCGCTGGGCGCTGATCGACCTCGACGCCATGCGCCAGCACCGTTGCCCGCGGCGTTTTGCCCGCGCCTACGCGAAAGACCGCGCACGCTTTCTGCGCAACTGGCCGGCCGACTCGGCCCTGTACCGGTTGCTCGACGAACGTTTACCGCGGGTGCCCGGCACCCGCCCTGAATAGATAGAGGGAAACATCTGTGGCTCTGACCGTTCTCGGCCTTTCCGGCGCCCTCAGCCATGACCCGTCCGCGGCGCTGTACATCGACGGCAAGCTGATCGCCGCCGTCGAAGAAGAGCGCTTCGTGCGCGACAAGCACGCAAAGAACCGCATGCCCTACGAGTCGGCCAAGTTCTGCCTGGAGCAGGCCGGGATCACGCCGGCCGACGTCGACGTGGTGGCGATTCCCTTCGCGCCGATCAGCATCTTCGAGAAGGCCCGCTGGCAGTATGCCAAGCGCTACGCCTACGCGCCGGACCGCGCCCTCGACGCCATCCTGTTCGGCAACCGCCGCTACTACCGCTACAAGAAGCGCATCCAGTGGTGCCTGCAGCAGCTCGGCTTCGACCTCAAGAAGGTCAAGCTCGAGCCGGTCGAGCACCACCTGGCGCACGCCTCCAGCGCCTACCACTGCTCCGGCTTCACCGAGAAGACCGCGATCATGGGCATCGACGGCAAGGGCGAGTACGCCACCACCTTCTTCGGCTGGGGCGAGAACGGCAAGATCCACAAGATCAAGGAGTTCTACGACCCGGATTCGCTGGGCGGCCTGTACGGCGCGATCACCGAGTACCTCGGCTTCGAGATGCTCGACGGCGAGTTCAAGGTGATGGGCATGGCGCCCTACGGCGACGCGGCCAAGTACGACTTCTCGCGGCTGGCCAAGTTCGAGAACGGCGAGCTGGTGATCAACACCGAGTACGCCAACGTCATCGGCTTCCGCCGCTACAAGGAAAACGGCAAGGGCTACTACTTCTCGCCCAAGCTGATCGAGTGGCTGGGGCCCAAGCGCGAAGGCGACATCGCCGACGATCCGTACATCCACTACGCCGCCAGCATGCAGGCGCTGTTCGAGAAGCTGGCGCTTGAGATGATGGACTACTACCTGGGCGACATCATCAAGCAGACCGGCAAGATCGCCTTCGCCGGCGGCTGTGCGCTGAACGTCAAGCTCAACCAGAAGATCATCGCCCGCGACGAGGTCAAGGAGCTGTTCGTCCAGCCGGCCTCCGGCGACGCCGGCACCGCGGTCGGCGCCGCCGCCTACGTGTCGGTGGCCCGCGGCGTGCCGGTGGAGAAGATGGAACACGTCTACCTCGGCCCGGCCTACTCCAACGAGGACGTGATCGCCGCCTGCGCCCGCCATCCGAAGCAGCCGGTGTTCAAGCGCATCAACAACACCGCCGAGCGCATCGCCAAAATCATGGTCGACGGCAACCCGGTGGCCTGGTTCCAGGGCCGCATGGAGTTCGGCCCGCGCGCCCTCGGCGGCCGCTCGATCATCGGCTGCCCGAGCGCGGCTGGCGTGGCCGATCGCATCAACGAGCAGATCAAGTTCCGCGAGCGCTGGAGGCCGTTCTGCCCGTCGATGCTCGACACCGTGGCACCGAAGATGCTCAAGGTCGACCATCCGTCGCCGTTCATGACCTTTACCTTCGAGGTCAACGAGGAGTGGAAGAGCCGTGTACCGGAAGTGGTCCACGAAGACGGCACCTCGCGCGCCCAGGTCCTCGAGCGCCGCCACAACCCGCGCTGGTACGACCTGATGGTCGAGCTGGAGAAGCTCACCGGCAACGGCGTGTCGCTGAACACCTCGCTCAACCGCCGCGGCGAGCCGATGGTCTGCTCGCCCACCGACGCGCTGAACATGTTCTTCGGCTCCGACCTGCAGTACCTGATCATGGAGGACATTCTGGTGGTCAAGGACGGGGTGGATGGGTATGACACGGTCTGAGACGCTGATCAGCGTCGTCATTCCGGCGTACAACTACGCCCGACTGTTGCCGCGTGCTGTCGAGTCGGTATTGCCACAGCTGACCGACAGCTGCGAGCTGCTGGTCGTCGACGACGGTTCGACCGATGACACGCCGCAGGTGCTGAACGCCTTGCAGGCCCAGTACCCGGGGCGCTTCCGCGCGATTCGCAAGACGAACGGCGGCGCCTCGTCGGCGCGCAACCTGGGGATCCGCGAAAGCCGCGGTCAGTATCTGGTGTTTCTCGACGCCGACGACGAACTGGCCGCCGACGCCCTGGCGGCCCTGAGCGTCCATCTGCGCGAGCAGCCGCAGACCCGTGTGGTTCTCGCCGGACACTGGGCGGTTTCGGCGGACGGCAAGCGTCGCCTGCACACCCCCGCCGCCCTGCCGGACGATCCCCTGCAACGCCTGCGCGCCTACCTGCTGGACAAGCGCATCGCCGTTTCTCACGGCGCCTGCGCCATGCATCGCGAGGTTTTCGCGCGCGGCGACTATCCGGAGGCATTTCGCAGCGCCGAGGACATTCCGGTGTTTGCTCAGGCGCTGGCCAACTACCCCTGCACGGCGCTGGAGCAGCCCCTGGCGTTGATCCACAAGCACGACGACAGCCTGCGCCACCAGTTCAGCCACGCCAAGGCGGGTGGGCTGGCGCTGGTCGACGAGGTGTTTTCGCCGCAGCGGCTGGGGCGCGAGTTTCAGGGGCTGAGGGACGCGTTCTATGTGCAACGCTGTCTGTCGCTGTTTCGCAGTGCCTGGCTGGCTGGTGACGTCGATGCGGCCAAGGGGTACTTCCGTGCGGCGCTGAAGCAGGACTGGCGCGTGCTGCTGAAAGGTTCCTATGTGCGCAAGGCGTTACGGCTGTGGCTGGGGCGTCGGCCATGACGCGCAAGGTCAAGGTGCTGCAGTTGCAGAACCGCTACAACGTCAACGCCTCCGATCTGGCCGAGCAGGTGATCCAGGGATTGCCGGCTGAGCGTTACGAGGTGACCACGGCCTTCCTGCGCGGGCGGCCGGGGCCTGGAGAACCGGTCAGTCGGGCCGCCCGTTCGGTCTACTTCGGCTTCAGCCAGGGCGCCACCAAGGGGCTGCGCCTGGGGGTGCTCTGGGCGCTCTACAAACACTGTCGGGCCGAGCGCTACGACGCAGTGATCGTGCACCGCTTCAAGCCGATCAATGCTCTGATGCTGCTGAATCGCTGGCTGCGGATTCCTGCCTGCATCGGCGTGCTGCACGGCCTTGGTGAATACGACCGCGCCTACCGGCGCTGGGAACTGCGCCGGCTGCTCAGTCCGGTCTGGCGTCTGGTTGGCGTGTCGCGCGCGGTGCGTGACGACCTGCTGAACTGCGGCGCTGGACTCACAGCCGACACCGTTCGACAGATCAACAATGCCATCGATATCGCCCGTGCCGAGCAACTGCAGCACCCACGCCAGCATGCCCGCGAGTTGCTCGGCCTGTCCGCGGACGACTTCGTCTTCGGCACCATCGGCCGGCTGGTGCCGGTGAAAGGGCACATCCACCTGATCGAGGCCTTTGCCCGAATCAAGGACGAATACCCGAGCGCGACACTGGCGATCATTGGCGAGGGGCGCTCGCGTGGCGAGCTGGAGGCGGCGATCGAGCGGCACGGCCTGCAGGAACGTGTTCGCCTGCTGGGCGCGAAGGAGGATGCCCTGCAGTACGTGCGGGCGTTCGATGTCTTCGTCATGCCGTCCCTCAGCGAGGGTTTGCCCCTGGCGCTGCTCGAAGGCATGAGCGGGCATCTGCCGGTGATCGGTTCGGACATCGATAGCCTGCGGCCGATTCTCGAGGACTGCGGCGGGCGCATCTTCCCGGTCGGCCAGCCGCAGGCGCTGGCCGAGCGCCTACGCGAGGTGCTGGCGCTGTCCCCCGCCCAGCGTATGGAAGAGGGTGAACGGGCCTATGCCTATCTGTGTCGAGCGCATGCCATCGAAGATTTCCGCCGGCAGTACCGCGAATTGCTGGACGAGCTGCAGGCCGGGAGAGGCTGAAATGAGCGAACAACCGCTGGTCAGCGTGATCATCGCTTCCTACAACCACGGGCCCTACATCGAAGCGAGCATTCTCAGCGTGCTGGAGCAGAGCTATCCGCACATCGAGCTGCTGGTGGTGGACGATGGCTCCAGGGACGACAGTGTCGAGCGAATCCGCAAGCTGCAGGAGCGCTACGATTTCGACTTTCGCGTGCAGGCCAACCAGGGGTTGGCCAGAACCCTGAACGACTGTATCGCTCGCGCCCAGGGCAGCCTGATTGCACCGTTCGGCTCCGACGACATCATGCTGCCGGAGCGTATCGCCCTACAGGTGGCCTACCTGCAGGGCAAGCCGGAGGTGGGCATCTGTGCCGGCAACATCGAGCAGATCGATGGCAGCGGCAACCCCTTGGTCAAGCGCAATCGCGATCGGCCGTTCCGGCGCCTGGATTTTGAGGGCATGTTCAACTCCGACCAGGCTGGACCGCCCGCACCGACCTTGCTGTTCCGGCGCGAGGCTCTGGAGAAAGTCGGCGGCTTCGATCCCGAGATCAAACTCGAGGATCTGCTGATCGAGTTGAAGATCGCCCGCGCCGGCTATTTCATCGATGTGCTGGGCGAGGTATTGGCCAAGTACCGGGTACATGACACCAACACCTACAAGAACCGCCGCTTCATGATCGACAACGTGCTGAAGACCTATGCGCAATTCAGCGATCATCCGGCCTATCCGCAGGTCTGCGCCCGCTTCGTCAACTCGATGTTGCTCAAGTGCGCCAGTCAGGACAAGCCACTGGCCCGCGAACTGCTCGGGCAGCTGCCGCTGCGTTACTGGAACGGCAAGACCCTGCGGGCCCTAGGGCGTCTATTGCTGACTCGCTGAGCGGGTGCACACATAGTCGAGGAATGCGGCGATGTCCGGCGAACAGAGCAGGTGGGCCACGGCACGGACCTCGCTCTCCGGCCAGTCCCACCAGGCGCTGGCCAGCAGCGCCTGACACTGTTCCTCAGGGAAGCGCCAACGCACGTGCTGGGCAGGGTTGCCAGCCACCACGGAGTAGGGGGCTACGTCGCGGCTGACCACGCTGCCGTTGGCAACGACTGCGCCGTGTCCGATGCTGACGCCCGACAGGATGATGCTGTTGGAGCAGATCCAGACGTCGCTGCCGATCATCACATCGCCGCGAGTGCCGCCGTAGTCCGGTATCTGCGCCGCTTCCTCGACGAAGGCCGGGAAGGGGAAGCTGCTCACCCAGTCGATGCGGTGTTGCCCGCCCAGGTAGATCTGCACGTTGCCGGCGATCGAGCTGTAGGAGCCGATGCGCAGCGTCGAGCCTTCGTTCCAGTCATGCACTTCGGGCATGCCATAGGTGCCGACGCCAATGCGGTACTGCGGATAGCGTTCGCGGAATTTTTCCTGGGCCCGGTGCAGTTTTGGCGGCTTGGGCGGCTTGCGCAGCAGATGCGATAGCCGATTCAGCAATGAATTCATCAGTGTTCTCCCGGCCCCTGCAGCCGACACAATGCCCGCGCCAGTCGGTCTGCGGGTCCTTGCCCACAATACTGGGCGTAACCGCTCAACAGGCTCTGGCGATGCAGAACGGTCAGCCAGTGGCTGTCCTCGGCATAGCGCAGCATGTGCTGCAGATTGCGTTGGCGTTTCCAGCGAGGCAGAGGCCGTCCGCTGATCTGCATGTCCGACAAGTCGATCAGGCCGAACCTGTCGTCGGGCAAGGTCAGCACGTTGCCCAGATGCAGGGAGCGGAAGTACACACCGAACTCGTGCAACTGGCCGAGAAAGGCACCGAAGCGTTGCACCTCGCCAGCCCGCTGTTCGTCATCCAAGCTGCGCCAGTGGTTGCGCAGGGTGTCACCAGGTAACGGCTGGTAGCGCACGCCGTTCAGCTGGCGGCTCGGCACTTGCAGTGTCTCGACGATGAACGGCGCCGGAATATCGAGCTGGCGCAGACGCTCGGCGTTGGCGGCGAAACGGCGCGCCGGGGGGGCCCACAGGGCGGAGCTGAGCAGGCGTTTGCGCCGATACAGCTTTAGGTAGTCGCCATTGGCAAGGCAGGCAACCTTTATGCCGTAACCGTCCTCCTCAATGACTCGCGCACCCTGCAAGAGTGCGTTGAGGTTGTCTTCGTTCAGGTTTTTCATCAACCAGTCTGTTCCAGGCTTTTTCGTATGCACAGGCTTGCGATCAGTGCTAGTGGGATCCAGGTCAGAAACCAGCTCTCATGTGGGCGGGTTAGCACAATGGGCATCGTGTGGTGCTCTATGGCTCTGTATCATGTCGCCGCTTTCGTTGAGGGGTAGGACGATTTCCTGTTGTGCCAAGGATGCAGCTTTCGTGGGGAAAAATGTGGCGAATATATCAGCGGCGGGCATAAGGGGCGATGGCTTTCGCTCCGATATCAATGGCCTGCGTGCCTGGGCCGTGGTGGCGGTGGTGCTCTACCATTTCAATGTGCCGGGATTCAGTGGCGGCTTTGCCGGGGTCGACGTCTTTTTCGTGATTTCCGGTTTCCTTATGGCGGGCATTGTCTGCAAGGGGCTGGATACCGGGCGTTTTGGTCTCGCCAGCTTCTATCTGGCTCGGGCGCGGCGGATCCTGCCGGCCTTGGTCGTACTGGTCGCCGTTCTACTGGTGATCGGTTGGTTCCTCCTGATGCCGCGGGAATATCAGACCCTTGGCAAGCATGCCCGCGAGAGCCTGCTGTTCAGCTCCAACCTGCGCTACCTCGCCGAAGCCGGCTATTTCGACAGCGCTTCGCATGAGAAGTGGCTGCTGCATACCTGGTCGCTGTCGGTCGAATGGCAGTTCTACCTGCTGTACCCGCTGGGGCTGCTCGGGTTGAGCAAGCTGCTGCCCGGACGGCGGGCGCTGCTTGTCGCGCACCTGCTGGGGATTTTGGCGTCCTTCGCAGTTTGCCAGTTTCTGAGTGTCCGCGAGCCGAGTGCCGCCTTCTTCAAGCTGCAGTCGCGGGCTTGGGAAATGCTGCTCGGCGGGATGGTGTACCTGCTAGGCGAGCAATTCTGCCTGTCGGCACGTGTGCGCCAGTCGCTCGAGGTGCTGGGGGGCGCGCTTGTCGTCGCGGCGGTGTTGCTAGTGGATACCTCGATGCGCTGGCCGGGGACGGCAGTGCTGCTACCGACGCTGGGTGCGGGCCTGATCATCCTGGCAGGACGATCAGGCTCTTTCCTGACCTGTAGCAAGGCAGCCCAGTGGCTTGGGACGCGCTCCTATTCCATCTATTTGTGGCACTGGCCACTGGTTGTATTGCTGGTGTATTTCGATCAGCAGCATTCTCCCGTGCTGATTGGTGCTGGCTTGCTGGTTGCATTGCTGCTCGGTCACCTTTCCTATCGCTGGGTGGAGGTGCCGGCGCGCGACTGGCTGGCGCAAAAGAGCAAGGTGCGGGGGGCCATCTGGCTGGCGTCGTGCGTGGTCGTGTTTGCGGTTTCTGCACAGATGGTCCGTCGCAGTGGTTTTCCCGATCGCCTGCCGCAGGCGGTGGCGCAGGTCGAGGCTGAACGTCATAACCGCAACTCTCGCATCGAAGAGTGTCTGGGCGAGGCCGCACCCTGTGTCTTCGGTGGGGACCAGATAAGCGCTCTGGTGATCGGTGACAGCCATGCTGATGCGGTGGTCACCGCCGTGGCCGCCAGCCTGCCTAGCCAGCAGCAAGGAGTCTATTTCAGGGGGATGAGCGCATGCCTGATGGTCCTGGCCGCACACCGAGTCGGCTATGATGGCGCTGAACCGTGTCGGGGGCTGAAAGACGAGTTGTTCACGCAGCTGGAAACCCTCTATCCGGGCAAGCCCCTTATCGTGGTGAACCGAACCACTTTCTATGTCATGGGTGAACTGCCCATTCCAGGGATCAACCATCCGGGCCAGCCAGCGGTGTATTTTTCCCGTCCGGTCGAGACGGTCACCCCCGAGTTCTTGGAGGAGTTCCGCGAGCAGTACGTGGAATCCGCCTGTCAGTTGGCCAAGCATCATCCTCTATACCTGATGCGCCCGGTTCCCGAGATGATGGACAGCGTGCCCCATTTGCTGGGGCGTGCGATGTTGCTTGGCAAGCGGGTAGAGCCGTCGATCACGCGTACAGGCTACAGCCAGCGGCATGCCTTGGTATGGGCAGCTCAGGACGAGGCCGTCGCCCGTTGCGGGGCGCATATTCTCGATCCCGTACCCTACCTGTGTGATGAGCGAAGCTGTCATGGCAGTCGTGATGGCTGGCCGCTGTACGTTGACGACGATCACCTGAGTGAGTTCGGTAACCGCCTGCTGATTCCCATGTTTGCCCAGATATTCGCGGCGCCCACAGCCGAGTCATTAGCGCATGGCCAGGCGCGCTGAGAGCGCATTCAGAACAAGTGAGGATTTCGATGTTGCAGCAACTGACCCTGCGTCTGCACCACCTGCTCTACAAGAACCGCCGGATGATCCGTCAGGGCAATCGCCTGGAGCTGCCCGCCAGCAGCGAGCGCAACCTGAAGAAGGTCACCATCAAGCTGCGTGGTCGCAACAATCGCCTGGTGATTGGCGAGAATGTCACGCTGACGCACTGCGAGATCCGCTTGGGCGGGGAGAACAACCTGATCGAGATCGGCTCGAACGTGCGCTTCAGCTCCGGCAAGATCTATCTGGTCGATACTCAGGGGCAGCACATTCGGATCGGCGCGGATACGACCGTCGAGGGGGCCTACCTGCTAGTGGATGAGGCGGCGAGCATCGATATCGGCCGGGACTGCATGCTGTCGACCGACATCATCATGCGCACCGGCGACAAGCATTCGATCCTCGATCTCGAAACGGGGGAGCGGCTCAACCCCTCGTCCGGCATCAGGATTGCCGATCGCGTATGGGTCGGTCGCGATGTGCAGATTCTCAAGGGGGTGACGTTGCAGTCGGAAACCGTGGTGGCAACCCGCTCGCTGGTCAGCCGTGCCTTCGACGAAGGCAACTGCGTGGTAGCCGGGGTTCCGGCCAAGGTGGTCAAGCGGGGAATTCGCTGGGATCGCAGCAAGCTCTGAGGTGGTTGGCCCTTGATGTGATGCCGGGAGGCGTGTGCGACAAAGTGGATGGGCAGCAATCCCAGCGCGGGGCGATGTCCTTGCTGGTTGCCATTCGCTGATACAATCCGCGCCTCCCAACTGTGACAAGGGCCGCCGCATGGCCAGTTCCGCCCGGCAATCGAGCCTCAAGATCTACCTCCGCCTGCTGTCCTACGTGAAGCCCTACATAGGCTACTTCCTGGTCAGCATCATCGGCTATGTGATCTTCGCCTCCACCCAGCCGATGATGGCGGGGATCCTCAAGTACTTCGTCGACGGTCTGAGCAACCCCGATGCCGCCCTGTTTCCCGGGGTGGACTGGCTGGCCGAGCTGCCGCTGCTGTACGCCGTGCCGATCCTGATCGTGCTGATCGCCGCCTGGCAGGGCGTGGGCTCGTTTCTCGGCAACTACTTTCTGGCCCGGGTTTCGCTGGGGCTGGTGCACGACCTGCGGGTCGCGCTGTTCAACAGTCTGCTGACCCTGCCCAACCGTTACTACGACAGCCACAACTCGGGGCACCTGATCTCGCGGATCACCTTCAACGTGACCATGGTCACCGGCGCGGCAACTGACGCGATCAAGGTGGTGATCCGCGAGGGGCTGACGGTGGTGTTCCTGTTCGCCTACCTGCTGTGGATGAACTGGAAGCTGACCCTGGTGATGCTCGCCATCCTGCCGGTGATCGCCGTGGTGGTGAGTAGTGCGGGCAAGAAGTTTCGCAAGCAGAGCAAGAAGATCCAAGTGGCGATGGGCGACGTGACCCACGTTGCCTCGGAGACCATCCAGGGCTATCGGGTGGTGCGCAGCTTTGGCGGCGAGCCCTACGAGCAGGCCCGCTTCCTGCGCGCCAGTCAGGGCAACACCGACAAGCAGCTGGGCATGATCAAGACTTCGGCGATCTACACGCCGACCCTGCAGCTGTTGATCTACACCGCCATGGCGGCGCTGATGTTCCTCGTGCTGCTGCTGCGCGGCGACGCCTCGGCCGGCGATCTGGTGGCCTATATCACCGCCGCCGGCTTGCTGCCCAAGCCGATCCGCCAGCTGTCCGAGGTCAGTGCCAACATCCAGAAGGGTCTGGCGGCGGCCGACAGCATCTTCGAGCAGCTGGATGAGCAGACGGAGACTGACCGCGGCAGCGTCGAGCGCGAGCGGGTCAGCGGCCGCCTCGAGGTGAAGAATCTCAGCTTCGTCTATCCCGAGACCGACAAGCCGGTGCTGCAGGACATCAGTTTCAGCGTCGAGCCGGGGCAGATGGTCGCGCTGGTCGGGCGCTCCGGCAGCGGCAAGTCGACCCTGGCCAACCTGATTCCGCGCTTCTACCATCACAGCGAGGGGCAGATTCTTCTCGACGGGGTGGAAGTCGAGGATTACACCCTGCGCAACCTGCGCCGGCATATCGCCTTGGTGACCCAGCAGGTCACCCTGTTCAACGACAGCGTGGCCAGCAATATCGCCTATGGCGACCTGGCCGGGGCGCCGCGCGAGGCTGTCGAGCGGGCTGCCGGAGATGCCTACGCCCGCGAGTTCATCGACAAGCTGCCGCAGGGCTTCGACACCGAGGTGGGTGAGAACGGCGTGCTGCTCTCCGGCGGCCAGCGCCAGCGCCTGGCGATTGCCCGCGCGCTGCTCAAGGACTCCCCGCTGCTGATTCTCGACGAAGCCACCTCGGCGCTGGACACCGAGTCCGAGCGGCATATCCAGGCGGCGCTGGACCGGGTCATGCAGGGGCGCACCACCCTGGTGATCGCCCACCGGCTGTCGACCATCGAGAAGGCCGACCTGATCCTGGTGATGGACCAGGGGCGCATCGTCGAGCGTGGCACCCACGGCGAGCTGTTGGCGCAGGGTGGTTTCTACGCGCGTCTGCACGCGATGGGACTGGATGAGGAGGGCGGGGCGGAAATCGCCTGAGCGCGCTTTGCGGCCCCGTCCGTGGAGCGCCGATGGCCGCGTCTGGCTAGCCTGTGTGCTGTTGCATCCAGAGCGTGCTGCGGCACGCCTGGCAGACTTTGCGGCCATGTTATGATCGCCGCCGATTCTCATACTCCCCCGGAGATCCCATGAAGCTGTCCATGCCCCGTTTCGATCAGGCCCCCGTGCTGGTGGTCGGTGATGTCATGCTCGACCGCTACTGGCATGGCGCGACCAACCGCATCTCGCCGGAAGCGCCGGTGCCGGTGGTCAAGGTCGAGCAGATCGAGGATCGCCCGGGTGGAGCGGCCAACGTCGCGCTGAACATCGCGGCCCTCGGCGCGCCGGCCTGGCTGGTCGGCGTAACCGGGCAGGACGAGGCGGCCGACAGCCTGGCCGAGCGCCTGCATGCCGCGGGTGTCGATGCGCACTTCCAGCGCATTGCCAGCCAGCCGACCATCGTCAAGCTGCGCGTGATGAGCCGCCACCAGCAGCTGCTGCGCCTGGACTTCGAGGAGCCCTTCACCACCGATGGTACCGCGCTGCTCGCCGACGTGACCGCGTTGCTGGACAAGGTCCGGGTGCTGATCCTCTCCGACTACGGCAAGGGCGCGTTGCCCAACCACCAGGCGCTGATCCAGGCCGCACGGGCGCGCAACATCGCCGTGCTGGCCGATCCCAAGGGCAAGGATTTTTCCATCTATCGTGGCGCCAGCCTGATCACCCCCAACCTGGCCGAGTTCGAGGCGGTGGTCGGCCGCTGCAGCGACGAGGCCGAGCTGGTTGCCAAGGGCCTCAAGCTGCTCGCCGAGCTGGAGCTGGGCGCGCTGCTGGTGACCCGTGGCGAGCACGGCATGACCCTGCTGCGCCAGGGTTTCCCGGCCCTGCACCTGCCGGCCCGTGCCCGCGAGGTGTTCGACGTCACCGGCGCCGGCGACACGGTGATCTCCACCCTGGCCACCGCCCTGGCCGCTGGCGAGGAGCTGCCCCAGGCGGTCGCGCTGGCCAACCTGGCGGCCGGCATCGTGGTCGGCAAGCTCGGCACCGCGACCGTCAGCGCCCCGGAGCTGCGCCGTGCGGTGCAGCGCGAGCAGGGCGTCGGTCGCGGGGTGATGACCCTCGACCAGCTGCTGCCGGTGCTCGAGGATGCCCGCGCCCATGGCGAGAAGGTGGTGTTTACCAACGGCTGCTTCGATATCCTGCACGCCGGCCACGTCGCCTATCTGGAGCAGGCGCGCGCCCAGGGCGACCGGCTGGTCGTGGCGATCAATGACGATGCCTCCGTCGCGCGCCTGAAGGGGCCCGGTCGGCCGATCAACAGCGTCGACCGGCGCATGGCGGTGCTCGCCGGCCTCGGTGCGGTGGACTGGGTGGTCAGCTTCGCCGAGGATACCCCCGAGGTCCTGCTGGAGAAGGTGCGTCCCGACGTGCTGGTCAAGGGCGGCGACTACGGCCTCGATGGGGTGGTTGGTGCCGACATCGTGTTGGCTTACGGAGGTGACGTGAAGGTGCTGAACTTCGTCGATAGTTGCTCGACCACTGCAATTGTCGAGAAGATTCGCGAGCGCTCCTGAGCTCGAATATTGCGCGCCAGCCGCGCAGTGACGCGGGGCGCAAGCATTTCTGCACGGACTGCTGGGACTGCGGCCAGCCATTGCTGCCGAGGCGTGGGCTGGCGTGATCGGTTTAATTGTGGGAATTCATGATGATTGGAATAAAAAGTATCGCCAGTTACATCCCGGCAGGCCGGATCGACAACATCGCCCAGGCAGCCTCCTTCGACCGGGATGAGGCCTTCGTGCAGGCCAAGATCGGCACCGCCACGCTGTCGGTGAAGGATGCCTCCGAGGACACCTCGGATCTGTGCGCCGCCGCCGTGCGCAACCTGCTGGCGAAGAACCCCGAGCTGCGTCTGGAGGATGTCCAGGCGCTCATCGTGGTGACCCAGAACGGCGACGGCGAAGGCCTGCCGCACACCTCGGCCATCGCCCAGCACAAGATCGGCCTGCCCACCAGCGTGGCCTGCTTCGACGTCTCCCTGGGCTGCTCCGGCTATGTCTACGGCCTCTATGCGATCAAGGGCTTCATGGAAGCCGCCGGCCTGAAGAACGGCATCCTGGTCACCTGCGATCCCTACTCGAAGATCATGGATCGCAGCGATCGCATGACCACCCTGCTGTTCGGCGACGCCGCCACCGCGACCTGGATCGGCGAGGATCCGCTGTGGGAACTGGGCCCGGCGCGCTTCGGTACCGACGGCAGCGGCGCCGATCATCTGATCGTGCGCGATGGCTGTTTCCACATGAACGGCCGTCAGGTGTTCAACTTCGCCAGCCTGAAGATCATCCCGCACATGCAGGAAGTCCTCGAGGAAGCCGGCCTGAGCCTGGACAGCGTGGATGCCTACTGTCTGCATCAGGGCAGTGGCGCGATTGTCGATGCCATTGCCAAGAGGCTAGGCGAGAACGGTGACAGAGTCGTGAAGGACATGTGCGGCGCCGGCAACACCGTGTCCTCTACCATCCCGCTGTTGATGGAGCGTTACGCCTTCGAGGGTTCGGCGTGGCAGAACCTGGTGATGAGCGGCTTCGGCGTCGGCCTGTCCTGGGGCTCGGCCGTCCTCTTCCGCCGCGGATGAGCAACCGCGGCGAATGAATTCGCCCCTGCGTGGCTCCGTTCCCCTGCAGGGGCGAACTCATTCGCCCGGTAGTGTGCTCAGGCGCAGCGTCGCTGCGTCACCCAATCGTCCCAGCGTACCCGCTCCTCGCGGATCAGCCAGCCATCCTGAGCGGCAAAACTTTCCGACAGCCACAGCCCGTCGGTGGCAGCGCTGCGCAGTTCGCCGTGCTGCAGGGTGAACAGCTCGTTGTCGGGGTTATCCACCGGCAGCAGGTAGAGATCCGGGCTCTGGCGGTCGAGGCGACTGAGCAGAACGCCGTCCTCCAGGCATTCGTCGCTGTGGAACAGACTTGGCTCCAGCAAATCTTCCGGCAATTCCAGCCGCAGGTCGTAGACCAGCTGCAGGGAGGCGGTGGGCAGATGCACGTAGGCCTGCGGGCGCTCCAGCAGCGGCAGGTTGCCGGCATGCACCCGACGGGCGGCGCCGGATAGCGGGCTGAGCCGGTAGTGGTACTGGCCGTGATGGGGCAGGGCGGCGCCGTGCGGGGTGGGCAGCCAGTGCTCGCCGAAGCGCCCGCCGAGCCAGCCGCGCGGGGTTTCCACCAGACATTCCTCGGCCACCTCCTGCAGGGCGGTATGCAGCGGCAGATGCAGCTCGCGACTCGGCACGTAGCCGGAAATCAGCTTGAGCACACAGTCGCCGCGATCCTGGCGCTGCTGGCGGACCAGCAGCCAGTAGTCGCGGTCCTGCCAGTTGAGGGTCAGGCGCACGGAGACGCCGAGGTTGGCCAGCTCGCAGGTGAAGTGCTGGGGCGTGTCGATCTGCAGCGGACGGCGCCGCTCGAGCATCTGGCTGAAGTTCAACGGGGCGCCGAGCGGCTGGTAGACCAGACGCTGCGCGGAGGCTTCGACATGCAGCGGCTGGGTCTTGAAGGTGCTCGGGTCCTTGCGGGTGAGAATCCTGGGCATGGCGACTCCTTGGGCTGACAAGAATGCATTGGAATTGTGCAGTCAGCCCGCGTCTGCGCGTGACACAGACGCGGGGCTCGGGGTCAGGAGAGGTTAGCCGAGCCTGAACGCTCTGTCTGTGCGCATCGGTCAGACGGATTGTCGCGCCTTGAGCAGCGCCGCCACTGTGGCTACGTTGCTCGCCAGGTGGGCGGGAGTGATGGTGCCGACGATCGCGCTGCTCACCGCCGGGTGGGCGAAGATCAGCTCGAAGCTGGCGCGCACCGGATCCATGCCGGCCAGGCAGGCCTCCTGCGAGGTGGCCTGGCCGACCTGCTGCGCGGGCCGGCAGGCATGACCGCTGGCCAGCGCCTTCTTGATCAGGATGCCCTTGCCATGGCTCGCCGCGTAATCGAGCACGGGCTTCTCGCCCTGCTCGTTGAGGTTGTAGGTGACCATCGCGCAGTCGCCGTCCTCCAGCGCGCGCAGGCCGCCGGCGACGGTCTTGCCGGAGAAGCCGAAGGCGCGGATCAGGCCCTCCTGCTTGAGCTGGGCGAGGGTGGCATACACCTCTGTCTGCTCCAGCACGGCGAGGTCGTTGCCGTCGGAGTGCACCAGCACCAGATCCAGATAGTCGGTTTCCAGGCGCCGCAGGCTGCGCTCGACGGAAAAGCGCGTGTGCGCGGCGCTGAAGTCGAAGTGCGAGGCGCCGTGGTCGAACTCCTCGCCGACCTTGCTGCAGATCACCCAGTCCTGGCGCTGGCCGCGCAGCAGCGGGCCGAGACGCTGCTCGCTGACGCCATAGGCCGGCGCGGTGTCGAGCAGGTTGATGCCCAGCGCACGGGCCTGGCTGAGCAGGGCGGCGGCGGTGCGGTCGTCGGGGATGGTGAAGCCGTTGGGATACTTCACCCCCTGATCGCGGCCCAGCTTGACCGTGCCCAGACCCAGCGGCGAGACGACGAGGCCGGTGCTGCCCAGCGGGCGCCAGAAGTCGTGCAGGCTGCTCATGCGAACAGTTCCTCCCAGAGCGGCCGAGCCACGGTGGGGCGGGGCAGCTCGGGCAGGGCCGGACAGTTGCCCGGCTGAACCGCTTCGCGCTCGAGGGTGGCGATCACCCGGTCGGCGAAGTCCGGCGCCAGCGCCAGCTTGGTTGGCCAGCCGACCAGCAGAGGCCCCTGCTCGCTAAGAAAGGCGTTGTCCGGGCGCACCAGGCCGGACTGCGCCGGCTCGGCGCGATCCACGCGCAGGGTGCGCCACTGTGCAGCCGATAGATCGACCCACGGCAGCAGCTCGCCCAGCTCCTTCTGCGCCGCCTTGATCTGCGCCGCCTCGTCGCGCGCCACGCCGTCGGCCTCTGCCAGATCGCCGCCGAGATACCATACCCACTGACCATCGGCAGTCGGATGGCTGGTCACCGTGACCCGCGGTTTCGGTCCGCCACCCAGGCAATGGGCGTACAGCGGTTTCAGCGTCGGCGCCTTGACCAGCACCATGTGCAGCGGACGCAGCTGCTGTTTCGGCTGCTCGATGCCCAGAGTGTTGAGCAGATCGGCATTGCCCTGGCCGGCACTGAGCACGATGCGCCGGGCGCGGATCTCGCGGCCATCGACCCGCAGGCCGACCAGCTCGCCATCCTCGCGCAGCGGCGCGATGCGCTCGCCGGCCAGCAGGCCGTCGCCGCCCAGCTCGGCCAGGCGGGCGATCAGGCTCGGCACGTCGAGCACCAGCTCGGCCAGGCGATAGACCTTGCCCTTGAATTTCGGGTGCTGCAGCGCCGGCGGCAGCTCGGCGCCCTTGACCTGATCGACCCGTCCGCGCATGGCCTTGCTGGCGAAGAAACTGGTCAGGTTGCCGGCCAGGGTGCCCGGCGACCACAGATAGTGCGCCTCGGAGAGCAGGCGCACGCCGGAGAGGTCCAGCTCGCCACTGCCGGCCAGCGCCTCGCGCCAGCGCCTGGGCATGTCGGCGATGGCCTCGGAGGAGCCGGTCAGCGCGCCGCTCAGCGCGTACTTGGTGCCGCCATGGATGATCCCCTGCGACTTCACGCTCTGCCCGCCGCCGAGGCGGTCGTTCTCCACCAGCAGGGTGGCGTAGCCGAGCCGGCGCAGGCGGGCATTCAGCCAGAGGCCGGCGATACCGCCGCCGACGATGAGGATATCGGTGCTCAGGGCTTGAGACATGAACGGGTGCCATTCGGGAACAAGGGGCAAAGTATAACGCCGGGCACCGGCGCAGTGCCGCCGGAAGCCCCCGAGAGCGCACGATCCTTGTGGACTTGTGGACTTGTGGACTTGTGGACTTGTGGACTTGTGGACTTGTGGCTTGTGGGAGGCGCGACCTCGCGGCGATGCAGGCCACAGGCCTGCCATAAGGATCTCCGCCCATGCAGTGCTTAGAGTTGACCCCGCCAGAGCGTGGTGCTCCGTGTGACGGATGGCCGCATAAAATGGCGGCCAACTGATATCCTCCGCGCCCATGAACCGCACCCTCTACACGCTCCTGTTGCACCTGGCTCTGCCGCTGATCGCTTTGCGCCTGTACCTGCGCGGGCGCAAGGCGCCGGCCTACCGCCAGCGCATCGCCGAGCGCTTCGCCTTCAAGCTATCGCCGCTCAAGCCCGGCGGCATCTGGGTGCATGCCGTCTCGGTGGGCGAGAGCATCGCCGCCGCGCCGCTGATCCGCGCCCTGCGCGAGCACCATCCCGAACTGCCGATCACCGTTACCTGCATGACGCCCACCGGCTCCGAGCGCATCCGCGCGCTGTTCGGCGATCAGGTGCAGCACTGCTACCTGCCCTACGACCTGCCGTGGGCGGCGGCACGTTTCCTCGATCGGGCGCGACCGAAGCTCGCGGTGATCATGGAAACCGAGCTGTGGCCCAACCACATCCACCAGTGCGCCCGGCGCGGCATTCCCACCGTACTGGCCAACGCCCGCCTGTCGGCGAAGTCAGCCCGCGGCTATGCCCGCTTCGCCGGCCTGACCCGACCGATGCTCGCCGAGATGAGCTGGATAGCCGCGCAGACCGAGGCCGAGGCCGAACGCTTTCGCCAGCTGGGCGCCCGCCCCGAGTGCGTCAGCGTCACCGGTTCGATCAAGTTCGACCTCACCATCGACCCCGAACTGCAATCGCGTGCCCAGGCGCTGCGCGCCAGCTGGGGTGCCGACCAGCGCCCGGTGTGGATCGCCGCCAGTACCCATGCCGGCGAGGACGAGATCATTCTTGCTGCCCATCGTCGACTGCTGGCCGAAAAATCCGACAGCCTGCTGATCCTGGTGCCGCGACACCCGGAACGTTTCGAGGCCGTCCATGTCCTATGCCAGCGCGAAGGCTTCGCCACCGTGCGCCGCTCATCCGGCCAGCCAGTGGGCGAGGGCGATCAGCTGCTGCTCGGCGATACCATGGGCGAACTGCTGTTCCTTTACGCCTTGGCGGATGTGGCTTTCGTCGGTGGCAGTCTCGTGCCCAATGGGGGGCACAACCTGCTGGAGCCGGCGGCCCTGGGTTTGCCGGTGCTCAGCGGTCCGCACCTGTTCAACTTCCTCGAGATCGCCGCGCAGTTGCGCGAGGCTGGGGCGCTGGCTGAGGTGGCCGATACCCAGGCGCTGCATGAGGCCGTGCAGCAACTGCAAGCGGATAGCGCCCGCCGTCAGCGGATGGGACAGGCTGGCCTCGGCGTACTCAAGGCCAATCAAGGCGCTCTAGAGCGATTGCTGAATGGGCTTGAGCGTTTGTTGATCGCCGGAGGACGGCGCGACTGAAGGTTTGGCGTAAAGGCCAACCGCGAAAATAATGCCAGCTTGCCGGCATGGGGTGGCAGGTTGGGCAAAATCCATGCGACGGTCTCAAGCGTATTGCCAGCATTGAGTGCCTTCCTTAGCATGCCGGGTCCTTTTCGGTCAGGCGCATAAACCAAGGAGCAGTAAGTGCAGCAAGCAGGAATCCACAATCGTTACGGCGATGACGAAATCGACCTTCGAGAGCTGTTTGCCGGCCTGTGGGCCGAGCGTCTGCTGATCCTGCTGGTCACTCTGGTGGTCGGTGCAGGCGCAGCCGCCTATGCCTTTCTTGCCACCCCCGTGTACGAGGCGAAATCCAGCCTGCTGCCGCCGCGTCTGAGCGATATCGCCGGTTACAATGTTGGCCGTGCTGAGGCCAAGCTGGTCGAGTTCAAAGTGGCGGACGTCTACAGCGTATTTACCCGAAACCTGATCTCCGAATCGGCCCGCCGTAGTTTCTTCAGAGAGGTCTATCTGCCTTCCTTGACCGAAGAGCAGCGCTCGGCTCCGCAGGATGTGCTGTGGAAACAGTACAGCGCGACGTTAACGGCCAAGGCGCCGGACTTGAAGGCTCGCCCCGAGTATTTCGAGGTGCGGGTCGAGCACAAGGATCCCGAGCTCGCCGCGCAATGGGTCAACCTCTACGTAGAGCGTGCCGCTGAGCTGGCGCGCAGCGACATGCAGCAGAATGTACGCCAGGAGCTTGATGCTCGTATCCAAGAGATCGAGCGGCAGATCGAGGTGTTGCGCGAAGCAGCACTGAAGCGCCGGGAAGACCGCATCGCTCGCCTCAAGGAGGCCTTGGTAGTAGCGGACAAGGTGGGGGTAGATGCGCCGCAGGTCACTCCTGGACGCACCTCCTCGGATGGCGACCTGTCCTCCTTCGTTGATGGCAGCCTGATGTACATGCGTGGCGCCAAAGCCATCCGTGCAGAGCTGCAGGTGCTGGAGGCCCGAGAGTCGGATGATCCATTTATCAGTGAGCTGCGTTATCTGCAGAGCCGGCTAGTCTTCCTGCAACGTATTGACGTGAAGCCCGACAACGTCGCCGTCTTCACCCTCGACAGCGCGGCCGAGGTTCCGGAAACCCCGATCAAACCGAAGAAACGCTCGATCCTGATCCTCGGTTTGGCACTTGGCGGAATGCTCGGTATTTTCCTTGCGCTGATTCGGCGTCTACTACGGAAGGACCCGACCGCCGCCGTATGATCGCGAGCCAGGCAGGCTTTCCTGCTGGCATGACAACGCCCGTGCCGCGCAAGCGGTGCGGGCGACTGCGTTAACCTGCCGTTCTCAGGAAAGCGACGTCAAATCCTGGGGCGGTAGCGTGCTTGAAAACCCCAAGCTGGGAGTAAAGATCAGCACCTGAATCATGGACGCTGCGCCTATACGGCGAAGGGGCTGCCAATTGCCCGCCAACAATCAAACCAGATACAAACACCAATGCCAGCAACCAGCTTTATTCGCCTGACCAACATCGCCCTGCGCGGCATGACGCTGGCTAGCAAGTTCCTCCTGATCTTCTTCCTCGCCAGATTCCTCGAACCTGCCGAGCTTGGTCTCTACGGCCTGCTAACCGCGACTATCGGTTATGCGTTGTATCTGCTCGGTTTCGACTTCTACACCTTCACCACCCGCGAGCTTCTCAAGCGAGAACGCAGTGAATGGGGAGGACTGCTCAAGGACCAAGGCGCGCTTTCACTGGCTCTTTACATTCTTTTCCTGCCGCCGCTAGGCCTGATCTTTATCAAAGGTCTACTGCCTTGGAGTGTTGCTGGCTGGTTTTTTACGTTACTGGTTCTCGAGCACCTGACCCAAGAGCTTGGCCGCCTTCTTGTCGCCGTCTCTGAACAGCTTTTGGCCAGCCTGGTACTGTTCCTGCGCTCGGGCAGCTGGGCCGTAGCTGTGACCGCACTGATGTTTATAGAGCCTGGTTCGCGTAGCTTGGAAATGGTGTTCGGCGCATGGGCTGTGGGGGGCTTCCTTGCCTTGTGTCTTGGAGCCTTCAGGCTCAAGCAACTGCAGATCGGTGGTTGGCACAAGAAAGTCGACTGGAGCTGGATTCTCAAGGGGCTGAAGATCGCCATTCCCTTTCTGGTTGCGACCCTCGCGCTTCGTGGTCTGTTCACCCTCGATCGCTACTGGTTTGAATCGCTGGCCGGTTTGGAAGTACTCGGCGCTTATGTCCTGTTCATGGGTATCAGCAATGCCCTGATATCCTTTCTCGATGCTGGCGTCTTCGCCTTCAGCTATCCCAGCCTGATCAGTGCCCACAGCCATAAAGACTCAACGGCTTTCCGCCAGGGTATGCGCAAACTGTTGACTCAGACTGTTGCACTCTCCACTGCCTTTATCCTGATTGCACTACTGCTGATCGGTCCCTTGTTGGACAGACTTGAAAAACCCCTGTATCTCGAACAACAGGGCATTTTCCCTTGGATACTGCTTGCTACCCAGCTCTATGCTCTCAGCATGATTCCGCATTGCGCGCTTTATGCCCAAGGCCATGATAAACCGATTATCCACAGCCACATTGCTAGCCTGCTGGCATTTATCCCGGCGACTTGGCTGTTTTCCCAGTCTTGGCCGGTGCTGGCTGTTCCGCTTGGGCTGTGTAGCGCCTTTCTTTTCATCCTGCTCTGGAAGTCGTGGGCATTTTTCCGCCTGACTCCTTTGCAATATCGTTCAACCTGCTCTTGAAACACTCAAGGTCTTTACCAAAGGACACACTGAATGCTCAGCAACAAGACCATCCTCGTCACCGGCGGCACCGGCTCTTTTGGCAACACCTTCGTGCCGATGACCTTGGCCAAGTACAACCCGAAAAAAATCATCATCTTCTCCCGCGACGAGATGAAACAGTGGGACATGGCCAAGAAGTTCGAGGGTGATCCTCGCGTACGCTTCTTCATTGGTGACGTGCGCGACAAGGAGCGTCTGTACCGCGCCCTCGACGGTGTCGACTACGTGGTGCATGCCGCTGCCACCAAGATTGTCCCGACTGCCGAATACAACCCCTTCGAGTGCGTCAAGACCAACGTCAACGGTGCCATGAACCTGATCGATGCCTGCATCGACAAGGGCATCAAGCGCGTGGTCGCCCTGTCCACCGACAAGGCCAGCAGTCCGATCAACCTGTACGGCGCCACCAAGCTGGCGTCCGACAAGCTGTTCGTCGCCGGCAATTCCTACTCCGGCGGCCACGACACCCGCTTCGCCGTGGTCCGTTATGGCAACGTCATGGGCTCGCGCGGCTCGGTAATCCCGTTCTTCATGTCGATCAAGGACAAGGGCGTGCTGCCGATCACCGATGAGCGCATGACCCGTTTCATGATCTCCCTCGAAGAAGGCGTGGAGCTGGTCTGGCATGCCTTCGAGGATATGGAAGGCGGCGAAATCTACGTGAAGAAGATTCCGTCGATGAAGGTCACCGATCTGGCGCGTGTCGTCGCACCCGATGCGAAGCAGGAAGTCGTCGGCATCCGTCCCGGCGAGAAGCTGCATGAGCAGATGATCAGCGCCGAGGATGCCTACTACACCTACGAGTACCCCGAGCACTTCAAGATCCTGCCGACTATCAACAGTTGGGCCACCTGCGAGAAGCGCATCAAGGACGGCAAGAGGGTGCCGGAAGGTTTCGTCTACGCCAGCGACAACAACTCCGAGTGGATGAGCGACGCTGACCTGCAGACCTGGATCGACATCAACCGCGACAAGATCGGGAGCATCTGATTCATGATTCCCTACGGTCGCCAGGACATCACCCAAGCCGACATCGATGCCGTCGTGGGTGTGCTGCAATCCGACTTTCTCACCCAGGGGCCGATGGTGCCGCGCTTCGAGCAAAGCGTGGCGCAGCATGTCGGTGCTAGCCATGCACTGGCGGTGAACAGCGCAACCTCTGCGCTGCATATCGCCTGCCTGGCGCTGGGACTTGGTCCCGGCGACCGTCTGTGGACCACCCCGGTCACCTTCGTCGCCTCGGCCAACTGCGGTCTGTACTGCGGAGCAGAGGTGGACTTCGTCGATATCGACCCCCGCACCTACAACCTCTGTCCGCAGGCACTGGAGCGCAAGCTCGTGCGGGCCGAACGCGAAGGCAGGCTGCCCAAGGTCGTGGTGCCGGTGCACCTGTGTGGTCAGCCCTGCGATATGCAAGCCATTCACGCGCTGGCCCGGCGCTATGGTTTCAAGATCATCGAGGACGCCTCCCACGCCATCGGCGGCAAGTACCAGGGTGAGTTCATCGGCAACGGTCGCTACAGCGACATCACAGTATTCAGCTTCCATCCGGTGAAGATCATCACCACTGCCGAAGGCGGCATGGCGCTGACCAACGATGCCGAACTGGCCAACAAGATGGCCCTGTTGCGTAGCCACGGCATCACCCGTGACCCGGCGCAGATGACTCACGAGGCCGATGGCCCCTGGTACTACCAGCAGATTGATCTCGGCTTCAACTATCGGATGACCGAACTACAGGCCGCTCTCGGTGTCACCCAGATGGAGCGGCTGGACCAGTACGTGGCCCGTCGCCACCAACTGGCTCGCCGCTACGACGATCTGCTGGGCAGTCTGCCGGTCACCACACCCTGGCAGCATCCGGATAGCTACTCCGGTCTGCACCTGTATGTGATTCGCCTGCAGCTGGACAAGCTCCAGAAGACTCACCGCCAGGTGTTCGAAGCCCTGCGTGAGCTAGGTATCGGAGTCAACCTGCACTACATCCCGGTACATACCCAGCCGTATTACCAACGCATGGGTTTCCAGACTGGCGACTTTCCGCAGGCGGAAAGCTACTATGCCGAGGCCATCAGCCTTCCGATGTTCCAGACCATGAGCGAGGAGCAGCAGGATCAGGTGGTCAAGGCCTTGGTATCCTCAACTGCAGGCTAAAAATGATAATTTCACCCTCAGTCGAGATCCTCAATAAGCTGATCCGCCATCAGATCCATAACCTGTTTCTGTTAGAAACGGTCGAGGAGGCGGTCTTGGCAAGGTCGCTACCCGAAGCCTTGTACAAGACCGAAAAATGCTTCGGTCAATCAAAAAACAAGTACTATAAAAAAGATGGAGAGGTTTTTTTCTCCATCTACCACTCCGGGCAGTACTGTGTTTTTCTATATTTTCTTGCGCGCCAGGTTTTCTTGGAAAGCCCTGAGTGTCGTAATTTGGCTGACAAAGTTTACTTCCTAAATAAAACCCTCAATGGCCTTGATCTATATTATGAGATTGAAATGCCGGAGGTTTTCCATCTCGATCATCCCGTAGGTAGCGTGATGGGACGCGCTAGCTATGGAAACAATTTTACCTTTTCTCAGTTATGTACTGTCGGGAATAATAAGGGGGTATTCCCAAAGATTGGTGAGAATGTGCAAATGCTCTCTGGGTCAAAAATACTTGGCCAGTGTGTCATTGGAGATAATGTTATAGTTTCCGCCAATACATACATAAAGGACACTGACGTACCGGCAAATTCCCTTGTGTTCGGCAGCTCCCCGAATCTTGTTATCAAACAAAGGATGAGCTAGGAAAGCATGAAAATAGCCATCATCCCCGCTCGCGGCGGCAGCAAGCGCATCCCGCGCAAGAACATCAAGCCTTTCTGCGGCAAGCCGATGATCGCTTGGTCCATCGAGGCGGCGCTGCGAAGCGCCTGCTTCGATCAGGTCATCGTCTCCACCGACGATACCGAGATTGCCGAAGTGGCCAGCCAGTTCGGGGCCACCGTGCCCTTCATGCGTCCGGCCGAGCTGTCCGATGACCATACCGGCACCATCCCGGTCATCCGCCATGCCATCGAGTGGTTTAACGCCCAAGGGAAAACCGTCGAGCAGGCCTGCTGCCTGTACGCTACGGCCCCCTTTGTCAGTGCAGAGGATATCCGCCGTGGCCTGGACGTCCTCCAGGGAAGCGACTGCGACTACGCCTTCTCGGTAACCAGCTATGCCTTCCCGATCCAGCGCGCCATCCGCATCACTGAACAAGGGCGGGTCGAAATGTTCAACCCGGAGCACTTCAACACCCGCTCGCAGGATCTCGAGGAAGCCTTTCACGACGCCGGCCAGTTCTACTGGGGGCGCGCCGCGGCTTGGCGAGAGGGCCGAATGATCTTCAGCTCAAGCTCGATGCCCGTGATCCTTCCGCGCCACCGTGTACAGGATATCGATACAGCGGAGGACTGGGTGCGTGCCGAGTGGATGTTCAAGGCCATGCAATCCCAGGCGCAGTGATGGGGCGCCGGATGAAAATCGCCTTCCGCGCCGACGCCTCGCTGCAGATAGGCACCGGCCACGTCATGCGCTGCCTGACTCTGGCCGATGCCCTCAAGGCCAAGGGAGCAGAATGCTGGTTCATCTGTCGCGAGCACCCCGGCAACCTGATCGACTTTATCCGCAGCAAGGGCTATACCACCCACGCTCTGCCTCTCCGAGTGCCTGCAGAGGCGAATGCATCCGCGAAAGTGACTGCGGCAAGCGCCCCAGAACCAGCCCACGCGCACTGGCTCGGCGCTTCCCCGCAACAGGATGTCGTTGAATGCGCTCGTATCCTCGACGATCTGCAGCCCGACTGGCTGATCGTCGACCACTACGCACTGGATGCCCACTGGGAAGCTGCGCTCAAGCCGTATTACCGCAAGCTGATGGTGATCGACGACCTGGCGGATCGCCCCCATCAGTGCGACCTGTTGCTGGACCAGACGTTTGGCCGTGATGCCGAGGATTACAGATCCCAGGTTCCCGTGGGCTGCACGCTGCTGTGCGGCTCGCAATACGCCCTGCTGCGCCCGGAGTTCTCAGCGATGCGCCCCTACAGTCTGCAGCGCCGGCAGGATCCGTCGCTCAAGCACCTGCTTATCACTATGGGGGGCGTCGACAAGGACAATGCTACTGGCCAAGTGCTGCAAGCACTCAGGTCCAGTGAGTTGCCTGCCAACTGCCGCATCACCGTGGTCATGGGAGCCGCCGCGCCCTGGCTTGCCGAGGTCCGCCAGTTGGCAGAACAGATGCCCTGGTCAACCACAGTCAGGGTTGGCGTCAGCGACATGGCACGATTGATGGCTGATAGCGATCTGGCGATCGGGGCCGCGGGTGCCACTTCCTGGGAGCGCTGCTGCCTCGGACTGCCAGCAGTGATGGTCGTTCTAGCCGAGAACCAAAGGCAGGTCGCCCAAGGGCTGGAGCAGGCGGGAGCGGTTAAAGTCATACAAAGTCCGCAACTGATCCTTGAATGTCTTCCTGTCTTGCTGGCTCCTCTGATTTCATCGTCAGTCCAGCGAGCAGCCATGAGCCAGACCGCCGCACTCATAGCTGACGGCAGTGGCGTAACAACCGTTATCCAGCATCTGGAGTTCTGAAGTGACAGCAGCGGTTCACCAACGGGTACGCCCGATGACCCACGCAGATCTCGAGCAAGTGCTTGCCTGGCGCAATCACGAGGAAGTTCGCCGCTACATGTACACCCAGCACGAAATCAGCCTGGTCGAGCACACGCGCTGGTTCGAACGGGCATCCCAGGACCCCAGCCGGCACCTGCTGGTATTTGAAAGCAATGCCGCGCCACTGGGCTTCATCAATTTGCACCAGATAGCTCCCGGTGGCGTGGCCGACTGGGGCTTCTACGCGGCGCCCGATGCTCCCAAAGGTACGGGCCGGCAACTGGGACACGCCGCCATTCAGTACGCCTTCACCCAGGTAGGTTTGCACAAGCTCTGCGGCCAGGCGTTGGCCTACAACGAGCGCTCCATCAAGTTTCATCTGAACCACGGCTTCCAGCAGGAAGGCGTACTGCGTGACCAGCATTTTGACGGTCAGAGCTACCACGATGTGGTCTGCTTTGGCCTACTCGCTCCCGAGTGGCAAGCGAACAATTGAGAGACAACAGCATGTCGAACACTCCCAGCATCAGCATTGCCGGTCGGCGTATCGCCGTCGATACTCCGCCGTACATCATCGCCGAGCTTTCCGCCAACCATAACGGCAAGCTGGAAACCGCGCTGAAGATCATCGAGGAGGCGAAGAAGGCCGGCGCCGACGCCATCAAGCTGCAGACCTACACTGCCGACACCATTACCCTCGACTGCGACTCCGAAGAGTTCCAGATCCATGGCGGCCTGTGGGACGGTAAAACGCTCTACCAGCTCTACCAGGAAGCCCATATGCCTTGGGCGTGGCACGCTCCGCTGTTCGAGTATGCCCGCAAGCTCGGCATCACCATCTTCAGCTCGCCCTTCGACAACACCGCCGTCGACCTGCTGGAAGACCTCAATGCCCCAGCCTACAAGATTGCCTCCTTCGAGGTCGTCGATCTGCCGCTGATCAAGTACGTCGCCAGCACCGGCAAGCCGATGATCATCTCCACCGGCATGGCCGATGCCGAGGAAATCCAGGAAGCCATCGAAGCCGCCCGTGAAGGCGGCTGCAAGGAACTGGCCATCCTCCACTGCGTCAGCGGCTACCCGGCCCCGGCCGAGGATTATAACTTGCGCACCATCCCCGACATGATGCAGCGCTTCGGCCTGGTTACCGGGCTGTCCGACCATACCCTGGACAACACCACTGCCATCGCCAGCGTGGTGCTAGGCGCCTCCATCATCGAGAAACACTTCACCCTCGACCGCAGCGGCGGTGGCCCGGACGACAGCTTCTCGCTGGAGCCGGCAGAGCTGGCGGCGCTGTGCCGCGACAGTAAGACCGCATGGGCGGCTCTGGGGCAGGTGGATTACGGGCGTAAGTCCAGCGAGCAGGGCAACGCCCAATTTCGACGCTCGCTGTACTTCGTGAGGGACCTAAAGGAAGGGGAAATCATTACTGCTGATGCTGTACGGAGTGTGAGGCCTGGTTTTGGGTTGCCTCCCAAAAGCTTGGAAATGATTATTGGCAGGCAGGTAGAAAAAGATATTGAAGCGAATACAGCTACAAGTCTTTCTTTTATTAAGCCGTAGGCTTTTAGAGAGCTAATTGGCTAGGTTGGTTAATTTTAACGCTGTGGGCTTCAATTGGTGTCCCCCCGTTCGTTGGCTAAGCAGGCTTCGGGAAGATTTGTAAATGGACTGTTCGAGTCAAGTTCAAGATTTTTTTTAGATTTCCTCTGAAAAAAACTCCCCCGCTACAGTGTAAACCCCTCGTTCTTCATTATATTGTCGTAACGAATGTTGATGTTTCGGGTGTCTCGTCTTCATGTGCTTAGTGTGTATTGTTTTTTGTTTGTGAAATTAAAATAAATACTTGAATGGATTTGGCTTTCATGAAGATAGTTGTTGTGTGTCAAACCGCACTGCATTTTTTGTTGGCTTCGGTATTGCTTGCGGGGCGCTCTGGGGAAAAAATATTTGTGTGGGTTGAGGAGTCGGATATAGATGAGGTATTTGTTGAGGAGATTGTTGCAGCTAGTGAGGCAAGGATCATTCGTTTGAGAGGGGCTGCAAAGTTATCAGGTAAAATTTTGCGAACACTTCGTAAAATGTTGAATGTAAGGGGGTTGAGGAAAGAGAGAGTGCTGGGTGGCTGCTCAGAGTTGATTGTGTTTAATGACTTGATGCCGGAAACCCAATGTCTGATTAATGCCGTTGGTTTGTCTTCGGGGAAGGTTTGCCTTGGGGAGGACGGGGTGGCGTTATACGAAATTGGCGGTCGCGTCCACGTCAATGTTGCTAGTCGGTTGGCGGGGAAGTTTTTGTATGGGTATTGGTGGGAGCCTAAAGAAAGAATAGGGGAGCATAAAGGTATTAAGACAATTTATGCGGCAATGCCGGGCTTGATAAGGGCGAGTGTTTCTGAAGCAAGGGATGTGCACAATCTCCCCGCGGTTGACCCGGGTTTTTTTTCAAGTGTTCTACATAAAAGCTACCCTGAATTTTCATGCATTGATAATTCGGTTCTTTGTGTTTTGCCATTATCTAGCATAGTGAAGCCTGGAAACATTATACGTCTTCTCGAAGCTCTTGGTAAGCAAGGGAAGATTCTGATAATAAAGTTTCATCCAAGAGAGTCAGAGCAGAATATTTCAGAAATACTTAAAGATATTCGTTCTTCTAGCTATGTGTGCGCTCCCAAAAATATTCCGGCAGAGTTGCTTTGTATGGGGAGGCATCCCCCGTCGATGGTCGTTGGCTATAAAAGCTCGGCGCTGCATATAATAAAGTCGCTTATGCCTGATATATGTCTTAGGTATTATGAGCCTTTGATGGAAGAGGGTGCTATTGGGTGGAGGGATTTTTATAATAAAAACGGCATTAATGAATATGTTTTTTAGTTCATCTTGTGTTGTGTTTTTTTGTGGCTGTTGTGATGTGATGCCTCGGGGGCTGATGTAATGCTACAGGCAGCTTTTTGGTGTATTTTGGTTCTAAAGTATGTATTCTGGATTGTTGCGCCAGATAGTTATTATTTTGTGATGTTGGGCTGGATCTCGGTTCTTGCGGGGGTGTCTTTTTTACAGCTAACAAAAAGCCGGTGTATTTTTTTGCCGAAAAGTCCGTGTGGTGTTGTGCTTTTGATTTATGTGGCCTGGGCTGTATTTTGTTGTTTTCTTCCGTGGACAGATGATCGAGTGACGGCGTTAGCGTATGCAATTTTGCCTTTATTGGCATGGCCATTCATTGCTAATCGAGATGGTGCGGAGAAGGCGTTAGTTGGTTTTTGTTGCGGGGTTGTAGTCGGTGGTTTGATTGTGGTGGTTTTTGTTCTTTATTTGGTCGGGTGGGGAGGGGTTTCTTCAAGGGATGGTGGCCTTGAGCAGTTGGGGCCGAATACGATAGCTTTTATTAGTGCGTTAGGTCTTTTTTGCTCTATGTATTTGAGTGATGTTTGGGCTGGAACGGGGCGGGCAGCTGTTTCAAAGATATTTGTTATTATATTTCTGGTTTTTACTTTTCTTACTCTTAGCAAGACTACTATTATTGCTGTATTTGCGGCGATGCTCTTTAGTGGCGTCCCCCTATTCAGACGCTTAGGTTTGATTAGAAGTTCGGTTTTGGTTGTTTTCGCCTTGGTTGTGGCTTTTGTGTTCTTCTTTTTTGCATGGGATAAAATTTACTCGAAACTAAGTGATCCTGCATCTTTTGAGACATTTTCAAGTAGGCTTCTGTTGTGGGAGCAAATATTAAATTCGCTCAGTGGGTGGGATGCTTTTTTTGGCTTTGGATTTAATTCGTCTGTCGTCGTTTCCAAAGCTGCGGGGCTTCACGTGTTTGGCACCGAATCGTTTGGTCAGGCGCATAACGCCTTTGTTGAGGGAGTTGTTAATACAGGGATGATTGGTGTCATTTTGTTGTTTTATTCGCTTTTTGTTGCTTTCCTTGGGCTTACATGGAGAGTGAATTTTGGTGTTGGTAATAAAGCTTTAGCAGAGGTAAGGTTGTTTTATTTGGTTGTTTTTTTATTGGTCGTTAGATCTATTTCTGAAGGGTCGTTTGCTCAGCCTGGAACGATTGATTCTGTTGTTTATTTTTATATTGTTATTTTTTTCTCTGTTATGGATGGGGGGCGCCGGCTTAGGCTGAAAGTTGCGTAGCAGGCTCGTTTTGCTGTGGTTGTTTTTTTTGTTTTTTTGATTTCAGTCGGCCCTGTTTTTTCTGGGTTTAAAATACATGTCAATCTTTGGTGTTTTGCTATGAGAATACTTTTGGCGCACAAGTATCATTATTTGAAAGGTGGTGCTGAGGTTTTTTATTTTGAGGTTGCAAATGTGCTAAAAAAACACGGTCATTGCGTGGCTTTTTTTAGCACAATGAATTCGGAGAATGTTGACACGGGTGATCCACTTTTTGAAGTTGAAGGGCCAAGCTATGCTGAAGGTAACATTTTTTCAAGGGTAATTGGCTCCAGGGATATTTTTCACTCGAAAAAAAACAAGCAGGCCATGCTTGATGCTATTGATGATTTTAAGCCTGATTTGATACATGCGTTTGCTATTCATGTGCACTTGACACCTTCAATTCTTGAAGCAGCAAAAGAGCGCAATATCCCTGTTGTGATGTCGTGTAATGATTATAAACATATTTGTCCTAATTATAAGATTTATGACGGCTCGGCCGTGTGCGAGGCCTGCAAAGGCGGTAAATTCTATCAGGCTGCAGTGAAAAAGTGTTGTAAGGGCTCTTTAATATATAGTACAGCGTCCGCTATTGAAGCCTATGTGCATGAGCGTCACAAGGTTTATGACAGGCTGGTTGATAAGTATCTGTTTGCAAGTGATTTCATGCTGCGCAAAACACAGGATTTTTGGCGCGATAAAAAAATTAACTATGGAGTTTTGAAGAATCCCTTTGATGCTTCTGAATATGAAGTTCATCTGCGAGGGGATTATGCTCTCTATTTTGGAAGGGTCATCGAAGAAAAAGGGGTGGACCGTATCATAGCGGCTGCTGAGTTGATTCCTATTCCCTTGAAAATAGTTGGTGATGGACCTGATTTAGAGAAGCTGAAGCGCGTGGTAACAGATAAGAATCTCGTGAATGTCGAATTTTTAGGAGCTGTGTGGGGCGCAGAGTTGAAGGAGGTTCTTTATGGGGCGCGATTTGTAATTGTTCCCTCTCTGTGGCATGAGAACTTTCCTTATGTGGTTTTCCAATCATTTGCTGCCGGCAAGCCTGTTGTAGGGTCCAGGCGTGGCGGAATACCCGAGCTGGTTTCTGGCGATAGAGGGATTCTGTTTGATCCAGACAATATTGCTGAGCTAGCCTCATGTATGGAAGCACTCTGGCGATCTCCTGAAAAAAGCGCTGAAATGGGGAGGCTTGCGCGTGATTATGTTGAGAGTGAGTTTTCAAGCGATGTCTTTTATTCGTCACTAATGTCTAGCTACCTGAGTGTCATGAGATGAAGGTTCTGGTAATTGGTGGCTATGGTTTTATAGGCTCTCATGTTTCGGAGGAGCTGATTCGGCGGGGGCACTATGTGCGCGTTTATGCTCGGCGTCCGCCTTTATTTAAGACCAGCGCTGAGTGGTTTTTTGGGGACTTTCATGATAGTGCTAAGTTGGCAGAGTCTCTGGTGGGTATTGATGTTGTCGTTCATAGCCTTAGTTCGACAGTGCCAGCCACGAGTGCCTCGGATCCGGTTTCTGATATTCAGAAGAATCTGGTTGGGACGGTTGTTCTTCTGCAATTAATGAAAGAGGTTGGTGTTGGTCGTCTGATATACCTATCCTCAGGAGGTACTGTCTATGGAAACCCCTTGGTCAGTCCTGTTGTTGAAAGTCACCCCTTGAATCCAATTTCCAGTTATGGAGCTGTGAAGGTTGCGATAGAAAAATTCATAGGAGTATCTCAGCACAGTTGGGGTGTGGTTCCTATAATCTTTCGGCCTTCTAATCCTTATGGGGAGAGGCAGGGGCATGGTGGAGTACAAGGGCTCATATCTACAATATTAAGCAATGCCCTTCGTGCGGAGCCGACATGTATATATGGCGATGGGTCTAGCGTCCGGGATTATATATATGTCAAGGATCTGGCAGTGTTGATAGCTAATTCAGTTGAGGTGGGCGGGGAGGGAATTTATAATGCTGGTTCTGGGCGTGGTTTTAGTGTGGGTGAAATAATAAGTGTTATTAAAAAGGTCACTGGGCTTCCCGTTCCTGCTAAATATTTGCCAGCTCGAGATTTTGATGTCAAGGAAGTTGTTCTTGAAAGTGGCTCTGCGATGAGTGCTTTTGGTTGGAGGCCTACTACTTCCTTGGAGCATGGTGTCAAGTGTCATTTTGAATGGTTGAAACGTTTTAAGAGTGATGCTTTTTGAGGGCGTCTTTGATTTCTTTTGAGTTGAGTGGTTTTTTGGTTTTTGTTTTTTTTGGCTTCGGGAAGTACTGGCAGTTTTATCGGTATGATGCAGTGGGCTGAGCGGTTTAGGAATGATATTGCATGCAAAGAAAATTATCGGTTCTAGGTATTCGAGGCGTTCCTGCTCAGCATGGGGGATTTGAGACTTTTGCGGAAAAGCTTGCGCTTTATCTGGTGAGTAAGGGCTGGCAGGTAGATGTATACTGCCAAGAAGATGGTGTTGGGCGTATTAGTGAAAGCAATTGGATGGGGGTGCGGCGTATACATATCCCTGTTAATAGAGGGGGCGCTGGAGGTACTGTTCTTTTTGATTGGAAAGCCACCTGTCACGCTTTGTCGCAAGACGGTCTTTTCCTGACGCTTGGCTACAATACAGCATTTTTTAATTTGATGCAGCGTGTTAAGGGGCAGACTAATGTAATTAACATGGATGGCATCGAGTGGCGCCGTGACAAGTGGGGTCCTGTTGCAAGAGCTTGGTTTTGGCTGAATGAGCGAGCAGGTTGCTGGATCGGTAACCATTTGGTTGCCGATCATCCCAAGATCAAGGAACATCTTGCAACGCGTGTCAATTCTGAAAAAATAACCATGATTCCGTATGGGGGGGATGAGGTTCTTTCTGCTGACGCCCAGTTGTTGACTCGTTATGGCGTTACGGCAGGAAATTATTCGATCATCATTGCCCGTCCTGAGCCAGAAAACTCATTCTTGGAAATGGTCCGGGCCTTCAGTCGGAGGCCTCGGAATCACAGGCTGGTTGTGCTCGGAAACTTCAAACCGGAAAGCAACAAATTCCATCGTCAAGTCATGGATGCTGCCAGTGACGAGGTGGTTTTTCCGGGTGCCATCTATGAGGCTGCTATAGTTCGTGCTCTGCGTTTTTATAGTCGGTTTTATCTGCATGGTCATCGTGTTGGCGGCACCAATCCGTCTCTGGTAGAAGCGTTGGGGGCGGGGTGTGGTGTCATTGCCCATGATAATCAGTTCAATCGCTGGGTAGCAGGCCCTGGTGCAGCTTATTTCAAAGACGAGGCCGCATGCGCAACTATTTTCGATGATTTATTGATGGATGATCAAGCGGTCCTGGGAATGAAAGCTGCCAGTCGTAAACAATTCCATGAGCGTTTTACCTGGGATCAGGTTTTGCGTGAGTATGAAGATCTACTGATCCATTGGTATCCAACTAAGTGATTAAGAGCGCCTAATGATGTCCCGTATTCTTGTTACCGGCGGTGCCGGATTTATTGGTTCTGCGGTTGTGCGTCATTTAATTCGCAGCGAATCCCATGAAGTCGCAAATCTCGACAAGCTCACCTACGCCGGCAATCTTGAATCATTGGCTTCCATTGCCGACTCGCCGCGCTACCGCTTCTACCAAGTGGATATCTGTGACGGAGTCGCGCTGGACAAAGTCTTCGCCGAGTTCCAGCCGACCGCGGTCATGCATCTTGCCGCCGAGTCCCATGTGGACCGTTCCATCGACGGCCCGGCCGAGTTCATTCAGACCAATATCGTTGGTACCTACACCCTGCTGGAGGCTGCGCGCCGTTACTGGAGTAGCCTTGAGCCCGAGGCCAAAGGTGCCTTCCGCTTCCACCATATCTCCACTGACGAGGTGTATGGCGACCTGGAGGACACGGACGATCTGTTCACCGAAACCACGCCCTACGCGCCTAGCTCGCCCTACTCGGCATCCAAGGCCAGTTCCGATCACCTGGTTCGCGCCTGGCAGCGTACCTATGGCCTGCCGACGTTGGTGACCAACTGCTCGAACAACTACGGGCCGTTCCATTTCCCGGAAAAGCTCATTCCGCACGTAATCCTCAAAGCGCTGGCCGGTAAGCCGCTGCCGGTGTACGGCGACGGTTCGCAGATCCGCGACTGGCTGTATGTCGAAGACCATGCCCGAGCTCTCGTCGAGGTGGTTACCAAGGGTGAGGTAGGCGAGACCTACAACATTGGTGGCCACAACGAGAAGCGCAACCTGGAAGTGGTGTATGCCATCTGCGACTTGCTGGATGAGCTGGTACCCGCCGCCGACGGTCGTTCATATCGCGAGCTGATCACCTTCGTCAAAGATCGCCCGGGACACGACCGGCGTTATGCCATCGATGCCTCGAAGATCGAGCGTGAGTTGGGATGGGTACCGCAGGAAAGCTTCGAGAGCGGAATTCGCAAGACGGTGCAGTGGTATCTGGATAATCGCGAGTGGTGGCAGCGAGTTTTGAATGGTGATTATCGGTTGGGCCGTTTGGGCGAGGCCTGACAGCACTTGGAGCAAGAGCTTCGCCCCGAGGGCGGGCCTCCTACAAGGGCTGAAATACTGCATACAGCAGTGGTGTGCTCCAATTTCGGTTTGCGGTTTATCCCTGTTTTGAAGGTGGACTTTACGTGAAAGGCATCATCCTCGCCGGCGGCTCCGGCACTCGTTTGCATCCGATCACCCGTGGGGTGTCCAAGCAGCTGCTGCCGATCTATGACAAGCCGATGATCTATTACCCGCTGTCGGTGCTGATGCTGGCCGGCATTCGCGAGGTGCTGATCATCTCCACTCCGGAAGATCTGCCCAACTTCCGCAAGCTGCTGGGTGATGGTTCAGAGTTCGGCATCGAGTTGAGTTATGCCGAGCAGCCATCGCCCGATGGCTTGGCCCAGGCCTTCCTGATCGGCGAAGAGTTCATCGGCGACAGCAGTGTCTGTCTGATCCTCGGCGACAACATCTTCTACGGTTATGGTTTCAGCTCGATGCTGCGCGAGGCGGCCAGCCGCGAGCAGGGCGCTACCGTGTTTGGCTATCACGTGTCAGATCCGGAGCGTTTCGGCGTGGTGGAGTTCGATGCCAGTGGCAAGGCGATTTCCATCGAGGAGAAACCCAAGGCGCCGAAGTCCAGCTATGCGGTGACCGGGCTGTACTTCTACGACAACTCGGTAGTGGAGATCGCCAGGCAGGTGAAGCCGTCTCCGCGCGGCGAGCTGGAAATCACCGATGTGAACAATGCCTACCTGCAGCGTGGCGATCTGCACGTGAGCCTGCTCGGCCGTGGCTTCGCCTGGCTGGATACCGGTACCCATGACTCGCTGATGGAGGCCAGCCACTTTGTGCATACCATCGAAGCCCGCCAGGGGCTGAAAGTAGCCTGCCTGGAAGAGATCGCCTATCACCAGGGCTGGCTGTCCGCGGAACAATTGGGCCGCCAGGCACAGGCGCTGAGCAAGACCGGGTATGGCCAGTATCTGCAGCGTCTGCTGGTCCAGGAGGTTGTGCAGTGAAAGTGATCGAAACGGCGCTGCCCGGAGTGTTGATCGTCGAGCCCAGGGTGTTTGGCGATCACCGCGGTTTCTTCCTCGAGACCTTCCAGGTCGAGCGCTATCGCGAAATCGGGATCGGTCTGCCGTTCGTGCAGGACAATCACTCGCGCTCGCAGCGTGGCGTATTGCGTGGCCTGCATTTCCAGCGCACCCGCCCACAGGGCAAGCTGGTCAGTGTCAGTCGTGGCGCCGTGTATGACGTGGCGGTGGATATCAATCCGGACTCTCCGACCTGCGGCCAGTTTGTCGGTGTGGAACTGAATGATGAAAACCACCGCCAGCTGTGGGTGCCGCCGGGCTATGCCCATGGTTTCTGTGTGCTCAGTGAGGTCGCTGACTTCCAGTACAAGTGCACCGACCTGTACTTTCCGGAGGATGAGGGCGGCCTGCTGTGGAACGATCCGGAGGTGAACATTCCCTGGCCGGTCGCCACTCCGCAGCTTTCTGCCAAGGATCAGCAAAACCCGACCCTGCGCCAGTTGCTGGGCAGGGAGAGTTGATCATGCGGGTTCTGATCGCCGGCGCTCACGGCCAGGTTGGGCATGAGTTGTTGCGTTTCGCACCGGATGGCTGCGAGGTTGTTGCGCTGGGCTCGGCAGAGCTGGATATCACCAATGCGCAACAGGTGGCTAAGGTGGTCGAGCGACTGCGGCCGCAGTTGATCATCAATGCCGCGGCCTATACCGCTGTGGACAAAGCGGAGAGCGAACCGGAGCGGGCCTGGGCGGTGAACCGCGATGGGATTGCCCACCTGGCTCAGACTGCCGAGCGGTTGGGTATTCCCATATTCCACATTTCCACCGACTACGTGTTTGCCGGCGATGCCAGCGAGCCGTACCGGGAAACCGACCCTACCGGTCCCACTGGGGTATACGGTGCCAGCAAGTTGGGCGGTGAGCTGGAGCTGGTGGCCAACTGCAGCGAGCACATCATTCTGCGCACCAGCTGGGTGTTCGGTGCCCACGGCAACAACTTCGTCAAGACCATGCTGCGCCTGGGGCGCGAGCGTGAGGAACTCGGTGTTGTGGCCGATCAACGCGGCTGCCCGACTTCGGCGGCGAGCATCGCCCGGGCGCTTTGGGCGCTGGCCGTGCAGTACCGTGAGCACGGCTCGCTACAATGGGGCTTGTACCATTTTAGCGGCACCCCGGCCTGTACCTGGCATGAGTTCGCCTTGGAGATTTTCCGTCAGGCGCATGCACTGAGCCTGCTGGAGCGAGTACCGCTCGTCAGAGCCATTTGTACTGCGGATTACCCGACGCCAGCGACTCGCCCGGCCTGGTCGGTGCTGGATTGCGCCAAACTGCGCGAAACCTTGGGCATTGCCCAAGCAGATTGGCGTGAGGAGTTGGCGCAGGTGCTGCGTGAGTTGGCTTGACGCTCCGCGATTAGAGCGCTTGGCCTCAGCTGTCGCGGGTGCCAGTAAGCTTCCCGTTACAATCCGCCCCCAGTCAGGGACCCTGTATCAGGCCGTCCCTATGCGATGCCCGGTCGTTACGCCGGGCATCGCTGATTTTCCGAGATGGAGCTGTCTGTCCTGATGTCTTTTTCTTCACGCTATCAGCCAACTTTCGCCGAGCGCTATCCGCTGACGATGCTGGCCGCCGTTGTCGATTTTCTGCTGGTCGTCGCGGCGGGGTATCTGGCTCATCTATGGCGTTTCGACTCGTTGACGTTGAATGGGCGTTACACCACAGCGACCTTTGTCTGTGCGCTGCTGGTTATGCTCAGCCTGCTGATGAGCGGGGTCTACGGCTCATGGCGTGGCAAGTCGTTTCTGCAGCAGCAGGGACGGGTCTGGCTAGGCTGGCTGGTGGCCATCGGCATCGCCCTCAGCGTTGCGTTCTTTCTCAAGATTTCGGAAAAGTACTCCCGTCAGTGGTTTGTCGGTCTGGTAGTGCTGGCTGGCTCGGCCAGTGCGTTGTTGCGTCTGGGAGCTTTCCTGGCTCTGCGCCGTTTGCGCTCGGCCGGGCGCAATCTGAAGAGCGTGTTGCTGGTCGGGAATGGCGGAGCGGCAGCACGTCAGTTGCATAATGGGCACTCACTAGGTGAGTTCGGTTTTCGCCTGGCGCAAACCCTGCCTTTTGCCCATGGCGAGCAGTGGCTGACGCAGTTGGTGGCCAGTGTGGAGGAACAGGGAGCTCATGAGGTATGGCTGTGCCTGCCGTTGAGCGAGGGCAATGCCATTCGCTCGGTGCTGTACGCCTTGCGTCACCATACGGTGGCAGTGCGCTTCATTCCCGAGTGGGGTGATCTACCCTTGCTCAATCACAAGATCAGCAATATTGCCGGGTTGTATTCGCTGGATCTCAGCTGTAGTCCGATGGATGGACCGGCACGGGTCATCAAGCGCCTGGAGGACATGTTGGTCGGCGGGGTGATTTCCCTGCTGATTTTGCCGGTGTGTATTGGCATCGCCCTGGCCATCAAGCTCTCCTCGCCGGGACCGGTGTTGTTCAAGCAGTACCGTACCGGCATCAATGGGCAGAAATTCAAGGTCTACAAGTTCCGCTCCATGGTGGTACACCAGGAGTCCCATGGCGAAGTGACCCAGGCCCAGCGTCAGGATCCACGCATCACGCGCGTTGGCGCTTTCCTGCGCAGGACCAGCCTCGATGAGCTGCCGCAGTTCTTCAATGTGCTGCAGGGACGCATGTCTATAGTCGGTCCGCGTCCCCATGCGCTGGCCCACAACGAGTACTACAAGGATCTGGTCGAGTCCTACATGCAGCGCCACAAGGTCAAGCCGGGGATTACCGGCTGGGCACAGGTCAATGGCTACCGTGGCGAGACCGATACCTTGGACAAGATGCAGAAGCGCGTCGAGCACGACCTTTGGTACATCGACAACTGGTCGCTGTGGCTGGATCTGAAGATCATCTTCCTGACCATCTTCAAGGGCTTTATTGGCAAGAATGCCTACTGAGTCGTGTGTTTCCGGGATTGCTGAGGTTCGGCCATGGCAGGCTTTCTAGAGAGAAATGCAGTGGATAAGATGGATCGATTGGACGTAGCTCCTGGCTGGGTCAAGGGGTTGCTGTTACTGATGGGGCTCGGGTTGTTTACCCAGTTGGCTGGCTTGATCCTCAACAATGATGGCAGTCGTTATGCCACCCAGGTGTATCTGTTGCTGCTGTTGCCCTCTCTGGGGTTGCTGGTTTGGATGCGCGGTGCGGTAAATCTCTGGAAGCAGTTGCCTGCCATCTTGCTGTTACTGCTGATGGGCTGGGCCTTGCTGGTGGCCGGTTTGCATGAGGGCTCGGAGAGGAGTTTTGGTTACTGGTCCAAGGTGATGCTGTTTCTGCTGCTCTATGTGTTCGCCTTAGCTTGCCTGGCACGCAGTGAGCGGCGTCTGGTCTGGATTGTGCTGGCTGCTTTGGTGGTTGCGGTCTTGCTTGCGTGGTTGACGCTGTATTACCAATACGGGGTGCTGGATCGTCCACTGCAGTATCCGCAGGTTCGCCGGTATCGCTTGCATGAGCTCGGTTGGCATGGCTATGCCGATCTCGATCATCCGATCATCGCCGGGTTGTACTACGGGGTTTTCGCTATCCTACTGACTTGGCTGTTCGTGCGCTTCAAGGTCAATGCTTGGCAGTCGGCGGTGCTTGCTCTGAGCATGGCCGGTTTGCTGGTTTATGTGCTCTTGACCTTCTCTCGTGGCGCCTGGTTTTCCTTGCTGGCAGGCGGTTTTGTGCTGCTGTTGCTGTTTCCGAATACCAAATCACGCTCGTTGCTGGGGATCGGTATATTTCTATTAGGGCTGGCACTCTATGTTTTCTGGCCAGAAGTTCAGAGTGAAAGAGCAATTGGTGTCAGCAGTCGAGACGTGATCTGGGCTGAGTGGCTGGTACGGGTCAATGACTTTTGGCTGGGGGGGGTTGGGGCTGGAGTCATTTTTGATTTCACATTCCCTGGTGGTTTCAAGGTCACCAGCGCCCATAGCCTCTACCTGCAGCTCTGGTACCAGTACGGCATCGTCGGCATCCTGCTGTTCGTTGCGCTGCTGATCAGTCTGCTGTGGAAGGGCTGGTGCTGTCGCGCCCAGCCACTGGCCCGCCTGGGACTCGCGCTGCTGGTGTTCGCCATGGTGGCGATGGTGTCCGAAGTTCACTCCATCTTCCTGCGACCCAGCCCCTTCTGGGTGGTGTTCTGGCTCCCGGTGGGCATTCTGCTGGGCGTGCAGAAGCCGGTTCCCGGGCACTCGTCCGAACCACTGGCCCCACCTGCTAAGGCCGATTAGACTAGTCAAGTTTCTTGTCGGGGTGCCTGGAGTCGCAGGCTGAGATCGGATCGTGCCGAATCCCGTTGAACCTGATCGGGTTAGTACCCGCGTAGGGAACAAGATGTCCTCGCCGTACGGCGGGGGGTCTCCTGCTTCAGGTTCGCTCCGACATTTCCTGCCGCGTGCCGTGGAGAGTCCCGTCGATGAGCGCCACCGAACAAAAGAACCTGAGCGAAAGCGCCCGGGTCGACCAGCAGTCCGTCCAGCCCCTGCCCAATTCGCGCAAGATCTACGTCCAGGGTTCGCGCCCGGACATTCGCGTGCCGATGCGCGAGATCTCGCTGGCCGACACCCCCACCGACTTCGGTGGTGAGCCGAACGCGCCGGTGCTGGTCTACGACACCTCCGGTCCCTACACCGATCCGAACGTGACCATCGACGTGCGCCAGGGCCTGGCCGATGTGCGCTCGCAGTGGATCGCCGATCGCGACGACACCGAACTGCTCGCCGGCCTCAGCTCGAACTTCGGTCAGCAGCGCCTGGCCAATCCGGAACTGACCGCCATGCGCTTTGCCCACGTGCGCAACCCGCGCCGTGCCAAGCCGGGTCGCAACGTCAGCCAGATGCACTACGCGCGCCAGGGCATCATCACGCCGGAGATGGAATACGTCGCCATCCGCGAGAACATGAAGCTGCAGGAAGCCCGCGCCGCCGGTCTGCTCGATGCGCAGCATCCGGGCCACAGCTTCGGCGCCAGCATTCCCAAGGAAATCACCGCCGAATTCGTCCGCGAGGAAATCGCCCGCGGCCGCGCCATCATCCCGGCCAACATCAACCACGTGGAGCTGGAGCCGATGATCATCGGCCGCAACTTCCTGGTGAAGATCAACGGCAACATCGGCAACTCGGCGCTGGGTTCCTCGATCGAGGAAGAAGTGGCCAAGCTGACCTGGGGCATTCGCTGGGGCTCGGACACCGTCATGGACCTGTCCACCGGCAAGCACATCCACGAAACCCGCGAGTGGATCATCCGCAACTCGCCGGTGCCGATCGGCACCGTGCCGATCTACCAGGCGCTGGAGAAGGTCAACGGCGTTGCCGAGGACCTGACCTGGGAGCTGTTCCGCGACACCCTGATCGAGCAGGCCGAGCAGGGCGTGGACTACTTCACCATCCACGCCGGCGTGCTGCTGCGCTACGTGCCGCTGACCGCCAAGCGCGTCACCGGCATCGTCAGCCGCGGCGGCTCGATCATGGCCAAGTGGTGCCTGGCGCACCACCAGGAGAATTTCCTCTACACCCACTTCGAGGAAATCTGCGAAATCATGAAGGCCTACGACGTCAGCTTCTCGCTGGGCGACGGCCTGCGTCCGGGCTCGATTGCCGACGCCAACGACGAAGCGCAGTTCGGCGAGCTGGAAACCCTCGGCGAGCTGACCAAGATCGCCTGGAAGCACGACGTGCAGGTGATGATCGAAGGCCCCGGCCACGTGCCGATGCAGATGATCAAGGAGAACATGGACAAGCAGCTGGAGTGCTGCGACGAGGCGCCGTTCTACACCCTCGGCCCGCTGACCACCGACATCGCCCCGGGCTACGACCACATCACCTCCGGCATCGGTGCGGCGATGATCGGCTGGTTCGGTTGCGCGATGCTCTGCTACGTGACCCCCAAGGAGCACCTCGGCCTGCCCAACAAGGACGACGTGAAGACCGGCATCATCACCTACAAGATCGCCGCGCACGCCGCCGACCTGGCCAAGGGCCATCCGGGCGCGCAGATCCGCGACAACGCCCTGTCCAAGGCGCGCTTCGAGTTCCGCTGGGAAGACCAGTTCAACCTCGGTCTCGATCCGGACACCGCGCGCAGCTATCACGATGAGACCCTGCCCAAGGACTCGGCCAAGGTCGCGCACTTCTGCTCGATGTGCGGGCCGAAGTTCTGCTCGATGAAGATCACCCAGGAAGTGCGCGACTACGCCGCCAACCTGGAGCGCATCGACGCGGTGGACGTCGACGTGGAGGAGGCGATGCAGGCCAAGGCCGAGGAGTTCAAGGCCCAGGGCTCGCAGCTGTACCACAAGGTGTGATGCGACAACGCTGAACGACAAACGGGCCCGCGGGCCCGTTTGTCATTTCTGCGCCGGCAGGAACTCCGGTCTGAGCACCTTGCGCAGGCGGCTGTAGGGAATGCTCAGCGTCGGATGGCCCATGCTGTAGGGCGCGATGGCGTAGACGTCGTACTTGAGCAGCACCTTGTCCTTGAGCAGGGCGATGTTGGCGGTCTTCTCGAACGGCCATTTGTTGCGCAGTTCGACGTCCTGCTCGAATTCCTGCTCGCGCAGCCAGCGCTGGTGGGCTTCGCGGGCCGCCTGCCAGAAGGTTTCCTCGCCGCCGGGCAGCAGCAGGTCGCTCGGCTGCAGCGCGCGCTGGCGGCTCAGCGAGTAGTTGATGAAGGCGCGCCCCGGCATGCCGTGGGCACCGCCGCGGTACAGGTAGCTGGACAGCTCGATCACCAGCAGGTCGTCATGCTGGTCGATCAGCTTGGCCTGCAGCCAGGTTTGCTGGCCCTGCGGTTCTCGCTGCAGTTGCACGGCGCTGTAGTCGAGCAGCGAGGCGGGCAGAGGAGCTTCGGCCTGTTCGACGGTCATCGCCAGCAGGGCGCGCTCAATCAGCGCGTTGAGCGGCGCTTGCTCGGCGAACTGCAGGGTGTCGACGTTGACCAGGCTGCAGCGTTCGCCCTGGCAGGCGTCGGCGCGCTGTTCCCAGGTGATGCGCTGCGGTCGCAGCTGGTCGGATTGTCCGCCGAGGAACTGGCAGGCGCCGAGCAATGGCAGGCAGGCCAGGGCGAAAAGGGTATAAAGACGCATGGGGCTCCTTGAGTGGATCGGCAAGGCTGGGTAGGGTGGCGCATCGAGCGTATTCGACCCCGCCGCCGACCGTGGGTTCGCCCGTTCGCGCGTGAGCGCAGCGGGGGTGACGGTCGTCTCCGGGGTTCGAGACATTCATTCATGGTGTGCATTGTGTGGCGGCTTGACCGCGCTGCAGTAAAGCGGGGGAAGTATATGAGCGAGTCGTCGAAAACGGCCGATCTGAAAGTGGAAATCGTCGAGCGCGAGGCCTGTTTCCGCGGCTTCTATGCGCTGGATCGCGTGCACCTGCGCCACGAGCTGTTCTCCGGCGGCATGGGGCCGCTGATCAGCCGCGAGCTGTTCGTCCGCCACGATGCGGTCTGCGTGCTGCCCTACGATCCGCTGCGCGATGCGGTGGTGCTGATCGAGCAGTTCCGCGTCGGCGCGCTGGACAAGAGCGCGCATCCCTGGCTGCTGGAGCTGGTCGCCGGGCTGATCGACAAGGACGAGGTGCCGGAGGAGGTGGCGCGCCGCGAGGCCATGGAGGAGGCCGGGCTGACCCTCGGCGAGCTGTGGCCGGTGACCGCCTACTATCCGTCGCCGGGCGGCAGCGACGAGCGCGTGCATCTGTATGTCGGCCGCTGCGACAGTAGCGGCGCCGGCGGCATCCACGGCCTGGTCGAGGAGGGCGAGGACATCCGCGTGCTGGTGCTGAGTCTCGACGAGGCGCTGGCGGCGATGGAGGCCGGGCGGCTCGACAATGCGGCGAGCATCATCGCCCTGCAGTGGCTGGCGCTGCATCGCGAGCGGGTACGGCAGACATGGCAATGACGCTGCTGGCCGAGCGCTACCGGGTCGACCTGGCCGGCCTGCAGGCGGCCTGCGAGGCCAACTATGCGCGCCTGATGCGCCTGCTGCCGGGCATGCGCGAGGATCCGGCCCCGCGCCGCCTGGCCCTCAGCAACGGCGACACCCTGCTGGCGGTGCTGGCGCTCAAGGTCACCGCGGCGGGTCCCTACACCAGCACCGTGGAGGTGCGCGAGGAGCCCGGCCTGACCTGGCTGCCGGCGCCGTGCCTGGAGGTGCGCGTCTATCACGATGCGCGCATGGCCGAGGTCACCGGCGCCGAACATTGCCGGCGCCTGCAGCCGCGCTACGGCTACCCGAACGCGGCCATGCACCAGCCGGACGAGAAGACCCAGCTCAACCTGTTCCTCGGCGAGTGGCTGGCGCACTACCTGAAATGTGGCCATCTGGCGGAAAACCCAGTGGATTGCTCGGTCGTTCGCCGGTAGTGTGAACCGCATAGCGGTTGCTGGCGTCGACAGCATGCCAACATTGCAATTCCGCATTTGCGGTCCAATCGCCGACAGGAGACGGCCTTTGCCCAGCGCCAAGTCCCCCACAACAGCCGCACCGCTGATGCTGGTGCAGCTTACCGACAGCCACCTCTTCGCCGAGGCGCAAGGTCGTCTGCTGGGTATGGATACCGCGGACAGCCTGAGCCGGGTGGTCGAGCTGGTGCGCGCGGAGCAGTCGCGGGTCGACCTGATCCTCGCCAGCGGCGACCTGTCACAGGACGGCTCCTTCGAGTCCTACCAGCGCTTTGCCGCCCTGACCGCGCCCCTCGAGGCGCCGGCGCGCTGGTTCGCCGGCAACCACGACGAGGCGCAGATGCTGCGCGAGGCCTGTGTCGGCACCGAGCGTCTGCAGCCAGTGACTGACCTGGGCGCCTGGCGGCTGATCACCCTCGACTCGAGTATTCCCGGTGCGGTCCCCGGCCAACTGGACGCCGAGCAACTGGCGCAGCTCGAGGCCGCGCTGGACAGCGCCGGCGAGCGCCATGTGCTGCTGAGCTTCCACCATCACCCGATCCCGGTGGGTTGCAACTGGCTGGACCCCATTGGCCTGCGCAATGCCGACGCGTTGTTCGCGCTGGCCGACCGCTACCCGAACCTGCGCTGCATGCTCTGGGGGCATGTCCATCAGGAGATCGACCGCCAGCGCAACGGCGTGCGCCTGCTGGCTTCGCCGTCCACCTGCGTGCAGTTCGCCCCCGGCAGCGAGGAATTCCAGGTCAGCAGCGAGGCTCCCGGCTACCGCTGGCTGCGCCTGCATGCCGACGGCACGCTGGAAACCGGCGTGTCGCGGGTCAGCGACATCGACTTCGTCATCGACTACACCATCAAGGGTTACTGAGGCGACTTGAACTGGGCCGCTGGATAATGCTTTGCTTGTATATCCATCCAGTTGCAAGGCGCCGTCGATGCCCCCGCTGCCGACCCTGATCTACATTCACGGCTTCAACAGCTCGCCGCTGTCGCTGAAGGCCCGCGAGCTGCACAGCGCCTTCGCGCGCTGCGGCCTGGCCGAGCGCCTGCGCGTGCCGGCGCTGCACCACGACCCGCGCCTGGCCATCGCCCAGCTCGAGGCGGAGATCGCCGCGGCAGAGCGGCCGGTGCTGGTCGGCAGCTCCCTCGGCGGCTACTATGCGACCTTTCTTGCCGAGCGCCATGGCCTCAAGGCCCTGCTGATCAATCCGGCGGTGCGCGTGCAGCGTCATTTCGCCGACTACCTCGGTCCGCAGCAGAACCACTACAGCGGCGAGCGCTGGGAGCTGACCCGCGAGCACATCGCCGCCCTGGCGGCGCTGGAAGTGCCGCCGCCGCAGGATCCGCAGCGCTTTCACGTGTGGCTGCAGACCGGCGACGAGACCCTCGACTACCGCGAGGCCGCCGACTACTACCGGCACTGCACGCTGGATATCCAGTCCGGCGGCGACCACGGTTACCAGGGCTTCGCCGCGCGGCTGCCGGAGCTGTTCGCCTTCGCCGGTTTTGCCGCCGACCTGTGGCGCGCTCCCCGACAGCCCGCGCGCCCGCCGGGCTGACCGCCGCCGACACTTTCGCCGCCCCCTTTTTGCCAGACAGAATCCCATCCATGGCCAATACCTCCTATACCGCAGAAGCCATCGAAGTCCTCTCCGGCCTCGATCCGGTGCGCAAGCGCCCGGGCATGTACACCGATACCAGCCGGCCCAACCACCTGGCCCAGGAAGTCATCGACAACAGCGTCGACGAGGCGCTGGCCGGTCACGCGAAGAGCGTGCAGGTGATCCTCCACGCCGACAACTCGCTGCAGGTGATCGACGACGGCCGCGGCATGCCGGTGGACATCCACCCCGAGGAGGGGGTCAGCGGCGTCGAGCTGATCCTCACCAAGCTGCACGCCGGCGGCAAGTTCTCCAACAAGAACTACCAGTTCTCCGGCGGCCTGCACGGTGTCGGCATCTCGGTGGTCAACGCGCTGTCGACCCGCGTCGAGGTGCGCGTCAAGCGCGACGGCAACGAGTACGCCATGGCCTTCGCCGACGGCTACAAGGCCAGCGAGCTGGAGGTGGTCGGCACGGTCGGCAAGCGCAACAGCGGCACCAGCGTGCAGTTCTGGCCGGATGCCAAGTACTTCGACGCGCCGAAGTTCTCGGTCAGCCGCCTCAAGCACGTGCTCAAGGCCAAGGCGGTGCTCTGTCCGGGGCTGACCGTGACCTTCGAGGACAAGGCCAGCGGCGAGAAGGTCGAGTGGTTCTACGAGGACGGCCTGCGCTCCTACCTCAGCGATGCGGTCAGCGAGTTCGCCCGCCTGCCCGAGGAGCCGTTCTGCGGCAGCCTGGCCGGCAGCAAGGAGGCGGTCGACTGGGCGCTGCTGTGGCTGCCCGAGGGCGGCGAGAGCGTGCAGGAAAGCTACGTCAACCTGATCCCCACCGCCCAGGGCGGTACCCACGTCAACGGCCTGCGCCAGGGCCTGCTCGACGCCATGCGCGAGTTCTGCGAGTTCAGGAGCTTGCTGCCGCGCGGGGTCAAGCTGGCGCCGGAGGACGTCTGGGAGCGCATCGCCTTCGTGCTGTCGATGAAGATGCAGGAGCCGCAGTTCTCCGGGCAGACCAAGGAGCGCCTGTCCTCGCGCGAGGCGGCCGCGTTCGTCTCCGGGGTGGTCAAGGACGCCTTCAGCCTGTGGCTCAACGCCCATCCCGAGCTGGGTCTGGCCCTGGCCGAGCTGGCGATCAGCAACGCCGGCCGCCGCCTCAAGGCCGGCAAGAAGGTCGAGCGCAAGAAGATCACCCAGGGCCCGGCGCTGCCCGGCAAGCTGGCCGACTGCGCCGGCCAGGACCCGATGCGCGCCGAGCTGTTCCTGGTCGAGGGCGACTCGGCCGGCGGCAGCGCCAAGCAGGCGCGCGACAAGGAGTTCCAGGCGATCCTGCCGCTGCGCGGCAAGATCCTCAACACCTGGGAGGTGGACGGCGGCGAGGTGCTGGCCAGCCAGGAAGTGCACAACATCGCGGTGGCCGTGGGCCTCGATCCGGGCTCCAGCGATCTGTCCCAGCTGCGCTACGGCAAGATCTGCATCCTCGCCGACGCCGACTCCGACGGCCTGCACATCGCCACCCTGCTGTGCGCGCTGTTCGTCCAGCATTTCCGCCCGCTGGTGGAGGCCGGCCACGTCTACGTCGCCATGCCGCCGCTGTACCGCATCGACCTCGGCAAGGAGGTGTTCTACGCCCTCGACGAAGGCGAGCGCGACGGCATCCTCGAGCGCCTGCTGGCCGAGAAGCGCCGCGGCAAGCCGCAGGTCACCCGCTTCAAGGGCCTCGGCGAGATGAACCCGCCGCAGCTGCGCGAGACCACCATGGACCCCAACACCCGCCGACTGGTGCAGCTGACCCTCGACGATTTCGCCGGCACCCACGAGATCATGGACATGCTGCTGGCCAAGAAGCGCGCCGGCGACCGCAAGAGCTGGCTGGAGAGCAAGGGCAACCTGGCCGAGGTGCTGCTTTGAGAGCGAGGCTGCGCCCGCTGCTGCATCTGGCCGGCGCACTGCTCCTGCTCGCCGGCCATGCGCCGGCGCAGGCCGCGGCGCCGCTGGAAGAGCTGGCGCTGCAGGCGGCCCAACCGGTCGACGGCATGGCCGCCGGCAACCTGTCCGGGCTGGCGCGCTGCGCCGATGGGCGCTTCTGGGCGGTGTCGGATCGCGAGGATGCCCAGCTGTATCGCCTGCAGCCGGCCGACGGCCACTGGCAGGCGACGGCCGAGGCCTTCGCGGCCCCACCGCCGCCGCCCAGCGCACTGCCCTGGGGGCTGCGCATGGGCAACCGGCTGCTGACCCCGCTGCGCGGCGGCGCCCTGGATTTCGAGGGGCTGAGCTGCGACGGCGCCGGCAATCGCTACCTGCTCAGCGAAAGCCAGCTGGCGGTGCTGCAGCTGCCGGCCTTTGGGGCGCCGCACTGGCTGCCACTGCCGCCCGAACTGTTGCGCCAGGCGCGCGCCCGCGGTCTGCTGCTGCACTTCAACGCCCTGCTCGAGGGGCTGGCAGTGCAGCCGGACGGCCAGCGCCTGTGGCTGGCCGCCGAGCGCGAGAGTCGCGGCCTGCTCGCCGTGCAGCGCGGCGGCGAGCGCTGGCGCTGCGCCAACGGTGGCTGCGTGCTGCTGGCCCAGGCTGGCCGTGCACCGCGCCCGCTGGATGGCCCGGGCAGCGCGGCGCAGCCGCTGGACTTTGCCGCGCTGAGCTGGCACGCGGAGCGCCTGTATAGTCTCGAGCGCCTGCAGCACCGCATCTGCCGGCGTGATCCGCACAGTGGCGCGGTCGAGCGTTGCTGGTCGTTCGCCGCCGCCGCGCTGACCCCCGAGCGGCGCTACGACACGCCCTACGGGGTGGCCGAGGCGCTGTGGCTGGACGAGAGTGCGGCCTGGATCGGTCTGGACAACGGCGATCAGGCCAACGCGGGCGGCGAGCGGCGGCCGTTGATCCTCCAGCTGCAGGCCCCGGCCGGCGGCTGGAGCGGCAGACGAGAACACCCTATCCGGCGCGCCGGCCCGTGGCGGGCGCGCCTTGAGCAAACGAGTTTCTGAGGACGCAGATGAGCGAATCCCTCGATCTGAGCCTGGACGGCGTCGAACGCCGCCCGCTGGCCGAGTTCACCGAACAGGCCTATCTCAACTACTCCATGTACGTGATCATGGACCGCGCCCTGCCGCACATCGGCGACGGCCTCAAGCCGGTGCAGCGGCGCATCGTCTATGCGATGAGCGAGCTGGGCCTCAACGCCGACGCCAAGCACAAGAAGTCGGCGCGCACCGTCGGCGACGTGCTGGGCAAGTTCCACCCCCACGGCGACAGCGCCTGCTACGAGGCCATGGTGCTGATGGCGCAGCCGTTCAGCTACCGCTACACCCTGGTCGACGGCCAGGGCAACTGGGGCGCGCCGGACGATCCCAAGTCGTTCGCCGCCATGCGCTATACCGAGGCGCGCCTGTCGCGCTATTCCGAGGTGCTGCTGGCCGAGCTGGGGCAGGGCACCGTGGACTGGGTGCCCAACTTCGACGGCACCCTCGACGAGCCGGCGACCCTGCCGGCGCGGCTGCCCAACCTGCTGCTCAACGGCACCACCGGCATCGCCGTGGGCATGGCCACCGACGTGCCGCCGCACAACCTGCGCGAAGTGGCCGAGGCCTGCGTGCGCCTGCTCGACGAACCGAACGCCACGGTCGAGCAGCTCTGCGAGCACATCCAGGGCCCGGACTACCCCACCGAGGCCGAGGTCATCACCCCGCGCAGCGAGCTGCTGAAGATCTACCAGAGCGGTCGCGGTTCGGTGCGCATGCGCGCGGTGTACCGGGTCGAGGACGGCGACATCGTGGTCACCGCGCTGCCGCACCAGGTTTCCGGGGCCAAGGTGCTCGAGCAGATCGCCGCGCAGATGCAGGCCAAGAAGCTGCCGATGGTCGCCGACCTGCGCGACGAGTCGGACCACGAGCATCCCTGCCGCATCGTCATCATCCCGCGCTCCAACCGCGTGGATGCCGACGAGCTGATGACCCACCTGTTCGCCACCACCGAGCTGGAGTCGAGCTACCGGGTCAACACCAACGTCATCGGCCTCGACGGCAAGCCGCAGGTGAAGAACCTGCGCACGCTGCTCTCCGAGTGGCTGACCTTCCGCCTCGGTACCGTGCGCCGCCGTCTGCAGTTCCGCCTGGACAAGGTGGAGAGTCGCCTGCACCTGCTGGAAGGCCTGCTGATCGCCTTCCTCAACCTCGACGAGGTGATCCGCATCATCCGCGAGGAGGACGAGCCCAGGGCTGAGCTGATCGCGCGCTTCGGCCTCGACGAGGTGCAGGCCGACTACATCCTCGACACCCGCCTGCGCCAGCTGGCGCGCCTCGAGGAGATGAAGATCCGCGGCGAGCAGGACGCGCTGGCCAAGGAGCGCAGCAAGCTGCTGGCCCTGCTCGGCAGTGAGCGCCAGCTCAAGGCGCTGGTGCGCAAGGAGCTGCTCGAGGACGCCGAGAAGTACGGCGACGCGCGGCGTTCGCCGATCGTCGCCCGTGCCGAGGCCAAGGCCCTGTCGGAAACCGAGCTGCTGCCCACCGAGCCGGTCACCGTGGTGCTTTCCGAGAAGGGCTGGGTGCGCTGCGCCAAGGGCCACGACATCGACGCCGCCGGGCTGTCGTACAAGGCCGGCGACGCCTTCAAGGCCGCCGCACCGGGGCGTTCCAACCAGTTCGCCGTGTTCCTCGACTCTACCGGGCGCAGCTACTCGCTGCCGGCCCACTCTCTGCCCTCTGCTCGCGGCCAGGGCGAGCCGCTGACCGGCCGCCTGACCCCGCCGCCGGGTGCCAGCTTCGACTGCCTGCTGCTGCCCGAGGACGACGCGCTGTATGTGCTGGCCTCGGATGCCGGCTATGGTTTCGTGGTCAAGGGCGAGGATCTGCAGGCCAAGAACAAGGCCGGCAAGGCCCTGCTGACGCTGCCGGCCGGGGCCAGGGTGCTGGTGCCGCGGCCGCTGGTCGATGTGGCCAGCGACTGGCTGGCAGCGGTGACCAGCGAGGGGCGTCTGCTGGTGTTCCCGGTGGCCGACCTGCCGCAGCTGGGCAAGGGCAAGGGCAACAAGATCATCGGCATCCCCGGCGAGCGGGTGGCCAGTCGCGAGGAATACCTCTGCGACCTGGCGGTGCTGCCGCAGGGCAGCACCCTGGTGCTGCAGGCCGGCAAGCGCACCCTGTCGCTGCGCGCCGAGGATCTGGAGCACTACAAGGGCGAGCGCGGCCGCCGTGGCAGCCTGCTGCCGCGTGGCTTCCAGCGCGTCGATGCGCTGCTGGTGGAGGGTGTGCCAAACTGAGGCGGCACTCCGCCAGGAGTCTGGGCGATGCCCTTGGCTGTTGGGCGAGCCTGCGGCTCACCTCGCCGCGAGGTCGCGCCTCCTGCAGGATGGTGGGGTTCTGGCTGTTGTAGGAGGCCCGACCCCAGGGCGAAGCTCTTGGCGGTAGGGGCGGGCCTGCGGCCCGCATCGCCGCGAGGTCGCGCCTCCTACAGGTTGGTTGTGGGCTCTGGCTGTTGTGGGAGGCCCCCGACCTCGGGGTGATGCTCTTGGCGGTGGGGCGAGCCTGTGAGTTCGCGCTTGCTGCACAGGGAGGGCAGTTTGCAACCGTGGTTTGAGGGCTATTTCCGGCAAGGAGGATAGATGGCAGAGGTAGGGCGAGAGCAGGCCCAGCAGGCCCAGCTGGCCTGGGCCGGCATGCAGGATGATCGCGCCGTGCTGCGCTTGTCCGGCAGCTGGACCCTGGCGGCGGACAAGCCCGACCTGCTGACGGTCTGGCGCAGTCTGGCGGACAAGCCGGCACAGCTGCTGCTGCAGGTCGAGGCGCTGGACGCCTGGGACAGCAGCCTGCTCGCCGTGCTGCGTCGCCTGCAGCGCCTTGCCGACGACGAGCAGCTGAGCCTGGCCCATCGGGACCTGCCCGCGGGCGTCGAGCGCCTGCTGCAGATGGCCGCCACGCCCTCCACGCAGGTCGCCGAGGAGCCGGCGCCGCGCCCGGGACCGGTGTCGCGCCTCGGCCTGGCCGGGCTGCAGGTGCAGGACGCGCTGGTCAATGCCTGCACCTTCGCTGGCGCGGTGATCCTCGCCCTCGGCCGCCTGCTGCAGGGCCGCGCGCGCATGCGCGCCGGCGACTTCTGGGCGGCGCTGCAGCAGTGCGGCCCCGGCGCGCTGCCAATCGTCGCGCTGATCGCCAGCCTGGTCGGTCTGATCCTCGCCTTCGTCGGCGCCGCCCAGCTGCAGGCCTTCGGCGCCCAGCTGTACATCGCCAACATGGTGGCCATCGGCATGACCCGCGAGATGGGCGCGCTGATGACCGCGGTGATCATGGCCGGGCGCACCGGCGCGGCCTACGCCGCGGAACTGGGCAGCATGCAGGCCAACGAGGAGATCGACGCGCTGAAGACCTTCGGTTTTCCGCCGCTGGAGTTCCTCGTCCTGCCGCGCCTGCTGGCGCTCCTGGTGAGCATGCCGCTGCTCTGCGTGTTCGCCGACGCGCTGGGCATTCTCGGCGGTTTCGTCATCGGTGCCGGGCTGTTCGACATCTCCGCGCCGCTGTACCTCAACCAGAGCCTGGAGATGCTCAGCCTCACCGACTTCCTGCTCGGCGTGTTCAAGAGCCTGGTGTTCGCCGTACTGATCGGCCTGATCGGCTGCCACTACGGCCTGGCCTGCGGGCGCAACGCCCAGGCGGTGGGGCAGGCGACCACCCAGGCGGTGGTCAGCATCATCGTCGCGCTGGTGGTCAGCGACGCGCTGATCACCCTGATCTGCACCCAGCTGGGGATCTGAGCGTGAACGATGCCGTGCTCGCCGTGGAAAACCTCAGCGCCGGCTACGGCAGCAAGGTGATCCAGCATGACCTCAACTTCAGCATCGGCCGCGGCGAGGTGTTCGTCATCATGGGCGGCAGCGGCTGCGGCAAGAGCACCCTGCTGCGCCACCTGATCGGCCTGGAGGCGCCGCTGGCCGGTCGCGTGCTGCTGCACGGCGACGACTTCTGGGCCCACGGCGAGGACGAGCGCGCCGCCCTGCAGCAGCACTTCGGCGTGCTCTACCAGAGCGGCGCGCTGTGGAGCGGCATGACCCTGGCCGAGAACCTCACCCTGCCGCTGGCCGCCTACCACCCCGGACTCGGCCAGGCCGAGCTGGACGAGCTGGCCGCGCTCAAGCTGGCCTTGGTCGGCCTGGCCGGCTGCGATGGGCTGTACCCGGCCGAGCTGTCCGGCGGCATGCGCAAGCGCGCTGGCCTGGCGCGGGCGCTGGCGCTCGATCCGGAGGTGCTGTTCTTCGACGAGCCCTCCGCCGGCCTCGACCCGCTCAGCTCCATGGCACTCGACGAGCTGATCCTCGAGCTGCGCGACAGCCTCGGTGCCAGTATCGTGCTGGTCACCCACGAGCTGCCGAGCATCTACCGGGTGGCCGATACCTGCCTGTTCCTCGACAGTCAGTCCCATACCCAGATCGCCCTGGGCTCGCTGCAGCAACTGCTCGACGAGGGCCCGCCGACGGTGCAGCGCTTCCTGCGCCGCGGCGAGCAGTCCCCATCACCGGAGAAAACCTGATGAGCGAACCGCGCAAGCCGTTCTGGATCGGCGCCTTCCTGCTCAGCGGCATCGCCCTGCTGGCCGGCGGCCTGCTGCTGCTCGGCCGCGACAACTGGTTCAGCCAGCCCAGCGACTACGTGGTGTACTTCACCGGTGCGCTGGACGGTCTCGACGTCGGCGCCGACGTCACCTACCGCGGGGTCAAGGTCGGCACCGTGCGCGAGATCCGCCTGTCCTACGACCGCGAGCTCAAGGATGTGGTGATTCCAGTGGTGCTGCGCATCAATCCCGACGCCGGCCGCGAGGGGCAGCGCTTCGACCGGGTGGTCGAGCGCCTGGTCGAGCGTGGCCTGCGTGCCCAGCTGCAGACCCAGAGCCTGCTCACCGGCAAGGCCATCGTCGCCCTGGACCTGTTCCCCGGCCAGGCCGGCTACGTGCGCGAGCCCCACGACCTGGAGCTGCCGACCATTCCCAGCGTGCCGTCGCGGGTCGATCAGGCGGCCGACGTGCTGCGCGACCTGCTCGACACGCTGCGCGAGCTGCCGTTGGGCGAGATGATCGTCTCGGCCAGCAACACCCTGCAGGCGCTGGAGCGCCTGAGTGCCTCGCCCGAGCTGCGGGGTGGGCTGCTCAGTCTGGGGCAGACCCTGAGCAATCTTGAGGGTCTGACTCAACAATTGCAGCGACAAATCCCGCCAATTCTGGATAATGCCCGCCAGGGTAGTGGCGAATTGCGCACGGCAATCGGCGATCTCCGTCAGGCCGCGCAGGCGGCCACCGTCGCCCTGCAGCAGATGCAGGGACTGGCCGGCGACACCCAGCGCAGTCTGGGTCCCGAGTCCGAGGCGCAGTTCCAGCTGCTGCAGACCCTGGAAGAGCTCGGGCGCGCCAGCAAGGCGCTGCAGCGCACGGCGGAAAGCCTCGAGCAACAGCCTGAATCGCTTATTTTTGGCAACAAACGGTGAATTTTACATGCGTGTTCCACGCTTGATCCGACAGCTGGGCCTGGCCGGGCTGCTCGCCATGGCCGGTTGTGCCTCGACGCCACCGGCACAGTTCTACCAGCTGCAGCAGGGCAGCCCGGCACTGCCGCAGACCGACAAAGGCGTGGCGGTGCTGCTCGGGCCGCTGAAGCTGGCCGACTACCTGCAGCGCGAAACCCTGGTGCAGCGCCAGGCCGACGACAGTCTGGTGATCACCCAACAGGCCCGCTGGGCGGGCAGCCTGCAGGACGACGTGGCCCAAGTACTGCTGCGCCAACTGGCTGGCCGGCTCGACAGCAGCCGTCTGGCCCTGTATCCGGACCGGGTCGGCTTCAAGCCCGAGGCGCAGCTGCTGCTGAGCATCGGCCGCCTGGATTCGGGCCCGTACCAGCCGGCCGTGCTGGAAGCCCAATGGCGCCTGCTGGATGGCAGCGGCAAGATGCACGACAGTCGTGTGGTGCGTCTGGAGGAGCAGCACAACGGCGAGCTGACCGACCAGGTGCGTGCGCAGAGCGTGCTGCTGCAGAAGCTGGCGAGCGAGATGTCCGCTGCGGTGACCACGCTGTCGAAGGCGCGGGTGGCGACGGAGCGCGATGCGCAGGCCGAGCGCAAGGCCGGTCAGCCGCGCCGCTCGGAGGTGCCGCGGATTCCGGCGGTGAACGCGCCGGTGCCGGGAGGCGCCGCCGAGGTCTATCGGTTCTGATCCAGGGGTTCCGCGACGGCTGACGCCCGTCTGCAACGCACAACGCCGCGCCGGTCGATCCGGCGCGGCGTTGTGCGTTCAGGGGGCTGTCTCAGGCCTGTCTCAGGCCTGTCTCAGGCGTGTTGCAGCATCTGTCCCAGCTGTTGCTCCAGGCGTGCCGGCAAGGGGTCCTGCAGGCGCTCGACGCAGCTGGCTCCGGCCGGCGAGGCGAGGGTGCGGATGCGCGCGCGCTCGCGCACCGCCGGGTCGGCGCCGAGGGACTGATCGAGCAGCAGCAGGTTGCGGCTGTGCCGGCTGAGACCCAGGGCGCTCTGGCTGCCGGCCTGCTGCAGCAGCTCGGCCGGCGGCAGGCCGTAGAAGCCTTCGCCATGGCTGAGGCCGAGCTGCAGCTGGAGGGTCAGGCCGCGGTCGACGACCTCGATCTGCAGGGCATGGCCGAGGGCGCGCAACAGTTCGCCGCAGCACAGCGCCCGGCTCAGATAGTGCTCGCCGGACTGGTTGCTGTGGAACAGCACCAGGCTGCTGCCATCGCTGAGGCGCACCAGGTTGCCGTGATAGAGGCGGGCGGCCTGTTCCAGGCTGTCGCGATAGCGCTGCAGCAGCTCGATCAGACGCTGCTGCGGCAGGCAGCGCTGCAGCTCTTCCTGCGCGCCCAGCTGGACGGCGAGGACGGCGCTGTGCACCGGCGGCAGGCAGGGCGTGATCGACGCGATCGGCGCGGCGGCGGGCTGGCTGGGCGCCAGGTCGTCCGGCTCCAGGCCGAGCGCCTCGGCATCCAGCTCCATCTCGTCAGGCTCCGCGCGGTTGGCGAGGGGCGCTGGAGCCTGCGCTGCTGCGGCGCCTGTGGGGGCGGGTGCGGTCTTGGCGAGGCGTGCCGCGCTCCGCGGCTCGTCGAGCAGGTTTTCCAGCCCTTCGAACAGCTCTTCGCCGTCCTCCGCGGCCAGGGCGTCGAGCTCGGCCTCGGCAGGCGCCGGCCTGGGCGGTACCAGGCGGTGTTGCAGCTGGCGGGCCAGGTCACCGATTTCGTCCTGGCGTTCGCTGGCCGGCGCCGGGTCGTCCGGGTCGCGCAGCCACAGGCGCAGCTGCAATAGTGGCGTAGTCAGCCGGCGGCCTTCGCGCAGGCTGAGGAACAGGGTCAGGACCAGCACGATCAGGCCGAGCAGGCCGAAGTTCTGCAGGCTGATGGTCAGCGGCTGGCGGAACGCCTGCATGTCCAGGGCCAGCTGCAGCTGGCCGGCGGCGACCTCCTGGAAGGCGATGGGGGCGCTGAACACGCCGGCATCGGCGTCGAACAGGCCGGGCTGCGGCCGGCGCCCGGCCTCGGCGATGATCCGGTTGTCGACACCGTGGATCACCACGTGGGCGACCAGCGGGTTCTGCGCCAGGTTGTCGAGCATCACCTTGAGGCTGAGCAGGTCATTGACCGCCAGGTGCCCGCGGGCCGAGTCGGCGGCCTGGCGCTTGAGGCTCTCGCCGAGCGCCTCGGCTTGCTGCTGCATGGCCTGGTTGACCTGCAGGTTGAACACCCAGGCGAACGACAGCATCACCAGCGCCACCAGGGCGAGGATGAAGCTGGCCAGGCGCAGGACGATGGGCACCCGCCGCCGCCGCAGGGCGTTGAGCAGGAGGACGAAGAAGTTGTCGGGCTTGACGGGCGCGGGCCGGTTCACGAGTGGGGGCTCGGCTCTGGAAGTGACGGGAAGCGAAGTATAGCGGTGCGCTCGGGGATCGGGCAAAGCGCGCTGCCAGATGGCGTGCTTTGCAGGTAGAATGCCGGACTTTTCAGTTCCGGGGAGGTGCGCCGTGCGCGAAATCGTCCTGATCAACATCACCGGGGAAGACCGCCCGGGTTTGACCGCAGCCATCACCGGGGTTCTCGCCCAGGGGGGGGTGAACATTCTCGACATCGGCCAGGCGGTGATCCACGACACCCTGTCGTTCGGCATCCTGGTCGAGATTCCGCACAGCGCCAAGGCCTCCTCGGTGCTCAAGGACGTGCTGTTCACCGGCTACGAGTTGGACCAGCAGGTGCGCTTCACGCCGGTATCCGAGGCCGACTACCAGCAGTGGGTCGGTGGCCAGGGCAAGCTGCGCCACATCGTCACCCTGCTGACTCGCAAGGTGACCGCCGAGCAGCTGCACCGGGTCAGCTCGATCACCGCCAAGTACGGCTTGAACATCGACCACATCGATCGCCTGTCCGGGCGCATGCCGCTGGATACCCCGGTCGACCGCAGCAAGGGCTGCATCGAGTTTTCCGTGCGCGGCGAGCCGGCCGACCCGGCGGCGCTGCGTGCCGAGTTCCTCAGCGTGGCCCAGGAACTCAATGTCGACATCGCCTTCCAGCTCGACAGCGTGTTCCGCCGCAACCGTCGCCTGGCGGTGTTCGACATGGACTCGACGCTGATCGAGGCCGAGGTGATCGACGAGCTGGCCAAGGCCGCCGGCGTCGGCGAGCAGGTGGCCGAGATCACCGAGCGGGCGATGCGCGGCGAGCTGGACTTCCGCGCCAGCTTCAAGGAGCGCCTGGCGCTGCTCAAGGGGTTGTCCGAGGAGGTGCTGGCCGACATCGGTGCCGGGCTGCGCCTCACCGAAGGGGCGGAAACCCTGTTCGCCGAACTCAAGCGCCTGGGCTACAAGACCGCGATCCTCTCCGGTGGCTTCACCTATTTCGCCCGCCAGCTGCAGGACAAGCTGGGCATCGACTACGTGTTCGCCAACGAACTGGAAATCGTCGACGGCAAGGTCACCGGCCAGGCGGTCGAGCCGATCGTCGATGCCCAGCGGAAGGCCGACCTGCTGCGCCAGCTGACCGCCCAGGAAGGCCTGCGCCTGGAGCAGACCATCGCCGTCGGCGACGGCGCCAACGACCTGCCGATGCTGGCCATCGCCGGCCTCGGCGTGGCCTTCCGCGCCAAGCCGCTGGTCAAGCAGTCGGCCAAGCAGGCGATCTCCACCCTCGGCCTCGACGGTATCCTGTACTTGCTGGGTTATCGCGACCGCGAGGGCCGCGACTGAGCGCTGGCCCAGAATGAAAAAACCGCCGTGACAGGCGGTTTTTTCATTCTGGGAGCCGGGAAACTCACTCCTCGCCGGAGGAGAACTCGTAGTCCATGCGCGGGCTCGGCCCCTGCAGGTACAGGCCCTGCACGTAGTTGACCCCGGTCTGCCACAGGGTGGTCAGCACGCTGGGATTGTCCACGTTGGGCACCATGGTCAGCTTGGCCTGGGCGTGCAGGCCGCTGATCAGGCTCTTGAGGTTCTCCTGCTGCTCCTCGCTGGAGAGATCCTGGATCAGGCCGCCGTCGAGCTTGACGAAGTCGACGGCCAGGTGGCGCAGGGTGTTGAAGGGGTTGAGCGCGCCGCCGAAGCGGTTGAGGGCGACCTTGCAGTGCAGCTCGGCGAGTCCCTGGCACAGGGTCTTGGCCTGCTTCAGCTGGGCGATCGCATCCGGCTCGCCGAGCTGCATGATCAGTGCGTCGGCTGGCAGGCGGGCCGCCTTGAACGCCGCACTGAGCCACGGCAGCAGCGCCGGGTCCTGCAGGCTGGCGGCGCCGAGGTTGATGAACAGGCGGGTGTTGTGGCCCTTGGCGCGGTGCTCGCCGAGCTGGCGGATCGCATTGAGCAGTACCCAGCGATCGACCTTGGCGGCCAGCCCGGCCTGCTCGGCGGCGGCGAGGAAGTCGGCGCTCGCTACCGGCTCGCCCTGCGGGTTGTTGAGGTGTACGAGTACCTCGTAGTGCTCGCGTTCGTCGCCATGCAGGCTGATGATCGGCTGGAACAGCAGCTGGAAGCCGTTGGTGTCCAGCGCCTGCTGGACCATGGCGACCAGGCTGCCGCGGCTGGCGGCGGCCGCCAGCTCCTCGGCGGGGTCGTAGAGCTTGAGGGCGTTGCCGTCGCCCAGTTGTTCGGTGCAGCGCAGGGCGCGTTCGACCACCTGCTGGCCTTGCGTGCTCTGCTCGCTGATGCCGGCCACACCGATGCTCAGGGTGATCTGCACGGTGCGCCCGCCGATGTCGAACAGGTGGCCCTCGATCTTCTTCAGCAACCCCTGCAGGGAGTCGGCGGACTGCTGCGGGGTGACGGCGGGCAGCAGGGCGGCAAAGCTGTCGTCGGTGAAGCGCGCCAGCTGGGCCCGGTCGCCGAAGTGCTGGCGCAGCAGGCCGGCGCAGTCGGCCAGCAGCAGGTCGCCGTCGGCCAGGCCGATCTCGCTGAGCAGTCCGGCATGGCGGTCGATGCGCATCAGCGCCAGGGTGGCGACACTGCCGTCGCGCACCGCCCGTTCGCTGGCCTGGTCGAGCAGCTCGAGGAAGTGCCCGCGGTTGTACAGGCCGGTGACCAGGTCCTGGCTGCTGATCTCGCGCAGTTTTTCCGCCAGCTCGGCATTGTCGCTTTCCGCGCGGATCACCACCTGGGTGCAGGGTTCGCCGTCATAGGTAGCCGGCGAGAAGGTCATCCGCGCGCGGAACTGGCTGCCGTCGTCGCGCACGCCGCCACACAGCAGCTCGGCATGCTCTTCGCTGTGCTGGTAGGTCTTGAGGAAATCCTTGAACGCGCCCTGGTCGCTGCCCTGGATCAGGTCGATCATCGGCATGCCGGCGATCTCGTCGGCGTCGCTGTAGCCGAACAGTTCGACGTAGGCGCGGTTGACGTAGATGTGCATACCGTCGTGCACATAGGTGATGGCGTCCACCGAGCTGTCGAGCAGCAGCTGGCAGCGCTTTTCCGCCTCGCGCAGCGCCACCTCGGCGGCACGGCGGCCACGGCGTTCCTCGAGGTTCTTCAGTTCACGCTGGGCCACCAGCAGCAGGCGCTCGTCGTCGGTCTCCGGCACGCCGTCCTGAGCGCCGAGCAGCATGGCTTCGGTGATCGCCTCGCTGTCGTTGTCGGCTACCCGCTGCAGGAACGGCAGGTCCTTGCCCTGGCGGCGGATGGCGTTGAGGGCTTCGCTGGGTTCGAGGTTCTCGCTGTGCTGGGCGGCAATCAGCAGGTCCCAGGTTTGCTGCAGGGTGTCGGCCAGGTCGGCGCTGGAGGTCAGGCGATGGGCGCGGGTGGCATGGCCGGAGTTGCGGAACAGGCTGATCAGGCGCTCGGCCTCGTTCTGCGAGTCCTCGAGGAGCAGCAGGCGGACGGTTTTCTTTTCAGTGGACATGGATGGCCTGGAACCAGCGCCAGACGGGCGCAAAAAACGCAAGGATTAAGGGAGTCGCGCGAAAATCTACAAGGACTCCCACAGCGAGTCAAAGCCTTCCGGGCCGGGGTCTTCAACCAGGCGCCAAGCTGTGACCGGCTTCCGCTCATGCGCCGTGGCCGTTGCCAGCGGGCGGTATTCGAACTGGTTGAAGTTGCCGCTGAGGGCATGGCGGTGGGTGAGCAGGATGGTCTGCTCGCGGCCGTCGAGATTGAGCTGCACCTTCTGCCCCTGCTGGAACGGCAGGTGCGGGGCGATCAGCAGCGCCGGACGCCCCAGGGTCGGAATCGCGCCGAGCAGCAGGCCGCGCAGATAGTGGGCGTGCTGGTCGCTGCGTTGCAGCAGGCGCAGTCCGCAGGGCTGCGCCCGCGGGGCGAGCAGCTCGATGCCCAGCTGCAGGCCGCTGCCGTGCGGCTGGCGGATCCAGCGGATCAGGGCGATGTTCCAGCCGCGCTCGCCGGGATGTTGCAGGCCGATCAGGTCGCCGGTCTGCAGCTGCTCGGGCGGGCTGGCGTCCCAGGCCAGGCAATAGCCGCCGGGGCTGTGGTTGACTACCGGCAGCTGGTGGAGCGGGTATTCCTCGCGCTCGGCCGGCGGCGTCTCGCCCTGGCGGTAGTCGATCCGCTCGCGCGGCTTGTGCAGGGCTTCGCCGTGGCGGTCGGCGTCGAAGGCGCGCGACCAGGGGTCCTGCTCGCGCAGGCGGCGCTGGAAGTCGACGCTGACCTCGTGCTCCGGCAGCTGCAGGCAGTCGGCGAAGCTGCGCCGGCCGGCGAGATGGTAGTGCAGCGCGCGGATGCCCACGCAGGCGCTGAGGCTGCCGCTGCCGGGGATGCGGTTGAAGGCGCGCTCGGCCGGGGCGCTCCAGGCGGTGCACAGGTGCTGCAGCAGATCGTCGGTGACGCCGTGCAGTACCGGCAGGCGCGCATGCACGCGCTGCTCGCGGCCGAGCAGCAGGTATTCATGCAGGGCGTCGACCAGGCTCTGCGGGTCGAGACCGAGCAGTTGCGCCGGTTCCTCTTCCTGCAGCAGGCTGGTGAAGCGCGGCGGGCTGTCGGTGGTCGGGGCGAAGGCGAACAGGCTGCCGGGCAGGCGGCTGTCCTGCAGGCGGGCCAGACGGCTCCAGCTCGGCAGGTTCTGGCCGAGGAGGAGGATGGCCTGCTGGCGCAGCTGGTTGCAGCGCGCACTGCCGAGCAGCAGGCTGGCCAGGTAGTACTGTTCGATGGTCCGCGCCGCGCCCTGGCTGGCGTGCTGCAGCGGCAGGCGCTCGAGCTGGCGGCTGGTGGCGGCGCGGTAGAGCTGGTGCAGCTCCAGCCAGAGACCCTGGCTGGGCGCGGTGTACAGCCAGGAGGACTGGCAGAGCAGCTGGTACAGCCCCTGCAGGGTGAGCAGCAGGGCGCGGGCGCTCAGCTGCTGGTTGCTGTCACCGTCGGGCAGTTGCAGGGCCTCGCTGGCGGTCAGCTTGGCGGCGCGCGCCAGTTGCTGGTGCAGGGCCTGGCACAAGGCGGCGATCTGCTGGCGGCGCGCATCGAGGATCACCACCTGGCTGCGCAGGTGCTGCTGCAGCTGGGTGCACACGTAGCGCACTTCCGGTTGCACCAGGTCGAGCAGCTGCAGGCGGTTGGCCGGTGGCGTGCGCAGGCGGGCGAGTTCCTGCAGGGCGCCGTACAGGCGCCGCGCGGTTTCGCCCAGATTGGCCTTGGGCAGTTCGCCGAGCCAGGCGCGCAGGGCCGCCGGCTGCGGCGCACAGCAGGACAGGGTGGGCAGATCCGGTGGGGTGACGCGCAGCAGGGCGTAGGAAGCGTGCAGGTCCATGGTGTGCTCGTGCGGGGCAAGCGGGACTAGGGCCGAGAGGGCACAATCGGCCTGCAGTTCGCGTCGCGGCGAGGTCGAGCCGGCAGTCTACCCGATCGCGGCGCCGGCTGGTTTTGTGCTGGATCACGGCGTGCCCTTCATCCCGCCTGTTGCGACTCCGCGGGGCTGCAGCGCTGCCAGCCGTGCTCGCTGGGCCGCACGGCAAACTGCGCCCAGGCCGCCAGCTCGGCGACCCGGCAACTGCCGTGGCTGCCGGCCTCGGCCCCGGCCAGCACGCGGTAGACCACCCGGGCGCTGCGCCCCGGTTGCCGCGGCGGCAGGCCGGTGACCTGGCGGATCGACCACCGCGCGCCCGGCTGGCCGTTGCTGTAGCAGGCGCCGGGCAGGATGTCGGTGCTGCCCAGGCGCTGCTGTTCGGCGTGCTGGTGGGCCAGCTGCATGATCTCCAGCAGGTCGTCGAAGCGGATGTCGATGTACGAGTCCAGCTGGCGCAGGGCGTGATGGATGTCTTCCGGGGCCAGCCCGGGCGGCGGCGTCGGGCGCAGCGGCTGGCGGGCCAGCGCGGCGGGATAGCGCCGCCAGGGAAACAGGCTGTTGAACAGCACGGCGACCAGCAGGATCACGCCGACGTTGAGCAGCACCGGGGTGAACAGGAACTGGTAACCGAGGGCGTGGATGCCCGGGCCGGCGACCACGCAGGTCAGCGCGGTGGCGCCGCCCGGTGGATGGATGCAGCGCGCGTAGTGCATGGCGAGGATGGCCAGAGCCACGGCCAGTGCCGGGGTGAGCGGGTGATCGGGCAGCAACTGCTGGCAGCTGATGCCGACCAGCGCGGAGATCAGCTGGCCGCCGAGCACCGCCCAGGGCTGCGACAGCGGGCCGTGCGGCACGGCGAACAACAGGACGGCGCTGGCGCCGGTCGAGGCGACCACCCACAGCGCCGCTTCCGCCGGCATCACCCAGTGGGTGACCACCCAGACCGCGCCCAGGGCGCAGAAGGCGCCGAGGGCGGAGATCAGCTTTTCCGCGTGACTGGTGGCGTCCTCGCGCCAGCCGAGGACGTGCAGCAGCCGTTGCCAGAGCGCGGCCATCGGCTGGCGGTCAGGCCTGCGGCAGGGCCAGCTGCTGGCCCATGCGCACGGCGCTGCCGGCGGCCAGGCCCTCGGCCCAGCGCACCTGCTCGGGGCCGAACAGGACGATGGCGGTGGAGCCGAGCTTGAAGCGGCCGAGCTCGGCGCCCTTGTCCAGCTGGATCGGCGCTTGCGCCGCCGTGCCGTAGCGGAAGTGCTTGAGCGCGCGCTTGGGCGGGGTGACCAGGCCGGCCCACACCGTCTCTACGCTGGCGACGATCATCGCGCCGACCAGCACCACCGCCATCGGCCCGCGTTCGGTGTCGAACAGGCAGACCACCCGCTCGTTGCGGGCGAACAGGTCGGGCACCTTCTCGGCGGTGAAGCCGTTGACCGAGAACAGCCGGCCGGGGACGTAGACCATCTCGCGCAGGGTGCCGGCCAGCGGCATGTGCACGCGGTGGTAGTCCTTGGGCGACAGGTAGACGGTGGCGAACTGGCCGCCCATGAACGGCGCGGCCATCTCGGCGTCGCCGCCGAGCAGCTCCAGCACGCTGAAGCTGTGGCCCTTGGCCTGGAAGATGCGGCCGTGCTCGATCGGGCCGAGCTGGCTGATGGCGCCGTCGGCCGGGCTGAGGATGGCGCCGGGGGTGGCGTCCAGCGGCCGGGTGCCGTCGCGCAGGGCACGGGTGAAGAAGGCGTTGAAGTGCTCGTAGGCGTGCGGGTTGCCGATCTCGGCCTCGCTCATGTCGACCTGGTAGCGGCGCACGAACCAGCTGATCAGCGGGTTCTTGAACCACGCGCTGCGGCATTCGGCTGCCAGGCCGATCAGCCGCGACAGGGTGTGGTGCGGCAGCAGGTACTGGGCGGCGAGAAACAGGCGTTCTTTGAAGTTCATGGCAGTTCCTTAGCGTTCCACCGGGGTATCGGGATGGTTGCCCCACTCCGACCAGGAGCCGGCGTAGGCCTTGATGTTCGGGTAGCCGAGCGCGCGCATCGCCATGTAGGTGAAGCCGGAGCGGCGGTGGGTCTGGCAGTGGGTGACGATCTCCCGCTCCGCAGTGATGCCGCGGGCGGCGAGCAGCTCGGCCAGGTCGCTGCGCAGGCGCAGGGCGCGCGCGCGGTCCTGGCAGTCGGTCCACTCCAGGTTGATGGCCCCGGGAATGTGCCCGCCTCTCGCCGCCAGCACCTTCTCGCCGGCGTATTCGGCCGGCGAGCGGGCGTCCCAGATCAGCAGGTTCTCATCGTCCAGGTGCTCGAGCAGGTATTCGCGGCTGGCCAGCACATCGGCGCATGGCTGCACCTCGACCGGACCGCCGACCGGAGCCGGCACCTCGGTGGACAGCTCGCGACCCTCGTCCAGCCAGGCGGTCAGGCCGCCGTTCAGATGGTGCCAGGCGCGGTGGCCGATCAGGTCGAGCAGCCAGCCGAAGCGCCCGGCCCAGGGGCCGCCCTCGTCGTCGTACAGCACGTAGACGGCGGCGGGATGGTGGCCGAGCTCGCCGAACAGCGCCTGCAGCGCGCCCCATTCCGGCAGCAGGCCGGGCGCCGGCGGCTGGCCGAGCTGGGTGCGCTTGGGATCGACATGGCGGGCGCCGGGCAGATGCCCCTCGGCGTAGCGGCTGGCGCCGCTCAGGTCGACCAGGATCAGCTCCGGCGCGCTCAGGCGGCTGGCCAGATCGCTGGGCTCGATCAGCAGCGGCAGGTCGGAAAAGGCGGACATGGCGAGCTCCGGTGGCAAATGGAAACGGGGAGTGTACTGAAATGTGCCGGCTGGCCGTAGGGTGGACACGGCCAGCCGTTGTCCACCCTACGCAGGGCTCATGCTCAATAGTCGGCCTTGGGCAGGCTGGCGAGGATGTGCCGGTAGCTGGCCAGGCGCTGCGGATGGATGCGCCCGCTCTCCAGCGCATGCAGCAGCGCGCAGCCGGGCTCGCGGTCGTGCTGGCAGTCGCGGAAGCGGCAGCGGCCGATCAGGTCGCGGAACTCGACGAAGCCGTCCTCGACGTCGGCGCGGGTGACGTGGCCGAGGCTGAATTCGCGGATGCCGGGGGAGTCGATCAGCTCGCCACCGCCGGGGAAGTGGAACAGCCGCGCGGTGGTGGTGGTGTGGGTGCCCTTGCCGGTCAGTTCGGACAGCGCGCCGACGCGCAGGTCGACGCCGGGCAGCAGGGCGTTGACCAGCGACGACTTGCCGACCCCGGACTGGCCGACGAACACGCTGACCCGTCCGTCGAGGCTGGCGCGCAGATCGTCCATGGCGCTGCCGTTGTGCGCCGAAACCTCCAGCAGCGGATAGTCGAGGGCGCGGTAGACGTCGAGCAGGGCGTCGAGCTTGGCCGCGTTGGCCTCGTCGATCAGGTCGGCCTTGTTCATCAGCAGCAGCGGGCGGATGCCGGCGTGGTCGGCGGCGATCAGGTAGCGGTCGATCAGGTTGGCGTGCGGCTCGGGCAGCGGGGCGAAGACGATGACGATCTGGTCGACGTTGGCCGCCACCGGCTTGAGCACGCCGCGCATGTCCGGCCGGCACAGCTCGGAAGAGCGCGGCAGCTGGGCGACGATCACGCCGATACCCTGGTTGCCGGCGCGCCAGACCACGCGGTCGCCGGTGACCAGCACCGGCAGGTTGGAGCGCAGGTGGCAGCGGAACACCTGGCCGGCCAGTTCGCCTTCCAGCGCCTCGACCTCGACCTGCACGCCGAAGTGGGCGATCACCAGGCCGTTTTGTTCCGGGCCGAGGTCGCCGCCTTCCAGCTCGTCCACCGCGCGCGACTCGCGCTTGCTGGCGCGGGCGGCGCGTTCTTCCTGGATCTTTTCGATGCGCCAGCTCTGCCGGCGGCTCAGTTGGCGTTTGGCCATGACGGTTCCGTATGCGATTCCGGCGGCGAGTCTAGCATGGGCCGTGCTGTTGCGACGGCCTGCTAGAATGCCGGCATACGCCGAGGAGCCCGCCATGCAGAACCCGCAAAACCTGATCTGGATCGACCTGGAAATGACCGGGCTGGAGCCCGAGACCGACGTCATCATCGAGATGGCGACCATCGTCACCGATGCCCAGCTCAACGTGCTGGCCGAGGGGCCGGCGCTGGTGATCCACCAGAGCGACGAGGTGCTCGCCAACATGAACCCCTGGTGCATCGAGCAGCACGGCAAGAGCGGACTGACCCAGCGGGTGCGCGACAGTCGGCTGAGCGAGGCCGAGGCCGAGCGGCAGACCATCGAGTTCCTCCAGCAGTGGGTGCCGCAGGGGGCGTCGCCGATGTGCGGCAACAGCATCGGCCAGGACCGCCGCTTCCTGGTGCGCTACATGCCGCAGCTGGAAGCCTTCTTCCACTACCGCAACATCGACGTCTCGACCCTCAAGGAACTGGCTGCGCGCTGGGCGCCGGCGGTCAAGGACGCGTTCAAGAAGGAGAGCAGCCACCTGGCGCTGGACGACATCCGCGACTCGATCGCCGAGCTGCGCCACTACCGCGAGCACTTCATCAAGTACTGAGCCGGGGCGCTGCGGCGTCTGCCGCCGTGGCCGCTGTGCTGCGCTGCAGCAGCTCGCCCAGCGCCTGCGCGCTCAGCGGCCGGGACAGCCGATAGCCCTGGCCGTGGCTGCAGCCATGCCAGCGCAGGAAGTCGTGCTGGGCGGCGGTTTCGATCCCCTCGGCAATGCAGGTCATGCCCAGTGAGTGGGCCATGCCGATGATGGCGATGGTCAGCGCCGCGTAGTCGTCGCCGTTGGGCAGGTCGCTGACGAACGAGCGGTCGATCTTCAGGGTGTCGAGCTTGAAGTGCTTGAGGTAGCTCAGCGACGAGTAGCCGGTGCCGAAGTCGTCCATCGCCAGGCGCACGCCCAGCCGCTTGAGGCGCTGCAGGGTGGCGCCGATCTGCTCGAGGTTTTCCGCCAGCACGCTTTCGGTCAGCTCCAGCTCCAGCAGCTGGGCCGGCAGGCCGCTGCGCCGCAGGGCGCGCGCCACCTGGCCGGCCAGGTCTGCATGGCGGAACTGCACGGCCGACACGTTCACCGCCACCGGCAGCAGCGGCAGGCCGGCGGCGTGCCAGGCCATGACCTGGCGACAGGCCTCGCCGAGCGCCCATTCGCCGAGCGCCACGATCAGCCCGCTGTCCTCGGCGATCGGGATGAACTTGTCCGGCGGCACCTGGCCGAGCACCGGGTTGTGCCAGCGCATCAGCGCCTCGCAGCCGCTCAGCCGGCCGCTCGCCAGATCGTACTGCGGCTGGTAGTGCAGGCTCAGCTCGTCGCGCGCCAGCGCCTGGCGCAGACGGTTTTCCAGCTCGAGATGCTCGCAGACCCGCTTGTTCATCGCCGCGGCGAAGAACTGGAAGTTGTTCCGCCCGGCCGACTTGGCGTGGTACATGGCGGTGTCGGCGTTCTTCAGCAGGGTTTCCGCATCCTCGCCGTCGGCCGGGCAGACGGCGATGCCGATGCTCAGGGTGATCGCCAGCTCGTGGCCGACCACGCTGTACTGGCCGCTGGTGGCCTGCAGCAGCTTGTTGGCGACCTGCACGGCCTGGTCGGCGTGGCCGAGGTTCTCCAGCAGGACGACGAACTCGTCGCCGCCCAGGCGGCTCACCGTGTCGCTGGCGCGCAGCGCCGCGGAGATGCGCTGGGCGACCTGGACCAGCAGCTCGTCGCCGACCGCATGGCCGAGCGAGTCGTTGATGTTCTTGAAGCGGTCGAGGTCGATGAACAGCAGGGCCAGTTGCTGGCCGTGCTGGCGCGCCCGCGCGACCGCCTCGTCCAGGCGGCTGCGCAGGCGGGTGCGATTGGGCAGCTGGGTCAGCGGATCGGACTCGGCCCACGCGCGCAGGCGCTCGTGGCCGGCGTCGATGTCCTGCTGGTAGCGGGCGAAGCGGTGCGACAGCCAGCGCGACAGGCCCACGGCCAGCATGAGCGCCAACGCCATCACCAGCAGCAGGGCCAGGGCGGTGGTCTTCAGGTCGGCGTGCAGGTTCTGCTCGAGGGAGAGCTGGCGCTGCGCCAGGCTGTCCTCCAGCTCGTCGAGGTACACGCCGCTGACCAGGATCCAGTCCCATTCGTCGAGGTTGCTGACCAGCGACAGCTTGCTGCTCAGCTGCGGCTCGACCAGGCTGCGCCAGTGATAGCGGGTGAAGCCGCCGCCGTTGCGGCTGGTCTCGAGAATGGTGCGGATCACCGCCTGTTCGGCGGCGGGCAACTCGTCGACCCGCCGGCCCTCGGCGGCCGGGTTGCTCGGCGACAGCAGCACGCGGCCGTCGCGGTGGATCACCGCGACGTAGCCGTTGCGGCCGATGCGCGTGGCGCGCAGCTGGCGCAGGGCCTGCTGCTGCAGCAGTTGCTCGATCTTGGACAGGTACTCGCCGCTGCCGATCAGCCAGCCGAACGGCTCGAACACCCGCACGTAGGCGATCTTTTCCGCCATGGCTCCGGGACTGTCCGGCGCGTACCAGCGGTAGCGGGCGAAGCCGCGCCGCTGCGGATTGTCGGCGGCGGCCAGCAGCTCGCGCATGATGTAGCGGCCGTCGGCATCACGATTGTCGAGCAGCGACTGGCCCTCGCGTTCGGGGTTGATCGGCAGCAGCACGCAGTTGCCGGCCAGGTCGTCGATGAAGAAGTAGCCGCTGCCGCCGAAGAAACGCAGCGGGCGCAGGGTCTCGACGATCAGCCGGCGGATTTCGCGCTCGGGGCGATGGCCCTTTTCGCGCTGGTAGAGGGCATCGGCGATCTGCAGCGCGTGGTCGACCTGCTGGCTGACGTCGTGCTTGAGCACGGCTTCGGTGCTGCGGCGCAGATGGTCGATCTGGTCGTGCAGGGTGGTCAGCGAGGACTCGAGCATGGCCTCCTGCTCGCGCTGGGCGGCGGCCTCGAGGGCGGCGCTGTCGGCGCGGAAGCTGCGCATCTGCTGCAGGGTGAAGTAGCCGCCCAGGGCCAGGGTCAAGACGAACACCAGCGCCAGCATGCCGAACAGCTGCAGGCGCAGGAGGTTGCTTTCGGTCATCGCCATGCTGCGCAGTTCCCTTGCTCGAGAGGGTCCGTGTCCCTGAACAACAGCGGGCAGGGGCGCTAGCTGGCATTCGCTGGGCTGTCAACCACAGCCTGCTGGTCCCGACGGATGGCAGTCTGTTTTGTGGTGGCTGTCACATTCTAGTGGCCTTGCGGCGTTTCGCCCAGCTCTTGAATGTCGCGGTTTCAGCCGTAGCGCTTGTGCGCCTCGATAGCCAGACCGCTGCCGATGCCGCCGAAGCGGTTGCCCTCGACCTGGCGGGCGTTGGGCAGCAGGCTCGCCACGCTGTGGCGCAGCGCCGGGATGCCGCTGGAGCCGCCGGTGAAGAACAGCGTGTCGACTTGTGCGGCGCCCACCCCGGCATCCGCCAGCAACTGGCCGATGCTGGCGTTGATGCGCGCGAGCTGCGCCGCGATGGCCGCCTCGAACAGCGCGCGGCTCAGTTCGGCGCTCAGCCCCGCCTCGATGCGGCTGAAGTCGATGCTGCGGCTGTCCTCTTCGGTGAGGGTGATCTTGCTGTCTTCCACCTGCATCGCCAGCCAGTGGCCGGCGCGCTGCTCGATCAGGCGCAGCAGGCGGTCGATGCCGGTCGGGTCGGCGCTGTCGTAGCGCATGCTTTCCAGGGCGATCTTCGACTTCTGCGCGTAGACCGCGTTGATGGTGTGCCAGGTCGCCAGGTTCATGTGGTGGCTGGTCGGCATCAGCGCGTCGCTCTTCATCCGGCTGCCGTAGCCGAACAGCGGCATCACCCCGCCGAGGCTGAGCTGCTTGTCGAAGTCGGTGCCGCCGATGTGCACGCCGCCGGTGGCGAGGATGTCGTCCTGGCGCTCGGCCAGCGCGCGGCGCTGCGGCGCCAGGCGCACCAGCGAGAAGTCGGAGGTGCCGCCGCCGATGTCGACGATCAGCACCAGTTCCTCGCGGTCGATGCCCGCCTCGTAGTCGAAGGCCGCGGCGATCGGCTCGTACTGGAACGACACGTCCTTGAAGCCGAGTTCGCGCGCCACCTCGACCAGGGTCTCGGCGGCCTCGCGGTCGGCGGCCGGGTCGTCGTCGACGAAGAACACCGGGCGGCCCAGCACCACCTGCTCGAACGGCCGCCCGGCCTCGATCTCGGCGCGCGCCTTCAGCTCGCCGAGGAACAGGCCGAGGATCTGCTTGAACGGCATCGCGCTGCCCAGCACGGTGGTGGCGCTGTTCAGCAGCGGCGAGCCGAGCAGGCTTTTCAGCGAGCGCATCAGGCGGCCTTCGTAGCCGTCGAGGTATTCGCCGAGCGCCTGGCGGCCGAAGGCCGGGCGCTGCTCCTCGAAGTTGAAGAACAGTACCGAGGGCAGGGTGTCCTTGCCGTCCTCCAGGGCGATCAGGTTGCCGGCGCCGGGGCGCCGCCAGCCGACGGTGGAGTTGGAGGTGCCGAAGTCGATGCCGCAGGCGCGGGCAGGCGTGGCGAGGGTCATGGGGAGCGGCTCCGGAAAAAACGGCCGCGCATTCTATGCGAGAGCGGCGCCGAATGGGCGCCGTTCTGTCGTTTCTTTACCGGCCGTCAGGGCTTGTCGCGGTGATGGGCCGCCATGATGTCGTCAAGGCCCAGCCCGGTGAGATCGTGGATGGTGCGCCACAGGTAGTAGAAGATCGCCATCATCATCAGCATCGAGGGGATGGCGATCATCGGGTAGCTGAGCAGGTTCATGTGCGCCAGTTCGGCGTTGAACGCCTCGCTGCCGGCCGGGCTGTTGACCAGCCAGCGGGCGAGGATGTAGTTCATCGCCGCGGAGAAGAAGAAGGTGCCGCTCAGCCAGTAGGTGGCGTTGAGCAGGCGCCGCTCGAAGGCCGCGCTGTGGCCGCGCGCCTGCAGCTGCTGCTGGATGCGCGCCACGTCGAGGACCTTCTCGTTGTACAGCAGGCTGTGGATCAGCGGCTTGCGGGTGCGGGTGGAGAACAGCACGGCCAGGCCGATGACGCCGGGGATGGTCGCCTCCTTGACCGCCAGCCAGCGGCTGTCCAGCTGCAGCAGGCCGATGCCGCCGGTGAGCAGCACGCTGACCAGGCCGAGCAGGGCGATGAAGTTGAACTTGCGGTAGCGCAGTAGCTCGAAGGCGCCCCAGCCCAGCGGGAAGGCTAGGGCGAGCAGCAGCGCGCCGTCGGCGCCGAGGCGTTCGGGGCTGCTCAGTTTCATCAGCACCGCGGAGGGCAGCAGGATGCTCACCGCCAGGTCGATCAGCGGGCGCGGCTTGTGGGTGGGGCGGGGGGATGCGGTCATGCCTTGGGTGTTGTCCATCGGGAGCCTTGAAGTGCCGGCCGGCGGCGCCGGGCTGTGCAGGTTGAGGATAATCGCGGCGCTGTCGTCTGGCGAGTGGCTTCGCGCTGTCGGACGCCGCACGGGCTCAGGCGTCCTTCTGCCGGGTGCCGAAGATCTTGTCGCCGGCATCGCCGAGGCCGGGAATGATGTAGCCGTGCTCGTTGAGGCGCTCGTCGATGGCGGCGGTGTAGATGTGCACCTCCGGGTGGGCGGCGTTCAGCGCGGCGATGCCCTCCGGCGCGGCGACCAGCACCAGGGCGCGGATCTCGCGGCAGCCGGCCTGTTTGAGCAGGTCGATGGTGGCGATCAGCGTGCCGCCGGTGGCCAGCATCGGGTCGATGATCAGCGCCAGGCGGCGGTCGATCCCCGGCACCAGCTTCTCCAGATAGCGCTCGGCCTCGAGGGTCTGCTCGTTGCGTGCCAGGCCCACCACGCTGACCTTGGCGCTGGGAATCAGGCTGAGCACGCCGTCGAGCATGCCGATGCCAGCGCGCAGGATCGGCACCACGGTGATCTTCTTGCCGGCGATCTTCTCCACCGCCACCTCGCCGCACCAGCCGTCGATGCAGCAGTCCTCCAGCGGCAGGTCCTGGGTGGCCTCGTAGGTCAGCAGGGCGCCCAGCTCCTGGGCCAGTTCGCGGAAATTCTTCGTGCTGATGTCGGCGCGGCGCATCAGGCCGAGCTTGTGGCGGATCAGCGGGTGACGGATTTCGTGCACGGGCATGGGGCGTCTCCGGGGCTGGACGGGGGATCGTTCTAGAGTAAAGCATCCGCCTCGGCCGGCGCCGCGCGCCACGGCGCATTTGTCCGCGCAGGCTTGCCGGGATGCGGGGGGATGGGTAACTTTGCCTCCCTTTGCCCCGCCGCCGCGCGGGCCCCCGAGGAGAAGCCGCCATGTCCGTCGAACTCGCGCACATCCGCCAGGTAATGGCCGAAGCCGATTGCCTGTACACCGCCGACCAGCTGGACGCCGCCATCGCGCGCCTGGCCGGGGAGATCAACCGCGAGCTGGCCGAGCGCAATCCGCTGGTGTTCTGCGTGATGAACGGCGGGCTGATCTTCGCCGGCAAGCTGCTGCCGCTGCTGGACTTCCCGCTGGAGCTGTCCTACCTGCACGCCACCCGCTACCGCGGCGAAACCAGCGGCGGCGAGCTGTTCTGGAAGGCCAAGCCGGAGGTGTCGCTGATCGACCGCGAGGTGCTGATCATCGACGACATCTTCGACGAGGGTCACACCCTGGCGGCCATCGTCGACTACTGCAAGCACGCCGGTGCCAGCGCGGTGCACACCGCTGTGCTGATCGACAAGGAGCACGACCGCAAGGCGCGCCCGGACATGAACGCCAGCTACGTCGGCCTGCCCTGCGTCGACCGCTACATCTTCGGCTACGGCATGGACTACAAGGGCTACTGGCGCAACGCGCCGGGGATCTTCGCGGTCAAGGGGATGTGAGGCTCTTGGTAGGGTGGGTTAGCCGCAGAGCGGCGTAACCCGCCATCGCGACCGCGAGGTCGCGCATGCGAATGCCAGGCCTGTGGCCTGGTTGGTGGGTTACGGCCTGCGGCCAACCCACCCTACGCTGACTCGGCCGCCGCCGACTCCGACCGCTCCTCCAGCCAGCGCATGGCCTTGCCGCGCGCCTGATCCAGGTCGTGCACGTAGGCCAGCTGGTGGTTGTGCAGGTGGATGCCGGCGCGGCGCAGCTGCAGGCGCACCCGCGAGGTGGTGCCGCTGAAGATCAGGCCGACGCGGTGGTGGTGGAAGTCGCGCAGCACGGTTTCCAGCGCCGCCAGGGCGGTCATGTCCAAGAGCGGCACCGCGCTGAGGTCGACGATCACCACCTTCAGCCCCGGGGTGAAGCGGCACAGGGTGTTCAGCGCCTTTTCCGCCGCGCCGAAGAACAGCGGGCCGCGGATCGCGTAGGCCAGCACGTGCTCGGGCAGATCCTGCAGGGCCTGGTGGAAGTGCCGCGGCAGCGGCGCGGTGTCGGTCAGCGCGCTCATCTGGCGGATGAACAGGCCGGCGGCCAGCAGCAGGCCGGCGCCCACCGCCAGCACCATGTCGAACACCACGGTGAGTACCAGGCAGGTCAGCAGCACCACCACGTCGCTGCGCGGGGCGATGCGCAGGGTGTGCATCACGTGCGGCGCCTCGGCCATGTTCCACGCCACCATCAGCAGCAGCGCGGCCAGTGCGGCCATCGGCAGGTAGCTGAACAGCGGCGCCAGCAGCAGCATGGCGGCCAGCACCACGCCGGCATGGATGATCGCCGCCAGCGGCGAGAAGGCCCCGGCGCGCACGCTGGCGGCGGTGCGGGCGATCGCCGCGGTGGCGGTGATGCCGCCGAACAGCGGGGCGATCAGGTTGCCCAGGCCCTGGCCGATCAGCTCGCCGTTGGAGTCGTGCTTGCTGCCGCTCATGCCGTCGGCGACCACCGCGCAGAGCAAGGACTCGATGGCGCCGAGCATGGCGATGGCCATCGCCGGGGCGAGCAGTTCGCGGATCAGCGCGAAGCTCAGCGGCGGGGCGTCGGGCAGCTGCCAGGGCAGGGCGAAGCCCGGCAGGTAGGGCGGGATGCCGGCATGCACGACACCGTCCACCGTATAGCTGAAGCGCTCGCCGAGGGTGGCGACATCGAAGCCGCCGAATTCCAGCAGCAGGCCGAGCAGGGTGCCCAGCGCCAGGGCGGCCAGATGGCCGGGCACCCGCGGTACCAGTCGCGGCCAGACGATCAGCACGCCGAGGGTGGCGGCGGCGATCAGCGCATCGCCGAGGTGGGCGCTGGGCAGCGCCTGCAGCAGGTTGAGCATCTGCTCGGGGAAGTGCACGGCGCTGGCGGTCACCGTCAGGCCGAGGGCGTCCTTGATCTGCAGGCCGGCGATGACGATGCCGATGCCGGCGGTGAAGCCGAGGGTCACCGGGTAGGGCACGAACTGGATCAGCCGGCCGGCCTTGAGCAGGCCGAGGGCGATCATGATCAGCCCGGCGAGCATGCTGCACAGCAGCAGGCCGCTGAGGCCGTGCTGCTGGACGATGGGCAGCAGGATGACCACGAAGGCGGCGGTCGGCCCGGAAATGTTGAAGCGCGAGCCGCCGGCGAGGGCGATCAGCGGGGCGGCCACCAGCACGGTGTACAGGCCGTGCTGCGGCGGCGCGCCGACGGCGATGGCCAGGGCCATGGCCAGCGGAATGGCGATGATGCCGACGGTGAGGCCGGCGAGAATGTCGCCGCGCAGGGCCTGGCGGCCGTAGCCGGCGCGCAGGCTCTGGCGCCAGGCGGTGAACAGCGGAACGCGTGCGAGCCGGGACATTCTTGTACTCCGTTATATTTCCCCACTGCAGGCGAGGGTAAGCCGTTTGTCGATAAACGGCTATGGGACGGAGGTGGAAGCCCCGCCGCGGACGGCATGGGGTGGCTCTTGCTGTTGTGGGAGGCGCGACCTCGCGGCGATGCGGGCCGCAGGACCGCCACAGGGCCAAGAGCATCGCCCCGAGGTCGGGCCTCCCGCAGGAGTGGCGCCTCAGCCGATCCAGCCGCTCAGCTTGGCCGCATGCCAGGCGGCGTACAGCGCCAGGGCCACGAAGCACAGCGCGGAGATGCGGTGGATCAGGGTCATCGGCAGCTTGTCGGCCGAGAAGTGCGCGGCCAGCATCACCGGCACGTTGGCGATCATCATGCCCAGCGTGGTGCCGGCGATCACCAGCCAGAAGTACTCGTACTGGGCGGCCAGCATCACCGTGGCGATCTGCGTCTTGTCGCCCATTTCGGCGATGAAGAAGGCGATCAGGGTGGTGAGGAACGGGCCGTAGCGCTTGAGGTGCGACTCCTCGTCGTCGTCCAGCTGGTCCGGAACCAGCATCCAGGCGGCGACGGCGAGGAATGAGGCGGCGAGGATCCAGCTCAGGGTGGCGTCGCTGAAGAACGAGGCGACCCACTTGCCCACCGCGCCGGCGGCGAGGTGGTTGGCCACGGTGGCGACCAGGATGCCCCAGATGATCGGCCAGGGCCGGCGGAAGCGGGCGGCGAGCAGCAGGGCGAGCAGCTGCGTCTTGTCGCCGATTTCGGCGAGGGCGACGAGGCCGGTGGGGACGAACAGGGATTGCAGGGCTTCCATCGGAGATTCCATAGGGGCGGGTCGACAAAGACATGACACGCACAGCCTGCCCGCCCCGGGTCGGCTTGTGAGTGTCATGAGTCTTGTCGAACCGGGGTGCTGCGCGGCAGCTACCGGTTGTGCGCGCCATGGTCTGCGGACCAAGTATGTTGACGCGCACGCCGCCGAATCGCTCGGCGGCAGACTACTCCCTCAGGACGGTGCGCATTGTGCCCAAGCGCGGCCAGCAGGGCAAGGTATGGGGCGCCCTGGAGGAGGCGCGCCCTCGCGGCGATCCGGGCCGCAGGCCCGCATGATCGGCAAAGCATCGCCCCGAGGTCGGGCCTTCCACAGGGGGCGAGGGTGGCTGGTCCTGCTCAGCCGCGCCGCGCCGAATACACCCGGAAGCCATCGCGCTCGGCCAGCACGCGGCAGGGGCCGAGGTGCTGCTCGATCAGCGGCGCGTACCTGAGGAAGCTGTTGGCCACCAGGCGCAGCTCGCCGCCGGGGCGCAGGTGGCGGGCGGCCTCGCGCAGCAGCTGCTCGGTGGCCTGATAGTCGGTGTGCACGCCCTGGTGGAACGGCGGATTGCTGACGATGGCGGCCAGCTCGTGCGGCGCGTCGGCGATGCCGCGCCCGGCCTGTACGCTGCCGGGCAGCGCGTTGGCGGCCAGGGTCAGGCGGCTGCTGGCCACGGCGAAGGCATCCACGTCGAGCAGGTGCAGGCGGCTGGCCGGATAGCGGCGCTGCAGCGCGGCGCCGAGCACCCCGGCACCGCAGCCGAAATCCAGCACCTCGCCTTGCGGCAGGCCGTCGAGGTGCTCGAGCAGCAGGCGCGAACCGACGTCCAGGCGTCCGTGGCTGAACACGCCGGGCAGGCTGACCACCTGCAGTTCGCCGTTCGCGGTGGCGACCGGGTAGCGGCGGGCGAGGGCCTCGAGATCCGGCGCGGCCGGAACCTGCGCCACCGTCACCTGCCACAGCTGGCAGTGGCGGGCGCTGTCCAGCTTGCGCGGCCGGCCGTAGGGCTCCAGCTGCTTGGCGGCGCGCTCGATGCCGGCGCGCTTCTCGCCGACCAGCCACAGCGTCCCGGCGGGCAGGCGCGCGGCCAGCGCGGCGAGCAGGTAGTCGGTCAGCTCGCGCGACTTGGGCAGGAACAGCACCGCGCCGACGAACGCCTGCGCCGGTACCTGGGTACCGAACTGGCAGCGCCCGGGATAGCGCGCCTCGAGCGCCAGTTGCTCGTGCTGCAGCCAGCTCCAGCCTTGCGCCTCGGGCAGCTCGCCGAGCAGGCCGTCGGCCGGCAGACCGGCGAGCAGCACGGGACCGTCGAACAGTTTGGCCTGACGCAACAGCACTTCGCTACGCGGATCCATCGGACATCTCCGGAACAAAAGGCGGGCAGATTAGGCAAAGCGCGGGGCGCTGGCAAATCCGCAGGGCGGTCGCGCGAACGTGGCAGGAGCCAGCAAGCTGGCTCCTGCGGGAGTCGATTCCGCCACCCTACGAGACGACGCGCATCGGCTCGCCTCTGCCGAACGCGGCGGCATTCTCCGCCAGCTGGGCAACGATGCGCTGGCGCGCCTCGCGGCTGCCCCAGGCGCTGTGCGGGGTGACGATCAGGCGCGGGATGTCGGCGGCCAGCAGCGGGTTGCCGTCCTTGGGCGGCTCGACGCTGAGCACGTCGCTGGCCGCACCACCGAGATGGCCGGCGCGCAGGGCGTCGGCCAGCGCCTGCTCGTCGACCAGGCCGCCGCGGGCGGTGTTGATCAGGAAGGCCGTCGGCTTCATCAGGGCGATCTCGCGGGCGCCGATCAGGTGGCGGGTCTGCTCGGTCAGCGGGCAGTGCAGGGTCAGCGCGTCGACCTGCGGCAGCAGCTCGTCCAGCGGCAGGCGACCGTCGTGGGCCGGCCGGCCCGGCAGCAGGCCGAGCAGCACGCGCATGCCGAAGGCGCGCGCCAGCTGCGCCACCGCGCTACCCAGTTCGCCGTGGCCGAGCAGGCCGAGGGTCTTGCCTTCCAGCTCGACGATGGGGAAGTCCAGCAGGCAGAACTGGCTGGACTGCTGCCAGCGTCCGGCGCGCACCGCCGCCTGGTAGTCGGGCAGGCGGGTGGCCAGGGCGAGCAGCAGCATCAGGGTGTGCTGGGCCACCGAGGGCGTGCCGTAGCCCTGGCAGTTGCACACGGTGACGCCGTGGGCGCGGGCGGCGGCCAGATCGACGTTGTTGGTGCCGGTGGCGGCGATCAGTACCAGCTTGAGTTCGGGGCAGGCGGCGAAGGTGGCGGCGTCGAGGCGGACCTTGTTGCTGATCGCCACCTGCGCGCCCTTGAGGCGTTCGGCGACCTGCTCGGGGGCGGTCTGCTGGTGCAGCACCAGCTCGGCGAACCGCGCGCGCAGCGGCGCCAGGTCGAGGTCGCCAAGATCGAGGGAGGGGTGGTCGAGGAATACGGCTCGGGTCATGGGGCAATCCTTCGGCAGGGGGCGGCGCAGCCGCATGGCGGGCGCGCTATCATCCGCGCAGCCTAGCGGAAAGCGCCGGTCGCGTGCAGCCCGGCCGCTACGCCGCCTTTCGCCGCCTGCAAGGAGTCTGCATGTACTGGACGGAATTTCTCACCGTGGCGCTGATCCACCTGCTCGCCGTGGCCAGCCCCGGGCCGGACTTCGCCGTGGTGATCCGCGAGAGCGTCAGCCACGGCCGGCGCGCCGGCATCTTCTCGGCGCTGGGGGTCGGCAGCGGGATCTTCCTGCACGTGGCCTATTCGCTGCTCGGCATCGGCCTGATCGTCTCGCAGTCGCTGCTGCTGTTCGGCATCCTCAAGTGGCTGGCGGCGGGCTACCTGGTCTACATCGGTTGGCGCGCGCTGCAGGCGCAGCCGGCCGCCCCGGGCGTGCTCGAGGCGCTGGGCGAGGGGGCCGCGCGCAGCGGTCGCGGTGCCTTCGCCACGGGCTTTCTGACCAACGCGCTGAATCCCAAGGTGACGCTGTTCTTCCTCTCGCTGTTCACCGTGGTGATCGACCCGCACACGCCGCGGCTGATCCAGGCCGGTTACGGCGTCTACCTGGCGTTCGCCACGGCGGGCTTCTTCTGCAGCATGGCGCTGCTGTTCAGCCAGCCGCGCGTGCGCAGCGGGTTCGCGCGCCTGGGCCACTGGTTCGACCGGCTGATGGGCGTGGTGCTGATCGCCCTCGGCGTGCGCCTGGCGCTGGGCGAGCTGGGCTGAGACGGGGCCGGTGCGCACGGCGCACCCTACCCGGACATGGAGGCTGGTAGGGTGCGCCGCGCGCATCGGCGCTTCACAGCAGCTCGACCGCCAGCGCCGTGGCCTCGCCACCGCCGATGCACAGGGCGGCGACGCCGCGCCGCCCGCCGGTGCGGCGCAGGGCGTTGATCAGGGTGACGACGATCCGCGAACCGGTCGAGCCGATCGGATGCCCCTGGGCGCAGGCGCCGCCGAACACGTTGACCTTCGCATGCTCCAGGCCGTGCTCGCGCATCGCCAGCATGGTGACCATGGCGAACGCCTCGTTGATCTCGAACAGGTCGACGTCGCCCTTGCTCCAGCCGGTTTTCTTGAACAGCCTGGCGAGCGCGCCGACCGGGGCGAGGGTGAATTCGCCGGGTTCCTGGCTCTGGGTGGCGTGGCCGACGATCCGCGCCAGCGGCTGCAGGCCGCGGCGCCTGGCTTCCTCGGCGGTCATCAGGACCAGCGCCGAGGCGCCGTCGGAGATCGAGCTGGAGTTGGCGGCGGTGATGGTGCCGTCCTTGCGGAACGCCGGCTTGAGGCCGGGGATCTTGTCCGGCATGGCGTTCAGCGGCTGCTCGTCGTCCTTGACCAGCACGTCGCCCTTGCGGGTGGTCACGCTGACCGGGACGATCTCGGCGACCAGCGAACCATTCTGGATGGCGGCCTGGGCGCGGCGCAGCGACTCGATGGCGTAGGCGTCCATCGCTTCGCGGGTGATGCCGTACTGGTCGGCGGTCTCCTGGGCGAAGGCGCCCATCAGCCGGCCGCTGCGCGCATCCTCGAGGCCGTCGAAGAACATGTGGTCCTTGAGTTCGGCGTGGCCCATGCGCAAGCCGCTGCGCGCCTTTTCCAGCACGTAGGGCGCGTTGGACATGCTCTCCATGCCGCCGGCGACCATCACCGTGTTGCTGCCGGCCTTGAGCAGGTCGTGGGCCAGCATAACGGCCTTCATCCCCGAGCCGCACAGCTTGTTGATGGTGGTGCAGCCGGTGGCCGGCGGCAGGCCGGCGTCCAGCGCCGCCTGGCGGGCCGGGCCCTGCTTGAGGCCGGCGGCCAGCACGCAGCCCATGATCACTTCCTGCACCTCGGCCGGGGCGATGCCGGCGCGCTCCACCGCGGCACGGATGGCGGCGGCGCCTAGTTGCGGCGCGCTGAGGGCGGCCAGGCTGCCCTGGAAGCCGCCCATCGGGGTACGGGCGGCACTGACGATGACGATCTCGGACATCGGGAACTCCTCGCTTTATTGGACTTGTTGTTGCAGTGCACTAAGACCGACTGTACACCTTGCGCCACAGGCTGCAAGGTGCCGATTGGCGGATGGCCGCCGAATGGCGCAGGGGTACGGCGCGCAACCCTGGAGGCCGCCAGTTGTCCGATAATGCCGGCAGCGGGGCCGCGTGGCTGCCGCGGCGGACCCGAACCGCAGCATCCCTAACCGCAGCATGGAGAGTCGCGTTGGCATCGATGAGCAGAATCCTGGCGGCGGGCTGTCCGCGCCGCTCGCGGCTGTCCGCCGCGCTGGCGGCCAGCCTGGCCGTGCCGGCGCAGGCGCTCCCCTTCAACATCGGTGGGTTGGAGGGACAGCTCGATTCGCAGCTGGCGCTGAGCTCGCACTGGGCCACCGCCAGCGCCGATCGCGACCTGATCGGCGCCAGCAACGGCGGCCGCGCGCCGGCGGCCAGCGGCGACGACGGCCGGCTCAACTTCAAGCGCGGGGAAACCTTCAGCAAGCGCTTCAGCGGCCGGCACGCGCTGGAACTCAGGTCCGGCGCCAGCGGCCTGTTGCTCAGCGGGCGCTACTGGTACGACTTCGAACTGCAGGACGAGGCCCGCCCGTTCGCCGCCGTCGACGACCATGGCCGCCAGCGCGGCGCGCAGGTCGCCGGAGCCGAGTTGCTGGAGGCCTTCGCCTGGCACCATCACCTGCTCGGCGAGCAGCCCGGCAGTCTGCGCCTCGGCCGCCAGGTGGTGCACTGGGGCGAGGGCGTGCTGATCCCTGGCGGCATCGACAGCATCAACCCGTTCGATGCGGCGATCTGGCGCCGCGCCCAGGCGCCGCTGGACGAGGGCCGCCTGCCGGTCAACCTGCTGCACGGGGCGCAGGACCTCAATGCTGCGCTGACGCTGGAGGCCTTCTACCAGCTGGAGTGGCGGCCGACGACACTGGACAACTGCGCCACCTTCCTTGCCCAGGCGGACTACCTGGCCGACGGCTGCAACCAGCTGGCGCAGCCTGCCGGTGCGCCGCTGCCACGCGGCGCCGATCGCGATGCCCGCGACTCCGGCCAGTTCGGCCTGGCCCTGCGCTACTACCTCGAGCCGCTGGCCACCGAGTTCGGCGCCTACGCGCTCAACTACCACAGCCGCCTGCCGCTGCTCGGCCTGTCCGGCGCCAGCTACATCCTCGCCTACCCCGAGGACATCCGCCTGTATGGCCTGAGCTTCGCCACCACCCTGGCCGCCGGCAGCGTCTGGCGCGGCGAACTCAGCCATCGCCCCGACGCGCCGCTGCAGCCGTCCCTCGCCGATGGCCTGGCCAGCGGGCAGGCGCAGCCGGCCTGGCGGCGCCACCGCGTCAGCCAGCTGCAGACCAGCCTCAGCCACCAGTTCGATCAGGTGATGGGCGCCAGCCGCCTGAGCCTGGTCGGCGAACTGGCCTGGGTCCACGTCGGCGGCCTGGACGGGCGTTATGGTCGCGATCCGTTGTTCGGCCCCGGCCCGCAGGCCGACGGCGGCTGCCCGCTGGCGGTGGGCGCCACGGCGCGCTACTGCGAGAGCGACGGCTTCACCACGCGCGACGCCTGGGGCTACCGCCTGCAGGCGGTCTGGGAGTACCCGCAGCTGTTCGCCGGCATCGATCTGGAGCCGAGCCTGAGCTGGGCCCACGATGTCGAGGGCCATGCGCCGGCCCCCGAAGCCACCTTCGTCGAGGGCCGCCAGGCGCTCAGCCTGGGCCTGGACGCCGACTACCGGGACACCTACACGGCCAGCCTGGCGTACACCGCGTTCTTCGGCGGCAAGTACAGCAGCCTGAGCGACCGCGACTACCTGATGCTCTCGCTGGGCCTGCGCTTCTGAGCGCTCATGCCGTCAGGGAGTGGCAGTCGGGGCGGAAAATTGCCCGCACTGTGCCAAGATGATGCCATCTGACCCATTCGGAGCCTGCCCCGTGACCGCCCAGCCCGCCCTGATCCGCGAAACCTTCCCCGTCGGGCCGTTGCAGTGCAACTGCACCATCATTGGCGATCCGCTGACCAAGAAGGCCATCGTCGTCGATCCGGGCGGCGATCCGGAGCTGATCATGGCGCGCCTGGACAAGCACGGCCTGAAGGTGGTGAGCATCGTGCACACCCATGCCCATCTCGACCATTTCCTCGCCGCCGGCGAGATGAAGAAGCGCACCGGCGCGACCCTGCACCTGCACGAGGACGACCGCTTCCTCTGGGATGGCCTGGAGATGCAGTGCCGCATGTTCGGCGTGCCCTACACCCCGGTGCCGGCGCCGGACCATTACCTGCGCGACGACGAGGAGCTGGCCTGCGGCTGCGGCGTGGCGCTGCACACCCCGGGGCACACGCCGGGCTCGATGAGCTTCTGGTTCGCCGACGCCAAGCTGCTGATCGCCGGCGACACCCTGTTCCGCCGCGGCATCGGCCGCACCGACCTGTGGGGCGGCGACTACGCCACCATCGAGCGCTCGATCAAGCAGCGCCTGTACACCCTCGACGAAGACGCGACGGTGATCACAGGTCACGGTCCACAGACTACGCTGGGTGAGGAAATGCGCGAGAATCCGTTCATCCGTGCCTAAGTGAACATCAACGGGAATTTATTGCCGTCATCTGCCTCTAATGGCCAGTTGCCCGTGAAATGCGGGTTCGAATCGTTCAAGGAGAACTACCCAATGAAACTGTCGAGTCGCCTGATCCTGTCCGCTGCCGCCCTCGCCCTGCTGAGCGGCTGCGCCACGCAGAATCCCTATGACCAGGGCGCGCAGACCGATTCCACCGGCATGAGCAAGACCGCCAAGTACGGCGGCCTGGGCGCCCTGGCCGGTGCTGCGGCCGGTGCGCTGATCAGCCACGACGACCGCGGCAAGGGCGCGCTGATCGGCGCCGCCGTCGGTGGCGCCAGCGGTGCCGGCTACGGCTACTACGCCGACAAGCAGGAAGCCCAGCTGCGCCAGCAGATGCAGGGCACCGGCGTGGAAGTGCAGCGCCAGGGCGACAACATCCAGCTGATCATGCCGGGCAACATCACCTTCGCCACCGACTCGGCGGACATCTCCAGCGGCTTCTACAACCCGCTGAACAACCTGGCCAACTCGTTCAAGCAGTACGACCAGAACAGCATCGAGATCGTCGGCCACACCGACAGCACCGGTGGCTACCAGTACAACATGGGCCTGTCCCAGCGCCGCGCGCAGAGCGTGGCCAACTACCTGGTGTCCCAGGGCGTCAACCCGAGTCGGGTGACCACCCGTGGCGCCGGTCCGGACCAGCCGGTGGCCAGCAACAACACCGAGTCCGGTCGCCAGCAGAACCGCCGCGTGGAAGTGAACCTGCGTCCGCTGCCGGGCGCCCAGGGCATGCAGCAGTAATCCGCACGGCCAGCCCGCGGCTGGCCTGAGCAGGGAAAAGGGCGCTGCAGCGATGCCGCGCCCTTTTTGCGTCTGCCGGCAGTACTTTGGTCGCAACCGCCTGCGACCTGCGCAGGGTTGTCCGCCGGCGGGCGAGGCGGGATGCTGCACTCTCCATCCTCCGCACGAGTTCCGGCCCATGGACTCCGACTTCCCGCCACTGGCGGATCGCAGCCTGCGACTGGGCAACGGCGTGTCGGCCGCCGTGCTGCACGACCCGCAGGCCACTCGCGTGGCGCTGGCGGTCAGCGTGGCGGCCGGCAGCTTCCACGAGCCGCCGGACTGGCCGGGACTGGCGCATTTCCTCGAGCACAGCCTGTTTCTCGGCAGCCGCGGCTTTCCCGAAGTCGACGCCTTCGCCGCCTACGTGCACGGCCACGGCGGGCGCTACAACGCGCGCACCCTCGGCCTGCAGACCCTCTACTACCTGGAGATGCCGGCGCGTGAGCTGCGCCCGGCACTGCTGCGCCTGGTCGACCTGCTGGCCCGGCCGCTGCTGGCGGACGCGCGCCTGCAGGCCGAGCGCGAGGTGCTGGAGGCCGAATACCGGGCGCGCTGCGCGGATGGCGACTGCCAGTTGCAGGGGGCGATTGCCGGTCAGCTGCATCCGCAGCATCCGCTGGCGCGTTTCCATGCCGGTTCGCGCGACACCCTGGACACCAGCGATCCGCGCTTTCTCGCCGACCTGCGGGCCTGGCAGCGGCGCCACTACGGCGGCGCCAACCTGCGCCTGCTGGTCAGCGGGCCGCAGGCGCTGGACGAGCTGGAGCACGTGACCCGCGAGCTGGCCGGGGCGCTGCCGGCCGGCGCGCGAACGGTCGAGGAGTCCTGGCCTGCGTTGTGGCCGGCCGGGCAGGGCGCCGTCGAGCTGGCGCTGGAGCAGCCGCAGACCCTGCAGCACATGAGCCTGTGGCTGCCGCTACGGGTGGCGCCCGCGCGCGAGGACGAGTTGCTGGCACTGCTGCGCCAGGCCGTGGCGCAGCCGGCCGGCGGTGGCCTGCTGGCCGAGCTGCGTGCGCGCGGCTGGGCGCGGCAGCTGAGCGTCGACTGCCATCCCGGCGGCGCCGGCGAGGCCCTGCTGGCGCTGCGCATCGAGCTGCTGGAGCGCGGCTGCGGCGCGGAGCGGGCGATAGCCGCGCTGTGCGTCGACTGGTTGCGCGCGCTGGCCGGCGATCCCGCCCTGGCGCTGGCGCCCGACGAGTGGCCGGCGCTGAGCCGCGAGCAGGCCTGGCAGGAGCTGGAGCTGGCGCCGATGGAACGGGCCGGCCTGTGGGTCGAGCGCTGGCAGCGCCAGGGCGGCAGCGAGTGGCAGCCCTGGGCGAGCGAAGCTGCGGCGCCGCGGCAGCGCCTGCGCGAGCTGGCCCAGGTGAGCCCGCAGCGACTGATCCTCCAGGTGGCCCGCGAGCGGCTGGACAGCGGCGCACTCACCCCCTGGTTTCCCGTGCGCGCGACGGCCGCGGCGCTGCCCGGCCTGCCGGCCGTGGCGCTGCCGGCCTGGCAGGCGGCGCCGCGCAATCCGTTTGTCGATGCTGGCGGCGCGGACGCGGACGCTGACGCGGCCTGGCCGGCGGGCTGGACGCAGGACGACGCGCTCGTCCTGCGTCCCGGGCATGCCGCGCTGTTGCTGGACTGGCAGTTGCCTGGCGCCAGCGATGCCGCGACCCGGCTGGTCGCCGAACTGGCCGAGGCGGCGCTGGCCGGTCAGTGGCAGCAGACGCTGGCCGGCGCCGCGCGGCTCGGTCATGACTGGCAGCCGCTGTCGCGTCCTGGTCAGCTGCGCGGCTGCCTGAGCGGGCCGGCGCAGGTGCTGCCGTTGGTGCTGACACGATTGCTGGCAACCCTGCGCGACGGCGATCCCGCCGCGTGGCGCCCCGCCCTGCAACGCCGGCGTGCCGCGACGGCGCAGCAGCTGCTGCTGCGTCAGTTGCTGGCGCACCCGGCCGCCGGCTGGCGCGTGCCGCTCGATGTCCCGGCGGACGAGATGCGCCTCGACTCGCTGAGCGACGCCGAACTGCGCGAACAGGTCCAGGCCTTCTTCACCGCGGCGCAGCTGCACGGCCGGCGCTTCGGCGCGGTGCCGGCGGCCGCCGCGGCGGCGCTGAGCGGGCTGGGCCAGCCGGTCGCGGGCGCGCCGCCGTTGGCCGCGGCGAGCTGGTGTGGCGGCGAGCACGAACAGCGGCTGCCGGTCATGGCCGTGCCGGGCGGCGCCGAGCAGGCGGTGCTGCTGCGCCTGCTGGCGCCGCCCGGGCGGCCCGCGCTGGAGGCGGCCTGGCGGGTGCTGGCGGTCCTCCAGCAGGGCGCCTTCTACCAGTCGCTGCGGGTCGAGCAGGGGCTGGGCTATGCGCTGTTCAGCCGCTTCCACGCCGGCGAGGACGGCGCCGAACTGCAGTTCGGCGTGCAGTCGCCGCACGCCGATGCAGCGCGCCTGCAGCAGGCGATCCGCACCTTCGTCGAGCAGCAGGGTTCGGCGCTGACGGGGTTGTCTGCGCAGCGTCTGCAGCAGGCGCGCGAGGCGGCGCTGGAGGCGCTGGACGGCGGCAGTCGCCGCGCCCGTCTGCTGCGCGCCTGCGGCGACTGGCTGGGCGGCCAGGCTGCCGGCCAGCACGCCGCCGTGCGCGAGGCCCTGCAGCAACTGGACGGCGATTGCCTCCAACGGGCGGCCGCCGAGCTGGGCCGCACCGAGTGGCGCTGGCTGCTGAGCGAGGCGAGACACTCCTGAGCGGGGCGCTATATGGTGATCCGCTTCACCCTATTCCTGGATGGAGGGCACGCCGATAGCCCGCGCCTTGGTTTTTTTGTGCGGCTCTTCCCACCCGGAAAAGAGGCAACGGAACGAATTCGCATCAGGCATGTAATCTCCGCCCGCCGATCGGTCTGATCAGGGATTTGAGGTGCGTAGGGATGCGTCGTTCCACATGCAGTTGGCTACTTTGTCTTGCCTTGCCGTTTTCCATTGGCGTGCTGGCCGCCCCTCTGCCGACCCCGGGCGACCGTGACCTGCAGCGCGAACGCCAGGAGCAGCTGCTCCGCGAGCAGCAAAGGCGCCTGGAAGAGCTCCAGCAGCTACCTGGCAAGGGCGCGCCGGAGCAGCCAGAGGAGCAGGTGCCGGACGCCCGCTGCTTCGACATCCGCGAGATCATCCTGGAAGGCGCTGCCCATCTCGATGCGCGCAGCCGCGAGGCACTGCTTGCCCCTTATCGAGGACGCTGCCTGGGTGTAGCCCAGCTCAACGCCTTGCTCAAGGACATCACCGACCACTACCTGGCACGCGGCTTCGTCACCACCCGGGCCTACCTGCCCCAGCAGGATCTATCCAGCGGCATCCTCAAGGTGATCGTCGTCGAAGGCCGGCTGGAGGGCTTCGATGACTCCGCGGTGGTCACTCCTCGCGAATTGGGCATGGTCTTTCCAGGCCGGACCGGCGAGGTGCTGAACCTGCGCGAGCTGGAACAGCTGATCGACCAGATCAACCGCCTGCAATCGCGCCAGACGCAAGTGGAGCTGGTCCCCGGCGAGCAGGTGGGTGGCAGTCGCGTGCAGCTCCAGGGCGAACGCGACAAACCCTGGCGCGTCTCGGTTGCTCGTCACAACAACGGTGACCGCAGCAGTGGCGAACAGCAGTGGGGCGGCGGCCTGGATTGGGACAGCCCGCTGGGAATGGCCGACCAGCTCAGCCTGCGCGCCAGCGAGGACGCCGTCAGCGACCAGTGGAAGCACTCCGCCAGTCAGAGCCTGTGGTACAGCCTGCCCTATGGCTGGTGGACCTTCAGCTACAGCTTCAGCCAGAACTACTACCGCACGCGCAACCAGGACGCGGGCTTCGCCTTCAAGTTCGATGGCGACAGCGAAAGCCACCAGCTGCGCGCAGAGCGCGTGCTGCACCGCGACAACGTCAGCAAGACCGCCGTCAACCTGGGGCTAAGCCATCTGCGCACACGCAACTACATCGACGACACCCTTCTCGAAGTCTCCAGCAGCCGCATCAGCGAGGCGCAGCTCGGTTTCAACCATGGGCGCCGAATCGGGAGCGCCTTCGTCAACCTGGATGCCGGCTGGCAGCGCGGCATTGGCGCGCTCGATGCCCAGGGGGAGGGCGATCCGCAGCCCGGCGAGCCCCATGCACGCTACGACAAGTACAGCCTGACCCTCAGCTACCTGCAGCCCTTCCAGCTGGGGGGCGAACATTTCAGCTTCGACAGCCTGGCCACCGCTCAGCGGAGCGAAGACGTGCTCTACAGCCCGCAGCGCATCAGCCTCGGCGGGCTCGGTTCCATCCGCGGTTTCAAGGACCAGACCCTCTCCGGCGACAGCGGCTACTACTGGCGCAACCAGCTAGGCTGGCGCCGTGCGATCAGTTGGCAGCCGCTGCGCCCCTGGCTGCAGGAATACGGCCTGGCCTACGCCTACGATTTCGGCGCGATCAGTCACGACCGCTACAACCCCGAGCTGCATGGGCGCATGAGCGGCCACGGGCTCGAGTTCAGCGGCCGCGGCCAACACCTGGCCGCCTCGCTGACCCTGGCCCGCTCGCTGCAGCGCCCGGACGTGATCGAGCGGCGCGAACACCCGCTGTACTTCCGCGTCGACCTGTTCTTCTGACCCTTTTTCGCTCTTTAGCTTTTCGGGAGATTCCCACATGGACGTCCGCCGCCCCCTGTTCCAGGCCATCGCCAGCGCGCTAGCCGGCATCCTGTTCCTCAATCCCATCGTTGCCTGCGCCGCGCAACTGGCGGTGGACCAGGCCGCGGGCGGCAACACCAGCATCGGGGCAGCCGGCAATGGCGTGCCGGTGGTCAACATTGCCACCCCCACCGGCGCCGGGCTGTCGCACAACAAGTTCAGCGACTACAACGTCGGCCAGCAGGGGCTGATCCTCAACAACGCCACCGCCAAGACCCAAGCGACCCAGCTCGGCGGGATCATCATCGGCAACCCCAACCTCAAGGGGGCGGCGGCGACGCGCATCCTCAACGAAGTCACCGGTGGCAGCCCCTCCCAGCTCAAGGGCTACACCGAAGTGGCTGGGCAGGGCGCCCACGTCATCGTCGCCAACCCGCATGGCATCACCTGCAACGGCTGTGGATTCATCAACACCCCGCGCGCCACCCTGAGCACCGGCAAGCCCATCCTCAACGGCGAACGCCTCGACCACTACGATGTGGACGGCGGCGAAATCGTCATCGAAGGCGCCGGACTCAACGCCAGCAACATCGACCAGTTCGAGCTGATCACCCGCAGCGCCAAAATCAACGCCGACCTGTATGCCAACCGGCTGAACATCGTCGCCGGGCGCAACCAGGTCGATGCCGAGACCCTCGCCGCCAGCGCCAAGGCCGACGACGGCAGCCCCAAGCCACAACTGGCCATCGACAGCTCGGCCCTCGGCGGCATGTACGCCGGCGCCATCCGCCTGGTCGGCACCGAGGCCGGCGTCGGTGTGAAACTGGCCGGCAACATGGCGGCCAGCGCCGGGGATATCCGCATCGACGCGAGCGGCAAGCTGAGCCTGGCGCAGACGGCTGCCAGCCGCGACATTCGCCTTGACGCCCAAAGCATCGACCTGAGCGGCAAGGCCTACGCCGGCGGCAGCGTCGACGCGCAGGCGGCCGAGACCCTGAGTTTGGCCAAGGGCCAGAGCCTGGCAGCGCGTGAACGCATCGCGCTGAAGGGCGGCCAACTGGACAACCAGGGCCTGATCGAAGCCGGGGTGAACGCCGACAACAGCCGCAACCTGATCGGCGATGTGCAACTGGCCGGCGGCGGCCTGCGCAATAGCGGCAGCGTCGTGGCCAGCCGCGCACTCAGCGCCGTGCTCAGCGGGCAGGTGGACAACCGTGCCGGCACCCTTAGCAGCAAGGCGAACACCACCGTCGCGGCTGCAGGCCTGAACAACGGCGGCGATGGCCGCGTGCTCGCCCAGGGCAGCCTGACGGTCGCGGTCGCCGAGCTGGACAACCGCACCGGCTTGATCGCCAGTGGCAAGGACCTGAGCGTCACTGCTACCACCAGCCTGAGCAACCAGGCCGGGGAAATCTCCAGCCAGGCCGTGGCCACGCTTGACGGTGGCAACCTGGATAACCGCGGGGGCCTGATCGCCGCCGGCAGCGCCTTGGCGCTGACTGCCGGCAATCTGGACAACAGCGACACAGGCACCCTGAGCAGCCAGGGCGGCCTGACCGCCACCGTGACCGGCAAGCTGGACAACCACGGCGAAGGCGCACTGCTCAGCCAGGGCAAGCTGACCCTGGTCGCCGAGAACATCGATAACCGCCAGGGCGGCCTGATCGCCGCGACCCAGGGCCTGGATATCCAGGCCAGCAACAGCCTGCACAACAGCGGCGGGGAAGTCTCCACCCCGGGCGCCGCCGTCATCCGCGTGCTCGCCAAGGATGGGCAACCCGCCGCGCTGCTGGACAACAGCGGCGCCGGCCTCGTCATCGGCGATCAGGGCCTGGAACTGACCGTGCAGCGCCTGCTGAACAACGCCAGGGGCGTGCTCGCCGGACGGGACAGCCTGGTGCTGATCGGCGACAGCCTGGACAACAGCGCAGGCGGTACCCTGAGCAGCCAGACCGCGCTCAGCGTGGCGCTCACCGGCGCACTGGCAAACCGGGAGCAGGGCGCGCTGATCAGCGGCGGCAGCCTGACGGTCGGCGCCAAGAGCCTGGATAACAGTGCAGACGGTTTGCTCTCCAGCAAGGGCGCACTGAGCGTCAACAAGGGCAGCCTGGACAACCGCGGTGGCACGCTGCTCAGCGACCGCCAACTGACCATCAGCAACAGCAGCCTTGACAACAGCGCCGGCGGGGTCATCAGCGCCAAGCAGGTGCTGACCATCGGCACCGGCCAACTCGACAACCACCACGAGGGCCTGATCAGCAGTGGTGCCGGCCTGACGATCGCATCGGCCCAGCTCAACAACCATGACCGGGGGCTGATCGCCGGCAAGGGCGCCGTGCAGGTCAGCGCCAGCGGCCTCGACCAGCACAACAGTGGCGAGCTGATCAGCGAAACTGCGCTGACCCTCGATCTCAAGGGCGGCACGCTGAACAACAGCGACCAGGGCCTGATCGCCACGCCCGGCGCGCTGCTGCTGAACAACCTGGGCCTGGTCGACAACAGCGCCGGCGGCGAAATCTCCAGCGCCCAGGGTTTCCTGCTCAAGGCCGGAGAGCTGGATAACCGCGCCGGGCGAATCATCAGCAGCCAGGACCTGCAACTGCAGATCACCGGAGTCCTGCTGAACAACCTCAAGGGTGCCCTGTCTGCAGCCAAGCTGACTGTCAAGGCCGCCAGCCTGGACAACTCCGGTGCCGGCGTACTGGCCAGCAAGGGCGATCTCGGGGTCACCCTCGGTGGCAAGCTGGACAACCACGACCAAGGCCTGATCTCCGCCGGCCAGGCGCTGACTGTCACCAGCGCCTCGCTGGACAACTCGAACAAGGGCCTGCTGGCCAGCGGCGGCTCCCTGACGTTGACCACCGGCGCGGTGGATAACCAGGGCGGCAGCCTCGCCAGCCAGGCCAGCCTCAATGCCACCAGCGCCGGCCTCGACAACCGTGGTGGGACGCTCAGCAGCCAGCAGGCCTTCACGCTCACCGCGACCGACGTGGACAACCGCGACGGCGGCCTGATCACCAGCGCGGCTGGCCTGATCCTGAGCGCCGACAGCCTCGACTCCAGCCGCGACGCCGCCGACAACGGCGGCGAAGTGTCGGCCAAGCAGGACCTGGTCCTGGCGGTGAAAAAACTGATCCAGCGCCAGGGCCGCCTGATCGGCGAGGCCGGCGTCAGCCTGGATCTTCTCGGCGGCGACCTGGACAACCGCGGTGGATTGCTGTTCGCCAACGGCCCGCTGACCTTCGCCAATCTGCGCAAGCTGGACAACCGCGATGCCGGCGAAGTTTCCAGCAACCAGAGCTATAGCCTCAACGCAGCCGCAATCGACAACGGCGAAAAAGGCCGGTTGATCAGTGCCGACAGCCTCATCCTGGCGCTGGGCAGCGGCACGCTGCGCAACGCCGGCGAGGGCCTGGTGTCCGGCTGGAAAGGCCTGACGGTGAACGCCGGCAACCTGGACAACAGCGGCGCCGGCACCCTGTCCAGCCGTGACGGCACGCTTGCGGTCACCCTCAGCGGCAGCGAGCAGGTGCTGAACAACAGCGGCCAAGGCGCCCTGGTCAGCAAGGGCAGCCTCGACGTCCGCGCGAAGACCCTGAACAACAGCGGCGAGGGCATCCTCTCCAGCGCAGGGGATCTTGGGCTGATCCTCGACGGCAAGCTGGACAACCACGACGGCGGCCTGATCGATAGCCAGGGCGCGCTGACGGTGACGGCGGGCGAGGTTGACAACCAGGGCGGCCAGATCGGCAGCCAACTGGCCGGCAGCCTGACCGCCGCCAGCCTGGACAACAGCGCCGGCCAACTCTCCAGCGCGGCGGCCCTGACCCTGAACCTGACCGGTGAACTGCTCAATACCCGGCAGGCCCAGCTGGCTAGCGCCGGCCCCCTGGTGCTCAAGGCCGACGCAATCGACAACCGGGGTGGCAGCCTGATCAGCCAGGGTCTGCTCAACCTCGCCGGCAGCAGCCTGAACAACGCCAACGGCGGCACTCTGGCCGCGCGCAACGCCGTCGACATCATGCTGAGCGGCGCGCTGACCAACAGTGCCGACGGCCTGATTCACAGCGAACAGGGCACGCTCGACATCCAGGCGCAGAGCCTGGGCAACGTCGGCGGCACCCTGCACAGCCAGGGCGACCTGAGCCTGAGTCTGAGCGGCACACTGGACAACCAGAACGGCCGCATCGAAAGCCAGGTCGGCAATCTCCACCTGAAAGAATCCAGCGCAGTGGTTAACAGCGGCGGCGTGCTCGCCAGTCTCAACGGCTGGCTGGAACTGGTCAGCGCCGGGCTGTTCGACAACGACGCCGGCACCGCTCAGGCGCAGTCCGTGAAGATCACCGCCAAGGGCGTCGACAACCGCGCCGGGCATCTCTCCGCGCTGTCGGGCGACACCGAGATCATCGCCACAGAAGCCACCGTCAACAACCAGGGTGGCGGCCTCTATGCAGATGGGCTGCTCAAGGTGACCGCCGGCGACTTCAGCAACCAGGGTGCGCAAGCGGGCCAGGGCGGCAAGGTCGCGGCCGGCGCAATCGACTTCGGCCTCAGTGGCATCCTGAGCAACAGTTTCGGCCTCATCGAAAGCGACAGCACCCTCAGCCTGACCGCCGCCAGCTTCAATAACGGCAGCGGCAGCCTGCGCTCGCTGGGTACCACCGGCACCACGCTGATCAGCGGCGGCCTGCTGGACAACCGCAGCGGCCTGATCGAAACCGCCAACACAACGCTGCAACTCGACGTCAGCGGCCTGGAGAACGCCGGCGGACTCATCCGGCATGTGGGAACCGGCACCTTCGACCTCTCCGCGGCCAACATCATGGCCGCCGGTGGCACCCTCAGCACCAATGGCCTGCTCGACATCACCGCCAACAGCTGGGTGAACAGCAGCGTGCTGCAGGCCGGACGCCTGACCCTCAATGTCGGCACCTTTACCCAGACCGCCAGCGGCCAACTGCTGGCCAGCCAGTCCCTCAGCGGCACTGGCGGCACCTGGACCAACCACGGCCTGCTGGCCAGCGACGGCAGCCTCAGCCTGGCCCTGAGCGACGGCTATAGCGGCAACGGCCAAGTCACCAGCCTCGGCAACCTGAGCCTCAGCGCCGCCAGCATTGACCTGCCGACCAGCGCGCGCATCAGCGGCGGCGGGCTGACCACGCTCACCAGCACTGGCCTGCTGAGCAACCGCGGCAAGCTCACCTCGGCGGACGACCTGACGGTTCGCGCCGCCAACCTCAACAACTACGGCACCCTCGGCAGTGCGCAGCAGTTGCGCCTGTATGCGCCGACCCTGCGCAACGAGAACGGCCTGATCTTCAGCGGCGGCAATATGGCGCTGCGGGTGGATAACTTCACCAACAAATATGCGGATGTGTACAGCCTGGGTGCGCTGAGCATCGCCAAGGATGACCAACTGGCGCGTGCCGGCGTAGTCGAGAATATATCCGCCACCCTGGAAAGCGCTGGGGACATGCTGATCAACGCACAGCGGCTGGATAATCGCACGGATGTGTATTCCCTCGGGCGGGAGTTGATCTCAGGATTTATCGCCGTGCGCTGCTATGACTGCAGTGGCGACCATTACTACGTCGACTATATAGCCAGGGAGTTCTATCAAAGCAGCGTGCTGGAGGATTCACCTTCGGCCTTTATCACCGCCGGTGGCAACTTCAACTTTACCGGCGGCGATTTGGTCAACCGCCAGAGCAGCATCTCCGCTGCGGGGAATATCACTGTTCATGCCACTAACTTCAGTAATATCGGTGCGGTCGGCGGATCCATCGAAAGAACCCGCACTTACTACACCGGCCGGGTCACCGATGGCACCGTCGATAGATTTGTTACGAACTATGCAATGCCCTATAACCAACGCAATAACCCCGATTTTCCCAATGTCTTTTATGCGGTGTCTGCGACCGGTGAGATTCGTCTGGGTATTGCTAGCGTTGAGACGAACTATTATGACGGTTGGGATGAGATAGTTATCGCCGACTCGATCACTAAGGATTATGTCTGGATACCCACCGGTTATCCATGGAGCGGAAATCTGCCGTCATCCCAATACGACCCGAACAACCTGCTGCAACTGCCAAGCGCACTGAATCAATACCAACTGGTCAGCGACGTCGAGACTGCCAGCGATGGCGGCGCGGTTCGCTCCGCCATAGTCCAGGCCGGTGGCAATGTGTCGATCCAGGCCAGCCAGAGCCTGGAGAACAGCGTGATCCGTCAGGATTACCAGCCTGTCGGCGGGGGCAGTCGGGTGGGTGATACCGCAGCCCTTGGCACCGGCAAGACCACGGTCGTCCAGCTCAACTCGCAGCTCCCGCCGGACCTGCAACAACAACAGATAAATCCCCTTACCCTGCCCGGCTTTACCCTGCCGCAAGGCGAAAATGGCCTGTTCCGCCTGAATGGGCAGAATGCCGCAGCCAGTGTCGCGAGCGGCGCCTTGGGCGCAACAGGCGATAGCACCCTGGCCAGCAGCTCGGTCACAGTCGGCGCAGGTCAAACTGCCCAGGGCCCGGCAATGACCTCCGGCAGCGCCTGGAGCCTGCAGAGCGGGCAGAGTCCCATCGGGGTTACCCCGATCAACGCCGCTGCACTCGCTGTGAATGGCATTCAGAGCCAGCCCGGCAGCCACAACTACCTGATCGAAACCAACCCCGAACTGACCAACCTCCGACAGTTCCTCGGCTCCGACTACCTGCTCGGCCAGCTTGGCTACGACCCGGACCAGGCGCAGAAGCGCCTCGGCGACGGCCTCTACGAACAACGGCTGATTCGTGAGGCGGTGGTGGCGCGCACCGGCCAGCGCTACCTCGCCGGAATGACCTCGGACGAGGCGCTGTTCAAGTACCTGATGGACAACGCCATCGCCTACAAGGACTCGCTGAACCTGTCCCTCGGCGTGACCCTGACGGCCGCGCAGGTGGCGGCGCTGACCCACGACATCGTCTGGCTGGAAGAGCACGAGGTGAACGGCGAGAAGGTGCTGGTGCCGGTGCTCTACCTGGCCCAGACCGAAGGCCGCCTGGCGGCCAATGGCGCGCTGATCCAGGGCCGCGACGTGACGTTGATCAGCGGCGGCGACCTGCTCAACCAGGGCACCCTGCGCGCCAGCGATAGCCTCACTGCCACTGCCGGCAACATCGTCAACAGCGGCCTGCTCGAGGCCAGCCAGCGCCTGCAGCTGCTGGCCACCGAGAGCATCCGCAACGCCCAGGGCGGCATCATCGCCGGCCGCGATGTCAGCCTCACCGCCTTGAGCGGCGATGTCATCAACGAGCGCAGCGTGACCCGCCACGAGGTCAATTTCGGCAACCGCCACAGCATCCGGGACTTCGTCGACAGCGCCGCCCGCATCGAGGCGGCCAACAGCCTGAGCATCCATGCTGGGCGCGACGTCGCCAACCTCGGCGGTGTGCTGGACAGCCGCGGCGACCTGGCCATCAGCGCGGGCCGCGACCTGACCATCGCCGCGGTGGAAGAGCGCGTCAGCCAGGCGCGCGGCAGCCACTACCTCGATGAGCGGGTGACCCAGCATGGCGCTTTGGTCAGTGCCGGCGGGGATATCGACATCGGCGCCGGGCGCGACCTGGCCGTGATCGCCAGCCGCGTCCAGACCGAGGGGGATGTGGCGTTGTCCGCAGGCAACGATGTGCTGATCGCCTCGGCGGCCAACGAAAGCCATTACCTGTCCAAGAGCAAGAAAGTGATTCGCCAGAAGGACCAGGTTCGCCAGCAGTCCAGCGAGATCCTGGCCGGCGGCGACGTGGCGATCAGCGCGTCGAACGACCTGCTGCTGTCCGCCAGCAAGGTGCAGGCGGGCGATGAAGCCTATCTGGTGGCGGGCGAGAACCTCGCCCTGCTGAGCGCCGAGGACTACGACTACTCGCTGTACCAGAAGAAGAGCAAGGGCAGCTTCGGGCGCAAGAGCTTCAGGCGCGACGAGGTCACCGACGTCAAGGCAGTGGGCAGCGAGATCAGCACGGGAGGCGATCTCACCCTGCTCAGTGGCGGTGACCAGACCTACCAGGCCGCCAGGCTCGACAGCGGCAACGACCTGACCCTGGCCAGTGGCGGCGCGATCAGCTTCGAAGGGGTCAAGGACCTCAAGCAGGAGAGCCACGAGAAGAGCAAGAGCAGCCTGGCCTGGCAGTCGGCCAAGGGCAAGGGCAACACCGACGAGACCCTGCGCCAGAGCCAGCTGATCGCCCAGGGCGATCTGGTGATCCAGGCGGTGGAAGGGCTGAAGATCGACCTCAAGCAGGTCAACCAGCAGAGCGTCAGCCAGACCATCGATGCCATGGTCCAGGTCGATCCGAAGCTGGCCTGGCTCAAGGAGGCCGAGGCACGGGGGGATGTGGATTGGCGGAAGGTCAAAGAGGTCCACGACAGCTTCAAGTACAGCAATTCGGGGCTGGGGGCTGGGGCGCAGCTGGTGATCGCCATCGTAGTCGCCTACTTCACGGCGGGGGCCGCGAGTGGATTGGTTGCCAGCGGCGCATCGGCTGCCGGTGCTTCCGCTGGGGGAGCCTGGGCTGCGGGCACAAGTGCTTCGTTAGCAGGCTGGGCCAACGCCGCAGCTACGGCTGCACTGACGAGCATGGCCAGCAATACGGCCATCAGTACCATCAACAACCGCGGCAACCTGGGCGCGGTGGTCGACGATGTGACCGCCAGCGATGCACTGCGTGGTTATGCGGTAGCGGGCATGACCGCTGGCCTGACCAATGGCCTGTATGACGGTTGGGTCGGGACTGAAACCGGCACTGCAGGCGCTATTCAGAACGGCGGCAAGGTGCTCGCTGAAGGCGGTCTTTCCACTCTGGAGGGTATTGGGCGTTTCTCCGGCAATCAGTTGCTGCAGAACGGCACTTCTACCGTGCTTGATCGTGCTTTGGGTGGCGACAGTTCGTTCAGCGATGCCCTTCGCAGCAGCCTGGCCAATACCTTTGCGGCAGCGGGTTTCAACCTGATCGGTGATCAGACGGCGCCTGAAAAATGGGATTTGAAAGACGGTAGCCTGGCCAAGATTGGCATGCACGCCGTCATGGGCGGTCTGGCGGCAGAAGCGGCCGGTGGTGACTTCAAGGCCGGTGCGTTGGCAGCAGGAGCCAATGAGGCGTTGGTGGATGCCCTGGCTCAGCAGTACGGCGAGATGGATACAGAGCAGAAGAAAAGCCTGTTGGTGATGAACTCGCAGGTGATCGGTGTTCTGGCGACTGCAGCGCAGGGTGGGGATGAGCAGGATCTGCAGACTGGGGCTTGGGTGGCGGGGAGTGCTACGCAGTACAACTACCTGGACCATGAGCAGCAGGAGGCTTTGGCTAAGCAAATCGATGCTACCTGCAAAGGCGAGATTGAATGCATCCAGCGGGAGCTGAGTCATGCCAAGCCATTGGCGGATAGTCAAAATGGATTTGGCCCGGCTGAGCAGATGCAGTTTGACCAGGCGCGGGACGTTCTAAGCGATAAGCTTCTTGCCAATTGCCAGTCGGATTTCTGCAAGACTTTCACCTTGATCGAAATGCAGAGGGCTGGGCTTAACTGCGGTGCGATTTCATGCTTGCGTGAGGCTGCAGGTGCAACCCTAAAGTCACAGTATCTCAACCAAGGGCAGTGGGTTAAGCTTGCGTTGGACGCTGTAAGCGATGGCGCCGTCATTGCGGGGGCGTTGGGGCCGATCCTGACTGCTCCGAAAGCTGTCAGTGGTGCCGTGGCGGTTGTTGATGATGCGGCAGTTGTTGGTGCAAAAGCGACAGGTGTGGCCGATCAAACTGCGGGTTCAATAAAGAATGTTAATCCGGGTTATCCAGAAGCGGGTCGAACTCATAACTGTGTCAACTGCTCTATTGCTACTGATGCAACATTGGCAGGAAATCCTGCATCGGCATTGCCAATCAACCATACGAAGGGTGTCCCGTTGAGTGTGCTGGAAAAACAATTTAGCTCTAAATTTGGCCCTATAACGGCGCCTGAGAATATTGCGCAGCAAATGGCAAGCTCCGGAAATGGCGCTCGGGGGATCGTGTTTGGCTCTTATGGGCCGGGTCAGCCAGGGCATGTTTTCAATGTGGTTAATCAGAGTGGTGTTGTTAGATTCCTTGATGGGCAGACTGGGAAGCCAGCAAATCTCAGTAATTTCAAAACACTGCAGCTATTGAGAACAAATTGATGATCACTTATATGTGTGCCTTGGAGCGGGCAAAGGAATATTTAATGGATTCCGAAATTCCTTTGCAAATTACATGTGAGGGTGAGTTTTCCGAGGGGTGGTATTTCTGCTATCAATCAAAGGAATTTTTGGAAACTGGCGAGCTGTCAGCTCAGCTCGCAGGGAATGCCCCGTTTTTAATTGATAGGCAGTCTGGTGAGCTTCATGTTCTTGGAACAGCAAAGCCCTTAGAGAGTTATTTGGAGGATTACATAAAAGAGAAGGCCGTGAAATCAAGGTGATTTAACGGTGCAAAAGGTGGCGGTTTTGCCGGAGAGCTCACTAGTATTACCCAGAGACAACTTGATAAAAAATTAAGGGAAAAAGGGGGCAGATTCTGAGGAATCCCCACAAATCTACCCCAGCACCTGTGCCTGCTGATGCACTTCGTCACGCAGTCGGTACTCGATAGCGGCGAGCACATGCCG
>NZ_FOXM01000021.1 GCF_900115715.1 Geopseudomonas sagittaria
TGATCAAACTCTTCAGTTCACATCATTGCGGGTTTTGAGAAAACCCTAAACTTGGCTCAGCAATCGCAAATAAACTCATGAATTCACGAGACTACTTGTGACGCTGATAATCTTGCGACCATCAGTCTTATCTCACAAGCACCCACACGAATTGCTTGATTCAACTTGTTAAAGAGCGTTTCGATCAAGTCTTTCGTCTCAACCGAGGCCGCGAATTCTACAGCAGCCTTGCAACCTGTCAAGCGTTTTTCGAAATTTTCTTTTCTACTCAACCACTTGCGTAACTCTTCCGCTGAGACAACCCGGGGGCCGCTGCAGCGAGGAGGCGAATAATACAGCCTGGAAAAATGCTGTCAACACCCCGATTAACTTCTTTCGTTTCAGTAACTCGGTCGGCTGATGCCTGCATACCCACATGTGAATGGCCATGCATCTCACGACAGCAATCCACCGGTTACCTCTCCGCGCCTCCATATATATAAGAAACGCGCCTGAGCACCGTAGCGCCACTACACCGCGACCATGGATCGCGCGAAACCTCACCACCCATTCGTCATGGGCATCGACACGCTGTCGCTTGCTGCCCCCCCCCTTCGCCGGCGAGGCCACCTCAACAGGTCAGAGCAGTTGACTACAGCAATCCGAACCTGCGCCTACACTCAGGTGCGGCACACAAAAAAGGCCTGCGTTTTCACGCAAGCCTTTCCGTATATGGCGCACCAGGCGGGATTCGAACCCACGACCCCTGCCTTCGGAGGGCAGTACTCTATCCAGCTGAGCTACTGGTGCGTGCGGGCGCATGATACGCATCTTGGCTGACGTCGTCCATCACCCGACACTCGTTCGCGATCTCGAACGCACGCGCTCAGAAAGCCACAAAAGGCAGTGGAAATCTTACAATCGAGACATCTTTGTTGTTTTTTTTGCACGGACTCTTGCCATCCAGCCAATCTGATCCTAGGATTGTTTGACATTTCGAACATACCGCCGGAGACCGCGATGGAACTGAAAGACCCCAGCCTGTTCCGCCAGCAAGCCTATCTCAATGGCCAATGGTGCGAGGCCGACCACGGTGCGCGGACCGACATCCTCAACCCGGCCACCGGCGAGAAGCTGGGCAGTGTGCCGAACATGGGCCGCGCGGAAACCCGCCGTGCCATCGAGGCCGCGCGTCTGGCCCAGCCGGCCTGGCGTCGGCTCACCGCCAAGGAGCGCGCCGGCCGGCTGCGCCAGTGGTTCGAGCTGATCATGGCCAACCAGGAAGACCTGGCGCAGATCATGACCGCCGAGCAGGGCAAGCCGCTGGCCGAGGCCCGCGGCGAGGTCGCCTACGCCGCTTCCTTCATCGAGTGGTTCGCCGAGGAGGCCAAGCGCGCCTACGGCGACGTGATCCCGGCGCATGCCGCGGACAAACGCATCCTGGTGCAGAAAGAGCCGGTCGGTGTCACCGCAGCGATCACGCCGTGGAACTTCCCCAGCGCGATGGTCACCCGCAAGGCCGGCCCCGCGCTGGCGGTAGGGTGCGCGATGGTACTCAAGCCGGCCCCGCAGACGCCCTTCTCCGCCCTGGCCCTAGCCGAACTTGCCGATCGCGCCGGCATTCCGGCCGGGCTGCTCAGCGTGCTGCCTGCGGATGTCGCCACCAGCCGCGAAGTCGGCGCCGAGCTGTGCGAGAACCCGGTGGTTCGCAAGCTGTCGTTCACCGGCTCGACCGGCGTCGGCATCAAGCTGATGGAGCAGTGCGCGCCAACCCTGAAAAAGCTGTCCCTGGAGCTGGGCGGCAACGCACCGTTCATCGTCTTCGAGGATGCCGATCTGGATGCGGCGGTCGAGGGCGCGATCATCTCCAAGTATCGCAACGCCGGGCAGACCTGCGTCTGCGCCAACCGCCTCTACGTGCAGGACAAGGTCTACGACGCCTTCGCCGCCAAGCTGGCCGACGCCGTCGCCAAGCTCAAGGTCGGCAACGGTGCCGAACCGGGGATTACCACCGGCCCGCTGATCGATGGCAACGCCGTGGCCAAGGTGCGCCAGCACCTCGACGATGCGCTGAGCAAGGGCGCCCGGGTGCTGGCCGGCGGCAACGGACTGGGCGGCAATTTCTTCGAGCCAACCATCCTCCTCGATGTGCCGCAGAACGCCAGGGTCGCCAAGGAGGAAACCTTCGGCCCGCTGGCTCCGCTGTTCCGCTTCAGCGACGAAGCCGACGTGATCGCCCAGGCCAACGACACCGAATTCGGCCTGGCCGCCTACTTCTACGCCCGCGACCTGGGCCGGGTGTTCCGCGTCGCCGAGGCGCTGGAGTACGGCATGGTCGGCATCAATACCGGGGTGATCTCCACCGAGGTGGCGCCCTTCGGCGGCATGAAGGCTTCCGGCCTCGGTCGCGAGGGCTCCAAGTACGGTCTCGACGAGTACCTGGAAATCAAATACCTGTGCCTGGGCGGCATCTGATTGCACGAACTCCGGGCCACGGCCCGGGGTGGGTGAAGGCCATGTTTTTGTCGGCGATGGTCCTTCACCCCTCTATTCCGGCGGCGCCTGCAACCTGACAGACCGCGCCCGACCTACGAACCTCTGTTGCGAGATGAATCCATGAGCAAGAGCAACGAATCCCTGATGCAGCGCCGCCAGGCGGCAGTCGCCCGTGGCGTCAGCGCGATCCATCCGATCGTCGCCGACCACGCCAAGAACAGCACCGTGGTCGACGTCGAGAGCCGCGAGTTCATCGACTTCGCCGGCGGCATCGCCGTGCTCAACACCGGCCACCTGCATCCCAAGGTGATCGCCGCGGTACAGGCGCAGCTAGGCAAGCTCACCCACACCTGCTTCCAGGTGCTGGCCTACGAGCCGTACATCGAGCTGTGCGAGAAGATCAACGCGCGGGTGCCGGGCGACTTCGCCAAGAAGACCCTGCTGGTCACCACCGGCTCGGAGGCGGTGGAAAACGCGGTGAAGATCGCCCGCGCCGCCACCGGCCGCAGCGGGGTGATCGCCTTCACCGGCGGCTACCACGGCCGCACCATGATGACCCTGTCGCTGACCGGCAAGAAGGTACCCTACGCCGCCGGCATGGGCCTGATGCCAGGCGGCGTGTACCGCGCCCTGTATCCCTGCGAACTGCACGGCGTCAGCGTGGACGAATCCATCGCCAGCATCGAGCGGGTGTTCAAGAACGATGCCGAGCCGCGCGACATCGCCGCCATCGTCATCGAGCCGGTGCAGGGCGAGGGCGGCTTCTACCCCGCGCCGAAGGAATTCATGCAGCGCCTGCGAGCGCTGTGCGACCAGCACGGCATCCTGCTGATCGCCGACGAGGTGCAGACCGGCGCCGGGCGTACCGGCACCTTCTTCGCCATGGAGCAGATGGGGGTGGCCGCCGACCTGACCACCTTCGCCAAGTCCATCGCCGGTGGCTTCCCGCTGGCCGGCGTATGCGGCAAGGCCGAGATCATGGATGCCGTCGCCCCCGGTGGGCTGGGCGGCACCTATGCCGGCAGCCCGCTGGCCTGTGTCGCCGCACTGGCGGTACTCGAGGTCTTCGAGGAAGAGCAGCTGCTGGATCGCTGCCAGGCGGTGGGTGAGCGGCTGAAGGCCGGCCTGCGCGACATCCAGGCCCGCCACCCAGTGATCGGCGACGTGCGCGGCCTTGGCGCGATGATCGCCGTCGAGCTGTTCGACGCGGGCAATCCGGAAAAGCCCAACGCCGAGCTGGTCGCCAAGGTCGTCGCCCGTGCCCGCGACAAGGGACTGATCCTGTTGTCCTGCGGTCCCTACTACAACGTGCTGCGCATCCTGGTACCGCTGACCGCCGAGGACGAGCTGCTCGACCGCGGCATGGCGATCATTGCCGAGTGCTTCGACGAACTGGCCTGAGTCATCACGACGCACTCCCCTGGCGCGGGTTGCCTGCCTCGACATGGCAACCCGCGAGCAGACCAGTAGCGCAAAGCCCGCGACCGCCATGGTCGCGGGCTTTGCCATTTCTGTGCCCCGCCCGCAGCGGAACCTGGCGGGGCTGTGCTACAAAAGGCCGACAGTGCCGGCCGGCGCGATGCGGAACCTCCCGACCGGCCAGTGCCCCTGCACCCGCCCCACGGAGCCGCCCCGCCATGTTCGTCCCCGCCGCAGTCCCACGAGGCGCCGATGCCCAACCATGACCTGCTGCTGGTCGGTGCCGGCCACAGCCATCTCGGCGTGTTGCGCCGTTGGGCGCGTGGCCAGCGGCCACCAGGGCGCCTGGCGCTGCTGACGGACAGCGCGCACGCCTGGTATGCCGGACGTCTGCCGGGGCTGCTGGCTGGCCGCTACCAGGAAGCCGATAGCCGCATCGAGCTGGCCCCGCTGTGCCGCGCCGCCGGGGTGGAGCTGCTGCTGGGCGAGGTGACAGGGCTGGACGCCAACGAGCGGCGCCTCACGCTGGCCGACGGCCGCACCCTGCAGGCTAGCTGGCTGTCGCTGAATGTCGGCGCGGCGCCAGCGACTCCCGAGCAGCGCAGTGGCGGCATGCAGGTGCTGGCGATCAAGCCCTTCGCGGCGTTCCTTGCCACCTGGGGCGAATGGCAGCGCGACCCGCAACCGCTGGCGATCGTCGGTGGCGGCGCGGCGGGAGTCGAAGTGGCGCTGGCCCTGGCCGAGCAGGTGCCGGAGCTCAGCCTGTTCTGCGCCGGTTCCCTGCTCGAGGGCGGCTCGCCGGGCCTGCGCCTGCGCGCCCTCGGCCACCTGCGCCAGCGCGGCGTGATCGGTCGCGAACACTGCCCGGTCAGCCATGTCGACGGGCAGACCCTGTACAGCGACGCCGGCAGCGTGTGGGAGGGCCCGCGCCTGCTGCTGACCAGCGGCAGCCAGCCGCTACCCTGGCTGATCCACAGCGGCATGGCGTGCGCCGACGACGGCTTCATCCAGGTCGGCAGCACGCTGCAGAGCCACAGCCATCCACGGATCTTCGCCAGTGGCGACTGCGCCAGCCTGGCCGACGCACCACGCAATGCCTGGCAGGCCACACGCCAGGCGACACGGCTGGCTGCCAACCTCGTCGCGGTGCTGCAGGAACGACCACTGCTCCGCTACCGGCCATCCCGCCAGCGGGTGCTGCTGCTCGCCACCGGTGACGGCGGTGCCCTGCTCGACTGGAACGGCTGGTCCGCCGGTGGCCGGCTGTGCGGCTGGTGGCGCGACCTGCGCGACCGCCAGTTCATCATGCGTCATCAGGGCTGAGCGTGCTGGCGCCTCAGGAGGGCTGCAGCGCCGCCGCCGAGAGGCTGCCCCCGGCCGCCGCCAGCACGCAGCGGTCGCGGCCACTGCGCTTGGCCACCAGCAACGCAGCATCGGCGCGGTTGAGCACCTGCGAGTAGCCTTCCGGCGCCTGGTACTCGGCCACGCCGAAACTGGCGGTGATCGACAGGCGCTCGGTACCGACCATCACCCGCAGCTCGCGCAGCGCGTCGCGCAACCGCTCGATCAGCGGTTGCGCCTCGGCCAGCCCGGTTTCCGGTAGCAGCAGCAGGAACTCCTCGCCGCCCCAGCGCCCGCACAGATCGCTGCCGCGCACCGCGCCCTGCAGCACCCGGGCGATCTCGCTGAGGGCGCGATCACCGACCTCGTGACCCCAGGTGTCGTTGATCTGCTTGAAGTAGTCGATGTCGATCATCGCCAGCACGAACGAGCGCCCGCTGCGCTGGCTGCGCAGCTCCTCCTCACGCAGGCGCTCCATCAGCAGCCGGCGGTTGGCAAGGCCAGTCAGCACGTCGCGCTGCGAGGCGGTCTGCAGCGCCTGATTGAGATCGCGCAGCATGTCCTGGTAGCGGTCGGAAATGCGCGCCACCTTCTCGAGCTGGCGCAGCTGGCGGTGGTAGCGCTCGGACAGCGAGAGGTTCTGTTCGCGCGCCAGCGACTGGTAGCCGTCGGAAATCCGCGCGATGCGCTCGAGCCGCGACAGCTGGTCGAGGTTCTGCTGCTGCAGGCGCGCCAGCGCCTCGCGCAGCGGATGCCCGTAATGCAGGGGGTCGCTCAACAGCCCTTCCACCAACAGATCCAGCTCGCGCTCGCTGCTCATCGTTCGCTCACTCGCCGTAGGGCAGGATGGCAAAGGGAAAACTGCAATCCTCGCGGAACTCCTCGGCCAGCTCGGCGACCCGCTCGTTGCGGCTGTCGTAGTGCCAGTTGACGCTGACTGGCTGGCCCTTGCGGTGTGCCTCCTCGAGCAGGTCGAGGATGTCCATCAGCGCCTTGATCGAACTGGTATTGAGGTACAGCAGGCGCAGCTCCAGGGCCAGCGGCCGGGCCGTCTCGTCCAGGAAGCGTTCGACCCAGTCGATCACCTGGCCGAACAGCTCGAAGGAGTTCTCCGGATAGGAGTCGCCCTGCATGGCCAGCACGCCAGCGAGCCAGTCGCCCTGAATCGCCGGCGTTGACTGGGTTGCGTCAATGTTCAGTGCAGTCATGGTCATTCCCGTGAAAAGTGGTCAGATGACGGCGCGCAGGCTGAAGAAGGCGCGTCCTTCCGCCTGCTCGCTGAGCGAGGCCAGCAGCGGCACACTCGATTTGCGAGCGATATCGAGCAGACCGAGACCGGCGCCACTGGCGCTGTCGCCGTTGCGCGGCTTGCGCAGCTGCTCCTTGTAGGCGGCCTTGAGCTGGGCCTTGTCCAGCGGCGCCAGACCCTCGACCCACTCGACCAGGCGCCGGCCATCGTCGCACTCGACCAGATTGCCGGCCGCCACCACATAGCGGCCCTGCTCATCGCGGGAAATCGCCACGGTGGCCGCCGCATCCGCCTCGGCGTAATTCATCCGGGTGGCATAGTGGCGGATATTCTGGGTCATTTCGATATACACGGCGAACACGTCCATCGCCGCCGAGGGCTGTGCCTGTTCGGCGCTCAGGTAGTTGCGCAGGGCATTGCCGATTTCCTCGATCAGGCTGCGCGAAATCGGCCCGTTGAAGCAGAGCATGATGCGCTGGCGATTGTAGTTCTCGCGCATGGCCAGCAGGTCGTAGGTCTCCATGAGCACCCCTAGTCGAAGCGGAAGGAAAGAACGGTGATGTCGTCGCGCTGCGGCAGCTCGCCCTGATAGGCAGCGAGACTGGCAACGAACAGCTCGGCCTGCTCGGCCAGCGGCCTTCGCGCATGCTGGCGCAGCAGCTCGGTGAAGCGCCGGTTGCCGAAACCGAAACCATGCTCGCCGCCCGCCTGGTCGAGGAAGCCGTCGGTGCACAGGTAAAAGGTCCAGCCCGACTGCAGCTCGATCTCGAGGTTGGCGTAGTCGCCCTGGCGCTTGTCCGCCAACGCCCGCCGCGCTCCCTTGAACTCGCGCACCTCGCAGCCATCGCTGGCGAACAGGGCGATCTTCGCCCCGGCAAAGCGCAGGCGCCGGCCGACGGGGTCGACCCACACCAGGCCGGCGTCCATGTTGGTCGCCAGCACCCGCGACACCTGCTCTTCGCGCAGCATGCCACGCACGGTGCGGTCGGTCTCGCGGAGAATGGCTGCCGGGTCGTCGACACCGGCCACGCCGATGGCATGGTCGATGGCCGCCTGCGCCAGCATGGTCATCAGCGCGCCGGGCACGCCATGGCCGGCACAGTCGACCACGCCAAGCAGATAGCCGTCGGCGCGTTCACGGTAGACGTAGAAGTCGCCGCCGACCACGTCGCGCGGCTTCCACAGGACGAAGTGGTGCTCGCCCAGCGAAGCGGACAGCTGGCGATCCGGAAGGATGGCGCGCTGGATCAGGCTGGCATAGTCGATCGAGTCGTCGATCTGCTTGTGCGCGGCGGCCATCTCGCGGTTGGCCTGCTCGAGTGCGTGGGTCCGCTCGCGCACCCGGCCCTCCAGCTCGGCGGTGTGCCGGTGCACCTGCGCCGCCATGCTGGCGAAGGCCGCCGACAGCTCGCCGATCTCGTCGCCGCGCGCCGGCGGCAGGCGGGTGTCGTAGTGACCGGCGGCAATCGCCTTGGCCGAGTGCTTGAGGCTGCGCAACGGTTGCAGAAGCAGGCGATCAACCGCATAGGCAAAGCCCAGCAGCAGCGCGGCCAGCAACACCACCAGGGTACCGAGCAGCGGCCACAGCCAGCGGTTGTCGAGCACCTGGGCGGCGTGCAGATCGACGGCGGTGAGCAGGTGCCAGCGCAGCGGCGCGATGTAGCTGAGGGCCAGCAGTTGCGGCTTGCCGTCCAGGCTGGCATGCAGGATCTGCACCCCGTCCGGCTCAGCCTCGGCGCGGCGCATGGCCGCCTGCAGCGCGTCGCGCTCGCCCGGGCGGGGCAGCAGGTCGAACACCCGCGCGCCGTCGCCGCTGCCGTCGACCCCCGAGTTGAAGGCAATCCGCGCCCGATCCGGGTGGGCCTGGATGGCACCGTCGGCGGCGAGAATCATCGGCGTCACCCCCGGCTCGCGACTGACCATGAAGCTGTCGAGAAAGCCGCTCAGGTCCAGTCCGGTCCCCGCCAGACCGAGCACCCGCGCACCATCGCGGACCAGGATGTTGAACCACACCTTGGTGACCTTGAGCTTGGCGTCGACATTGACGTTCAGGTTGTAGTCGGCCGTCCCCGCCACGCTGGCGAAGAACCAGGCATCCTGCGGGTCGTCCGGGTTCAGCACATAGCGCGGCTGCTGGCTCTGCGGCTGCAGGGCGTCGTTGAAATAGTAGTGGCGGCTGGCATGGGCGATGACGAACCAGGAGTGGTCGCGGAAGTCGCGCTGGTAGCCTTCGGCCTCGGCGAAGAACTGCGCGCGACGCTGCGGGTCGTCCTCGGCCTGCAGCCACTGGCGGGTCAGCTGCGCGTCGGCGAAACGCCGCGCCAGCGCCAGCTCGCGGGTCACCGGAGCGAGGATGCGCTCGCGGTGCAGCAGGGTGAAGTTGCGCGCATAGGCTTCGCCGAAGTGCTGGCGGATGTCCTCCATGGCCCGCCAGCCGAGCAGGATCGCCGGAATCAGCGCCAGCACGCACGCCAGCAGCAAGGCCAGTACCGACTTGCTGCGCAGCCCCCAGTTCGCCGCCATGAAGTGTCCCCCGGCCCCCGCCGCCCCACCGATACGGTGGGCAAAGCCGACATTGTGCAATGCGCGCGCAGCAAGGGGTATGGTCTGCGCCAAAAAAATGTCTGCTCGGCGGGCGGCGGCGGGGCGCGCCCTCAGGGCGCCGGGTTCGGCTGCGCGCTGTGGATGCGCTCGATGCCGGCCAGCAGCTCGTCGCTGAGCGTCAGGTCGAGGCTGGCCAAGTTGCTGTCCAGCTGCTCGAGGGTGGTGGCGCCAATGATGTTGCTGGTCAGGAACGGCCGGCTGTTGACGTAGGCCAGCGCCAGCTGCGCCGGGTCGACGCCATGCTCGCGGGCCAGCGCGACGTAGGCGCTGGCGGCCTGGCGCGCCAGCGGGTTGTTGTAGCGCTGGAAGCGCTCGAACAGGGTCAGTCGTCCCTTGGGCGGCTGCGCGCCGTTCTCGTACTTGCCGCTGAGCAGACCGAAGGCCAGCGGCGAATAGGCCAGCAGACCGACCTGCTCGCGAATCGCCATCTCCGCCAGGCCCACCTCGAAACTGCGGTTGAGCAGGTTGTAGGGATTCTGGATCGACACCACCCGCGGCCAGCCACGGCTCTCGGCCAGCTGCAGGAAGCGATGCACGCCCCAGGGCGTCTCGTTGGACAAGCCGATGTGGCGGATCTTGCCGCTCTGCACCAGTTCGGCGAGCACTTCCAGCGAATCCTCGATCGGGGTGATGTGCGCATCCGGCTCGTGCCGGTAACCGAGCTGGCCGAAGAAGTTGGTCTGCCGGTCGGGCCAGTGCAGCTGGTAGAGGTCGATGTAGTCGGTGTGCAGGCGTTTGAGACTGCCCTCCACCGCGGCGATCAGGTTGGCGCGGTCGTGGTGCGGCTGGCCGCCGCGAATATGGCTGATGCCGTTGCCCGGCGCCGCCGCCTTGCTGGCAATGATCCAGTCGCCACGTCCGCCGTGGCGCTGGAGGTAGTTGCCGATGATGGTCTCGGTGGCGCCACAGGTCTCGGCCCTGGGCGGCACCGGATACATCTCGGCGGTGTCGATGAAGTTGATCCCCGCGGCCTGGGCGCGGCGGATCTGCGCGAAGCCCTCGGCTTCGCTGTTCTGTTCACCCCAGGTCATGCTGCCCAGCGCCAGTGCGCTGACCTGGATGTCGGTCTTGCCGAGTGGGCGGTAAATCATCGGGAACTCCTGCAGGGAAGAAGGCTGAACGAAGCTGGGGGCTAAATGTACCGCAGATCGTCCCCGCTACCCGGCCGCCGATGCCTGTCGCCCTGCCCCGATCAGCAGGTGGTTGCGGCGCGCTGCGCATGGCGTCCCGTGACCAGCTGCTGCTGGCGCACCCGGGCGTCGAACTCCGCCGCCGCCATCGGCTTGCCGAACAGGTAGCCCTGCACCTCCGCGCAGCCGAGCCGCTCGAGCTCGGCCAGCTGCGCAGAGGTTTCCACCCCCTCGGCGATGGTCAGCATTCCCAGGCTGCACGCCATGCCGAGGATCGCGCGCACGATGGACTGGTCGTGACCGTCCTCGCTGATCTGGCGGATGAACGACTGATCGATCTTCAGCTTGTGGACCTGGAATTGCTTGAGGTAGCTGAGCGACGAATAGCCGGTACCGAAATCGTCGACCGACAGCCGCACCCCGAGGGCATGCAGGCGGCGCACCACCGCGATGGCCGCTGCCGGATCGTGCATGGCCACGCTCTCGGTCAGCTCCAGCTCCAGGCAGTGGGCCGGCAGGCCGCTCTCCTGCAGGACATCCACCACCAGCTCGACCAGCCCCGGGTGGCGGAACTGTACCAGCGACAGGTTCACCGCGATCGTCATCTCCGACGGATAGTCCTGATCCAGCCAGGCCTTCATCTGCCGCACGGCGCTGCGCAGCACCCATTCGCCGATCGGCAGGATCAGCCCGCTGCCCTCGGCGATGGGAATGAACTCGGCCGGGCTGATCACTCCCAGTTGCGGGTGGGTCCAGCGCAGCAGGGCTTCGGCGCCGACCAGCCGCTGTCCGTCGATGCTCACCTGCGGCTGGAAGCACAGGTGCAGCTCGCGGTTGGCCTGCGCCTGGCGCAGGGCGCTCTCCAGCTGCAGGATGCGCGCGGACTGGCGCTGCATCTCGCTGGTGAAGAAACGGTAGCCGTTGCGCCCCTCCTGCTTGGCACGGTGCATGGCGATGTCGGCGCGCTGCGACAGACTCTCGAAGTCGCGGCCGTCCTCGGGAAACACCGCGATGCCGATCGAGGTGGTGACCACCAGACCGTGCTCCTCGACCTGGCAGGGGCTGGCCAGCAGGTTCTTGAGCCGCTCGGCGACATGCGCGGCCCCCTTGGCATCGGTGTAGGGCAGCACCAGCACGAACTCGTCGCCGCCCTGGCGCGACAGGGTGTCCTCGTCGCGCAGCACCGACTTCAGGCGCTGGGCAACCTCGACCAGGAAGGCGTCGCCGACCCGGTAGCCCAGCGAATCGTTGATGTGCTTGAAGTGGTCGAGATCCAGGTACAGCACCGCCAGCGGCTGGTGGCTGCGCTCGGAGAGGCTCAGCGCCTGCTCGCAGCGGGAGGCGAACAGCTTGCGGTTGGGCAGGTCGGTCAGCGCATCGAAATGCGCCAGACGCTCGATACGCTGCTCGTCCAGCTTGCGCTGGGTGATGTCTTCCTTGATCGCCAGGTAGTGGGTGGGCAGGCCGGCATCGTCGAAGACCGGCGAGATCAGCACCGCCTCGGTGTACTCGCTGCCGTCCTTGCGCCGGTTGACGAACTCGCCGCGCCAGGCCTCGCCGCGGGTGAGCTGCTGCCACATGTCCTCATAGGTGGCCTGCGGCGTCTTGCCCGAGTGCAGCAGCTTGGGATTCTGGCCGATGGCCTCCTCCAGGCTGTAGCCGGTGGCGCGGGTGAACGCCTGGTTGGCGTATTCGATGCGCGCGTCGAGGTCGGTGATGACGATGGTGCTCGCGCTCTGCTCGACGGCCTGGCTCAGCTTGCGCAGGGTGGCCTGGTCGCGGGTGCGTGCGGTGATATCGCGCGACAGCATGACCAGGCGCGGTTCTTGATGCTGCGCCTGGCGCATCAGCGACACCGACAGCTCGAACCAGTGGTTGCCGTCGGCCAGCGGGATCTGCACCTGCCGGCCGACCGAATAGCCGTGGGCCAGCGCCTCCTGCAGCGCTGCCATGCAGATCTGCGCACTCTCGACCGGCAGTACCTCGTGGAGGGTCCGGCCGAGCAGCTGATCGGCCGCCGCGCTCAGCTGCTCGCTGCGCGGCGCGCGCACCTGCAGATAGCGACCGTCGCGGTCGAACTCGAACAGCAGGTCGGGAATCGCCTCGACAATCGCCTGCGCGTGCTGGCGGGCCTCGCTCAGCGCCCGGTAGGGGGCGGCAATCATCTCGACGAAGACCGCGCGATACAGCAGCAGGTAGGCCAGCACCTTGTAGACGTGGCCCATCAGGTTGAACACATCGGTGGCCGAGGCGTACAGGGTGAAGAATCCCTCGCTGAGGATCATCGCCAGCACCGCACCGAGCAGCAGCGAGACGTTGAAGTCGCCGGCCTGGCGCAGACGGCCGAACAGCACGCCGACGGTCAGCAGGTGCACGACGATCACCCCGTACTCCGCGCCCAGCTTGAAGGCGGTGAGTCCCTGCCCGGGCACGAAGGTCGCCGGCACCCATTGCGGGTGAACGAGGAAGACCCAGTGGACCACGGCCACGCCGCTCAGCACGCCCAGCAGCGGCAGCCAGCGCCGCCGCGCGGAGCGGCGGTCCTGGGCGACGCCGAGCGCCGACCAGGGTAGCCAGGCAACCAGCAACAGGGCGCCGGCGGCCAGGTAGCGGGCCACAAGCCAGAAGTGGATGGCCTTTTCCACCCCGCTGGGGGTCACGTAGTCGGGCATCCCCAGGTACGACAGCATGTGGGAAAAGTCGAGAATGGCGACGCCGAGAAACCCGCAGGCCAGCAGCAGGATATTGCGCTGCGGATGCAGGCTGTGGGTGTTCCAGCCGACGGCAAAGACCAGCACCGCCACGGCGATGGCGGTGGTTTCCAGCAGCATGTGCCAGACCAGGTAGCTGTCGACAGACGGCAGCGCCGCGCCGAACTGCACGGTCAGCAGCACGCCGGCCAGCAGGAGGACCAGAACCGCCAGTGGCTGGCCGAGGGATTCCCGGTGTTGCGGATGCACCCGCTTCAAGCCCAATCGCACGCGCTCACCACCCCTATCCATGAGAAGCGCCGCCAGCCCCGTTCGGCGGTCGACAACCGCCAGTCTGCCGGTTGCCCGCGGCACCAATGTGACGCGCGACTGTGCCTGCATGCCCGACGGGCGTCAATGACTGTCGGTGCGCACGCGGATAGGCCGCAAAACCGAGCGGAATTGCCGTTTTTCTGGCGACAACGAAACAAGCCAAACCCAGCAAGGCGCACCGCCAACCGCTGCCGTCATACCGCAGTCGCTCCCCCGCCGCGCACGGGATCAGCGATAGATATCCGCCCGACTCCACGGCAGATCGTGGGAGCCATCCGCGCGCGGGCGCACGGCGAGGATCTGGTGCAGGTTGATCCAGTCGTGTTCGAAGCCGTAGGCGCAGCCGGCCAGGTACAGGCGCCAGATGCGCAGCGCCCGCTCGGGAACCAGCCGCGCCGCTTCCTCCAGATGCTGCTCCAGGCGCTCGCTCCAGAAGCGCAGGGTGCGCGCGTAGTGCAGACGCAGACTCTCCACGTCCACCACCTCCAGCCCCTGCTCGCTCATCCGCGCCACCGCGGTGGCCAGGTGCGGCAACTCGCCGTGGGGGAACACATAACGGTCGATGAACTCGCCCGCCCCCCGGCCAACCGGACGGCCGTCGGTGTTCTTCGCGGTGATGCCGTGGTTCATCACCAGCCCGCCGGGCTTCACCGCCTGATACAGGGTCCGAAAGTACAGGCCCAGATTGGCGTGACCGACGTGCTCGAACATGCCGACACTGACCACCTTGTCGAAGCGGCCATCGCTGGGCAGGTCGCGGTAGTCCTGCAGTTCCAGCTGCACGCGATCCTGCAGGTCCTCGGCCGCCACCCGCGCACGTGCCAGCTTGAGCTGCTCGCCGCTGAGGGTGATGCCGTAGACCTCGGCACCGAACTCGCGGGCGGCAAAGCGCGCCAGCCCACCCCAGCCGCAGCCGACGTCCAGCAGCCGCTCGCCGGGCTTGAGGCGCAGCTTGCGACACAGATGGCGCAGCTTGGCCTGCTGGGCGCTGTCCAGGTCTTCCGTGCCGGTCTCGAAATAGGCGCAGGAATAGACCATGTCGCGATCCAGCCACAGTCGGTAGAAGTCGTTGGACAGGTCGTAGTGGTAGTGGATGTCCTCGGCGTCGGTGGCCTTGTCGTGGGCGGGGCGCGGCTGCGCCGCCACCTCCTGCTCACCGAGCAGCGCCGCGCTGAGGGCATCGGCGATGCGGATCACCGCGTCGATCGGCCCCTGGATGTCCATCGCGCCCTCGACGTAGGCGCTGCCCAGCAGGGAGAGGCTGGGCCGACCGAGTCCGCTGAGCAACTGCGGGTCGCGCACCACCAGGGTCACCTGCGGCTCGGGGCCGAGATCCAGTTGATGGCCGTCCCACAGCCGCAGTCGCAATGGCAGTTGCAGATTGCGCAGGACGGGCGGAAGCATCGCCAGCATGTCCAATTCCCCTTCGATGGAAGCCATTTCAAGGGTAGACCAGTCCGGCGGGATTGTCGGGAGACACCGGGGCGGCATTGTTCCACGTGGAACATCATGGCTGGCCAGGCAAGGCAGCCCCGCTTCCCCGGACACAAAACGCCAGTGCCCGGCATAGGCCGGGCACTGGGGATCAGGCAATGGTGTGGCTGGCAGACTTACTCCACCGTCACGCTCTTCGCCAGGTTGCGCGGCTGGTCGACGTCGGTGCCCTTGAGCACGGCGACGTGGTAGGACAGCAGCTGCAGCGGGATGGTGTAGAGGATCGGCGCCAGCAGGTCGTGGATCTGCGGCATGGTCACCACATGGGTGCCTTCACCGTCGCTCATGCCGGCCTGCCGGTCGGCGAAGACGATCAGCTCGCCGCCGCGGGCGCGCACTTCCTGCAGGTTGGACTTGAGCTTCTCCAGCAGCTCGTTGTTCGGCGCCACGGTGACCACCGGCATGTCGCTGTCGACCAGCGCCAGCGGGCCATGCTTGAGTTCGCCGGCCGGGTAGGCCTCGGCGTGGATGTAGGAGATCTCCTTGAGCTTGAGCGCCCCCTCCATGGCCACCGGGTACTGTGCACCGCGACCAAGGAACAGCGAGTGGCTCTTCTCGGCGAACAGCGCGGACACCTGCTCCACGGTCTTGTCCATCGCCAGCGCCTCCTGCAGGTTGCCCGGCAGACGCCGCAGGGCGTCGACCAGTTCGGCCTCGACACCAGCGGCGAGGGTGCCGCGCACCCGACCGAGGGCCAGGGTCAGCAGCAGCAGGCCGACCAGCTGGGTGGTGAAGGCCTTGGTCGAAGCCACACCGATCTCGGGACCGGCGTTGGTCAGCAGGGTCAGGTCGGACTCGCGCACGAGCGAGCTGGTGCCGACGTTGCAGATCGCCAGACTGGCCAGGTAGCCGGCCGACTTGGCGTTGCGCAGGGCGGCCAGGGTATCGGCGGTTTCCCCGGACTGGGAGATGGTGACGAACAGCGAGTCGGGCTGCACCGCCACCTTGCGGTAGCGGAACTCGCTGGCCACCTCGACCTGGCAGGGAATGCCGGTCAGCTCTTCCAGCCAGTAGCGGGCGACCATGCCGGCGTGGAAGCTGGTGCCGCAGGCGACGATCTGCACGTTGCGCACCCGGGCGAACAGCTCGGCCGCCTGCGGGCCGAAGGCCTGCACCAGCACGTGATCGGAGCCCAGGCGGCCTTCGAGGGTGCGCTGCACCACCTTGGGCTGCTCGTGGATTTCCTTGAGCATGAAGTGGCGGTACTCGCCCTTCTCCGCCGCCTCGGCGCCCTCGTGGAACTGCACGGTGTCGCGCTGCACGACGCGGCCTTCGCCATCCCAGATCTGCACGCTGTCCTGGCGGATCTCGGCGATGTCGCCCTCCTCCAGATAGACGAAGCGGTCGGTGACCTGACGCAGGGCCAGCGGGTCGGAAGCGAGGAAGTTCTCGCCCAGGCCCAGGCCGATCACCAGCGGGCTGCCGCTGCGCGCGGCGAGGATGCGGTCCGGCTGCGCGGCGCTGATCACCGCCAGACCGTAGGCACCGTGCAGCTCCTTGACCGCCGCCTTGAGCGCATCGGCCAGGTTCGGCAGGCGCTGCAGGGTGTGGTGCAGCAGGTGGACGATGGTCTCGGTGTCGGTCTGCGAGGTGAACAGGTAACCGAGACCCTGGAGTCGCTCGCGCAGCTGCTCGTGGTTCTCGATGATGCCGTTGTGCACCACCGCCAGCTCCTCGCCGGAGAAGTGCGGGTGGGCGTTGGCCTCGCTGGGCACGCCGTGGGTGGCCCAGCGGGTATGGGCGATGCCAAGACGGCCGAGCAGCGGCTCTTCCACCAGCGCCTGTTCCAGCGCGGCGACCTTGCCGATGCGGCGGCTGCGGCGCAACAGGCCGTCGTTAGTGTAGACCGCCACGCCGGCGCTGTCGTAGCCGCGGTATTCGAGCCGCTTGAGGCCCTCGATGAGGATGGCACTGATATTACGCTCGGCAATCGCGCCGACAATTCCGCACATGCGTGTTCTCCTTGCTAGACGGCGGCGCAGATCAGCTTGATGCCACGCGCCAGGATCTGTTCGCGTGCCTCGGGCTCGAGGCGCGCATCGGTAATCAGAGTGTGGATGCTGCTCCACGGCAGTTCCAGATTGGGCATGCGCCGGCCGAGCTTGTCAGCCTCGGCCATGACGATCACTTCGCGGGCCACCTCAGCCATGACCCTCGACAGGCCCAGCAGTTCATTGAAGGTGGTGGTGCCGCGCGTCAGGTCGATGCCGTCGGCGCCGATGAACAACTGGTCGAAGTCGTAGGAGCGCAGCACCTGCTCGGCGACCTGGCCCTGGAACGACTCGGAATGCGGGTCCCAGGTGCCGCCGGTCATCAGCAGCACCGGCTCCTGCTCCAGCTCGCGCAGGGCGTTGGCCACGTTCAGCGAGTTGGTCATCACCAGCAGGCCAGGACGACGGTCGAGCTCGGGGATCAGCGCGGCGGTGGTGCTGCCGCTGTCGATGATGATCCGCGCATGCTCGCGGATACAGGCCGCCGCGGCGCGGGCGATGGCCTGCTTGTATGGCGACACCGGCTGGCTCGGCTCGGCGACCAGCTCGTGGGGCATCGGCAGCGCGCCGCCGTAGCGACGCAGCAGCAGGCCGTTGCTCTCCAGCGCGGCCAGATCCTTGCGGATGGTCACTTCCGAGGTCTCGAAGTGGCGGGCCAGCGCGTCCACGTGCACCTCACCCTGCTCGGCGAGCAGGGTGAGGATGGCGTGGCGGCGCTGCGGTGTATTGCGTTTCGACATGCCTAAGTTTCGATTCGTAACTTAACAGGTGTGAATCAAAACTCAGGAAGGCATGAACGTCAAGTGTCTGTGGATAGAACTATCCACAGATCGATGATCGGCAAGCAAAGAGCAGCCGGGGAAGCACTGTGGATAGTAAAGACTGCCGCAGCGTCATTTTTGTCCACAGGCCGAATCGCCGCTCAACCTGGATCGCCTGTGGAAAACCCTGCCGCCGGGTTTTCCACAGGCGGTAAAGCACACCGTGCACGATGCGCCCCGCGACAGTTATCCACATTGCGCAGGGGCGTCATGCACACCGACCGGCCGGCGTGGCTCAGGCCTTGGGCTTCTTCACCGGGCGCTGCCAGCCGTCGATGTTGCGCTGGCGCGCACGACCGACCGCCAGGGTGCTGGCCGGCACTGCGCTGGTGATCACCGAGCCGGCGGCGGTGGTAGCACCGTCGCCGATGGTGACCGGCGCCACCAGCGAGTTGTTGGTGCCGATGAAGGCATCCTCACCAATGACGGTACGATGCTTGTTGGCACCGTCGTAGTTGCAGGTGATGGTGCCGGCGCCGATGTTGCTCAGTGCACCGATCTCGGCATCGCCCAGGTAGGCCAGGTGGCCGGCCTTGGCGCCCTCGCCGAGCACCGCGTTCTTCAGCTCGACGAAGTTGCCGACGTGCGCCTTGGCGCCCAGCACGCTGCCCGGACGCAGGCGGGCGAACGGTCCGCAATCGGCGCCCGCGCCCAGTTCGGCACCTTCCAGATGGCTGTTGGCCTTGACCACCGCGCCGCGGCGCAGGGTGCTGTCGCGAATCACGCAGTTGGGGCCGATCTGCACATCGTCTTCGATGATCACCTTGCCTTCGAGGATCACGTTGATGTCGATCAGCACGTCGCGGCCGACCGTCACCTCGCCACGCACGTCGAAGCGCGCCGGATCCCGCAGGGTCACGCCCTGGGCCATCAGCCGGCGGGCCGCGCGCTGCTGGTAGTGGCGCTCCAGCTGCGACAGCTGCAGGCGGTCGTTGGCGCCCTGCACCTCCATGGCGTCTTGCGGCTGGGCGGTGGCCACGCTGAGGCCGTCGGCCACCGCCATGGCGATCACGTCGGTCAGGTAGTACTCGCCCTGGGCGTTGCTGTTGGACAGCCGGCCCATCCACTCGGCCATGTGCGCGCCGGGCATGGCGAGGATGCCGGTGTTGCCCTCGCGGATCGCCAGCTGCTCGGGACTGGCATCCTTCTGCTCGACGATGGCGGCCACCCGGCGTTCCGCGTCACGGATGATGCGCCCGTAGCCGGTGGGATCGGCCAGTTCGACGGTGAGCAGGGCCAGCTGCGCCGGGCCGGCGTGGGCCAGCAGGCGTTCGAGGGTGGGCGCCTCGATCAGCGGCACGTCGCCATACAGCACCAGCACCTGCTCGGCACTGATGAACGGCAGGGCCTGGGCCACCGCGTGGCCGGTGCCGAGCTGCTGCTCCTGGAGAACGAAATTCAGGTCGGCGGCGGCCAGGCGCTCACGCACCGCTTCGGCGCCATGGCCGATGACCACATGGATGCGCTGCGGGTTCAGCGCCCGGGCGGTGTCGATGACATGGCCCAGCATGGACTTGCCGGCGACCGGATGCAGGACCTTGGGCAGCGCCGAACGCATGCGGGTGCCCTGGCCGGCGGCGAGGATGACGACTTCCAGACTCATGACGTGATTTTCTCCATGAAAAGAAAAGGGGTAGCCGAAGCTACCCCTTTCATATACCTCAGGCGACCGGCCGCAATGCGGATCAGTGCGCCGAACCACCGAACTTCTTGCGCAGTTCCTGAATGGTCCGCAGCTGTGCGACAGCTTCGGCCAGACGCGCGGAAGCGGTGGAGTAGTCGAACTCGGCACTCTTCTCGTTGAGCGCCTTCTCGGCCGCCTTGCGGGCTTCGAGAGCCGCTGCTTCGTCGAGGTCGGCAGCGCGGATCGCGGTGTCGGCGAGGACCTTCACCATGTTCGGCTGCACTTCGATGAAACCGCCGGAGATGTAGTACACCTCCTGCCCGCCACCCTGCTTGATCACCCGCACCGGACCCGGCTTGAGATCGGTCAGCAGCGGGGCGTGGCCCGGCAGAACACCGATATCGCCCATGTTGCCGTGGGCGACGACCATTTCCACCAGCCCCGAGAACAGCTCTTCTTCCGCACTGACGATGTCGCAGTGGACTGTCATAGCCATATTCACGCCTCGGTAAGCAGGCGACGCTACCGGGGTAGCCGCCGCCTGGTCGAGCGCCCGCTAGCGGGCGCGCCAGTTACAGTTTCTTGGCTTTTTCGACAGCTTCGTCGATGGTGCCAACCATGTAGAACGCCTGCTCCGGCAGGTGATCGTAATCACCGTTGAGGATGCCGGCGAAACCACGGATGGTCTCTTTCAGCGGAACGTACTTGCCCGGGGCGCCAGTGAAGACTTCGGCCACGAAGAACGGCTGGGACAGGAAGCGCTGGATCTTACGCGCGCGGGATACCAGCTGCTTGTCGGCCTCGGACAGTTCGTCCATGCCGAGGATCGCGATGATGTCCTTCAGTTCCTTGTAGCGCTGCAGCACGTACTGCACACCGCGGGCGGTGTCGTAGTGCTCCTGGCCAACCACCAGCGGATCCAGCTGACGGGAGGTGGAGTCCAGCGGGTCGACGGCCGGGTAGATACCCAGCGAGGCGATGTCGCGGGACAGTACCACGGTGGCGTCGAGGTGGGCGAAGGTGGTCGCCGGGCTCGGGTCGGTCAGGTCGTCCGCGGGAACGTAGACGGCCTGCACGGAGGTGATCGAGCCGTTCTTGGTGGAGGTGATGCGCTCCTGCAGAACGCCCATTTCCTCGGCCAGAGTCGGCTGGTAACCCACTGCGGACGGCATACGACCCAGCAGCGCGGACACTTCGGTACCGGCCAGGGTGTAGCGGTAGATGTTGTCGACGAACAGCAGAACGTCGCGGCCTTCGTCACGGAACTTCTCGGCCATGGTCAGGCCGGTCAGTGCCACGCGCAGACGGTTGCCTGGCGGCTCGTTCATCTGACCGTAGACCAGGGCTACCTTGTCCAGAACGTTGGAGTCCTTCATCTCGTGATAGAAGTCGTTACCTTCACGAGTACGCTCGCCCACGCCGGCGAACACGGAGTAACCGCTGTGTTCCATGGCGATGTTGCGGATCAGCTCCATCATGTTCACGGTCTTGCCGACACCGGCGCCACCGAACAGACCGACCTTACCGCCCTTGGCGAACGGGCACACCAGGTCCATGACCTTGATGCCGGTTTCCAGCAGCTCGTTGCCGCCAGCCTGCTCCGCGTAGGACGGGGCAGCGCGGTGGATGCTCCAGCGCTCTTCCTCGCCGATCGGCCCAGCTTCGTCGATCGGGTTGCCGAGGACGTCCATGATGCGGCCCAGGGTCTGCTTGCCGACCGGCACGGAGATACCGGCACCGGTGTTGCTCACGGTCAGGCCACGCTTGAGACCTTCGGTGGAGCCCATGGCGATGGAACGAACCACGCCGTCGCCCAGCTGCTGCTGGACTTCCAGGGTGGTCTGCGCGCCTTCGACTTTCAGCGCGTCATAAACGCTCGGCACCTGATCGCGCGGGAATTCCACGTCGATAACGGCGCCAATGATTTGAACGATACGTCCGCTACTCATATCTGGTTCCTCTGAATATTTGAACCTGTTAAACCGCGGCAGCGCCGCCGACGATTTCCGAGATCTCTTGCGTGATCGCTGCCTGACGCGCCTTGTTGTAGATCAGCTGCAGATCCTTGATCAGCTGACCGGCGTTGTCGGTGGCATTCTTCATGGCGATCATCCGCGCCGCCTGCTCACAGGCGTTGTTCTCGATCACGGACTGATACACCTGCGATTCGACATAGCGAACCAGCAGGGCATCCAGCAGTTGCTGGGCGTCGGGTTCGTACAGGTAATCCCACAGGCCCTGCTTCGCGCCGTCATCGGCCTCGGTAGCGGGAGCCAGGGGGAGCAATTGTTCAACCGCCGGCTTCTGGGTCATGGTGTTCACGAACTTGTTGGACGCCAGGTACAGGCGATCCAGCGATCCTTCGTTGAACCTGTCGAGCATGACCTTGACGCTGCCGATCAGATCGTTGACCGACGGCGCATCACCCAGGTGGCTGATCGCAGCGACCACGTTGCCGCCGTAGCTGCGGAAGAAGCTGGCGCCCTTGCTGCCGATGACGCAGAACTCTGCCTCAACGCCGGCATCGTGCCAGTCCTTCATGTTTTTGATCAGGGCCTTGAACAGGTTGATGTTCAGGCCACCGCAGAGACCACGGTCACTGGATACCAGGATGTAGCCGACACGCTTGACCGGACGCTCCACCATGAAGGCATGGCGGTACTCCGGGTTGGCCTTGGCCAGGTGACCGATCACCTCACGGATACGCACCGCGTACGGACGACCGGCAGCCATGCGCTGCTGAGCCCTGCGCATCTTGCTGACCGCCACTTTCTCCATGGCGTTGGTGATCTTCTGCGTGCTCTTGATGCTCGCAATCTTGCTGCGAATCTCTTTTGCGCCTGCCATGTGACACCTTTCGGGTTAGCAGGCGGGAGCCTTGCGGCTCCCGCTGCGGCTTACCAGCTCTGAGTGGCCTTGAACTTCTCGATGCCGGCCTTGAGGCCTGCGTCGATTTCGTCGTTGAAGTCGCCCTTCACGTTGATCTTCGCCATCAGGTCGGCGAACTCGCGGTTGAAGAAGGCGATCAGGCCCTGCTCGAAGGCGCCAACTTTCTTCACGTCGACGTCAGCCAGGAAGCCACGCTCGGCGGCGTACAGGGACACCGACATGTCGGCGATCGACATCGGCGCGAACTGCTTCTGCTTCATCAGTTCGGTAACGCGCTGACCATGGTCGAGCTGCTTGCGGGTCGCATCGTCCAGATCCGAGGCGAACTGGGCGAAGGCCGCCAGTTCACGGTACTGGGCCAGCGCGGTACGGATGCCGCCGGACAGCTTCTTGATGATCTTGGTCTGGGCGGCGCCACCAACGCGGGATACCGAGATACCGGCGTTGACCGCCGGACGCAGACCCGAGTTGAACATGGCCGATTCCAGGAAGATCTGACCGTCGGTGATCGAGATCACGTTGGTCGGAACGAACGCGGAAACGTCGCCAGCCTGGGTTTCGATGATCGGCAGCGCGGTCAGCGAACCGGTCTTGCCAGTCACGGCACCGTTGGTGAACTTCTCGACATACTCTTCGGAAACGCGGGAAGCGCGCTCCAGCAGGCGGCTGTGGAGATAGAACACGTCACCCGGGTAGGCTTCGCGGCCCGGCGGACGGCGCAGCAGCAGGGAGATCTGGCGGTAGGCCACGGCCTGCTTGGACAGGTCGTCGTACACGATCAGAGCGTCTTCACCGCGGTCGCGGAAGTATTCGCCCATGGTGCAACCGGAGTACGGTGCCAAGTACTGCAGGGCAGCGGATTCGGAAGCGGACGCAGCCACCACGATGGTGTTGGCCAGCGCGCCGTGCTCTTCCAGCTTGCGCACCACGTTGGCGATGGTCGACTGCTTCTGACCGATCGCCACGTACACGCACTTAATGCCGCTGTTCTTCTGGTTGATGATGGCGTCGATGGCCATCGCGGTCTTGCCGATCTGGCGGTCGCCGATGATCAGCTCGCGCTGGCCACGGCCTACCGGGATCATCGCGTCGACCGACTTGTAGCCGGTCTGTACCGGCTGGTCGACCGACTTACGCCAGATCACGCCCGGAGCGACCTTCTCGACCGCATCGGTTTCCTTGGCGTCGATCGGGCCCTTGCCGTCGATCGGGTTGCCCAGGGCATCGACCACACGACCCAGCAGTTCCGGACCAACCGGAACCTCGAGGATGCGGCCGGTGCACTTGGCGCTCATGCCTTCGTTCAGGCTCTGGTAGCTGCCCAGTACCACGGCGCCAACGGAGTCCTGCTCCAGGTTCAGCGCCATACCGTAGACGCCGCCCGGGAACTCGATCATTTCGCCGTACATTACATCGGCCAGACCGAAGATACGCACGATGCCGTCAGATACGCTGACGACGGTGCCTTCGTTACGGGCCTGCGCGGTCACATCAAGCTTGGCGATACGCTGCTTGATGATTTCGCTAATTTCGGAAGGATTCAGTTGCTGCATGCCATGCCCCTCAAATCAGGATTTCAACGCTTCGGCCAACTGGTTCAGTTTGCCGCGGACCGAACCGTCGATAACCAGGTCACCCGCACGAATGATCAAACCGCCGATAAGGGCGGGATTGACGACCGGGGTAGGCTGGACGGTACGATCTAGCCGCTTCGACAAGGCGGCAGCCAGAGTTTGGAGTTGTTCGGCGCTCAGTTCGTGAGCCGTTTCGACCTCGACCTCGATCGAACGCTCGGCTTCCGCCTTGAGCAGCTCGAACTGGTCGCGCACGGTCGGCAGCAGCTCCAGGCGATCGTTTTCACCCAGTGCCGCCACGAAGTTGCGGAACGACTCGTCGATGCTTTCAGCGCACAGCTGAACCAGAACCCCGGCCTTGCGGTCGTGGGTCAGGGCCGGGTTATGCAGCTGGGCGATGACTTCGGGAGACTCCACGAAGGCGGCGCTCAGAGCCAGCATGTTCGACCAGGCATCGGTTTGTTTGGCGGCGGAAGCGAACTCGAAAGCGGCTTTCGCATAAGGCCGAGCAAGCGTATTGATAGTTGCCATCGCTCGCCTCGCTTAGAGTTGGGAGGCCAGTTTTGCGACCAGATCGTTGTGTGCCTTGGCGTCCACGGAGGACTCCAGGATCTTCTCGGCACCAGCGACGGCGAGAGCCGCTACCTGGGCGCGCAGTTGATCCTTGGCGCGATTCACTTCAACCTCGATTTCGGCCTTGGCGGCGACAAGCAGACGCTCGCCTTCGCTACGGGCCTGCTGCTTGGATTCCTCGACGATCGCGTTGGCGGTCTTGCTCGCCTTGTCGAGAATCTCGGCAGCCTGCTCCTTGGTTTCACGGAGCGTCTGGGCAGCTTTTTCCTGGGCCAGTTGCAGGTCGCGCTGGGCACGGCCGGCGGCATCCAGACCTTCGGCAATTTTCTTCTGGCGGGCTTGCATGGCAGCCGTGATCGGCGGCCACACAAACTTCATGGTGAACCAGACGAAAATAGCGAAGGAAATCGTTTGACCGAACAGCGTCAAGTTAATGTTCACAGCGATTTACCTCGTGCTATCTCGTGGGTCCGGGTAGTCAGAGCCTCGGCAGGCCGGACTGCGCGCTGGCGCAGACCGGCCAAAAATCCGCGGATGCCTGAACTTAGCCGGCAACAACGAAGATGAGGTACATCGCGATACCAACGCCGATCATCGGCACGGCGTCGAGCAGACCGGCCATCAGGAAGGTCTTGGTTTGCAGCTGGGCGCCCAGCTCCGGCTGACGCGCGGTGGATTCCAGCAGCTTGCCGCCCAGCAGGGCGAAGCCAATACCGGTGCCCAGAGCACCCAGACCGATCATGATGGCGGCGGCGATGTAGACGAGTTCCATAACAGCTCCTGAGGTTTTTTAAAGGTTAAGGTTTCGTGGTTAAGACTAGGGTTGGTTCCACTGACTCAGTGGTGGTCTTCGTGGGCAGCGCTCAGGTAGACCACTGTCAGCACCATGAAGATGAAGGCCTGCAGCGGGATCACCAGGATGTGGAAGATCGCCCAAGGCACATTCAGGAACGGCTGCGCGAAGAACGGCAGCAGGGCGATGAGGATGAACACCACCTCACCGGCGTACATGTTGCCGAACAGACGCAGGGCGAGACTCAGCGGCTTGGTCAGCAGGCCGAGGATCTCGAGGAACAGGTTGAACGGGACCAGCGACCAGTGGTTGAACGGGGTGAACGCCAGCTCCTTGGTGAAGCCGCCGAAGCCCTTGACCTTGACGCTGTAGAACAGGATCAGGATGAACACGCCGAGGGACAGGCCGAAGGTGCCGTTCGGGTCGGCGGTCGGCACGATCTTGAAGTAGGGCACGCCCATCAGGCTGGCCAGACCCGGGATGTAGTCGACCGGGATCCACTTCAGGCTGTTCATCAGGAACACCCAGACGAAGATGGTCAGCGCCAGCGGGGCGACCACCGGGTTGCGGCCGTGGAAGGTGTCCTTGACCACGCCCTCGACGAACTCGATGACCATTTCCACGAGGTTCTGCAGGCCGCTGGGAACACCGGCGTTGGCCCGCTTGGCGACGCGACTGAACAGGAACAGGAACACCATGCCCATCGCCACCGACCACCCGAGGGTGTCGACGTGGATGGCCCAGAAGCCCATTTCCTTCACTTGTTCGTGGTTCTGGGCAAAGCTCCAGCCGTTTACCGGGTGGGAGCCAAAGACCAGGTTCTGCAGGTGGTGCTGAATGTATTCAGCCGGTGTGTTAGCCATAAACGCCTCAATGCTCTAATGCTTTGGAAAGCCTTTCACCAGCAGGAGGGAACATGCGGAGGTGCCTAGCACCAGTCCGTAGCCGACAAACAGCGCCGCCACGTTCAACCGCTCCACTCCTGCAAACACCAGCGCAAACAACGCTGCCGTCAGAATCAGTTTGCCCATCTCGCCCGACCAGAAGGACTGGACGATGGCGTCGACCGAACGCGCTCCGAAGTAACGAAACGCTTTGTACGTGAAGTACAGGTTCGGCACCAGCGCTATCATGCCGCCGAGCAGCGTGGAGTATCCGGCAACCGGACCCTTCCACAGCCAACCGACTGTAGCAGCCAGCACAGCCACCGCCAGCTGCGTCAGCAGCAACGGAAACACCGCCAGGCGATGCAGGGGGGTCTTGTTGCGAATTTTCACCGCGTTGCCCCGCTTCCGTGTTGCTGGACCGTCTGCAGCGCAGACTCTATGCCGGCAAAAATTGCGCCGGGAGTATAGGGGGGTAAATTCCCCCGTTCAACTGTCAGGTAGTCAAAAATAGCCATTCGCTACATGTCCGCATATGTCAGCGGATATGCGCCAGCACGCCCTGCAACTCATCCAGCGAGCTGTAGCGGATCACCAGCTGGCCCTTGCCCTTGTCGCCGTGGCGGATCTGCACCGCCGCGCCAAGGCGCTCGGCCAGGCGCTGCTCGAGGCGGGCGATGTCCGGATCGGCCTTGACCGCGACTGCTTCGGGCTTGCCGCTCAGCCACTGGCGAACCAGCGCTTCGGTCTGCCGAACGGTGAGGCCGCGCGCGACAACATGTCGCGCCCCTTCCACCTGCTGCGCGGCCGGCAAGCCGAGCAGCGCACGGGCGTGGCCCATCTCCAGATCGCCATGGGCCAGCAGGGTCTTTACTTCATCCGGCAGGGCAATGAGACGCAGCAGGTTGGCAATGGTCACACGCGATTTGCCCACCGCGTCGGCGACCTGTTGCTGGGTCAGCTGGAAATCCTGCTGCAGGCGCTGCAGGGCGACGGCTTCCTCGATCGGATTGAGGTCCTCGCGCTGGATGTTCTCGATCAGCGCCATGGCGATCGCCGCCTCGTCGCTGACCTCGCGGACCAGCGCCGGGATGCGCTCCAGGCCGGCCAGCTGGCTGGCCCGCCAGCGCCGTTCGCCGGCGATGATCTCGTAGCGCTCGCCATCGATCGGACGCACCACGATCGGCTGCATCAGGCCCTGGCGGCGGATCGACTGCGCCAGCTCCTCGAGCGCCTGCGGATTCATGTCGCGGCGCGGCTGGTACTTGCCGCGCTGCAGCAGGTCGAGCGGCAGCTGCTGCAGCTCCTGGCGATCGACCTTGGCCGCCTGCTCCTGCAGAGCGCTGACGCTGGTGCCGCCGAGCAGGGCGTCCAGGCCGCGACCGAGACCGCGTTTCTTCACAGCCATGTGCTACTCCTCAAGCGGTGACGGCGCGCTTGACGCGGCGCTGACGGGTGACCAGTTCCCTGGCCAGTTCCAGGTAGGCCCTGGCCCCGCGCGAGGCCTTGTCGTAGACCAGCGCCGGCATGCCGTGGCTGGGTGCCTCGGCCAGGCGCACGTTGCGCGGGATGGTGGTTTCGTAGAGGGTCTCGCCGAAGTGCGCCTGCAGCTGCGCGGTGACCTCGTTGGTCAGGCCGATGCGCGCGTCGTACATGGTGCGCAGGATGCCCTCGATGCGCAGGCTCGGATTGAGCAGCTGGCCGATGCGCTGGATGCTGTTGACCAGGTCGGACAGCCCTTCCAGTGCGTAGTACTCGCACTGCATGGGGATGATCACCCCGTCGGCGGCGACCAGCGCGTTGATGGTCAGCATCGACAGCGCCGGCGGGCAGTCGATCAGGATGAAGTCGTAGTTGTCGCGGATCGGCGCCAGCGCCTGGCGCAGGCGCTGCTCCTTGTTCGGCAGGTCGAGCAGGGTGACCTCGGCGGCGGTGAGGTCGCGGTTGGCCGGCAGCAGCTGGTAGCCGCCGTGCTCGGAACTCTGCATGGCCTGGGCCAGGTCGCAGTTGCCGACCAGCACGTCGTAGACCGAATGCTCGAGATTGAGCTTGTCCACGCCGCTGCCGGTGGTGGCGTTGCCCTGCGGATCGAGGTCGATCAGCAGCACACGGCGCTGGGTGGCCACCAGCGAGGCGGCCAGGTTGACGCAACTGGTGGTCTTGCCCACCCCGCCCTTCTGATTGGCGATCGCAAATACTTTAGCCATGCTCGGCAGTCTCTCCCTTAGGCGCTGCGGCGCAGTATCAGCAGATGGCGCTGGCCCTGGCAACCGGGCACCTGCAGCACATGTTCGGCTTCGACGCGAAAGTCCGCCGGCAACGCGGCGAGTTCGTCGTGTGGATATTGGCCCTTCATCGCCAGCCAGCGGGTCTCGGCGTCGCCCAGATGGCGGGTCCAGTGGGCGAAATCCGCCAGCGAGCTGAACGCCCGCGACACTATGCCGGCAAACGGCTGCGCCGGTTGGAAGTTTTCCACCCGGCTGTGGACAACTTCCAGGTTGGCCAGCTTGAGTTCCAGCTTGACCTGGGTCTGGAAGCGGGTCTTCTTGCCGTTGGAATCCAGGGTGGTGAAGCGCCGCTCGGGGAACAGGATGGCCAGCGGGATGCCCGGCATGCCGCCGCCGCTGCCGACGTCCAGCCAGCTGTCGCCGCCCGCGCGGACGAACGGCACCAGGCTCAGGCTGTCGAGCAGGTGGCGCGACACCATCTCGTCGGGATTGCGCACGGCGGTGAGGTTGTAGGCCTGGTTCCACTTGATCAGCAGGGCCAGGTAGGCGAGCAGCTGTTGCTGCTGCAGGTCGTTCAGCTCGACACCGAGCTGGGCGGCGCCGCGCGCCAGTTCGGCGGCGTGGGCCGGGGTCACGGCGGACATCAGAGGTTCTGCTCCAGCTGGCGGCCGGCGCCGCGTTTCTTCAGGTGAATCAGCAGCAGCGACACGGCCGCCGGGGTGACTCCGGGAATCCGCGAAGCCTGGCCGAGGGTCTGCGGGCGGGCGGCGCCGAGCTTGCCCTGGATTTCCTTGGACAGCCCGGAAATGCCGGCGTAGTCGAGGTCGTCCGGCAGCGCGGTGTCCTCGCTGGCGCGCAGGCGCTCGATCTCCTCCTGCTGGCGGTCGATGTAGCCGGCGTACTTGATGCGGATTTCCACCTGCTCGGCCACCTGCGGGTTATCCACAGACTCGCCGGTGATCTCGGCCAGTCCGGCGTAGTCGATCTCCGGACGGGCCAGCAGGTTGTGCAGGTTGTACTCGTGGGTCAGCGGGGTGCCGAAGCGCGCGACGATGGCGTCGCCCTGGGCGGTGCCCGGACGCACCCAGCTGCTCTTCAGGCGCTGTTCCTCGCGCTCGATGCCCTCGCGCTTGGCGCAGAACGCCGCCCAGCGGCGGTCGTCGACCAGACCCAGTTCGCGGCCCTTCTCGGTCAGGCGCAGGTCGGCGTTGTCCTCGCGCAGGATCAGCCGGTACTCGGCGCGCGAGGTGAACATGCGGTACGGCTCCTGGGTGCCGAGGGTGATCAGGTCGTCGACCAGCACGCCGATGTACGCCTCGTCGCGGCGCGGACACCAGGCCTCGCGGCCTTGGGCGCGCAACGCGGCGTTGGCGCCGGCGAGCAGGCCCTGGGCGCCGGCTTCCTCGTAGCCGGTGGTGCCGTTGATCTGCCCGGCGAAGAACAGCCCGCCGATCACCTTGGTCTCCAGCGAGTACTTGAGGTCGCGCGGATCGAAGAAGTCGTACTCGATGGCATAGCCGGGACGCACGATGTGGGCGTTCTCCATGCCGCGGATCGAGCGGACGATCTGCAGCTGCACGTCGAACGGCAGCGAGGTGGAGATGCCATTGGGATACAGCTCGTGAGTGCTCAGGCCTTCCGGCTCGATGAACACCTGATGGCTGTCCTTGTCGGCGAAGCGGTGGATCTTGTCCTCGATCGACGGGCAGTAGCGCGGGCCGATGCCCTCGATCACCCCCGAATACATCGGCGAGCGGTCCAGGTTGCCGGCGATGATCTCGTGGGTGCGCGCGTTGGTGTGGGTAATCCAGCAGCTGACCTGCTGCGGATGCTGCTCGCGCGAACCGAGGAACGACATCACCGGCACCGGGTTATCCCCAGCCTGCTCGGTCATCAGCGAGAAATCCACCGAGCGGCCGTCGATGCGCGGCGGCGTGCCGGTCTTCAGGCGGCCGACGTGCAGCGGCCGCTCGCGCAGGCGCCTGGCCAGGGCCAGCGACGGCGGATCGCCGGCGCGTCCCCCGGAGTAGTTCTGCAGACCGATGTGGATAAGTCCGCCGAGGAAGGTGCCAGCGGTCAGCACCACGTTGTCGGCGTGGAATTTCAGGCCCATCTGGGTGACCACACCGCGCACCTGTTCGCCCTCGACGATCAGGTCGTCGGCGGACTGCTGGAATATCCACAGGTTCGGCTGGTTTTCCAGGATGCGGCGCACTTCGGCCTTGTACAGCGCGCGGTCGGTCTGCGCGCGGGTCGCCCGTACCGCCGGGCCCTTGCGGCTGTTGAGGATGCGGAACTGGATACCGCTCTTGTCGGTAGCCTCGGCCATGGCGCCGCCGAGGGCATCGATTTCCTTGACCAGATGGCTCTTGCCGATCCCGCCGATGGCCGGATTGCAGCTCATGTGGCCGAGGGTTTCCACGTTGTGGGTTAGCAGCAGGGTTTTCACCCCCATGCGTGCTGCTGCCAGTGCCGCTTCGGTACCGGCATGGCCGCCACCGATGACGATCACATCAAAACGGGAAGGGAAATCCACCACGCACCTCGTGCCTGTTTGGGAAGGGAATTCAGAGAGCCGCGCAGTATAGAGGCTTATCCGGGGTGAATGAAGCAGTGTGGACAAAAAATAGCCAGTCGGTCGGGGGATCGATCGGAATGCGTGATCAACAAGAAAAGAGAAAGAAGGATTTTTTAAAGGCTTGTTTTAGAGCTTGTTATAGGTGTGCACAGTTTCTGTGGATAGTTTTATATAGCCCTTTAAAATCAATTAGTTATGCACTGAATAAGGCTGTATGCAAGCACCCGTGAGGGCTCTGGACAACCGGGTTGAGCCTGTGTGTGGACAAGTCATTTATCCACAGCCAGGCTTATCCACAGGCGGAACGCCGTCTTGTCTACGGAGCTTGTGATGAGTTGTCCACAGAGCTTATGCGCCGCGATTTTTGTGTGCACAACTGGGATGCGATGGTGACCAGGCGAAAACGCCGCGGGGTGCAGGCGCAACGAGGCTCGGGCCCGCTGCTGAAAGCGGGTCCGGGGAGGGGGGAAAGGCAATGGCCAGCCGCCGCGCGGGTCGACTGGCCGGGTGGCGCTCGGCTACTTGCCGATGCAGAAGCTGGAGAAGATCCGCCCGAGCAGGTCGTCGGGGGTGAAGGCGCCGGTGATCTCGCCGAGCGCCTGGTGGGCCATGCGCAGGTCCTCGGCGAGCAGTTCGCCGGCGCCGAGCAGGGTCAGCTGCTGGCGGCCGTGGTCGAGGCAGGCGCCAGCCTGGCGCAGGGCGTCGAGGTGGCGGCGGCGGGCGCTGAAGCTGCTTTCGGTGGTCTGCTCGAAGCCCATGCAGGCCTTGAGATGCTCGCGCAGCAGGTCGAGGCCGGCCCCCTGGCGCGCCGACAGGCTGAGGGTGACGTGGCCATCGCTGCAGGTTTCCAGGCGCACCGCCTCGCCGGACAGGTCGGCCTTGTTGCGGATCAGGGTGACCCTGGCCGGGTCGGGACGCTGGTCGAGGAATTCCGGCCACAGGGCGAACGGATCGAGCGCCTCCGGCGCGGTGGCGTCGACCACCAGCAGCACGCGGTCGGCCTCGCCGATGGCCTTGAGCGCGCGCTCGACGCCGATCCGTTCCACCTGATCCTCGGTGTCGCGCAGGCCGGCGGTGTCGACCACGTGCAGCGGCATGCCGTCGATGTGGATATGTTCGCGCAGCACGTCGCGGGTGGTGCCGGCGATCTCGGTGACGATCGCCGCCTCGCGCCCGGCCAGGGCGTTGAGCAGGCTGGACTTGCCGGCATTCGGCCGCCCGGCGATCACCACGGTCATGCCGTCGCGCAGCAGGGCGCCCTGCCCCGCCTCGCGCTGCACCGCCAGCAGTTCGCTGCGCACGCCGTCGAGCTGGCCGAGCACGTGGCCGTCGGCGAGAAAGTCGATCTCCTCCTCGGGGAAGTCGATGGCCGCCTCGACGTACATGCGCAGCTCGATCAGCCGGTCGGCCAGGCGCTGCACCTTGCGCGAGAACTCGCCCTGCAGCGAGCGCACGGCGTTGCGCGCTGCCTGTTCGCTGCTCGCCTCGATCAGGTCGGCGATCGCCTCGGCCTGGGCGAGGTCAAGCTTGTCGTTGAGGAAGGCGCGTTCGCTGAATTCGCCGGGGCGCGCCAGCCGCGCGCCCAGCTCCAGGCAGCGGCGCAGCAGCATGTCGAGCACCACCGGGCCGCCGTGGCCCTGCAGCTCGAGCACGTCCTCGCCGGTGAACGAGTTCGGCCCGCGGAACAGCAGCAGCAGGCCTTGGTCGATCACCTCGCCGTCGTCGGCGAAGAACGCGCAGTAGTAGGCGTGGCGCGGCTCGGGCTCGCGGCCGCTGAGGCTGATGGCGATGGCCCGCGCGCGCGGACCGGAAACGCGGACGATACCGACCCCGCCGCGACCCTGCGCGGTGGCGACTGCGGCGATGGTGTCACGGACGGATTGCATGGCGGTCTCCGGATGGCGGATAGCAAGACGCCCCACAAGGGGGCGTCTGCACTCGGGGAATCACTCGCGGCAGCTGATTCAGGCCTTGTTCATGGCCGCTTCGATCTTGCGGTTAATGTACCACTGCTGGGCGATGGAGAGGACGTTGTTGACCACCCAGTACAGCACCAGACCGGCGGGGAACCACAGGAAGAAGAAGGTGAAGATGATCGGCATCAGCTTCATCACCCGCGCCTGCATGGGATCCGGCGGCGTCGGGTTGAGGGTCTGCTGGAAGAACATGGTGGCGCCCATGATGATCGGCAGGATGAAGTACGGATCCTTGATCGACAGGTCGACGATCCAGCCCAGCCACGGCGCCTGGCGGATTTCCACGCTTTCCAGCAGGGTCCAGTACAGGGCGAGGAACACCGGCATCTGCACCAGGATCGGCAGGCAGCCGCCCAGCGGATTGATCTTCTCCTTCTTGTACAACTCCATCATGCCCTGGGACATCTTCTGGCGATCGTCGCCGTACTGCTCCTTCAGGGCCTGCAGCTTGGGCGCCACTGCGCGCATGCGCGCCATGGACTTGTAGCTGGCTGCCGACAGCGGGAAGAACGCCAGCTTGATCAGCACGGTGAGGACGATGATCGACCAGCCCCAGTTGCCGAGGATGCTGTGGATAACCTGCAGCAGCCAGAAGATCGGCTGGGCGATGAACCACAGGAAGCCGTAGTCGACGGTCAGTTCGAGACCCGGCGACAGCGCCTCGAGCTTGTCCTGGGATTTCGGACCGGCGTACAGGGTGGCGCTGGTTTCGGCGCTGGCGCCGGCGGCCACGTTCAGCTGCGGACCGACGAAGCCGATGATGTAGTTGCCCTGGCTGTCCTTGCGGGTGCTGACCTGGTTGGTGTCGTCCTTGCTCGGCACCCAGGCGGTGACGAAGTAGTGCTGCAGCCAGGCGACCCAGCCGCCCTGCACGGTTTCGCGCAGGTTCGCGTCGTCCATGTCGCCCATCGGGACTTTCTTGTACGGCTCGTCGGCCGTCCACAGTGCGGCACCCAGGTAGGTGGCCATGCCGGTGGCGCTGGTCTGCGACGGATCGCCGCTGGCGTCGCGTTTGAGCTGGGCGAACAGGTTGCCGTTCCACGGCTTGTCGCTGTGGTTGGCGATGCGATGGCTGACCGCGAAGGCATAGTCGCCGCGCTTGAAGCTGAAGCGCTTGACGTAGTCGACGCCGGCCTCGCTGAACTTCAGCTCGACCACCAGCTCATCCTGGCCGTCGGCCAGGCGGTACTGCTGCTTTTCTGCGCTGTACAGCGGACGACCGCTGGCACGGGCATCCGGACCGTCGCCGACCAGACCGCTCTGGGCGATGTAGGTGCGCTCGTTGCCGTTGTCGAACAGGGCGAACGGCACGTCGCGGTTCTGCAGGCTGCGCGGGTAGGCCGGCAGCGCCAGCTGCACCACGTCGCCGCCCTGCGGATCGATGGCCAGCTTGAGCACATCGGTTTCCACCTGAATCAGCGCACGGCCGGTGGCGGCGACCTGGCTGGCCGGTTCGTTCTGCTGGTTGCTGGCGCTGGGCACGTCGGCGCTGCCGTTGCCCTGGGCCTCGCCGGTAGGCAGCGACTGCGACTGCGCGGCGGTGCTGGCCACCGCCTGCGGCGGCATCTGCGGCTGGCCGTAGTCCTCGTTCCACTTGAGAACCATGATGTAAGACACGACTGCCAGAGCGACGATCAGTATCGAGCGTTGAATGTCCATGATTTTATTCGGCCATCGATGAGGGTCGGGACGTACGGGAAGCTGGCACCGGGTCATAACCACCGGCATGCCAGGGGTGGCAGCGGGACAGCCGACGCAGGGTCAGCCAGCCACCACGAGCAAAGCCATGCGCACTGATGGCTTCGTGGGCGTAGCAGGAGCAGCTGGGATAGAAGCGGCAGCGACTGGCCATCAGGGGACTGATGGCATAGCGATAGAACTGGATCAGGGCGAGGGCCAGTTTACGCATGGGATCCGTCGGCCAGGGGCTGTTCGGGGCGGGCTTGCGGCGCAGGCCGGCTGCGTGCCAGGCGTTTCCAGAGCTTGGCGAACTGCTGGTGCAATTCGGGATTGTCCAGATCGCCGAGACCCTTGCGCGCGACCATCACGATATCCAGACCGGCGAGCATCTCCTGATGCAGACGGAAGGAATCGCGGATGAGGCGCTTCAGGCGATTGCGCTCGACGGCAAGCTTGACGCTCTTCTTGCCGATCACCAGGCCGAGGCGTGGATGATCGAGGCCGTTTTCACGGGCCAGCAGCAGAACGGACTTGCCGGGAGCCTTGCCGGTGGGGGAGTCGAAGACTGCCGTGAATTGTCGGGACGTGAGCAGACGCTTGTCCCGGCCGAAACTCCGACTCACCACCCGTTCCGGGCAATCAGACTGTGGTCAGACGCTTGCGGCCCTTGGCGCGGCGACGCGACAGGACTGCACGACCGTTCTTGGTTGCCATGCGCGCACGGAAGCCGTGGGTGCGGGCGCGCTTCAGATTGCTGGGCTGAAAGGTGCGTTTCATTGGTCATTTACCTAGTGATCACAGGGACCCGGAAGGGGTCCGCAGTTAAAGAGACCGGCGATTCTAGAGAAAGCGGCGGCGTAGGTCAATTTCCAACCAGCAGGTTGCCACGCTAATCCACAGGCCTTCCTGAGCGCCTGGTGTCGCTCCTGCACGTGGCGGCGGTCATTCTCTGCGGGTCGAGGAGGTCCGAGTGAGCGGATCGGTCCGACGCGGCTTTTCCCTTGTGCACAAACAACATAAACGAAGAAAGATTCTTAAAAGATCGTTTTGGTAATGATATATACACAGCCCGTTTTCTGTGGATAACCATGCGCAGCCCTTTATCCACAAGGCTTTGCCGGAAGCAAAAGGTTGTCGAGAAGGTGGGCTGCGGGTGTGTGGGTCCGTGGGGAAAGCTGGGGATGAAAGGCATTTTTATCCACAGGCGGATTGTCGACCAAGTTTTCCCAAGGGCTCCGGGAGCTTTTGCAGGCCGGTTATCCACATGGCTTGGAGAACCTCGGGCCTTGTCGGCGGAGAAAGCGTGAATTTGCTCCTGCAACAGATGCAGGAGCTGACTCGCCATGTGGATAACTTTGCGGCGCGCCGCTACAATGCGTCCTTTGCCCTGTCTATCAAGACGCTTTCCTAGCGAGGGAAACCGAGTGTCCGTGGAACTGTGGCAGCAATGCGTGGAGGTCCTGCGCGATGAGCTGCCTTCCCAGCAATTCAACACCTGGATCCGTCCGCTGCAGGTCGAGACGCACGGCGACGAGTTGCGCGTGTACGCGCCCAACCGTTTCGTGCTCGACTGGGTCAACGAGAAGTACATCGGTCGCCTGCTCGAGCTGATGGGCGAGCGCGGCAACGGCCAGATGCCGGCGCTGTCGCTGCTGATCGGCAGCAAGCGGCCGGCCGCGCCCCGCCCGGCGCCCGCCGCGCCGAGCGCGCAGGTGGCCCAGGTGGCGTCGGCGCCGATGTTCGAGCCGACGGCGGCCGACAGCGCCGTGGCCAGCGCCGAATCAGCGGCGGCGAGCAAGGCGGTGACCGAGGTGCAGAGCGCGCCGCTGGTGCGCACCGAGCGCACCGTGCAGGTCGAGGGCGGCCTGAAACACACCAGCTACCTGAACCGCAACTTCACCTTCGAGAACTTCGTCGAGGGCAAGTCCAACCAGCTGGCGCGCGCCGCCGCCTGGCAGGTGGCCGACAACCCCAAGCACGGCTACAACCCGCTGTTCCTGTATGGCGGCGTCGGCCTCGGCAAGACCCACCTGATGCACGCGGTGGGCAACCACCTGCTGAAGAAGAACCCGAATGCCAAGGTGGTCTACCTGCATTCCGAGCGCTTCGTCGCCGACATGGTCAAGGCCCTGCAGCTCAACGCGATCAACGACTTCAAGCGCTTCTACCGCTCGGTGGACGCCCTGCTGATCGACGACATCCAGTTCTTCGCCCGCAAGGAGCGCTCCCAGGAGGAGTTCTTCCACACCTTCAACGCCCTGCTCGAGGGCGGCCAGCAGGTGATCCTCACCAGCGACCGCTACCCCAAGGAGATCGAGGGCCTGGAAGAGCGCCTGAAGTCGCGCTTCGGCTGGGGCCTGACCGTCGCGGTCGAGCCGCCGGAGCTGGAAACCCGCGTGGCGATCCTGATGAAGAAGGCCGAGCAGGCCAAGGTCGACCTGCCGCACGACGCCGCCTTCTTCATCGCCCAGCGCATCCGCTCCAACGTGCGCGAGCTGGAAGGCTCGCTCAAAAGGGTGATCGCCCACGCCCACTTCACCGGCAGCGAGATCAGCATCGAGCTGGTGCGCGAGTCGCTCAAGGACCTGCTCGCCCTGCAGGACAAGCTGGTCAGCATCGACAACATCCAGCGCACTGTGGCCGAGTACTACAAGATCAAGATCGCCGATCTGCTGTCCAAGCGCCGCTCGCGCTCGGTGGCGCGTCCGCGCCAGGTGGCCATGGCCCTGTCCAAGGAACTGACCAACCACAGCCTGCCGGAAATCGGCGATGCCTTCGGCGGTCGCGACCACACCACCGTGCTGCACGCCTGCCGCAAGATCGCCGAACTTCGCGAGCAAGATGCCGACATTCGCGAAGACTACAAGAACCTGCTGCGTACCCTGACCACCTGACGGGCGCGCCTCCAGAGGCCAAGGACTCAAGATGCATTTCACCATTCAACGCGAAGCCCTGCTCAAGCCGCTGCAACTGGTCGCCGGTGTCGTCGAACGCCGGCAGACCCTGCCGGTGCTGTCCAACGTGCTGCTGGTGGTACAGGGCCAGCAGCTGTCGCTGACCGGCACCGACCTCGAGGTCGAGCTGGTCGGTCGCGTGCAGCTCGAAGAGCCGGCCGAAGCCGGCGAGATCACCGTGCCGGCGCGCAAGCTGATGGACATCTGCAAGAGCCTGCCCAGCGACGCGCTGGTCGACATCCGCGTCGACGAGCAGAAACTGCTGATCAAGGCCGGGCGCAGCCGCTTCAGCCTGTCCACCCTGCCGGCCAACGACTTCCCCTCGGTGGAGGAAAGCCAGGGTTCGCTGACCTTCGCCGTGGCGCAGAGCAAGCTGCGCCGGCTGATCGAGCGCACCAGCTTCGCCATGGCCCAGCAGGACGTGCGCTACTACCTCAACGGCCTGCTGCTGGAGGTCAACGCCGGCCGCCTCAGCGCGGTGGCCACCGACGGCCACCGTCTGGCGCTGTGCTCGCTGGAGGCCGGCATCGAAGCGGCCGACAAGCACCAGGTCATCGTGCCGCGCAAGGGCATCCTCGAGCTGGCACGCCTGCTGACCGCGCCGGACGAGGCGATCAGCATCGTCCTCGGTCAGCACCACATCCGCGCCACCACCGGCGAGTTCACCTTCACCTCCAAGCTGGTCGACGGCAAGTTCCCCGATTATCAGCGCGTATTGCCGCGCAATGGCGACAAGCTGGTCGTCGGTGACCGCCAGGCCCTGCGCGAGGCGTTCAGCCGCACGGCGATCCTCTCCAACGAGAAGTACCGCGGCATCCGCCTGCAGCTGAGCAACGGCCAGCTGAAGATCCAGGCCAACAACCCGGAGCAGGAAGAGGCCGAGGAAGAGGTGCAGGTCAACTACTTCGGCGACGCCCTGGAGGTCGGTTTCAACGTCAGCTACCTGCTCGACGTGCTCGGCGTGATGACCGCCGACCAGGTGCGCATCACCCTCGCCGATGCCAACAGCAGCGCCCTGCTGCAGGAAGCCGACAACGACGATTCGTCCTACGTCGTGATGCCGATGCGCCTGTGACCGAGTCGAGCGGATCCTGTGGATAAGATGTGGATGCACCCGCCACAGGGTCTGCCCCGCCACGGACTGTGCCGCATGTGGGTCGACAACCTTGTGGATAACCTTGTGCACAAGCTGTCAGCTGCCCTTGTCTCCGCTTCTGGCGGCTGTCCATGTCGCTGATCCGCCTGAGCGTCAGCGCCATCCGCAACCTGCAGCCGCTGGAGCTGCTGCCCTCGCCGCGCATCAACCTGCTGCACGGCGACAACGGCAGCGGCAAGACCAGCGTGCTGGAAGCCATCCACCTGCTCGGCCTGGCCCGCTCGTTCCGCAGCACCCGGCTGACCCCGGTGATCCAGCACGACCAGGAGCGCGCCGTGGTGTTCGGCCTGGTGCAGCTGGCCGACGGCCGGCAGAGCAGTCTCGGCATCGCCCGCGAGCGCAACGGCGACTGCCAGATCCGCATCGACGGCCAGAACGCGCGCAGCGCCGCACAGCTGGCCGAGGTGCTGCCGCTGCAGCTGATCAACCCGGACAGCTTCCGCCTGCTCGAAGGCGCCCCGAAGATCCGCCGGCAGTTCCTCGACTGGGGCGTGTTCCACGTGGAACCACGCTTTCTCGGCGCCTGGCAGCGCCTGCAGGCAGCCCTGCGGCAGCGGAACTCGTGGCTGCGCCATGGTAGAATCGACCCCGCTGCGCAGGCGGCCTGGGACCGCGAACTGGCCCTGGCCAGCGAGGTGATCGACGAGTACCGCCGCGCCTACATCCAGGCGCTCAAGCCGGTGTTCGAACGCACCCTGGCGCAGCTGGTCGAACTGCCGGAACTGACCCTCAGCTACTACCGCGGCTGGGACCGCGAACGCAGCCTGGACGAGGTGCTGGCGGCCAGCCTGCTTCGCGACCAGCAGCTCGGCCACACCCAGGCCGGACCGCAGCGTGCCGACCTGCGCCTGCGCATCGGCAGCCACAACGCCGCCGACATCCTCTCGCGCGGCCAGCAGAAGCTGGTGGTCTGCGCCCTGCGCATCGCCCAGGGCCACCTGGTCAACCAGGCCAAACACGGACAGTGCGTCTACCTGGTGGACGACCTGCCCTCGGAACTCGACGAACAGCACCGGCACGCACTGTGCCGCCTGCTGGAAGACCTCGACTGCCAGGTATTCATCACCGGCGTCGACGGCGAAACCCTCAAAGACGGCTGGCGCACGGATACGCCGGTCGCCATGTTCCACGTGGAGCATGGCCGTATTGAATCCTCGGGAGTTAAGGCATGAGCGAGAACAACACGTACGACTCCTCCAGCATCAAGGTGCTGAAAGGTCTGGACGCCGTACGCAAGCGCCCCGGCATGTACATCGGTGACACCGACGACGGTACCGGTCTGCACCACATGGTCTTCGAAGTTGTGGATAACTCCATCGACGAGGCGCTGGCCGGTCATTGCAACGACATCAGCATCACCATCCACACCGACGAGTCGATCACCGTGCGCGACAACGGTCGCGGCATTCCGGTGGATATCCACAAGGAAGAAGGCGTCTCCGCGGCCGAGGTCATCATGACCGTGCTGCACGCCGGCGGTAAGTTCGACGACAACAGCTACAAGGTCTCCGGCGGCCTGCACGGCGTCGGCGTGTCGGTGGTCAACGCGCTGTCCGAACTGCTGGTGCTGACCGTGCGCCGCAGCGGCAAGGTGTGGGAACAGACCTACGTGCACGGCGTGCCGCAGGCCCCGCTGGCGCCGGTCGGCGACACCGACAGCACCGGCACGCAGATCCACTTCAAGCCTTCGGCCGAAACCTTCCACAACATCCACTTCAGCTGGGACATCCTCGCCAAGCGCCTGCGCGAACTGTCGTTCCTCAACTCCGGGGTGGGCATCGTCCTCAAGGACGAGCGCAGCGGCAAGGAAGAGGAGTTCCGCTACGAGGGTGGCCTCAAGGCCTTCGTCGACTACCTGAACACCAACAAGACCCCGGTCAATCAGGTGTTCCACTTCAACGTGCAGCGCGAGGAAGACGGCGTCGGCGTGGAAGTGGCGCTGCAGTGGAACGACAGCTTCAACGAGAACATCCTCTGCTTCACCAACAACATCCCGCAGCGCGACGGCGGCACCCACCTGGCCGGCTTCCGCTCGGCGCTGACCCGCAACCTGAACAACTACATCGAGGCCGAAGGCCTGGCGAAGAAGTTCAAGGTGGCCACCACCGGCGACGACGCCCGCGAAGGCCTGACCGCGATCATCTCGGTCAAGGTGCCGGACCCCAAGTTCAGCTCGCAGACCAAGGACAAGCTGGTCTCTTCCGAGGTGAAGACCGCGGTCGAGCAGGAAATGGGCAAGCAGTTCGCCGACTTCCTGCTGGAAAACCCCAACGAGGCCAAGGCCGTGGTCGGCAAGATGATCGACGCCGCCCGCGCCCGCGAGGCGGCGCGCAAGGCCCGCGAGATGACCCGCCGCAAGGGCGCGCTGGACATCGCCGGCCTGCCCGGCAAGCTGGCCGACTGTCAGGAGAAGGACCCCGCCCTCTCCGAACTCTACATCGTCGAGGGTGACTCCGCCGGCGGCTCCGCCAAGCAGGGCCGCAACCGCAAGACCCAGGCGATCCTGCCGCTCAAGGGCAAGATCCTCAACGTCGAGCGCGCCCGCTTCGACCGCATGATCTCCTCCCAGGAGGTCGGCACGCTGATCACCGCGCTGGGCTGCGGCATCGGCCGCGACGAGTACAACATCGACAAGCTGCGCTACCACAACATCATCATCATGACCGACGCCGACGTCGACGGTTCGCACATCCGCACCCTGCTGCTGACCTTCTTCTTCCGCCAGCTGCCCGAGCTGGTCGAGCGCGGCTACATCTACATCGCCCAGCCGCCGCTGTACAAGGTCAAGAAGGGCAAGCAGGAGCAGTACATCAAGGACGACGAGGCCATGGAGGAATACATGACCCAGTCGGCCCTCGAGGACGCCAGCCTGCACGTCAACGAGAGCGCCCCGGGCCTGTCCGGCACCGCGCTGCAGACCCTGGTCAACGACTACCGCACGGTGATGAAGACCCTCGCCCGCCTGTCGCGACTCTATCCACAGGAAATCACCGAGCACTTCGTCTACCTGCCGCGCGTCGACGTCGAGCAGCTGGCCGACCATGCCGCCATGCAGACCTGGCTGGCCAGCCTGGGCGAGCGTCTCAAGGCGGTGGAAAAGTCCGGGCAGAGCTACCAGCTCAGCCTGCGCGAGGATCGCGAGCGCCACCTGTGGCTGCCGGAGGTCGAGCTGGTCGCCCACGGCCTGTCCAGCTACGTGACCTTCAACCGCGACTTCTTCGCCAGCAACGACTACCGCACCGTCACCGACCTCGGCATGCAGCTCAACAGCCTGCTCGAGGAAGGCGCCTACGTGCAGCGTGGCGAACGCAAGAAGCCGGTGACCACCTTCAAGGAAGCGCTCAACTGGCTGATGACCGAAAGCACCAAGCGGCACAGCATCCAGCGCTACAAGGGTCTCGGCGAGATGAACCCCGAGCAGCTGTGGGAAACCACCATGGACCCGGCGGTGCGCCGCATGCTCAAGGTGACCATCGAGGATGCCATCGCCGCCGACCAGATCTTCAACACCCTGATGGGCGACGCCGTCGAACCGCGCCGCGAATTCATCGAGACCAACGCCCTGGCGGTGTCGAATCTGGATGTGTGACAGCAAAATCTGTGGATAACCCGGTTATCCACAGGTGAGGCAGACAAAACCCCCGGCGGACTCGGTTCGCCGGGGGTTTTGTTTTACTGAGCGGCGAATGGGCTCAAGTAGCGGTCCGATGCTGCCGAAACTGTGGGTAACTCTTGGAGAAAGCGCTAGCTATGGACAACATGAACGACGCCAGCCAGTTGGGCGCCCGCGTGCTGGTCGACGCGGCCGGGCTGAGCCTGCCCGACAGCAGGGCTGTGGATATGTCGCTGCGGGCCAGCGTGGTCTTTGCGCTGAGGGTCTACAACGCGCAGATTCTCGAGGGCCAGTTGCGGTCGCATATCGCCATGGCGCTGACGGCGCAGACCGTGGGCCAGGTGCGCCGGATCATTGCGGCGGCCGATCGGCTGTTGCGCCGCTGAAGCCGGCGCAGAGGTTATCCACAGCGGTCGCCGAACCGCGCCAGCTGCATCTCCCGCAGCCGGCTCAGGGTGCGGCGGAACGGGAATTCCAGATAGCCTTCTGTGTATAACTCTTCCAGCGGCACGGCGGCCTCCAGGTACAGCGGCACGCGGCGGTCGTAGCATTCGTCGACCAGGGCGATGAAGCGGCGCACGCTGTCGTCGTGGACGGCCAGCGCCGGCAGCTGGCGGTCGCCGGCGACCACCCGTTCGCTGCCGTCCTCGGTGCCGCGGGCAATCTTCGCCGCGCGTTGCCGGCCGCCGAGGCGCGGTACGTCGCCGAGCAGGATGGCGCTGAAGCGGTCGCACAGGGCGACGAAGTCGAAGGCCGACAGCGGTTGCTCGCACAGCTCGGCATAGCGGCACCAGACCACCGTGGTGCTGTGCTGCACGGCGGCGATGCGCCGCCGGCCCAGTTCGATGGGCGCCGTGGATAGCGGCTGGCCCGCGCTCAGGCGGTCGAATACCGTGCGCAGGGCGCTGCTCCCGGCCGGGTCGGCGATCCAGTAGCGCGGCTGCGGCGCGCCGGGGTGCAGGCGGTGGTCCTGGCCGCCGTCGACGGCGAGCGCCTGCATGTGCTGCTGGATGGCGGCAATCGCCGGCAGGAAGCGCTCGCGGTTGAAGCCGTCGGCATACAGCTGCTCGGGCGGCTGGTTGGAGGTGGCGACCACCGTCACCCCGGCGGCGAAGATCGCCTGCAGCAGCGGGCCGAGCAGCATGGCGTCGCCGATGTCGCTGACGAACAGCTCGTCGAAGCACAGCACGCGCACTTCCGCCGCCAGTTCGCCGGCCAGCGCCTGCAGCGGCTCCGGCGTACCGGTGAGCTGGAACAGGCGGCGGTGCACCCAGCGCATGAAATGGTGGAAGTGCTGGCGCCGCGCCGGGATGCGCAGGCTGTGGTGGAAGCGGTCCATCAGCCAGGTCTTGCCGCGCCCGACCGGCCCCCACAGGTACACCCCGCGCGGCGGCGCCAGCGGATCAAACCGCCGGTGCAGGGCCTGGTGGCAGGCTTCCAGCCGCTGTACGGCCTGCCATTGCGCCGCATCGGCGACGAAGCCGTGCTGGTCGATGGCCTGCTGGTAGGCGACCAGGGGCGAGACGACATCCGGGGTGTTCACGGGGCGGGGTTTCCTTGCGGTTCGGCGCGCGCGGCTGGCGACTCGCCCGCCCGCACGGGCGCAGCGGCTTCGCCACAGTGTACCGCCAGCCACACCGTCGGCTCGCCCGCGGCGGTGGCTTCGACGCGATGGCGCACGCCGGCCGGGATCAGCAGGTGGTCGCCGGGCCGCAGGGCGACGGGGTCGGCCTGCGGCTCGAGGCGCAGCACGGCACTGCCGCTGAGCAGCAGCACCCATTCGTCCCAAGCCTGGTCGTACCAGAAGCCCGGCGGGCTGGTCTGGCCGTGGGAGACGATGCGCTCGACCCTGCAGCCGGGCCGGCTGAGCAGGTCGTCGAAGCACTCGCCGCTGCGGGCATCGGGCAGCGGCTGGAACAGATTGGCGGGCATGGCGTGCTCCTGTTGCCGGCAGCGCTTACCAGTCGAGCTGCAGGCGGCTGGCAAACGCGCGCTGCTCGCCGCTCAGCGGATCGCGAAAGCGCAGGCCGCGGGCCAGCAGCTTGAGCGGACGGCGGTAGTCGTCGGCGACGTCGGCCGGCAGCGGCTGGGGATAGAAGGGATCGTTGCAGATCGGTGCGCCGAGGGCGGCCAGGTGCACGCGCAGCTGGTGCTGCCTGCCGGTGACCGGCTGCAGCGCGTAGCGCCACAGCTCGCCGTTGCGCTCGAGCACCGCCAGTAGCGTCTCGCTGTTCGGCGTGCCGGGCGCCTCCTGCATGCGGAAGAAGGGTTCGCCGCGCACCATGCGGCTGGTGTGGCGGTACGGGAAGTCGAGCTGCGCCAGCGCCGGGGCGATCGCCTCGTAGTGCTTGTCGATCTGCCGCTCGCGGAACAGCGCGTGATAGTGGTCGCGGCTGGCCGGGTTGGTGGAGAACAGCACCAGTCCGGCGGTGTGGCGGTCGATGCGGTGCAGTGGCACCAGCTGCGGATTGCCCAGGCGGCGGGTCAGGCGCGCCAGCAGGGTTTCCTCGACGTAGGGTCCGGAGGGGATCACCGGCAGGAAGTGCGGCTTGTCCACCACCAGCAGGTGCTCGTCGAGGTGGAGGATCTCCTCGCTGAAGGGAATCGGCGTCTCCTCCGCCACCTCGCGGAAATAGTGGATGCGCAGGCCGACCCGGTAGGGATGCGCGGCGTCGAGCGGCGCGCCGTCGCCATCCAGCACCTTGCCGCGCTGCATGCGCGCCAGCCAGGTGGCGCGGTCGATGGCCGGGAAGTGGTCGCACAGGCAGTCGAGCACCGTGGCCCAGGCGCCCGGCGGCAGGTGCAGGGTGCTCGGGCGCATGACGGCGCTGGACGACGGAAGGGGCATGGCGGCACTCGGGCTGGCGGGTGGGCATGCATTAGGCCGCAGGCGGCCGCCGCCGTCAAAAGCGCGCGACCATTTGCGCGCGGAGGTTGTACCGCCGTTGGTCGGCGGCGGAGTGCTGGCCCCGTGCTACGCTCAGGAAAAGTCCATGTGCGGCTACGGAGAACTGCCATGCGTATCGGTGTCCCCAGGGAAATCAAGAACCACGAGTATCGCGTCGGCCTGACTCCGCAGTCAGTCGCCGAACTGCGCGCGCTCGGCCACCACATCTGGGTGGAGACCCAGGCGGGGGCGGCCATCGGCTTCAGCGATGCCGACTACGAGAAGGCCGGGGCGCGAATCGCCGCGGATGGCGAGCAGGTGTTCGCCGAGGCCGAGCTGATCGTCAAGGTCAAGGAGCCGCTGGCCTCGGAGCGCGCCCGCCTGCATGCGGGGCACACCCTGTTCACCTACCTGCACCTGGCGCCGGACCGGCCGCAGACCGACGAGTTGCTGGCCAGCGGCGCCACCTGCATCGCCTACGAGACCGTCACCGATGCCAAGGGCCGGCTGCCGCTGCTGGCGCCGATGTCCGAGGTGGCCGGGCGTATGTCGATCCAGGTCGGCGCCCATTGTCTGGAGAAGGCCAGTGGCGGGCGTGGCGTGCTGCTCGGCGGCGTGCCGGGGGTGGCGCCGGGCAAGGTGGTGATCGTCGGTGGCGGCGTGGTCGGCAGTCATGCCGCAGCGATGGCCATCGGTCTCGGCGCCGAGGTGACCATCCTCGACAAGAACATGGAGGCCCTGCGCCGCCTGGATGCCCAGTACGGCAACCGCATCGCCACCCGCTACTCGACCCGCGCGGCGCTGAGCGAGCTGGTCCTGGCGGCGGATCTGGTGGTCGGCAGCGTGCTGATTCCCGGGGCGACGGCGCCCAAGCTGATCAGCGCCGGCATGGTCCGGCAGATGAAGGCCGGCGCGGTGCTGGTCGACGTGGCCATCGACCAGGGCGGCTGCGCCGAGACTTCGCGGCCGACCACCCACACCCATCCGACCTACGTGGTCGACGAGGTGGTCCACTACTGCGTGGCCAACATGCCCGGCGGCGTGGCGCGCACCTCGACTCTGGCGCTGAACAACGCCACCCTGCCCTTCGTCGTCGCCCTGGCCGAAAAGGGCAGCCGGCGCGCGCTGGAGGAGGACGTGCACCTGCGCAACGGGCTCAACGTCGCCGCCGGCGCGATCAGCAATGCCGGCGTGGCGCAGGCGCACAAGTTGCCGTACGTGCCGGCCGAGGAAGTGCTGATGCGCCTGTGAGTGTTCCACGTGGAACAGGTGAGGCCGGGGCGGGCTAGCCGCCCGGCATGCCACCCTCGGCCTTCTTCAGCCGGTAGGCCAGCGCCGGGCGGGTCACGCCGAGCAGGCGCGCGGCGCGCGAGACCTTCTGCTGGCTGCGCTGCATGGCCTCGCGCATCAGGATCGCCTCCACCTCGTCGAGGCTGATGCCGCTCTCCAGGATCTGCTCGACCCAGTGCACCGCCGCCGTTGCGGTATCGCTGGTCAGCTCGCCGGCCCTGGACAGGCGCACGTCGCTGTTCTGCCCCTCGAGCAGCAGCCCGGGAAACAGCGCCTCGACGCTGATGCTCTCGTTGCTGTCGGTGAGGATCACCCCGCGCTCGATGACGTTCTCCAGCTCGCGGATGTTGCCCGGCCAGGCGTAGTGCTGGCAGGCCTCGAGGGCGCGGTCGGAGAGGCCGAGGGTCTTCTTGGCGTACTCGGCGTGGAACTTCTTGAGGAAATGCTCGGCCAGCAGCGGGATGTCCTCGCGGCGCTCGCGCAGCGGCGGGATCTGCACCGGGAACACGTTGAGGCGGTAGAACAGGTCGGCGCGAAAGCGCCCGGCCTGCACCGCATCGGCCAGATTCTCGTTGGTGGCGGCGATCACCCGCACGTCGATCTTGCGCGTGCGCTCGCCGCCGACCCGCTCCAGTTCGCCTTCCTGCAGCACGCGCAGCAGGGTGGCCTGGGCGCGCGGGGTCAGCTCGATCACCTCGTCGAGGAGGATGGTGCCGCCGCTGGCCCGCTCGAAGCGCCCGGCACGTGACTGGGTGGCGCCGGTGTAGGCGCCCTTCTCCACGCCGAACAGTTCCGCCTCGATCAGGTCCGGCGGAATCGCCGCACAGTTGACCGCCACGAACGGCTGCTCGGCGCGGGCGCTGCGCAGGTGCACGCTGCGCGCGATGACCTCTTTGCCCACCCCGGTTTCGCCGAGCAGCAGCACCGAGACCTTGCCGCGCGCGGCCTTGTCGATGGTCTGGCAGATGCGCTGGTAGGCCGGCGACTGGCCGACGCCGTAGTACTGGCCGTCGTGGGTCTGCAGGCGGCTGCGCAGGGTGGCGACCTGCGACTGCAGCTCGTAGAGCTCCTCGATCACCGGGTCGCTCTTGAAGTAGGCCTTGAACTCGGCGGCGTCGGCCCACTCCTCGGCGGTCTTGCCGATCACCCGGCACTTGTCGTCGCCGCGGCCGCGGCAGCTGACTTCCTTGAAGATGATCTCGCGGCCCATGAACGCCGAGGTGTAGCTGCAGGCGTAGCCGAGCAGGGTCCAGCAGGCCGGCTGGTCCATCAGGCCCAGCTCGGTCTGGCAGATCTCCACCTCGAAGGAGTCCAGCCAGTCGATCTCGGCGTAGAAGCGCCCCTTCTCGACGTCGAGGTCCACCTCGATCGGCCGCGAGCGCAGCATGCCCTTGAGCATGTGCAGCTGCGGGCCGGCGAGGAAGATGTCCAGTTCGCTGGAGTCCGGGCGCAGCTTGCGCGCCAGCTCGGCGTCCTTGAGGCCGGACTGGTAGCCCAGGCGCAGGAAGAAGCCCTTGGCGCGCTCGATGCCGAGCAGGTCGACCATCTCGCGGCGAAAGTTGGCCAGCGCGGAGAGCGGCATCAGCAGCATGCGCTGCTCGCCCAGCCAGATCTTGCCTTCCTGGCTGACGAAGCGGATCTGGTTGCTGAGGTCCTGGATGTCCGGGTATTGCAGTTGCGGCTTGTACTTGATGGCCATCAGGCAAATCCCCTGGTTGTTGTTGTGGCGGGGGCTGCCGGCTCCCGCAGGGCTGGTGGATGCGGGGCAGCGGCGAGCAGGCAGGTGCGCGGGCGAGAAGCCTGATTCGCGGCGCAGACAGCTGCATGGAAGCCGGTTTGCGGAAATAATTCAACCAAATGATCAAAAAATCCACCAGTTGAGGTTTTGGAGCATTGCCCACAACGCGTCTGGATTGACGATTTGCTGATCAATCGCCCCGCCATCCACCGATATCTTGAGCAAATGGTGAAAATTGCCTGCCCAGATACGCCTGTCCGTACGGCGCGAAGCTGCATCGGCCGCTTACGCTCGCCCGATGTAAATTAAAAAATGCTTATAAATCAAATGCTTGTGGCTTGATGGCGAGGGTGACGGACAAGCTTGGCACAACCGTTGCTCCGGTGTTGCGTACAAGCAGAGCTGTCTGACGCCGCCCGCCAGCGGAGTGCGCGAAGCGATCAGCCTGCTGCCGCCAACCGACACAAAAACAAAACGGTACGGTCGACATGAGCGTTCAAGCCAAGATCCATGCGCTGGGGTCAATCCGCCAGCCCTCCCCCTGCGGCGCCCGCGTACGGCGCCGTGCCCGCATCCAGGAAATCGCTGCCCTCACCCTCGTCATTGCCTTTGGCGCGCTGGGCAACCTGCAGTCAGACCTGATCTCCCCAGTGGCCACGGGCGTCGACCTCGACGGCTCCGCCAGCGCGCCTGCCGCGCTGCCCCAGCGGAACTGAGGTGACCCATGGGCCAATCCTTCCGCATTACCGAAACCCACAGTGGGACCAGCTTCAGCTGCAGCGATGAGCAGACGGTGCTTGCCGCCATGGAGCAGCAGCGCCAGCACTGCGTGCCGGTCGGCTGCCGCGGCGGTGGCTGTGGCCTGTGCAAGGTGCAGGTGCTCAGCGGCGAGTTCGACTGCGGGCGGATGAGCAGCCGCCACGTGCCGGCCGAGGCGCGGGCGCGTGGCGAGGTACTCGCCTGCCGGCTGTTTCCGCGCAGCGACCTGGCCATCCAGCGCCCGGCGCCGGGCGAGCCGGCGCGCTAGCCGGCGCGTCCCCGCTGCATAGCTTCCAACGAACCACGCTAGACCCCACAACAAAGACAAGAGGTGTCGAGATGAAGAAAGGTGTAATGCGCCCAGGGCACATCCAGCTGCGCGTCCTGGACATGGCCAAGGCCCTCGAGCACTACGTCGAGC
>NZ_FOXM01000022.1 GCF_900115715.1 Geopseudomonas sagittaria
CTTGCGTACCCCACTGAAAACCGCCACGCGCCAAGTGGCGTTTTTCCTGCCCAGAGTCCGGCAGATGGACGACCCGTTGGAGCAGATGCGCCAGCGCATCGACAGTCCGCAGGGGCGCGAGATGATCACCCGGCGCTTCGCCACGGTGGAACCGGTGTTCGGCAACCTGCGCCACAACAAGCGCCTGGACCGCTTCACGCTGCGGGGCCGGGAGCGCGTGGACGGGCAATGGAAACTCTATTGCCTGACCCACAACATCGAGAAACTGGCTACCCACGGGGCCTGGCGATGAATGCCGTCCCCCGCAACCGAGCCGACCGCGCCCATCGCCAGGGCTTGCCAGCCCTGCATGGGCGTCAACCGGGCCGACTTTCAATCCAGAGACTCCCGAACACCCTGTTGATCACCCACCCCGGCCGCACGCAAAAAATCGCGGCGCGGGGAGGTGGCAGTGGTGTTTTCTGGGTTTTTCTACAGCTTCGTTAGACATTGCAGGTAAATTACGTGAACACCTCAACGAAGGATCGTACCGTCGCAGCAGCAACCCCCTTTATGGTTCTGGTCGTATCATATTTGCTCGCGCCCTGGTTACTCCTGCTACTGCCCCCGGCCCTATACTTTATCTACAGAAAACTATCACTTGATTTATCAAAAAATACTTCCTTGGCCATATTTGACCTGATTGTTTCATTGGTTCTTATAGGTCTTGCCGCTGGAGCAATAATTGGTTCACTATTAATTGTTGCTCGCGACGGCGAATTCACAATACCACTTATCTCAAGCGGATTGTTAGCAACCACTCTCACCATAGTTTTTGGGCTATATTTTTTGGGAAGCTTAATAAAACTAAGCCTCATGTCATATCAAGAAAAACCTTATAGACCAAAACTCTCTATGGGTATCTTCGAAGCCCTTAGAGGCAAACGAGCAAGCAATGTCTAACAACTGGTTCAAATCGATCGCTTCGCTCACTGGGACGGGCTAAAGCTCGCCCCTTAACCAAACGTTATAAATTTCCACTTGAGCCAGCAGAATGCACATAACCTTAGATTGCTCTAGCTATGAATCAGCAAAAGCCTCGGTCAGCCGAATATTTAATACGGATGAAACAACGCTTATAGGAGCATTGAAAACCCTACCCCCATATCAAGATACTAGCCAAAGCCCAAGCACACACATCTACCAGCAGATTTTCCTCAAGATTGGCTCACCAATTGATGATTTCAAAACAATTTGGTTTCACGGCACAAGAGTGGACAGTCCCGCCTCTTTTCACCTAGACGGAATTCTTCCAAAAAGCGTAATGAAACCAAAGCTTAAAGCCACTCTAGCTTCTTTGGTCGATGGCCTTGCTCACTCCGGAAGAAATCCATTCTCACTATCCTTGGCAGGCAAGCAAACTAAGGCAGATGAAGGGCCATTTGCAGTTTTATTCAAAGACGTAGCTATTCATGCGCCAGGAGCCAATCATAGCTACATAGAGGCTCCTGAAATGGTGGAAGATATTGCAGGATCGCTATTGGGGGAAAACTACCACCTACTTGTCGAGCGCTATAAAAAAATCACCAAGCCATACATAGTTTCATTCGTTGAGCAATCATCGGGATACGAGTTACCTTGTGTGCTGTGGTATATCCACCTGATTGAAAATGGCGAGACATTTATCGATGCGGCATCAATTGCTAACACATGCTTCAATGCGGGCGGAAAGCTCATAGCCCCACAACAAATTCACAAAATAGAACCAGTTGAAAATGTATAATTATAGTTATGCGTTTTGAGGGTCCGATGTCGCGATTTCTCAGAATCATGAAGTGGTCCGCTATTTCCTCTGCGGTGTTGCTCGTGCTGCTTGTTCTGTTTTGGAAGCCAATTCTCCGTTTTGTCTTTCACGACCTACCATTCATGGGGAATAGCTTTGACCGTACAGTCTGGTCTTCCGCGCTGAGTTGCAAGAACGATCAAGACTGCTTAGACAAAGAGATGGCTTGTCTCCGCGGCCCGATGTACCGAGATTTGGAGAAAAATCACTTGGTAATGGAAACGTCCAAAACAAAAGTCACAGGCCTAATCGGTGAGCCTACGCGGCCAGCAAAGAACAACTGTCTTGACTACGAGCTTGGCTACTGTTCGGGCTTGAAAATCGATACTGACTACTTGCGCGTCTGCTTCGATAACAGTGAGAAAATTACGAGTGTTTATCACTGGCAAAGCTAAGCTGCATAGGCCGGCAGTCGAGAGGGATAGTCAAAAAGCTGCGCTTTCGGGCTCCCTCCGCGATTCGCGCTCCGGCTGCCCATCACTTTTACGTTAGGATGACACGTTGAGCCGCATCATATTATCCATAGAGTTAGTTATTCTTTGTGGACCAGCGATCACTCTTCTTGCCCTGGGAATACTGTTCTTGCCAGCATCGTTGACTGCTTTGTTTTTTCATCCATTCAATAGTGGTGATTGGCCGGCAGCCGCATTAATTACAATCTGCGGGGCGTGGGGCGTAGTTTCGCTAGCAAATTTAGCGCGCTATGCATATAAAAAAGAGGGGAAATGGCCTGGGCGGCCAACACAATGGCTTGGTGTTTTAATGGGGCTTTCTGCTTGTGGTGTTGGAATTCTGACTAGCACGGGTAATTATATTATTCTTGCCGTGTTCGCCGGTCCAGTAATCGCCACAGCACATCTTTTATACTTGGCAAAGTTTTGTGAGGTTGCATCCTGAAAAATAGTTAAAATCGCTCGCTTCGCTCACTGGGGCGGCCTAAATCCCGCCATTTAACAAAGCGTTGGCGGCCACTGGCTGATGCATATATAGGGTGGTTAAATGTTGGCCCGTAAAATTGTCAAATTAACGATCATTGCAATAATTTTTGGACATGCCATAGGAAACCTCCCAGTCATTAGTGAGCTATATTTTTTTGTCAATCTAACGCCGTCTTCCCAAGGAATTTCTTCAGGAATTAACACGGCAGCAGCCTCTGGCTTGAGCCTCTCAATGATATTCTGTCTGATCAGTACAGTTATTTACTCCCTGCTGAACAAAGAGGACATTGCGCTAATTCAGGTATTTGAATGGTATGGGTGCCTCATATTTGGTGGCGCATTATTTGTATTTTTTTACTGGCTAGCATTAAATATATGGTCAACCACTTTCCCTGAGATACAGTATGGTCGTGGTGCTCGGGCGCTGTATCGCGCCAGCTTAGAAAGTGAACTATGGCTTGGTGCTGTAAGTTTTCTTCTTCTGCTGATGGGTAATCTGGGGTTGTACTTATTGGCTAAAATTCCATTTTCCTTGAGGGATTCATCACCGCAAAGTGGCAGTAATAGCCAATAAAATTGCTAATAAATGGTTAAAATCGTTCGCATCGCTCAGTGGGGCGGGCTAAAGCCCGCCCCTTAACCAAACGCTAGCCTCTAGAGCCAGTCATCCACACACCAACACACAAGGAAAGTATATGCAGTGCCCAAAATGCAAATCGAATATGGAAAAGGTCCCAACTCAAGACGGCGTTATTGATCGCTGCGTTTCTTGCAAAGGACTTTGGTTTGACATGCTTGAGCATGAAGACCTCAAGTCTTACGCCAATATTCTTGATATTGGCAGCCCGGAGGTGGGTGAGACTCATAACAAGATTGATCGTGTAAACTGCCCGGTGTGCCCAAACAGCCCGATGACGCGCATGGTTGATCCAGGTCAGCCACACATATGGTTCGAGCGTTGCCCGAACTGTTTTGGTAGCTTCTTTGATGCTGGAGAATTCCGTGATCTGGCAAAGTTTACCTTTAGCGATTTTATCAAGCGTTTTTCTTTAACTGCTCGGGGTTAGCCCCCTGGCAACAGCATTCAACGCCGTTCGCTCCGCTCACTGGACTCGCAAAAGCTGCTTTTGCGAGTCTTTTAGCTTGATCGTTATAGGCCATTTCAGATGCAGTGGCAGTTTGACAAGGCAGAGAATGTCGCCGCCATTCCAAATAAATGTGGGCAGGTTATTTCTATCGTCCGTGAAGCTGCCAGTCACCCGTAGAAGTTGATTCCTCAGTGAAAAACGGGCAGCCCGCAGGCCGCCCGATCTATTTCAGCGCCCCCGCAACGCCTGCTCGCGGATCTGCTCCAGACTCTGCCGCGGAGTCAGCGCCTGCGGATCGACGCGGATCTCCAGCAGCGCCGCCTTGCCGGCCATACGGGCGCGGGTGAAGGCGCCGGGGAAGTCGCCGGTGTGCTCGACCACCTCGGCGTACAGGCCGTAGGCCTGGGCCAGGGCGGCGAAGTCCGGGTTGTGCAGTTCGGTGCCGCTGACCCGGCCGGGGTAGTGGCGCTCCTGGTGCATGCGGATGGTGCCGTACATGCCGTTGTTGACCACGATGAAGATCACCCGCGCGTCGTGCTGGATGGCGGTGGCCAGCTCCTGGCCGTTCATCAGGAAGCATCCGTCGCCGGCGAAGCTCAGCACCGTGCGCCCGGGCGCAGCCAGTGCGGCGGCGATGGCCGCCGGCACGCCGTAGCCCATGGAGCCGTTGGTGGGCGCCAGCTGGGTGCGGAAGCCCGGGTACTGGTAGAAGCGATGCAGCCACACCGCGTAGTTGCCGGCGCCGTTGCAGAGGATGCTGTCCTCGGGCAGGTGTTCGCGCAGCCAGGCCATGATCTCGCCCATCTGCACCGGGCCGGGCGAGGGCGGGCAGTCGAGATTGCTGCGGTAGTTCTGGTTGAGTTCCTCGATCCAGGCGGTGTGGCGCCGGCCGTTCACGACGGGCAGGGCGGCGGCCTGGGCGGCGAAGGCGGCCGGGCTGCTTACGATGGCCAGCGCTGGCTGGTAGACGCGGCCCAGTTCTTCCAAGCCGGCGTGGACGTGGATCAGGGTCTGCCTGGGGGTGGGGATGTCCAGCAGGCTGTAGCCGCTGCTGCTGATCTCGCCGAGGCGACTGCCGACCACCAGCAACAGGTCGGCCTGTTGTACGGCCTCGCGCAGTTCTGCGCTGGCAGCCAGGCCGAGGTCGCCGGCGTAGTGCGGGTGGCGGTTGTCGAACAGGTCCTGGCGGCGGAACGACAACGCGACCGGCAGGCGCTGGCGTTCGGCGAAGGCGCGCATGTCGGCGACCGCGGCGGCAGTCCAGCCACCGCCGCCGAGCACCAGCAGCGGGCGCTGGGCCTTGTCCAGCAGGGCCTGCATCTCGCGCAGCTGGTTGGGCGCCGGGTGGCTGTCGATGCGCCGGCTGGGCAGGGCGTCGGCCACCTCGACCACGTCGGTGAGCATGTCTTCCGGCAGCACCACCACCACCGGGCCGGGGCGACCGCTGATGGCGCGCTGGAAGGCCTGGGCCAGCTGCTCCGGCAGGCGCCGGGCGTCGTCGATCTGCACCACCCACTTGGCCAGCGGGGCGTACATCTGCCGGTAGTCGACTTCCTGGAAGGCCTCGCGGCCGAGCTGGTCGCGGGCCACCTGGCCGATGAACAGCAGCATCGGCGTCGAATCCTGGAAGGCGGTGTGCACGCCCACCGAGGCGTTGGTGGCGCCCGGGCCGCGGGTGACGAAGCAGATGCCCGGCTGGCCGGTGAGCTTGCCATGGGCCTCGGCCATGTAGGCGGCGCCGCCTTCCTGGCGGCACACCACCAGGTCGATGCGTTCGCGCGCGTCGTGCAGGGCGTCGAGCACCGCCAGGTAGCTTTCGCCGGGCACGCAGAAGGCGCGCTGCACACCGTTGAGCAGCAGGGCGTCAACCAGGATCTGGCCGCCGCTGCGGGGTTTGATAACGGAATTCACGGGTCACTCCTTCGCATGCAAAACGGGCGCCCGCGAGGCGCCCGTAGATGGCTGAGGTCGGTCGCGTTACTGCGCCGCCTGTTGCGGTTTGAGGAACTTCGGATTGGAGTTGCCCCACACCGTGTAGAGGTCGGCGAGCAGGGCGTCGTTGAACTCTTCCAGCTCGCCCTGGGTGATCTCCTCGCTGCCTTGCTTGCCGAACAGCACCACCTCGGCGCCCGGAGCCACGTCGGGGATGTTGGTGACGTCGACCATCAGGGTGTTCATCGACACCTTGCCCACCACCGGAGCGCGATGGCCGTTGATCAGCACCGCGGCCTTGTTGGTGAACAGGCGGCGGTAGCCGTCGGAGTAGCCCACCGAGATGTTGGCCAGGCGCGAGTCGCGGCTCAGGGTGTAGGTGCCGTCGTAGCCGACCTTGTTGCCGGCCGGGTATTCGTTGACCGAGGCGACGCGCGACTTGAAGTTCATCACCCGGCGGTATTCGGTGAAGGACGGGATGGTGTCGCCGTACAGCGCGCCGCCCGGGCGGACCAGGTCCAGATTGGCTTCCGGCACCGACAGGGTGGCGAAGGAGTTGGCGCAGTGCAGCACCAGCTGGCTGCGATCCAGCTTGCCGTGCTCGATGACCCAGGCGGACTCTTCCTTGAATTTGGCCAGGCCCTTGAGCACTTCCTCGCGATCCTCGACCGGGAAGTGGGTCATGATCCCGGCTACCTGCAGGCCCGGCATGTTGACGATGTCCACGGCGGCCAGCTTGCCTTCGGTGGTGCTCATTTCCAGGCCGTTGCGGCTGATGCCGGCGGAGTTCAGGCCCAGGTGGATGCGCAGGGTCTTGCCCTCGGCACGGGCGGCTTCGGCGACCTTCTCGGCGAACTCGAGGTCGCCGACCAGTTCTTCCATGTCGTACTGCAGGGCGCCCTGGACTTCGCCCAGGGTGGCGGTGCGCACGCGCATCAGCCGGCCATTGAAGCCATTTTCACGGGCGATGCGCGCTTCTTCGTTGCTGGCCACGCCGATGCAGGGGATGCCGCTGGCGATCACCGAGGGCATCAGCAGGTCGATGCCGTGGCCGTAGGCGTCGGCCTTCATCACCGCGCAGATCTGCGTCTTGGCGCCGACGTGCTTCTTCAGTGCAGCGATATTGCTTTCGAAGGCGACCTTGTCGACCTCGATCCAGGCGTTGGCGGACTGCGCCGTGGCACTGGCGGCGTCGGCGGCGCCGGTGGCGTTGATCAGGGTGGGCGCAGCCAGTGCATGACCGGCGAGCAGGGTGAGGGATATGGCGGCGGCGAGGGTGCTGCGCTTGAACATCCTTGAATCTCCTTGGCGTTGTTCTTGTAGGAGCCAGCGGGTATGAGACTGCCCCGGCCGGTTTCCGGCCGGGGCAGTGAGCCCGCAGGGTGCGCAGGGCGCAGCCCATCCCCCGGGGCGCCAGGCGCCCCCTGCGGGTATTGCAAAGGAATCAAACGGAACAACTGCCCGCCGAAGCGGGCAGGGGGCTGACTCAGGCCGCCTCGCGGGCCTCGTCGGCGTGTTCCTGGTAGGCCTTGCCGAAGCGGTTGGCGAGGAAGTCGTCCAGGGACACCTGCTCCTGGCTGATGAAGCCGGACTGCGGCAGGCGCTTGGCGCGGAACAGGTCCAGGGCGGCGCAGATGCCGGCTGCGGTGGTGATCTGGATGGCGCTGGTCAGGCGGCCGCCCTGCATGTTGGCGAAGATCTTGCGGCTGAACACTTCCTGCACCAGCTTGCCGTCCTTCAGGCCGTTGACGGTGACGAACACCAGCACCACGTCCTGCATGGTGGTCGGCACGGCGCCGCGCAGGATGTCCTTGAGCTTGTCCTGGTTACCGGCCAGACGCAGGTCCTCGAGGAGGAACTTCATCAGGTCGCGGTGGCCCGGGTAGCGCACGGTCTTGTAGTCCAGAGTCTCGACCTTGCCGCTCAGGGTGTCGCACAGGGTGCCCAGGCCGCCGGAGGTGTTGAAGGCTTCGTACTCGACGCCGTCGAGGGAGAAGTGCTCCAGGCCTTCCATCGGCTGCACCAGCTGCAGGCGGCCATTGCGGATCGCCTCGCACGGGTGGCAGTACTCGTTGACCAGGCCGTCGACGCTCCAGGTCAGGTTGTACTTCAGCGAGTTGGTCGGGAACTCGGGCAGGGCGCCGACGCGCATCTTCACTTCGCGCACGCTGTCGAAGCGGGCGGCCAGCGAGTGGGCGGCGATGCCGATGAAGCCCGGTGCCAGGCCGCACTGCGGCATGAACGCGGTCTTGGCGTCCTTGGCCAGCTCCATGATGGTCTTGGTGGCGTGCACGTCTTCAGTCAGGTCGAAGTAGTGGGTGCCGGTGTTCTTGGCCGCCTTGGCCACGCCGATGGCCATGTGGTACGGCAGGGCGTTGAGCACGGCGTCCTGGTCGGCCATGGCCTTTTCCAGGGCGGCGCCGTCAGCCGAATCCAGCTCCAGGGTGGCGATACCCAGTTCGGCAATGGCGCCCAGCGAGCTGCGGTCGCGGTCGGCTACTAGCACTTTGTAGTCACCGGTGTTGTTCAGCAGTTGAGCGATGGTGTAGCCGATGTGACCAGCGCCAAGCAGGAGTACGTTCATTGTTGTTGTCTCCGGGTTCGGTTGAATACGGAGCCAGTCTAGGTGGGGCGTCTGTTCGTCGATAAGACGTAAAAAGCCGCGTTTCGATGACGCAACAAGTCAATCTGACGAGACTGACGGACAATCTGTCGCAAGTGCGCAGGCGAGGCAGATTTTTCCGGCTTCGCTGGCCGAGGTGGTTGAACTGGCGCCTTGCTCAGGCGGCAGCCACCGCATCGCGGGCGTGATCCACGCCCCTTCCGGCCGGCCAATGACTCTGGCCAAACCTCCGCTGCAGTGCCAGCATGACCTGAAGCTATCCGCATCATCCGGGGGCAGCGCATGGCCAGCAGTGAACTCTTGGCATCCCTGACCGCCAGCCGTCTGCAGGCCTTGCACCGCGACGGTTTCGTACTGCTGCCGGGGGTGCTGGATGCTGGCCAGATCAGCACCCTGCGCACGGCGATCGACCACCTCGAACCCCAGCACTGGGACTACAGCGGCCTGTGCGACCACTACAAGTGCGTATTCAACCGCGACCCGCTGTGGCTGCCGTTTCTCGATCTCGGCGGGATCATCGAGCTGGCCGAGGCCGCTCTCGGCGCCGATTGTCACATCATCGGCCAGACCGCCTGGCGCAGCCATCCCGGCTTCGTCGGCGCCGCACTGCATCTGGACTACCTGGTGATGGAGCTGCCGCCAAGCCTGCTGGCCGATCCTGCCTTCGAGTTGCCGATGCAGATCTGCACCGCGCATCTCTACCTCGACGACATCGATGCCGACCTCAGCCCCACCCGGGTGATCCCCGGTAGCCACCGCGCCGGGCGGCCGCCCACAGCCGGCGAAAGCCACTGGCAGGGCCGTACCCTGCAGCCGGTGCTGTGCCGGGCCGGCGACGTGCTGATGTTTCGCAGCGAGCTGTGGCACGCCGGCAGCAACAATCTGACCCGCGACCGCACGCGCTACCTGCTGCAGGTGCACTACGGTCGGCGCATGGTGGCGCAGAAGTTCTCGCCCTACCTGCTCTGGCGCTTCAATCCCGCGGTGCTGGCTGCCGCCACGCCCCGGCAACGGCGCCTGCTGGGCGAGCACGAGGAAGCCGAATACGACTGAGCGGTTGCCGGTGCCATTGGCAACCCGCTGTTCAGTAGCCGGTCATTTCCAGGTAGCCGCGCCCGCCGGGGCTGCCCTTGAGGCGTACCGGTCCTTCCCAGTAGGGAAACGAGGTTCCCATCCAGGCGCGCGGCTGGATGGCCTCGACCTGCACATCCACGCCGTGATCGGCAACCTGCACGCGCCAGCGGGTCGGCACCTTGCGGCCGTTGGCCTGGCGCGTCCAGGCCTGTTCGTCGAGCTGGATCTGTTCACCGCGCAGCGCCTGGCTGCGACCGTCGGCGGCGATCCATGTGCCGGCGCGGTAGTGCTGGCCGTCAGCCTGACGCACGCGGAACAGCATCAGCTTGCTGCCACCGTCCAGGTGCAGGGAAAACCAGTCCCAGCCCTTTTGATCGGCGGCCAGCGGCTGGCTGCTCCACTCCCGATCCAGCCAGGCCTGGCCGCTGACCGCGTAGCGCTGACCCGCGCGCTCGATCTCGCCGCTGACCCGGTAGAACGGCTGGCTGTAGTACCAGGACGCCTGGCCCTGGCCGGATTTCACGCTGTAGCCCTGCTCGCCGTGCAGCACCAGCGGGCCGTCGCTGTCGAGCTGCAGGCGGTAGCGGAAATCCCTGCCGGAGGCCTGCATCTGCAAATGCTGCAGACCTTCGCCGGCGGTGCTGTGCAGCGACCAGTCGTCGATCCAGGCGCGGAAGGGCTGCGCCTCGACGCCGGCCTGGCCGATGCCGCCGCGAGCCAGGGTTTCGCCGGACTGATGGCCGAACGGACTGGTCAGGCCAGCGTGGCCCATCCACAGGTTGGGGCTGTTCCAGCCGGGCTCGTCGGGGCCCGGGCGCAGCGCCGAGCGGAACAGCGTCCACTGCACGCCCCAGTCGCGGCCCTGCGCGTCGCTGAGGTTGGCGGTGACGTACCACCACTCGATGCGGTAGCCGGGATGGGCGCCGTGGTCGGCCGGGAACTGCAGCGGCCGTCCCCGCTCGACCTGGGTGAAGGCGGCGGCCTCCGCGCCGAGGCCGGCGAAACCGGCGGATGGCTCCGGCGCCTGGTCGCAGGCTCCCAGCATGAGCGCGCCGAGGAGCAGGGCATGCCTAGCGTTCATCGGCGAATTGCCTCAGCAGCTCGGCGGGCTGGCGCCGCGCCAGTTGCCAGAGCGGCCCGGCGGCGGCGAGCAGGCTGGTGAGCAGGCCGAGCAGGCCCAGCTGCAGCAGCTGAGCGGGAAACACATGCAGCGGCAGGCGCCAGCCGAAGGCCTGCACGTTGACCACCGCCACCAGGCACCAGGCCAGCAGCACGCCCAGCGGCATCGCCAGCAGCACGGTCAGGCTGGCCAGCAGCAGCGTCTGTCCCAGGCTCAGCCAGGCCAGCCGCGTGCGGCTGACGCCCAGCGCCCAGAGGGGCGCCAGCTGGCTCAGGCGGCTGTGGCCAAGGGTCAGCAGGCTGATGAACAGGGCCACGCCGGCGACCAGCAGGGTCAGGCTGTTGAGCGCGGCGGTGGCGGCGAAGGTGCGCTCGAACACCGCGGCCGACCAGCGCTTCAGCGTGGCCTGCTCGCTCAGCCGCGTGGCGTCCAGGCCATAGCGCTGTTCGAGCTGTTCCTTGAGCGTTGCGACCTGCCCCGGCTGCAGGCGCAGGCTGAGATTGACCAGCCGCGCCTCGCGCCAGTGGCGGCGCAGCCACTCGGCGTTCACCAGCAGATGCCCCCTGGGATTGCCGTAGTCGGCGTACAGCCCCACCACGCTCAGCGGTTGCTCGCCCTCGGCGCCCGGCAGCGCCAGGCGGTCGCCCAGCCGCAGCTTGAGACGCCGCGCCAGTTGCTCGCTGAGCATGACGCCCTGGCCGGCGGCCAGTTGCGTCCAGGCGTCGGCGCGTTGCTCGAGCAGTGGCCAGTGCTGGCGGTAGCTGGGGTGGTCGACGATGCCCTGCAGCTGCACCGGCCAGCCCTGCAGGCGCAGGTCGACTCGCCAGCTCGGCAGGACCGCGTCGACGCCCGGCCGGTCGGCGAGCCAGGTACCGATGTCCAGCGCCTGCGCGGTATCGCGCGGGGTCAGGTACAGGTCGGCGGACAGGCGCTGGTCGAGCCAGCCGACGAAGGTCTGGCGAAAGCCCTCGGTCATGCTACCGACCCCGACGCTGGCGGCCAGCGCCAGCAGCAGGGCCATCAACGCCAGCGCCAGCGCCGGCAGTTGCTGGCGGCTGTCGGCCACGAACCACTCGGCCAGCGGTCCGCGGCAATGCCGGGCCAGCAGGGCCAGCGCGGCGTCGAGCAGGGCCGGCAGCAACAAGGCCGCCGCCAGCAGCAGGGCGGCGAGCAGTGCGAAGGCGCCGAGCAGGCTGTCGCCGAACCGCCAGCTGGCGGCCGCCAGCAGCCCGAGCACGCCGGCCAGCAGCGCCTGGCGGCGCAGCCAGCGACTCTGTGCCGCGCGCCAGGCCTGCGGCTGCGCCAGCGCGAGAAGCGGCAAGCGGGCGGCGCGCAACAGGCTGTTGGCCCCGGCCAGCAGCGCGCCGAGCAGGCTCATGGCGATCCCGGCCAGCCACCACTGCGGCGCCAGGCTCAATTGCCCGGCGACTTCCGCGCCATACAGGCCGCGCAGGCTGGCCGCGACATCGTCGAGCAGCAGGCTGGCCAGCAGGTAGCCGCAGGCCACCCCGGCCAGGCCGCCGAGCAGGGCGAACAGGCCCAGCTCCACGGCCAGCGCGCCGATCAGCCCGCGCAGGCTCACCCCGCAGGCGCGCAGGGTGCGCAGCAGGCCGCGGCGCTGCTCCAGGGCCAGGCCGATGGCGGCATGCACGATGAACAGGCCGACGAGAAAGGCCAGCAGGCCGAGGGCGCTGAGGTTGAGGTGGAAGCTGTCGGTCAGGCGCTGCAGGTCGTCGCCGGCGCTCGCCGGTTGCAGCTGCAGCAGCGCGGCCAGCTCGGCCGGCAGCGCTGGCGGCCGCGCCGCGAAATCCGCCGGCAGCAGCAGGCGCGAGAGCTGTCCCGGTGCCTGCAGCAGCGTCTGCGCATGGCCGATGTCGACGACGATCACTCCGGGCGCCAGTTGCTCGTGCACCTGCAAGGGCGGCAGGCGTTGGCCGTCGCCGCTGACTGCCCGCTCGCCGGGCTGCAGGCCGAGGCGCTGCAGGGTGTCCGCGGCGATCCAGGCCTGGCCCGGCGTGCCGATGAACGCGCGCAGATCCGGCATGCGAGCGGGCTGTCCGGCCAGCTGGGTGCCCGGCGGCAGGCTCAGTGGCTCGATACCGAGCAGTCTGACGCTGAGCGGCTCCGCACCGGCAAAACGCAGGCGTCCTTCCAGCACCGGCGAAACCGGCCAGCCGCTGCGGCGCAGCTGCACGTACGCCGCCTGGTCGAAGCGCTCGCCCCGGCGCGCCACCAGCTGGGCCTGCGCCGGCCCGGCCAGCAGCGCACTGGCGCGCGCGTAATCGGCGCGGGCCTGGCTGTTGAGCGCCTGCACGCCGGTCCACAAGGCGGTGGCCAGCCACAGGCCGGTGAGGATGCTGAAGAACTGCAACGGATGCCGTCGCCAGTGACTGAGCAGTGCCAGCAGGCTGATGCGCAGCATGGCCATCATGCCCCCAAGGGCTGGACGCGGCCCTGGCGCAGGTACAGGGTGCGACCCAGACGCGCGGCCAGGCGCGCGCTGTGGGTGACCATCAGCAGGCTGCTGCCCGCCTCGCCGACCAGCGCCAGCAGCAGCTCGAGCACCGCTTCGCTGCTGGCTTCATCCAGGTTGCCGGTCGGCTCGTCGGCGAGCAGCAGCGGCGGCCGCGTCGCCAGCGCCCGGCCGATGGCCACGCGCTGCTGCTGGCCGCCGGAGAGCTGCTCGGGATAGCGCGCCAGCAAGGCCGCCAGCCCCAGACGCTCGGCCAGATAGGCGACCCAGGCCGGGTCGTGGCGCCCGGCCAGGCGCGCCTGGAAGGCCAGGTTGGCCGCCACGTCGAGGCTGCCGATCAGGTTGTACTGCTGGAACACCAGGCCGATGCCTTCGCGCCGCCAGCGCGCCAGCTCCGCTTCGCGGCGCCCCTGCAGGGGCACGCCGTCGACCAGGATGCGCCCGCTGTCGACGCGCTCCAGCCCGGCGATCAGGTGCAGCAGGGTGCTCTTGCCGCTGCCGGACTCGCCCATCAGCGCCAGGCTGGTGCCGGTCGGCAGTTGCAGATCGACCCCGCGCAACACCGGCAGGCTGCCCTGGGCGGTGGCGAACGACTTGCGCACATTCTCGACGATCAGCATGTGCGGAACTCCTGCACGCTGGAGTGAGAAGGATAGCTGGGCGGGCCGCCGCGAAGGTGATGACGGCCGGCGCCGATCCGCGCCTGGCATCGCGCCAGGCGGCCGAACTGCCGGGTGAAGAACGCGGCGGCGTATCGCCGGGGCTGCCGAGGCAGGGCCGCACCTTCACAGGCAGGGCCGACTGCACCAGAATCGAAGGCACCGGTGACGCGACGGGGAGGTGCCCAACATGAGCGTGCAGCTGAACCACACCATCGTCTGGTGCCGCGACAAGCAGCGGTCGGCGACCTTCCTCACGGAACTCCTCGGCCTGCCCAGCCCCAGCCGCTTCGGGCCGATGCTGGTCGTCCAGCTCGCCAACGGTGTCTCGCTCGATTTCTACGAGCACGCCGGCGAGATTTCCTCCCAGCACTATGCCTTCCTGATCGGCGAAGACGACTTCGACCAGGTCTTCGCCCGCATCCGTGGCCTGGGCCTGCCGTACTGGGCCGACCCCGGCAGGCACCGTCCTGGCGAGATCAACCACAACGATGGAGGGCGCGGGGTGTATTTCGAGGACCCCGACGGCCATTTTCTCGAGGTCATCACCCGGCCTTACGGCAGCGCTGGTTAGTACCCTTCGATCCGGCACCCAGCGCGATTGACCGCACGGGCAGGTAAGGCAGGTAAACTGGCGGCGACTTCAGCAGAGACCGCCCGATGAGTTGCACCAGCCGCAAGATCGACCACCTGCGCCGGCAGATCCCGGGGTTCGCCTGCGAGCCCGGTTGCCACGATTGCTGCGGGCCGGTCACCGCGTCCTCCGAGGAGATGTCGCGGTTGCCGGTGAAAAGCGACGCCGAGCATGACGCGGCGCTGGCCGAGTGGAACTGCGTGCATCTCGGCCCGCAGGGCTGCGAAGTGTACGAACAGCGCCCGCTGATCTGCCGCCTGTTCGGCACCACGCCGAGCCTGCCATGCCCCCGCGGGCGCGGCCCCGAGGTGCCGACCGAGGCCAATGTGGAGCAGCAGGTGCATGAGCTGATTGCCAGCACCCGCCAGGTGCTGGTCTAGCGGCCAGGCTGCCCCTGGGTTCTCAAGGTTTGCCGACCGGCGTGGCAGACGCCGCGCCGGCCTTCAGCGCGGCAGTCACCCGTCTCTGCATCGCGTAGCCGGGCGCTTCGACGCTGTCGTAGTCGCGGGTATAGCGTCGGGCGAACTCGGCTACGCCCCATTGCTGGTACTGCTGCACGTGCACCAGTTCATGGGCCCAGAGCGCGACGTCGTTGAGGGCGGCCTCCTCGCTGCGGAACACGATGATGTCCACCAGGGTGACGGCCTGCACGTCGGGGTTCTGCAGCATGGTGTTGGCGGCGTTGAACTCCGTGGCGTCGCCGACCTTGTAGCGGGCGGTCTCCAGCACCTGCAGGTCGAAGTAGGCTTCGAGCTGGACGCGGATGTTCAGCGGAATCGGCCGCACATCGCCGGCGGCCGCGGTGTTGCGCGACTGCACCAGCCAGCTCTCCAGCCCGGAGGCGGCCATCTGACCAACGCTGTCGTAGAGCTCGCCCATCTCCTCCCGGGTGCCGGGGGCGCAGAAGCAGGTGAGCATGCACACCTCGTGCTGCCCGGCCGGGCAGGCGGACGCGACGGCAGCGCTGTCGACGACGAACAGCAGCAGCGCTGAGCGGAAAAGATGGCGCAGGAAAACAGTTGGCAAGGAGGGCTCCGCGAGGTGAGGACGATCGGCAGGCGCTACGGGCGCATCGCCGCGCCCATTGTCGAATCAGCGGTTGGACCGCCGCAACTTGCGTTCGTCACCCGGGCTGGCGCCTTTTTCGCTGATTGGCGATGGCCCCGGGCTTTCGCGAAGCACAAAAAAAACCGCCCGCACCTCTCGGTGCGGGCGGCAAACGGACACACGCCATCAAGTGTCCGGTCCACATGCTCGTTGCTTCAGGCGGCGGTCTTTTCTGCTTTCGCCGGCTGGATATGTACCACCTGCACCGGCACCGCCTCCACGTGGCTCTGCGGCTTGGCATAGCGCTGCGGGGCGAAGTCGTGCAGCAGGCGCGCCTCGCGGGCCTTGACGCGCTCGACGCTGGCCAGCTTGACGTGGCCGTAGCCGCGGATCTCCTCGGCCAGCGCGGCGATGCGCACGGCGCCGTCGAGGTTGTCTTTGCTCAGCTGCGGCAGCAGTTCGCGGATGCGTGCGGCGTACTCCTCGATCAGCCGGCGCTCCATGCGGCGCTCCTCGGTCTTGCCGAACAGGTCCAGCGCGCTGCCGCGCAGCGCCTTGGCCTTGGCCAGCAGCGGGAAGACCTTCTGCAGCCACGGGCCGAGAGTGATCTTGCGGGCGCGGCCGTCCGGACCCGGGCGCGACAGCAGCGGCGGGGCCATGTGGAATTCGAGGCTGAAGTCGCCTTCGAACTGCGCTTCCAGCTGGGCGCGGAAAGTCGGGTCGCTGTACAGGCGCGCCACCTCGTACTCGTCCTTGTAGGCCATCAGCTTGGCGTAGCCGCGTGCCACCACCGGGCTCAGGCGCAGCTTGGCGTCCTTGCCGAGCAGGGCGCGTTCGGCGTTCGCCACCTCGTCGACCAGCGCGCGGAAGCGGCGGGCGTAGGCGGCGTTCTGGTAGTCGGTGAGCAGCAGCTCGCGGTGGGCGACCAGCTCGTCGAAGTCCTCGATCAGGCGGAATTCCTCCACCTCGGCGCTGCGGCTGAGCAGCTGGCGCAGGCCCTGCGGGTTGGCGCTGGCCAGGCGGCCGAGGCCGAAGGCGGCCAGGTTCATCGGCACGGCGACGCCGTTCAGCTCGATGGCGCGCTCAAGCGACTCCAGGCTCAGCGGGATCAGCCCGGCCTGCCAGGCGTAGCCCATCAGCAGGATGTTGGCGCCGATGCTGTCGCCGAGGGCGCGCTGGGCCAGGCTCTGGGCGTCGCACAGGTCGAGGCCGGCTTCGCCGACGGCGTGGCGGATCTTCTCCAGCAGGCCTTCGGTCTGCAGGTTGGCGTCCGGGTTCTGCACGAACTCGGCGGTCGGCAGCACGTGGCGGTTGGCGACCACCCTGGTGCGGCCGTGCTTGACGCTCTGCAGGGCGTCGGCGGAGGCGGCCACCACCAGGTCGCAGGCGAGCAGGGCGTCGGCCTGCTGGGTGTCGATGCGCACCTGGTTGAGGCGCTCCGGCACGTCGGCCAGGCGCACGAAGGACAGCACCGCGCCGCCTTTCTGGGCGAAGCCCATGAAGTCGAGCACGCTGGCCGACTTGAATTCGAGGTGGGCGGCCATGCTGATCAGTGCGCCGACGGTGACCACGCCGGTGCCGCCGACGCCGGTGACCAGCAGGTCGTAGGGCGCGTTCCACACGTGGGCCGCCGGACGCGGCAGGTTGTTCAGCAGCTCGGCGAGGGCGCGCTGGCCGGCCTCGCCCTGCAGGGCGCCGACGCCCTTGCGCACGCGGCCGCCCTTGACCGAGACGAAGCTCGGGCAGAAGCCGTTGACGCAGGAGTAGTCCTTGTTGCACGAGGACTGGTCGAGCTGGCGCTTGCGGCCCAGTTCGGTTTCCAGCGGCACCAGGGACAGGCAGTTGGAGGCCACGCCGCAGTCGCCGCAGCCCTCGCACACCGCCTGGTTGATGAACAGGCGGCGATCCGGGTCGGGGAACTCGCCCTTCTTGCGGCGACGACGCTTCTCGGCCGCGCAGGTCTGTTCGTAGATCAGCACGGTGACGCCGGAGGTTTCGCGCAGCTCGCGCTGCACCTTGTCCAGATCCTCGCGCGGGTGGAAGGCGGTGCTGGCCGGGAAGCGGCTGCGTTGGCTGTCGTACTTGGCGATGTCGTCGCTGAGTACCACTACCTTGCGCGCGCCCTCGGCGGTGACCTGCTGGGCGATGGCGTCGACGGTGATGGTGCCGTCCACCGGCTGGCCGCCGGTCATCGCCACCGCGTCGTTGAACAGGATCTTGTAGGTGATGTTGGCCTTGGCGGCGATCGACTGGCGGATCGCCAGGTAGCCGGAGTGGTAGTAGGTGCCGTCGCCGAGGTTCTGGAACACGTGCGGCACCTGGGTGAAGCGCGAGTGCGCGGCCCAGTCGACGCCTTCGCCGCCCATCTGGATCAGGCCGCTGGTGTCGCGGTCCATCCAGTTGGCCATGAAGTGGCAGCCGATGCCGGCCAGGGCGCGCGAGCCTTCTGGCACCTTGGTCGAGCTGTTGTGCGGGCAGCCGGAGCAGAAGTAGGGCGAGCGGCGCACGGCGTCGGCGAGGTTGCTCAGCTGCGACGGCGCAGTGAAGTCACGGACCAGCGGGCGGCGGTCCAGGCCGCCGGTCAGGCGGGCCAGCCAGTCGGCCAGCACCGGCATGATGCGCGACGGGCGCAGCTCGCCAAGCGAGGAGAGCAGCGGCTTGCCGTCGGCGTCCTGCTTGCCGAGCAGGCGCGGGCGCAGCTCGCTCGGCTGGTTGTAGAGCAGTTCGCGCAGCTGGCGCTCGATCACCGGCGCCTTCTCCTCGATCACCAGCACCTCGTCTAGGCCGCGCACGAAGTCCAGCGCGCGGTTCGGTTCGATGGGGAAGGACAGGCCGATCTTGTAGACGCGGATGCCGGCGCGGGCCAGGTCGTCAAGGCTGATGTCCAGGCGGCGCAGGCACTCGAGGAAGTCGAGGTGCGCCTTGCCGCAGGTGACGATGCCGAAGCGCGCCTGCTCGCAGGCGACGATGGTCTTGTCGATGCTGTTGCTCTTGGCGAAGGCGCGCACCGCGTCGAGCTTGTCGGCCTGGCGGGCTTCCAGCTGCAGCGACGGCAGGTCCGGCCAGCGGTAGTGCAAGCCGCCGGCCGGCGGGGTGTAGTCCACCGGGGCGTCGAAGCGGGTCTGGATGCGGTCGAGGTCGACGGTCGAGCCGCTTTCCACCACCTCGGAGAGCGCGGTGAAGCCGACCCAGGCGCCGGAGAAGCGCGACAGCGCCCAGCCGTACAGGCCGAACTCGAGGTACTCGGCGATGGTCGCCGGGGAAACGGTTGGCACGCTCCAGGCCTGGAAGGCCAGGTCGCTCTGGTGCGGCATGGAGGAGGACACGCAGCCGTGGTCGTCGCCGGCGACGATCAGCACGCCGCCGTTGGGCGAGGAGCCGTAGGCGTGGCCGTGCTTCAGGGCATCGCCGGCGCGGTCGACGCCCGGGCCCTTGCCGTACCAGTAGGCGAACACGCCGTCGACGGTGCGCTGCGGGTCGGACTCGACCTGCTGGGTGCCGAGCACCGCGGTGCCGCCGAGTTCTTCGTTGATCGCGGGGAGGAATTCGATCTGGTTGTCGGCCAGCATGCGCTTGGCCTTCCACAGCGCCTGGTCGACCATGCCCAGCGGCGAGCCGCGATAGCCGCTGATGAAGCCGGCGCTGTTCAGGCCACGCTCGCGGTCGATGGCGCGCTGCATCAGCGGCAGGCGGACCAGCGCCTGGGTGCCAGTGAGGAAGATCTGGCCGCGGGTGGCCTTGAGGTTGTCACTCAGCTGGTAGTCGCTGCGCAGCTGCACGGTGCTGGCGCGATCGGTCGCATGGGTCATTGTTGTTGTCCTGCGCGGTGTTGTTCTGTGGGGAATAGTGTTCCGCAGCGGGCGCAGTTTTTTGTTTCTCTTTTCTCCTGCATGGCAGTAGATTTGAGAAAAATACACTCGATATAAGTCGTTAAGGGGAATGAAATGCTCGATAAGTTTGCCCGCCAGCTGCTCCGCGAACTACAGCGCGACGCCCGGCAGACCATGCAGCAGCTCGCAGAAAAGGTCGGCCTGTCGACCACGCCCTGCTGGCGGCGCCTCAAGGAGCTGGAAGAAGAGGGGGTGATCCGCCGCTACACGGTGTTGGTGGATCGCGAGAAGGTCGGCCTGCAGAACTGCGTGTTCGCCGAGGTGGCGCTGAGCCGCCACGCCGGCGACGTGACCGCCGAGTTCGAGGCGGCGGTGGCCGCCACCCCGGAGATCGTTGCCTGCTACGCCACCACCGGCAAGGCCGACTACCTGATCAAGGTGGTCACCAGCGACATCAAGGCCTACGACGAGGTGCTGCAGCAGCGCATCTTCCGCCTGCCCGGGGTGGCCAGCGTGCACACCAGCGTGGTGCTCCGCGAGGTGAAGGACGAGGTGAGTCTGCCGTTGTGAGGGGGCGGCTGGCCTCGCAGGCAGCAGGTTGTCGTGCGAATGACCCGAGCAAAAACTGACTTGGGTCAACACCCGCCGCAATCCCGCGGGAAATCTCGGGGATTAGTCATGAAATGAAAAAACGCTGTCGCCGAATGAAAGGTCGACGGCGTTGCGCGCTCATAAATTCTTCCTCACGGCCCGTCCGGCCGAACGACCTTCGCCTGAGGAGAACAACAAGATGCGCGTAGAACCACTCACCTGCAGTATCGGTGCCGAGCTGATCGGCGTGAACCTCGCCGATGCCGTCCACGATGACGGCCTGTTCAACGAGATCAAGGGCCTGCTGCTGCAGAACAAGGTGCTGTTCCTGCGCGATCAGGACATTTCCCGCCCGGACCATGTGGCCTTCGCCCGCCGCTTCGGCGCGCTGGAGGACCATCCGATGGCGCCGACCCATCCGGAGGCGCCGGGCCTGGTGCAGATCTACAAGCGCCCCGACCAGCCGATCGACCGCTACGAGAACGCCTGGCACACCGATGGCACCTGGCGCGAGACCCCGGCGCTGGGCTGCGTGCTGCGTTGCGTGGAGTGCCCGCCGGTCGGTGGCGACACCATGTGGGCGAACATGGCGCTGGCCTACGAGCGCCTGCCGGTGGAGATCAAGGAGCAGATCGAGGGCCTGCGTGCCAACCACAGCTTCGAGGCGTCCTTCGCCGCCGCCATGCCGCTCGAGCAGCGTCTGGCAATGAAGGCGCAGTATCCGGACGCCGAGCACCCGGTGGTGCGCACCCACCCGGAAACCGGCGAGAAGATCCTCTTCGTCAACGCCTTCACCACCCACTTCACCAACTACCACACCAGGGAGCGCGTGCGCTTCGGCCAGGACTACAGCATGGGCGGCAGCGACCTGCTGCGCTACCTGATCAGCCAGGCGTACATCCCCGAGTACCAGGTGCGCTGGCGCTGGAAGCCGAACAGCATCGCCATCTGGGACAACCGCAGCACCCAGCACTATGCGGTCATGGACTACCCGGCCTGCCATCGCAAGATGGAGCGCGCGGCCATCGTCGGCGACAAGCCCTTCTGATCATCCTGAACACCACGCACAACCCCACCAATTTTAGGAGCACGCCATGAATTTCCTCGATGGGTCCCTGTTCGTCGAAAACATGCAGAAACTGGTCATCACCGCCGCGCCCTACGGCCCGGAATGGCAGCCGTCCGACTTCCCGGAAGACATTCCGGTATCGCTCGACGCCCAGATCCAGAAGGCCGTTGACTGCTACAACGCCGGCGCCACCGTGCTCCACGTGCATGGTCGCGAAGCCGACGGCAAGGGCTCCAAGCGCCTGTCCTTCACCAACCAACTGGTCGCCGGTATCCGCGAAGCCTGCCCGGACATGATCCTGCAGATCGGCGGCTCGATCTCCTTCGCCCCGGAAAACGACGGCGACGTCGCCAAGTGGCTGTCCGACGACACCCGCCACATGCTCGCCGAGATCAAGCCGACCCCGGACCAGGTGACCATCGCTATCAACACCAACCAGATGAACGTGGTCGAGCAGATGTGCGCCGCGGACGTCAAGGGCACCTCGCTGGATGTCGGTACCGCCGGCTACGCCGCCTACCGCGAGATGACCATCCCGGCCGGTCCGGAGTGGGTCGAGGAGCACATCAAGCGTTTGTCCGCCAACAAGATCCAGACCCACTTCCAGCTGGCCAACATCGCCCAGCTGGAAACCGTCGAGCGCATGATGCGCCGCGGCGTGTGCAACGTGCCGCTGATCCTCACCTGGGTGGCCATCGGCGGCGGCTTCGAGGCGCCGAACCTCTACAACCTGGCCAACTTCGTGCGTGCCTGCCCGGATGGCTCGGTGCTGACCCTGGAAACCTCCATGCTCAACACCCTGCCGCTGAACATGATGGCCATGGCCCTGGGCCTGCACGTGCGTTGCGGCATCGAGGACAACATCTGGACCCAGCGCCGCGAGCGCAAGATGACCACCGTCGAGCAGATTGAGCAGCTGGTGCGCATTTCCCGCGAGTTCGGCCGCGAAATCGCCAACGGCCAGGAGGCTCGCGAGATCTACAGGATCGGCACTTTCTACAAGGACGCTGACGAGACCCTGGCCAAGAACGGCTTCGCGCCGAACCGCAAGCCGGGGCAGGTGGGCTTCACCCAGCACGGCTGATTCCCTGAACGGCCAGCGCTGAGACTGGCCGGACCTTGGCCGGTGCGTGCGCCAGGACCTGCGAGAGACTCGCCGGACCTGCCGCAGGCACCGGCTTTTTTTCGTCCGGCGCGGCGCAACGGGTGAATCGACGGCGACTGTCATGAAATGAAAAGTCACTGTCGCCTGATGAGAAGCGCAGGCCGGGGCAACTCCCTAAATTCCCTACAACACGAGCGGTATTGCTCAACAAGAATGCATTGGGGGAGACAAACATGGCCAAAGCCGTACGCTTCTATGAAACCGGGGGTCCCGAAGTCCTGCGCTACGAGGAGGTCGAGGTCGGCGAGCCCGGCCCCGGTCAGGTCCGCCTGCGCCATGTGGCGGTCGGCCTGAACTACGCCGACACCTACTTTCGCAACGGCACCTACCCGATCCCTCTGCCCAACGGCATGGGCGTGGAAGCGTCCGGCGTGGTCCAGGCGGTGGGCGAGGGTGTGACCAACGTGGCGGTGGGCGATCGCGTCACCTACACCGGCTTCCTCAACACCCTCGGCGCCTACTCGACCGAGCGCCTGATCCCGGCCGCGCCGCTGATCAAGCTGCCGGAAACCATCGCCTTCGAGACCGCCGCGGCGATGACCATGCGCGGCCTGACCTCGGCCTACCTGATGCGTCGCATCCACGACTTCAAGGCCGGCGACACCATCCTGCTGCACGCCGCCGCCGGCGGCGTCGGCCTGATCGTCGCGCAGTGGGCCAAGCTGCTCGGCCTCAACGTGATCGGCACCGTGTCCAGCGACGCCAAGGCCGAAGTGGCCCGCGCCCACGGCTGCGACCACACCATCAACTACAGCCACGAGGATGTCGCCAAGCGCGTGCGCGAGCTGACTGATGGCGTGGGCGTCAACGTGGTGTTCGACAGCGTCGGCAAGAGCACCTTCATGGCCTCGCTGGACTCGCTCAAGCGCCGCGGCCTGCTGGTCTGCGTCGGCACCGCCTCCGGCCCGATCCCGGCCTTCGACCCGGTGCTGCTGGCGATGAAGGGCTCGCTGTACCTGACCCGTCCGGCGCTGGCCGACTACATCGCCGACCCGGCCGAGAAGGCCGACCTGGCTGGCGAGCTGTTCGACCACGTCGGCAGCGGCCGCATCAAGATCGAGATCAACCAGCACTACGCCCTGCAGGACGCCGTGCAGGCCCACCGCGACCTGGAGTCGCGCAAGACCACCGGATCGTCGATCTTCGTCATCTGAGGAGGCCAATGCCATGCAAGTCGAACAACTGACCTGCGCCATCGGCGCCGAGCTGGTCGGCGTCAAGCTGGCCGACGCCATCCACGACGACGGCCTGTTCGCCGAGATCCGTGCCCAGCTGCTCAGGCACCGCGTGCTGTTCCTGCGCGACCAGGACATCAGCCGCGCCGAGCACGTGGCCTTCGCCCGCCGCTTCGGCGAGCTGGAGGATCATCCGGTGGCCGGCAGCGACCCGGAGCATCCGGGCCTGGTGCAGATCTACAAGCGTCCCGACCAGCCGATGGACCGCTACGAGAACGCCTGGCACACCGACGCCACCTGGCGCGAGGCGCCGCCGCTGGGCTGCGTGCTGCGCTGCGTGGAGTGCCCGCCGGTGGGCGGCGACACCATGTGGGCCAACATGGTGCTGGCCTACGACAAGCTGCCGGCCGACGTGAAGGCGAAGATCGAGGGCCTGCGCGCCCGCCACAGCATCGAGGCCAGCTTCGGTGCGGCCATGCCGATCGACAAGCGCCTGGCGCTCAAGGCCCAGTACCCGGACGCCGAGCACCCGGTGGTGCGCACCCATCCGGAAACCGGCGAGAAGGTACTGTTCGTCAACGCCTTCACCACCCACTTCAGCAACTACCACACCCCCGAGCGCGTGCGCTTCGGCCAGGACGCCAACCCCGGCGCCAGCGAGCTGCTGCGCTACCTAGTCAGCCAGGCGTACATCCCCGAGTACCAGGTGCGCTGGCGCTGGCAGCCGAACAGCGTGGCGATCTGGGACAACCGCAGCACCCAGCACTACGCCGTCATGGACTACCCGGCCTGCCATCGCAAGATGGAGCGCGCCGGGATCATCGGCGACAAGACTTTCTGATTCCCCCCCTACGTGCACGCACCTTGCGCCCGCCGGCTCGCCCCGGCGGGTGGCAACAACAAAAAGACCGAGGACCACAACATGCAATTCTTCGACGATTCCCTGCACCCCGAAAACATGGAGAAGGTGGTCATCACCGTCGCTCCTTACGGCCCGGAGTGGATGCCCGAGGACTTCCCGGAGGACATCCCGCTGACCATGGACGAGCAGGTGCAGAAGGCCGTCGACTGCTACGAGGCCGGCGCCACAGTGCTGCACCTGCACGTGCGCGAGCTGGACGGCACCGGATCCAAGCGCCTGTCCAAGTTCAACGAGCTGATCGCCGGCGTGCGTGAGGCCGTGCCGGACATGATCATCCAGGTCGGCGGCTCGATTTCCTTCGCCCCGGAAGGCGAGGGCGAGGCCGCCAAGTGGCTGAGCGACGACACCCGCCACATGCTGGCCGAGCTGACCCCGAAGCCGGATCAGGTCACCGTGGCGATCAACACCACCCAGATGAACATCATGGAGCTGCTCTATCCGGAATACCTGGAAGGCACCTCCCTGGCCAATCCGGCCTACCAGGCCGCCTACAGCGAGATGACCGTGCCGGCCGGTCCGGCCTGGGTCGCCGAGCACCTCAAGCGCCTGTGTGCCAACGGCATCCAGCCGCACTTCCAGCTGACCGGCATGCACGCTCTGGAAACCCTCGAGCGCCTGGTGCGCAAGGGCGTCTACATGGGCCCGCTGAACCTGACCTGGATCGGCATCGGCGGCGGCTTCGACGGCCCCAACCCGTTCAACTTCTTCAACTTCATCCACCGCGCGCCGGACGGTTGCACCCTGACCGCCGAGTCGCTGCTGAAGAACGTGCTGCCGTTCAACATGATGGCCATGGCCATGGGCCTGCACCCGCGTTGCGGCATCGAGGACACCATCGTCGGCCAGCACGGCCAGCGCATGACCTCGGTCGAGCAGATCCAGCAGTGCGTGCGCGTCGCCCACGAACTGGGCCGCGAAGTGGCCAACGGCAAGCAAGCGCGCGAGATCTACCGCATCGGCGTGCAGTACGACAGCATCGAGGAAACCCTGCTGGCCAACGGCATGGCGCCGAACCGCAAGGCGGGGCAGAAGGGCGTGCCGCAGCGCGGCTGATCCTGGGAGGGGCGGGGGGCCAGAGGCTTCCCGACCCCTCTACGCTCCATAGAGGTTGCGCAAAGGCTTCACCCTGCAGCGAAGCCTTTGCAGAACCCGGTCAGGCATGACCCATAACAATAATTACCTTCGCCAGACAGATAAAGGAGGCAGCATGGCCGCCTACCACCCGACCGCCGATGACGGCGAAGACACCTCGATCGGCATCCCGCGCCGCTATGCCTGGATCGTCTTCGCCCTGACCTTCGGCCTGCTGATCTCCGACTACATGTCACGGCAGGTGCTCAACGCCGTGTTCCCCCTGCTGAAGGGCGAGTGGGCACTCTCCGACAGCCAGCTCGGCCTGCTCAGCGGCATAGTCGCGCTGATGGTCGGCCTGCTGACCTTCCCGCTGTCGCTGCTCGCCGACCGCTTCGGCCGGGTCAAGAGCCTGGCATTCATGGCGGTGCTGTGGAGCCTGGCGACCCTCGGCTGCGCGCTGGCGCAGGACTACCAGCAGATGTTCGTCGCCCGCTTCCTGGTCGGCGTCGGCGAGGCCGCCTACGGCAGCGTCGGCATCGCCGTGGTGGTCTCGGTGTTCCCCCGCGAGATGCGCGCCACCCTGTCCGGCGCGTTCATCTCCGGCGGCATGTTCGGCTCGGTGCTGGGCATGGCCCTCGGCGGGGTGATGGCCCAGCACTTCGGCTGGCGCTGGGCGTTCGCCGGCATGGCGCTGTTCGGCCTGGCCCTGGCGCTGCTCTATCCGGTCATCGTGCGCGAGGCGAAGATCGCCCCCCGGCGGTTGGCCGACGCCGCCAGCCAGGCGGCCCTCAAGGCCCAGCGCCCGCTGCGCACCCTGTACTCCAGCCGCTCGGTGCTGTCCGCCTACATCGGCAGCGGCCTGCAGCTGTTCGTCGGCGGCACCGTGATCGTCTGGATGCCCAGCTACCTGAACCGCTACTACGGGATGGGCACCGACAAGGCCGGCGCCGTGTCAGCGATCATCGTGCTGTGCAGCGGTATTGGCATGGTCCTCTGCGGCATGCTCAGTGACCGCCTGTGCCGCAACCGTCCTGACCGCAAGATCGCCCTGGCCATCGCCTACTGCCTGGGCAGCTGCCTGCTGCTGTCGCTGGCCTTCGCCCTGCCGGTCGGCTCCGCCCAGCTGGTGATGATCTGCCTGGGCATGCTGATCGCCGCCGGCACCTCCGGCCCGGCCGGCGCCATGGTCGCCAACCTGACCCACTACACCGTGCATGGCACCGCGTTCGCCACCCTGACCCTGGCCAACAACCTGCTGGGCCTGGCCACCGGGCCGCTGATCACCGGCAAGGTGTCCGACCTGATCGGCCTGGACAACGCCTTCCAGCTGGTGCCGCTGGTCAGCATCGCGGCGGCGGCAGTGTTCTTCTACGCCAAGCGCCACTACCACAACGACATGGCCCGCCTGCAGGGCGAGGGCGTCGAGGAAACCGCCACCGAAGCGGCACTGGAGGCCCAGTCGTGAGCCAGCCGCTGCATATCGAGGTGTTCTTCGACTTCATCTGCCCCTGGTGCCTGATCGGCAAGCGCCAGCTGGAGCGCGCGCTGGCCCGTCTGCGCGCCACCCGGCCGGATGTCGAGGTCGAACTGGAGTGGCACGGCGTGCAGCTGCTGCCGGACCTGCCGGCCGCGGGCGTGCCGTTCGCCGAGTTCTACCTGCGCCGCCTCGGCAGCGAGCAGGCCGTGCGCCTGCGCCAGGCCCAGGTGCGCGAGGCGGCCGCCGCCGCCGCCGGGTTGAGCATCGACTTCGCCCGCATCGAGCGGATGCCCAACACCGGAGACGCCCATCGCCTGCTCGAGCGCGCCGCCGCCATCGGTAGCCCGGCGCAGGTCGAGGCCCTGCTGGAGCGGTTGTTCGCGGCCTATTTCCATAACGGCGAGGATCTCGGCGATCCCGCCACCCTGTTGCTCATCGCCGAAGACTGCGGCTTCGCGCCTGCTGAGCTGGTCGACAACCTGCGCGGCGATGGCTGGCCCTTCTTCGGCGACGCCGCCGGCATGGCCGGCAATGGCGTGCCCTATTTCGTCTTCGACCGCCACTTGGCGGTATCCGGCTCGCAGTCGGCCGAGGTGCTGCTCGGCGCCATGCGCGCCGCCCTGGCGCGCCGCGACGCCGAGGGACAGCTGGCATGACCGCTCGCTACGAAGTCCCCGCCGGCAAGGTGCCGGTCCCCGGTGCGCGCGCGCTGGTCGAATTCGCGGACAAGAGCCTGGCGCTGTTCAACGTCGCCGGCCAGCTCTACGCCATCGACGACGGCTGCCCGCACCAGGGCGCCTCGCTGTGTGGCGGCCGCCTGGATGGGCGGGTGATCCAGTGCTGCGCCCATGGTCTGCGCTTCGACCTGGTCAGCGGCTACCTACTCAATTCGACCGCGCTCAAGGTCGCCAGCTATCCGGTCGAGGTGCAGGACGACCGGGTGTTCATCGTCATCGCTTCCGAGGAGTCCGCGCCATGAGCGCCATCGCTCTCGTCCATGTAAACAGCCGCGTGCGCGAACTGGCGCCGGGCTTCATCGTCAGCCTGATCGCCGCCGCCGCGGCGAGCTTCCTCTCCGAGCACTACGGCGCGCCGGTGATGCTGTTCGCCCTGCTGCTCGGCATGGCGCTGAACTTCCTCTCCGTGGACGGCAAGTGCAAGGCGGGCATCGAGTTCACCGCGCGCACCGTGCTGCGCATCGGCGTGGCCCTGCTAGGCATGCGCATCACCCTGGAGCAGATCGCCGGTCTCGGCTGGAAGCCGGTGGCGTTGGTGGTGATCCTGGTGGCGGTGACCATCAGCGTGTCGGTGCTGGCGGCCAAGGCGCTCGGCTTCCAGCGCCTGTTCGGCATGCTCACCGGCGGCGCCACCGCCATCTGCGGCGCGTCGGCCGCGCTGGCGCTGGCCGCCGCGCTGCCCAACCACCCGCAGAAGGAGCGCGCCACCCTGTTCACCGTGATCGGCGTGTCGGCGCTGTCCACCCTGGCGATGATCCTCTACCCGATGATCGCCAACTGGTTCGCCCTGTCGCCGCAGGCCGCCGGGGTGTTCCTCGGCGCCACCATCCACGACGTCGCCCAGGTGGTCGGCGCCGGTTACAGCATGTCCCCGGAGACCGGCGACACCGCCACCGTGGTCAAGCTGATGCGCGTGGCCATGCTGCTGCCGGTGATCGTCACCGCCGCGATGATCACCCGCATGCAGGGCGCCGACCCCACCGGCAAGCGCCCGCCGCTGCTGCCCTGGTTCGCCGTCGGCTTCCTGATCCTCGCCTGCGTCAACAGCACCGGCTGGGTGCCGGCGGCGGTGCAGGGCGGAGTCAACGAGCTGTCGCGCTGGTGCCTGGTCGTCTCGATCAGCGCGCTGGGCATGAAGACCCAGCTCAAGGAGCTGGCCTCGGTGGGCATCAAGCCGATCCTGCTGATGGTCGGCGAGACCGCCTTCCTGGTCGCGCTGGTATTGGCGCTGATGCACTGGGTCCTGTGATCGCAGGGACGTCGTAGAGGCGAATTCATTCGCCTTGACGGGGCATGTTGGCGAATGAATTCGCCCCTACAGAGAGTTCCCAGGCTGCGGGTAATCAACAAGAAAGAGACGATGCGATGAACAAGCTTTATCCCAACTCCTACGCCGCCCTCGACGGGCTGGTCGAGGACGGCATCACCCTGGCGGTCGGCGGCTTCGGCCTGTGCGGCATTCCCGAAGCGCTGATCGAGGCGCTGCGCGAGACCGGCAAGCGCGGCTTCACCGTCATCAGCAACAACTGCGGGGTGGACGACTTCGGCCTCGGTCCGCTGCTGTACAGCCGGCAGATCGCCAAGATGATTTCCTCCTACGTGGGCGGCAACAAGGAGTTCGAGCGCCAGTACCTGGCCGGCGAGCTGGAGCTGGAATTCACCCCGCAGGGCACCCTGGCCGAGAAGCTGCGCGCCGGCGGCGCCGGCATCCCGGCGTTCTTCACCAAGACCGGCTACGGCACCCTGGTCGCCGAGGGCAAGGAAACCCGCGAGTTCGACGGCGAGTGGTACGTCATGGAGCGCGCGCTGACCGCCGATGTGGCGCTGATCAAGGGCGCCAAGGCCGACAAGGCCGGCAACCTGGTGTTCGACAAGACCGCGCGCAACTTCAACCCGCTGTGCGCCAAGGCCGGCCAGGTGTGCATCGCCGAGGTGGAGGAGATCGTCGAGATCGGCGAACTGGACCCGGACCAGATCCACCTGCCGGGTATCTACGTGCAGCGCCTGGTGCTCAATGCCAACCCGGAAAAACGCATCGAAGTCCGCACGCTTTCCAAACCGGCAGAGGGGAACTGAACATGGCCTGGACCCGCGAAGAAATGGCGCAGCGCGCCGCCCAGGAGCTGCAGGACGGCTTCTACGTCAACCTCGGCATCGGCCTGCCGACCCTGGTGGCCAACTACATCCCCGAGGGCATGGACGTCTGGCTGCAGAGCGAGAACGGTCTGCTCGGCATCGGCCCGTTCCCGACCGAGGCCGAGGTCGATCCCGACCTGATCAACGCCGGCAAGCAGACCGTCACCACCCTTCCGGGCAGCAGCTTCTTCGACAGCGCGGAAAGTTTCGCGATGATCCGCGGCGGCCACATCAACCTGGCCCTGCTCGGCGCCATGCAGGTGTCGGAGCAGGGCGACCTGGCCAACTGGATGATCCCCGGCAAGCTGGTCAAGGGCATGGGCGGGGCGATGGACCTGGTGGCCGGGGTCAGGCGCGTGGTGGTGCTGATGGAACACACCGCCAAGGGCGGCGCGCACAAGATCCTCGAGCGCTGCGACCTGCCGCTGACCGGCGTCGGCGTGGTCGACCGCATCATCAGCGACCTGGCCGTGCTGGATGTCACCGCGGCCGGCCTCAAGCTGGTGGAGATGGCGCCGGGCGTGAGCTTCGACGAACTGCAGGCCGCGACCGGCTGCACCATCCTGCGCTGATCAGTCAGCCAACCAGTCCCGTTTCACCTGCTTTCCACGGTGGCGCCCGCCTCGGGCGCTGCCGGGAAACCAACCGCTCGCCCGGCCGCGCCGCGTGGCCGGCGGGCGGCTGCCCTGGCGCAATGCCAGGCACTGCCGATCAACGGATCGGCCGCATGACCTGAGATAACAACAAGACCAGAGGGTAGGGACGATGCGAGCGAAATCATTGCTGTGTGTACTGTTTCTACTGTGTTCGCCGGTCGGGGCCGACGAGCGCAGCGCCCTGCAGTTGAGCGAGCTGGACAGCCGCAGCCAACTGCTGTGTGCCAGCGCCATGCTCTACTTCAACCCCAAGGAGCGAACGCCCGACCCGCGCCTGCTGACCTCGGTATTCCATCACCTGCAGACGCTGGAGACCGCCGTCCAGCAGCTCGGCCAGCCGGCCGTACTGGCGCAACCGCTGGGCGAGATGAAGAAGGTGTTCGCCGAGCTGGACGGCCTGCCACCGGCAGACAAGCAGCGCTATCCGGCGCTGATCCAGCAGTTGCTGGCCCACCAGTTGCAACTGCAGCAGGCCGCCGCAGCAGCCTACGCCGGTGAGCAGCGCAACCTGACCGGCGAGGCGGCGTCGCCGCTGCTCAGCGAGCAGAGCCGCGCCCTGGCCAGCTTCCTGCTGGATTACCAGCTGCGCCACTACCCGTTGCCGGGCAAGGAGCAGCTGGTCATGACGTCAGCGCGCCTGCAGGCGCTCGACCAGACCATCGAGGCCCGTTTCGCCGCGCTGCTGGCGCAGCACGCCGAGCATGCGGTTGCGCTGAGCAAGATCCACGGCAACTACCAGTTCGTGCGCGGCCAGCTGCAGCAGGACGGCAAGCGTGGCCACGGTGGCGCCGAGTTCTACCTCAGTCGCGCGGTGACCGATCTCGACGAGCTGGCGCTGACGGTCGTGCAGAACAGCCGCTGATCCCGCCGACTCCCCGCCAGCCAGCGCGGCTGGTGGGCCTGTGGCGCGTGGAGCCTCGCCGCGGCGAGGACCATCCGGCCTTGCCGCTCAGCGTTCCTTGCGCGGCACGATGTTGTGCTCGGCGCGCCAGGCCGCCGGCGGCATGCCGAACTGGGAGATGAACCAGCGGGTGAAGGAGCTGGGCATCGAGTAGCCGAGCATGTCGGCGATGCGCCCCAGCGAGTAGCCCGGGTTCTCCAGATAGCGGATCACCAGGTCGCGGCGCACGCCGTTGATCAACTCGCTGAAGGTGGCGCCGCCTTCCTCCAGGCGGCGCTGCAGGGTGCGTACGTTCATCCCCAGGCTCTCGGCGATCTGCTCGATGGTCGCGCGGCCCATCGGCAGCAGCAGGTAGATGGTCTTGCGCACGTCGAACACCACCGAATGCTCGCCTGCGGTCTGCAGCGAGTCCAGGTAGCGCTGCGCGTGGCGCGCCATGGCGGCGTTGGCCAGCGGGTTGGCGGTGTCCAGATCGGCGGCAGGGCAGACGATGCCGTTGAACTCGCTGCCGAACTCCAGTTTGCAGCCGAAGATGCGCCGGTGCACGGTCAGGTCGGCTGGCGCTTCGTGGGTGAAGTTCACGCTGAGCGGATGCCAGTGCGCGCCAAGCAGGGCGGCGCAGAAGCGATGCATCACGGCGACCGCCAGCTCGATGGCCTGGCGGCTGTGCGCCGGCCGGTCGGTGACCACTTCCTCGCGGATGATCACCGTCTTGCCGGCCTCCTCGATGTGGATCGCCAGCGACTCGTTGAGCAGGTGGCGGTACTGGACGATCACCTGCAGGGCGTCGCGCAGGGTGCGCTGGTGGCTGAGCAGCAGGCTGATCTCGCCGAAGTCCGACAGCTGGCGCAGTTCGGCCATGCGCAGGCCGAAGGTTTCGCAGCCGCTGACGCGCGCCGACTCCTCGAGCAGGCTGACCGCCGCGGCAACCGGGATGCGCTTATTGGGATCGTCCAGCTGCGAGACGCTGAGACCCGCCTGCGAGAGCAGACTCTGGCCGTTCAGGCCCAGGTGGCGGGCGACTTCCAGGTAGTTGGTGAGCACGGCGGCGCGGGCGAGGGCGGTCATCTTGTTGTTTCCCATGCTTTGTCAAATGGCGTCCCGCTACGCTGGCGGGGCCTCACTTATAGCCTTGGCGTCACGAAATGAAAAGCCATCCGCTGTCCAGCTCCCTGGCAGGCCCCCGCCAGTGGGGCAGCGCTGTCATCAAATGAAAAGTGCCTGACGCGCAATGTAAAGCGACCGGGGGGAGGGCTCTTTACTGTGGGTCTCGAAGGCTGGCTATCCAGCCGACCTCGAGATTCAGAGCAAGGGTGCCGAAGTGGAAAAACTGCAAACCGCCGCTACCGTCCTGATCGTTCCCGGCCTGCGCGACCACGTTGCCGAGCATTGGCAGACGCTGCTGGAGGCCCGCCTGGCCAAGGTCCGCTCGGTGCCGCCGCTGCAGACCGACAAGCTCAGCTGCGTCGCGCGGGTCGAGGCGATCCAGCGCGAACTGGCGCAGATCGACGGTCCGGTGATCCTAGTGGCGCACAGCGCCGGCGTGTTGATGGTAGCCCACTGGGCCGCCCGCCATCGCCACGACATCAAGGGCGCCCTGTTGGCCGCGCCGCCGGATCTCGAGGCCGCCTGGCCCGAAGGCTACCCGACACCGGACACCCTGCGCGCCAACGGCTGGGACCCGCTGCCGAGCGGCCCGCTGCCGTTCCCCAGCCTGGTCGCGGCCAGCAGCAACGACCATCTGGCCAGTCTCGAGGCGGTCGCCCGCATGGCCGACGGCTGGGGCAGCCAGCTGGTCAATGTCGGCGCGGTCGGCCACCTCAATCCGGCTGCCGGCTACGGCCCCTGGCCGCAGGCAGAAGAATTCATCGAAGTGCTGGATCGCCAGGAGGGGAGTTGCCCGGCAACCCTTTCCGCCGCAATCGGCCGCTGAATTGCCAACACCAACGTTAACAACAATAAAAATAAGCGGAGATAACGCAATGCATCACCACCAGAATCACGGCGTAAGTCCACTGCGCCTCAGTCTGCTGGCCTCGGCCATCATGCTGGCATCCGTGCCCGCCGCCCAGGCCATCGAGGTTGATACCGGCAGCGAGGACTGGGCCGTTCGCTTCGACAACACCGTCAAGTACAACTACGGCGTGCGCACCGAGAGCGCCGACAAGCGCCTGCTGGCCACGCCGAACAACAACGACGGCGACTACAACTTCCGCAAGTCCGGGACTAACATCACCAATCGCGTCTACCTGCTGTCCGAGGTGGACGTGATCTACAAGGAGTCGATGGGCTTTCGCGTCAGCGGTGCCGCTTGGTACGACAAGGCCTATGACAACACCGGTTCCAATTCCAATCCGTTCGTCAACGGCAACGGCGCCCAGTCGGGCATCAACCCGAGCCTGATGGGCCTGCCGGGCACCGGCATCCCGCTGGGCAGCCCGCACCTGAGCAACTACGCGCAGCGCTACTACAGCGGCCCGTCCGGCGAAATCCTCGACGCCTTCGTGTTCTACAAGACCGAGGTGGGCGAGCAGTCGGTGTTCAGCACCAAGATCGGCCAGCACAACCTGTTCTGGGGCGAGACCCTGCTCAACCCGGTGCACTCGCTGAGCTACGGCCAGTCGGGCCTGGACCTGGCCAAGCTGGCGGCCTCGCCGGGTACCGAAGCCAAGGAGCTGTTCGTTCCGCGCAACCAGATTTCCGCCTCCTTCCAGGTCAATCCCGAGCTGACCCTGGGCGCCCAGTACTTCCTCGATTGGGACGAGGCGCGCCTGCCGGAGGCCGGAACCTACTACGGCGGTTCCGACCTGGTCGGCGAGGGCGCACAGAGCTTCCTTCTCGGCCATACCGGCACCCCAGGACTGATTCCCGTGCGTGGCGCGCTGACCACCATCCGTCGCGGCGACGATGCGAGCCCCGACAAGCGCGGCGACTGGGGCGTGATGGCCAAGTGGTCGCCGGAGTGGCTGGACGGCACCCTGGGTGTCTACTACCGCAACAGTTCGGAGATCCTGCCGCAGGCCTGGCTCGATGCCCGCGGGCTGACCGTCGCCACGGGGCCCTTCGGCACCCCGCCCGGCAGCCAGTCGGCCGCCATCGGCAACCTGTACAACTCGCTGCAGAGCGCCACCTACCAGTTCGCCTACGCCGACGACATCGACATCTACGGCCTGAGCCTGTCCAAGGACGTCGCCGGCATCAGCGTCGGCAGCGACCTGAACATCCGCCACAACATGCCGCTGTCCAGCATTCCGGCGATTCTCAGCTCCACCAGCCCTGCTGGGCTGGGCTCGGGCTTCGGCGTGCTGCCGGACCGCTCGCCGGCCACCGGGATCATCTATACCGCGCCGAGCGACGGCAACGGCATGAGCGCCACCGGCGACACCCTGCACTGGACCCTCAACGGTCTGATGACCATGGGCGACACCCCGCTGTTCGATGCCGCCACCCTGCTGGGCGAGCTGTACTACAGCAACCTGCTCGAGCTCGATAGCGAGAACGAGGCGCTCTACAAGGGCAAGAGCAGCTACCGCGGCATCGACAAGCCGACCCGCGACAACTGGGGCATCGGCGTCAACTTCACCCCGACCTGGTACCAGGTCTTCCCCGGCGTGGACCTGAGCATGCCGGTTTCCGTCAACCTCGGCCTGGACGGCATTTCCCCGGTGCAGGGCGGCGGCGCCGAAGACACCGGCAACTACTCGATCGGCCTGAGCGCCGCGATCTACAACCAGTACTTCGTCGACCTGAAGTACGTGGATGCCTTCGGTGAAGCGGAGGCCTGCCATGACGGCCAGACCGACGGTGCCACCCCGAACGCCTTCGATGGCGAGCAGGACTACACCTGCTACGGCGGCGGCTACTCGTCCTTCTCCGGTGGTGGCTCGACCACGGAAGACCGCGGCGCGGTCTACCTGACCCTCAAGACCACCTTCTGATTCGCGTGTTTCTCAGCCTTTGAGCAGGAAAACAATAATTATGAAATTCGTGCATACCCTGATCGCTGCTTCCCTTGCCCTGGCCATCGCCGGCCAGGCCCACGCTGCCGTATCCGCTGGCGAAGCCGCCAAGCTCGGCACCAGCCTGACCAAGGTCGGCGCCGATGCGGCCGCCAGCGCCGATGGCGCCATTCCGGCCTACAAGGGCGGTTTGACCACCCCGCCGGCCGGCTTCAAGAACGGCGATAGCGTGCGCCCCGATCCCTTCGCCGGCGAGAAGCCGCTGCTGAGCATCGACGGCAAGAACGTCGACCAGTACAAGGACCAGCTGACCGCCACCACCATCGAGCTGGCCAAGCGCTTCCCGACCTTCCGCGTCGATGTCTATCCGACCCACCGCTCGGTGGCGCTGCCGCAGGCGGTGCTCGACAACACCCTGAAGAACGCCGTCAACGCCCAGTCCAAGGAAGGTGGCAGCGCGGTGGACAACGTGCTGCCGGGCATTCCGTTCCCGATCCCGAAGACCGGTGCCGAAGCGATGTGGAACTTCCTGCTGCGCTACCAGGGCGTGAGCATCTCCTCCAAGTACGACTCCTGGAACGTCGACGCCGCGGGCAAGCCGACCCTGTCCACCACCGGCCAGGCGCACATCAGCTACCCGATCTACGAGGACCTGTCCAAGCCGATCGGCGCCAAGGACACCTACTACCAGATGAAGCTGGCCTACACCGCGCCGGCCCGCCGCGCCGGCGAGGCGATCATGCTGCGTGACGCCGCCAACCCGCTGGTGCAGCCGCGCAGCGCCTGGCAATACCTGCCGGGCCAGCGCCGCGTGAAGCTGGCGCCCAACCTGGCCTACGACACCCCGAACCCGGGCACCTCCGGCTCCGGCACCTACGACGACGTGTTCGTCTTCAACGGTGCGCTGGACCGCTACGACTGGACCCTGGTCGGCAAGAAGGAGATGTACGTCCCGTACAACACCTACCAGCTGACCTACGCCAAGGATCCCAAGCAGCTGACCACGCCGAATCATCTGTCGCCCGACTTCGTGCGCTGGGAGAAGCATCGCGTGTGGGTCGTCGAGGGCAAGCTGAAGTCCGGTGCGCGGCACATCTACCACAAGCGCCGCTTCTTCCTGGACGAGGACAGCTGGGTCGCCCTGGCTTCCGACCAGTATGACGCCCGTGGCCAGCTGTATCGCGGCTCCTTCGCCTTCCTGACCCAGAGCTATGACAAGCAGACCCCGGATGCCACCCCGTTCATGATCTACGACCTGATCGGCGGCACCTACAACATCAACGGCGTGGTCGGCCCTTACGGCGGTATCCGCTACATCGAGCCGCTGTCCAAGACCCAGTGGTCGCCGGAGTCCCTGGCCGGCGCCGGTATCCGCTAAGCGCAGCGTGCAAGTCCCCCTCCGGTCGGCGCACAGCGGGTCGGAGGGGACCGTTGCGACAGCTCCCGATTCGACGCCGGGCGGCACCCCGTGCTGCCTGGTGCGGTTCCCCAAGAGGACGCGGTATGGGTTCCTTCAAGAAGTGCGCGCTGCTGGCGCTGGGCATCACGCTGGCCTCCCTGCAGGGCGTGGTCCAGGCGGCTGGATACGTGGATGTACTCGACCTGCCGGCCAAGCCGAGTGCTCTGGCGGTGCGCAGCCCGCTGCGCGATGTGGCGCAAGCGGGCGAGCGCCTGGTGGCGGTCGGCCAGCGCGGCCACATTCTCTACTCGGACAATGGCGGCAAGGACTGGCAGCAGGCCCGTGTGCCGGTGAGCGCCGACCTCAACGCGGTGCATTTCCCCACGGCCAAGCAGGGCTGGGCGGTGGGTAACGATGGCGTGGTGCTGCACAGCGCCGACGGTGGCGCCAGTTGGGTGAAGCAGCTGGACGGCCGGCAGATCGGCGAGCGGGTGCTCGCCCACTACCGCGCTCTGGCCAGTGCGGAACCGGCCAACGAGCGGTGGGCCCAGTTCGTCGCCGAAGGCCAGCGGCTGGTCGACGAGGGCGCCGACAAGCCGTTCCTCGATGTCTGGTTCGCCGACGAGCAGCGCGGCTACGCGGTCGGCGTGTTCAACCTGATCCTTGCTACCCGCGACGGCGGCCAGACGTGGGTGCCGATGCAGGACAGCACCGACAATTCGCAGGGCTTTCATCTGAACAGCATCTCGGCGGTCGACGGCGAGCTGTACCTCGCCGGCGAACAGGGTCTGCTGCTCAAGTGGGATGCCGGGCAGCAGCGCTTCGCGGCCCTGCCGACGCCCTACCAGGGCACCTGGTTCGGCGTGGTCGGCAAGCCGGGCAAGGTGCTTGCCTACGGCCTGCGCGGCCATGTGTTTCGCAGCACCGACGGTGGGCAGAGCTGGAGCCAGGTGGACACCGGGCTGCCGGTCAGCATCACCGCGGCCACCCTGGACGATGCCGGGCGCTTCTGGCTGTTCAGTCAGGCCGGTCACCCGCTGCTCAGCAAGGACGGCGGCGCGAGCTTCGCGCCGGTGGCGCAGGACAGCCTGGCGCCGGTCGCCGGCGTGGCCGTCGATCGTGCCGGTGAATTAGTGCTGGTGGGTGAGCGTGGCGTGCGCACGCTGGCCCTTCAATAAGACCCATAAGAATTACAAAAAGAGTACCTAGCGATGGCCAACATCAAGCAAGACACCATGCCGGTGATTCGCGACCTCAGCGAGTTCGATCAACGGTCCGGCAACCTGCTGGAGCGGCTGGTCTTCAATTACCGCCCGATGTTCGTGGTGTTCATGGTGCTGGTCACCCTGGTGCTGGGCTACATGGCGCTCACCCGCCTGGAGTTGCGTCCCAGCTTCGACAAGATGATTCCGCAGAGTCAGCCGTACATCCAGAACTTCCTGGAGAATCGCCAGTCGCTGCGCGGCCTCGGCAACTCGGTGCGCGTGGTGGTGGAGAACACCGAGGGCGACATCTTCGATCCCGAGTACCTGAACGTGCTCAAGGAGATCAACGACGAGCTGTTCCTCGCCGAGGGCGTCGACCGCGCCTGGATGAAGTCGCTGTGGAGCCCGGCGGTGCGCTGGACCGAGGTCACCGAGGAAGGCTTCCAGGGCGGCACGGTGATGCCCGACAACTATGCAGGTTCGCCGGCTGACATCGAGCAGTTGCGGCAGAACATCAACCGCGCCGGCATCATCGGCAGCCTGGTAGCCAAGGACCTCAAGTCGAGCATGCTGATCGTGCCGCTGCTCGACCAGGACTCGGCCACCGGCCACGGCATCGACTACCACAAGTTCTCGCGGATGCTCGAGGACAAGCTGCGCGCCAAGTACGAGTTCGCTGGCGACACCGAGGCGCTGGCGAGCGGCGAGGAGGGCAGCGGCAAGTACAAGATCCGCGTGATCGGCTTCGCCAAACTGATGGGCGACCTGATCGATGGCCTGCTCCAGGTGATGATGTTCTTCGCCCTGGCGGTGGTCACCTCGCTGGTCATCATCTACCTCTACACCCGCTGCGTGCGCAGCACCCTGCTGGTGGTGTTCTGCTCGCTGACCGCGGTGGTCTGGCAGCTGGGCATCGTCGCCTGGCTGGGCTACGCCATCGATCCCTATTCGATCCTGGTGCCGTTCCTGATCTTCGCCATCGGCGTGTCGCATGCGGCGCAGAAGATGAACGGCATCATGCAGGACATCGGCCGCGGCACCCACAAGCAGATCGCCGCGCGCTACACCTTCCGCCGCCTGTTCGTCGCCGGGGTCACCGCGCTGCTGGCCGACGCGGTCGGTTTCGCCGTGCTGATGCTGATCGACATCCCGGTGATCCAGGACCTGGCGATCACCGCCAGCATCGGCGTGGCCGTGCTGATCTTCACCTCCCTGCTGCTGATGCCGGTGGCGCTGTCCTACATCGGCGTCGGCCGCAAGGCCGCCGAGCGGGCCATGATCATCGACTCGCGGGCCGCCGAGCACCGCGGCTTCGGCAAGCTGTGGGACCTGCTCGACCTGTTCACCACGCGCAAGTGGGCGACCGGCGCCGTGCTGGTGGCGACGCTGATGGGCATCGGCGGCTTCGTGGTCAGCCTGCAGCTGAAGATCGGCGATCTCGACAGCGGCGCTCCGGAGCTGCGCGAGGACTCACGCTACAACCGCGACAACGCCTACATCACCAGCCACTACGCGCTGTCCAGCGATACCTTCGCGGTGATGATCAAGACCGCGCCGGAAGGCTGCCTGAACTACCAGACCCTGGTCCTCGCCGACCGCCTGGCCTGGGAGCTGCAGCAGCATCCGGGGGTGCAGACCACCGTGTCGCTGGTCAACGCGGTGCGCCAGATCACCGCCGGTACCTTCGAGGGCAACCCGAAGCTGAACAGCATCCAGCGCAACCAGGACATGCTGAACTACGCCGCCCAGCAGGCCTCGGTCAACGCCCCGGAACTGTTCAACACCGACTGCTCGGTGATGCCGGTGATCGCCTACCTCAAGGACCACAAGGCCGAGACCCTCGACGAAGTGGTGGCCATCGCCGACCGCTTCGCCCGCGACAACAGCACCCCGGAGCGCCAGTTCCTGCTCGCAGCCGGCAGCGCCGGCATCGAGGCGGCGACCAACATCGTGGTGCGCGAGGCCAACCGCACCATGCTGCTGTTCGTCTACCTGGCGGTGACCATCTTCTGCCTGTTCACCTTCCGCAGCTGGCGGGCGACGCTGGTGGCGCTGCTGCCGTTGGTGCTGACCTCGGTGCTGTGCGAGGCGCTGATGGTGGCGATGGGCATCGGCGTCAAGGTGGCGACCCTGCCGGTGATCGCCCTCGGCGTGGGCATCGGCGTCGACTACGCGCTGTACCTGCTCAGCGTGCAGTTGCACTACCAGCGCCAGGGCATGTCGCTGTCCGACGCCTACGAGAACGCGGTGGCCTTCACCGGCCGGGTGGTCGGCCTGGTCGGCATCACCCTGGCCGCCGGCGTGGTGGGCTGGGTCTGGTCGCCGATCAAGTTCCAGGCCGACATGGGCATCCTGCTGACCTTCATGTTCCTGTGGAACATGCTCGGCGCGCTGATCCTGATCCCGGCGCTGTCGTACTTCCTGCTGCCGGACAAGCGCACCGGCGCCGTCGCCGCCAAGCCGGTGGAGCGCGCTTCCACCTCGAGCTCCACCGAAGTCCACCCGCAAATCCACCTCAAGGTCGAAGTCTGCGCCGAGGGTGGCTTGCTACAAAACCAGCGGTGAATGGCCGGTTCGTGACTCCGTCAGCGCGCAAGCAACGGCTACGACAAAAACACAAATAAATCAGGGTGAGAGTTTCCAATGTCTGACTACAAAGCGCCCCTTCGCGACATGGATTTCGTGCTCAACGAGGTCTTCGAAGTTTCCAAACAATGGGCCGACCTGCCGGCACTGGCCGACGTGGTCGACGCCGACACCGCCAAGGCTATCCTCGAGGAGGCCGGCAAGGTCACCGCAGGGATCATCGCACCGCTGAACCGCAGCGGCGACGAAGAGGGCTGCACCTGGAGCGAAGGCGCGGTGAAGACCCCCGCCGGCTTCCCCGCGGCCTACCAGACCTACGCCGAAGGCGGCTGGGTCGGCGTCGGCGGTTCGCCGGAGTTCGGCGGCATGGGCATGCCCAAGGTGATCAGCGCCCAGGTCGAGGAGATGGTCAACTCGGCCAACCTGTCCTTCGCCCTGTACCCGATGCTGACCGCCGGCGCCTGCCTGGCGCTGCTCAACCACGGCAGCGACGAGCTCAAGGCCCAGTACCTGCCGGCCATGTACGAAGGCCGCTGGGCCGGCTCCATGTGCCTGACCGAGCCGCACGCCGGTACCGACCTGGGCATGATCCGCACCAAGGCCGAGCCGCAGGCCGACGGCAGCTACAAGGTCAGCGGCACCAAGATCTTCATCACCGGCGGCGAGCAGGATCTGTCCGAGAACATCATCCACCTGGTGCTGGCCAAGCTGCCGGACGCCCCGGCCGGTGCGAAAGGCATCTCGCTGTTCCTGGTGCCCAAGGTGCTGGTCGAGGCCGACGGCACGCTGGGCGAGCGCAACGCGGTCAGTTGCGGCTCCATCGAGCACAAGATGGGCATCAAGGCCTCGGCCACCTGCGTGATGAACTTCGACGGCGCCACCGGCTACCTGGTCGGCGAGCTGAACAAGGGCCTCAACGCCATGTTCACCATGATGAACTACGAGCGCCTGGGCGTCGGCATCCAGGGCCTGGCCCTCGGCGAGCGTTCCTACCAGAACGCCGTCGAGTACGCCCGCGAGCGCCTGCAGAGCCGCGCGCCGAGCGGCGCGCTGGCCAGGGACAAGGCGGCCGACCCGATCATCGTGCATCCGGATGTGCGCCGCATGCTGCTGACCATGAAGGCGCTCAACGAGGGCGGCCGCGCCTTCTCCAGCTTCGTTGCGCTGCAGCTCGACCTCGCCAAGTACAGCGAGGATGCCGCCACGCGCAAGCGCGCCGCGGAACTGGTCGCCCTGTTGACCCCGGTGGCCAAGGCCTTCCTCACCGACATGGGCCTGGAAACCACCATCCACGGCCAGCAGGTGTTCGGCGGCCACGGCTACATCCGCGAGTGGGGCCAGGAGCAGCTGATCCGCGACTGCCGCATCACCCAGATCTACGAAGGCACCAACGGCATCCAGTCGCTGGACCTGATGGGCCGCAAGGTGGTCGCCAGTGGCGGCAGCTACTACCAGCACCTGTCCGCGGAGATCAATGCGTTCATCGCCGGCGCCGAAACCGCGCTGGCCGAGTTCAGCGCGCCGCTGAAGGCCGCCGTGGACAACCTTGATGAGCTGACCGCCTGGGTGCTGGACAAGGCGCAGACCAACCCCAACGAGATCGGCGCCGCCTCGGTCGAGTACCTGCACGCCTTCGGCTACACCGTGTACGCCTGGCTGTGGGCGCGCATGGCCGCCGTCGCGCTGGCCAGGCAGGGCGAGGACGAGTTCTACGCCAGCAAACTCGGCACCGCGCGCTTCTACTTCGCGCGCATCCTGCCGCGCATCCACTCGCTGAGCGCCTCGGTCAAGGCCGGCAGCGACAGCCTGTACCTGCTGGACGCCGAGCAGTTCTGATCGACAGTCACGGGAGGTCGGCAACGGCCTCTCCGTTTCACAAGAACAAGAGTCAAAGAATAGAGTTGGGAGTAAAGATCATGGCGAAGACAAAAATAATTCCGCCAGCACCGGGTGCCTACGACTACTCGCTGCTGATCAAGCGCCTGCTGCTGTCCGGGGTGCGCTACCAGCCGGATCAGGAAATCGTCTACTCCGACAAGCTGCGCTATAGCTACCGCACCCTCAACGAGCGCATCCAGCGCCTGGCCAACGCGCTGAGCGCGGCCGGCATCAAGGCCGGCGACACCGTTGCCCTGCTGGACTGGGACAGCCACCGCTCGCTGGAATGCTTCTTCGCCGTGCCGATGCTCGGTGCGGTGCTGCACACGGTGAACGTGCGCCTGTCGCCGGAGCAGATCGTCTACACCATGAACCATGCCGAGGACGATATCGTCCTGGTGCATGACGACTTCCTGCCGCTGCTGGAGCAGATCCACGGCGAGCTGGCCACGGTGAAGGGCTACGTGCAGCTCACCGAGAGCAATGCCAAGGCCACGCAACTCCCGGTGGTAGGCGAGTACGAGGCGCTGCTGGCCGGCGCCGCCAGCCACTTCGAGTTCCCCGACTTCGACGAGAACTCGGTGGCGACCATGTTCTACACCACCGGCACCACCGGCAATCCGAAGGGCGTGTACTTCACCCACCGCCAGCTGGTGCTGCACACCCTCAACGAGCTGGGCACCTTCGCCGCCTACGAGGGCCAGCCGCTGCTGCGCTCCAACGACGTGTACATGCCGATCACGCCGATGTTCCACGTGCATGCCTGGGGCGTGCCCTACGTGGCCACCGCGCTGGGCGTCAAGCAGGTCTACCCGGGGCGCTACGAGCCGAACACCCTGGTCAGGCTGTACCGCGACGAGGGGGTGACCTTCTCCCACTGCGTGCCGACCATCCTGCAGATGCTCCTCGAGTGCGACGAAGGCAGGCACACCGATTTCGCCGGCTGGAAGATGCTCCTCGGCGGCAGCGCGCTGACCCTCGGTCTGGCCAGTCAGGCGAGCCTGAAGGGCATGCTCATCCATGCCGGCTACGGGATGTCCGAGACCTGTCCGCTGCTGTGCCTGACCCACCTGCGCGGCGAAGATCTGGCGCTGCCGATGGAGGAGCAGCTGCCGCAGCGCATCAAGACCGGCGTGCCGATCCCGCTGGTCGACCTGCGCATCGTCGACGGCGCGGGCAACGAGGTGCCGCACGACGGCCAGTCGCTGGGCGAGATCGTCGTGCGTGCGCCCTGGCTGACCCAGGGCTACCTGAAGGAGGCGGAAAAGGGCGCCGAACTCTGGGAGGGTGGCTGGCTGCACACCGGCGATATGGCCTCGATCGACGCGCGCGGCGTGGTGGAGATCAAGGACCGCATCAAGGACGTGATCAAGACCGGCGGCGAGTGGATCAGCTCGCTGGAGCTGGAGAACCTGATCAGTTCGCACGCGGCGGTCAACTCGGTCGCGGTGGTGGGCATTCCCGACGCGCAGTGGGGCGAGCGCCCGCTGGCCCTGGTGGTCTGCAAACCGGGCGAGAGCCTCGACCAGCAGGCCATCGAGACGCACCTGCTGCAATTCGTCGACAGCGGGCGCATCAACAAGTGGGCGATCCCACGGCAGATCCGCTTCGTCGCCGACATTCCCAAGACCAGCGTCGGCAAGATCAACAAGAGGCTGATCCGCGAGACCGAGCAGGCCGGGGCTGCATCCAGTGCATGAATGAAAACCGGTGACTGACTGGCCGCCCCTCGGGGTCCCGGTCACTGCAGGAGCACAGGCAGAAACCGGGGGAACTCCCCGGTTTCTGCGCTTGCGCAGGTCTTGCAATAACGTCACAGGGCGTTGTTGCGAAAGAGTTTCAAAAAGACGCCAATCCTGTCCAGAAACCCTCGCGCCAGAACTAGTCTGAAAGGGCCGCCGGGATGCGCTCAACCGTCCCGTACGGTCGATGCTCGTCCTTTGTCGGTCACAGCGATGTTTTCGTGGAGGACACGAGCGATGAACAGAAAAGCTTGGCTGGCGTTGATGGTTGCAGCAGTAGCGAGCCAGAGCTACGGAATGAGCGAAGAACGAGGGCTGGTTTCAATCGAGCTGGAGGCCAGCCCTCAGAATACCGCCGAGATCGGCCGGGCGACCTTGGTGGCCGAGAGGGGCAGGACGGCGATCGTCTTCGCACTCAGTGGCGCACCGTCCCATGTGACAGTGCCCCTGCATTACTACACCTACATCTATCCTGGCAGTTGCAAGGCCCTCGGCGCGCAACCTGCCTACGACATGAACAATGTCGTGCGGGTGGAAAGCTTCGGACACCTGTCGAAGCGAGTTCCGGTCGCCCTCGAGCAATTGCGGGGCGGAAACTACAGCATTGTCGTGCGCAGCAGTCCCGCCGATGGCCGTCTCGACCTTTTTTGCGGCGAGATCATCTGAGTCGCCGGCGGTGCGACCTGTAGGAAGGGAGTAAAGAGCTGCCCCTTCTCGGGGCAGCTCTCCTGCCTGGTCACATGTTGGGGTAGTTCGGCCCGCCGGTGCCTTCCGGGGTGACCCAGGTGATGTTCTGCGCCGGGTCCTTGATGTCGCAGGTCTTGCAGTGCACGCAGTTCTGCGCGTTGATCTGGAACTTCTTCTCGCCGCTTTCCAGGCTGACCACCTCGTACACCCCGGCCGGGCAGTAGCGCTGCGCCGGCTCGTCGTACAGCGGCAGGTTCTT
>NZ_FOXM01000004.1 GCF_900115715.1 Geopseudomonas sagittaria
CTTGCATGTGTTAGGCCTGCCGCCAGCGTTCAATCTGAGCCATGATCAAACTCTTCAGTTCACATCATTGCGGGTTTTGAGAAAACCCTAAACTTGGCTCAGCAATCGCAAATAAACTCATGAATTCACGAGACTACTTGTGACGCTGATAATCTTGCGACCATCAGTCTTATCTCACAAGCACCCACACGAATTGCTTGATTCAACTTGTTAAAGAGCGTTTCGATCAAGTCTTTCGTCTCAACCGAGGCCGCGAATTCTACAGCAGCCTTGCAACCTGTCAAGCGTTTTTCGAAATTTTCTTTTCTACTCAACCACTTGCGTAACTCTTCCGCTGAGACAACCCGGGGGCCACTGCAGCGAGGAGGCGAATAATACAGCCTGGAAAAATGCTGTCAACACCTCCTGACCACAATTCTCGAAATTACTCGATCTGCTTGCGGCGACGTACCTGCAGCAGGCGCTGGACCGGCCCAGAAGCGGCATAGGCAAGGAAGATCAGCAGCAGGATGCGCGGCGGGTCACTGAAGATCACCGCAAACACCAGGACCACGACCAGGATGGCAACAAAGGGCACCCGCCCCTTCATGTCGAAATCCTTGAAGCTGTGGTACTTGATATTGCTGACCATCAAGGCGCCAGCCGCCGCAACCAGCAGGGCAAACAGCAGCACCACCAGTACCGGCATATCGACACCATCGACACCCAGATCCTTCAGCGCCCAGACGGTACCGGCCACCACCCCAGCAGCCGCCGGACTGGCAAGGCCGATGAAGAAACGCTTGTCGACCTTGCCGATCTGGGTATTGAACCGCGCCAGACGCAGGGCCGCACAGGCTGTATAGATGAAGGAGACGGTCAAGCCGACATTGCCGAGGCCGGACAATGCCCACTGATAGGCCAGCAAGGCCGGCGCCAGACCGAAAGCGACCATGTCCGACAGCGAGTCGTACTCGGCACCAAAAGCGCTCTGAGTATTGGTCATGCGCGCCACACGCCCGTCGAGACCGTCCAGCACCATGGCGACGAAGATGGTGATCGCCGCAATCTCGTACTTGCCATTCATGGCACTGACGATCGAGAAGAATCCGGCAAACAGGTTGGCCGTGGTGAACAGGTTGGGCAACAGATAGACACCACGATGCCTGACCTTGCGCCCCTCGGCGTCCTGCCCCTCCTCGACATGCTCATCGATCGGCAGCAGGCTGTCGCTTTCGGGCGCCTTGTTCGGCTCACCGGGTTGTTCGCTCATGGGTACACACCTTGTTCACAATGACGTTTCGACTGACCGGAACCACTCTCGCCACAGGCCGGCCACCTACGGCTTTATAGCAGAATGACAGGCAGAAAAAACGCGGCCGTAGCCGCGTCTTTTCATCGCCTTAGACCTTAGTTCTTGGTCTTGTCGACGATCTTGTTCGCAGCGATCCACGGCATCATGGCGCGCAGCTTCTCGCCGACCACTTCGATGCCATGGGCAGCATTGTTGCGACGGTAGGCGGTCATCGACGGGTAGTTGGTGGCACCCTCGCTGATGAACATCTTGGCGTACTCGCCGTTCTGGATGCGCTTCAGGGCATTGCGCATGGCAGCACGCGACTCGGCGTTGATCACTTCCGGACCGGTGACGTACTCACCGTACTCGGCGTTGTTGGAGATCGAGTAGTTCATGTTGGCGATGCCGCCTTCGAACATCAGGTCGACGATCAGCTTCAGCTCGTGCAGGCACTCGAAGTAGGCCATTTCCGGCGCGTAGCCGGCTTCAACCAGAGTCTCGAAACCAGCCTTGACCAGCTCGACGCAACCACCGCACAGCACGGCCTGCTCGCCGAACAGGTCGGTTTCGGTCTCGTCCTTGAAGGTGGTTTCGATGATGCCGGTACGGCCGCCGCCGACGCCACTGGCGTAGGACAGGGCAACGTTCTTGGCATTGCCGGAAGCGTCCTGATAGATGGCGATCAGGTCAGGAATGCCGCCGCCGCGAACGAACTCGGAACGCACGGTGTGACCCGGCGCCTTCGGCGCGATCATGATCACGTCGAGGTCGGCACGCGGCACAACCTGGTTGTAATGGATGGAGAAGCCATGAGCGAAGGCAAGGGTGGCGCCCTTCTTCAGGTTCGGCTCGATCTCGTCCTTGTACAGGCGGCCCTGGAACTCGTCCGGAGTCAGGATCATCACCAGGTCCGCCGCGGCAACGGCTTCGGCAACCTCGGCAACCTTCAGGCCGTGGGCCTGGGCCTTGGCCACGCTGGCCGAGCCGGCGCGCAGACCAACGGTCACGTCAACGCCGGAGTCTTTCAGGTTGCAGGCATGCGCATGGCCCTGGGAGCCGTAGCCGATGATGGCAACCTTCTTGCCCTGAATGATCGACAGATCGCAGTCTTTGTCGTAGGAAACGTGCATGGAAAACCCTCGGTGCAGTGCGGCCCATCGGGCCTGTTCAAAATCAGATGCTTAGTGTCTTGTCGCCACGAGCGATGCCGGTGACACCGCTGCGAACCACTTCCAGGACCGAGGCAGTGCCGATGGCCTGGATGAAACTGTCGAGCTTGTCGCTGGTGCCGGCCAGCTGCACGGTATACACGCTGCTGGTGACATCCACGATCTGGCCGCGAAAGATGTCGGCGGTACGCTTTATCTCGGCACGCTGCGCGCCGGTGGCCTTGACCTTGACCAGCATCAGCTCGCGCTCGATATGCGCACTTTCCGACAGGTTCACCAGCTTGACCACTTCGATCAGCTTGTTGAGGTTCTTGGTGATCTGCTCGATCACCTCGTCCTGGCCGATGGTGGTCAACGTCAGACGCGACAGGGTCGGGTCCTCGGTCGGCGCCACGGTCAGGCTCTCGATGTTGTAGTTGCGCTGGGAGAACAGACCAACCACACGCGACAGCGCGCCGGGCTCGTTTTCCAGGAGCAGGGAAATGATGTGTCGCATGATCAGGTGCGCTCCGTCTTGCTCAGCCACATGTCGCGCATGGAGCCGTCTTTGATCTGCATCGGGTATACGTGCTCGGTGGCATCCACCTGGATATCCAGGAACACCAGGCGATCCTTCAGCGCGAAGGCCTCTTCCATCATCGGCTTGAGGTCCTTCAGCTCGGTGATGCGCATCCCGACGTGACCATAGGCCTCGGCCAGCTTGATGAAATCAGGCAGCGACTCCATGTAGGAGTGCGAGTGACGGCCGCTGTACACCATGTCCTGCCACTGGCGCACCATGCCCAGCGAGCCGTTGTTCAGGTTGACGATCTTCACCGGCAGATCGTACTGCAGGCAGGTCGACAGCTCCTGGATGTTCATCTGGATGCTGCCCTCGCCGGTGACGCAGGCCACGTCGGCCTCCGGGAAGTTCAGCTTGGCGCCCATGGCACCCGGCAGACCGAAACCCATTGTGCCGAGACCGCCGGAGTTGAGCCAGCGGTTGGGCTTGTCGAACTTGTAGTACTGCGCCGCGAACATCTGATGCTGGCCGACGTCGGAGCTGACGAAGGCATCGCCGCGGGTGACCTCGCACAGCGTCTCGATCACGGTCTGCGGCTTGATGATGCTGCCGTCGCCCTTCTCGTAGGGGAACAGGCCGCGGTGGCCGCGCCACTCCTCGATCTGCTTCCACCAGCTGGCCAGCGCTTCCGGACTTGGCTTCTCGCCGATTTCCTTGAGGATCGCCACCATCTCGGTCAGCACGCTGTCCACCGGACCGACGATCGGCACGTCGGCCTTGATGGTCTTGGAGATCGACGCCGGATCGATGTCGATGTGGATGATCTTCGCGTTCGGGCAGAACTTCGGTGCGCCGTTGATTACCCGGTCATCGAAGCGCGCACCCACGGCCAGAATCACGTCGGCATGGTGCATGGTCAGGTTGGCGGTGTAGCTGCCGTGCATGCCGAGCATGCCGAGGAACTGGCGGTCGCTGCCCGGATAGCCGCCGAGGCCCATCAGGGTATTGGTCACCGGCAGATTGAGCAGGCGCGCCAGCTCGGTCAGCGGCGCAGCCGCATGGCCCATGATCACGCCGCCGCCGGAGTAGACGATCGGTCGCTTGGCGGCTAGCAGCATTTCCGCCGCCTTGCGGATCTGCCCGGAGTGGCCACGCACGGCCGGGCCGTAGGAGCGCAACTTGACCTTCTTCGGATAGACGTACTCGAACTTGTCGCCCGGGTTGGTCATGTCCTTGGGGATATCCACCACCACCGGACCGGGGCGGCCGGACTCGGCAATATAGAAGGCCTTCTTCAGCACCTCGGGGATTTCCGACGGATGCTTGATGATGAAGCTGTGCTTCACGATCGGACGGGAAATGCCGACCATGTCGGTTTCCTGGAAGGCATCGGTACCGACCATGGTGCTCGGCACCTGGCCGGACAGCACCACCATCGGGATCGAGTCCATGTAGGCAGTGGCGATGCCGGTGATAGCATTGGTCGCCCCCGGGCCCGAGGTGACCAGCACCACGCCGGCCTTGCCGGTCGCGCGAGCGTAGCCATCGGCCATATGGGTCGCGGCCTGCTCGTGGCGGACGAGGATGTGCTCGATCGCCTTTTCCTTGAACAGGGCATCGTAAATATGCAGAAGGGCACCACCCGGGTACCCGTAGATGTACTTCACGCCTTCGTCGCGCAGGAAGCGGACGACCATTTCAGCGCCTGATAAAAGCTCCACGTTTCACCTCTAGAACGCCTGAGAAACACCCTCGGAGGGGCGACCGAAGTTCGGTTAACTGCCAGGCAGAGCATGGGCAACGGTAGTCGCCGGCGACGTCAGCTGCTGACTTAGCGAGTATCGGGAGCGCTCCTGCTGTTACGGAAAACTCCCACCCCGGCGCGAGGTAACGCGTGACAGGGCCTGGCTTGGGCGGCGCGGGTGTGCACCACATGGTCTGCCGAGGAGCCGGAAACAGTCAGACTCACTACAGCGAATCGCAGATTGTTCGGATTAGCCGCCGGCAAGTCAAGCCGAAGTTGACTGCTGGAGCCTGTCCAGCTGTGACCCAGCGCAGAATGCCCGGGCAGCACTTTTGGGTATAGTTGCGCGGACTTTCCCCCTTCACGACAAGGATTCAGCATGCGTCGCACCCTTCTTCTCGCCAGCCTGCTGCTCGGCTGCGCCAGCGCGACCTGCGCCGGACAGATCTACAAGTGGGTCGACGCGCAGGGCATCACCCACTTCACCGCGCAGCCGCCACAGGCCGGCCAGGCCTCCCTAGTACCGCCCGCCAAGCAGCCGCCCAGCCCGACCCCGGTCGCGACACCGGCCTCGCCGGGCCAGGACAGCGACCCGACACAGGCGGATATCGACGCGCGCGTGCGCAAGGAAGTCGCCGCCAAGGAAAAGGAGCGCGCCGATTACTGCGTGAGCGTGCGCACCAGCCTGGCTCAGCTGCGCAACAACCCGCGCCTGCGCATGGACGTGAATGGCGAGATGCGCCGCGTCAGCGAGGACGAACGCCAGGCCAAGATCGCCGAGGCGGAAAAGGCCATCGGCGAGCATTGCCAATAATCCGCCCGACCACCCGCAATCCCGCGGCCGTCCTCAGGCGGCCGTATTGATCAGCCGATCGAACTCTTCCAGCAACTCAAGCAACACCGTCACCCTTGCCCCCTCCACCGCCCAGGCCATCTCGGCCATCGGCCGGATCGCGCAGGCCGCCGGCAAGCCCACGCCCTGTTCGATGATGTCCTTCATGCGCGGCAGAAAGATCCACTGCAGCCACTCCTCGAACGCCAGGGTGTCGACGCAGAACGGCTCGGCACTGGCCAGACGCTCCACCGCCGGCGCCGCCGGTGCCCACCAGCCGAGCAGGCGCAACTCGCGCTCGATCAGCAGCAGTTGATCGGCCAGAGCCGGCAGGCGCGCATCCATCAAAGCTGAACCTTGGCGCGCTGGCGCGCCTGGGCGGCACCCGCGGCATCGCCCTGCTGCTCGCGTGCCCGGGCAATCAGCTCCCACAGGCTGGCCTGCAGCGCCGGCCGACCGCCGGCGTAGGTCAGACCACGGCGTGCCAACTGCTCGGCCTGGACCGGATCGCCCTGCGCCAGACGTACCTCGGCCAGCCTATAGAGCACCTGCGGCTCGCGCGGTGCGATACGCTGCGCCCGCTCCAGGCTGGCCGACGCCCCGGCGAGGTTGCCACTGCGCTCCATCTGCTGCGCCGACGTCAGCAACGCCAGCACCGGCCCATCGAGCCGCTCATCGGCCGCCAGGGTGACCGAGCCAGAGCCCGCTGGCGGCGCACTGCCGGAACCGCCGCCGGTGCTGATCGGCGCGCCCGAGGTCGCCGCCGGGAACGTCTGAATAGGCGCCGAGGCCGCGCCCTCCGGAACCATGACCACCACGCCGGAGTCCTGCGGCTGCGCGCGTGGCGCCATCTGCGGCTGTACCGCCGGCGCACGGGCAACCGCGACGCCTCCGGCACCGACCGGCCTGCCCGCCTCCACTACCGGAATCGAGCCACGCTGAACCGGCGTCGCACAACCTGCCAGCAGCAACAGCGCCAGCGGCACCAACCAACCCTTGTTCACATCCAGTCTCCTTGCCATGAATGACCCATAACCACCCCGCAGCGAGCCGCACGCCTGCGATATTGGACAAGCAACCGCAGCCCGGAGTGCCATCACTGCTCCAGCCAGCCACGCACCCAGTCCATCACCTGCTCGACGGGCTCGTGCAACTGCTGCGGAATTCCGCAGGGCGGGCCAGGCGGCGGTTCGCTGCCGCGAATATACGGCATCTGCACCGCGCCCACGCAGCTCTGATCGGCACCCCGCCCACTGTAGGGATCGACCCAGGCAAGGGTCACGTTGTCCGGCGGGGTCCTGTCCAGCGGCGCGGGGGTGGCCGTGCGCATGAAGCCGGCCCACACCTGCAACGCACCGCTCGCCCCGGTCAACGGGGTCTTGCCGTTGTCGTCGCGGCCCATCCACACCACCGCCAGCAGATCCTGCCCGAAACCGGCGAACCAGCTGTCACGCGAGTCGTTGCTGGTGCCGGTCTTGCCGGCCAGGGTCAGCGAGGACGGCAACTGGTTGTATACCGAACGCGCCGTCCCCTCGCGCATCACCCGGCGCATGGCTTCCTGAACCAGATGAATGGCCCCCGGATCAAAGCGCTGCTGCACCTCGTAGGGATAGCCTTTGAGCGGCTCGCCGGTGGCGGTCAACACACTGCGAATCCCGCGCAGCGGCGTGCTGAAGCCGCCGTTGGCCAGGGTCTGGTACATGGTCGCCACCTGAATCGGGCTGAGCGAGCCAGCCCCCAGCAGCATCGATGGATAGGCTGGCCAGTCCTGTTCGACCCCCAGCCGCGCGACGGTCTTCAATACCTCAGGCACACCCAGCTCAAGGCCGAGCTTGGCGGTCGACAGGTTGTAGGACTGCGCCAGCCCCTGGTAGAGGAAGATGGAGCCATGGGCCTGCCGATCGTAGTTCTTTGGCTGCCAGACCTGGCCATCGGCCCCCTTGATCGAGAACGGCTCGTCCTCCAGCCAACTGGTCAAGGTGAATTGACTCGGCCGCTCCAGCGCCGCCAGATAGATCGCCGGCTTGATCAGCGAGCCGATCGGCCGCTGCGCATCCAGCGCCCGGTTGAAGCCGGCAAAGCGCGGTTGACGACTGCCGAGCAGCGCCTGCACCTCGCCGGTCTGCGGGTTGGTCACCACCATCGCCGCTTCGACTTCGTCGACGCCCTTGCGTCCACCCAGACGCTTGAGGGTGTCGGCCATGGCCGCTTCGGCCTTGCGCTGCAGGATCGGGTCGAGACTGGTGAAGACACGCAGCCCCTCCTCGGTCAGGTCCTCGTCGCGGTAGTCCTGGCGCAGCTGGCGCTTGACCATGTCGAGGAAGGCCGGGTACGAGGTGTTGGCCAGGCTGCCACGACTGCTGACCTCCAGCGGCGCCTTCTTCGCCCGCGCCACTTCCTCGGCACTCGCCACGCCCTGCTCCGCAAGCAGATCCAGCACCAGATTGCGCCGCTCCAGCGCCCGTTCCGGGTAGCGGCGCGGATTGTAGTAGGACGGTCCCTTGACCATGCCCACCAGCAGCGCGACCTGATGCAGGCGCAGCTCGCTCAGCGGCTGGCCGAAGAAGTACTGGCTGGCCAGACCGAAGCCGTGGATCGCACGCTGACCGTCCTGACCGAGGAAGACCTCATTGAGGTAGGCCTCGAGAATCTGCGGCTTGTCGTAATGCAGCTCTAGCAGCAGCGCCATCAGCGCCTCGGTGCCCTTGCGGGTCAGGCTGCGCTCGTTGGTCAGGAAGAAGTTCTTCACCAGCTGCTGGGTCAGGGTGCTGCCGCCCTGTACCAGCGCACCGGAGGTGGTGTTGACCCACATGGCCCGGGCGATCGACTTGGGCGACACGCCGAAATGGTTGTAGAACTCGCGGTCCTCGACCGCGATCAGGGTTTCCAGCAGGTACGGCGGCACCTGATCCAGCTGGATCAGGATGCGATCCTCGTTGTGCGCCGGATACAGCCCGCCGATCAGCAGCGGCTCCAGGCGCGCCACCGCCAGCGACCCACCATCGGCCTGACTGAGGCCGGCCACCTGGTTGCCGGAGAAGCGCACCCGCAAGCGCTGCGCCGGCTCCGCGCCGTCATAGAACTGGAAGCCTCGGGTGTGCAGCTCGACCTGGCTACCACTCACCAGCAGCTCGCCGGGACCCTGGACCTTCGGCGTACGCCGGTAGCCGAGCGCCTGCAGCTCGGCAAGGAAGTCCTCGCGCGCCAGCTTGAGGCCGGCGAACAGCTCCAGTGGACGGGCGTAGACCTGGGCCGGCACCGTCCAGCGCTTGCCGGAGAACTTCTCCTGGACCACGGCATCGAGATAGACCATCAGGCCGGCGAACAGCACCAGACCGACCAGGCCGAGCTTGAGCAGCCAGCCCAACCATGGCCGGGACGCGCGCGCCGGTTTTTTGCGTGAACGGGAGTTGCGGGGAGCGGGGGTACGGGATCTTGTCATGTTCGGCATTATACGCAGTTAGCCCAAGGCGGACGGCACGCCCGACGGTTTGCACGACGGGACACAGTCGCCATAATGAGCGTTTAGACAAGTTCCCGATGAAAAGGATCGCCTGTGTCCCAGTCCCTGATCGAAGCCCTGCAGAATCCCGCCCTGTACCCGCACCCGGTAGAGGGCTTCGAAGTCATCGAGACGCACATCTCCTGGGTCCTGCTCACCGGCCCCTATGCCTATAAGCTGAAGAAGCCGGTGAACTTCGGCTTTCTCGACTTCAGCAGTCGCGAGGCCCGCGAGCACTTCTGCCACGAGGAACTGCGCCTCAACCAGCGCACCGCCCCGGACATCTACCTGGAGGTCCTGCCGGTCACCGGCAGCCTCGAGGCACCGCAGCTCGGTGGCGACGGACCGGTCCTCGACCACGTGCTGAAGATGCGCCAGTTCCCGCAGAGCGGCCTGTTGTCCAACGTGCTGGCCCGTGGCGAGCTGATGCCCGCGCACATCGACGCGCTGGCACGGGAAATCGCCGACCTGCACGCCGAGGCCAAGCGTGTCCCCGTCGAACACGAGCTGGGCAGCGCCGAGGCGGTGATGGCCCCGGTGCGGCAGAACTTCGAACAGATCCGCCCGCTGCTCGAGGACGCCGCCGACCTGACCCAGCTCGAGCATCTCGAGGCCTGGGCCGAGGACACCTTCACCCGCCTGCAGCCGCTGCTCGATCAGCGCAAGATCGACGGCTTCATCCGCGAATGCCACGGCGACATCCACCTGGCCAACGTCACCCTGCTGGACGACCACGTCCTGCTGTTCGACTGCATCGAGTTCAACGAGCCCTTCCGCCTGATCGACGTGATCAGCGACGCCGCCTTCCTCGCCATGGATCTCGAGGATCGCGGCCTCAAGTCGCTGTCGCGGCGCTTCATCAATGCCTACCTGGAACTGACCGGCGACTACCGGGGGCTGACCCTGCTGCCGTTCTACAAGGCCTACCGCGCCATGGTCCGCGCCAAGATCAGCCTGTTCCGCCTGGCCCAGGAGCAGGATCCGGTCGAGCGCGTGGTGATCCTGCGCCAGTACCGCAACTACGCCGCCCTGGCGGAAAGCTACAGCGCCATCCCGGCCCGCTTCCTGGCCATCACCCACGGCGTTTCCGCGGTCGGCAAAAGCCATGTCGCCATGCGCCTGGTGGAGGCCTTCGGCGCCATCCGTCTGCGCTCGGACGTCGAGCGCAAGCGCCTGTTCCCGACAGCCGACGAGGCCGAGCTGTACGCCAGCGCCACGACCCTGGCCACCTACAACCACCTGCACCAGCACGCCGCCGACATCCTCCAGGCCGGCTTCCCGGTGGTGCTGGACGCCACCTACCTCAAGCAGGCCCAGCGTCAGGCGGCCCATGCCGTGGCCGAGCAGACCGGCGTGCCTTTCCTGATCCTCGACTGTCATGCCCCGGAAGCCGTCATCGCCGCCTGGCTGGCCGAGCGCCAGGTCGAGGGGCGCGACCCGTCCGACGCCACCCTGGAGGTCATCCACGCCCAGGAGGCTGGCCGCGAGCCACTGAGCGACGCCGAACAGACTCACAGCGGCCGCATCGCCACCCACGAAGCGGCCAGCCTCGACAGCCTGATCGAGCGCATCCGCAGCCACCTGCCTGGTTTCTGACGTTTACCACCCCCTGCAGCCCGCGACTGACGGTAGTCGCGGGCTTCCCGACGCCAACTAGACTTGTTTGCTAGGCGTGATCGGCAGGCGTAGCCGGGCGACGGACAGATCCGGGGCAAGGGGGGAGCGGAATGAACGATGAGTTGCTGCAGCTGAAGAACCTTGGCAAGACCTCCACCCTCTGGCTGCATGCCGTCGGCATCCACAGCGCCAGCGAGCTGCGCCGCCGCGGCGCGGTCGCCGCCTACCGGGCGGTACTGGCCCGCGGCTTCAATGCCTCGCGGGTGCTGCTCTACTCGATCGAAGGCGCCCTGCTCGACCGGCACTGGAGCGAGCTGAGCCACGAACACAAGGCCAGCCTGCTGGCCCAGCTCACCGCTCAGGACCCACGCAACAAGAGCTAGCTCACAACCTCCGCAGTCGTCATTTTACCTGGCATCGCGAAAGCCCTATTGTCTGTGAGCGCTTGGCGCCACCGTTCGACCTGCCCCCTCAAGGAATCGCGCCCATGTACCTGACCGGCGAGCAACCGGCCTATGCCGATCAACTGATCAACCACCTGCAGAGCCTGCCCAATCAACTGCTGGAGGGCCTCGAGCCGGCGGGACCGACACTGGAGATCGCCGACCAGCAGGATATCGGTGTCGAGCTGGCGGGCAACCAGCTGTATGTCATCGAAAGCGGCCTGCTGCAGGCGTGGGTGGATGAGCGACCGGTGTTCTTCCTCTGCGAGGGTGACCTGCTCGGCCTGCGCCAGGGACTCGACCTGCCCGTCTGTCGCTACAGCTGCGAAGACCCGGTGCGCCTGCGTCCCTACTCGCGCAATGCCGTGCTCGCCCACATCCATACCGATAGCCGGCGCCAGGAGCTATTCACCCAGTATCTGGTCGGCCAGATCGGCCTGCTCTCCGATGCTCTCGCCCGTCTGCGCCAGCCCGACCTGCGCCCTAGTACCGGCTTCCAGCACTACGCCGCCGGCGAAGAGCTGATCCACCAGGGCGACGAGGCGGACAACGTATTCATCATCGTCGAAGGCCACGCCGAAGCCTTCGTCGACGGCCACCGAGTCGGTGACGTGCAGAAGGACGAGATCTTCGGCGCCATGGCGGTATTCACTGGCGAACTGCGCAGCGCCACGGTAATCGCCAGCGAGCCCTGCACCGTGATGGTAATCCCCAAGGAGCAGTTCATCAGCCTGATGCACAGCAACCCGCGGATTGCCCACAGCCTGATCGAAAGCCTGGCCCGGCGCATCCATCTGCTCAACCAGGAAGTCACCCAGTTGCGCAGCGACCGCGACGCCTGAGCCAGCCGCGACTTATCCCAAGGCGACCGGACGCGTTCCCGTCGCCTTTTTTCATGCCCATGGAAATCGCAACGCATCGCCTCGGTAGCGACAAATGCACTTGACTCTCAAATGAGACCAATTATCATAATCACGACTAGTCGCGAGACTGGTCGATAATCGGGGTTGTCGTTTCCTCGGCTTATCTCCTCATCAGGCTAATCACGGTTTTGACCCGGCTCTTGCCGGGTCTTTTTTTGCCTGCTCGAACTGCAGTGCGCTTCGTCCTGCTACCGCCCACTAATACTCCAGCTTCGAGTAGTAGGTCTTCCGCGAAGCCTCGCGGGCCTGCCTGAGGGTGTGGATGCCACGCTCGGCGAGCAGGGGGATCAGCTTGAGGAACACCTCGCCGGTGACCATGGCATCGCCCAGCGCGGTATGCCGGCCGATCACGTTCACCCCGAGGCGGGCGGCAATCTGCTCCAGGCGATGCTCGTCGGCCGCATGCCCGGGATGCACCAAGGCCGACAGCAGCAGGGTGTCGAGCACCGGTTGGATGAAGCGGATCCCGGTCTGCGCCTCCTTGAGCTGGAGGAAACGCATATCGAAGGCGGCGTTGTGCGCGACCAGCACCGTATCCTCGGCGAAGCGCTGGAACTGTGGCAATACGCGCTCGATGGTCGGCTGCCCGGCGAGCATCTGCGACGACAGCCCGTGCACCTGCTGCGAGGCGCGCGGAATCGACCGACGCGGATCGACCAACTGCTCGAAGCACTCCTGCTTGAGCAGGCGCGCGTTGACGATACGCACCGCGCCGATCGAGATGATCTCGTCGCCCTCGGAGGGCGACAGACCGGTGGTCTCGGTGTCGAACACCGTGTAGGCCAACTCGCGCAGCGGTCGCTCGTCGAGTTCGGGGGTCTGCCCCGGCTGGCTGAACAGGTCGAAGTCGTAATACACCGGCCGTCCCTGCAGGACCGGCGCCGGCGCGGCGGGGTGCGGCAAGGTGATCGGCAATTGCAGGTAGAGGCGGTTGTGCCCGCTGACGCGGTCGGCCTGACTCCAGAGTTCGCCGCCGTGGCGCTCGAGCAGATCCTTGAGGGTGCAGCCCGCCGGATCGGCGCCCCCCAAGCTCAACGCTCGCTCCTCCCACTGGTGCAGCAGGCCCGGCTCGAGCGGCTCGCCGGCCCAGCACAGTGCCAGGCGGGCGAAGCGCCCGACGGTGGAAAGCTTCAGGTCGACCGCATGGATGGCGCAGGCGACGGCCAGGGCATCCATCACCTGGGTCAGCGCCTGCACCAGGGAATAGCTGTCCAGGCTCAGCCAGAGCGGCTCGCCACTGTCCTGGCAGCGCACGCTCAGGCCCAGGGTGGTGCTGAAGTTGCGTTGCAGGGCGCAGAGCAGATCGCTGGCCAGCATCTCCTCCAACGGCCATTGGCCGCCGGGTTGGTCGCCGTGGCGCGCCAGACCCTGCTCCAGGCTCAGGGACAAGCGTTCGGCCTCGTCGCGGATGACCTCGCCGAAGCGTTGGCGGTGCGTGGCATCCATTTCCGGGTATTGCTGCAGGGTCTCCGCCGCCGCGCGGATATTCGCTAGGGCCGCGCGACTGCCTTCGGTGAGCTGGCGCAGCAGGTGCTCGCGGCGGCTGGCCAATTCCACGCTCTGGGTGACGTCTTCGAGAATCAGCACGAAGCCGATCAATTCGCCCGGCTGTCCCAGCACCGGGACCATGCGTGCGCGCAGCAGCTGAGTCGCGTGCGCGGTAACGAAATGCGCCACCGGGCTGGCGCCCTGTTCCAGGCCCTGGCGCAACTTCTCCAGGCCATGGGCGATCAGGCGCTGGTCGAGGATGCCGAACAGCGAACGACCCAGTCCCACTGCACCGGCCTCCCGGCCTTCCAGCAACTGGCTGGCCTGCGGGTTGTAGAGCAGGATGCGGCCCTCGACATTGCACACCAGCACGCTCTGGGCGAGTTCGGACATCAGCGCGGCGAGGCGGTTCTTCTCCTGCTCCAGGCGCGCGTTGGTCTGCGCGATGCGGCCCTCGACGTCCTGCCGCTGCGCGTCGTAGGCCGCGGCGAAGTCATTCAGCGCGTGCCCCAGGCGGCGCATCGGCTTGGCACCGCCGATGGCCACCCGATGCTGCGGATTGACCCGGTGAATGATCCCGACCTCCTCTTCCAGGCGTTTGGCCGCCGCCGGGTAGGCCGAGTGCCAGAGCCGCAGCAGCGCACCGAGTACGGCCAGGAGCAGCAGGCCGAGCAAGACCAGCAGCGCGCCGCGCCCGACCAGCAGGGCCTGCAACAGGTTGCGCTCGGCCGCCGTCAGGTCGAGCCAGAGCAGCAGACCGACCAAGCCCAGCAGCCCGCCCGCCAGCGCGCAGAGGCCAGCGAGTCGCAACGCAAAAGCGAGCCAGGGGCGCATCGGCTAGCGGTCCGCCAGCAGGTCGCGCACCTGCGCCAGCAGCTCCTGGGTCGAGAAGGGCTTGGTAATGTAAGCATCGGCGCCCAATGCCAGGCCCTTGCTGACCTCCACCTCGCGGCCCTTGGCAGTCAGCATCACGATGCGCATGTGCTGCCAGGCCGGGTTCTCGCGGATCTTCTGGCACAGGTCGTAGCCGCTCAGGTTCGGCATCATCACGTCGAGCAGGACCAGGTCGGGCGGCTGGCGCTGGATCGCCTCCAGCGCGTCCTGGCCATCGTGGGCGACGCGGGTCCGGTAGCCAGCCTGTTCGAGCAGAAACTCCAGGGAAATGACGATGTTCGGCTCGTCATCGGCGATCAATACGCTCTTGCTCATGCTCTGTTCTCCGTATCGCGGCCCGAGAAGCGTTCGGCGGCAGGTGTCGGCGCCCCTAAAGGCAGGGTAAAGGAAAAGGTCGCGCCCTGCCCGCGGGCGCTCTCCACCCACAGTTGGCCTCCGAAATGCTCGATGATCTGCCGGCTGATCGGCAGGCCCAGGCCGGTGCCCTGGGGTTTCTCGGTGAGATTGTCGCCGACCTGGCGGAATTTCTCGAAGATGGTCTGCTGGTCGGCCGGATCGATGCCGTCACCGTTATCGCGTACCGCCACCTGCAGCGCCTCGGGCAGCACCTGCACGGCGATGTCGATGCGCCCGGCCTGGCGGGCGCAGAACTTCGCCGCGTTGGAAATCAGGTTTAGCAGCACCTGCAGCAGGCGGTCGCGATCGGCCAGCACCGGCGGCACCTGGGCCGGCAGGTCGAGGCTGAGCTGCACGCCCTGCTCCCGCAGCAGCTGGCTGGTGGTGGCCACCGCGTCCTCGATCACCTCCGTCAGGTCGAGCGCGGCGCTGTGCCACTCGGCGCGACCCGACTCGAGCTTGGCCAGGTCCAGCACCTGGTTGATCATCCGCGTCAGGCGCTCGCTCTCCTTGACGATGATGGCGATGAAACGCGCGCGCTGCGCCGGCTCCAGCTCCGGATTATCGTTGAGGATCTCGGAGAAGGCGCGGATCGAGGTCAGCGGCGTGCGCAGCTCGTGGGTCACGGTAGAGATGAAATCGTCCTTCAAGCGGTCGAGTTCCTGCAGCCGCGCGTTGGCCGCACGCAGTTCGCCAGTGGCCGCCTCCAGCTCGTGCGACTGCTGCTCCAGGCGCCGGCTGTAGGCCAGCACCTGCGAGGCTTCGTCGAGGATGCCGAGCACCTCGTCCATGCCCAGCGGCTCCTCCTGCACCACCGAGGCCAGCATTACCCGCGCCGAGGCGGTGCCGATGGCGCCGGCCAGTTGCTGCTCGGCGAATTGCACCAGGTCGGCATCCGGCACCAGCTCGGCGCTGGAGGCCAGGCCAAGTTGCGCGGCGTAGCCGGCGAAGGCCTCGGCGGCGCGCGCCGGGCCGAGGAAGCGGCCGACCAGAGCGATCACCTCGCTGACCGAGGCGCTGCCGCGCCACAGGCTGGAGCCGCGCCCGGCAACCTTGAAGGCATCGACGAACAACAGCGCCTGGGCATGTTCGCGGCTGCTCTGCCGGCCGAACAGCGACACCCCGACATAGGCGCCGAGGTTGCCCAGCAGGCTCCAGAACAGCGAGTGGCCGATCTCGTCCAACCCGGTCAGGCCAAACAGCGCCAGCGGCTTGAGCCAGGAGATGGCCAGCGGCCCCTGCTCGATGAAGCTCAGCGGCAGCCAACCGGACTTGGCGAACGCCGGCAGCAACAGGGTGTAGGCCCACAGCAGGAAACCCAGCGACAGGCCACTCAGGGCGCCGGCGCGGGTGCCCTGCTTCCAGTACATGCCGCCGAGCATGGCCGGGGCGAACTGCGCCACCGCGGCGAACGAGACCAGGCCGATCGACACCAGCGCATAGGCCTCGCCGGCCGCGCGATAGTACAGGTAGCCGAGCAGCATCAGCAGCAGGATGGCGCCGCGCCGAATGCCCAGCAGCAGCCCCGAGAGATCGTGGCGCTGGGCTAGGCCGAAGGCCTTCCAGCGCAACAGCAGGGGCATCGCCAGGTCGTTGCAGATCATCGTCGACAGCGCGATGGTCTCGACGATGACCATGCCGGTGGCCGCCGACAGCCCGCCGACGAACACCAGCAGCGCCAGCGCCTCTTGGCTGTGGGCCATCGGCAGGGTGAGGACGAAGGCGTCGGCGTCCACCGTGCCGGCGGGAAACTGCATCAGTCCGGCGAAGGTGATCGGCAGAACGAACACGTTGATCGCCAGCAGGTACAGCGGGAACAGCCAGATGGCCTTGGCCAGGTGGTTCTCGTTGACGTTCTCCACCACGCTGATCTGGAACTGGCGCGGCAGGAAGAGGATCGACAGCATCGACAGGAAGATCAGCGAAGCCCAGGAGCCGTAGGTGCCGGCGGGGCCGCCGAGGGTCAGCAGGCGGTCGATGTCGGGCAGCCGCGCGGCCTGGGCGAAAAGATCGGCGAAGCCGTGGTAGAGGCCGAAGGTGACGAAGATGCCCACCGCCAGGAAGGCCAGCAGCTTGACCAGCGATTCGAAGGCGATGGCCGCCACCATGCCTTCGTGACGCTCGGTGGCATCCAGGTGGCGGGTACCGAAGACGATGGTGAACAGCGCCAGCAACAGCGCCACATACAGCGCGGTGTCCTGCAACGGGCCGAGCGCCTGACCCTGGTTGGGCATGCGGATTTCCGGGTACTGCCAGAGGATCAGGAAACTGCTGGAGACCGCCTTCAGTTGCAGGGCGATATAGGGGATCACCCCGATCACCGCGATCAGCGTCACCAGGCCGCCGAGCAGCGCGCTCTTGCCGTAGCGGGCGGCGATGAAGTCGGCGATCGAGGTGATGCGGTTGGCCTTGCTGATGCGGATCATCTTGCGCAGCACCAGCCAGAACAGCGCCGCCATCAGGGTCGGGCCGAGATAGATCGGCAGGAAGCCGACGCCGCTGGCCGCCGCCCGGCCGACGCTGCCGTAGAAGGTCCATGAGGTGGCGTAGACGGCCATGGACAGCGCGTAGATGTAGGGGTTGGCGATGATCGAACGGCCGGCGTCGGCGCGCTTGTCACCCCAGTAGGCGATTGCGAAGAGGATGCCCAGGTAGGCGCAGGAGGTCAGCAGGATCAGGCCACCGAGCTGCATGCACAGTGCTCCCTCATCGGTTCGAGCGCTCGATGACCAGCATCATCAGGACGATCAGCAGCGCCCAGGCGGCGAACAGGTAGGCGAACAGCAACGGAATGCCGAACACCCGGTCGTCACTGTCGAACAGTGCCAGCAAGGGGTAGCTGAACAGCAGGCAGCCCAGCATGAACAGCGCCACCAGGCGCTGCGCCCGCAGCGTGCGATTGGCCATGGGCTTCACCTCCTAGGCCAAGTGTGGCCGATTATTCATGCTCCGCACTGGCCGCTCGCGCATTAATTGCGGCCCGAAATATCGGCGAAGCCCCCGCCTGCGACCACGCTTTTTTGACGCGCGGCGCGGCCGACTCAGCCACCCAGACCGGCACAATAGTCTCGCACCGGCAGGGCCGGCGTGTACCAGACGAAGTCGGCCTGGGTCGCCGCGACCGGCCTGCCCACCTCGGCCAACTGCAGCACCTGCAGTCCCCCGGCAACCCCCAGGTCGGCCAGATGCAAAGGCACACCCAGATCGCGGCGCACATGGAAGGCCCCGGCCAGCAGGATCGCCGGCTTCGGCGCCGCCAACAAACGTTCGGCCATGCGCCGGTCGCGCTGCTGCTGCACGGCGAGCATCGCCGGCAGCTGGCTTTCCGGCAGCTGGCCGCAGTGCGCTTCGCGGATCTGCTCGAGCAGTTGCGCGCGCACGGCAGGCGCCACGGCGGCCTCCCCGCGCAATACCGGCAGGGAGCGGTAGATCTGGCCTACTTCGGCGCGGTCGAGGTTGGCCGCCAGCAACGGCTCCGGCTGCGCCAGGGAGTGACGGATCAGGCCGGCGTACTGCTGCCAGTCCCAACCCCGCTGCCAGGCCAGTGCCTGCGGCAGGTCGGCAGGCCAGTCACCGCGCCTGACCGCCCCACGCACCGCGTCGACCCGCGCCTGCTGGCCGGGCTCGAACATCTCCAGCAGCAGGCTGCCCGGCGCGCGCCGCTGTTCCAGCGCCTGCAGCAGCCACAGCTGCAGGGCGTGGTGATCCGGATTGTCATGCTGCTCGCCGATCAGCAACCGCTCGGCGCCCGCCAGGCGTTCGACAAGCTGCGCCGGGGTCAGCCGCTCGCCCGTGCGCAGGTCGCGGATCACGCCAAGGTCGGCATGGGTGCGCCCCCCGGGACTCTGCCAGGCCGGCAATGGCGGCAGGCTGTGGCAGGCGGCCAGCAGGGCCAGGCAACAGAGCAACAGGATGCGCATCGACGGTCCTCCTCAGCGCGCGATGATCAGCGGATGACCGCGTTCGGGGTGGCGCTGCACCAGCACCTCGAGGCCGAACACCGCCTGCAGCGGCGCACACTGCAGCACCTGCTCGGGCGTGCCGAGCGTATGCACGCGCCCGCGCTGGAGCAGCAGCAGGCGATCACAATAGCGCGCCGCCAGGTTGAGGTCGTGGAGGATCACCAGCACCGCCACGCCGCGCGCCGCCAGCGCCTGCACGACCTGCAGGATGCTGTGCTGGTGCAGCGGATCGAGCATCGAGGTCGGCTCGTCGAGCAGCACTACCTGGCCCGCCGCCCCCGGCCACAACTGGGCCAGAATGCGCGCCAGATGCACGCGCTGGCGCTCGCCACCGGACAGGGCCAGATAACTGCGCCCGGCCAGGTGGCTGGCATCCGCCGCGGCCAGCGCCTCGGCGACGATCTCCCCGTCGCGCTGCTGCCCGCTGGCATGCGGCAGACGGCCCATGGCCACCACCTGCTCGACACGAAAGGCGAAACCCAGGGTCGAACTCTGCGGCAGCACGGCCAGGCGGCACGCCCGTTCGCGCCCCGGCCAGGCGGCCAGGTCGCGCCCATCCAGCAATACCCGCCCGTGCGCCGGCGCCAACTCGCCACTGAGGGCGCCGAGCAGGGTACTCTTGCCGGCCCCGTTGGGGCCGAGCACACCGAACACCTCGCCGGGACGCAGGGCGAGGTCGATATCCGCCAGCACCGTGCAGGAGCCACGGCAGACCGCCAACTGCTCGGCACGCAACATCAGAAGCGCTCCCGCAGCAGCAGGTAGAGAAAGAAGGGCGCACCGAGCAGCGCGGTCAGGGTGCCGATCGGCAGTTCCGCCGGCGCCAGCAGCAGGCGTGCGGCCAGGTCGGCAAGCAGCAGCAGGCTCGCTCCGGCCAGCGCAGCGGCCGGCAGCAGGCGGCGGTGATCCGGCCCGGTGAGCAGGCGCACCAGATGCGGCACCACCAGACCTACGAAGCCGATCATCCCGGCCGCCGCCACCGCGGCGCCGACCCCCAGCGCGGTGCACAGCACCAGCTCGCGCTTCAGGCGCTCGACCTCGAAGCCGAGATGGCGCGCCTCCGACTCGCCGAGCAGCAGCGCATTCAGGGCCGCGGCCCGCCGCGGCAGCCACAGCGCCACACCGCTGCCGACCAGCAGCAGCGGCCACAGCCGCGCATAACTGGCGCCATTGAGGCTGCCGAGGTTCCAGAAGGTCAGGGTGCGCAGGGTGGCATCGTCGGCCAGGTAGCTGAACAGGCCGATGCCCGCGCCGGCCAGCGCACTCAGGGCGATGCCGGCCAGCAACATGGTCGCAACGCTGGTCTGGCCGTCGCGCCGTCCCAGCCGGTAGACCAGCGCGGTCACCCCGAGGCCGCCGGCAAAGGCGCAGGCCGACAGCAACCAGGGCACCAGCCACGCCGGCGTGCCGCCGAACAGGGCGCCGCCGACTATGGCCAGCGCGGCACCCAGCGCCGCCCCACTGGACACCCCCACCAGCCCGGGATCGGCCAACGGGTTGCGGAACAGGCCCTGCATCGCCACCCCGCACAGCGCCAGCACCGCCCCCACCACCAGCGCGAGCAGCGCCCGCGGCAAGCGGATCTGGCCGATGATCAGCTCGGCCTGCGCCAGGTCGCTGCCGTCCAGCGGCAGGCCGGCCAGGCGCAGCAGCGCGCGCAGGCTGTCGCCCAGCGGCAGGCTGAGCGGACCGAGCGCCAGGGCCAACCAGAAGGCCAGCGCCAGCAGGAGCAGCAGGGCCGGGATCAGCGCGCGGCCGGAGGCGGGGGGAGTTGTCACGGGAGTCGATGTTCCAGAAGGCACAGCGCAGCAGCATAAGAGGCCGCGGCGGCCACGGCCAGCCCGCCGACTTGGCAGACACGCCGGCCCGCGCGGATAATCGGCTGCTTTGCAGGGGAACCCACATGCAGCGCCTGTGCAACAGCAATGAACTGCCCGAGGGCAGCAGCCGCGGCTTCGTCATCGACGGCAGCAGCCTGCTGCTGGTGCGCCGCGAGGGACGCGCCTACGCCTACCGCAACCGTTGCCCGCATCGCGGCATCCCGCTGGAATGGCAGCCCGACCGGTTCCTCGACGACAGCGCCAGCCTGATCCAGTGCGCGACCCACGGCGCACTGTTTCTCATCGAGTCCGGCGAATGCGTGGCCGGCCCCTGCGCCGGGGAAAGCCTCGAGACCCTGCCCTGCCGCGAGCAGGACGACGGCATCTGGGTGGATGTTTAGGCGCGCGGCACGCCCCGCTATATAGCAACGGTGCGCAGCGTGCATCCTACAGAATGACCTCCAGCCGCCGGCTCAAGCGGATACCCGCGGGCGACAGCTCAGCACCGTAGGCCAGCACCTCCACGCCGGCGTCCACCGCTTCCCGCAACGCCGCGGCGTAGCGCGGGTCGATCTCCGCCGCCGGGCGTACCGCTTCGACGCCGGTGAGATTCACGCAATACAGCTGTACCGCGCGAACCCCCTGCCGCGCCAGCGTCGCCAGCTCGCGCAGGTGCTTGCTGCCGCGCTCGGTGCGCGCGTCGGGGAAGGCCGCCACCGGCGTGGCGTCGAAACCCAGGGTGACGCTCTTGACCTCGACGAAGGCGCTGCCGTGGGCAAAGTCGAGACAGAAATCAACCCGGCTGTTTTCCGCGCCGTAACGCACCTCGCGCCGGAGTCCGGCGAAACCGGCCAGTTCGGCGATCGTCCCGGCGCGCAACGCCTCCGCCACCAAGGCATTGGCGCGTGCGGTGTTGACGCAGGCCAGGCGCCCCTGCGGCGTCTCGCTGAGCTCCCAGGTGCCCGGCAGCTTGCGCTTCGGATCGTTCGAGCGGCTGAACCAGACCCGCCCGCCCTCGGCCATGCAGTTGAGCATCGAGCCGGTGTTTGGGCAGTGGATGGTCAACGCCTCGCCCTGCAACGTCTCGATGTCGGCGAGAAAGCGCTTGTAGCGGCGCAGCAGGCGGCCCTCCTCCAGCGGCGGATCAAACTGCATGGGGATTCCAGCTCTTCAGGCCGCGGGCGATGCGCTCGACCGCCTGCTCCAGGCGCGGCAAGCTCTGGGTGTAGGCGAAGCGCACGTGACGGGTGGCCAGATGGCGACCGAAGTCCAGCCCCGGGGTGATCGCCACGTGCTCGGTCTCGAGGAAATGCTGGCAGAAGGCGTAGGCGTCGCCGCCAAACGCCGAGATGTCGGCGTACAGGTAGAAAGCGCCCTGCGGCTCCACGGCGATGCGGAAACCCAGCGCACGCAGGGCCGGCAGCAGGTAGTCGCGACGGCGGGCGAACTCGGCGCGGCGCGCCTCGAGGATCGTCAGGGTGTCCGGCTCGAAACAGGCCAGCGCGGCATGCTGGGCAATTGTCGGCGCGCTGATGTAGAGGTTCTGCGCCAGCTTCTCCAGTGACGGCACGGCGTTTTCCGGTGCCACCAGCCAGCCCAGGCGCCAGCCGGTCATGCCGAAGTACTTGGAGAAGCTGTTGAGCACATAGGCCTCGTCGTCCACCTCCAGCACGCTGGGCGCATCCAGGCCATAGGTCAGCCCGTGGTAGATCTCGTCCACCAGCAGCTGGCCGCCGCGCGCGCGCAGGGCGCTGGACAACCCCGCCAGCTGCTCGCGACTGAGCACGCTGCCGGTGGGATTGGCCGGCGAGGCCAGCAGGGCGCCGACGCTGTCGCCATTCCAGTGCTGCTCGACCAGCTCCGGGGTCAGCTGGTAGTTCGACTCCGGCCCCACCGGCACCAACTGCGCATCGCCCTCAACCAGGCGCAGGAAGTGGCGGTTACACGGATAGCCGGGATCGGCCAGCAGCCAGTGCTTGCCCGGGTCCACCAGCAGGGCGCTGGCCAGCAGCAGGGCACCGCTGCCGCCGGGGGTGATGAGGATGCGCTCGGGGTCTATGCTCACTGCGTAGCGCTGGGCATAAAAGCCAGCCAGCGCCTCGCGCAGCGCCGGCAAGCCGCGCGCGGCGGTATAGCGGGTATGTCCGGCCGCCAGGGCGGCCTGACCGGCACGCACGATGGGCTCGGCGGTGGCGAAATCCGGCTCGCCGATTTCCAGGTGGATCACGTCGTGGCCGGCGGCCTGCAGCTCGTGGGCACGACCCAGCAGGGCCATGACGTGAAAGGGTTCGATGGCGCGACTGCGCGCGCTGAAGAGCGGAGCCATGCGGCCCTCCGGGATCAGGCAAAGGGGGATTCTAGCCAACTGTTGCCCAGCATGGCAGACGCCGCGAGCGCCGGGCTGGCGTCCGCCTGGGGATTCTGGTAGGTTCGCCCGCTTGCAAACGCAGGCACGGCTAGACTGCCGAAGATGGACACAACCTGCGTACGGGATTAGCGAACGTGAGAGGCGGACATATCATGCCGACCAAGACCCAAGACAAAAGCACAAAGATCCGCGCCTTCGAGCCCTACCAGGAAACCAAGGGCGAGGAGTACATGGGCGACAAGATGCGCGCCCACTTCACCGGCATCCTCAACCAGTGGAAGCTGGAGCTGATGGAGGAGGTCGACCGCACCGTGCACCACATGCAGGACGAGGCCGCCAACTTCCCCGATCCGGCCGACCGCGCCAGCCAGGAAGAAGAGTTCAGCCTGGAGCTGCGCACCCGCGATCGCGAGCGCAAGCTGATCAAGAAGATCGACGAAACCCTGCAGCTGATCGAGGACAACGAGTACGGCTGGTGCGACTCCTGCGGCGTCGAGATCGGCATCCGCCGCCTCGAGGCGCGGCCGACCGCCACCCTGTGCATCGACTGCAAGACCCTTGCCGAAATCAAGGAAAAGCAGCTGGGTTCCTGACCCGCAACGGGGCGCCACGGCGCCCCGTGCTGTTTCTGCTGCCCGCCGCCCGTGCGGGTACACGCACCCCCATGTCACGCCGCGCCTGCCGATGAGCACACCCTCCGCCTACACCGGCCGCTTCGCCCCCACGCCCAGCGGCTACCTGCACTTCGGCTCGCTGGTCGCCGCCCTCGCCTCCTACCTCGACGCCCGCGCTGCCGGCGGCCGCTGGCTGCTGCGCATGGAGGACCTCGACCCCCCCCGTGAAGTCCCCGGCGCGCAGGACGCCATCCTGCGCACCCTGGAAACCTACGGCTTCGAGTGGGACGGCGCGGTGGAACGGCAGAGCGCCCGCCATGGCGCCTACGCCGCCGCGGTGGACGCGCTGCTGGCCCGCGGCCTGGCCTACGCCTGCACCTGCTCGCGCAAGCAGCTCGAAGGCCAGTCGATCTACCCCGGCACCTGCCGCGACGCCCGGCGATCAACGACGGATGCCGCCATTCGCCTGCGCGTGCCGGATGCAGAGTACCGCTTCGTCGACCGCGTGCAGGGCGAGTTCGCCCAGAACCTCGCCCGCGAGGTCGGCGACTTCGTCATCCGCCGCCGTGACGGCCTGTACGCCTACCAGCTGGCGGTGGTGCTCGACGACGCCTGGCAGGGCGTCACCGACATCGTCCGCGGCGCCGACCTGCTCGACTCCACGCCGCGCCAGCTGTACCTGCAGGAACTGTTCGGCCTGCCGCAGCCGCGCTACCTGCACATCCCCCTGCTGCTGCAGCCGGACGGCCACAAGCTGGGCAAGTCCTACCGCTCGCCGCCGCTGCCGGCCGACCAGGCGCCCGCCCTGCTGAGCCGCGCCCTGCGCGCCCTCGGCCAGCAGCCGCCGGCCGAACTGGCGCAAGGTAACGCCCGCGAGGTGCTGAGCTGGGGCGTGCGCCACTGGAATCCGGCCGCCATCCTGCGCCAGCCGAGCCTGGCCGAGGCGCTGGTGCGGTAACAGCGCAAACCGCGCTGTGTTACCGCATGCTTCTGCTTCGTCCCCGCCTCCGTTACCATCCGGTCATCCAACGACGAGGCACTCCATGTATATCTACCGGCTGGTCCTGCTCCTGGTGGTGGGGATCTACCTGTTCTCCCCGGCCATCATGGACTGGTGGATCGACCCCAACGGCGCCTGGTACCGACCCTACCTGCTCTGGCTGATCCTGATCGTCGTCACCTTCATCCTCCAGAGCCAGCGCGATGCCGACGAGCTTTAACCTGACCCACCTGCTGCTGATCAGCGCCGTCTACCTGCTGGTGCTGTTCGGCATCGCTTGGCTGACCGAGCGTGGCGGCGTGCTCCGCTCGCTGGTGCGCCACCCGCTGGTCTACACCCTGTCGCTGGGCGTGTACGCCAGTGCCTGGGCGTTCTATGGCGCGGTGGATCTGGCCTACCAGTACGGCTACGGCTTCCTGGCCATCTACCTGGGCCTTTCCGGCGCCTTCCTGCTGGCCCCGGTGCTGCTGCACCCGATCCTGCGCCTGACCCGCACCTACCAGCTGGCCTCGCTGGCCGACCTGTTCGCCTTCCGCTTTCGCAGCACCTGGGCCGGCACCCTGACCACAGTGTTCATGCTGATCGCAGTGCTGCCACTGCTCGCCCTACAGATCCAGGCGATCGCCGATACCGTCGGCATCATCACCGGCGAGCCGATCCGCGAACTGGTGGCGCTCGGCTTCTGCGCGCTGCTCACCCTGTTCACCATCCTGTTCGGCGCCCGCCATATCGCCACCCGCGAGCGTCATGAGGGACTGGTGATGGCCATCGCCTTCGAGTCGCTGGTCAAGCTGTGCGCCATGACCGCCATCGGCCTGTACGCGCTGTTCGGCGTGTTCGGCGGACCGAACGACCTCGAGCAGTGGCTGCTGCAGAACCAGACCGCCCTGACCACCCTGCACACGCCGCTGCAGGAAGGCCCCTGGCGCACCCTGCTGCTGGTGTTCTTCGCCTCGGCCATCGTCATGCCGCACATGTTCCACATGGCCTTCACCGAGAACCTCAACCCGCGCGGCCTGGTCACCGCCAGCTGGGCCCTGCCGCTGTTCCTGCTGCTGATGAGCCTGGCGGTGCCGCCGATCCTGTGGAGCGGCCTCAGGCTCGGCGTCGCCACCGAACCGCAATACTTCACCCTCGGCATCGGTCTGGCCGTGGAGAATCCCTGGCTGGTGCTCGCCGCCTATGTCGGCGGCCTGTCCGCCGCCAGCGGCCTGGTCATCGTCGTCACCCTCGCCCTGTCGGGCATGGTGCTCAACCACCTCGTGCTGCCGCTGTACCAGCCGCCGGCCGAGGGCAACATCTACCGCTGGCTGAAGTGGACCCGCCGCGGCCTGATCGTCGCGATCATCGCCGCCAGCTACGGCTTCTACCAGCTGATCGCCTCGGGCCAGAACCTCTCGCACCTGGGTACCGTGTCCTTCGTCGCCACCCTGCAGTTCCTGCCCGGCGCGCTGTCGGTACTGTACTGGCCGACCGCCAACCGCCGCGGCTACATCGCCGGGCTGATCGCCGGCACCAGCGTCTGGCTGCTGACCATGCTGCTGCCGCTGATCGGCGAGGTGCCGGGCTTCTACCTGCCGCTGCTGGACCTGGTCTACGTGCTCGACGACACCAGCTGGCACCTGGCGGCGATCGCCTCGCTGGCCGCCAACGTGCTGGCGTTCACCCTGGTTTCGCTGTTCACCGAACCCAGCAGCGAGGAGCAGAGCGCCGCCGAGGCCTGCGCGGTGGACAACGTGCGCCGTCCGCAGCGCCGCGACCTGGTCGCCACCTCGCCGCAGGAGTTCGCCGCCGAACTGGCCAAGCCGCTCGGCGCACGCACCGCCCAGCGCGAGGTGGAGCAGGCCCTGCGCGATCTGCAGCTGCCCTTCGACGAACAGCGCCCCTACGCCCTGCGCCGCCTGCGCGACCGTCTCGAGGCCAACCTGTCCGGGCTGATGGGGCCGAGCGTGGCCCAGGACATCGTCGAGAACTTCCTGCCCTACAAGTCGGGCAGCGAGAGCTACGTCACCGAGGACATCCACTTCATCGAGAGCCGCCTGGAAGACTACCAGTCGCGCCTCACCGGCCTGGCCGCCGAGCTCGACGCCCTGCGCCGCTACCACCGGCAGACCCTGCAGGAGCTGCCGATGGGCGTCTGCTCGCTGGCCAAGGACCGGGAGATCCTCAAGTGGAACCGGGCCATGGAAGAGCTCACCGGGATCGAGGCGCAGCGCGTGGTCGGCTCGCGTCTGGATACGCTGCCCGAGCCGTGGCGCGAGCTGCTGAGCACCTTCATCGATGCCCCCGACGAGCACCTTCACAAGCAGCGCCTGGCCCTCGACGGCCAGACCCGCTGGCTCAACCTGCACAAGGCGGCCATCGACGAGCCGCTGGCCCCCGGCAACAGCGGCCTGGTGCTGCTGGTCGAGGACCTCACCGAAACCCAGCTGCTCGAGGATCGGCTGATCCACTCCGAGCGCCTGGCCTCGATCGGTCGCCTAGCCGCCGGGGTGGCCCACGAGATCGGCAACCCGGTCACCGGCATCGCCTGCCTGGCGCAGAACCTGCGCGAGGAGCGCGAGGGCGACGCCGAGATCATCGAGACCAGCCAGCAGATCATCGAACAGACCAAGCGCATCACCCGCATCGTCCAGTCGCTGATGAGCTTCGCCCACGCCGGCGGCCGCCAGCAGGCCAGCGAACCGGTGTGCCTGGCCGAAGTGGCCCGCGAGGCGATCAGCCTGCTGTCGCTCAACCGCGACTACGACGTGCAGTACTTCAACCTGTGCGACCCGCAACACTGGATCGAGGGTGACCCGCAGCGCCTGGCCCAGGTGCTGATCAACCTGCTGTCCAACGCCCGCGACGCCTCGCCCCCCGGCGGCGCCATCCGCGTGCGCACCGAGGCCAGCGAGCAGACCATCGAGCTGACTGTCGAGGACGAGGGTTCGGGGATTCCCAAGTCGATCGTCGACCGCCTGTTCGAGCCCTTCTTCACCACCAAAGACCCCGGCAAAGGGACCGGCTTGGGCCTCGCACTGGTCTATTCGATCATCGAGGAGCATTATGGACTGATAACCATCGACAGCCCGGCAGATCCGCAGCGCCAGCTTGGCACGCGCATCCGGATCACCCTGCCGCGCTATGGCGGCCCGACGGCCCCCGAGAACCCGTGAAGCCGATGGATACTGCAAGCGTACCGCTCCGGCGAGGTGCAACCGGGCGGTCAGCCCGCCGCCCCCGCCAGGCGCCCCCGCGAAGCCGTCCGCAGAGACCGGCACAGACAGTTTCCAGCCGCTTCCGAGCACGCCGCGAGAGCTGAACAGACATGGCACATATCCTTATCGTCGAAGACGAAACCATCATCCGCTCGGCATTGCGCCGCCTGCTTGAGCGCAACCAGTACCAGGTCAGCGAGGCCGGCTCGGTGCAGGAGGCCCAGGAGCGCTACAGCATCCCCAGCTTCGATCTGGTGCTCAGCGACCTGCGCCTGCCCGGCGCCCCGGGCACCGAGCTGATCGGCCTGGCTGCCGGTACCCCGGTGCTGATCATGACCAGCTACGCCAGCCTGCGCTCGGCGGTCGACTCGATGAAGCTCGGCGCGATCGACTACATCGCCAAGCCCTTCGACCACGACGAAATGCTCCAGGCCGTCGCGCGCATCCTGCGCGAGCGCCAGCAAGCCCGCAGCGCCGAGCCGGCGACCGCCAGTGCCACGACCGAGCCCGCCGATGGACCGGTCGCGGCGGGCGGCGAGATCGGCATCATCGGCAACTGTGCAGCCATGCAGGATCTCTACGGCAAGATCCGCAAGGTCGCGCCGACCGACTCCACCGTGCTGATCCAAGGCGAGTCCGGCACCGGCAAGGAGCTGGTGGCGCGCGCCCTGCACAACCTGTCGAAACGCGCCAAGGCGCCGCTGATCTCGGTGAACTGCGCGGCGATCCCGGAAACCCTGATCGAGTCGGAGCTGTTCGGCCACGAGAAGGGCGCCTTCACCGGCGCCACCGCCGGGCGTGCCGGCCTGGTCGAGGCTGCCGACGGCGGCACCCTGTTCCTCGACGAGATCGGCGAGCTGCCATTGGAGGCCCAGGCCCGCCTGCTGCGCGTCCTCCAGGAAGGCGAGATCCGCCGGGTCGGCGCGGTGCAGTCACAGAAGGTCGACGTGCGCCTGATCGCCGCGACCCACCGCGACCTGAAGAACCTGGCCAAGAACGGCCAGTTCCGCGAGGACCTCTACTACCGCCTGCACGTCATCTCGCTGCGCCTGCCGGCGCTGCGCGAGCGCGAGGACGACGTGCTGGAGATCGCCCGGGTGTTCCTGGCCCGCCAGTGCGCGCGCATGGGCCGCGAGCCGCTGCAGTTCTCCGCCGAGGCGCTCAAGGCGATCCGCTACTACAACTGGCCGGGCAACGTGCGCGAACTGGAAAACGCCATCGAGCGCGCGGTGATCCTCTGCGAGAGCCCGAGCATCCCGCTCGACCTGCTGGGCATCGATGTCGAGCTGGGAGACCTGCTGGACAACTTCGTCGACGACCTGCATCCCCTGCCCTCCGCCAGCAGCGCCAGCGAACCGGCGGAGAACCTGTCGCTGGAGGACTACTTCCAGCACTTCGTCCTCGAGCACCAGGACCACATGACCGAGACCGAACTGGCCCGCAAGCTCGGCATCAGCCGCAAATGCCTGTGGGAACGCCGTCAGCGCCTGGGCATCCCGCGGCGCAAGTCGGGGGCCTCGGCCGACTCCTGAGAGCCCGCTCACGACCGCGCGAGCTAGCGCCAGGCAAGGCGAAATCGGTTGAGGAAGCGGAGTTTACGAGTGGTAAATGAGCATTCCGAAACCGATCGCAACGCAGCATGACCGACGCGCAGCAGATCGTGAACAGGCTCCGAGGTGTTACCCCGCCTCCGCCACGTAACAGCCACCGGGTTCATCGGTAACGGGAACCCGGTTTTTTTCACCCCGCCGGCAGCCCCTGAAAATCACAAACCATTGATTTAAAAGGAATTTTAAAAGTTGGCACAGCATCTGCTTTAGTAATCGCACAACAAAAACAACAACGCTGAACCAACACAACAAAAACAAGACGTAACGGCTCCAACACAACAAGAACAACAGGGTGGAGGCGCAGCAAACTGATTCTTTTGGAGAGGAATTGCCCGACGGGTTCTCCCTCGACCGGCACGAGAACAATAAAACTGCCCCGAGGCAGCGTCCGCAACCGGTTGACCCCGCGAGGGGAGTGGCAACATCAGCGTCCAAAGTAATCCGTTTGTTCTTGGGTCCCGACTTGGGACTGCCAGCGGACCGCGAGGTCCGGACAGGCCATCAACAAAAACAACAAGCCTGTAGCCATAAAAAGAACAAAGCACGACCGACTTGAAGGGGGAGCCTAGGCTCCCCCTTGTGCTTTGCGCCGCGAAGTGCGCCTTCGCGGGCGCGACCTCCTCCGCGTTTGCCCCTCCCGCGTTCACCATCGCCACCGGCCAGTGCTAGAATTCGCCTCCATTGCGCGGGGCCGATCCTGCCCCCGCCCTATCCGGTAACCAGTAGCCCATGCTGAAAAAGCTGTTCCAGTCCATCCGCTCCCCCCTGCGCCGCGCGCGCGCCGTCCGCACGACGCCGGAAGTTCTCGGCAGCAGCCAGCACCCGCTGCGCCACGAACAGATCAGCCGCAATGCCGTCGGCGTGGTCGATCGCCTGCAGCGAGCCGGCTACCAGGCCTACCTGGTCGGTGGCTGCGTGCGCGACCTGCTGCTGGGGGTCGAGCCCAAGGACTTCGACGTGGCCACCAGCGCCACGCCCGAACAGGTGCGTGCCGAGTTCCGCAACGCCCGGGTGATCGGCCGGCGCTTCAAGCTGGTGCATGTGCACTTCGGCCGCGAGATCATCGAGGTCGCCACCTTCCGTACCAATCACCCGCAGGGCGAGGACGACGAGGACAGCCATCTGGCGGCGCGCAACGAGAGCGGGCGCATCCTGCGCGACAACGTCTATGGCAGCCAGGAAGACGACGCCCAGCGCCGCGACTTCACCATCAACGCGCTGTACTACGATCCGGCCAGCGAGCGCATCCTCGACTACGCCCACGGCATGCACGACATCCGCAACCGCCTGGTGCGTCTGATCGGCGATCCCACCCAGCGCTACCAGGAAGACCCGGTGCGCATGCTGCGCGCGGTGCGCTTTGCCGCCAAACTCGACTTCGACATCGAGAAGCACAGCGCCGCACCGATCCGCCAGCTGGCGCACCTGCTCAACGACATTCCCGCCTCGCGCCTGTTCGACGAGGTCCTCAAGCTGTTTCTCGCCGGCCAGGGCGAGCGCACCTTCGACCTGCTCTGCGAGTACGGCCTGTTCGCGCCGCTGTTCCCGGCCAGTGCCGCCGCGCTCAAGCGCGAGCCGGAGTATGTCGGCAGCCTGATCCGTCAGGCGCTGGCCAATACCGACGAACGCATCCGCCTCGGCAAGCCGGTCACCCCCGCGTTCCTGTTCGCCGCGCTGCTCTGGCCGGCGCTGCCCGCGCGTGCCGCCGCCCTGCAGGCCAGCGGCCTGCCGCCGATTCCGGCGCTGCAGGAAGCCGCCCACGAGGTGATCGGCGAGCAGTGCCGGCGCACCGCTATTCCCAAGCGCTTCTCCCTGCCGCTGCGCGAAATCTGGGACATGCAGGAACGCCTGCCGCGCCGCCAGGGCCGCCGCGCCGACCTGCTGCTGGAAAACCCGCGCTTCCGCGCCGGCTACGACTTCCTGCTGCTGCGCGAAAGCGCCGGCGAAGAAACCGGCGACCTCGGCGACTGGTGGACCCGCTACCAGGAAGTCAGTGACGGCGAGCGACGCAACATGATCCGCGAGCTGAGCAGCGGCCCCGACGGCGCCAAGGCCCCGCGCAAGCGCCGGCGCAATCCGCGCAAGCGCGCGCCGAGCGGCCAGTCGCAGGAGTAACCACGCGATGCCACGCGTCTATATCGGCCTGGGCAGCAACCTGGCCGAGCCGGTTCAGCAGCTGCAGGCGGCCCTCGCCGCCATCGGCCAGCTGCCGCGCTGCCGGCTGGCTGCGGTGTCCTCGCTGTATGCCAGCGACCCGCTCGGCCCGCCCGACCAGCCGCGCTACGTCAACGCCGTGGCGGCACTGGACTGCGAGCTGGCCCCGCTCGAACTGCTCGACGCACTGCAGGCCATCGAGCGCGAACAGGGCCGCGTGCGCAAGACCGAGCGCTGGGGGCCGCGCACCCTCGATCTGGACATCCTGCTGTTCGGCGACCTGCAACTGGACGAGGAGCGCCTCTGCGTGCCGCACTACCATATGCACGCGCGGGCCTTCGTGCTCTACCCGCTGGCGGAGATCGCCGCCGACCTGGTGCTGCCCGACGGCCAGGCGCTGCAGACACTGCTGGCCAACTGCCCGTTCGAGGGCCTCGAGCGCCTGGGCGACGGTGACAAGCCGGCGGTAACGGCCGGGTGAATGGGTAACAGCGCACATTGACTTCACCGCCCCCCATCGGGACTATAGGCACCGTTTGCCCGCGCCCGCTTTCTGTGCGCCAACGAGGATTTCTTGATGGCTGATGTCACCCTCACCACTCTGCGCGGTCTCAAGCAGAACGGCGAGAAGATCGTCATGTTGACCTGCTACGACGCGACCTTCGCCGCCGCCGCCTGCGCGGCCGGCGTCGAGGTGCTGCTGATCGGCGATTCGCTCGGCAATGTCCTGCAGGGCCACGACAGCACCCTGCCGGTCAGCGTGGCCGACATGGCCTACCACACCGCCTGCGTCAAGCGCGGCAACCAGGGCGCGCTGATCCTCGCCGACCTGCCGTTCATGAGCTACGCCACCCTCGAGCAGGCGCTGGACAGCAGCGCCGCACTGATGCGCGCCGGCGCGCACATGGTCAAGCTCGAAGGCGGCGCCTGGCTGGCCGACAGCGTGCGCCGTCTGGCCGAGAACGGCATCCCGGCCTGCGTGCATCTGGGTCTCACCCCGCAGTCGGTCAACGTGTTCGGCGGCTACAAGGTGCAGGGCCGCGACGCGGCCCGCGCCCGCGAGATGCGCGAGGCGGCGCTTGCCCTCGAGCAGGCCGGCGCGGCCATGCTCCTGCTCGAATGCGTGCCCAGTGCCCTGGCCGCCGAGATCAGCCGTTCGGTACGCATTCCGGTGATCGGCATCGGCGCCGGCGTCGACACCGACGGCCAGGTACTGGTGCTGCACGACATGCTCGGCCTCAACCCGCGCCCGGCGAAGTTCGTGCGCAACTTCATGGCCGGCCAGGCCAGCATCCAGGATGCCCTGGCTGCCTACACCCAGGCCGTCAAGACCGCCCAATTCCCCGCTCCAGAACACGGTTTCTCCGCATGATCACCGTCAAGACCGTTCGCGAACTGCGCGCCGCCGTCGCCCGCGCGCGCAGCGAAGGCAAGCGCATCGGCCTGGTGCCGACCATGGGCAACCTGCATGCCGGCCACGCCGCCCTGGTGACCAAGGCCGCCCAGCGCTGCGACTTCGTGGTAGCCAGCATCTTCGTCAACCCGCTGCAGTTCGGCGCCGGCGAAGACCTCGACAGCTACCCGCGCACCCTCGCCGCCGACCAGGAAAGGCTCCTCGAAGCCGGTTGCCAGCTGCTGTTCGCGCCCACCGTCGAGGAAATGTACCCCGACGGCATGGCCGGGCAGACGCTGGTCAGCGTCCCGGGCGTCTCCGCGGGCCTGTGCGGTGGCAGCCGCCCCGGCCATTTCGACGGCGTCGCCACGGTGGTCACCAAGCTGTTCCACATGGTCCAGCCCGACCTGGCGATCTTCGGCGAGAAGGACTTCCAGCAGCTGGCGGTGATCCGCAAGCTGGTGCGCGATCTCAACCTGCCGATCCAGATCATCGGCGAGCCCACCGTGCGCGCCGCCGACGGCCTGGCGCTGTCCTCGCGCAACGGCTACCTCAACGAGGAGCAGCGCGCCATCGCGCCGCAGCTGTACCAGACCCTCAGCGATATCGCTGCCGCCCTGCGGCGCGGCGAGAGCGACCATGCCGCCCTGCTCGACGGCGCCCGCGCCCGGCTGACTGCCGCCGGCTTCGTGCCGGACTACCTGGAAATCCGCAACCCGCTCACCCTGTGCCCGGCCACACCGGCCGACCGCCAGCTGGTGATTCTCGCCGCAGCCCGCCTCGGTGCTCCCCGGCTGATCGACAACCTGTTCGTGGATCTCGACGCCACGGCCTGACGAGGAACCCGCCATGCATAGCATCATGCTCAAAGCCAAGCTGCACCGCGCCGAAGTGACCCATTCCGTACTGGACTACGAAGGCTCCTGTGCCATCGATGGCGAATGGCTGGATCTGGCCGGCATCCGCGAATACGAGCAGATCCAGATCTACAACATCGACAACGGCGAGCGCTTCACCACCTACGCCATCCGCGCCGAGGAAGGCTCGAAGATGATCTCGGTGAACGGCGCCGCCGCGCACAAGGCCGACGTCGGTCATCGGGTGATCGTCTGCGCCTTCGCCCACTACAGCGAGGCCGAGCTGGCCCAGCACAAGCCGCGCATGCTGTATTTCACCCCGGGCAACGCGCTCAGCCACACCAGCCACGCGATCCCCGTCCAGGTCGCCTGACCGCGCGGCACGCAGCACCGACAAGCCCGGACCCGCTCCGGGCTTGTCACTTTCCACGCCCCACGCCCAGACACCGGATCAGTCGATGCCCCACTACCTCAAGCCGCTGGATGCCACCCAACAACCGGCCTGGCAGGCCCTGCGCGCCCAGCGCGGGCAGATGCAGACGTTCAACCTGCGCGAGGCCTTCGCCGCCGACCCGCAACGCTTCCAGCGCTACTCGCTGAACAGCGGCGGGCTGTTTCTCGACTATTCGAAGAACCTGATCGACGCGCGCAGCCACGCGCTGCTGGTCGAGCTGGCCGAGCAGATGAACCTGCGCCAGGCCATCGAGCAGCTGTTCGCCGGCGCCCCGCTGAATGCCTCGGAAAACCGCCCGGCCCTGCATACCGCGCTGCGCCGACCGATCGGCGAGCAGGTAATGGTCAACGGCGTCGACGTGATGCCCGAGGTGCACCGCGTGCTCGGCCAGATGACCGAACTGGTGCAGCGCATCCACAACGGCCTGTGGCGTGGCTTCACCGAGAAGCCGATCACCGACGTGGTCAACATCGGCATCGGCGGCTCGTTCCTCGGCCCGCAGCTGGTCTCCGAAGCGTTGCTGCCGTTCGCCCAGCGCGGCGTACGCTGCCACTACCTGGCCAACATCGACGGCAGCGAGTTCCACGAGCTGACCACCGGGCTGCGCGCGGAAACCACCCTGTTCATCGTCTCCTCGAAGTCCTTCGGCACCCTCGAGACGCTGAAGAACGCCCAGGCCGCGCGCCGCTGGGTGCTCGCCCAGGGCGCCCGCGAGAGCGACCTGCACCGCCACTTCATCGCCGTATCGAGCAATCGCCAGGCCGCCGTGGCGTTCGGCATCGCCGAAGAAAACATCTTCCCGATGTGGGACTGGGTCGGTGGGCGCTACTCGCTGTGGTCGGCCATCGGCCTGCCGATCGCCCTGGCCATCGGCATGGGCAACTTCAAGGAACTGCTGTCCGGCGCCTACCAGATGGACCAGCACTTCCAGAGCGCGCCGTTCGCCGAGAACATGCCGGTGCTGCTGGGCCTGCTGGGCGTCTGGTACAGCGACTTCTGGGATGCCCACAGCCACGCGATCCTGCCCTACGACCACCACCTGCGCAATTTCAACCAGCACCTGCAGCAGCTGGACATGGAATCCAACGGCAAGCGCGTGCGCCAGGACGGCAGTCCGGTCAGCTGCGGCACCGGCCCGGTGATCTGGGGCGGCGTCGGCTGCAACGGCCAGCACGCCTACCACCAGTTGCTGCACCAGGGCACCCGGCTGATTCCCGCCGACTTCATCGTCCCGGTGACCAGCTACAACCCGCTGGCCGACCATCACCAGTGGCTGTACGCCAACTGCCTGTCGCAGAGCCAGGCGCTGATGCGCGGCAAGACCCACGCCGAGGCCGAGGCGGAGTTGCGCGCCCAGGGCCTGAGCGAGGAGGAAGTGCAGCGCCTGGCGCCGCACAAGGCGATCCCCGGCAACCGGCCGAGCAACACCCTGGTCCTCGAGCGCGTCAGCCCGCAGCGCCTCGGCGCACTGATCGCCCTCTACGAACACAAGGTGTTCGTGCAGAGCGTGATCTGGGGCATCAACGCCTTCGACCAGTGGGGCGTGGAACTGGGCAAGGAGCTGGGCAAGAACCTCTACGGACGTCTCACCGGCCTGGAGCAGAGTCCGGCCGAGGATGGCTCGACCCAGGGCCTGATCGAGTTCTTCCGCGCCCGCCATCGCGGCTGATCCCGCGTCTGCGGCCCGCCGCCCCACGGCGGGCCGTCACTTGAAAGCCACCCCATCCGGGTCCACGCTAAAGGGCATCGCGCACGACCACGCAGGATCGCCGCCATGTTCGAGATCCGTGTCCACCCCGTCGCGGCCGCGGCCTACCGCCACGCCGCCGTGCATGCCGACGACTACCAGCGGCTGTACCGGCAATCCATCGAGCAACCCGAGCCGTTCTGGGCCGAGCAGGCGCGCCTGTTCCTCGACTGGTTCAAACCCTGGCGCAGCGTGCACCACGGCGACTTCGCCAAGGGCCAGGCCAGCTGGTTCAGGGGCGGCCAGCTGAATGTCGCCTACAACTGCCTCGACCGCCACCTGGCCCGGCGCGGTGAACAGACCGCGATCATCTGGGAGGGCGACGATCCCGCCGAATCGCGCCACCTCAGCTACCGCGAGCTGCACGAGCAGGTCTGCCGCCTGGCCAATGCGCTCAAGCACCTGGGCGTGAACAAGGGCGACCGGGTGTGCATCTACCTGCCGATGATCCCCGAAGCCGCCTGCGCCATGCTGGCCTGCGCGCGCATCGGCGCCGTGCACTCGGTGGTGTTCGGCGGCTTCGCCGCGGATGCCCTGCGCGACCGCATCCTCGACGCCGACTGTCGCCTGGTGATCACCGCCGATGCCAGCCTGCGCGGCGGCAAGCACATCGCGCTGAAGGCCAACGTCGACCAGGCCCTGCGCGAATGTCCGCAGGTCGCCCACGTGATCGTGGTCGCCCGCAGCCACGACGGCATCGTCTGGGAGGCGGGCCGCGACCACTGGTACCACGAGATCCTCGGTCAGGTGGACGCCGACTGCCCCGCCGAACCGATGGACGCCGAGGATCCGCTGTTCATCCTCTACACCTCGGGCAGCACCGGCAAACCCAAGGGCGTGCTGCACTGCAGCGGCGGCTACCTGCTCGCCGCCGCCATGACCCACAAGTACGTGTTCGACTACCAGGACGGCGAAGTCTTCTGGTGCACCGCCGACATCGGCTGGATCACCGGCCACAGCTACGGCATCTACGGCCCGCTGGCCAACGGGGCGATCACCCTGATGTTCGAGGGAGTGCCCAACTATCCCGACGCCTCGCGCCCCTGGCAGGTGGTCGACAAGCACCAGGTGAACATCTTCTACACCGCGCCGACCGCCCTGCGCGCGCTGATGCGCGAGGGCGACGCGCCGGTGCAGCGCACCTCGCGCGCCAGCCTGCGCCTGCTCGGCTCGGTGGGCGAGCCGATCAATCCGGAAGCCTGGGAGTGGTACTACCACGTGGTCGGCGACAGCCGCTGCCCGATCGTCGACACCTGGTGGCAGACCGAGACCGGGGCGATCATGATCAGCCCGCTGCCCGGCGCCACCCTGCTCAAGCCCGGCTCGGCGACCCTGCCGTTCTTCGGCGTACAGCCGGTGCTGCTCGACGAGCAGGGCCACGAGATCGATGGCCCGGGCGCCGGCCTGCTGGCGATCAAGGCCAGCTGGCCGAGCCAGATCCGCAGCGTGTACGGCGACCACCAACGCATGCTCGACACCTACTTCAAACCCTATCCCGGCTACTACTTCACCGGTGACGGTGCGCGCCGCGACGAGGACGGCTACTACTGGATCACCGGCCGGGTCGACGACGTGCTCAACGTCTCCGGCCACCGCCTGGGCAGCGCCGAGGTGGAGAGCGCCCTGGTGCTGCACGACGCGGTGGCCGAAGCCGCGGTAGTCGGCTATCCCCACGACCTCAAGGGCCAGGGCGTGTATGCCTTCGTCAGCCTGATGGTCGATGCCCAGCCCAGCGAGACGCTCAGACAGGAGCTGTGCGAACTGGTGGCCCGGGAAATCGGCAGCTTCGCCCGCCCCGACCTGATCCAGTGGGCGCCCGGGCTGCCGAAGACCCGCTCGGGCAAGATCATGCGGCGCATCCTGCGCAAGATCGCCTGCAACGAACTGGACAACCTCGGCGACCTCTCGACCCTGGCCGACCCTGCGGTGGTCGAGCAATTGATCACCGCCCGCCTGAACCACTGAACCGTGACCACGGAAAAACCCGCAGGCCGGCGTGCGGACCGCTGATAGAATAAGCGCCCAACACTCAGAGGAGACGCGCATGTCCGCCTTGAACCAGGCGCTGCGCGCCGCCCTCTCCGCCCGCCAGGCCCTGATCGCCGAACTGCACAGCCAGGGCACCGACTGTTACCGGCTGTTCCACGGCAGCCAGGAAGGCGCGCCGGGCCTGACCGTCGACCGCTACGGCGCGCAACTGCTGGTGCAGAGCTTCCACCATCCGCTCGAGCGCGACGCCCTGCTGGAGCTGTTCGCCACCTGCCAGGAGTTCCTCGGCGAGGCCCTGCTGCCGGTCTACAACGACCGCTCGCAGGCCAACTCGCGGATCGACCGCACGGATCCGCTGTACCGCGCCGAGCCCGAGGCCCTGGCCGACCTGATCGGCCACGAGTGGGGCCTCAACTACCGGGTGCGCGCCCGCCATGCTGGCCAGGATCCGCTGCTGTTCCTCGACCTGCGCAACGCCCGTGGTTGGGTCAAGCGCCACAGTGCCGGCAAGTCGGTGCTCAACCTGTTCGCCTATACCTGCGGCGTCGGCCTGTGCGCCGCGGCCGGCGCTGCCCGCGCGGTGACCAACCTCGACTTCGCCGAAGGCAATCTGGCGGTTGGCCGCGAGAATGCCGCTCTCAATCCCGAGCTGCCGGCCATGCGCTTCATCACCTCCGACTACTTCCCGGCCATCCGCCAGCTCGCCGGTCTGCCGGTGGCCCGCCGCCACGGCCAGCGCCTGCCGGACTACCCGCGCCTGGCCGCCGAGCAGTTCGACCTGGTGTTCCTCGATCCGCCGGCCTGGGCGCGCAGCGCCTTCGGCACCGTCGACCTGCTGCGCGACTACCAGAGCCTGCTCAAGCCGGCCCTGCTGGCCACCGCCGAGGGCGGCACGCTGGTGTGTTGCAACAACCTGGCCAGGGTCGAGCTGGACGAATGGCGCGACCAGGTACTGCGCTGCGCCAGCAAGAGCGGCCGGCCGGTGCGCGAAGTCGAAGTGCTGCCCCCGGCCGCCGACTTCCCCTCCACCGATGGCCACCACCCGCTGAAGACCCTGATCCTGCACCTCTGAAGCGCGGGCGGGTGCGCTGGCGCCCCGGCAGATCGGGGCGACAGCGCCAAACTGCCGGGGCTGCACCCTTCACGGCCCTGCAGGCATGCCATACTCCAAGGCACTCCACGTCTTGATCGAAGCGTCTTGCCATGCCCAAAGGATTGAAGCGCGGCCTTGCCGCTGTGGTGCTAGTTCCCCTCCTGTATGCCCTGCTCGGCTTTTTCCTGCTGCCTTGGCTGGGGCTCAAGCTGGCCAACCAGAAGCTGACCGAATACGCCACGGTGCCGGCCAGCCTCGAGCGCATCGAGCTCAATCCGTTCAGCCTCGAACTGACCCTGCACAACCTGCGCATCGGCGAACCCGGCGCCGAGCAGCTGGCCTTTGCCCGCCTGTACGCCAACCTGCAGGTCGACAGCCTGTGGCAGGGGGCGCTGCACCTGCTGGAACTGCAGCTGGAGCAACCCCATGTCGAGCTGCTGTTCGCCGCGGACCGGCCGTTCAACCTGCTGCAGCTGTTCAAGCTGCCGGCGCCGCGCGACGAGCCGGCACCGCCAGCCGGCGCCCCCTTGCCGCTGTATGTCGACCGCCTCACGCTGAGCGGCGGCAGTCTGCATCTGCTCGACGAGCGCCCGCAGCCGCCGGTCGAACTCCATTACGACGCCCTCGACCTCGAACTGCAGCACTTCGGCACCCGCGCCCAGGACAACGGCGAGTTCGCCCTCAAGGCCAGCGGTTCGAGCGGGGCACGCCTCGACCTGCAGGGCCGCCTGGGCCTGCAACCGCTGCGCGCCGAGGGCCAGTTGAACATCAGCGAGATCGGCCTGACGACCTGGTGGCCCTACCTGCGCCGACTTGTGCCGCTGCAGCTGCAACAGGGGGTGGCCAGCCTGGCCAGCGACTACCGCCTGGAGTTGACCGAGGGCCTGCGCCTGCAGCTGGGCAACAGCCAGCTGCAGCTGGACAGCCTGCAACTGCATGAGGCGGGCGGCAGGCCGCTGCTCGGCCTGGACCAGCTGCACGTCGCCGCCGAGCGCCTGGAGTTCACCCCTGGTCCGCAGCTGCAACTGGACGGCGGCCGGCTGCAGCTGACCGCCTTGACGCTGCACGGACTCACGGAGCAACCACAGCTCACCCTGGCCAGCCTGGCGATCGCCGACACCGCGCTGGACCTGGCCGGGCGCCGGGTGGTCATCGGCCAACTGCGCAGCCAGGGCCTGGAAACCTGGGCAGCCCGCGAGGCCGACGGCCGCCTCGACTGGCAGGCGCTGCTCGAGCGCCAGCTGGCCGCGCTCCAGGAACATCGCGCAACCGGCGTCCCGTCCCCGGCGCCCACGACGGAACCGGCAACAGCCGGGCGCAGCGCAGAGGAGGCCGAGCCCCAGGCCGATACAGCAACCGCCGCCGCTCCCGCGGAGCCATCCGTCCAGGCCGCCGCACCGGCCAGTAGCGGCCCCTGGCAGGTGGCGCTCAATGACGTGCAACTGCGCGGCTGGCGCGCCCATCTCGAGGATCGCGTCGCGCAGCCGCCGGTGCCGCTGGAGATCGGCCCGCTGGATCTCGACCTGCAGGGCTTCGCCAGCAGCGGCGAACAGCCCTTCAACCTCCGGCTGGCCAGCGGCATCGGGGCGCAGGGCCACCTCGAGGCCAGCGGCGCGGTGCGCCTCAAGCCGCTGGGCAGCCAGCTCAAGGTGCTCGCCCGCGACCTCGACCTGCGCCCGGCCCAGGCCTATATCAGCCCGTTCGTCCACCTGGAACTGCGCAGCGGCATGCTCGGCGGCGATCTGGTCGTCGACCTGCAGAACATCGCCCCGCTAGCCTTCACGGTCAGCGGCCACGCCGAGGTCAGCCAGCTGCATACCCTCGACACCCTCAAGGGTCGCGACTTCGTGCGCTGGCAGAAAATCGATCTCGACGATCTCGACTACCGCCATGGCGAGCAGCTGCAGATCGGCAAGGTCCGCCTGCAGCAGCCCTACGCACGCTTCATCATCAACGAGGACCTCAGCACCAACGTCAAGGAGCTGCTGGTTGTGCAGCCGCCCAAGGCACCGCCGGCGACGCCGGGCAAGCCACTGCATGTGCGGGTCGGCGGGGTGGAGATCAGCGACGGCTCGGCCAACTTCGCCGACTTCTCGCTGACCCCCGATTTCGCCACCGCCATCCAGCAGCTCAACGGTCGCATCGGCACGCTCGACAACCAGTCCGGCAAGCCCGCCACGGTGGATATCCGCGGCAAGGTCGACCGCTACGCGCCGGTGACCATCAAGGGCCACCTGACACCCTTCTCGCCACTGGAGCAGCTCGACATCGCCACCCGCTTCCAACGGGTGGAGCTGACCACCCTGACGCCCTACGCCGGCAAGTTCGCCGGTTACAAGATCCGCAAGGGCCGCCTCAACCTCGACCTGCACTACCGCATCGAGAAGGGCCGGCTGGACGCCGACAACAAGGTGCTGCTCGAAGACCTGCAGCTGGGCGAGCGGGTCGACAGCCCCAGCGCCACCGACCTGCCGGTTCGCCTGGCGGTGGCGCTGCTCAAGGACAGTCACGGCAACATCGACATCGCCCTGCCGGTACAGGGCGATCTGAACAACCCCGAGTTCAGCGTGGTGCCGATCGTCTGGCAGACCCTGCGCAACCTGGTGCTGCGCGCGGTGCAGGCGCCGTTCAAGCTGATCGCCGGACTGGTCGACGGCGGCGAGGAGTCCCTCGACAGCGTGATCTTCGCCGCCGGCTCCAGCGCACTGGACGAGCCGGCCCGCGACAACCTCGGCAAGCTGGCCAAGGCCCTGCAGCAGCGCCCCGCCCTGCGCCTGGAAGTGGAGGGGATGAGCCAGCAGGCCACCGACGGCCCGCTGCTGGCCAGGCAGCGCCTGGATCGCGAGTACCGCGAGGTCTGGTACCGCATGCTGCAGCGGCGCGGCGACAAGGTGCCGGCCGACGCCAGCCAGCTCGAGGTTCCGGACGACATGCAGGCGATCCTGCTCGAAGGCATCTACCGCGCCCGCCTCAAGCAGCAGCCGCCCGCCGAATGGCGCGAGCTGAAGAAGCCCGAACGGGCCGCACAGCTGGAGCAGGCGGTGCTCGAGTCCTGGGCACAGAGCCAGGCGCTGCTGCGCCAACTGGCCCAGGATCGCGCGCGGGCGATCAAGGCCTGGCTGGTCGAGCAGGGTCAACTGGCCGACGAGCGCATCTATCTGCTGGAAGTCGGCAGCGCCGCGGCCGGCGCCGGAGAGCAGCGGATCGCCGTGCCCCTGCACCTGGACAGCGAGTAAACTGACCACCACGAGGGTCCAATCAATACCTCTGCCGGCGCCCCCCGCACCGGCCTCTTCCCCGTCGCGAGGGTTCAGTCGTGAAAGCTTTCCTCTGCCTGCTGCTGGTGGCCCTGAGTGCCCCGCTCAGCGCCTCCACCCTGCGCTGCGACCGCGACCTGGTCAGCACCGGCGACCACGCCAGCGAGGTGCTGGACAAGTGCGGCGAGCCGAACAGCCGCGACACCATCGGCTATCGGCGGCGCGGCGACGACTGGGGCAACTACGAGGAAGTGCGCATCGAGGAATGGGTCTACGGCCCGCGCAGCGGCATGTACTACTTCCTGCGCTTCGAAGGCAACCGCCTGACCACGATCGACAGTCAGCGCCGGCGGTAGCGCAGCCGCCGAGCCAAATCGCGAACAACAAAAAAGGCCCCGAAGGGCCTTTCCTGTCACGCGATCAAATCGATCAGACGCCGGAGGCTTCAGCCGCCGCCACGTCCTTGATCGACAGCTTGATGCGGCCGCGGTTGTCCACGTCCAGCACCAGCACCTTGACCTCTTCGCCTTCCTTGAGCACGTCGGTGACCTTCTCGATGCGCTTGTCGCTGAGCTGCGAGATGTGCACCAGACCGTCCTTGCCCGGCAGGATGTTGACGAAGGCGCCGAAGTCGACGATGCGCTCGACCTTGCCGACGTAGATCTTGCCGATCTCGGCTTCGGCGGTGATGCCCAGCACGCGCTGACGGGCAGCCTCGGCGGCTTCCTTGGTCTCGCCGTAGATCTTCACGCTGCCGTCGTCCTCGATGTCGATCGAGGCCTTGGTCTCTTCGCAGATGCCGCGGATGGTGGCGCCGCCCTTGCCGATGACGTCGCGGATCTTGTCCGAGTCGATCTTCATCTGGATCATGGTCGGCGCGTTTTCCGACAGCTCGGCACGCGGCTTGGCGATGATCTGGTTCATCTGGCCGAGGATGTTCAGACGCGCTTCCAGAGCCTGGTTCAGCGCGATCTCCATGATCTCTTCGGTGATGCCCTGGATCTTGATGTCCATCTGCAGGGCGGTGACGCCCTTGTCGGTACCGGCTACCTTGAAGTCCATGTCACCGAGGTGGTCTTCGTCACCGAGGATGTCGGTCAGTACGGCGAACTTGTCGCCTTCCTTGACCAGACCCATGGCGATGCCGGCCACCGGCGCCTTGACCGGCACACCGGCGTCCATCAGCGCCAGGGAAGCGCCGCACACGGAAGCCATCGAGCTGGAGCCGTTGGATTCGGTGATTTCCGACACCACGCGGATGGTGTAGGGGAACTCGGCCTGGGTCGGCAGCATGGCGGCGACGCCACGACGGGCCAGACGGCCGTGGCCGATTTCGCGACGGCCCGGGCTGCCCATGCGGCCGCACTCGCCGACCGAGAACGGCGGGAAGTTGTAGTGCAGCATGAAGGCGTCCTTGCGCTCGCCTTCCAGGGTGTCCAGCAGCTGCGCGTCGCGGGCGGTGCCGAGGGTGGCCACGACCAGGGCCTGGGTCTCGCCGCGGGTGAACAGCGCCGAGCCGTGGGTCTTGCCCAGCACGCCGACTTCGATGTCCAGCGCACGCACGGTGCGGGTGTCGCGGCCGTCGATGCGCGGCTTGCCGTTGACGATGTTCTCGCGCACGGTGCGGTATTCGATCAGGCCGAAGACTTCCTTGACCTCGCCGGCCGGGAACTGGCCTTCGCCTTCGCCGGCGAACTTGGCCATCACCTGCTCGCGCAGGGCGCCGAGGGCCGCGTAGCGGTCCTGCTTGACGATGATGGTGTAGGCGTTGGAGATCGCCTCGCCGAACTCGGCCTTGACCGCTTCGATCAGCGCGGTATTGGCCTGCGGAGCCTGCCAGTCCCAGCGCGGCTTGCCGGCTTCGGCAGCGAATTCCTTGATGGCGCGGATGGCGTTCTGGAATTCCTCGTGGGCGAACAGCACGGCGCCCAGCATCTGGTCTTCGGTCAGCTCTTCGGCCTGCGATTCGACCATCAGCACGGCTTCTTCGGTACCGGCCACCACCATGTCCAGACGCGAGCTCTGCAGCTGCTCGTAGCTCGGGTTGAGGATGTAGCCCAGCTCGTCATGGTAGCCGACGCGGGCGGCGCCGATCGGGCCGTCGAACGGAATGCCGGACACGGCCAGGGCAGCCGAGGTGCCGATCATCGCGGCGATGTCCGGATCGGACTTCTTGTTGGTCGACACGACGGTGCAGACGACCTGCACTTCGTTCATGAAGCCTTCGGGGAACAGCGGGCGGATCGGGCGGTCGATCAGGCGCGAGGTCAGGGTTTCCTTCTCGCTCGGACGGCCTTCACGCTTGAAGAAGCCGCCCGGGATGCGGCCGGCGGCGTAGGTCTTTTCCTGGTAGTGCACGGACAGCGGGAAGAAGCCCTTGCCCGGATCGGCCTGCTTGGCGCCGACCACGGTGACCAGCACGCTGACGTCGTCGGTGCTGACCAGCACGGCGCCGCTGGCCTGACGGGCGATGCGGCCGGTCTCGAGGGTGAAGGTGGTCTGACCGAACTGGAACTGCTTGATAACCGGATTCACGGTGTTTTCCTTCTCTGTGTTGCCTTTGGGGAAATCGGTGGAGTGGCGGGAGTCGGACCCGGATCACCCCTTCGGAAAGTCAAAAGCTGGAAGCCCGAAGCTGCAAGTGGGCATCGCCCTTACTTTCAACTTCGAACTCCCAGCTCCCAGCTTCCAGCTCAGCTACGTCTTAGCGACGCAGGCCCAGACGCGCGATCAGCGCGCTGTAACGAGTTGCATCCTTGCCCTTCAGGTAATCCAGCAGCTTGCGGCGCTGGTTGACCATGCGGATCAGACCACGACGGCTGTGGTGGTCCTTGGCGTTGGCCTTGAAGTGACCCTGCAGCTTGTTGATGTTGGCGGTCAGCAGGGCAACCTGCACTTCCGGAGAACCGGTATCGCCTTCAGCTTGCTGGTACTCGCTAACGATCTGGGCTTTATCTTGAACGCTCAGTGCCATGGTGGGCTTTCCTCTGAGGTAACAGGCCGGGGAATATCCCCGTTTTCATGATGGAGGTATGACCGTGCCTGCTGACAGCCACCCTCGTTCGGTCCTCAGGACCGAATCAGTCGACGCGGCGCAATGCGCCCGTCGTCGGTCACTTCACCGATACCGATGAAGCGCCCTTCGTGATCCTGCACCCGCAGCATGCCGAATTTCGGCGCTTCGGGGGCTCGCACCGGCTGCCCGTGCAGCCAGTAGTACGCGCTGTGCTCCGACAGCTGCAGCAGCGGCCAGTGCTCCAGGCCGCTGTCCACCGGCAGCAGGAAGCGGTCGAGGGCCTCGGCCCCGCCTTCTTCGTGCGCCTGCAGCAGCGTGTCCAGGCTGACCGCCTGGGCCAGGCTGAACGGCCCGGCCTGGGTACGGCGCAGTTCGGCGACATGCGCCCCGCAGCCCAGCGCCTGGCCGAGATCCTCGACCAGGGTCCGAATGTAGGTGCCCTTGCTGCAGGTTACCGACAGGTCGGCAAACGGCGGCTCGAAACGGGTCAGCTCAAGACGTTCAATAGTAACAGAACGCGCCTCGCGCTCCACCACCTCGCCGGCACGCGCCAGCTTGTACAGCGGCTGGCCGTCGCGCTTGAGCGCCGAGTACATCGGCGGCACCTGCTGGATCGGACCACGGAAACGCGGCAGCAGGGCTTCCAGCTGCTCCCGACCGACGGTCACCTCGCGACGCTCGAGTACCTCGCCCTCGGCGTCGCCGGTGGTGGTGGTGACGCCCAGATGCATGACCGTGGCGTAGCCCTTCTCGGCATCCAGCAGGTACTGGGAGAACTTGGTCGCCTCGCCGAAGCACAGCGGCAGTACGCCGGTCGCCAGCGGGTCGAGACTACCGGTATGCCCGGCCTTCTCGGCATTGAGCAGCCAGCGCACCTTCTGCAGTGCGGCGTTGGAACTGAAGCCGTGCGGCTTGTCGAGGATCAGGATGCCGCTGACCGCGCGGCGGATTCGTTTCACCTGGGCCACGCCTTACTCCTTGCCTGCGTCCGGATCGTCGTGCTGGTGACGATCCTCGGCCACCGCACGCTCGATCAGCGCCGACAGATGGGCGCCGCGGCGCACGCTCTCGTCGTAGAGGAAATGCAGTTGCGGCACGGTACGCAGCTTGAGCGACTTGCCGAGCAGCATGCGCAGGTAGCCGGCGGCATCCTTGAGAATGCTCTGGTTGAGGGCGATCTTCTGCTCGTCGTCGTCCTGGCCCATGATGGTGAAGAACACCTTGGCATGGGACAGATCGCGGCTGACTTCGGTGCCGGTCAGGGTCACCAGACCCAGGCGCGGATCCTTGATCTCGCGCTGGATCAGCTGAGCCAGTTCGCGCTGCATCTGGTCACCGATACGCTGGGTACGGCTGTATTCTTTGGCCATGACAGTTATCCGTGGAAAAAAAGCCTGAAGCTGAAAAACGCAAGCCGGAAGCCTCCTGATGGAGCCTCCGGCTTGTGTTTGCAGCACTCGCTGATGCTTAGAGGCTGCGAGCCACCTGGACCTTCTCGAACACTTCGATCTTGTCGCCGACGCGCACGTCGTTGTAGCTCTTCACCGCAATACCGCATTCCATGCCGGCACGTACTTCGGCGACGTCGTCCTTGAAGCGGCGCAGGGATTCCAGCTCGCCCTCGAAGACCACCACGTCGTCGCGCAGCACGCGGATCGGACGGTTGCGGTGGACGTTGCCTTCCACCACCATGCAGCCGGCAACAGCGCCGAACTTCGGCGAGCGGAACACGTCACGCACTTCGGCGATGCCGAGGATGTTCTCGCGCACGTCGCTGCCGAGCATACCGGTGAGCGCCTTCTTGACGTCCTCGATGATGTCGTAGATGACGTTGTAGTAGCGCAGGTCCAGACCTTCCTGCTCGACGATCTTGCGCGCACCGGCGTCGGCACGCACGTTGAAGCCGAAGATCACCGCATTGGAGGCCAGCGCCAGGTTGGCGTCGCTTTCGGTGATGCCACCGACACCGCCGCCGACCACACGCACCTGCACTTCCTCGTTGCCCAGACCGGCCAGCGAGCCCTGCAGCGCCTCCAGCGAGCCGCGCACGTCGGACTTGAGGACGATGTTGAGGGTCTTCTTCTCTTCCTGACCCATGGTCTCGAAGATGTTTTCCAGCTTGCCGGCGTGGGCACGGGCCAGCTTGACCTCACGGAACTTGCCTTGACGGAACAGGGCGACTTCGCGCGCCTTCTTCTCGTCGGAGAGCACGGTCAGATCGTCACCCGCATCCGGAGTGCCGTCCAGGCCGAGGATCTCGACCGGAATCGACGGGCCGGCTTCCTTGATCGGCTGGCCGTTCTCGTCAAGCATGGCGCGCACGCGGCCATAGTTGACGCCGGCGAGGACGATGTCGCCCTGGCGCAGGGTACCGTTCTGTACCAGCACGGTAGCCACCGGACCGCGACCCTTGTCGAGGCGCGATTCGATCACCACACCACGACCCGGAGCACTCGGCGTGGCGGTCAGCTCGAGAACCTCGGCCTGCAGCAGCACGGCCTCCAGCAGTTCGTCGATGCCGGTGCCGACCTTGGCCGAAACCGGGATGAACTGGGTGGTACCGCCCCACTCTTCCGGGATCACTTCACGCGCGGCCAGATCATGCTTGATCCGGTCGAGATCGGCGCCCGGCTTGTCGATCTTGTTGACCGCCACGACGATCGGCACACCCGCCGCCTTGGCGTGCTGGATGGCTTCCTCGGTCTGCGGCATCACGCCGTCGTCGGCCGCCACCACCAGGATGACGATGTCGGTCGCCTTGGCACCACGGGCACGCATCGCGGTGAACGCGGCGTGACCGGGAGTGTCGAGGAAGGTGACCATGCCGCGGTCGGTTTCCACGTGGTAGGCACCGATGTGCTGGGTGATGCCACCCGCTTCACCGGTCGCCACCTTGGTGCGACGAATGTAGTCGAGCAGCGAGGTCTTGCCATGGTCGACGTGACCCATGACGGTGACCACCGGCGCGCGCGACTCGGCCTCGCCCTCGAACTTGAGGGATTCGGCCAGTTGCTCTTCCAGGGCGTTCTCGCTGACCAGCGTGACCTTGTGGCCCAGCTCTTCGGCCACCAGCTGCGCGGTTTCCTGGTCGAGCACCTGGTTGATGGTCACCGGGGTGCCCATCTTGAACATGAACTTGACCACCTCGGCGCCTTTCACCGACATCTGCGCGGCCAGTTCGGCCACGGTGATGGTCTCGCCGATGTTCACTTCGCGAATGATCGGGCCGCTCGGGCTCTGGAAGCCGTGCTGGTTGCGCTTCTTCAGCTTGCTCTTGCCGCCACGGCCGCCACGCCGGAAGCGATCGCTCTCTTCCTCGGTGCTGCGCGGAGCAACACGCGGCGTCGGCGCCTTTTCCTTCAGCGACGGACGCGGCTGGGCCTGCTTGCGCTCGCGGCGCTCGTCATCCTCGTTGCGCTTGGGCGCCGCGCGACGGGCTTCGTCACGGGCACGCTCGGCGGCACCCGGCTGGGCCGCTTCCACCGCGACCGGAGCGGCCACGGCAGCGGCCACCTGGGCGGCACTGGCCTGGCGGCCGGCAGCCACGGCACGAATCCGCGCGTCTTCGGCATCGGCGCTACGGCGCGGCGCTGCCACCTCGGGGCGGACCTCGGGCTTGGCTTCGGGCGCCGGACGCGCCGCCGCTTCGGCCGCGCGCTTCTCGTCCTGCTCGCGCTTCTGCTCGGCGGCGACTTCGGCCGGCTCCTGCTTGACGAAGGTCTTCTTCTTGCGCACTTCGACGCTGATGGTCTTGCTGCCAGCCACCCGCAGGGTGCTGGTGGTCTTGCGCTTCAGGGTGATCTTGCTGGGTTCTTCCAGCTTCTCACCGTGGCTGCTCTTCAAATGCGCCAATAGTTTCTGCTTCTCTTCATCGGTCACTACTTGCTCGGCGCGGTTGTGCGGCAGACCTGCCTCACGCATTTGCTGCAGCAGGCGCTCTACCGGTGTATCGACCACCAGGGCCAGTTCTTTCACCGTGACTTGCGTCATGCACTTCTCTCCTCAGGCCGCGACCACTTACTCGAACCAATGGGCTCGGGCGGCCATGATCAGCTTGCCGGCACGTTCTTCAGTCATGCCGTCGATCTCGAGCAGGTCGTCAATCGACTGCTCGGCCAGGTCTTCGCGGGTCGGCACGCCACGCAGGGCCAGCTCGATAGCCAGCTCCTTGGTCATGCCGTCCAGTTCCAGCAGATCGTCTGCCGGATGGATGTCCGCGAGCTTCTCTTCAGTGGCGATCGCCTTGGTCAGGAGACGGTCCTTGGCCCGGGCACGCAGCTCATTGACGATCTCTTCATCAAAGCCCTCGATGCTGAGCATCTCCTCCATGGGCACGTAGGCAATCTCTTCCAGGGTGGTGAAGCCTTCTTCCACCAACACCTCGGCCAGCTCCTCGTCCACTCCCAGGTCGTCGATGAACCGCTGCAGGATGTCGCCGGTTTCGGCTTGCTGCTTGGCCTGGATATCGGCCTCGGTCATCACGTTGAGGGTCCAGCCGGTCAGCTGGCTGGCCAGACGCACGTTCTGTCCGCTGCGGCCGATGGCCTGGGCCAGGTTGTCGGCGGCCACGGCGATGTCCATGGTGTGGGTGTCTTCATCGACGATGATCGCCGCCACTTCGGCAGGGGACATCGCGTTGATGACGAACTGCGCCGGGTTGTCGTCCCACAGCACGATGTCGACGCGTTCGCCACCCAGTTCGCCGGAAACCGCCTGCACGCGCGAACCGCGCATGCCGATGCAGGCACCCTGCGGATCGATGCGCTTGTCCTTGGAGCGCACCGCGATCTTGGCGCGTGAACCCGGGTCGCGGGCCGCGGCCATGATCTCGATCAGCCCCTCGGCGATCTCCGGCACCTCGATGCGGAACAGCTCGATGATCATTTCCGGCGCGGTGCGCGAGAGGATCAGCTGCGGACCGCGGTTCTCGCTGCGGATTTCCTTGAGCAGGGCGCGCATGCGCGCGCCGACGCGGAAGGACTCGCGGGGAATGATGTGCTCGCGGGCCAGCAGGGCCTCGGCGTTGTTGCCCAGATCGACGATCACGCTGTCGCGGGTGGCCTTCTTCACCGTGCCGGAGATGATCTCGCCGACGCGCTCGCGGTAGGCATCGACCACCTGGGCGCGCTCGGCCTCGCGAACCTTCTGCACGATCACCTGCTTGGCGGTCTGCGCGGCGATGCGACCGAACTCGATGGAGTCGATCTTCTCCTCGACCACGTCACCCAGCTTGGCGCCCGCCTGCTTCTCCTGCGCGTCGGCGAGGGTCAGCTCGGCCGCCGGATTCTCCAGGTCGTCTTCGTCGACCACGGTCCAGCAGCGGAAGGTTTCATAATTGCCAGTCTGACGATTGATCGACACACGCAGTTCGACCTCGTCCTCGAAACGTTTTTTGGTGGCAGTGGCCAGAGCCAACTCCAGCGCTTCGAAAATCACGCTGGCCGGTACGCCCTTTTCATTGGACACCGACTCTACTACCAGCAGTACTTCTTTGCTCATCGTACGCCTCGCCTTTCGCAATCCATTGGGACCCGCTGGATCCGCGCCTCAGTCAAAACGGGGAATGATGTTGGCCTTGTCGATCGAATCGATCGGCAGCAGGTATTCATGCTCGTCCACCTGAACGACCACATCCTGCTCTTCCACGCCACGCAGCAAGCCCTGGAAATTGCGTCGTCCCTCGTAGGGAGAGCGCAGCCGGATCTTCACCTGTTCACCGACGTGGGCAGCGAACTGCTCGAGAGTGAACAGCGGGCGATCCATCCCCGGAGAAGAAACCTCCAGGGTGTATTCGCCGCTGATCGGATCCTCGACATCCAGCACGCCACTGATCTGCCGACTGACCTTTTCGCAGTCGTCGATCAGGACACCGTCGGGATTATCGATATAGACCCGCAGCAGGGAATGCCGGCCTTGAGAAATGAATTCGACGCCCCAGCACTGGTACCCGAGAGCCTCGACCACCGGGGCCAGCAAGGCCTGCAACTGTTCTAGCTTGCTCGACACCTGGTCGCCTCCGCATGCTGTACAAACAAAAAATGGGCGAAACGCCCATCCCGTAGGTAACCACTCTTAGCCATAAAGAATGGTACAAATCTTCCAACTAGCAAAAAGCCCCTAAAAAGGGGCTTTTTGTAAAACTGGTTGCGGGGGCAGGATTTGAACCTACGACCTTCGGGTTATGAGCCCGACGAGCTACCAGACTGCTCCACCCCGCGTCTGAGTTGAAAAACTATACAGACTTGTCACCGAACGGTCAACCATAACCTTCCAGAAACAACAAGGCCCGCATTGCGCGGGCCTTCTTGTATGGTACCGAGGAGGGGACTCGAACCCCTACAGCCTATGGCCACTACCACCTCAAGGTAGCGTGTCTACCAATTCCACCACCTCGGCAAACTCTTTACTGCAAACCGCCTGTTACTGCTTCTGCTCTACGCCTGCCGGCACATCCGAAGAAGCCGGCTTTTGCACTTCAAGCACCGGAACATCTTCTGCAGCGGGCTTGCTTGGAACTTCTAGTACTGCCGGATCCGGCAATCCATCTGTTTTAAGCATATCAGCTTTGTCTTTAGCAAAAAAGGCCAAACCGAGGCTGGTAGCAAAAAAAACGGCAGCGAGTGTAGCAGTAAAACGACTCAGGAAGGTGGCCGAACCTTGGCTACCGAACACGGTACCCGAAGCTCCAGCACCGAAGGACGCCCCAGCATCAGCACCCTTGCCCTGCTGCAGCAAAACCAGGGCAACCAGGCCCAGCGCCACCAGCAGATGCACCACAATAATCACAGTCTCGAGCATCTTCAGCTTCCTGCGGCACGACAAATCGCACCGAACTCGTCCGCATTGAGGGAGGCACCACCAATCAGCCCCCCATCGATATCCGGCATGCCGAACAACTCGGCCGCACTGGCGGCCTTGACACTGCCGCCATAAAGAATTCTTACACCCTCGGCAACCGCGGCATTTTCTGCCGCCAGCAGCGCACGAATCGCACCATGCACCTGCTGGGCCTGCTCCGGCGTTGCCGTGAGCCCGGTACCAATGGCCCAGACCGGCTCGTAGGCGATCACCGCCTTGGCGAAAGCGCCCACACCGAGCGCTTCGATCACCGCACCGATCTGCCGCATCACCACTGCAAGCGTCTCGCCGGCCTCGTACTGCTCGCGGGTCTCACCCACGCACAGCAGCGGTATCAACCCGCAGGACTGCGCCGCAGCGAACTTGCGACTGATCACACCATCACTCTCACCCAGCAGCTGCCGACGCTCGGAGTGACCAACCAGCACATAGCGGCAACCGGCATCAGCCAGCTGACTGGCGGCAATCTCGCCAGTCAGCGCACCCTGCATCGGCTCGACCGCACAGTCCTGCGCACCCACCGCAACATTCTTGCCCGCCAGCCCGGCAATCGCCTGCGTGATGTAGAGGCACGGCGGCATCACCGCCACGTCCACACCGCCCGGCAGAGCCAGCAAGCGCAAACCTTTGATCAGCTCGGAGACGCTGGCAATGGTGCCATGCATCTTCCAGTTACCAGCGACCAGGGGGCGGCGCATGCAAAACCTCGTCGTGCAAAGTGGGCGCAGATGTTACTCAAGCGCCGAGGAACTGGCAAGCGAAATCAAGCACATAGCTCTCTCACCAGCGCAGCCAGGGTTTCCGCGTGCGCGCGCACCACGGTTTCGTCATCGCCCTCGACCATCACCCGCACCAGCGGCTCGGTACCCGACTTGCGCAGCAGCACACGGCCACGGCCGGCCATCTGCTCGGTCACCCGCGCACAGGCCTCCTGCACGGCCGGATGCGCCACCGGATCCTGGCCGCCACCGAAGCGCACGTTGATCAGCACCTGCGGACACTTGTGCAGACCGTGACGCGCTTCGGCCAGGCTCTGCTCGCGGCGGCGCAGGGCCAGCAGCACCTGCAGCGCGGCGATGATCGCATCGCCGGTGGTGACGTGCTGCTTGCAGACGATGTGCCCGGAGTTCTCGCCCCCCAGCACCCAGCCCCGCTCGAGCATCTCGGCCATCACGTAGCGGTCACCGACCTTGGCGCGCACGAAGGGGATGCTGCGCGCGGCGAGAGCCAGCTCCAGCCCCAGGTTGCTCATCAGCGTGCCGACCACCCCGGTGCCCTCGGGCAGACGATCGCGCTCCTGGAGATCGGTGGCGATGATGTACAGCAGCTCGTCGCCATCGACCACGGCGCCGGTGTGATCCACCATCAGCACGCGGTCGCCGTCACCGTCGAAGGCGATGCCCATGTCGGCGCCCTGCTCGAGTACCGCCTTCTGCAGCGCCTCGACATGGGTGGAGCCGACCCCGGCGTTGATATTGAGACCATCCGGCTGCGCGGCGATCACCGCCACCTCGGCACCCAATTCGCGGAACACGCTGGGCGCCACCTTGTAGGTGGCGCCATGGGCGCAGTCGAGCACCAGCTTGAGGCCGGCGAAATCGGTGCTGGTCGGCACGCTGCTCTTGCAGAACTCGATGTAGCGGCCGGCGGCGTCGTTGATCCGCGCCGCCTTGCCCAGTTGCGCCGACTCGACCACACCCATCGGCGCATCGAGCAGCTCCTCGATCATCAGCTCGACCTCGTCCGGCAGCTTGGTCCCCTTGCCGGAGAAGAACTTGATGCCGTTGTCGTCGTGCGGATTGTGCGAGGCACTGATGACGATGCCGGCGTCGGCATGGAAGGTGCGGGTCAGGTAGGCCACCGCCGGGGTAGGCATCGGCCCGAGCAGCATCACGTCCGCTCCCGCGGCAATCAGCCCGGCCTGCAGGGCCGACTCGAACATGTAGCCGGAGATCCGCGTGTCCTTGCCGATCAGCACCTTGCAGTGGCCCTGGCGACGGAACGCCATGCCCGCGGCCCAGCCCAGCTTGAGCATGAACTCCGGGGTGATCGGAAATTCGCCGACCCGTCCGCGAATGCCGTCGGTACCAAAATATTTTCTGCTCATTCCATCATCCTGCTGTCAATCCGCCCATTCCACGGCGGCAATCATGCGCACCACATCCACCGTCTCGGCCACGTCGTGCACCCGCACGATCTGGGCGCCCTTGGCCACGGCCAGCGCGGCCAGCGCCAGACTGCCGTACAGCCGCTCACCGACCGGGCGATCCAGCGCCCGACCGATCATACTCTTGCGCGACACGCCGACCAGCAGCGGCAAACCGAACTCGTGCAACCGCTCCAGCTGCCGGAACAGGCGCAGGTTGTGCGCCTGGGTCTTGGCAAAGCCGAAGCCCGGATCCAGCACGATACGCTCGCGCGCGATGCCGGCCTGCGCGCAGGCGGCCAGGCGTTCGGCGAGAAAGTCGTGCACTTCGCTGTAGATGTCCGGGTACTGCGGGTCATCCTGCATGTTGCCCGGCTCGCCGCGCATGTGCATCAGACACACCGGCAAGCCGCTGTCCGTCGCCGCCTGCAGGGCACCGGGGCGCTGCAGCGAGCGCACGTCGTTGATCAGCCCGGCGCCGAGACGCGCCGACTCGCGCATCACCGCCGCCGTGGAGGTATCCACCGAGATGATCACGTCCAGCTCGCGGGCAATCGCCTCGACGGCCGGACAGACCCGCTCAAGCTCCTCGGCCTCGGAGACCGGCGGCGCGCCGGGACGGGTCGATTCGCCACCGATGTCGATCAGCGTGGCGCCGGCGCGCACCATCGCCTCGGCATGGCGCAGCGCGGCATCCAGGTGATCGAAGCGGCCGCCGTCGGAGAACGAGTCGGGGGTGACGTTGAGGATGCCCATCACCTGCGGGCGGGACAGATCGAGCGGCCGGCTGCCACAGGGCAGCCGGCCGCGAAAGGAACGCGTAGTCATCGGGGGATCAATGCTCTCCGGCCGGGCCGCCGAGCGGCTTGTCGGCACGCGGCTCGGCCTCCGCCTGCGGCCGGGCACTGCTGCCCGAGGAGCCGCTGCCGGAATCGTTCCAGCCCTTGGGCTCGCGCGGCTCGCGACCGTCCATGATGTCGGCGACCTGCTCGGAGTCGATGGTCTCGAACTTCATCAGCGCCTGGGCCATGGCATGCAGCTTGTCGAGGTTGTCGCGCAAGGCCTGCTCGGCCTGCTCGTAGTTGCCGTCGATCACCGCGCGCACTTCTTCATCGATCAGCCGGGCGGTTTCCGCCGACACGCTGCTGCCGCGCCCGGACGAGCGACCGAGGAAAACCTCTTCCTCTTCATCGGCGTAGGACAGGAAGCCCAGCTTGTCGGACATGCCCCACTGGGTGACCATGGTCCGCGCGATGCGGGTGGCCTGACCGATGTCGCCGGTGGCGCCGTTGGTGACCTTATCGTGACCGAAGATGACTTCCTCGGCGATCCGCCCGCCGAAGATCATCTTCAGCTTGTTGTGCAGCCAGATGCGGCTGTAGCCGTGGTGATCGCGCTCGGGCAGGGAGATGGTCACCCCCAGGGCACGGCCGCGCGGGATGATGGTGACCTTGTGCACCGGGTCGGAGGGGAACAGGCAGCCGAGGATGGCGTGACCGGACTCGTGGTAGGCGGTCATCAGCTTCTCGTCCTCGGTCATGACCATGGAGCGGCGCTCGGCGCCCATCATGATCTTGTCCTTGGCCAGCTCGAACTCCTTCATCTCGACGATGCGCTTACCGTTGCGCGCGGCGAACAGCGAGGCCTCGTTGACCAGGTTGGCCAGGTCGGCACCGGAGAAGCCGGGCGTACCGCGGGCGATCACCGAAGGCTCGACGTCGTCACCCAGCGGCACCTTGCGCATGTGCACCTTGAGGATCTGTTCGCGACCGCGCACGTCCGGCAGGCCGACCACCACCTGGCGGTCGAAGCGCCCCGGGCGCAGCAGCGCCGGGTCGAGCACGTCCGGACGGTTGGTGGCGGCGATGACGATGATGCCGTCGTTCATCTCGAAACCGTCCATCTCCACCAGCAACTGGTTGAGGGTCTGCTCGCGCTCGTCATGCCCGCCGCCGAGACCGGCGCCGCGATGGCGACCGACGGCGTCGATCTCGTCGATGAAGATGATGCATGGCGCGTGCTTCTTGGCCTGCTCGAACATGTCACGCACGCGCGAGGCGCCGACACCGACGAACATCTCGACGAAGTCGGAGCCGGAAATGGTAAAGAACGGCACCTTGGCCTCGCCGGCGATGGCCTTGGCCAGCAGGGTCTTGCCGGTACCGGGCGGGCCGACCATCAGCACGCCGCGGGGGATGTGGCCACCGAGGCGCTGGAACTTGCCCGGATCGCGCAGGAAGTCGACCAGCTCGCCGACCTCCTCCTTGGCCTCGTCGCAGCCGGCGACGTCGGCCAGGGTGGTCTTCACCTGGTCCTCGGACAGCAGCCGCGCCTTGCTCTTGCCGAAGCTCATCGGCCCGCCACGGCCACCGCCGCCGCCCTGCATCTGGCGCATGAAGAACATGAACACGGCGATGATCACCAGAATCGGGAAGCTGGCCACCAGCAGCTGGCTCCAGATGCTCTGCTGCTCGGGCTGCTTGCCCTCGATCACCACCTTGCTGTCGATCAGATCACCGATCAGACCGTTGTCCTGGATCGCCGGGCGCACGGTGCGGAAGGGTTCGCCGTCGACACGGCGGCCGGTGATGATGTAACCGTCGACGGTCACACGCTCGACCTTGCCGTCCTTGACCTCCTGGATGAACTGCGAGTAGTTGAGCGACTGCGGCTCGTTCGGAGTGGAGAAGTTGTTCATCACCGTTACCAGCACGGCTGCGATGATCAGCCACAGGATCAGGTTCTTTGCCATGTCGTTCAATTGACTACCCTCGCTGACCGGCCTCGCCTGGAAACCGCTTCACATGACGGCCGGATCTTTACCGACCTAACTTACTACAGCCACCCGATTGCTGGCAGATCGGGTTGTAACGTCATTTGACCCGGCCGTGCCGGCCCGGGTCGGTCAAGCAGCAGTCTAGGCGCCGCGGAATCCGCGTGCGAGCAGATACTGCTCGCGCGAGCGGTCGCGCGAGGACAGTGGCTTGCGCATCTGCACCTTGTCGAACAGCTCGCGCACCTGCTTGTGGTAGGCGTCGAAGCCTTCGCCCTGGAAGATCTTGATCAGGAAGTCGCCGCCCGGACGCAGCACGCGGGTGGCCAGGTCGAGGGCCAGCTCGCACAGGTACATGGCGCGCGGCTGGTCGGCCGAGCGCACACCACTCATATTGGGGGCCATGTCGGAAATCACAAGATCGACCGGATGCCCGCCGATCGCCTCGAGGATCTGCGCGAACACCGCATCGTCGGTGAAGTCACCCTGGATGAAGGTGACATCGGCGATGCTGTCCATCGCCAGGATATCCGAGGCGATCAGGCGCCCCTTGTCACCGATCACCCTGCTGGTCACCTGTGACCAGCCGCCCGGTGCCGCACCGAGGTCGACCACGGTCATCCCCGGACGCAGGATGCGATCCTTCTCCTGGATTTCCAGCAGCTTGTAGCTGGCGCGCGAACGGTAGCCGTCCTTCTGCGCCATCTTCACGTAGGGGTCGTCGAAATGCTCTTTCAGCCAACGCTGGCTGGTCTTGGAACGGGCCACGGGATACCTCATCTGTGCGGCTCCCGGTCACTCGGGTACACTAGCCGCCGCTTTTAACAGGATCAGACGCAGAGGTCGGATTATGCCGCTCAACAACGAGCAGAAAAAACAATACAAATCTATCGGCCACCATCTGAATCCGGTATTGATCGTGGCGGAAAACGGTTTGACCGAAGGCGTGCTGGCCGAACTGGACCGCGCCCTCAACGATCACGAGCTGATCAAGATCAAGTTCGCCATCACCGAACGCGACGACCGCCGCGCCCTGATCGACGCCCTGTGCCAGCAGTCGCGCAGCGAGCTGGTGCAGATCATCGGCAAGATGGCGCTGGTCTATCGCAAGGCCGCCAAGCAGAACCGTCAGCTGTCGAACATCGTCCGCCACCAGATCTGAGGCGGCAGACACGGGTGATGCCTGCACGGCATCGCCCGTCTCCTCAGTGCTCGCCGGGTACCGGCTGCAGCACCAGCACCAGCCCGCAGGCCGCCACGGCCATGTAGCAGAACAGCTGCCAGCTGGCGCCCGCCAACCCCAGCCAGGGGCCGGCAAAGAACCCCACCACCAGCAGCAGGACGGTCAGCAGCAGCTGACCGCGAAAATCCGCCCACAGGCTGCGCAGGCCACGCAACTGCATGAGCACCAGCTTCTGCAACAGCACGCAGAAGCCGGCGAAGCCCAGCAGCAACGGGATCAGGCTGGCGGAAATGTCCTCGAGCAGCAGCGGCGCCAGGCCGTAATGCTCCAGCGCCGGCAGCAGCACGAAGTACAGCAGCCACAGACCGCCCACCCAGAAGGTCTGTGCCAGGCGCCAGCTGATGGCGCCGGCACGCAGCGGCGTGCGGGGGCGGCTCAGGTCAGAGATGGCGAACCTCGACAATCTCGTACTCGACCTTGCCGCTGGGGGTCACCACCACTACCACATCGCCCTCTTCCTTGCCCACCAGGGCGCGGGCGATCGGCGAGCCGACCGAGATCTTGCCGGCCTTGATGTCGGCCTCGTCCTCGCCGACGATCTGGTAGGTCACGCTCTCGTCGGTCTCGCAGTTGGCGATTTCCACCGTGGTGCCGAAGATCACCTTGCCGGTATGCGCGATGGCGGTGACATCGATGATCACCGCATGCTGCAGGCGCCCCTCGATGTCACGGATGCGCGCCTCGACCATGCCCTGCTGCTCGCGGGCAGCGTGATACTCGGCATTCTCCTTGAGGTCGCCCAGTTCACGTGCGGTACCGATGTCCTGACTGAGCTTCGGACGCACGACCTTGGTCAGATGGGCCAGTTCTTCCTCCAGGGCGCGCGCGCCCTGGACAGTCATCGGGTACTTGGTCATGCCTTGATTCCTGCATGCAGATCCTGCAGCCGGCGCACGGTCTTCTCGGGGCCGAACTTCAGCGCTTCACAGATCGCCTGACCACCGGCGATGGTGGTGGTGATGCAGATCTTGTGCTGCAGGGCGTTGCGGCGGATCGAGAAGGAGTCGGCGATCGACTGGCGGCCTTCGGTGGTGTTGATGATCAGGCTGACTTCGTCGTTCTTGATCATGTCGACTACGTGCGGACGACCCTCGGTCACCTTGTTGACGCGACGCACCGGCAGGCCGGCAGCCTCGATCAGCTTGGCGGTACCGGCGGTGGCCACCACATCGAAACCGAGGTCGATCAGGTCGCGGGCGACCTGGGCGACGAAGCGCTTGTCGTCCTCGCGCACGCTGATGAACGCGGTGCCGCCGGTCGGCAGGATCTCGCTGGCACCCAGCTGGGCCTTGGCAAAGGCCTCGGCGAAGCTGTCGCCGACGCCCATCACCTCGCCGGTGGACTTCATCTCCGGGCCGAGGATCGGGTCGACGCCGGGGAACTTGGCGAACGGGAACACCGCTTCCTTGACGCTGAAGAACGGCGGGATGATTTCCTCGGTGAAGCCGACTTCGGCCAGGGTCTTGCCGGCCATCACGCGGGCGGCGATCTTGGCCAGCGAGGTGCCGATGCACTTGGAGACGAACGGCACGGTACGCGAGGCGCGCGGGTTGACCTCGATGACGTAGATGTCCTCGCCCTGCACGGCCATCTGCACGTTCATCAGGCCGACCACGCCGAGCTCCAGGGCCATCTTCTTGACCTGGCTGCGGATCTCGTCCTGGATGTGCTTGGGCAGCGAGTACGGCGGCAGCGAGCAGGCGGAGTCGCCGGAGTGCACGCCGGCCTGCTCGATGTGCTGCATGATCGCGCCGATCACCACGCTCTCGCCGTCGCACACCGCGTCGATGTCGACCTCGATGGCGCAGTTGAGGAAGTGGTCGAGCAGCACCGGGCTGTCGTTGGACACCTTCACCGCTTCGCGCATGTAGCGCTTGAGCTCTTCCTCTTCGTAGACGATTTCCATCGCCCGGCCGCCCAGCACGTAGGACGGACGCACCACCAGCGGGTAGCCGATGACCTTGGACGCGGCCAGGGCCTCGTCTTCGCTGCGCGCGGTGGCGTTCTGCGGCTGGCGCAGGTTGAGGCGCTGGACCATCTGCTGGAAGCGCTCGCGGTCTTCGGCGCGGTCGATGGCGTCCGGGCTGGTGCCGATGATCGGTACGCCGGCCTCTTCCAGGGCGCGGCAGATCTTCAGCGGGGTCTGGCCGCCGTACTGGACGATCACGCCCTTGGGCTGCTCGACGCGGACGATTTCCAGCACGTCCTCCAGGGTCACCGGCTCGAAGTACAGGCGGTCGGAGGTGTCGTAGTCGGTGGAGACGGTTTCCGGGTTGCAGTTGACCATGATGGTCTCGTAACCGTCTTCACGCATGGCCAGCGCGGCGTGCACGCAGCAGTAGTCGAACTCGATGCCCTGGCCGATGCGGTTCGGGCCGCCACCGAGGACCATGATCTTGTCGCGGGTCGACGGGTTGGCCTCGCACTCTTCCTCGTAGGTCGAGTACATGTAGGCGGTGTCGGTGGCGAACTCGGCGGCGCAGGTGTCGACGCGCTTGTACACCGGCAGCACCTTCAGCTTGTGGCGATGGCTGCGCAGGTTCTTCTCGGTGATGCCGAGCAGCTTGGCCAGGCGCGCATCGGAGAAACCCTTGCGCTTGAGCTTCCACATCAGGTCGCGGTCGATGCTGGACAGGCCGAGGGTCTTGACCTGCTCCTCGTCCTTGATCAGGTCCTCGATCTGCACCAGGAACCAGTGGTCGATCTTGGTCAGCGCGTAGATGTCGTCGCAGCTCATGCCGGCGCGGAAGGCGTCGGCCACGTACCAGATGCGCTCGGCGCCCGGCACGGTCAGCTCGCGGCGCAGGATGCTCTGCGCTTCGGAGCTGCCCAGGTCCAGCTTGGGATCGAAGCCGGCCACGCCGACTTCCAGACCGCGCAGGGCCTTCTGCACCGACTCCTGGAAGGTGCGGCCGATGGCCATCACTTCGCCGACCGACTTCATCTGGGTGGTCAGGCGGGCGTCGGCCTTGGGGAACTTCTCGAAGGCGAAGCGCGGGATCTTGGTGACCACGTAGTCGATCGCCGGCTCGAAGGACGCCGGGGTGCGGCCGCCGGTGATGTCGTTCTGCAGCTCGTCGAGGGTGTAGCCGACCGCCAGCTTGGCGGCGATCTTGGCGATCGGGAAGCCGGTGGCCTTGGAGGCCAGTGCCGAGGAACGCGACACGCGCGGGTTCATCTCGATCACCACCATGCGGCCGTCGGCCGGATTGATGCCGAACTGCACGTTGGAACCGCCGGTTTCCACGCCGATCTCGCGCAGCACCGCCAGGGAGGCGTTGCGCATGATCTGGTATTCCTTGTCGGTCAGGGTCTGCGCCGGCGCGACGGTGATCGAGTCGCCGGTGTGCACACCCATCGGGTCGAAGTTCTCGATGGCGCAGACGATGATGCAGTTGTCCTTCTTGTCGCGGACCACCTCCATCTCGTATTCCTTCCAGCCGATCAGCGACTCGTCGATCAGCAGCTCGCTGGTCGGCGACAGGTCGAGACCGCGGGTGCAGATTTCCTCGAACTCTTCACGGTTGTAGGCGATGCCGCCGCCGGTGCCGCCCATGGTGAACGACGGGCGGATGATGCACGGGAAGCCGACCTTGTCGAGCACGCCATAGGCTTCGTCCATGTTGTGGGCGATGCCGGAGCGCGGGCAGGCCAGGCCGATGTCGCGCATGGCCTTGTCGAAGCGCGAGCGGTCCTCGGCTTTGTCGATGGTGTCGGCGTTGGCGCCGATCATCTCGACGCCGAACTTGGCCAGCACGCCGTGCTTTTCCAGGTCCAGCGCGCAGTTCAGCGCGGTCTGCCCGCCCATGGTCGGCAGCAGGGCGTCGGGGCGCTCCTTCTCGATGATCTTGGCCACGGTCTGCCACTTGATCGGCTCGATGTAGGTGGCGTCGGCCATGGCCGGGTCGGTCATGATGGTGGCCGGGTTGGAGTTCACCAGGATGACGCGGAAGCCTTCCTCGCGCAGGGCCTTGCAGGCCTGGGCGCCGGAGTAGTCGAACTCGCACGCCTGGCCGATGACGATGGGGCCGGCGCCGAGGATCAGGATACTTTTAATGTCTGTACGTTTTGGCATGGTCTCTCACACGAATCCGTTGATCTGTCGGCAGGCTTAGCGACGCTTGGCCATCTCGGCGATGAAGCGATCGAACAGCGGGGCCACGTCGTGCGGGCCCGGGCTGGCTTCCGGGTGGCCCTGGAAGCTGAAGGCGACCTTGTCGGTACGCTCGATGCCCTGCAGGGTGCCGTCGAACAGCGATTTGTGGGTGGCGCGCAGGTTGCCCGGCAGGCTGGTTTCGTCCGCGCAGAAGCCGTGGTTCTGGCTGGTGATCATCACCACGCCGGTATCCAGGTCCTGCACCGGGTGGTTGGCACCGTGGTGGCCGTGGCCCATCTTCATGGTCCTGGCGCCGGAGGCCAGGGCCAGCAGCTGGTGGCCGAGGCAGATGCCGAACACCGGAATCTCGGTCTCCAGCACGTCCTTGATCGCCTGGATGGCGTAGTCGCACGGCTCGGGGTCGCCCGGGCCGTTGGACAGGAACACGCCGTCCGGATTCAGGGCCAGCGCCTCGCTGGCCGGGGTCTGCGCCGGCACCACGGTCACCCGGCAGCCGCGCGCCACCAGCATGCGCAAGATGTTCAGCTTGACGCCGAAGTCGTAGGCGACCACGTGGTAGGGCAGCTCGCTGGCGGCGATGTCGGCGTGGCTGTCGGTGTCGAGGTCCCACACGCTGGAGTTCCACTCGTAGGACTCGGTGCAGCTGACCACCTTGGCCAGGTCCATGCCCTTGAGGCCGGGGAAGCTGCGCGCCAGTTCCAGGGCCTTCTCTTCGCTGATGTCGTCGCCAGCGAGGATGCAGCCGTTCTGCGAACCCTTCTCGCGCAGGATGCGGGTCAGGCGGCGGGTGTCGATGCCGGCGATGGCCACCACGTTGTTGGCCTGCAGGTATTCGTCCAGCGGCTGCTTGTCGCGCCAGCTGCTGGAGACCAGCGGCAGGTCGCGGATCACCAGGCCGGCGGCCCACACGCGATTGGACTCGGCGTCTTCCGGCGTGGTGCCGGTGTTGCCGATGTGCGGATAGGTCAGGGTGACGATCTGCTGGCAGTAGGAAGGATCGGTGAGAATTTCCTGATAGCCGGTCATGGCGGTATTGAATACCACCTCGCCGACGCTCTGCCCGTCGGCACCGATGGCTTCACCGCGGAAAATGCTGCCGTCGGCAAGCGCGAGTATGGCTGGCTTAGTCAAGAAGACCTCCCGTAAATAGAGCCGTTTCATGCAAATTCAGGTTGCAAAAAAGCGGAATGACGTGAGAACCACATCACCCCGCTTTTTTCCATGTTGTCTGCATGCTCGTAGTGGACGCACTAAAGCTGAATTTTAGAGCAAAAATCGTCCAACGGAAAGGTCTACCGCCCATGGGCGATAGCGACTGCACGCTCGCGGTGCAGCCGGTGACCTTCCGGTCGGCACGCCTCAGCGCAGTTCCAGCACATCCTGCATGTCGTACAGCGCCGGCGCACGGCCTTCCAGCCACAGCGCGGAACGCACCGCGCCCTTGGCGAAGGTCATCCGGCTGGACGCCTTGTGGGTGATCTCCACCCGCTCGCCGTCGGCGGCGAACAGCACGGTATGGTCGCCGACCACGTCGCCGGCGCGCACGGTGGCGAAACCGATGGTCTCGCGGGCGCGCGCGCCGGTCTGGCCTTCGCGGCCATAGACCGCCACCTTGTGCAGGTCGCGACCCAGGGCATTGGCCACCACCTCGCCCATGCGCAGGGCGGTGCCGGACGGCGCATCGACCTTGTGGCGATGGTGCGCCTCGATGATCTCGATGTCGACGTCGTCACCCAGCACCCGCGCCGCGGTATCCAGCAGCTTCAGGCACAGGTTGACGCCGACGCTGAAGTTGGCGGCGAAGACGATCGGGATCTCCCGGGCCGCCTCGGCCAGCAGTTGCTTCTCCTCGGGCGTGAAGCCGGTGGTGCCGATGACCATGGCCTTGCCGGCCCGCCGGCAGACTTGCAGGTTCTGCAGGGTCACGCTCGGATGGGTGAAGTCGATCAGTACGTCGAAATCGTCGAGCACCTGCGCCAGGTCACCGGCCAGCGCCACGCCGAGTCGGCCGACACCGGCCAGTTCGCCGGCATCGGCCCCCAGCAGACTGCTGTCCGGGCGATCCACCGCCGCGTTCAGCGCGGCGCCCGGCGCCTGCTGGACCGCCTCGATGAGGGTCTTGCCCATGCGCCCGGCGGCGCCCATCACTGCAATACGTCGCATAACTCTGCACTCTGCTCCTGAGTGCGGGCGGCACGCGCCGACCCGCCCTCCTGTTCGGTTAAAGATCGTCGAAGAAGCGCTTCACGCCTTCGAACCAGCCACTGGCCTTGGGCGAGTGCGAGCTGTCGCCCTGCAGGCTGCTGCGGAACTCCTCGAGCAGCTCGCGCTGGCGCTTGTCGAGATTCACCGGGGTTTCCACCACCACCCGGCACATCAGGTCGCCCGCGCCGCCGCCACGCACCGGCGCCACGCCCTTGCCGCGCAGCCGGAACAGCTTGCCGGTCTGGGTCGCTTCGGGAATCTTCAGCTTGACCCGACCGTCGAGGGTCGGTACTTCCAGCTCGCCGCCCAGCGCCGCGTCGGCGAAGCTGATCGGCACCTCGCAGTACAGGTGCTTGCCGTCGCGCTGGAAGATCGCATGTTCGCGCACATTGACCACGACGTACAGGTCACCGGCCGGACCACCCTGGGTACCCGCCTCGCCCTCGCCGGTCAGGCGGATGCGGTCGCCGGTATCGACGCCGGCCGGCACCTTGACCGACAAGGTCTTGTGCTCTTCCACGCGCCCCTGGCCGTGACAGCTGCCGCACGGGTCGGCAATCATCTTGCCGCTGCCGTGGCAGCGCGGGCAGGTCTGCTGCACCGAGAAGAAGCCCTGCTGCATGCGCACCTGGCCGACACCGCCGCAGGTGGTGCAGGTGACCGGCGCACTGCCCTTCTTGGCGCCGCTGCCCTCGCAGGGCTTGCACGCCACCAGGGTCGGCACGCGAATGGTCACCGTGGTGCCACGCACCGCCTCTTCCAGATCCAGCTCGAGGGTGTAGCGCAGGTCGCTGCCGCGCTGCGGACCGCCACGCTGGCCGCCGCGACCGCCACCACCGAAGAAGTCGCTGAACACATCGCCGAAGATGTCGGAGAAGTTGGCATTGCCGGCGCCGAATCCGCCGCCACCGCCCATGCTCGGATCGACCCCGGCATGCCCGTACTGGTCGTAGGCCGAGCGCTTGCCGGCGTCGGAGAGCACCTCGTAGGCCTCGTTGGCCTCCTTGAATTTCTCCTCGGCCGCCTTGTCGTCGGGATTGCGGTCCGGGTGGTACTTCATGGCCAGACGGCGGTAGGCCTTCTTCAGCTCCGCCTCGCTGGCGCCGCGCTCGACACCGAGCACCTCGTAATAGTCACGTTTTGCCATGGATCTCATGCACTCCGATTTCGTCTTCCCCAGACACGCCGACGCGGGAGCAAGCTCCCGCGCGGCGGTCAGGACCCGCGGCAGACGGACTGCCGCGGGTCAGGGCGGAAGCAAGCGTGACGCTTACTTGTTGTCCTTGCCTTCCTTGACTTCCTCGAACTCGGCATCGACCACGTCGTCACCGGCCGCCTTGTCCTGCTGGCCGCCGGCCTGGGTGGCGTCCTGCGCCTGCTCGGCGTACATCTTCTGCGCCAGCGGCGCGGTCACCTGGGACAGGGCATTGATCTTGGCCTCGATGGCCGCCTTGTCGTCACCCTTCACCGCCGCTTCCAGCTCACCCAGCGCGACCTCGATCGCGGCCTTCTCCTCGGCGGTGGCCTTGTCGCCAGCCTCGGTGACCATCTTGCGGGTGGCGTGCACCAGCTGATCGCCCTGGTTGCGCGCAACCACCAGCTCCTCGAACTTGCGGTCTTCCTCGGCGTTGGCCTCGGCGTCGCGGACCATCTGCTGGATCTCTTCCTCGGACAGGCCGGAGTTGGCCTTGATCACGATGGACTGCTGCTTGCCGGTGGCCTTGTCCTTCGCGCCGACATGCAGGATGCCGTTGGCGTCGATGTCGAAGGTGACCTCGATCTGCGGCACGCCGCGCGGCGCCGGCGGAATGTCGGCCAGGTCGAAGCGGCCCAGCGACTTGTTCTGCGCCGCCTGCTTGCGCTCGCCCTGCAGCACGTGGATGGTCACCGCGTTCTGGTTGTCGTCGGCGGTGGAGAACACCTGCGACTTCTTGGTCGGGATGGTGGTGTTCTTCTCGATCAGCGCGGTCATCACGCCGCCGAGGGTCTCGATGCCCAGGGTCAGCGGGGAGACGTCGAGGAGCAGCACGTCCTTGACGTCGCCGGCCAGCACGGCGCCCTGGATGGCGGCGCCCATGGCCACCGCTTCGTCCGGGTTGACGTCCTTGCGCGGCTCCTTGCCGAAGAACTCGGCGACCTTCTGCTGCACCATCGGCATGCGGGTCTGACCGCCGACCAGGATCACGTCGTCGATCTTGGCCACGTCGATGCCGGCGTCCTTGAGGGCGATGCGGCACGGCTCGATGGTGCGGGCCACCAGGTCTTCCACCAGCGCTTCCAGCTTGGCGCGGGAAATCTTCACGTTCAGGTGCTTCGGACCGCTGGCGTCGGCGGTGATGTACGGCAGGTTGACGTCGGTCTGCTGGCTGGAGGACAGCTCGATCTTGGCCTTCTCGGCAGCTTCCTTCAGGCGCTGCATGGCCAGCGGATCGCCCTTGAGGTTGATGCCGCTTTCCTTCTTGAATTCGTCGACGAGATAGTCGATCAGGCGGATGTCGAAGTCCTCGCCGCCCAGGAAGGTGTCGCCGTTGGTGGCCAGCACCTCGAACTGGTGCTCGCCGTCGACTTCGGCGATCTCGATCACCGACACGTCGAAGGTGCCGCCGCCCAGGTCATAGACGATCACGGTGTGGTCGCCACGGGCCTTGTCCATGCCGTAGGCCAGCGCCGCGGCGGTCGGCTCGTTGATGATGCGCTTGACGTCGAGACCGGCGATGCGACCGGCGTCCTTGGTAGCCTGACGCTGGCTGTCGTTGAAGTAGGCCGGCACGGTGATCACCGCTTCGGTGACCGGCTCGCCGAGGTAGTCTTCGGCGGTCTTCTTCATCTTCTTCAGCACTTCGGCGCTGATCTGCGGCGGCGCCATCTTCTGGCCCTTCACTTCCACCCAGGCGTCGCCGTTGTCGGCCTTGACGATGGTGTAGGGCACCATCTTGATGTCCTTCTGCACCACGTCTTCTTCGAAGCGGCGGCCGATCAGACGCTTCACCGCGTACAGGGTGTTGTGCGGGTTGGTCACCGCCTGGCGCTTGGCGCTCTGGCCGACCAGGATCTCGCCATCGTTGGTGTAGGCGATGATCGACGGGGTGGTCCGGCCACCTTCGGCGTTTTCGATGACCTTGGCCACGCCGTTCTCCAGAACGGATACGCAGGAGTTGGTGGTGCCCAGGTCGATACCGATGATTTTGCCCATATTACTCTCCCGAAATTCTGACTCGGGGCGGCGCTTCTGGCTGCCGCCCGGATGACTGGATGCTTGGCACTACAGATGGGGATGCCCCGACCGCTTTCAAGGGCATTCCCGGCAATTCACTTCACTCGGCTTTGCTCACCACCACCATCGCCGGGCGCAGCAAGCGACCATTGAGCAGATAGCCTTTCTGAAACACCTTGAGCACGCTGCCCGGCTCGACGCCGGCACTGGCTTCCATGGCCATGGCCTGGTGCTGCTCGGGGTTGAACGGCTCGCCGTGCGGGTCGAGCGCCTCGACCTGGTAGCGCTTGAGGGTGTCGTGGAACGCCTTGAGGGTCAGCTCCATGCCTTCGCGCATCGGCCGGATCGTCTCGTCGGCCGGATCGGACAGCTCGAGGCCGCGCTCCAGGCTGTCGACCACCATCAGCAGGTCGGCGGCGAATTTTTCCAGGGCGAACTTGTGCGCCTTCTCCACGTCCTGTTCGGCGCGGCGACGCACGTTGTGCAGCTCGGCAGCCGCACGCAGGGCCTGATCCCGGGCTTCCGCCAGCTGCTCCTCGAGCACCTGCACGCGCTGCGCCAGATCGTCGCCGGCGGCGGCTTCTGCCGCACCCGGCACCTCGGCCTCGGGGTTCTGCGGATCAAGCTTGTGTTCGTCAGCCATGGATATCTCCTTGAAAACAGGGGGCGGGCAGCAAGGCCCTCGATTCAGCCGCCTATATGGGGGCGCGTGCGCCAGCTTCAAGGGGGGATTGCCGACGCCGGATGGACTACTGTATAAATTCACACATACTGTACAAATACACAGACCACCAAACCGCGAGGGCCACGCCATGCTCGTGCACCTGTCGATCCGCAACTACGCCATCGTCGAGCAGCTCGATCTCGAGCTGTGCGCCGGCATGAGCGTCATCACCGGCGAAACCGGCGCCGGCAAGTCGATCATGCTCGACGCCCTCGGCCTGGCCCTCGGTGATCGCGCCGACAACGGCGTGGTGCGTCCCGGCGCCGACAAGGCCGACATCCTCGCCAGCTTCGACCTCGGAGAGATTCCCGAGGCCCAGCAGTGGCTGGCCGAGCGCGACCTGGACGGCGACGGCCCGTGCATCCTGCGCCGGGTAATCACCCGCGAGGGGCGCTCGCGCGCCTACATCAACGGCACCCCCTGCCCGCTCGGCGACCTGAAGAGCCTCGGCGAGCGGCTGATCGACATCCACAGCCAGCACGAACACCAGTCGCTGCTCAAGCCCGACACCCACCGCCGCCTGCTCGACGCCTATGCCGGCGCCAGCGAGCTGGCCCGCCAGGTGCAGCTCGCCGCGCAGCGCTGGCGGCAGACCCGCAGCGAACTGCAGCGCCTGGCGCAGAACGGCGACGAGCAGCGCGCCCGCCAGCAGCTGCTCAGCTACCAGCTCGAGGAGCTGGACAATCTCGCCCTCGGCGCCAGCGAGCTGGACGAGCTGGAACAGCAGCACAAGACCCTGAGCAACGCCGGCGCCCTGCTCGACGCCTGCCGCCAGGTGCTCGAACTGTGCAGCGAGAGCGACAGCGGCAACGTGCTCGCCGCCTTGGCCAGTAGCATCCATCGCCTGGGCGGCGGCAGCGGCCAGCCGGCCGCCCTCGACGAGGCCGTCGGTCTGCTGAGCAGCGCGCAGATCCAGGTCGAGGAGGCGGTGAGCGGCCTCAACCGCTTCATCGACCATTTCGAGGCCGACCCGCAGCGCCAGCAACAGATCGAGGAGCGCCTGGACAGCATCTACAGCCTGGCGCGCAAGCACCGCATCCAGCCGGGCGAGCTGGGCGCCCTGCAGGAGCAGCTGCGCCACGAGCTGCAGGCGCTGCACGCCGACGACAGTGCCGTCGAGCGCCTGGGCGAGGAGCTGGAGGCCTACGCCCGCCACTATCACGACAAGGCCGACGAGCTGACCCAGCTGCGCCGCGCTGCCGCCGCGCGCCTGGCCGCTGCGGTGGAGACCGAGATGCAGCGCCTGGGCATGCCCGGCGGGCGCTTCGCCATCGCCCTGCAGCCGGTCGCCGGCGAGGAGCCGCAACCCCAGGGTCAGGAGCTGATTGAATTCCAGGTCAGCGCCAACCCCGGGCAGCCGCTCAAGGGCCTGGCCAGGGTCGCCTCCGGCGGCGAGCTGTCACGCATCAGCCTGGCGATCCAGGTGATCACCGCACAGACCTCGCGCATCCCCACCCTGGTGTTCGACGAGGTCGACGTCGGCATCGGCGGCCCCACCGCCGAGGTGGTCGGCCAGCTGCTGCGCAGCCTCGGCGAGCGTGGCCAGGTGATCACCGTCACCCACCTGCCGCAGGTCGCTGCCCAGGGCCACCAGCACCTGTTCGTGCACAAGCAGCGCGACAGCGACGAGACGCGCACCGCGGTGGCCCGCCTCAGTCACGGCCAGCGCGTCGAGGAGGTCGCCCGCATGCTCGGCGGCCTCGACCTCACCGAGGTCTCCCTCGCGCATGCCCGGCAGATGATCGGCGGCGCCCCGGCCTGAGTCCAACCCGAAGCGCGCACCACGAAAAAAGGCGACCTTGCGGTCGCCTTTTTTTCATGCTCGGCAGTAGCGTCAGGCCTTCGGGCGCACGTAGAGCACCAGGTTGTGGTCGACCAGCTCGAAGCCGTGCTGGGCGGCAATCTCGCGCTGCAGCTTCTCGATCTGCGGATCGATGAACTCGATCACCTCGCCGCTATCGACATTGATCATGTGATCGTGGTGTGCGCCATCGGACAACTCGAAGACCGCATGACCGCCATCGAAATTGTGCCGCTCCACCAGACCGGCCGCCTCGAACTGGGTCAGTACCCGGTACACGGTGGCCAGGCCGACATCCTCGCCGGCCTCCATCAGCGCCTTGTAGACATCCTCGGCGCTCATGTGCCGCTGCTCGGCGGAATCCAGCATCTGCAGAATCTTCACCCGGGGCAACGTCACCTTCAGCCCGACTTTGCGCAATTCGTTGTTTTCAACCATGTTCAGCTTTCTCGTGGGGGAGCGCTTCGCAGCCTCCCTCAATGCGGGTATGATCCCGGGTCTGTTGCCTGCCAAGATAGTGGAAGAGACCCACCGATGCAAAAAGCCAAGCTCATGCTGACCGGCCTCACCTTTCTGGGACTCGTAGCACTCGCCGGCTGTTCGTTTCCGGGGGTCTACAAGATCGATATCCAGCAGGGCAACGTGGTTACTCAGGACATGATAGACCAGTTGCGCCCCGGAATGACCCGACGCCAGGTGCGGTTTATCATGGGCAACCCGCTGATCACCGACACCTTCCACGCCAATCGCTGGGATTACCTGTACAGCCTGCAGCCCGGCGGCGGTGCCCGCCAGCAGGAGCGCATCAGCCTGGTGTTCGACGGCAACGACCAGCTGGTCGGCCTGTCCGGCGACTTCGTCCCCGGCCAGAGCCGCGACGAAGCCATCCGCGGCAGCAGCGCCGCCACCGAGTTGGAAGAAGCCAGCCCCGAGGCGAGCGCTCCCGCGGAACAGGAAGCCATCACCCCGCCGCCGGTCGTCGCGGAGCCCGCACCCGCCCCCGGCTCGCTGCTGGAACAGATCCAGCAGGAAGTCGACGAGGCCGAAACCGCCCCGGTACCGGAGCCGGAATCGCTGCAACTCGAGTCCGAACAGGCCGAGTAAGCAGCCGCCGCCCACGAAAAAGCCCGAGCATCGACTCGGGCTTTTTCATTTCAGCTGCTCAGCTGCGCCATGGTGCAGCGGCAGGCCGCAGCCGCACCTACTCCTCGCCGTCCGCCTTGGCCTTGGCGACCTTGGCCGCACGCTGCTTGCGCGCCTCCTTGGGGTCGGCGATCAGCGGCCGGTAGATCTCCACCCGCTCGCCCTCCTCCAGCACCCGCTCCTCGGGCTTGGCCACCGCCTTGCCGAAGATGCCCATCGGCGCCGTGGCCAGGTCCAGACCGGGGAACAGCGCGGCGATACCCGAGCGCTCGGCGGCCTCGCGCATGCTGGTGCCATAGGGCACGCTCAGGCGCAGCAGTTTCTGCTTGTCGGCGAGGGCGTAGACCACCTCGACGGCAATGGTGTCCGGCTTATCCATACAGCTGCTTGGCTCTCTGGCAGAAGGCGTCGACCATGGTGGTCGCCGCCTGGTTGAACAACGGCCCGAGGGTCGCCTTGACCAGCGCGCCGGAATACTCGAAGGACAGGTCGAGAGTGATCTTGCAGGCACTCTCGCTGAGCGCCTGGAAACTCCACACGCCATGCAGGGAGCGGAACGGCCCCTGCTCCAGCTGCATCTCGATCGACTCGCCCGGCACCAGGGTATTGCAGGTGGTGAACTGCTGGCTGATCCCCGCCTTGCCGACCTTGAGGGTCGCGCGCATCCGCGCCGGGCTGCTCTCCAGCACCTCGGCGGCCGAACACCAGGGCAGGAACTGCGGGTAGCTGGCCACATCGTTGACCAGGTCGTACAGCGCCTGCGCCGGATACGGCAACAGGGCCGAGCGTTGAATTCGCGTGCTCATGCAGGAGGCTCGCCGGAAAATGTCCGCACATTGTCCGAAATTCGCCGCAGCCGCTCAAGCACCACACCGGCCACCGACACGCATGGCGCGGCGCAGGGCAAATCCCTATAATGCGCAGCCTATGGCTAAACAGAAAAAACATCCCGCCGGAACCATCGCGCTGAACAAGAAGGCGCTGCACGATTACTACATCGAGCAGCGTCTCGAGGCCGGCATCGCCCTGGCCGGCTGGGAAATCAAGAGTCTGCGCTCTGGCAAGGGCCAGCTCACCGACAGCTACGTGCTGCTCAAGGATGGCGAGGCCTGGCTGCTCGGCAGCCACATCACCCCGCTGAACGCCGCCAGCACCCACGTCATCGCCGACCCGACGCGCACGCGCAAGCTGCTGCTGCACGCCAAAGAGCTGGACAAGCTGCACAGCGCGGTCCAGCAGAAGGGCTTCGCCTGCGTGGCCCTGGCCCTGTACTGGAAGAAGCACCTGGTCAAGTGCGAGATCGCCCTGGGCAAGGGCAAGAAGGAATACGACAAGCGCGCCGTGGAGAAGGAGCGCGACTCCAACCGCGAGATCCAGCGCGCCGTGCGCAGCAAGGGCAAGGACGAGTAAGGCGCTTCGCCCACCCGCCCAGCGCGGCGCCCGCTCCCGGCGCCGCCCGCTTCCGCCTACCCCTCCTGCACGCTCTGCCGCCGCCGTGAACGCGCCTCGCGGCGCACCTCCTGCTGCACCTCGGACAACACCTCCTGCACGTAGTGAATGTGCCGGTTGGAAATCGCCCGCGCCTCCTCGGCCCGCCCCGCGACGATCGCCTCGAACAGCTCCTGATGCTGGCGCATCAGCATGTCGCGGGTTTCCGTACGCTGCGCGTACATGCCGCCGATATTGGTCACCACGTTGCGCTTGAGCAGGTCGAACAACCCCTTGATGGTGTGCAGCAGCACCGCGTTGTGGCTGGCCTCGGCAATCGCCAGATGGAAGCGCGCATCGGCCAGCCCCTCCTCGGCGCCGCCGCCCGGCACCGACGCCGCATAGCAGCGCTGCAGCTCCTCGAACGCCTCGCGCAGGCGCGTGTGATCGACCGGCGTGGCACGCTGCGCGGCATAGAAGGCACAGGCGCCTTCCAGGGTATGGCGGAACTCGAGCAGGTCGCGCTGCGCCTCGACGCTGTTTTCCAGCAGGTGCAGCAGCGGATCGCTGAAGGTCGAGCCCAGCGTCTCGGCGACGAAGGTGCCGCCGCCCTGGCGGCTGACCAGCAGGCCACGCGCCGCCAGCTTCTGGATCGCCTCGCGCAGCGAGGGGCGCGACACGCCGAACTGCTCGGCCAGCACGCGCTCGGCCGGCAGACGCTCGCCGGCCTTGAGCGAGCCCTCGAGGATCATCGCCTCGAGGCGCTCGACGATGTCATCCGACAGACGGCGCTGTCGCACCGGACCGAATCCCATTGCTCGTTTCTCCACTGGTTTGACCACTGCAGCCCTTGCCCGGGCGCGTGACCGGCAAGACTAACGCCGCGACCAAGAAGCTTACAGCGCGGCACCTCCCGACCAAAGTCGTAGGAGCATGGATTGACAGCTCCACGGCCGACTTTTACCCTGACCGGCGCCGATTGTAAATTGGTATTACCAATTAACACCAACAAATCCAATAACCGGCCGACGAGGTCCTGCCATGCCCGCTCCGCTTAGCTGCCACACCTGCCACCCCCCTCTTGCCTGCTCGCGCGTCGCGCGCCACTGATCCGAGGTCATCGTCATGCAACCCGGCATTCTCGCGCTACTCGCGTTTTCCCCGATCCTGCTCGCCGCCATCCTGCTGGTCGGCCTGCGCTGGCCCGCCAGGCGCGCCATGCCCCTGGTCTACCTGCTCACCGCCGGCATCGGCCTGTACGTCTGGGAGATGAGCCTCAATCGTATCCTCGCCTCCACCCTGCAGGGCCTGATCATCACCCTCGGCGTGCTGTGGATCATCTTCGGCGCCATCCTGCTGCTCAACACTCTCAAGCACTCCGGCGGCATCACCGCGATCCGCGCCGGCTTCGCCGTGATCAGTCCCGACCGGCGCATCCAGGCGATCATCATCGCCTGGCTGTTCGGCTGCTTCATCGAGGGCGCCTCCGGCTTCGGCACCCCGGCCGCCATCGCCGCCCCGCTGCTGGTCGCCATCGGCTTCCCGGCGCTGGCCGCGGTGATGCTCGGCATGATGGTGCAGAGCACCCCGGTATCCTTCGGCGCGGTCGGCACGCCGATCATCATCGGCGTCAACAGCGGCCTGGACACCGCCAGCCTCGGCGCCCGCCTGGTCGAGCAGGGTTCCAACTGGGAAGTCTTCCTGCAGCTGATCACCAGCAACGTGGCGATCATCCACGCCATCGTCGGCACCGTGATGCCGCTGTTCATGGTGTTGATGCTGACGCGCTTCTTCGGCAAGGAGAAAAGCTGGAAGGCCGGCTTCGAGGTGCTGCCGTTCGCGCTGTTCGCCGGCCTGGCCTTCACCCTGCCCTACGCCGCCACCGGCGTGTTCCTCGGCCCCGAGTTCCCCTCGCTGGCCGGCGGACTGATTGGTCTGGCCATTGTCACCACCGCCGCCCGCTTCGGCTTCCTGATGCCCAAGAACACCTGGGACTTCGCCGATGCCAAGGACTGGCCGAGCGAGTGGCTGGGCAGCGTGGAAATGAAGCTCGACCAGCTGACCGCCAAGCCGATGGGCACCCTGCGCGCCTGGCTGCCCTACGTGCTGGTCGGCCTGCTGCTGGTGATCAGCCGGGTGTTCCCGGAAGTCAGCACCGCGCTGAAATCGGTGGTGCTGGTGTTCCCCGACCTGCTCGGCGAGACCGGCATCAAGGCCGACTTCATGCCGCTGTACCTGCCGGGCGGCATCCTGGTCGCCGTGGTTATCGCCACCTTCTTCCTGCACGGCATGAAGCTGCGTGATCTGGGCACCGCGGTCGGCGAGTCGAGCAAGGTGCTGCTCGGCGCCGGCTTCGTGCTGCTGTTCACCGTGCCGATGGTGCGCATCCTGATCAACTCCGGGGTCAATACCAGCGACCTGCCGAGCATGCCGATCGCCATGGCGCAGTGGGTGGCCGACAGCGTCGGCAGCATCTACCCACTGCTGGCGCCCAGCGTCGGCGCCCTCGGCGCCTTCATCGCCGGCTCCAACACGGTCAGCAACATGATGCTCAGCCAGTTCCAGTTCGGCGTGGCCGAGAGCCTGGGCATCTCCGGTGCGCTGATCGTCGCCGTGCAGGCCATCGGCGCCGCCGCCGGTAACATGGTGGCGATCCACAACGTGGTGGCCGCCTCCGCCACCGTCGGTCTGCTCGGCCGCGAGGGCACCACCCTGCGCAAGACCGTGTGGCCGACCTTCTACTACATCCTGTTCACCGGCCTGATCGCCCTGTTCGCGATCCACGTCCTCGGCGTCAGCGACCCGCTGGTAGCCGGTTAAGTCAAAGCCCGACCTCGCCCCGGCCCGCCCGGGGCGAGGTCCTCGCGAACCCATCGGGAGCCGTCGCATGATCATCTCCGCCTCTACCGACTACCGCGCCGCCGCCCAGCGCCGCCTGCCGCCCTTCCTGTTCCACTACATCGACGGCGGCGCCTATGCCGAACACACCCTCAAGCGCAACGTCGCGGACCTGGCCGACATCGCCCTGCGCCAGCGGGTGCTGCGCGACATGTCCGAGCTGAATCTCGGCACCGAGCTGTTCGGCGAGCAGTTAGCCCTGCCGGTGGCGCTGGCCCCGGTCGGCCTGACCGGCATGTACGCGCGGCGCGGCGAGGTGCAGGCCGCCCGGGCGGCAGCCGCCAAGGGCATTCCCTTCACCCTCTCCACCGTGTCGGTCTGCCCGATCGAGGAAGTCGCACCAGCCATCGACCGGCCGATGTGGTTCCAGCTCTACGTGCTCAAGGACCGCGGCTTCATGAAGAACGCCCTGGAGCGCGCCAAGGCCGCCGGGGTCACCACCCTGGTGTTCACCGTCGACATGCCGGTGCCCGGCGCCCGCTACCGCGATGCCCACTCCGGGATGAGCGGCCCCAATGCCGCGATGCGCCGCTACCTGCAGGCGGTCACCCACCCGCGCTGGGCGCTGGATGTCGGCCTGCTCGGCAAGCCCCATGACCTGGGCAACATCTCCACCTACCGCGGCAACCCCACCGGTCTCGAGGACTACATCGGCTGGCTGGGCAACAACTTCGACCCGTCGATCTCCTGGAAGGACCTGCAGTGGATCCGCGACTTCTGGGACGGCCCGATGGTGATCAAGGGCATCCTCGATCCGGATGACGCCCGCGACGCGGTGAAATTCGGCGCCGACGGCATCGTCGTCTCCAACCACGGCGGCCGCCAGCTCGACGGCGTGCTGTCCAGCGCCCGCGCCCTGCCGGCGATCGCCGACGCGGTGAAGGGCGAACTGAAGATCCTCGTCGACTCCGGCATCCGCACCGGCCTCGACGTGGTGCGCATGCTCGCCCTCGGCGCCGACGCGGTGATGCTCGGCCGCGCCTTCGTCTACGCCCTGGCCGCCGACGGCGAGGCCGGGGTGAGCAACCTGCTGGAGCTGATCGAGAAGGAAATGCGCGTGGCCATGACCCTGACCGGCGCCAAATCGATCGCCGAGATCAGCCGCGACTCGCTGGTCCGCGAACTGGGCGCCTGACGCCACAGCCACCACTGCAGGAGCCAGCCAGCGGGCTCCCGCAAGAACCGTGATTGCCGGAGTTGCCCATGAGCCTGCCCGCCGCCTTCCTCGCCGCCGTCGAATGCCTGATCCCCCGCGAGCGGCGCTTCGACGACCCGCTGTCCACCCTGGCCTTCGGCACCGACGCCAGCTTCTACCGGCTGATCCCCCAACTGGTGCTGCGTGTCGAGTCCGAGCGCGAGGTGGTCGAGCTGCTCAAACTGGCCCACGCCCAGCAGGTCGCGGTGACCTTCCGCGCCGCCGGCACCAGCCTGTCCGGCCAGGCGATCAGCGACTCGGTGCTGATCGTCCTCGGCGACCACTGGAACGGCCGCGAGATCCGCGCCAATGGCGCGCAGATCCGCCTGCAGCCGGGGGTGATCGGCGCCAACGCCAACACCGTGCTGGCGCCCTTCCAGCGCAAGATCGGCCCGGACCCGGCATCGATCAACGCGGCGAAGATCGGCGGCATCGTCGCCAACAATTCCAGCGGCATGTGCTGCGGCACCGCGCAGAACAGCTACCAGACCCTCGCCGGCCTGCGCCTGGTGCTGGCCGACGGCACGGTGGTCGACAGCGAGGATGCGGCCAGCGTGCGCGCCTTCCGCCAGAGTCACGGCGCGCTGCTCGCCGAACTGGCCGAACTGGGCCGGCAGACCCGCGCCAACACCGCGCTGGCCGACAAGATCCGCCACAAGTACCGGCTGAAGAACACCACCGGCTTCTCGCTCAACGCGCTGGTCGACTTCGACGAGCCGCTGGACATCCTCAACCACCTGATGGTCGGCTCCGAGGGCACCCTGGGCTTCATCAGCGCGGTGACCTACGACACCGTGCCCGACTACCCGCACAAAGCCAGCGCGCTGATCGTGTTCCCCGACGTGGAGAACTGCTGCCGCGCGGTGCCGCTGCTCAAGCAGCAGCCGGTGTCCGCGGTGGAGCTGCTCGATCGCCGCAGCCTGCGCTCGGTGCAGGACATGCAGGGCATGCCGGGCTGGGTGAAGGAGCTGTCGAATGGCGCCTGCGCCCTGCTGATCGAGTCGCGCGCCGCCAGCCAGAGCCTGCTGCACGAGCAGATCGGCCGGATCATGGCGTCCATCGCCCACTTCCCGGTGGAGAAGCAGGTCGACTTCAGCGAGGACCCGGCGGTCTACAACCAGCTGTGGAAGATCCGCAAGGACACCTTCCCGGCCGTCGGCGCGGTGCGCCAGACCGGCACCACGGTGATCATCGAGGACGTCACCTTCCCGGTCGAGCAGCTCGCCGAGGGCGTCAACCGCCTGCTCGAGCTGCTCGACCGGCACCACTACGACGAGGCGATCATCTTCGGCCATGCCCTGGAGGGCAACCTGCACTTCGTGTTCACCCAGGGCTTCGACGATCCGGCCCAGGTGGCACGCTACGAGGCGTTCATGAGCGAGGTGGCGCAGCTGGTGGCGGTGGAGTTCGGCGGCGCGCTGAAGGCCGAGCACGGCACCGGGCGCAACATGGCGCCGTTCGTCGAGCTGGAGTGGGGCGCCGAGGCCTACGCGCTGATGTGGCAGATCAAGCGCCTGCTCGACCCGCGCGGCATCCTCAACCCCGACGTGGTGCTCTCCGAGGATCCGCAGATCCACCTGAAGAACCTCAAGCCGCTGCCGGCCGCCGACGAGATCGTCGACAAGTGCATCGAGTGCGGCTTCTGCGAGCCGGTGTGCCCGTCCAACGGCCTGACCCTGACCCCGCGCCAGCGCATCGTCATCTGGCGCGACATCCAGGCGAAGAAACGCGCCGGCATCGACACCACGGAGCTGGAGCGCGCCTACCACTACCACGGCCTCGACACCTGCGCCGCCACCGGCCTGTGCGCGCAGCGCTGCCCGGTGGGCATCAACACCGGCGACCTGGTGCGCAAGCTGCGCGCCGAAGGCGCCGGACACCCCGGCACCGCGAGCTGGCTGGCCGAGCACTTCGCGAGCGCGCTCAAGGGCACCCGCCTGACCCTGGCCGCCGCCGACAGCGCGCGCCGCCTGCTCGGTGCGCCGCGCCTGGCCGCGCTGAGCGCCGGTCTGCGCCGCCTGTCCGGCGAACGCCTGCCACAGTGGAGCGCGGTGATGCCGCAGCCGGTGCGCCTGCAGTTGCCGAGCGCACCGCAACCGAACGACAAGCCGCGGGTGGTGTATCTCGCCGCCTGCGTGTCGCGCGCCATGGGCCCGGCGTTCGCCGACGCCGAGCAGCTGCCGCTGCTCGACAAGACCCACGCCCTGCTGGAAAAGGCCGGCTATCAGGTGGTGTTCCCGGACGAGCTGGACAACCTGTGCTGCGGCCAGCCGTTCGCCTCCAAGGGCTACCCCGAGCAGGCCGAGGCCAAGCGCCGCGAGCTGCTCGATGCGCTGGTCAAGGCCAGCCGCGGCGGCCTCGACCCGATCTACTGCGACACCAGCCCGTGCACCCTGCGCCTGCTACAGGATCTGCAGGATGAACGGCTGAAGATCTACGACCCGGTGAAGTTCATCCGCGAACACCTGCTCGAGCGCCTGCAGTTCACCCCGCAGGCCGCGCCGGTGGCGGTGCACGTCACCTGCAGCACCCAGCATCTGGGCGAGGCGCAGGGGCTGATCGACATCGTGCAACGCTGCACGCAGACCGTGGTCATACCGGAAGGCATCCACTGCTGCGGCTTCGCCGGCGACAAGGGCTTCAACGTTCCGGAGCTCAACGCCCACGCGCTGCGTTCGCTGCAGGACGCCGTGCAGCAGTGCGGCGAGGGTATCTCCACCAGCCGCACCTGCGAGATCGGCCTGTCGCAGCACGGCGGCATCGACTACCACGGCCTGGTCTATCTGGTGGATCGGGTCACCACCGCGAAAACCCGCTGAGCAAGCTGCATGCCAGCCAGCAACGAGGCGCCGCCGCGTTGCCCCCATCAAGGTCGTGCTACGGCACATTCGACCCCGCCTCGGCGGGGTCTTTTTTGTCCACAGGAAACCGCAAACCCGCGACCTCAAGCGGTTTCCGGGCTGCGGGATTGTTCCCTGTGACGAAAAAGATAATCCCAACGGACAAATTTACTTACGCAGCGCACAAGCATAGAATTGCGTCACTTTGTTTCAGGCCGCGACAAAGTGACGCAACTACAGGGCGTCACCCCCGAACAACAGCAGCCTGAACACGCACCTCCCGCTTTCGGAGAGTTTCCGGCATGACCGAATCAAGCGCCCTGCTTGCCCACAACTGGAGTTTCGCCGTCTTCCTGCTCGGCGTCTTCGGTCTGATCGCCTTCATGCTCGGCGTCTCCAGCCTGCTCGGCAGCCGCGCCTGGGGGCGCAGCAAGAACGAGCCGTTCGAGGCCGGCGTGGTGCCCACCGGCAGCGCGCGCCTGCGCCTCTCCGCCAAGTTCTATCTGGTCGCGATGCTCTTCGTGATCTTCGACGTCGAAGCCCTGTTTCTCTTTGCCTGGGCCGTCTCGGTGCGCGAAAGCGGCTGGGCGGGCCTCATCGAAGCTACCGTATTCATAGCAATTCTGTTGGCGGGTCTTGTCTACCTTTGGCGTATCGGCGCGCTCGACTGGGCGCCCGAAGCACGCCGCAAGCGGCAGGCGAAGCTGAAACAATGAGGCTTTGGCAATGCGATATGAACTTACCCGGATCGATCCGGATGCGGTCAATGACCAGTATCCGATCGGCCAGCGGGAGACCGTTTCCGATCCCCTGCTAGCGGACGAGATCCACAAGAACATCTTCATGGGCAAGCTGGAGGACGTCCTGCACAAGGCCGTCAACTGGGGGCGCAAGAACTCCCTGTGGCCGTACAACTTCGGCCTGTCCTGCTGCTACGTGGAGATGACCACCGCGTTCACCGCGCCCCATGACATCGCCCGCTTCGGCGCCGAGGTGATCCGCGCCTCGCCGCGTCAGGCCGACTTCATGGTGGTGGCCGGCACCTGCTTCGTGAAGATGGCGCCGGTCATCCAGCGTCTCTACGAGCAGATGCTGGAGCCCAAGTGGGTGATTTCCATGGGTGCATGCGCCAACTCCGGCGGCATGTACGACATCTACTCGGTCGTCCAGGGGGTGGACAAGTTCCTTCCCGTCGACGTCTACGTTCCCGGCTGCCCGCCCCGTCCCGAGGCGTTCCTGCAGGCATTGATGCTGCTGCAGGACTCCATCGGCGAGGAGCGGCGTCCGTTGTCCTGGGTGGTTGGCGACCAGGGCGTCTATCGCCCCGACATGCCGGCACAGCGCGACGTACGCCGTGAACAGCGCATCCAGGTGACCAACCTGCGCAGCCCCGACGAAGTGTGAGCCCCTGCCCGCCACACGCGGGCGCGCCCATCCGTTGACCGAGCGATCGAGACCATGACTGCAGACACCGCTCTGGCCATCCCGCCGTACCAGGCCGATGACCAGGATATCGTCGTTGAACTCCAGGCGCGCTTTGGCGCCGACACCTTCACCCTCCAGCCCACCCGTACCGGCATGCCGGTGCTGTGGGTGCCGCGCGCGCGCCTGATCGAAGTGCTGAGCTTCCTGCGCCAGGTCAGCAAGCCCTACGTGATGCTCTACGACCTGCACGGCGTCGACGAGCGCCTGCGCACCCAGCGCCGCGGCCTGCCGGCCGCCGACTTCAGCGTGTTCTACCACCTGCTGTCGATCGAGCGGAACAGCGACGTGATGATCAAGGTCGCCCTGCGCGAAGGCGATCTCAACGTGCCGACCGCCACCGCCATCTGGCCCAACGCCAACTGGTACGAGCGCGAGGTCTGGGATCTCTACGGCATCACCTTCAGCGGCCACCCGCACCTGAGCCGCCTGCTGATGCCGTCGACCTGGCAGGGCCACCCGCTGCGCAAGGACTATCCGGCGCGCGCCACTGAGTTCGACCCGTTCAGCCTGTCCGCCGCCAAGCAGGACCTGGAACAGGAAGCCCTGCGCTTCAAGCCCGAGGACTGGGGCATGAAGCGCGGCGGCGCGCACGAGGACTACATGTTCCTCAACCTCGGCCCCAACCACCCGTCCGCGCACGGCGCCTTCCGCATCATCCTGCAGCTGGACGGCGAGGAGATCGTCGACTGTGTGCCGGAGATCGGCTATCACCACCGCGGCGCCGAGAAGATGGCCGAGCGGCAGAGCTGGCACAGCTTCATCCCCTACACCGACCGCATCGACTACCTCGGCGGGGTGATGAACAACCTGCCCTACGTGCTGGCGGTCGAGAAGCTGGCCGGCATCACCGTTCCCGACCGCGTCGACTTCATCCGCGTGATGCTCGCCGAGTTCTTCCGCATCACCAGCCACCTGCTGTTCCTCGGCACCTACATCCAGGACGTTGGCGCCATGACGCCGGTGTTCTTCACCTTCACCGACCGCCAGCGCGCCTACCAGGTGATCGAGGCGATCACCGGCTTCCGCCTGCACCCGGCCTGGTACCGCATCGGCGGCGTCGCCCACGACCTGCCGCGCGGCTGGGACCGCCTGGTCAAGGAATTCGTCGACTGGCTGCCCAAGCGCCTCGACGAGTACGAGAAGGCCGCGCTGAAGAACAGCATCCTGATCGGCCGCACCAAGGGCGTCGCCCAGTACAACACCAAGGAAGCGCTGGAGTGGGGCGTCACCGGCGCCGGCCTGCGCGCCACCGGTCTCGACTTCGACCTGCGCAAGGCCCGGCCGTATTCGGGCTACCAGAACTTCGAGTTCGAGGTGCCGCTGGCGCACAGCGGCGACGCCTACGACCGCTGCCTGGTGCGCGTCGAGGAGATGCGCCAGAGCATCCGCATCATCGACCAGTGCCTGCGCAACATGCCGGAAGGCCCGTACAAGGCCGACCACCCGCTGACCACGCCGCCGCCCAAGGAGCGCACCCTGCAGCACATCGAGACCCTGATCACCCACTTCCTGCAGGTGTCCTGGGGCCCGGTGATGCCGGCCAACGAGAGCTTCCAGATGATCGAGGCGACCAAGGGCATCAACAGCTACTACCTGACCAGCGACGGCAGCACCATGAGCTACCGCACGCGGATCCGCACCCCCAGCTTCGCCCACCTGCAGCAGATCCCCGCGGTGATCCGCGGCAGCATGGTGCCGGACCTGATCGCCTATCTGGGCAGTATCGACTTCGTGATGGCTGACGTGGACCGCTGACAATGAACCAGGCCTCTATTTCTTCGCAAAACCTGATCCACACCGACCGTTTCGCCCTCAGCGAAACCGAACGCGCGGCCATCGAACATGAGATGCACCACTACGAGGACCCGCGCGCGGCGTCCATCGAGGCGCTGAAGATCGTCCAGAAGCAGCGCGGCTGGGTACCGGACGGCGCCATCCACGCGATTGCCGAGGTGCTGGGCATCCCGGCCAGCGACGTCGAGGGCGTGGCCACCTTCTACAGCCAGATCTTCCGCCAGCCGGTCGGTCGCCACATCATCCGCGTCTGCGACAGCATGACCTGCTTCATCGGCGGCCACGAAAGCGTATTGGGCGCCATCCAGCAGCAGCTGGGCATCGCCCCCGGGCAGACCACCGCCGACAACCGCTTCACCCTGCTGCCGGTGTGCTGCCTGGGCAACTGCGACAAGGCCCCGGCGCTGATGATCGACGACGATACCTTCGGCAATGTCAGCGCCGCCTCCGTCGGCCAACTGCTGGAGACCTACGCATGAAGACGCTCACCTCCGTAGGTCCGGCCAACCGCATCGCCCGCACGCCGGAAACCCACCCGCTGACCTGGCGCCTGCGCGACGACGCCCAGCCGGTGTGGCTCGACGAGTACCAGCGCAAGGACGGCTACAGCGCCGCGCGCAAGGCGCTCAGGGAGATGGCCGAGGCCGACATCGTCAACCAGGTCAAGGAGTCCGGGCTCAAGGGCCGCGGCGGCGCCGGCTTCCCCACCGGGGTGAAGTGGAGCCTGATGCCGGCCGACGAGTCGCTGAAGACCCGCTACCTGCTGTGCAACGCGGACGAGATGGAGCCCAACACCTGGAAGGACCGCATGCTGATGGAGCAGCAGCCGCACCTGCTGATCGAAGGCATGCTGATCAGCGCGCGCGCGCTCAAGGCCTATCGCGGCTACATCTTCCTGCGCGGCGAGTACGTCGACGCCGCCGCCAATCTCAACCGCGCCATCAAGGAAGCCAAGGCCGCCGGCCTGCTCGGCAGGAATATCCTCGGCTCGGGCTTCGACTTCGAGCTGTTCGTGCACACCGGCGCCGGGCGCTACATCTGCGGCGAGGAAACCGCGCTGATCAACTCGCTGGAAGGCCGCCGCGCCAACCCGCGCGCCAAGCCGCCGTTCCCCGCCGCGGTCGGCGTGTGGGGCAAGCCGACCTGCGTCAACAACGTCGAGTCGCTGTGCAACGTGCCGGCGATCATCGGCAACGGCGTCAAGTGGTACCACTCCCTGGCCAGGGCGGGCAGCTCGGATCACGGCACCAAGCTGATGGGCTTCTCCGGCAAGGTGAACAACCCCGGCCTGTGGGAACTGCCGTTCGGCATCAGCGCCGCCGAGCTGTTCGAGGACTACGCCGGCGGCATGCGCGATGGCTACCGGCTGAAGTGCTGGCAGCCCGGCGGCGCCGGCACCGGCTTCCTGCTCCCCGAGCACCTGTCGGCGCCGATGCACAGCGCCGGCATCGCCCACGTCGGCACCCGCATGGGCACCGGCCTGGCCCTGGCCATCGACCACACCGTCAACATGGTCTCGCTGCTGCGCAACATGGAAGAGTTCTTCGCCCGCGAATCCTGCGGCTGGTGCACGCCGTGCCGCGACGGCCTGCCGTGGAGCGTGAAGACCCTGCGCGCGCTGGAACGCGGCCAGGGCACCGCGGAGGACATCGGCATCCTGCTGGGGCTGGTCGACTTCCTCGGCCCTGGCAAGACCTTCTGCGCCCACGCACCGGGCGCGGTGGAGCCGCTGGGCAGCGCGATCAAGTACTTCCGCAGCGAGTTCGAGGCCGGCGTGGCGCCAGACAGTGCGCCGCGCAGCGACGCGGTACAGACGGCCGGCGCCTGAGGCGCCGGCACCAGCGGATGCAAGCCGGCAGGCGGGACGTTGCGCACGGCGCATTCCCCCGCTCCCGGCGCGGCGCGCCCCGCAGGCGCGCGGCAGCAGAGAATTCCATTAGCCAGTCCGCGCGAGCGGGCAAAGAAGAAACCTGAACCATGGCCACTATCCACGTAGACGGCAAGTCGTTCGAAGTCGATGGCGCAGACAACCTGTTGCAGGCCTGTCTGTCCCTCGGCCTCGACATTCCCTACTTCTGCTGGCACCCGGCGCTGGGCAGCGTCGGCGCCTGCCGCCAGTGCGCGGTGAAGCAGTACAACGACGAGAACGACACCCGCGGGCGCATCGTCATGTCCTGCATGACGCCCGCCAGCGACAAGTCCTGGATCTCCATCGACGACGAGGAAGCCAAGCGTTTTCGCGAAAGCGTCGTCGAATGGCTGATGACCAACCACCCGCACGACTGCCCGGTGTGCGAGGAAGGCGGCCACTGTCACCTGCAGGACATGACGGTGATGACCGGCCACAACAAGCGCCGCTACCGCTTCACCAAGCGCACCCACCAGAACCAGGACCTCGGCCCGTTCATCGCCCACGAGATGAACCGCTGCATCGCCTGCTACCGCTGCGTGCGCTACTACAAGGACTATGCCGGCGGCGAGGATCTGGGCGTCTACGGCGCCCACGACAACGTCTACTTCGGCCGCGTCGAGGACGGCGTGCTGGAGAGCGAGTTCTCCGGCAACCTGGTCGAGGTCTGCCCGACCGGCGTGTTCACCGACAAGACCCACTCCGAGCGCTACAACCGCAAGTGGGACATGCAGTTCGCGCCGAGCATCTGTCAGCAGTGCAGCGTCGGCTGCAATACCAGCCCCGGCGAGCGCTACGGCGAGATCCGCCGCATCGAGAACCGCTTCAACGGCTCGGTGAACCACTACTTCCTCTGCGACCGCGGCCGCTTCGGCTACGGCTACGTCAACCGCGAGGACCGTCCGCGCCAGCCCCTGCTCGGTAGCGCCAAGCTCGGCATCGACGCCGCGCTGGACCAGGCCGCCGCCCTGCTCGAGGGCCGCAAGGTGATCGGCATCGGCTCGCCGCGCGCCAGCCTGGAAAGCAACTTCGCCCTGCGCGAGCTGGTCGGTGCCGGCAACTTCTACAGCGGCATCGCCGCCAGCGAACTGGAAAACCTGCGCCTGATCCGCGAGCTGCTGGACAACGGCCCGCTGCCGACCCCGTCGCTGCGCGAGCTCGAGGACTTCGACGCGGTGTTCGTGCTCGGCGAGGACCTCACCCAGACCGCGCCGCGCATCGCCCTGGCCCTGCGCCAGGCGACCAAGGGCAAGGCCAGCGAGATCGCCGCCGCGGCGAAGATCCCCGAGTGGCACCAGCTGGCGGTGCAGAACGTCGCCCAGAAGGCGCTCAATCCGCTGTTCATCGCCAGCGTCACCGCCACCCGTCTGGACGACGCCGCCGAGGAGTGCGTGCGCGCCGCCCCGGACGACCTGGCCCGCCTCGGCTTCGCCGTGGCGCATGCCATCGACCCGAGTGCCCCGGCCGTGGCCGGCTTGGATGCCGAGGCCGCGGCGCTGGCCGAGCGCATCGCCGCCGCGCTGCTGGCCGGCCAGCGTCCGCTGATCGTCGCCGGCGCCTCGCTGGGCTCCCAGGCGCTGCTCGAGGCCGCCGGCAACATCGCCAAGGCGCTCAAGCAGCGCGAGAAGCACGCCGGCCTCAGCCTGGTCGTCAATGAGGCCAACAGCCTGGGCCTCGCCCTGCTGGGTGGCGAATCGGTGGACGCCGCGCTGGACGCCCTGACCAGCGGCCAGGCCGACGCCGTGGTGGTGCTGGAAAACGACCTGTACCGCCGCGCCGACTCGGCCAAGGTCGACGCCGCGCTCAACGCCGCCCAGGCGCTGATCGTCGCCGACCATCAGCACACCGCCACCAGCGCCCGCGCCGACCTGGTGCTGCCGGCCGCCAGCTTCGCCGAAGGCGACGGCACCCTGGTCAGCCAGGAAGGCCGCGCCCAGCGCTTCTTCCAGGTGTTCGACGCCAGCTACTACGACGCCGACATTCTGGTGCGCGAGGGCTGGCGCTGGCTGCACGCGCTGCACAGCACCGTGCAGGGCCGACCCGTCGACTGGACCCAGCTCGATCAGGTCACCGCGGCCTGCGCCGCCGTGCAGCCGCAGCTGGCCGGCATCAAGGACGCCGCGCCGACCGCCGCCTTCCGCATCAAGGGCCTCAAGCTGGCCCGCGAGCCGCACCGCTACAGCGGCCGCACCTCGATGCGCGCCAACCTCGACGTGCACGAGCCGCGCCAGCCGCAGGACCCGGACAGCCCGTTCGCCTTCTCCATGGAAGGCTACGCCGGCAGCGCCGAGGCCCGCCAGCAGATCCCCTTCGCCTGGTCGCCGGGCTGGAACTCGCCGCAGGCCTGGAACAAGTTCCAGGACGAGGTCGGCGGCCACCTGCGCGCCGGCGATCCGGGCGTGCGCCTGTTCGACGCCCCGGCCAACCGTGTCGAGTGGTTCGCCGCGCCGGCCGCCCCGCTCAGCGCCGCCGGCCGCTGGCAGGTGGTCGCCCTGCACCACCTGTTCGGCAGCGACGAGACCTCCTCGCGCGCCGCGCCGGTGCAGCAGCGCATCCCGGCCGCCTACGCCGCCCTCGGCGGCGACGCCGCCGTGCGCCTGAACCTCAAGGACGGCGCCCTGCTCAGCCTGAAGGTCTCCGGCCGCGAGCTGCGCCTGCCGCTGCGGGTGATCGACGAGCTGGCCGACGGCCTGCTCGGCCTGCCCGCCGGCTTCGACGGCATCCCGCCGCTGGCCGGCAACCTGTTCGCCGAAGCCCTGCAGGAGGTGGCGCAATGAGCTGGCTCACACCGGAAGTGATCGCCGTCATCGTCGGCGTGCTCAAGGCCATCGTCATCCTCCTCGCCGTGGTGGTCTGCGGCGCCCTGCTCAGCTTCGTCGAGCGCCGCCTGCTCGCCCTCTGGCAGGACCGCTACGGTCCCAACCGGGTCGGCCCGTTCGGCATGTTCCAGATCGCCGCCGACATGCTGAAGATGTTCTTCAAGGAGGACTGGACCCCGCCGTTCGCCGACAAGCTGATCTTCACCCTGGCGCCGATCGTGGCCATGAGTGCGCTGCTGATCGCCTTCGCGGTGATCCCGATCACCGCGACCTGGGGTGTCGCCGACCTCAACATCGGCCTGCTGTTCTTCTTCGCCATGGCCGGCCTGACCGTCTACGCGGTGCTGTTCGCCGGCTGGTCGAGCAACAACAAGTTCGCCCTGCTCGGCGCCCTGCGCGCCTCGGCGCAGACGCTGTCCTACGAGGTGTTCCTCGGCCTGTCGCTGATGGGCATCGTCGCCCAGGTCGGCTCGTTCAACATGCGCGACATCGTCGACTACCAGGCGCAGAACCTGTGGTTCATCATTCCGCAGTTCCTCGGCTTCTGCACCTTCTTCATCGCCGGCGTGGCGGTGACCCACCGCCACCCGTTCGACCAGCCGGAGGCCGAGCAGGAACTGGCCGACGGCTACCACATCGAGTACGCGGGGATGAAGTGGGGCATGTTCTTCGTCGGCGAGTACATCGGCATCGTGCTGGTGTCGGCGCTGCTGGTGACCCTGTTCTTCGGCGGCTGGCACGGCCCGTTCGGCATCCTGCCGCAGCTGTCGTTCCTCTGGTTCGCCCTGAAGACCTGCTTCTTCATCATGCTGTTCATCCTGCTGCGTGCCTCCATCCCGCGCCCGCGCTATGACCAGATGATGTCCTTCGGCTGGAAGTTCTGCCTGCCGCTGACCCTGCTCAACCTGCTGGTGACCGGCGCCCTGGTGCTGGCCGCCCAGTAAGGAGAAACCCCCATGTTCAAATACATCGGCGAGGTGCTGCACGGCACCTGGACCCAGCTACGCAGCCTGGTGATGGTGTTCTCCCACGCCTTCCGCAAGCGCGACACCCTGCAATATCCGGAAGAACCCGTGTACCTGCCGCCGCGCTACCGCGGGCGCATCGTGCTGACCCGCGACCCCGACGGCGAGGAGCGCTGCGTGGCCTGCAACCTGTGCGCGGTGGCCTGCCCGGTCGGCTGCATCTCGCTGCAGAAGGCCGAGAAGGACGATGGTCGCTGGTATCCGGAGTTCTTCCGCATCAACTTCTCGCGCTGCATCTTCTGCGGCATGTGCGAGGAAGCCTGCCCGACCACCGCGATCCAGCTCACCCCGGACTTCGAGATGGCCGAGTACAAGCGCCAGGACCTGGTCTACGAGAAGGAAGACCTCTTGATCTCGGGCCCGGGCAAGAACCCGGACTACAACTTCTACCGCGTCGCCGGCATGGCCATCGCCGGCAAGCCGAAAGGCGCCGCGCAGGACGAGGCCGAGCCGATCAACGTGAAAGGCCTGCTGCCTTAAAGGACGGAAAAAATGGAATTCGCCTTCTATTTCGCCGCCGGAGTGGCCGTGGCAGCCACCCTGCGGGTGATCACCCACACCAACCCGGTGCACGCACTGCTCTACCTGGTGGTCTCGCTGCTCGCCGTGTCGATGACCTTCTTCGCCCTCGGCGCGCCGTTCGCCGGCGTGCTGGAGATCATCGTCTACGCCGGCGCGATCATGGTGCTGTTCGTCTTCGTGGTGATGATGCTCAACCTCGGCCCGGCCACCGCCGACCAGGAGCGCCAGTGGCTCACCCCCGGCGTGTGGATCGGCCCCGGCCTGCTCTCCGCCGCCCTGCTGGCCCTGCTGCTCTGGGTGCTGCTGGGCAACCCCGGCGGCGCCGCCATCGGCCTGCAGACCGTCGACGCCAAGGCGGTCGGCACCCAGCTGTACGGTCCCTACCTGCTGGCGGTGGAGCTGGCCTCCATGCTGCTGCTCGCGGCGCTGGTCGCCGCCTACCACCTCGGCCGCCACGAAGCCAAGGAGCCCACCGCATGAATGCGATTCCCATGGAGCACGGCCTGGCCCTGGCCGCCGTGCTGTTCAGCCTCGGCCTGGTCGGCCTGATGGTGCGGCGCAACATCCTGTTCGTGCTGATGAGCCTGGAAGTGATGATGAACGCCTGCGCGCTGGCCTTCGTGGTCGCCGGCAGCCGCTGGATCCAGGCCGACGGCCAGATCCTGTTCATTCTGGTGATCACCCTGGCCGCCGCCGAGGCCAGCATCGGCCTGGCGATCCTGCTGCAGCTGTATCGCCGCTTCAATACCCTCGATATCGACGCTGCCAGCGAGATGCGCGGATGAACCTACTATTCCTCACCTGTCTGTTCCCGCTGCTCGGCTGGCTGCTGCTGGCCTTCTCCCGCGGCCGTCTGTCCGAGAACCTGGCCGCGCTGATCGGCGTCGGCTCGGTGGGCCTGTCTGCGCTGACCGCCGCCTGGGTCATCTGGCAGTTCAACGTCGCGCCGCCGGAAGGCGGCGTGTACACCCAGCTGCTCTGGCAGTGGATGAACGTCGCTGGCTTCGCGCCGAACTTCACCCTGTATCTGGACGGCCTGTCGGTCACCATGCTCGGCGTGGTCACCGGCGTCGGCTTCCTGATCCACCTGTTCGCCAGCTGGTACATGCGCGGCGAGGAGGGCTACTCGCGCTTCTTCGCCTACACCAACCTGTTCATCGCCAGCATGCTGTTCCTGGTGCTGGGCGACAACCTGCTGTTCCTCTACTTCGGCTGGGAAGGCGTGGGCCTGTGCTCGTACCTGCTGATCGGCTTCTACTTCAAGCACGTGCCCAACGGCAACGCCGCGCTCAAGGCGTTCATCGTCACCCGCATCGGCGACGTGTTCATGGCCATCGGCCTGTTCATCCTGCTGCTCAACCTCGGCACCCTGAACATCCAGGAGCTGCTGGTGCTGGCGCCGCAGAAGTACGTCGAAGGTGACACCTGGCTGTGGCTGGCCACCCTGATGCTACTCGGCGGCGCGGTCGGCAAGTCCGCCCAGCTGCCGCTGCAGACCTGGCTGGCCGACGCCATGGCCGGCCCGACCCCGGTGTCGGCGCTGATCCACGCGGCGACCATGGTCACCGCCGGCGTCTACCTGATCGCCCGCACCCACGGCCTGTTCCTGCTCACCCCGGACGTGCTGGAGCTGGTCGGCATCGTCGGCGGCGTGACCCTGGTGCTGGCCGGCTTCACCGCGCTGGTGCAGACCGACATCAAGCGCATCCTCGCCTACTCGACCATGAGCCAGATCGGCTACATGTTCCTCGCCCTCGGCGTCGGCGCCTGGGACGCGGCGATCTTCCACCTGATGACCCACGCCTTCTTCAAGGCCCTGCTGTTCCTCGCCTCCGGCAGCGTGATCCACGCCTGCCACCACGAGCAGAACATCTTCCGGATGGGTGGCCTGTGGAAGAAGCTGCCGCTGGCCTACGCCAGCTTCATCGTCGGCGGCGCGGCGCTGGCCGCCCTGCCGCTGCTTACCGCCGGCTTCTACTCGAAGGACGAGATCCTCTGGGAAGCCTTCGCCAGCGGTCACAGCGGCCTGCTCTACGCCGGCCTGGCCGGTGCCTTCCTGACCTCGCTGTACACCTTCCGGCTGATCTTCATCGCCTTCCACGGCGAGGCGAAGAGCGAGGCCCACGCCGGCCACGGCATTGCCCACAACCTGCCGCTGGCGGTGCTGATCGTGCTGTCCACCGTGCTCGGCGCGCTGATCACCCCGCCGCTGGCCGGCGTGCTGCCGCAGAGCGTCGGCCACGCCGGCGGCGAAGCCAAGCACAGCCTTGAACTGGCCTCCGGGGTCATCGCCATCGCCGGCATCGTGCTGGCCGCGCTGCTGTTCCTCGGCCAGCGCCGCTTCGCGACCGCCGTGGCACAGAGCGCGCCCGGTCGCCTGCTGTCGGCCTGGTGGTTCGCTGCCTGGGGCTTCGACTGGCTGTACGACAAGCTGTTCGTGCGTCCCTACCTGCTGATCTGCCGCCTGCTCGGCCGCGACCCGATCGACCTCAGCATCGGCCTGCTGCCGCTGCTGGCCCGCGGCGGCCATCTCGCCCTGCGCCAGAGCCAGACCGGCAACCTGCGCTGGTACGCCACCTCCATCGTCGGCGGGGCCGTGCTCGTGCTCGCCACCCTCCTGTTTCTGAATTAAGGAAAACGGCCCGTCATGATTCTGCCCTGGCTAATCCTGATTCCCTTCATCGGCGGCCTGCTGTGCTGGCAGGCCGAGCGCTCCAGCGCCATCCTGACCCGCTGGATCGCCCTGCTGAGCATGTCCCTGCTGCTCGGCCTCGGCCTGTGGCTGTGGGCCAGCGCCGATTTCAGCCTGGCGCCCGCGCCGGGCACCGCGCCGGCCTGGGCCTACGAGTTCCAGACGCCGTGGATCGAGCGCTTCGGCATCAGCATCCATCTGGCCCTGGACGGCCTGTCGGTGCTGATGGTGGTGCTCACCGGCCTGCTCGGCGTGCTCTCGGTGGTCTGCTCGTGGAACGAGATCCAGAAGCGCGTCGGCTTCTTCCACCTCAACCTGCTGTGGATCCTCAGTGGCGTGGTCGGCGTGTTCCTCGCCGTCGACCTGTTCCTGTTCTTCTTCTTCTGGGAAGTGATGCTGGTGCCGATGTACTTCCTCATCGCGCTCTGGGGGCACAGCGGCAGCACCGGCAAGAGCCGCATCAACGCGGCCACCAAGTTCTTCATCTACACCCAGGCCAGCGGCCTGATCATGCTGGTGGCGATCCTCGCCCTGGTGTTTGTGCACTTCGAGCAGAGCGGCGTGCTGACCTTCAACTACGCCGACCTGCTGCAGACCGAACTGGCGGCGGGCACCGAGTACCTGCTGATGCTCGGCTTCTTCGTCGCCTTCGCGGTGAAGTTCCCGGTGGTGCCGGTGCACTCCTGGCTGCCGGACGCCCACGCCCAAGCGCCGACCGCCGGCTCGGTGGATCTGGCCGGCATCCTGCTGAAGACCGCCGCCTACGGCATGATCCGCTTCTGCCTGCCGCTGTTCCCCAACGCCTCGGCGGAATTCGCGCCGATCGCCATGGGCCTTGGCGTGTTCGCCATCGTCTACGGCGCCCTGGCAGCCTTCGCGCAGACCGACATCAAGCGCCTGATCGCCTACTCCAGCGTGTCGCACATGGGCTTCATCCTCATCGCCATCTACTCCGGCAGCCTGCTGGCGCTGCAGGGCGCGGTAGTGCAGATGCTCGCCCACGGCCTGTCCGCCGCCGCGCTGTTCATCCTCAGCGGCCAGCTCTACGAGCGCCTGCACACCCGCGACTTCCGCGCCATGGGCGGGCTGTGGGGACGCATGCCGTGGCTGCCGGCGATCAGCCTGTTCTTCGCCGCCGCGGCGCTGGGCCTGCCCGGCACCGGCAACTTCGTCGGCGAGATCCTCGTGCTGCTCGGCACCTTCCAGAGCCAGCCGTGGATCGCCGTGCTGGCCGCCAGCGGCCTGGTGTTCGGCTCGGTGTACGCGCTGTGCATGATCCATCGCGCCTACTTCGGCCCGGCCAAGGCGGAGAGCGCCCTGCCCGGCCTGGACGCCCGCGAACTGGCCATGGTGCTGGGTCTGGCGGTGCTGCTGATCCTGCTCGGCGTCTACCCGCAGCCGGTGCTCGACACCTCGGCCGCCAGCATGCAGGGCGTGCAGCAATGGCTGGGCGCCGCCTTCTCCCAACTTGAATCGGCCCGGTAAGTAGCGCTATGGAATTCACCACTCAACACCTGACCGCCCTGCTGCCGCTGCTGGTCACCGGCGCCACCGCGGTGGTCGTCATGCTGGCGATCGCCTGGAAGCGCCACCACGGGCAGACCTTCCTGCTCTCGGTGCTCGGCCTCAACCTGGCCCTGCTGGCGATCATCCCGTCCCTCGGCGTGGCGCCGCTGGAGGTGACGCCGCTGCTGCGCATCGACAGCTTCGCCGCCTACTACAGCGCGCTGATCATCGCCGCCACCCTGGCCTGCCTGACCCTGACCCACGCCTATCTGGGCGGCGCGTCGGGCAAGGGCTATCCGGGCAACCGCGAGGAGCTGTACCTGCTGATGCTGCTGGCCTGCGCCGGCGGCATCGTGCTGGTCAGCGCCCAGCACCTGGCCGGTCTGTTCATCGGCCTGGAACTGCTGTCGGTGCCGACCTACGGGCTGATCGCCTACGCCTTCTTCAACCGCCGCTCGCTGGAAGCCGGCATCAAGTACATGGTGCTGTCGGCCGCCGGCTCGGCCTTCCTGCTGTTCGGCATGGCGCTGCTGTACGCCGAGTCCGGCAGCCTGAGCTTCGCCGGCATCGGCGCCTCGCTGGCCGCCGGGGAGCCGGCGCAGCTGGTGCAGATCGGTGTGGGCATGATGCTGGTCGGCCTGGCCTTCAAGCTGTCGCTGGTGCCCTTCCACCTGTGGACCCCGGACGTCTATGAGGGCGCCCCGGCGCCGGTGGCGGCGTTCCTCGCCACCGCCAGCAAGGTCGCCGTGTTCGCCGTGCTGCTGCGCCTGTACCAGATCTCCCCAGCGTTCGCCGACGGCTGGCCGGGCCAGCTGCTCAGCCTGCTGGCGGTCGCCTCGATCCTGGTCGGCAACCTGCTGGCGCTGCTGCAGAACAACCTCAAGCGTCTGCTCGGCTACTCGTCGATCGCCCACTTCGGCTACCTGCTGATCGCCCTGATCGCCAGCCAGGGCATCGCCAGCGAGGCCATCGGCGTCTACCTGTTCACCTACGTGCTGACCAGCCTGGGCGCCTTCGGGGTGATCACCCTGATGTCGACGCCCTACCAGGGTCGCGACTGTGATGCGCTGTTCGAGTACCGCGGCCTGTTCTGGCGCCGCCCGTACCTGACCGCGGTGCTGGCCACCATGATGCTGTCGCTGGCCGGCATCCCGCTGACCGCCGGCTTCATCGGCAAGTTCTACGTGGTTGCCGCCGGTGTCGAATCGCAGCAGTGGTGGCTGCTCGGCAGCCTGATCCTCGGTAGCGCCATCGCGGTGTTCTACTACCTGCGGGTGATGGTCACCCTGTTCCTGGTCGAGCCCAGCCTGCAGCGCCGCGACGCGCCGCTGCACTGGGCGCAGCGCGCCGGCGGCATCATGCTGCTGGTGGTGGCCGGGCTGACCCTGCTGCTCGGGGTCTATCCGCAGCCGCTGCTGGCGGTGGTGCAGAACGTCGGTTTCTGAGCCATACCGCGGGCATGAAAAAGCCGGTCGGGGGTTGCCCCGACCGGCTTTTTTTGTTGCTGCTGCCTGCGTAGGGTGGGTTAGCCGCGCAGCGGCGTAACCCACCATCGATGCCGCCAGGCATCGCCATGGCCGGCCTGGTGGCCAGCTCGGTGGGTTACGGCCTGCGGCCTAACCCACCCTCCAGTCACGGAATCAGTTCACCGCTTTGGTCCAGGGCAGGATCGGGATGGCGGTCACCGAGTTCTGCGGACTGCCTTCGATGAGGCGGTCGCTGTAGACCATGTACACCAGCGTGTTGCGCTTCTCGTCGAAGAAGCGCACCACCTGCATGGTCTTGAACACCAGCGAGGTGCGCTCCTTGAACACTTCCTCGCCGTCTTCCAGCGCCTCGCGGAAGCGGATCGGGCCGACCTGGCGGCAGGCGATCGACGCCTCGGCGCGGTCCTCGGCCAGACCCAGACCGCCCTTGATGCCGCCGGTCTTGGCCCGCGACAGGTAGCAGGTCACCCCCTCCACCTTGGGATCGTCGAACGCCTCGACGACGATCTTGTGGTTGGGGCCGAGCAGCTTGAACACCGTGGACACTTCACCGACGGTCTCGGCCTGGACGCCCGTGGCGAGCAGCGCCAGGGTGGCAACCAGCGGCTTGAGCAGCTTGTTCATGGCCATCCTCATACCAGCACCAGGTTGTCGCGGTGCACCAGCTCGGGCTCGTCGATGTAGCCGAGTTCCTGCTCGATGGCCTCGGTGCCCAGGCCGATGATGCGCTGGGCGTCGGCGGCGCTGTAGTTGACCAGCCCGCGCGCCACCTCGCGGCCGTCCGGGCCGAGGCAGACCACCATCTCGCCGCGGCGGAAGTTGCCGTCCACCGCGACGACGCCGACCGGCAGCAGGCTCTTGCGCTGCTCGAGCAGCGCGCGCACCGCGCCGCCGTCCAGGCTCAGGGTGCCGCGCATCTGCAGGTGGCCGGCCAGCCACTGCTTGCGCGCCGCATGCCGGCCACGCTCGGGGGTCAGCAGGGTGCCGAGGCGCTCGCCAGCCTTGAGGCGATCGAGCACCCGCTCGATGCGCCCGCCAACGATGATGGTGTTGGCCCCGGAGCGCGCGGCCAGGCGTGCGGCGCGCAGCTTGGTCTGCATGCCGCCGCGACCGAGGGCGCCGCCGGTACCGCCGGCCACGGCGTCGAGCGACGGATCGTCGGCACGTGCCTCGAAGATCAGCTGGGCGTCGGGATTGTGCCGCGGATCGGCGTCGAACATGCCGTCGCGGTCGGTGAGGATCACCAGCAGGTCGGCTTCCACCAGGTTGGCCACCAGCGCGGCCAGGGTGTCGTTGTCGCCGAAGCGGATCTCGTCGGTGACCACCGTGTCGTTCTCGTTGATAACCGGGATCACTCCGAGGTCGACCAGGGTGCGCAGGGTGCTGCGCGCGTTGAGGTAGCGCTTGCGGTCGGAGAGGTCGTCGTGGGTCAGCAGCACCTGGGCGGTCTGCAGCTGGTGCTCGGCGAAACTCGATTCCCAGGCCTGGATCAGGCCCATCTGGCCCACCGCTGCGGCCGCCTGCAGCTCGTGGATGGTGCTCGGCCGGGCATTCCAGCCCAGCCGGCTCATCCCTGCCGCCACCGCCCCGGAGGACACCAGCACCAGCTCCACGCCGGCACGGCGCAGCGCCACCATCTGTTCGACCCACACCGCCATGGCGTCGCGGTCGAGGCCGCGGCCGTCGGCGGTCAGCAGCGCACTGCCGATCTTCACCACCCAGCGGCGGGCCTTGCTCACCTTCTCACGCATGTTCTGCAACCTTGCAATCAGGCTTGAGCGGGGCCGCCAGGCGGCCCCGCCTCACACGGACGTCAGCGGACGTAGAAGATTTCCGGCCCGTCGCCGTCATCCTCGTCGTCGAAGCCGTCGTCCTCGTCTTCCACCGCCTCGGCGCTCTTGACCCCGGCACGGCGCAGCGCGCGGGCATCGTCGAGTTCCTGCAGGCGGGCACGCGCCTCGTCCTCGATCTGCTGGTCCAGCGCGGCGACGGCCTCGGCGAACGCCGGTTCCTCGGCAATCCGCTGGGTGCGCTCGTCGATGTAGTTCATGATGTCGCCGCACAGCTTGTCGGTGCCCTCGCGCTCCAGCGCGGAGATCACGTACACCGGGCCCTTCCAGTCGAGCCGTGCGATCACCTCGCGCATGCGCTCCTCGCGCTCGTCGTCGAGCAGCTGGTCGGCCTTGTTGAGCACCAGCCAGCGGTCGCGCTGGGTCAACGCCGGGCTGAAGCGGCCCAGTTCGTTGATGATCGCCGCGGCGGCTTCGGCCGGATCGGACTCGTCCAGCGGCGCCATGTCGACGAGGTGCAGCAGCAGGCGGGTACGCGCCAGGTGCTTGAGGAAGCGGATACCCAGGCCGGCGCCTTCGGCAGCGCCTTCGATCAGGCCGGGAATGTCGGCGATCACGAAGCTCTTCAGGCGACCCACGCTGACCACGCCGAGGTTCGGCACCAGGGTGGTGAACGGGTAGTCGGCGACCTTCGGCTTGGCGGCGGACACCGCGCGGATCAGCGTGCTCTTGCCGGCATTGGGCATGCCCAGCAGGCCGACGTCGGCCAGCACCTTGAGCTCCAGCTTGAGGTCGCGCGCCTCGCCCGGCTTGCCGTGGCTGGTCTGCCGCGGCGCCCGGTTGGTGCTCGACTTGAAGCGGGTGTTGCCCAGGCCGTGCCAGCCGCCATGAGCCACCAGCAGACGCTGCCCGGACTTGGTCAGGTCGCCGATGATCTCCTGGGTGCCGGCATCGATCACCGTGGTGCCGACCGGCACCGGCAGGGTCATGTCTTCACCCTTGCTGCCGGTGCAGTCCTTGCTGCCACCGTTCTGCCCGCGCTGGGCATTGAAACGGCGGGTGTAGCGATAATCCACCAGGGTGTTGAGGTTGCTGTCGGCCTCGAGCCAGATCGAGCCGCCGTCACCGCCGTCGCCGCCATCCGGACCACCATTGGGCACGAATTTTTCGCGGCGAAAACTCATGCAGCCGTTGCCACCGTCACCGGCCTGCACATGGATGGACACTTCATCGACGAATTTCATTGGTAACGCCTCCCGCGCCTGGCGGGTCATTAAAGCTTGGGATATTACAAACAAAAAAGCCCTGTCGACAGACAGGGCTTTCTCGGCAAGCAGGTGGTCAGTTGGCCACGATGCTCACGTATTTGCGACCGAAGGCGCCCTTGGTCTCGAACTTCACCACGCCGTTCACCTTGGCGAACAGGGTGTGGTCCTTGCCCATGCCCACGCCGACACCGGCGTGGAACTTGGTGCCGCGCTGACGCACGAGGATGTTGCCGGCTACTGCAGCCTGGCTACCGTACATCTTCACGCCAAGGCGTTTAGCTTCTGAGTCGCGACCGTTGCGGGTAGAACCGCCGGCTTTTTTGTGTGCCATGAGTCAATATCTCCAGTAAAAAGGGATCAGGCCTGAATGCCGGTGATCTTGATTTCAGTGAACCACTGACGGTGGCCCTGACGCTTCATGTGGTGCTTGCGGCGACGGAACTTGATGATGGTCACCTTGTCGTGACGGCCTTGGGCGATCACTTCGGCGGTGACTTTGGCACCGGCCACGACCGGGGCGCCGATCTGCACGTCGTCGCCATTGGCAACCAGCAGGACCTTGTCGAAAGCAACGCTTTCGCCGGTCGCTACGTCGAGCTTTTCGATCTTGAGGAATTCGCCTTCAGCGACTTTGTACTGCTTGCCGCCGGTAACAATTACTGCGTACATGGAATGTCTCCGTTAGACCTGCTCACCTGGCGCTTTAGTGAAGGAGTTATTGGCCAGCATGGCTGCATGACGCTGGAACAAGGTCGTCGATGCAATTGCGTAAGGCAGGGAGTGCCAGGGAAGTTCGGGCCGGCGATTGTACGCAAAGCCGCGCGGCCAGGCAAGTGCGCCCCCGACCCGCCTTGACAGTGCCAGACCCGGCACCTAGCATGCCGCGCAACCTTAGAGGAGCCTTGACCGCTGATGCAACCCCAGGTCTTTTACCGCGTGGTGGCGGACGATTTCACCGCCGTCGACGGCATCATCCGCCGCCAGCTCGCCTCCCGCGTCCCCCTGGTGGAGAAGATCGGCGACTACATCACCTCGGCCGGCGGCAAGCGCCTGCGTCCGCTGCTGGTGCTGCTGGCCGGCAACGCCCTCGGCGCGCGCAGCGAGCGTCTCAACCTGCTCGCCGCCACCATCGAATTCCTGCACACCGCCACCCTGCTGCACGACGACGTGGTCGACAAGTCGGGCATGCGCCGTGGCCGCTCCACCGCCAACGCCCTGTGGGGCAACGCGCCCAGCGTGCTGGTCGGCGACTTCCTGTATGCGCGCTCCTTCGAGATGCTGGTCGAGCTCGGCGAGCTGCCGGTGATGCAGGTGCTGGCCAATGCCACCCGGGTGATCGCCGAGGGCGAGGTGCTGCAGCTGTCGAAGATCCGCGACGCCAGCACCACCGAAGAGATCTACATGGAAGTCATCCGCGGCAAGACCGCGATGCTGTTCGAGGCCTCCACCCACAGTGCGGCCCTGCTGGCCGGCGCCAGCGCCGCCCAGGCCGAGGCCCTGCGCACCTTCGGCGACGCGCTGGGCATCGCCTTCCAGCTGGTCGACGACCTGCTCGACTACCGCGGCGACGCCGCCACCCTGGGCAAGAACGTCGGCGACGATCTGGCCGAGGGCAAGCCGACCCTGCCGCTGATCTACACCATGCGCGAAGGTACGCCCGAGCAGGCCGCGCTGGTGCGCAAGGCCATCCAGCAGGGCGGCATCGAGGACCTCGACGCCATCCTCGCCGCCGTGGAAGCCTCCGGCGCGCTGGACTACACCGCCCGCCAGGCCCGCGAGCACGCCGCCCGCGCCATCGCCTGCCTGGAAAGCCTGCCGGCCAGCGAGTACCGCGATGCGCTGATCGAACTGACCGAGTTCGCCGTCGCCCGCACCCACTGAGTTTCCTGCACACAACAAAACGCCCGTCCGGCCTGGCCGTGACGGGCGTTTGTGTTTTCCCGCGCCGCCAGGGCGCGGGAAGCTGTTACAGGATATCGAGCAGCTCGACGTCGAACACCAGCACGCTGTGCGCCGGGATGCTGCCGACGGCCTGGGCACCGTAGGCCAGCTCGCTCGGCACGTGCAGGCGCCACTTGCTGCCGGCGCTCATCAGCTGCAGGGCCTCGACCCAGCCGGGGATCACGCCGCCGACCGGAAACTCCGCCGGCTGGCCACGCTCGTAGGAGCTGTCGAACACGGTGCCGTCGATCAGGGTGCCGTGGTAGTGGGTACGTACCTGGTCCTCGGCGCTCGGCTTGGCGCCTTCGCCGGCAACCAGCACCTCGAACTGCAGGCCGGAGGCCAGCACGGTGACGCCTGCGCGCTTGGCGTTCTCGGCCAGGTAGTCGCGACCGGCCTGGGCAGCCTGCTCGGCCTTGGCGGCCTGTTCGGCCTGCATGCGCTCGCGGATCACCTGGAAGCTGGCGTTCATCGCCTCGTCCGGCACGCGGCTGGCGGCGTTGTTGTAGGCGTCGGCCAGACCGGCGAGGATGGCTTCCAGGCTGGCGCCGGGCGGCGGGTTGTCACGCAGCTGACCACCGAGCTGACGGCCGATGCCGTAGCTGACGCGGGCTTCGTCGGTGGAAAGGTCGAGTTGGGACATGGGAGCTCCACTGAGGCGGAAAAAATGGCCGGCCAGACTAGCACAGCCGGGCGCCGCGGGCTCGCTGCAGCCAGACACCCTGGCCAGGGCAAGCGCCTGAACGCCACGGGACCGGCGCAAACCTGCCAAGAGCGCCGCGCCTACAGCCCTCTGGCGCCGACCCGCCCGCGCTGGCAGCGCTCCGAGCAGTAGCGCACCTCGTCCCAGCAGCGCGCCCACTTCTTGCGCCAGGCGAACGGCAGGCCGCACCGCACGCAGGTCTTCACCGCCAGTTCGCTCTTCTTCCTCACAGCGCCTCCCCGCCATCCAGGCGCGCCAGCAGCGCCTCGCCGCGCCGCCACAGCGCCTCGCGCTTCGCCTCGTCCATGCGCGCCAGGTTCTTGTAGACCATGGTCATCCGCGGATTGCCCTGCAGCGGCTCGCGGTGACGCATGAGGAAGTGCCAGTACAGCGCGTTGAACGGGCAGGCGTCCTCCGTGGTGCTTTCGCCCACCCGGTAGGCGCAGCCCTGGCAGTAGTCGGACATACGCTTGATGTACTGGCCGCTGGCGCAGTAGGGCTTGGAACCCAGATAGCCGCCGTCGGCGTGCAGCACCATGCCCAGCACGTTGGGCAGCTCGACCCAGTCGAAGGCGTCCATGTACACCGCCAGGTACCAGTCGCACAGCTGGCGCGGCTGGATGCCGGCGAGCAGGGCGAAGTTGCCGGTGACCATCAGCCGCTGGATGTGGTGGGCGTAGGCGTGCTCCAGGGTCTGGCCGATGGCCTGGCGCAAGCAGTTCATCCGCGTGTCGCCGCTCCAGTAGAAGTCCGGCAGCGCCCGCGTGTTGGCGAAGGCGTTGCGCTGCGCGTAGTCCGGCATCTGCAGCCAGTAGATGCCGCGCACGTACTCGCGCCAGCCGATCAGCTGGCGGATGAAGCCCTCGGCGGCGTTCAGTGCCACCCGCCCCTGCCGGTAGGCCGTCTCGACGTCGGCGCACAGCCGGCGCACGTCGAGCAGGCCGACGTTGAGCGCGGCGCTGATCCGCGCGTGGAACAGGAACGGCTCGCCCGCGGCCATGGCGTCCTGATAGTCGCCGAAGGCGGCCAGACCGAAGTCGAGGAAGTGCTGCCACAGCTGCTCGGCCTCGGCGTGGGTCACCGGGTAGGCGAAGCCGTCGAGGCGTCCGTAGTGGTGGGCGAAGCGCCCGGCGACCAGCGCCAGCACCTCGCGGCTGATCGCGTCCGCGGCAAAGCGCAGCGGCATGGGTCCACGCCGGCCTTTCGGCAGGCTCTTGCGGTTCTCCGCGTCGAAGTTCCAGGCGCCGCCCTCCGGCGTGCCGTCCGGGTGCAGCAGCAGGCCGCTTATCCTGCGCATCTCGCGGTAGAAAAACTCCATGCGCAGCTGCTTGCGGCCCTGCGCCCAGCGGGCGAACTCGGCGCGCGCGCAGAGAAAGCGCGTATCGGCGTGCCAGACGATCGGCAGGCCGCTGGCCTTCAGCGCCTGCTCGACCCGCCAGTCGCCGGCCTCGGTGACGTGGATGCTCTCCGGCCGGTACCGCGCGGCGAAGCGCGCCAGCTCGCCGGCCAGCGAGCCGCAGTTGGCCGGATCGTCGAGGGTCACGTAGTCCACCGTAACGCCGCGCGCGCGCAGCGCCTCGGCGAAGTGGCGCATGGCGCTGAACAGGAAGGCGATCTTCTGCGGGTGGTGCGGCACGTGACCGGCCTCCTCGGCCACCTCGGCGAGCAGCACGCGGTCGCGTTCCGGGTCGAGGCCGTCCAGCGCGGCCAGGTCGAAGGAAAGCTGGTCGCCGAGCACCAGGCGCAGGGCATTGATGCTCATGGTGCGGCACTCACAGTTCGACGATCCCCATGTCGGAATGGCGGCGCCGGCAACACCGCATCCATCACCAGTGCGAACGCATGCCGATCGGCACGCGCAGCGGCTCGCGACTGCCCTCGGCCAGGCCGCACATCTCGTCGTAGGGCGAGTGGTGGACCAGATGGAACGGCAGCAGCGGCACCTCCTGCAGCAGATCGCGGGCGTGCTCCACCGAGCGCAGGTGGCAGACGCGGCCGCGCTCGTCGACCACGCTGTGCGGGCGGCCGTCCATCTGCGCCTCGAGAACGTAGATGCCGCCCTCCAGGGAGATCAGGTCGAGGCCGTCGATGCGCCCGGCAAGGGCGTGGGCGGACAGGTCGTGCAGGTTCATGGCAATCACCTCGGCAGTGAATCTGTACAAACAATGCAACAAGTACAGTATTTGTACAAGATCAGGCCTGCGCAAGGCGAAAACGCCACCGCCCGTCTGCCGGAGGCAAGACGGGCGGTGCGGGCGTCACCAAGAACTGGTTTTCAGTGCTTGGTCAGCTTGTCCACGTAGGCCATGGCAAAGGCCGAGGCAACGAAGGTCATGTGGATGATCACGTACCACATCAACTTGTCGTTGGGAATCTTCTGCGCGTCCATGAACATGCGCAGCAGGTGGATCGAGGAGATCGCCACGATCGACGCCGCCACCTTCAGCTTCAGCGAGCTGGAGTCCATCTTGCCCAGCCAGTCGAGCTTCTCCTTGCCCTCGTCGATGTCGAGCTGGGAGACGAAGTTTTCGTAGCCGGAAATCATCACCATCACCAGCAGGCCGCCGACCAGCGCCATGTCGATCATCGACAGCAGCACCAGGATCAGATCGGCCTCGGCCAGTTCGAACACGTGGGGCAGGACGTGGAAGATTTCCTGGAAGAACTTCAGGACCAGCGCCAGCAGGGCCAGCGACAGACCGAGATAGATCGGCGCCAGCAGCCAGCGCGCGGCATACATGGTGTTTTCGATGAATCGTTCCATGAGGAAGGCACAGCAGTGAACAAGGGGCGCCCAGTATAGCGGCGACGCCCTCCCTCCGGCAGCCGCAGTTGTGCATCACGCTGTGGATAACTGTGTGGACTAAACCTGAATGAATGGCGCCAGGGCGCAGCGCTCCTGACACAGGCGCAGCCATGCAGGCGACGGCGGCGCCTGTGCGGATTCAGGACAGCAGACCGAAGCCCCGCGGTGGATGGCCTCGCCCGGCGTTCTGCCGGCGCAGCTCGGCCTGCAGATGCAGGCACCAGATCGACGGTTCGTCGACCGGCTTGTAGCCCTGGCACTGCAGGTTCTCGATGATCTCCTCAAGCACCCCCTCGGCCTCGGCAGGCCCGTGGAACGGGCCTTGCGCCTTGATCGCCGAAGGCTGGGTGGCGCTCAGGCCGGCGGCGCACAGCAGTGTCCACAAGCCCTGCTCACCGGCCAGCGGGCGGATGGCGCACTCGATGCGAGTGACGATTCCCGGGCTCTGCCGGGTCAGACAGAATTGACGCAACATGGCCAAGCTCCTCGCAGGGACCTGTATTGATCCTAGTCGCGTGATGGCCATGTGGAAAGTCACCGGTTATCCCCGCGTTCTGTGGATAACCTTGTGCATGGCGCGGGGGCAGATGGGCCGGAAGGCCATGGCATGCCGCCCGCGACCGGCTGGACAAAAAATCGCCAGCCGCGCCGGCCTGCCCTCCCGTGAATCGCCCAGCGCCAGGCTCAGCGCCGCAGGCGGCGCGCCTTGCGGACCGGCCGCTCCGCCTCGACAACGGCTGCGGCGGCCTCGACCTTGTCCGCCGTGCTCGCCTTGTCCGCTTCCTCCTCCTCGTCGTCCTCGTCGTCGCTGTCGATCTCGGCAATCTCGCGCAGGCGCTCGACCACCCTTGCATTCACGCAGCCCTCGGGAAACACGCCGTCCTCGTTGGCGCAGCCGGCGTCCTCGCCGACCAGCAGGCTCAGCGCCTGGTCCACCGTGCGCACGGCGTAGACGCTGAACAGTCCGGCACGCACCGCCTGGATCACCCGCTCGTCGAGCATCAGATTGCAGATGTTGGCGTGGGGAATGATCACCCCCTGCTCGCCGGAGAGGCCGCGCGCCTCGCAGAGGCGGAAGAAGCCCTCGATCTTCTCGTTGACCCCGCCGACCGCCTGCACCTCGCCGAACTGGTTGATCGAGCCGGTGATGGCGAAGCACTGCTTGAGCGGGGTGCGCGACAGCGCCGAAATCAGCGTGCACACCTCGCCGAGCGAGGCGCTGTCGCCGTCGACGTAGCCGTAGGACTGCTCGAGGGCGATGCTGGCCGAGATCTCCAGCGGGAACTCCTGGGCGTAGCGGCTGCCGAGGTAGCCGGTGAGGATCATCACCCCCTTGGAGTGGATCGGCTGGCCGAGGCTGACCTCGCGCTCGATGTCTACGATCCCCGAGCTGCCCGGGTAGACGGTGGCGGAGATGCGCGCCGGCACGCCGAACGCCGAGTCGCCGACTTCCAGCACGGTCAGGCCGTTGCACTTGCCCATCGCCGCGCCGGCGGTATCGATGAGGATCACCCCGGCCAGCATGTCGTCGAGGATACGCGCCGACACCCGCCCGGTGCGGGTGGCCTTGGCCTTGAGTGCGCGCTCGATGTGGCCGATGTCGGTCAGCGCGTCGCCAGCCAGCTGGCGCATGAAGTCGGCCTCGCTGACCAGCTGGAACAGGTCGCCGATGCGCGCCGACAGGCGCCCCTGGTGCTCGGCGAGACGGGCGCTGTAGGTCGCCAGGCGCGCCACGGCGTCGCTGGTCAGCGGCGCCAGGCCCTCCTCGGAAGTGCGCGTCTTCAGCAGCTGGGCGAACTGCTCGAGGCTGTCCTCGCCCAGGGCGATGTCCTCCTCGAAGTCGGCCAGCACGCGGAACATCTCCTGGAAGTCCGGATCCAGCTCCTGCAGCGCGTAGTAGATCTGCCGGGCGCCGACGATCACCACCTTGACCTGCAGCGGCAGCACCTGCGGGGTCAGGGTGACGGTGGCCAGGCGGCCGAGTTCGGCCAGCGGCGACTCCATCTTCAGCTGGCGCGAGTGCAGGGCACGCTTGAGCGCATCCCAGACGAACGGCTCGGACAGCAACTTCTCCGCCTCGAGGATCAGGAAGCCGCCGTTGGCGCGGTGCAGCGCGCCCGGGCGCAGCTGGCGGTAGCTGGTGTACAGCGCGCCCTGGTCGGAGCTGTACTCGATGCGCCCGAACAGGTTGTCGTAGGTCGGGTGCGGCTCGAACACCACCGGCGCACCGCCATCGCGGGCATGGCCGACCACCAGGCTGGGACTGTAGAACTCCACCAGCGACTGGCGCTTCTGCGCATCCGGGCGGGTGTCCTCGACCAGCTGGTCGACCACGGTTTTCAGCAGGTTGACCTGCATGGCCTGCAGCCAGGCGCAGATGCCGGCGTTTTCCGCGTACTTGCGCGACAGCGGCACCAGCAGCGGCTCGAGGGCCAGGGTGATGGTTTCCTCGTTGAGCTGGCGCAGCTGGTTGCTCGACTCGCGCTTCCACTGCGGCAGACCGACCAGCTCCTCGTTGAGGCTCTCCTCGAGGCTGGCGATGTCGTCGTGGAAGCGCTCGCGCTCGGCTTCCGGCAGCTGGGCGAAGTCCGCCTCGTCCAGCGCCTTGCCGTCCTTCATCGGCGTGAAGGCGATGTTGGTGCTGTCGCGATACAGGGCGACGTCCTTCTCCAGCGCCAGCTTCTCGATCACGTCCAGGGCACGGTCGTAGCGCTGGTTGAAGGCGCGGTCGATGGCGCTCTTCTTCTGCTGGTAGGTCGGCGTCTCGAACACCGCCGGAAAGGTCGCCAGCAGGTTGTCGATCAGCTGGTCGACGTCGGTGATCAGCGCCTGCGCACTGCCGGAAGTCAGCTCCAGGGCGCGCGGCTCGCGCGGCTCGTCGAAATTGTTGACGTACAGCCAGTCGCGCGGGGTGGCCTGGCGCTTGGCCTCGGCCTTCAGGTAGCGCTGCACGAAGGAGAAGCGCCCCGTTCCGGACTCGCCCATTACGAACACGTTGTAACCGGGGCGCGGCATGGCCACGCCGAACTGCAGGGCCGCGACCGCGCGCTCCTGACCGAGCACGCCGCGGAACGGCTCCAGTTCGTCGGTGTTGGCGAAGGTCAGGAGTTCGGAGCTGAACTGGCTGCCGAGCTGTTCGGGCTGCAGGCGCAGGGACTGTTGGAAATCGGCCATCAAGGGGTTCCGCAAAGGTGACAGGCGTGCGCGGCAGGCTGGGCGCCACGCTGCTGCGGCCCGGGCGCGCCACTGTCGACAGTGACGCGGCTCCGGACCGGACTGCCGCCGATTGTTGACCCATCGCCCCGGATTGACAAGGATCGGGCGGTGCCGGCGTGATGTGCCGCAGCCAACAGCGGCGGCGGCGCCCGGCCACGGCCGCCAGGCGCCATGACGACGCATTCGTCGCGCGGCGGTTGGCCGCCGCCGCCAGGCGCGCGACACTCAGTCGTGCAAAACGCTGCAGGAGCCGCCGCCATGAGCCGAGCATTCGTCAACGAGGATCGGGCTGCCGACCAGACCGACCCGCCGGTCGAGCGCAGCGTCAGCGACCAGCCCAACTATGTCACCGCCCACGGCCTGCAGCAGCTGCAGGACCGCCTGGCGGCAAGCCTCCAGGCGCTGGCCGTGGAACAGGCCCGTGGCGAGCAGGCGGACCCGCAGCGGCTGGCGGAGCTCGAGCGCGACCTGCGCTACCTGCGCCAGCGGCTGCAGAGCGCGCAGCTGGTGCCGCCGGCGACCTCGCGCGACCAGGTGCAGATCGGCAGCCGGGTGGCCTTCGCCGATGCCCGCGGCCACGAACACGAGGTGCAGCTGGTCGGCGAGGACGAAGCCGATGCCGCCGCGGGCAAGATCAACTGGAGCTCGCCGCTGGGCCGCGCCCTGCTCGGCGCCGCCCCCGGCGACGAGGTGGTCTGGCGGCGCCCGGCCGGCGACTGCCTGATCGACATCCTCGAAATCATCCCGCAACGCCCGTAGCGGCCGGCCGCTGCCTCAGGAGCGCGCGGCGCAGTCCACGCACAGCTCGGCGGCGGGCAGCGCAGCCAGGCGCGCCGGCGCGATGGTCGCGCCACAGGCGGTGCAGATGCCGTAGCGCCCCTCGGCCAGACGTGCGCGGGCGTGGGCCACTTCCTTGAGACCGTGCTCGGCCTCGGCGAGCAGGGAGCGCAGCACATCGTCGTTCTGCCGCTCCACGGCCTGCTCGGGGAAGCTCGACGAGTGCGGGCTGAGCAGATTGCGGCGAATCGCCTCGGCGCGCTGGGCATACTCGCTCGCCAGGGCATCGAGGGTGGCACGGGGGTCGGCAATGGCGGTCATCTCGAGCACTCCGGCAGTCGATATTGGCTTACAGTCTGGTTGCTTCTGACCGCTTTGCACTGATGTCGATCAACTAATCGTCCGCCGCCGACGCGCAGAATCAGCCGTTGCAGCTAATCACGCAGACGCCACAAACGGCAGCTACACTCGAGCGTTTACTCACCAGGGATGGGCGACAGCTTGCAGCCAGTACGTCCTTCTGCCGCAAACAAGCCAGGGAACCGGCAACATGACCGAGCATGCAGAGCTCAGCAGTGATCGCCTCAAACAGCATTTCGCCCAGCGGGTGCTCCACCAGGCCCGCCAGGTGCTGGAGCTCTGGCAGCGCCTGCAGCGCAGCGCCTGGAGCAGCGTCTACCGGGACGAACTGCTGGCCGCCAGCCAGCGCCTCGGCCAGTGCGCCGAGCGTTTCCAGCAACCGCTGCACGCCCAGCTGGCCAGCGCCATCGAGCAATGCCTGCAGGCCGTCGAGGCCAACCGCGGGCGCCTCAACAGCGCGCTGATCGGCGAGCTCGACAGCCTGATGCAGCGCCTGGCCCGCAGCGGCCTGCGCCAGGGCGATGACAGCGCCCCGGGTATCCTCAGCCTGCTGCGCAAGCCGATCTACCTGGCCCTGCGCGATGGCGAGCGCAGCGAACGTCTGGCCCGCCAGCTGGAGTTCTTCGGCTTCACCGCGCTGCCGCTGGACAGCGTCGCCGCGTTCCGCAAGGCGCTGCGCCAGCGCCATCCCGCCGCCATCGTCATGGAAGTCGACTTCGCCGGCGACGGCGGCGGCCTGCAGCTGGCCGAGGAGGCCCAGCAGGGCCTGGAGCACAAGCTGCCGGTGCTGTTCTTCAGCGAGCAGGAGGCCGACACCCGCACCCGTCTGGCCGCGGTGCGCGCCGGTGGCGAGGACTTCTTCAGCGGCAGCCTGGATGCCTCGGCGCTGCTCGAGCGCCTCGAGGACCTGACCCGCCTCACCCAGACCGAGCCCTACAAGGTGCTGATCGTCGACGACTCGCGGGCGCAGACCACCTTCACCGAGCGCATGCTCAACAGCGCCGGGATCATCACCCGCAGCCTCACCGACCCGATCCAGGTGATGGCCGCGCTCGCCGAGTTCCAGCCCGACCTGATCATCCTCGACATGTACATGCCCGAGTGCCGCGGCACCGAGCTGGCCAAGGTGATCCGCCACCACGAGCGCTACGTCAGCGTGCCGATCATCTACCTGTCCGCCGAGGACGACCTCGACAAGCAGCTCGACGCCATGGGCGAGGGCGGCGACGACTTCCTGACCAAGCCGATCCAGGCGCGCCACCTGATCGCCACGGTGCGCAACCGCGCGGCGCGCGCGCGCTACCTCAAGGCGCGCATGGTGCGCGACAGCCTGACCGGGCTGTACAACCACACCCACATCCTCCAGCTGCTCGAGGATGCCCGGGTGCGCGCGCGCCGCGACCAGCAGCCGCTGAGCTTCGCCATGCTCGACATCGACCACTTCAAGCAGGTCAACGACCGCTACGGCCACCCGATGGGCGACCGGGTGATCAAGAGCCTGGCGCTGTTCCTCAAGCAGCGCCTGCGCAAGAGCGACCACATCGGCCGCTACGGCGGCGAGGAGTTCGCCGTGGTCCTCCCCGATACCGACGCCGCCACCGCCACGCGGGTGCTCGACGACATCCGTCGGCGCTTTGCCGAGATGCACTTCCCGGCCCAGCCGCAGGACCTGAGCTGCTCGTTCAGCTGCGGCATCGCCGAGCTGCAGGGCGAACAGGAGGCCAAGGTGCTGGCCAGCCATGCCGACGAGGCGCTGTACCGCGCCAAGCATGCCGGCCGCAACCGGGTGGAGACCTTCGCCACCTCGCTGCGCCACCTGCACGAAGCGCTGGCCTGAGCCGCGCCCGGAGCGGAAACGCGCAGATAAAAAAACGGAGCCCGAAGGCTCCGTTTTTTCATTGCCGCGACCGTCAGGCCAGCTTCTTGTAGCGCACGCGGTGCGGCTGGGCGGCCGCGTCGCCGAGACGCTTCTTGCGGTCGGCCTCGAACTCGGTGTAGTTGCCTTCGAAGAAGTACACCTTGGCGTCATCCTCGTAGGAGAGGATGTGGGTGGCGATGCGGTCGAGGAACCAGCGATCGTGGGAGATCACGATGGCGGCGCCGGGGAAGTCGAGCAGCGCCTCTTCCAGGGCGCGCAGGGTTTCCACGTCGAGGTCGTTGGACGGCTCGTCGAGCAGCAGCACGTTGCCGCCCTGCTTGAGGGTCAGCGCCAGGTGCAGGCGGCCGCGTTCACCGCCGGAGAGGTCCTTGACGAACTTCTGCTGGTCGCCGCCCTTGAAGTTGAAGCGCCCGACGTAGCCGCGCGACGGCACCTCGTAGTTGCCCACCTTGATCATGTCGAAGCCGTCGGAGACCTGCTCCCACACGGTCTTGCTGCCGTCGAGGTGCTCGCGGCTCTGGTCGACGCTGGCGATCTGCACGGTCTCGCCGATGTCGATGGTCCCGGAGTCCGGCTGCTCCTTGCCGAGGATCATGCGGAACAGGGTCGACTTGCCCGCGCCGTTGCCGCCGATCACGCCGACGATGGCGCCCTTGGGCAGGCTGAAGGTCAGGTCGTCGATCAGCTGGCGGTCGCCGTAGCCCTTGCACACGCCGTTGAACTCGATGACCTTGTCGCCCAGGCGCGGACCGGCCGGGATGTAGATCTCGTTGGTCTCGCTGCGCTTCTGGAATTCCTGCGACTGCAGCTCCTCGAAGCGCTGCAGGCGCGCCTTGGACTTGGCCTGGCGGGCCTTGGCGCCCTGGCGCACCCACTCCAGCTCGGCCTTCATGGCCTTCTGGTGCGAGGCTTCCTGCTTGGCCTCCTGGGCCAGACGGGCGGCCTTGGATTCCAGCCACTGCGAGTAGTTGCCCTCGAAGGGGATGCCCTGGCCGCGGTCGAGTTCGAGGATCCAGCCGGCGACGTTGTCGAGGAAGTAGCGGTCGTGGGTGATCGCCACCACGGTGCCGGGGAAGTCGTGGAGGAAGCGCTCCAGCCAGGCCACCGAGTCGGCGTCCAGGTGGTTGGTCGGTTCGTCGAGCAGCAGCATGTCGGGGGCCGACAGCAGCAGGCGGCACAGCGCCACGCGGCGCTTCTCGCCACCGGAGAGGTGCTCGATCCTGGCGTCCCAGGCCGGCAGGCGCAGGGCGTCGGCGGCGACTTCCAGCTGGCGCTCGAGGTTGTGGCCGTCGGAGGCCTGCAGGATCGCCTCCAGCTTGGCCTGCTCGGCGGCCAGCGCGTCGAAGTCGGCGTCCGGCTCGGCGTAGGCGGCATATACGGCGTCCAGGCGCGCCTGGGCGTCCTTCACCTCGCCCACCGCCTCCTCGACGATGTCGCGCACGGTCTTTTCCGGATCGAGCTGCGGCTCCTGCGGCAGGTAGCCGATCTTGATCCCCGGCATCGGCCGGGCTTCACCCTCGAACTCGGTATCCACGCCGGCCATGATGCGCAGCAGGGTCGACTTGCCCGAGCCGTTCAGGCCGAGCACGCCGATCTTCGCGCCGGGGAAGAACGACAAGGAGATGTCCTTGAGAATCTGACGCTTCGGCGGCACGACCTTGCCGAGCCGATGCATGGTGAACACGTATTGAGCCATGACTGACCTGAATGGTTGACGGTACAGATGGGCGGGGCAGCGCTCGCGGCGAATTGCTTCGCCGGCACAGGCCCGCGCGCGTGGCGCAAAGCTACCCGAAATGCGCCGTGCAGGGCAAACCAGCGGGACTGGCGGGACTCGCCACGCGCGGCACGGCCGATGAGGGCCGCTTGTCCGCTGCTTGATCGCCATTCATGTGCCAGTGCCGCGCCATTCGGGTAGAATATCGCGCTTGATTATCCCTTATTTGCCCTGCTCCCCAGAGGACCGCCATGTTCAGCCGTGATTTGACCCTCGCCCGTTATGACGCCGACCTGTTTGCCGCCATGGAGCAAGAAGCCCAGCGCCAGGAAGAGCACATCGAGCTGATCGCCTCGGAGAACTACACCAGCCCGGCGGTGATGGAAGCCCAGGGCAGCGTGCTGACCAACAAGTACGCCGAAGGCTACCCGCACAAGCGCTACTACGGCGGCTGCGAGTACGTCGACATCGTCGAGCAGCTGGCCATCGACCGCGCCAAGGCGCTGTTCGGCGCCGACTACGCCAACGTCCAGCCGCACGCCGGCAGCCAGGCCAACGCCGCGGTATTCCAGGCGCTGGTCAAGCCGGGCGACACCGTGCTGGGCATGAGCCTGGCCCACGGCGGCCACCTGACCCACGGCGCCAGCGTCAACTTCTCCGGCAAGATCTACAACGCCGTGCAGTACGGCCTGAACCCGGAAACCGGCCTGATCGACTACGACGAGGTCGAGCGCCTGGCCGTCGAGCACCAGCCGAAGATGATCATCGCCGGCTTTTCCGCCTACTCGCAGGTGCTGGACTTCCCGCGCTTCCGCGCTATCGCCGACAAGGTCGGTGCCTACCTGTTCGTCGACATGGCCCACGTGGCCGGCCTGGTCGCCGCCGGCGTGTACCCGAACCCGGTGCCGTTCGCCGACGTGGTCACCACCACCACCCACAAGACCCTGCGCGGTCCGCGTGGCGGCCTGATCCTGGCCAAGGCCAACGAAGAGATCGAGAAGAAGCTGAACTCCGCCGTGTTCCCGGGCGGCCAGGGCGGCCCGCTGATGCACGTGATCGCCGCCAAGGCGGTGTGCTTCAAGGAAGCGCTGAGCCCCGAGTTCAAGGCCTACCAGCAGCAGGTGGTGAAGAACGCCCAAGCCATGGCCGAGGTGTTCGTCGAGCGCGGCTTCGACGTGGTTTCCGGCGGCACCCAGAACCACCTGTTCCTGCTCTCGCTGATCAAGCAGGACATCACCGGCAAGGACGCGGACGCCGCCCTGGGTCGCGCCTTCATCACCGTGAATAAGAACGCCGTGCCGAACGACCCGCGTTCGCCGTTCGTCACCTCCGGCCTGCGCATCGGCACCCCGGCGGTCACCACCCGTGGTTTCGGCGAAGCCGAGTGCCGCGAGCTGGCCGGCTGGATCTGCGACATCCTGCAGAACATGGGCGACGAGTCGGTGATCGACGCCGTGCGCGAGAAGGTCAAGGCCATCTGCGCCAAGCTGCCGGTGTACGGCAACTAAGGCTCACGCGCTGCAGTGCAGAAACCCGGCCTCGGCCGGGTTTCTTTTTGCCTGCGAATCGGTCACGCAACCGATCGCACCGCGCCCTCGCCGCGATGCGCAGACCCGCCCCAGGCAAGAGCTTCGCCCCGAGGTCGGGCCTCCCACAGCCGGGACGAGGCTACAGGCCTCACTCGAACAACGCATCCAGCGCCTGCTCCAGGCGGGTCACCGCGACCACGCTGAGGCCGGGCGGCGCTTCCTTGGGCGCGTTGCCCTTGGGCACGATGGCGCGCTTGAAGCCGTGCTTGGCCGCTTCCTTGAGGCGCTCCTGGCCACTGGGCACCGGGCGGATCTCGCCGGACAGGCCGATCTCGCCGAACACCAGCAGGTCGTGGGGCAGCGGCTTGTTACGCAGGCTGGACATCACCGCGGCGAGCAGCGCCAGGTCGGAGGCGGTCTCCAGCACCTTGACCCCGCCGACCACGTTGAGGAACACGTCCTGGTCGTAGGTGGGGATGCTGCCGTGGCGGTGCAGCACGGCGAGCAGCATGGCCAGGCGGTTGGGGTCCAGGCCCAAGGTGACGCGGCGCGGGTTGGCCATGTGGCTGGTGTCGACCAGCGCCTGCACCTCCACCAGCATCGGCCGCGAGCCTTCCCAGGTGGCCATCACCACGCTGCCCGGCACCTCCTCCTGGGCGCGGGTGAGGAAGATCGCCGAGGGGTTGCTGACCTCCTTGAGGCCGCGGTCGGTCATCGCGAACACGCCCAGCTCGTTGATCGCGCCGAAGCGGTTCTTCACCGCGCGCAGCAGACGCAGGCGGCCGTCCGACTCGCCCTCGAAGTACAGCACGGTGTCGACCATGTGCTCGAGCACCCTGGGACCGGCCAGCGCGCCCTCCTTGGTGACGTGGCCGACCAGGAAGATCGCCGTGCCGCTCTGCTTGGCGAAGCGCACCAGCAGCGCCGCGCTCTCGCGCACCTGGGCCACGCCGCCGGGGGCCGACTGCAGCTGCTCGGTGAAGATGGTCTGGATCGAGTCGATCACCATCACCCGCGGCTGCTCGTGGCGGGCGGTGGCGATGATGGTCTCGATGCTGGTCTCGGTCATCACCTTGAGCCTGTCCTCCGGCAGGCCCAGGCGCCGCGCGCGCATGGCCACCTGCTGCTGGGATTCCTCGCCGGTGACGTACAGCGCCGGCATGCGCTGGGCCAGGCTGCACAGGGTCTGCAGCAGGATGGTCGACTTGCCGATGCCCGGATCGCCGCCGATCAGCACCACCGAGCCGTCGACCAGGCCGCCGCCGAGCACGCGATCCAGTTCGCTGGAAGCGGTGGAGAAGCGCGGCGTCTCCTCGACGCTGACCTCGGCGAGGGTCTTCACGTTGGCCTGCTGGCCAGCCCAGCCACCGCGTCCGGCGGGCGTCGCCGCACTCTCCAGCACGGTTTCCACCAGCGTGTTCCAGGCCCCGCACTCGCCGCACTGGCCGGCCCATTTGGGAAAGGTCGCGCCGCACTCGGTGCAGCCATAGATGCGCTTGGCCTTGGCCATCGGGAACTCCTCGGGCGGAAAAGTCCCGATGATAGCGCCCCGCTCCATCCGTCGCTCGCCATGACACGCCGGGTTGTTGAGCTAGGCTGTGTGAGACAGTCACCGACGGAGCGAGCACCATGCCCCACGCCCACCATCCATTGCGCCGCGAGTTCCCCGAGCACCTCGAGCAGTTGCGCGAACTGCTCGCCAGCGATGGCCCGTTCGCCCAGCAGGCCCTGCGCTACGAGACCCTGGACAAGCGCATCTACGCGGCGGAGGACGGTCGCGAGCCCCTCGACGACCTCGCCCTGCAGACGCTGAAGCACGAGCGAGTCCTGCTCAAGGACCAGATCGCCGAACGCCTGCGCCAGGCCGGCAACGGCGGCTGAACCACCCACTGCCGCACATATCCAACCCGCACGGTCGGCCTATACTGGCAACAATCAAAACCTCAGGGAGTGAACCATGAGCCTGCTGCAGGAATTCAAGACCTTCGCCGTCAAGGGCAACATGATCGACATGGCGGTAGGCATCATCATCGGTGCCGCCTTCGGCAAGATCGTCTCCTCGCTGGTCGGCGACGTGATCATGCCGCCGCTGGGCATCATCATCGGCGGGGTGGATTTCTCCGACCTGGCCGTCACCCTCAAGGCCGCCGAAGGCGACGCGCCGGCAGTGCTGCTGGCCTACGGCAAGTTCATCCAGACCATCATCGACTTCGTGATCATCGCCTTCGCCATCTTCATGGGCATCAAGGTGATCAACCGCCTCAAGCGCGAGGAAGAGGCCGCCCCGGCCGCCCCGCCGGCGCCGACCAAGGACCAGGAACTGCTCGGCGAGATCCGCGACCTGCTCAGGGCGCAGCAGGGCAAGTAGCCTGCCGCAGAACGCACAACGGCGCCCACTGGGCGCCGTTGTGCGTTCTGCGGCCTGCGTCCGGAATCAGGCCATCTCGGCCGGCGGCTTGAGCAGCAGCCGACTCACCCGGCGCTCCTTCACCTCGATCACCCGCAGCTGCCAGCCGGCGAACTCCAGCGCATCGCCGATCATCGGCAGGCGGTCGAGCAGGCTCAGGGTCAGGCCGGCGAGGGTCTGGTAGTCGTCGGTCGGCCGCGCCTGGAAGCCCAGGCGCTCGCGCAGCAGGCTGAGGTTGAGCGCGCCGCTGACCTTGTAGCCCTCGGCGCAGGACTCGATGTCCGGCCCTTCCACCTCGCTGGCATCCGGCAGCTCGCCGGCGATCGCCTCGAGGATGTCGGTGAGAGTCAAGAGGCCCTGGAATTCGCCGAATTCGTTGACCACGAAGGCCACGTGGGTCGAAGCCTGGCGCATCTGCTCCAGGGCGCCCAGCACCGTGCAGCTGTCCGGCAGGTTGAGCGGCGCGCGCAGCAGACCCTCGAGGTTCGGCTGTTCGCCGCGCAGCAGCTCCTTGAACAGCTCCTTCTTGTGCACGTAGCCCAGCGGCTCGTCCACCGCGCCGCCGCGCAGCACCAGCAGGCGCGAATGCGGCGATTCGAGCAGGATCCGCTGGATCTGCTCCGGCGCATCGTCCAGGTCGATATGGTCGACCTCGTGGCGCTCGGTCATCGCCGTGCGGATCGAGCGCTCGGCCAGGTGCAGCACGCCGCTGATCATCACCCGCTCGCGACGGTCGAACAGCTCGCTCTCGCCGGCGGCGGCACCGTCGAGCATGTCGGCGATCTCCTCGCCCACCTCGTCGGGCTGCACCTTGCCGCCGAGCAGGCGCAGCACCGCATGGGCGGTACGCTCGCGGTGGCTGCGCTCGCCCTGCAGGCTGCGCTTGCGGCGAAAACGCGCCAGCTGGTTGAACACCTCGATGAGGATCGAGAAGCCGATGGCCGCGTACAGGTAGCCCTTGGGAATATGGAATCCGAAGCCCTCGGCGGTCAGGCTGAAGCCGATCATCATCAGGAAGCCCAGGCACAGCATGATCACCGTCGGCCGCGCGTTGACGAAGGCGGTCAGCGGCTTGCTCGCCACCATCATCAGGCCGATGGAGATCATCACCGCGATCATCATCACCGACAGCTGCTCGACCATGCCCACCGCGGTGATCACCGCGTCCAGCGAGAACACCGCATCGAGCACCACGATCTGCGCCACGATCGGCCAGAACTGCGCGTAGGTCCGGCTGCCGGCGCTGTGCTGGGCGTGGCCCTCGAGGCGCTCGTGCAGCTCCATGGTGGCCTTGAACAGCAGGAACACGCCGCCGAACAGCATGATCAGGTCACGCCCGGAGAAGCTCTGGCCGAACACCTCGAACAGCGGGCTGGTCAGGGTCACCAGCCAGGCCATGCTGGCCAGCAGGCCCAGGCGCATCAGCAGCGCCAGGCCCAGACCGATCAGCCGCGCGCGGTCACGCTGGTGCGGCGGCAGCTTGTCGGCAAGGATGGCGATGAACACCAGGTTGTCGATACCCAGCACGATTTCCAGGACGATCAGGGTCAGCAGACCCATCCAGGCCGTCGGATCGGCGATCCATTCCATAGCAGTCAGACTCTCTCAGCAGACGAACGAACGCGCAGCGGCACGCCAACGACCAGATGGTCGGCGTGCCGAGGGCGGACAAACAACGGGGAAGCGGCCACGCAGGGAGCGCGCCACGCAGCAGGCAAGGCAGGGGGATAGGCCGCACGCGGAGCAGAAGCCACGGGCGGCTGACAACTTTCGCTGTCCATCGACAACCATCAACAGGGAACAAGCTGGCGATGATAAGGCCTGGAGTGTGTCGGTTTGGCGAAAAATCGTAACCAGTTCTTTAGCGGGGCGACGCACTACCAGTAGTTCTCCTGGGCCAGCTGTCCCGGCCGGCGACTCAGGCTGAGCTGCAGGCCGCGCAGCTTGAGGCGCGCATGCAGTTCCTCGACCATCGCCGGGTTGCCGCAGAGCATCAGCCGCGAGTGCTCCGGGCTGATCGCCAGGCCGGCGGCACGCTCCAGCTCGCCGCTGTCGAGCAGCGCGGTCAGCCGCGCTCCCAGGCAGCCCGGCACCTGCTCGCGGGTCACCACCGGCAGGTACACCAGCTTGTGCGCCGCCCCCTCCAGCCACTCACGCCGCGGCAGATCGGCGAGCAACGGCTGATAGGCCAGCTCGGCGGCCGTGCGCACGCTGTAGGCCAGCACGACGCGCTGGAAGCGCTGCCACACTTCGAGATCCTGGAGGATCGACAGGAAGGGCGCCACCCCGGTGCCGCTGGCCAGCAGCCACAGGTCGCGGCCATCCGGGAAGCGCTCGAGGGTGAGATAGCCGTAGGCCTGGCGCTCCACCAGCAGCTCGTCGCCCACGGCCAGCTGCTTGAGCTCGCCGGTGAACTCGCCGTCCGGCACCTCGATGGAGAAGAACTCGAGGAACTCGTCGTGGGGCGCCGAGACCATCGAATAGGCGCGCCAGACGATGCTGCCGCTGGCCTTGCGCACGCCGAGGCGGGCGAACTGGCCGGCACGGAAGCGAAAGCCCGGATCGCGCGTGCAGCGCAGGCTGAACAGGCTCGGCGACCAGCGCCACACCTCGAGCAGGCGCTGGCGGGTGAACTTCTCCGCGCTGGCGGTCATACTTGCCTCCCTCTGCTGCCGCGGCCGGTGCTGCGGCAGGGCCTCCTTCATATAGCGCAAATCGCCCGCCCATGCCCCAGTTCGTCACCCCCTTCGCCAGCCTCGACCTGCTGCGCCAGCCCGAACAGCGCCACGACCCGCTGCAGGCCTTCGACGCCGCCGACGAGTACCTGCTCGAGCACCTGCACGAACAGGGCCTCGCCGCGGGCAGCCGCGTGCTGCTGCTCAACGACGGCTTCGGCGCGCTGGCCTGCGCGCTGGCCGCCCATGCCACGGTGCTCAGCAGCGGCGACTCGTTCCTCGGCGCCCTGGCGCTGCACAAGAACCTGGCGCGCAACGGCCTGGCGACGGACGCCGTGCAGTTCGTCCCGGCCAACGCGCGCGCCGAGGGGCCGTTCGACGTGGTGTTGATCCGCGTGCCGAAGACCCTGGCGCTGCTCGAGGAACAGCTGATCCGCCTGCACGGCCAACTGGCCCCCGGCGCGCGGGTGATCGCCGCCGGCATGGTCAAGCACCTGCCGCGCGCCGCCGGCGAACTGCTGGAAAAATACATCGGCCCGGTGCAGGCCTCGCTGGCGGTGAAGAAGGCGCGCCTGCTCAGCGCCAGCCCCGAGGCCAGGCCGGCGCCGCAGTCGCCCTACCCGAGCCGCTACCGGCTGGACAGCCCGCCGCTTGAGCTGGTCAACTACGCCAACGTGTTCTGCCGCGAGGGTCTGGACATCGGCACCCGCGCCTTCCTGCCGCACCTGCCGGTGGGCCTGGGCGCGGCGCGGGTGGCCGACCTGGGCTGCGGCAACGGCGTGCTGGCGATCGTCAGCGCGCTGGACAATCCGCACGCCAGCTACCTGCTGCTCGACGAGTCGTTCATGGCCGTGCAGTCGGCCGCGGAGAACTGGCGCACGGCGCTGGGCGAGCGGCCGGTGGAGCTGCGCGCCGCCGACGGCCTGGCCGGCCAGCCGGCCGACTCGCTGGACGTGGTGCTGTGCAATCCGCCGTTCCACCAGCAGCAGGTGGTCGGCGACTTCCTCGCCTGGCGCATGTTCAAGCAGGCGCATGCCGCGCTGGTGCGCGGCGGCGAGCTGTGGATCGTCGGCAACCGCCACCTCGGCTACCACGCCAAGCTCAAGCGCCTGTTCCGCGAGGTCGAGCAGGTGGCGGCCAACCCGAAGTTCGTCATCCTCAAGGCGCGCAAGGGCTGAGCAGCGGACAATTGGTCGGACCAGGCTAGGTCTGCAGGGGTTTCCCCCGTACAATCCCGCCCCCCGCGCGCGGCTCCGCTCCACGCCAGCAGCAATGGACGGCGCTGTGCTCGCCTTGCGGTCCGCGGCGCCGGCGCATCCGGAACAGCTTCGAGGCTCAGCCATTGAACAACACCCCCACCCCACGCCCGCTGCTGCAGCGCCTGGCGCGCACCAGCCTGATCGCGCAGATCTGCATCGGCCTGATCGCCGGCAGCCTGTTGGCCGCGTTCTTCCCTGACGCGGCGCGCTCCGTCGGCTTCGTCGGCAACCTGTTCGTCACCGCGCTCAAGGCCGTGGCCCCGGCGCTGGTCTTCCTGCTGGTCACCTCGGCCATCGCCAGTCACAAGCGCGGCCAGCCCACCCACATTCGTCCGGTGCTGATCCTCTACCTGATCAGCACCCTGGCGGCCGCGGCGGTCGCCGTGACTGCCAGCTTCCTGTTCCCCTCGACCCTGAGCCTGACCACCCAGGGTATCGACGCCAGCGCACCGGGCAGCATCGGCGAGGTGCTGGCCGGGCTGCTGCAGAGCCTGCTGGTCAACCCGGTGGACGCCCTGCTCAACGGCAACTTCATCGGCATCCTGGCCTGGGCCATCGGCCTGGGCGTGGCGCTGCGCCATGGCAGCGAGACCACCCGCGGGGTGATCCACGACCTGGCCAAGGGCGTCTCGGCCATCGTCCACGTGGTGATCCGCTTCGCGCCCCTCGGCGCCTTCGGCCTGGTCGCCGCGGCCCTGGCGGAAACCGGCCTGGACGCGCTGCTCGGCTATGCCCGCCTGCTGGCGGTACTGGTCGGCTGCATGCTGTTCGTGGCCCTGGTGGTCAACCCGCTCATCGTGTTCTGGAAGATCGGCCGCAACCCCTATCCGCTGGTGTTCACCTGCCTGCGCGAGAGCGGCCTGACCGCCTTCTTCACCCGCAGCTCGGCGGCCAACATCCCGGTCAACCTGCAGCTGTGCGAGCGCCTGGGCCTGCACGAGGACACCTACTCGGTATCGATCCCGCTGGGCGCCACCATCAACATGGCCGGCGCCGCCATCACCATCAGCGTGCTGACCCTCGCCGCGGTGAACACCCTGGGCATCGCCGTGGACATCCCCAGCGCGCTGCTGCTGTGCGTGGTCGCCTCGCTCAGCGCCGCCGGCGTTTCCGGCGTGGCCGGCGGCTCGCTGCTGCTGATCCCGCTGGCCGCCGGCCTGTTCGGCATCCCCGCCGAGGTGGCCATGCAGGTGGTGGCGATCGGCTTCATCATCAGCATCGTGCAGGACTCCACCGAGACCGCGCTGAACTCCTCCACCGACGTGCTGCTCACCGCCGCGGCCTGCATGGCGCGCAAGCGCTGAGTCCTCGCCGTGCCGGCGCGCTTTGCTATGATGCGCGCCTGTAATTCCGGGGCTGTGGCCCCGGAAGTTCCCACCCGGGCCGCAGCCCCGCATTCCATGAGCGACCGATGTCCCAGTTCGATCCGACCCACTACGCCGCCCAGCTTGCCGAGAAGAAGGCCCGCCTGCAGACCCTGCTGGCGCCGTTCGATGCCCCCGAGCCGGAAGTGTTCGACTCGCCCGGCGAGCACTACCGCCTGCGCGCCGAGTTCCGCCTGTGGCGCGAGGGCGAGGATCGCCACTACGCCATGTTCGCCGCCGGCGACAAGCACACGCCGATCCTGCTGGAGGATTTCCCGGTCGCCAGCCAGCGCATCAACGCGCTGATGCCGCGCCTCAAGGCCGCCTGGGCCGACCCGGTCATCGGCTTCAAGCTGTTCCAGGTCGAGTTCCTCACCACCCTGGCCGGCGATGCGCTGATCACCCTGTGCTATCATCGCCCGCTGGACGACGCCTGGCGGGTGGCCGCCGAGGGCGTCGCCGCCGAGCTGGGCGTCAGCCTGGTCGGCCGTTCGCGCGGCAAGCGCATCGTCATCGGCAAAGACTATGTGGAAGAGGAGCTGCTGGTCGCCGGGCGGACCTTCCGCTACCGCCAGCCGGAAGGCGCCTTCACCCAGCCCAACGGCCTCGTCTGCCAGAAGATGCTCAACTGGGCCTTCGACGCCCTCGGCGAGCGCGACGACGACCTGCTCGAGCTGTACTGCGGCAACGGCAACTTCACCCTGCCGCTGTCCACTCGCGTGCGCCGCGTGCTGGCCACCGAGATCAGCAAGAGCTCGGTGAACGCCGCGCTGGCCAACCTGGCCGACAACGGCATCGACAACATCGAGCTGGTGCGCCTGTCCGCCGAGGAACTGACCCAGGCGCTCAACGAGGTGCGCCCGTTCCGCCGCCTGGCCGGCATCGACCTGAAGGGCTACCAGTTCGGCAGCGTGTTCGTCGACCCGCCGCGCGCCGGCATGGACCCGGACACCTGCGAGCTGACCCGGCGCTTCGAGCGCATCCTGTACATCTCCTGCAACCCGGAGACCCTGGCCGCCAACCTCGCCCAGCTCAACGACACCCACCGCATCGTGCGCTGCGCGCTGTTCGACCAGTTCCCCTGGACCCACCACATGGAAAGCGGCGTGCTGCTCGAGCGGCGCTGAGCCACAGCAGTATCTGTCGCAAAATCCTCTACACAGGCCCGCCAGGCCCCGTGGCGCCCGCCGGGGGCGCCGTGCTAGCTTGATCTGGATAACAACATCAGGAATCCCCCCATGGCCGCAGCCATTCCGGCACTGGAAATCCGCAACCTGCACAAACGCTACGGCGACCTCGAGGTGCTCAAGGGCATCTCGCTGACCGCCAACGACGGCGACGTCATTTCCATCCTCGGTTCCTCCGGCTCCGGCAAGTCGACCTTCCTGCGCTGCATCAACCTGCTGGAGAGCCCGTACCAGGGGCAGATCTTCGTCGCCGGCGAGGAACTCAAGCTCAAGCCGGGCAAGGACGGCGAGCTGGTCGCCGCCGACAGCAAGCAGATCAACCGCCTGCGCAGCCAGCTCGGCTTCGTGTTCCAGAACTTCAACCTCTGGCCGCACATGAGCATTCTCGACAACATCATCGAGGCGCCGCGCCGCGTGCTGGGCCTGAGCAAGGCCGAGGCCAGCGAGCGCGCCGAGGCGCTGCTGGCCAAGGTCGGCATCGCCGACAAGCGCCACAGCTACCCGACCCAGCTGTCCGGCGGCCAGCAGCAGCGCGCGGCCATCGCCCGCACCCTGTGCATGGAACCCAAGGTCATCCTGTTCGACGAGCCGACCTCGGCGCTCGACCCGGAGATGGTCCAGGAAGTGCTCAACGTGATCCGTGCATTGGCCGAGGAAGGCCGCACCATGCTGCTGGTCACCCACGAGATGAACTTCGCCCGCCAGGTGTCCAGCGAGGTGGTGTTCCTCCACCAGGGCCTGGTCGAGGAGCAGGGGCCGCCGGACCAGGTGTTCGGCAACCCGAACTCGGAGCGCTGCCGCCAGTTCATGTCTAGCCTCAAATAACAACTCGGCCCAAGCGCCTGCCGCACGGCCGGCGACGGAAAGCCTACAAGGAGCCCTACCCATGAAAATCCGCAACTCGCTGCTGGCCGTGGCCGCAGCCCTGGTGTTCGCAGCCCCGGCGCTGGCCGCCGACAAGCTGCGCATCGGTACCGAAGGCGCCTACCCGCCCTTCAACCAGATCGACGCCAGCGGCAACGTGACCGGCTTCGACGTGGAGATCGCCAAGGCGCTGTGCGTGAAGATGCAGGCCGAGTGCGAGATCGTCACCTCCGACTGGGACGGCATCATCCCGGCGCTCAACGCCAAGAAGTTCGACTTCATCGCCGCCTCCATGTCGATCACCGACGAGCGCAAGCAGGCGGTCGACTTCACCGACCCCTACTACACCAACAAGCTGCAGTTCATCGCGCCCAAGTCGGTCGACTTCAAGACCGACGAGGCGAGCCTGGACGGCAAGGTGATCGGCGCCCAGCGTGCCACCATCGCCGGTACCTGGCTGGAGGACAACCTCGGCGACGTGGTCGAGGTGAAGCTCTACGACACCCAGGAGAATGCCTACCTCGATCTGGCCAGCGGCCGCGTCGACGGCGTGCTGGCCGACAAGCTGGTCAACTGGGAGTGGCTGAAGAGCGACGCCGGCAAGGACTTCGAGTTCAAGGGCGAGCCGGTGTTCGACGACGACAAGATCGGCATCGCCGTACGCAAGGGCGACGACGCCCTGCGCGAGCGGCTCAACAGCGCGCTGCAGGCGATCGTCGAGGACGGCACCTACCAGCAGATCAACGCCAAGTACTTCCCCTTCAGCATCTACTGAGCCCGTAGCGGCGCGCCATCGCCACGCTGGCGCGCCGCCGACAAACCATGATTCCTGACCTTCAAGGCTTCGGGCCGGCGCTGGCCGCCGGCACCTGGATGACCATCAAGCTGTCCCTCGCTGCCGTCAGCGTCGGGCTGCTCCTCGGCCTGCTCGGCGCCCTCGCCAAGACCTCGGCCAACCTGCCCCTGCGCCTGCTCGGTGGCGGCTACACCACGCTGGTGCGCGGCGTGCCGGAAACCCTCTGGGTGCTGATGATCTACTACGGCACGGTGAGCGGCCTGAACGCCGTCGGCGCGCCGCTCGGCTACCCCGAGCTGGCCCTCGACCCGTTCGCCGCCGGCACCCTGGCGCTCGGCCTGTGCTTCGGCGCCTACGCCACCGAGGTGTTCCGCGGCGCGCTGCTGGCCATCCCCAGGGGCCAGCGCGAGGCCGGCCAGGCGCTGGGCCTGTCCGGCATGCGGATCTTCTGGCGCATCATCCTGCCGCAGCTGTGGCGCACCGCGCTGCCCGGCCTCGGCAACCTGTACATGATCCTGCTCAAGGACACCGCGCTGGTGTCGCTGATCTCCCTGGAAGAGATCATGCGCAAGGCCGGCATCGCCTCCAACGCCACCAAGGCGCCCTTCACCTTCTACATGAGCGCCGCGGCCATCTACCTCGCCCTCACCGTGATCGTCATGCTGGTCCTCAATCATCTGGAAAAACGCGCCGGCCGCGGCATCGCGAGGAACGAGCTATGAGCGGCTGGGAACTGCTGGTCAAGTGGACGCCGAAGATGCTCGACGGCGTCGCCCTGACCCTCGAGCTGGTGGCGATCGCCGTGGTCGCCGGACTGCTGCTGGCCCTGCCGCTGGGCATCGGCCGCGCCTCGCGGCACTGGCACGTGCGCGCCCTGCCTTCGGCGTACATCTTCTTCTTCCGCGGCACGCCGCTGCTGCTGCAGCTGTTCATCGTCTACTACGGCCTGGCGCAGTTCCCGGCGGTGCGCCAGAGCGTGCTGTGGCCGTTCCTGCGCGACCCGTACTGGTGCGCGCTGCTGACCATGACCCTGCACACCGCGGCCTACATCGCCGAGATCATGCGCGGAGCGATCCACACCGTGCCGGTCGGCGAGGTGGAGGCGGCGCGCGCGCTGGGCATGTCGAAGCGCCAGACGCTGTGGCACATCATCCTGCCACGCGCGGCGCGCATCGGCCTGCCGGCCTACACCAACGAAGTGATCCTGATGCTCAAGGCCAGCGCGGTGGTCTACACCGTGACCCTCTACGACATCATGGGCATGGCCAAGACCATCAGCTCGCGCACCTACGAGCAGATGTTCTTCTTCGTCTACGCCGGGGCGCTGTACCTGATCATCACCATCGGTCTGACCTGGATCTTCCGCGGCATCGAGCGCTGGCTGCGGGTGGACGCGGCGCGGGGACGCTGAGGCTGGCCGTGTCCGAGATCCTCCAAGGCCCCCTGCTGCGCCAGCGCTTCGCCGAACTGGAGGCCTTCCTGCTCGCCCACCAGGCGCTGTGGCGCGAGAAGCCGTTCGTCCAGCGCACGCTGGCCTGGGAAGCCGCGCACCCGGCGCTGGCCGGCTGGCTGCGCGGGCGCAGCCTGGAGCAGGCCGAGGCGCTGCACAACCATCCCGAACAGCTGCTGGACGCTCCGGCGCCATTCCCGGAGCTCGCCGCTCGCGCCGCCGAACTGGCCGCGGTCGGCCCGCTGCCGGCCGCCGCGCTGGCCAGCCTGCCGGCGTCGTTCAGCGTCGACGTGCCGGGACGCAAGTGGCAGCAGATCGACGCCTTCGCCGCCAGCCTGGACTTCCGCCAGCCGGTCCACCACTGGCTCGACTGGTGTGCCGGCAAGGGCCACCTGGGCCGCCGCCTGGCGCATGCCGGCACGCCGCTGACCTGTCTGGAATACGATGCCGCGCTGGTCGCCGACGGCCAGCGCCTGAGCCGGCGCCTGGCGCTGGACGCCCGGCACCTCGAGCAGGATGTGCTGGCCGCCAGCGCCGAAGGCCACCTGCACGCCGAGCACACCCCGGTGGCCCTGCACGCCTGCGGCGCGCTGCACATGCGCCTGCTGCAGCTGGCCAGCCGCGGCGGCTGCCGCCAGCTGGCGGTGGCGCCGTGCTGCTACAACCGCATCGACGCAGAGCTCTACGCGCCGCTGTCACAGCTCGCCCAGGCCTCGCCGCTGCTGCTCGGCCGCGACGACCTCGGCCTGCCGCTGCAGGAAACCGTCACCGCCGGCAGCCGCGTGCGCCGCCAGCGCGACCACTCGATGGCCCGCCGGCTGGCCTTCGACTACCTGCAGCGCGAGCTGCGCGGGGTGGACGCCTACCTGCCGACCCCCTCGCTGCCGCCGGCCTGGCTGCACAAGCCGTTCGCCGACTGGTGCCGCGACCTCGCCGCGCTCAAGGGCCTGCCGGCGCCGGCCGCGCGCGACTGGGCGGCGCTGGAAGCCCGCGGCTGGCAGCGCCTCGCCGAGGTGCGCAATCTGGAGCTGCTGCGCGGCCTGTTCCGCCGCCCGCTGGAAGTGTGGCTGCTGCTCGATCGCGCCCTGTACCTGGAGGAGCAGGGCTACGCGGTGCGCCTCGGCACTTTCTGCGCCTACCGGCTGACCCCGCGCAACCTGCTGCTGCTGGCCGAGCGGGATTAGCCGCACGACCAGACATGAAAAAGGCGCCCGCAAGAGGCGCCTTCGATCCGTTCACCACACTGCAGCACTTGCCCTTCGGGCGGGCCTGTGGCCCGCATCGCCGCGAGGTCGCGCCTCCCACAGCACACACGGCTGGAGCGGTGTCACTCCACCCCACCACCGAGCGCCTTGAACAGGGCGATCTCGCTGCCCAGCTGGGCCAGGCGGGTGTCGATCAGCTGCTGGCTGCTGGCGAACAGCTGGCGCTGGGCGTCGAGCAGGGTCAACTGACTGTCGACGCCGGTGCGATAGCGGGTCTCGGCCAGACGGTAGTACTCGGCGCTGGCTTCGACCAGGTCGCGCTGCGCCGCGAGTTGCTGGTGATAGGTGCCGCGCGCCGCCAGGCCGTCGGCGACCTCGCTGAACGCGGCCTGGATCGCCTGCTCGTACTGCGCCACGCGGATGTCCTTCTGCAGGCTGGCGTAGTCGAGATTGGCCTTGAGGCTGCCGGCGGTGAAGATCGGCAGGTTGATCTGCGGCTGGAACAGCCAGGTGCCGCTGCCGCCCTTGAACAGCCCGGACAGTTCGCTGCTGGTGGTGCCGGCGCGCGCGGTCAGGCTGATGCTCGGGAAGAACGCCGCGCGCGCCGCACCGATGTCGGCGTTGGCCGCCTTGAGCTGGTGCTCGGCCTGGAGGATGTCCGGGCGACGCTGCAGCAGCGCGGAGGGCAGGCCGACCGGCAGCTCGGCGAGCACGGCCTGATCCAACGCCTGCGCCGCCGGCAGGTCGGCCGGCGGAGCGCTGCCGAGCAGCAGCTGCAGGGCGTTGCGATCCTGTGCCAGCAGACGGGTGAACTGCGCCACGCTGACCCGCGCGCCCTCCACCGCGGTGCGCGACTGTTGCAACTCCAGCGCCGAGGCCACGCCGACGTCGAAGCTGCGCTGGGTCAGCGCATGGCTCTGCTCGTAGGTCTTGAGGGTTTCCTCGCTGAGGGTCAGCAGCTCGCGGTCGGCCTGCAGGGTCAGCCAGGCGTCGGCGACGCTGGCCACCAGGCTGATCTGCGTGGCGCGCTGCGCCTGGGCGGTGGCGAAGTACTGCTCCAGCGCCGCCTGGTTGAGGCTGCGCAGACGACCGAACAGGTCCAGCTCCCAATCGGTGACCCCGATCGTGGCGCCGTACTCGCCGTTGGTCTCGGCCTGACCGGTGCGGGTCAGGTCGGCCGGCAGACGCTGACGGGTGCCGCTGCCACGGGCGTCGAGCTGCGGGAACAGCTCGGCGCGCTGGATGCGGTGCAGCGCCTGGTAGGCCTCGACGTTCAGCGCGGCCACGCGCAGGTCGCGGTTGTTGTCCAGCGCCACGCCGATCAGCTGCTGCAGCGCCGGATCGCGGAAGAAGCTGCGCCACTCCGGCAGCTCGGCAACCGCCGAGCCCGCTTCGGCGTAGGCTGCCCCTTGCGGCCAGCTGGCCGCCACCGGCGCCTCGGGACGCTGGTAGTCGGGGATCAGCGAGCAGCCGCTCAGCGCCAGGACGATGCTCAGGGTCAGGATCGACTTGTTCACTGCACGGACTCCTTCTCGGCCTGCACTGCCGGCTTGCGTTTGCGTTCGGTCAGCGAGCAGACCAGCACATAGAACAGCGGGATCCAGAAGATCGCCAGCACCAGTGCGGAGAGCATGCCGCCGATCACCCCGGTGCCGATGGCGTGCTTGCTGCCGGCGCCGGCGCCGCTGGAAATCGCCAGCGGCACCACGCCGAGGATGAACGCCAGCGAGGTCATCACGATCGGCCGCAGACGCATGCGGCAGGCCTGCGCCGCCGCGTCGACCAGGCTCATGCCCTGCGCGTGCAGCGACTTGGCGAACTCGACGATAAGGATCGCGTTGCGCGCCGACAGGCCGATGGTGGTGAGCAGGCCGATCTGGAAGTACACGTCGTTGGACAGGCCGCGGCCGTAGGTGGCCAGCAGCGCACCGATGATGCCCAGCGGCACCACCAGCATCACCGAGAACGGGATCGACCAGCTCTCGTACAGCGCCGCCAGGCAGAGGAACACCACCAGCAGCGACAGCGCATACAGCGCCGGCGCCTGGCCACCGGCCAGGCGCTCCTCGTAGGACAGTCCGGTCCAGGCCAGACCCACCCCCGGCGGCAGCTCGGCGGCGAGCTTCTCGACCTCGATCATCGCCTCACCCGAGCTGTAACCCGGTGCCGCGGCGCCCAGCACTTCCATCGCCGGTACGCCGTTGTAGCGCGACAGCTTGGGCGGACCGTAGATCCACTGACCACTGGCGAAGGCGCTGAACGGCACCATCTGGCCCTGGTCGTTGCGCACGAACCACTTGTCGAGATCCTCCGGGTTCATCCGCGCCCCGGCATCGCCCTGCAGGTAGACCTTCTTCACCCGACCGCGGTCGATGAAGTCGTTGACGTAGCTGCCGCCCCAAGCGATCGACAGAGTCTGGTCGATCTCGGCCAGCGCCACGCCCTGGGCGCGCGCCTTCTCGTCGTCGATCAGCAGCTGGTACTGCGCCTCGTCGCGCAGGCCGTTGGCGCGCACGCCGGCCAGCTTGGGGTTCTGCCCGGCCAGCTGGAGGAACTGGTCGCGCGCCGCGGTGAGCACCTGATGGCCGACGCCGGCGCGATCCTGGATGAACACGTTGAAGCCGGTGGCGTTGCCCAGCTCCATCACCGCCGGCGGGGCGAAGGCGAACACCATGGCGTCGCGGAAGCCGAAGAAGCGCTGCTGCGCACGCTGCGCCAGCTCGAACACGCTCTGGCCCGGCTCGCTGCGCTCGCTCCACGGCTTGAGGTTGATGAACGCCATGGCCGAACTCTGCCCGCGACCGGCGAAGTTGAAGCCGTTGACGGTGAACACCGAGCTGACCACGTCGCCCTCCTCCTCGAGCAGGTACTCGCGCATCTGCCGGACCACCTCGTAGGTGCGCTCGGCGCTGGAGCCGGCCGGGGTCTGCACCTGGCTGAACAGCACGCCCTGGTCTTCCTCGGGAAGGAAGGTGGTGGGAATCTTGGTGAACATCCACGCCATGATGGCGACGATCACCAGATACAGCAGCAGGTAGGGCGCCTTGCGCTTGAGCACCGCCTTGACGCCACGCTCGTAGCCGTCGACGCCGCGCTGGAAGTTGCGGTTGAACCAGCCGAAGAAACCGCCCTTGTGGTGATGCTCGCCCTTGGCGATCGGCTTGAGCAGGGTCGCGCACAGCGCCGGGGTGAAGATCAGCGCCACCAGCACCGACAGCACCATGGCCGAGACGATGGTGATCGAGAACTGCTGGTAGATCACCCCGGTGGAGCCGGGGAAGAACGCCATCGGCACGAACACCGCCGACAGCACCAGGCCGATGCCGACCAGCGCGCCCTGGATCTGCCCCATCGACTTGCGCGTGGCCTCCAGCGGCGACAGGCCCTCCTCGCTCATCACCCGCTCGACGTTCTCCACCACCACGATGGCGTCGTCGACCAGCAGGCCGATGGCCAGGATCATCGCGAACATGGTCAGGGTGTTGATGCTGAAGCCGAACGCGGCGAGGATGCCGAAGGTGCCGAGCAGTACCACCGGTACCGCCAGGGTCGGGATCAGCGTGGCGCGGAAGTTCTGCAGGAACAGGTACATCACCAGGAACACCAGGGCGATGGCCTCGAACAGGGTCATCACCACGCCCATGATCGACGCCGAGATCACCGGCGTGGTGTCGTACGGATACACCGCCTTCATCCCCGGCGGGAAGAACGGCTCCAGCTCGGCGAGGGTCTGGCGCACCGCCGCCACGGTATCCAGCGCGTTGGCGCCGGTGGCCAGCTTGACCGCGATGCCGGTGGCCGGCAGGCCGTTGTACTCGGCGCTGATGCTGTAGTTCTCGCCGCCCAGCTCGACGCGGGCGACGTCCTTGAGACGCACCTGCGAGCCATCGGCGTTGACCTTGAGGAGAATGTCGCGGAACTGCTCGGGGGTCTGCAGGCGGGTCTTGCCGATGATGGTGGCGGTCAGCTGCTGGCCCGGCGAGGCCGGCAGGCCGCCGAGCTGGCCGGAGGAGATCTGCACGTTCTGCGCCTGGATGGCGCTCTTCACGTCCACCGGAGTCAGCGCGAAGTTGTTCAGCTTGGCCGGATCCAGCCAGATGCGCATGGCGTACTGGGCGCCGAACACCTGGAAATCGCCGACGCCGCGGGTCCGCGACAGCGGATCCTGGATGTTGGAGACGATGTAGTCGGCCAGGTCGTTGCGGTCCATGCTACCGTCTTCGGACACCAGGCCGATGACCAGCAGGAAGTTGCGCACCGCCTTGGTGACGCGGATGCCCTGTTGCTGGACCTCCTGCGGCAGCAGCGGCGTGGCCAGCTGCAGCTTGTTCTGCACCTGCACCTGGGCGATGTCCGGATCGGTGCCCTGGTTGAAGGTCGCGGTGATGGTCATGCTGCCGTCGGAGTTGCTCTCCGAGGCGATGTAGCGCAGGCCGTCGATACCGTTGAGCTGCTGCTCGATCACCTGCACCACGGTGTCCTGCACCGTCTGCGCCGAGGCGCCCGGATAGCGCACGGAAATCCCCACCGCCGGCGGCGCGATGCTCGGGTACTGGTTGATCGGCAACTTGAGGATCGACAGACCGCCGGCCAGCATGATCACCAGGGCGATCACCCAGGCGAAGATCGGCCGGTCGATGAAGAATCTCGACATGACAGCGCTCCCTTAACGGCTCTGAGCCGGCTGCTGGGCGGGCTTCTGTTCACTCGGCGGGGCCGCGGCGGCGCTCGACAGCGCCGACACATTGCTGGCCGGCTGCGGGTTGACCACGTCACCCGGCTTGATGAACTGCAGGCCCTCGGTGATCAGCCGATCGCCAGGCGCGAGGCCCTCGCTGACCAGCCAGAAGCTGCCGGCGGTGCGTTCGGCCTTGAGCACCCGCGGCTCCACCTTGTTGTCGGCATTGACCACCATCGCGGTGGCCTCGCCCTTGGCGTTGCGCGCCACGCCCTGCTGCGGGGCGAGGATCGCCGCACGCTTGCCGCCGGTCTGCAGCTGCGCCTGGACGAACATCCCCGGCAGCAGCACCTGCTCCGGGTTGGGGAACACCGCGCGCAGCACCACCGAGCCGGTGCCCTGGTCCACCGACACCTCGGAGAACTCCAGGCGCCCGGCATGGGCGTAGGTGCTGCCGTCGGCCAGGGTCAGGTTGACCTTGGCCGCGCCGTCGATCTGTTCCAGCTGGCCGCTGGCCAGCTCGCGGCGCAGGCGCAGCAGCTCGCTGGCCGACTGGGTCACGTCCACATAGATCGGATCGAGCTGCTGGATTTCCGCCAGCGCCTGGCTCTGCCCGTTGCTCACCAGCGCACCCTCGGTCACCGCCGAGCGGCCGATGCGCCCGCCGATCGGCGCCAGCACCTTGGTGTAACGCAGGTCGATGCGCGCCTTATCCAGCGCCGCCTCCGCCTGCAGCTGCGCCGCGCGCGCCTCGTCATACTGCTGACGGCTGACCGCCTGGTCGGCCACCAGCACCTTGTAGCGCTCGGCCAGCGAACGGCTGGACAGCACGCTGGCCTCGGCACTTTTCAGGGTCGCCTGATAGATCGCCGGATCGATCTGGTACAGCTGCTGGCCGGCCTTGACCTCGCTGCCTTCCTTGAACAGGCGTTTCTGCACGATGCCGTCGACCTGCGGACGCACCTCGGCCACCCGGTAGGCTGCGGTACGGCCCGGCAGCTCGGTGGTCAGGGTGAACGGCTGGGCCTCGAGGGTCACCACCCCCACCTGCGGCGCGGGGCGAGCCTGCGGCCCGGCCGCGTCCTCTTTGCCACAGCCGGCCAGCAACAGGAGCGACGACAGGGCGACAAAACCCAGCGCCGCGCGTGCGGATGCGCTATTCATCGGGAAGCCTCGAATTCGTGTGCACAAGCAAGAGAATGAGTGTGGGAGTGGTTGAATCTCCAAGACTTGCTAATATACTTACGTTCACGTTTGTTTGTAAACGCAGACCTGTAGCAATTTTTGAACACCGTACGCCCCAACGGGCGCCCTTGCCAGGCCGCGAGCCCCCGAAGACCCCACCCGACCGGCGCATGAGATTCCCGATGGCCCGTAGAACAAAAGAAGAAGCCGAAATCACCCGCCAGCAGATCCTCGACAGCGCCGAGCGCGTGTTCGCCGCCAAGGGCGTGGCCCACACCACCATGGCCGACATCGCCGCCGATGCCGGCGTTTCGCGCGGCGCCCTGTACTGGCACTTCACCAGCAAGACCGACATCTTCCATGCCATGTTCGTCCGCCAACATGACGCTAACAAGGTCGTCTGCGCCGCTGCCCGTGATCCCGAGGAAGCGGACCCGATGGGCCAGATGCGCAGCATCCTCAGCCACTTCCTCAGCAAGGTGGTGGACGACCCGCAGCAGCGCCGGGTCAGCGAAATCCTCCACCACAAGTGCGAGCTGGCCGGCGAACAGGCCGACCTGCGCCAGCACCTGCAGGCCACCGGCGACGAGATCGACCAGGACATCGCCCTGTCCCTGCGCAACGCCGTGCAGCGCGGCCAGCTGCCCGCCGATCTCGACCTGCGTCGCTCCGCCATCGCCGTGCATGCCTATATTCACGGCCTGATCGACAACTGGCTGCTGCGCCCCGACAGCTATCCCCTCGACCGCGAGGCCGAAGCCCTGGTGGATGCCATGCTCGACATGCTCAGGTTCAGCCCGGCGTTGCGGCATCCCTCGCAGGAGTAGCGCAGCAGGCAGGGCTCGTGACGCGATTGCCGGCAACCAGCACCTCACTCAACCGACAAACACCTGCTGCCGGTGCCAGGCGACGAACTCGACGCTGGGCAGGAAGCGCTCAGGCAGCTCGATTTGCCGGCCGGCCAGCGGCCGCAGCACCTCCCGCACGAAGGGCTCGTCACGCTGGCGCAACTGCGCGGAGAGCCTGATGGTGAAGTCGTCCTCGAGGGTAATCAGCCCCTGGTCGAAGGCGCGGTCGTGCAAGGCAGACAGGCACAGGCCATTGGCCGGATTCAGCCGGTTCGCCTTGTCCGCACGCCAGGGCACGATATGGCTGGCCAGCAGCAGACGCGGCTCGGCCAGTCCGGACATGCAGCAGCGCCCGCGATAACTGCCGAGCACCGCGCGGCGGAAGAACTGCTGCTTGATGCGCTGCTCGACCACGACCTGGCGGGTGGCGCCGGTGAAATCGGCCAGCGCCAGCCCGTCGCCGGCCTCGTCCCGCTCCTGGTCGTCAGCCGGCATGTTGTGTTCAGCGCGCAAGACGGCAAGCAGACCGGCGCACTCCAGCGCCAGTCCCTCCCAGTCGGCATGGAACTGCGTCCAGACCTCACGGTCCAGCTTGGACGCGCCATCCAGGCCTCTGCGCCCGCTGGCTATGATGGCCGGATCCAGGCTGGCGAAATTGACCAGTTTCATCGCCACCGCTGAAGGGGTGCGCCCGATCAAACCAGCCAGCTCAACGATTTCCGGGTGGCGGCTGTGCAACTGACCGAACGGCAGATGGCAATACAGATGAAAGGCCAGCTTGAGCTGGCCAGTAGTCCAACGCTTGAGGCTCATCGTGTCCGGCTCCCGCCAAGGGCAACCGCCCTCCTTACGAATTGATCGCAGTAGCTATGCCCTGACACCACGGCACGCCGGAAACTTCGAACAGCCCCAGAATTGCCGCCCGACATTGACTCCGCGCTTTGCCGTACGGCGCAACATGATGGATTGGCAGATTGGGCAGGCTGGCGCAGGCATAGATGGCGCAGGCCGCACATTCGAAGCAAGCGGATTTAACGGGGCGGGTTGTAGCGGACGATCCACGACGCCAGGAAGCCAATTACGGAGGGCGTCACCATCGATCAATGTCACATGGCGCCCTGCGGCGAAGTTCTTCGCTTCCGGAGTAAATTGCCCGGAGGTAACCACAAGGCAGTCGAGAAGCGATGTGAAGCAAATCATCGACCAGCGAACTCTTCCTTCTTCTCGCCAACTTCAAACTCCTTTTGAACGAGGACCAATTACGGCCCGGCAGCTTACCCCACCATCTCGGACACCACACCCATCGGCGCACTACCGCTATGGCCGCGGTAGCGCACCGCCGTGATGGGTGAAAGGCGCGACCTTGCCGGCTTGGATGTAGCGACAATCGCTGGTGATGGTACGCAGTCGCGCCGCCCCAGCGCCCGCTCCAGCCGGTCCATCAGGCCAAGAAAGGCTGACCGAAGTAACCCGCTGGCTACCGCGCGGACACTGCAGTCCGGCGCGCCGCTCTTGCCTGCCCGGCGAACATGCCCAACACTCGCAGCAAGCGGTGGCGCCCAGCTGCGCCACCTCGTTCAATCCAGAAAAATGTGAGCACTAGCATGTCGGACAGAACAGGCAGCACCGCCAGCTACAGGCAGCGCGAGTCGGGGTATCGGGACAAGGCTCTGAAGATGTATCCCTGGGTGTGCGGACGCTGCGCGCGGGAGTTCACCTATTCCAACCTGAGCCAGCTGACGGTCCACCATATCGACCACAATCACGACAACAATCCGGGCGATGGCAGCAACTGGGAGTTGTTGTGCCTGTACTGCCACGACCACGAGCACTCCAAGTATTCGATCTACAATGGCGAAAACGGCAGCGCGGTGATTCCCGGCGAGAAATCGCCGCAGGTGAAGCACAACCCGTTTGCCAATCTGAAGTCGCTGATCGACGAAAAGAAGTAACTCGCCGCCCGCCGCGCCGCGAGCGCGGCCGACCAGTGGCGCGGAAAACCCCTCGCGACGCGGCGGGTTTTCCCGCAGGACCAGCGGCGCGCCTGTTAACATGCGCGCCAACCAGAATGACCAGGAATAATTCCATGCAAGAGTACGAAAAGCCGCTCGACGAGGCGGAAATCGAGGAACTGAACGAGCTGCTGTTCGGCTACTCGGAAAAGGTCGAGCAGGACCATGCCAAGGACAGCCAGGAAGTGGACTGCGTGTTCAGTATTTCCGAGCTGGACGGCTTTCTCACCGCGGTACTGACCGGGCTCAACCCGATCTCGCCATCGGAATGGCTGCCGGCGCTGTGGCGCGGCAAGCTGCCGAAGTTCGAGACGGAAGCCGAACTGCAGAAGCTCACCGACCTGCTGATGCGCCACATGAACTCGCTGGCCAACAGCCTGTTCGAGGACCCGGAAAGCTTCGCGCCGATCTACGAGATCAGCGAGGAGGACGGCAGCGAGGAAGTGGTCGTCGACGAGTGGTGCTACGGCTACATGCGCGGCGTCGAGCTGCGCGAGAAGGACTGGGAAGCCCTGCGCGAAGCGCAGCCGGAGTTGCTGCTGCCGTTCATGCTGCTCAGCGGCGCCTATTCGCTGGACGGCGAAGAGGAAATCACCGAGGAAGAGCGCGAAGAAATGCGCGAAAGCCTGCCGGATCTGGTGTTCGCCATTCGCGACTTCTGGATGACCGAGGCGGAAAAACCCAAGACGCCGAAGACCGGCCGCAACGATCCGTGCCCGTGCGGCAGCGGCAAGAAGTTCAAGCAGTGCTGCCTGCACTGATGCCGTCCTGATATTCGACTGAATCCGCCTATTCTCCCTCGCCTATTGCGGCGAGCGGGAGAATAGGTGTTGGCTGTTATCCGGCCGCGCTGTTGACGGCCGGTAACAGTCGCTATAAAAAGCATCACCTTATCCGTGGCGAAAAAACAGGCGCAGGGAGTGCGCGGATTTCGCGCACCCGGATATTCTTCTTATTGCAGACCTTCCCTATTCACCCGGAGAAATTTGATGTCCAAACTGTTGGAATTCCGCAAGGCCGAACAGGCCCTCAGGGAGCAACTGGCACGCCTGGAATCGTTCAAGCATGACAAAGAACTGGAGCGCGAAATCGAGTTTGAAGACAAGCTCAAGTCGCTGCTGAAGGAATACGGATTCAAGCTGCAGGACATCGTCGACATTCTCGACCCGCAGCCGATCCAGGTTGCCGAACTCGAAATTGGCCGCCGCGTGCGCAAGACGCAGATCTGGACCAATCCGATCACCGGCGAAGTGCTGGAAACCAAGAGCGGCAACAACAAGACGCTCAAGGCCTGGAAGGCCGAACACGGCGAGAAGTTCGTCAGCACCTGGCTGCAGAAGAACTGAGATCCGCGCGGCAGGTAGCCTGACACGCGCTTTTCTCGCACACTGGCGGCCACCCACACCGACCCTGTCAGGGAGTGATTCGTGTCGCCTGCCGCCTTGCGCCTTCGCCCTGCCCTCCTTCTTGTCCTGCTGCCACTGGCGCTGCTGGCCTATCTTGCCTGGCGTCACTGGCAAGGCCCGCTGCTGCCGGCCTATCAGCTGGAGCTGCGCCCGCTGGTGCAACGGGTGGTGGCCAGCGGCGAGGTGAGCAGCCAGTCGCTGGCGCGCATCGGCAGCGAGCTGACCGGGGTGATCAAGGCCCGCCATGTGCGCGAGGGCGACGCCGTGCAGCCGGGTGACCTGCTGCTGGAGCTGCACGACGCCGAGCAGCAGGCGCGCCTGCGCGAAGCCGAGGCGGCGCTGCGCCAACTGACCGACTCCAGTCGGCCACAGGCCCTCGCCGCACTGCGCGAGGCGCAGAGCAATCTCGACCAGGCCAGCCGCGAACGCCAGCGCCGCGAGGCGCTGTTCGCCCGCCAGCTGCTCTCCGCCGAGGCCCGCGAGCAGGCGCGCCGCGCCGAGGTCACCGCCCGCGAAGCCCGTGCCCGCGCCGAGCTGGCCGCCGCCGCGCTGGCCAGCGGCGGCAGCGAGGAGCAGGTGCTGCGCCAGCGCCTGGAGCAGGCGCGCGCCACCCTGGCGAAAACCCGCATCCATGCCCAGCTCGAAGGCACCGTGCAGACGCGCAACGTCGAGCCGGGCGATCTGGTGCGCCCCGGCGACACCCTGCTGGAGATCGCCCGCGCCGGCAGCCGCGAGATCCTCCTGCCGCTGGACGAGAAGAATCTCGCCCCGGTGGCTCTCGGCCAGCGGGCGCGGATCGTCGCCGACGCCTGGCCCGAGCGGGTGCTGGATGCCCGCGTCAGCTATATCGCCCCGGCGGTGGATACCGCCCGCGGCACCGTCGACGTGCACCTGGACCTGGATGCGCCGGCCGACTTCCTGCGCCAGGGCATGACCGTCTCGGTGAACATCGACACCGCGCGCCGCGAACGCGCCCTGGTGATCGCCAACGATGCCCTGCGGCGCATCGACGGCAGCCGCGCCGAGGTGCTGCGCGAGCAAGGCGGCCGGGTCGAGGCCGTGCCGGTACGCCTGGGCCTGCGCAGCATCGCCCTCAGCGAGGTGCTCGACGGCCTGCAGGAAGGCGACCGGGTGCTCGCCGCCGATGCCCAGGCCGGCCAGCGCGTGCGCCTGAATCTGCAGCCGCTGCCCAGCGGCGTGGCGGAGTAAGCCGATGCACCTGCTCGACTCGCTGTGGATCGAGTGGAAGATCGCCCTGCGCTTTCTCGCCGACAACCGCATGCAGACCCTGCTGATCATCGTCGGCATCGGCGTCGGTTCGGCGGTGATCGTCTTCATCACCGCGCTGATCACCGGCCTGCAGGCCAACGTCATCGAACGCACCCTCGGCACCCAGGCGCACATCCGCATCCTGCCGCTGGACGAGGTCAACCGCGTGCTGGCGCCGCCTGCCGGCAGCCTGGCACTGGACCTGGGCACCCCGCGCGCCCAGCGCCTGCGCTCGATCCTCAACTGGCAGGACGTGCGCGATGTGCTGGATGGGCAGCCCGAACTGCTCGCCGTGTCGCCGCTGATCAGCGGCCCGGCCATCGCCCGGCGCGGCGTGGCGCGCAACTCGGTCAACCTGCTGGGCATCGACGCCGAGCGCTACCAGCGCATCATCCCCATCGCCCCGGACCTGATCGCCGGACGCTTCCTGGTCGACGCCGACCATGCGGTGATCGGCAAGGAGCTGGCCGAGGATCTGGGCCTGGGCATCGGCGACAAGCTGCGCCTGGACGCCGGCCAGGGCCGCGAGAGCATCGTCGACGTCGCCGGCATCTTCGAGAAGGAGGTACGCGAGCTGGATGCGCGCTACGTGTATCTCAGCCTCAAGCAGGTGCAGACCCTGCTCGATCTGCCCGGCGGGGTGACGGTGATCGAAACCAAGGTCGGCGAGATCTTCCAGGCCGAGGCCATCGCCGCGCGCCTGGCGCGGCTCACCGGTCTGCAGGTGGAAAGCTGGATGGCCACCAACGGCCAGCTGCTCAACGCGCTGCGCTCGCAGACCATGACCACGCAGATGATCCGCCTGTTCGTCGGCCTCTCGGTGGCCTTCGGCATCGCCAGCGTGCTGGCGGTCAGCGTGGTCCAGCGCACCCGCGAGATCGGCATCCTGCGCGCCATGGGCAGCCCGCGCGGGCAGATCCTGCGCGTGTTCCTGCTCCAGGGCGGCCTGCTCGGCATGGCCGGCTCCGGCGTCGGCGGGCTGGTCGGCTGGTCGCTGGTGCAGGTGTTCAACACCTTGGGCCCGGGACTGTTCTACATTCCCGTCGATCCGACGCTGATTCCCGTGGCCATGGCGGTGGCGACCGTCACCGGCGTGCTGGCCGCCGCGGCGCCGGCGCGGCGCGCGGCCCGTCTCGATCCGGCGGTGGCGATCCGTTATGTCTGAGCTGACCCGCGGCTTCACCGACGGCGAGGAAGTGCTGCGCCTGGAGCGCCTGCGCAAGACCTACAACCCCGGCACGCCGCTGGAGCTGGAGGTGCTGCACGCGCTCGACCTGCGCCTGGCGCGCGGCGAGCTGGCGGCACTGATCGGCCCGTCCGGCTCGGGCAAGAGCACCCTGCTCAACGTCATCGGCCTGCTCGACTCGCCCAGCGCCGGCGAGCTGTACCTGCTCGGCCAGCCGACCCGGGCGATGGACGACGCGCAGCGCACCCGCCTGCGCAACCAGGCGATCGGCTTCGTGTTCCAGTTCCACCACCTGATCCCGGCGTTCAGCGTGCTCGACAACGTGCTGATGCCGCTGATGATCCGCCACGGCAAGCCGACGCCGGGCGACATCGCGCGTGCCCGCGAGCTGCTCGACGCGGTCGGCCTCGCCGATTTCGCGCAGAAGAAGGCCAACCAGATTTCCGGCGGCCAGCAGCAGCGGGTGGCCATCGCCCGCGCCCTGGTGACCCAGCCGGCGCTGCTGCTGGCCGACGAACCCACCGGCAACCTCGATACCAGGACGGCGGAAGGCGTGTTCGAGCTGTTCCGCCGCTTCAACCGCGAGTTCGGCTGCGCGGTGCTGGTGGTCACCCACGACCCGCGCCTGTCGGCCAGCTGCGCGCGCACCATCGAGCTGGTGGACGGCAGCATCGTCAGCGACCAGGCCAATCCGCCGCCGCGCCCCGCGTAGGCGCAGCCTCATCGGCGGCGCGCGGGGCCGCAGCGGGCCACCGCGGCATCGCGGCCTACACCACGCGGAAGTTCTTGAACTGCCAGGGATCGTCGGCGTCGAGATCTTCGTCGAACAGCCGGCAGCGGTCCTGCAGCGGCGTCCAGTCGCTGTACACGCCGACCACCTCGCCGAGGTAGGGCCGGCAGAAGTCGAGGATCTCCGTGAAGGGCAGCTCGTCCGGCTCGACCACCCCGCGCTGCGGATTGCGCATCGCCCAAACCACCCCGGCGGCCACCGCCACCGTCACCTGCAGGCTGGTCGGGCTGTTGGCCGGGCACAGCGCGCGCGCCTGCTCGACGGACAGCCGCGAGCCGTACCAGTAGGCGCCGCCGGCGTGGCCCATCAGCAGCACGCCCAGCTCGTCGACGCCGCTGACCAGGCCATCGCGCAACAGGCGGCGGCGCGGCTGCAGCTGCCAGTTGCGCCCGGCCAGCTCGTCCAGCGACAGCACGGTGTCGTCGCAGGGGCGGTAGGCATACAGCACGCTCGGCCGGTACTCGGGGGCATCGCCGGCGCCCAGGGTCAGGTAGTCGGCGATCGAGATCGACTCGCCGTGGGTGATCAGGAAGGCATGCTGCGGTCCCGCCAGCGGCGTCCAGCTGCGCACCCGGGTGGCCGCCCCCGGTCTTTCCAGGTAGATGGCCGCCCGGCTGCCGTAGTGGTGACGGTGGCCGTCGGCCGGAAAATGCCGCTCGTGGCTGCCCCAGCCCAGCTCGGCCGGCTGCAGCGCCTCGCTGACGAAGCCGGGCACCGACCAGGTGTTGACGAACTCGTCGGGCACCTTGCGCTGCTGGTCCACCTGCCAGTCGCGCTCGGCGATGTGGATGACGCGCACCCCCAGGCGCCGGGCCAGCTGCGCCCACTGCCTGCGGCTGGTCGGCGCGGGCTGCGCAAGGCCATTGCCGGCCGCCAGTTCGAGCAGCGCCATCTTGACCAGATGCGACACCAGGCCCGGGTTGGCGCCGTGGTTCAGCACCGCGGTCGGCCCCGGCTCGTCGCTGCGCCGCAACGCCAGCGCCGCCTCGCGCAGGGCGTAGTTGCTGCGCTGCGCCGCCGGCAGGTGGCGGTCGACGTAGCCACCGGCCCAGGGCTCGATGCAGGCGTCCAGGTACAGCGCGCCGCGCTCGCGGCACAGTTCGAGCAGCGCCACGCTGCTGACGTCCACCGACAGGTTGAGCAGGAAGTCGCCGGGATCGAGCAGCGGCGCGAGCAGCCTGCGGTAGTTGCTGGCGGTGAGCGCCGCCACCCGGTGCGGGATGCCGGCCTGCACGGCCTGCTCGCTCCCCTCGGCGTCGGCGGCGAGGATCACCAGCTGCGTCGGCCGCAGGGCGATGTGGCGCAGCAGCAGCGGCAGCACGCCCTGGCCGATGCAACCGAAGCCGAGCAGGACGATGCGCCCGGCGTAGGCCTGGCGCTGCTGTGGACTATCCAATGGCCTTACCCCCTCACTGACTTCCTGTGTACGGACCTCAGTATAGGAAGCGGCTCGCGGGAGGGCGGTGGCGCGTTACCGGCCGCGCCTGGCGGGCGACCGGTACGGCAGGGCTCAGAGCGCGCGACCGAGCTCCGGCACCGCCTCGAACAGGTCGGCGACCAGGCCGTAGTCGGCGACCTGGAAGATCGGCGCCTCCTCGTCCTTGTTGATCGCCACGATCACCTTGGAGTCCTTCATGCCTGCCAGGTGCTGGATCGCCCCGCTGATGCCGACGGCGATGTACAGCTCAGGGGCGACTATCTTGCCGGTCTGGCCGACCTGCATGTCGTTGGGCACGAAGCCGGCGTCGACCGCCGCGCGCGAGGCACCCACCGCCGCACCGAGCTGGTCGGCCACGCCGTAGAGCAGCGCGAAGTTGTCGCCGTTCTGCATGCCGCGGCCGCCGGAGACGATGATCTTCGCCGCGGTCAGCTCCGGACGCTCGGACTTGGCCAGCTCCTCGTCGACGAAGGCGGACAGGCCGAGGTCCTCGGCGCCCGCCAGCGTCTCGATGACGGCGCTGCCGCCCGCGGCGGCCACCGCGTCGAAGCCGGTACCGCGCACGCTGATCACTTTCACGGCCGCCGAGGACTGCACGGTGGCGATGGCGTTGCCGGCGTAGATCGGCCGCTGGAAGGTGTCGGCGCTGAGCACCTTGACGATCTCGGAGATCTGCTCGACGTCGAGCAGCGCGGCGACGCGCGGCAGCAGGTTCTTGCCGGCGGTGGTGGCCGGCGCCAGCACGTGGCTGTAGCCCTTGCCGAGGTTGGCCACCAGCGGCGCGAGGTTTTCCGCCAGCTGGTGGGCCAGCGCGGCGTGGTCGGCGACCAGCACCGTGCCCACCCCGGCGACCCTGGCGGCGGCTTCCGCCACGCTAGCGCAGCCGCTGCCGGCCACCAGCACGTGGATGTCGCCGCCGATCTGCTGGGCGGCGGCGACCGTGTTCAGGGTCGCCGCCACCAGCGCGGCGTTGTCGTGTTCGGCAATGACGAGAATGGCCATCAGATCACCTTCGCTTCGTTCTTCAGTTTCTCGACCAGTTCGGCCACCGACTTGACCTTGATCCCGGCGCTGCGCGCCGCCGGCGCCTCGACCTTGAGCACCTTCAGCGTCGAGGCGGTGGACACGCCGAGCGCCTGCGGGGTGAGCAGGTCGAGCGGCTTCTTCTTGGCCTTCATGATGTTGGGCAGGGAGGCGTAGTGCGGCTCGTTGAGGCGCAGGTCGGTGGTGACGATCGCCGGCAGCTTGAGCGCCACGGTCTGCAGGCCGCCGTCGATCTCGCGGGTGACCTTGACGCTGTCGCCGGCCACTTCCACCCTGGAGGCGAAGGTGCCCTGGGCGAAGCCGCACAGCGCGGCGAGCATCTGCCCGGTCTGGTTGTTGTCGCTGTCGATGGCCTGCTTGCCGGTGATCACCAGCTGCGGCTGCTCGCGGTCGACCACCGCCTTGAGCAGCTTGGCCACCGCCAGGGAACTCAGCTCCTCGGCGGACTCGACCAGCACGGCGCGGTCGGCGCCCAGGGCCAGCGCGGTACGCAGCTGCTCCTGGGCGGTCGCCGGACCGACCGAGACCACCACGATCTCGCTGGCGACGCCCTGTTCCTTGAGGCGCACCGCTTCTTCCACGGCGATCTCGCAGAACGGGTTGAGCGCCATCTTGACGTTGGCCAGCTCGACGCCGCTCTGGTCGGCCTTGACCCGGACCTTGACGTTGTAGTCGACCACGCGTTTCACAGCTACGAGGATCTTCATCGGTTACCCCTTGCTTGCCACGAATTTCACTTGAAGTTGCGACGGATCAGCTTCTGCAGCCAGCCGACGATGCCGGCGCGGAACAGCAGCACGCAGAGCACGAAGATCACCCCGAGGATCACGTGCACCCAGTCGCCCAGCGGGCCGTTGGACAGGTAGCTCTGCAGGGTCACCACCACGCCGGCGCCGACCAGCGGACCGAGCACGGTGCCGACGCCACCGAGCAGGGTCATCAGGATCACCTCGCCGGACATGTGCCAGTGGGCGTCGGTCAGCGAGGCCAGCTGGAACACCACGGTCTTGGTCGCCCCGGCCAGACCGGTGAGGGTCGCCGAGATGACGAAGGCCAGCAGCTTGTGGGCGTCGACGTTGTAGCCCAGCGAGATCGCCCGCGGCTCGTTGTCGCGGATCGCCTTGAGCACCTGGCCGTAGGGCGAGTGGATGGTGCGCTGGATCACCGCGAAGCCGAACACGAACACCGCCAGCACGAAGTAGTACATCGCCAGGTTGCTCGACAGGTCGATCAGGCCGAACAGCTGGCCGCGCGGCACGCCCTGCAGACCGTTCTCGCCGCCGGTGAACGGCGCCTGCACGTAGAGGAAGAACACCAGCTGGGATAGCGCCAGGGTGATCATGGCGAAGTAGATGCCCTGGCGGCGGATCGCCAGCAGGCCGAAGCCCAGGCCGAGCAGCCCGGAAGCCGCGGTGCCGGCGAGGATGCCCAGCTCGGTGGACAGCCCCGAGTACTGGCTGAGCAGGTAGCCGGTGACGTAGCCGCCGGTGGCGAGGAACGCCGCGTGACCGAAGGACAGCAGCCCGGCGTAGCCGAGCAGCAGGTTGAAGGCGCAGGCGAACAGCGCGAAGCACAGCAGCTTCATCAGGAACACCGGGTACACCGCCAGCGGGGCGACCAGCGCCACGCCGAGCAGCGCCAGGTAGAAGCCGCGCTTGCGCAACAGCGCCGCGCGCTGGCGTTGCTGTTCGACCTTGGGCTGCACGGCCGCAGCCGCCTGAATGCTTTCCAGACTCGACATGCTCATGCCTCCTTCCCGAACAGTCCCGCAGGACGAACCAGCAGCACGATCACCATCACCAGGAACACCACGGTGTTGGCCGCCTGCGGATAGAACACCTTGGTCAGGCCCTCGATCAGGCCCATGGCCAGACCGGTGACGATGGCGCCCATGATCGAGCCCATGCCGCCGATCACCACCACGGCGAACACCACGATCAGCAGGTTGGCGCCCATGGTCGGGCTGACCGGATAGATCGGCGCGGCGAGCACGCCGGCGAAGGCCGCCAGGGCGGCGCCGTAGCCATAGGTCAGGGTGATCAGCAGCGGCACGTTGATGCCGAAGGCCTGCATCAGCTTGGGATTCTCGGTGCCGGCGCGCAGGTAGGAACCCAGGCGGGTGCGCTCGATCATGTACCAGGTGGCGACGCACACCACCAGCGCGGCCACCACCACCCAGGCGCGGTAGGTGGGCAGGAACATGAAGCCGAGGTTGTAGCCGCCCTTGAGCAGCTCGGGCATCGGGTAGGAGCCGCCGGACACGCCGAACAGCTTGACGAAGCTGCCCTCGACGATCAGCGCCAGGCCGAAGGTCAGCAGCAGGCCGTAGAGGTGGTCCTCGCCGGCGATGCGCCGCAGCAGGTGGCGCTCGATGGCCATGCCGATGGCACCGACCAGCAGCGGCGCCAGCAGCAGCGCGACCCAGTAGTTGACGCCCAGGTAGTTGAGGCCGAGCCAGGCGGCGAAGGCGCCGAGCATGTACTGGGCGCCATGGGCGAAGTTGATGATGCGCAGCAGGCCGAAGATGATCGCCAGGCCCAGGCTGAGCAGTGCATAGAAGGCGCCGTTGATCAGGCCGAGCAGCAGCTGGCCGAGCAGAACGCTCAGGGGAATACCGAACAGGAGAGTCATGATTCACCACCCAGAGGAAGTCCGCGACACCCGGCCGCGCGGGCCGGGTGGATGGCTCGCTCCCGCGCGCAGTTGCGGCGCGCGGGAGCGGCGGTCGATCAGTTCTGCGCCACCTTGCCGGTCACCAGCCGGCACTGGCTCTCGGCCAGCGGGCGGAACGCCTGGTCGCCGGGGATGGTGCTGAGGATCTTGTACAGGTCCCACTCGCCCTTGGACTCGGCCGGGGTCTTCACCTGCGCCAGGTACATGTCGTGGACCATGCGGCCGTCCTCGCGGATCTTGCCGCCCTTGGCGAACATGTCGTTGATCGGGGTGGCGGCCATCTTGGCGCGCACGGTGGTGGTGTCGTCGCTGCCGGTTGCCTTGACCGCGTTCAGGTAGTGCATGGTCGCCGAGTAGACGCCGGCCTGGGACATGGTCGGCATGCTGCCGACGCGGTCGTAGTAGCGCTTGGCCCAGGCGCGGGTCTCGTCGTTCATGTCCCAGTACCAGCCGGTGGTCAGCATCAGGCCCTGGGTGACTTCCAGGCCCATGGCATGGACGTCGTTGAGGAACACCAGCATGCCGGCCAGCTTCTGCCCGGACTGGGTGACGCCGAACTGGCTGGCGGTCTTCAGCGCGTTGACGGTGTCGGCACCGGCGTTGGCCAGCGCCACCACCTCGGCCCCGGAGCCCTGGGCCTGGAGGATGTAGGAGGAGAAGTCCTGGCTGGGGAAGGGATGACGCACCGTGCCGACCACGCTGCCGCCGCCACCGGTCACCACCTTGGTGATGTCCGCCTCCAGGGCATGACCGAAGGCATAGTCGGCGGTCAGCATGTACCAGCTCTTGCCGCCGGCCTCGAGCACGGCCTTGGCGGTGCCGTTGGCCAGCGCGTAGGTGTCGTAGGTCCAGTGGATGTGGTTGGGCGAGCAGGATTCGTTGGTGATCCCCGACGAGGCGGCGCCGGAGATCAGCGCCAGCTTGTCGGCCTGCTCGACCACCTTGGTGGCCGCCAGCACCACCGAGGAGGCGACCAGACCGGTCACCATGTCGACGTTGCGCTCGTCGACCCACTGACGCACGGTGTTGGCGCCGACGTCCGGCTTGTTGAGGTCGTCGGCGCTGAACACGACGATCTTCTTGCCGTCGACCGTGCCGCCGAAGTCTTCCACCGCCATGTTCAGCGCTTGCAGACCGCCCGGCCCGGCGAGATCGCGGTAGGTGCCGGACATGTCGGCGAGGTAGCCGATGCGGATTTCGTCGTTGCTGATCGACGCCTGGGCGGCGCTGGCGAGCAGGGTCGAGGCGAGGATGGCGCTTGCGGTTTTCTGGAAAACTTTCATCTATTCACCCAGTGCATGGTTATTGTTGTTGTACAGACGAACAGACCGCCGAGGCTCCCGGCGCCGGGGCGCCAGGCGGATCGCGACGGGTATTACGGGGATTCAGACGCCGAGGCAGGTGTTGAGCAGCTCCTGCTTGGCCGCCAGCTCGCCGGCGACGATCTCCTCGACGATCTGGCCGTGCTCCATCAGGTAGTGACGGTCGGCCAGCGGCGCGGCGAAGCGGAAGTTCTGTTCGACCAGGACGATGGTCAGGCCCTTGTCCTTGAGCTTGAGCAGCACCTGGCCGAGCTTCTGCACGATCACCGGGGCGAGGCCCTCGGTGATCTCGTCGAGCAGCAGCAGGTTGGCGCCGGTGCGCAGGATGCGCGCCATGGCCAGCATCTGCTGCTCGCCGCCGGACAGCCGGGTGCCCTGGCTGAAGCGGCGCTCGTAGAGGTTGGGGAACATCTCGTAGATCTCGTCGAGGTCCATGCCGCCGCTGCGCACGGTGGGCGGCAGCAGCAGGTTTTCCTCGACGTTGAGGCTGGCGAAGATGCCGCGTTCCTCCGGGCAGTAGCCGACGCCCAGGCGCGGGATCAGGTGCGCGGCGACGCCGATGGTCTCGTTGCCGTTGATCATGATCGAGCCGGTGCGCCGGCCGACCAGGTTCATGATCGCGCGCAGGGTGGTGGTGCGCCCGGCGCCGTTGCGGCCGAGCAGGGTCACCAGCTCGCCGCGACGCACCAGCAGGTCGATGCCGTGGAGGATGTGCGACTCGCCGTAGAAGGCGTGCAGGTCGCTGATGCGCAGCTGTTCGAAGTCCGGGGTGGTGTGCAGGCCGGTCATGCGTGGGCCTCCTCGAGTACGGCAGCTTCGCTGCCCAGATAGGCCTCGCGCACCTGCGGGTGGGCCGACATCGCCGCGTAGTCGCCTTCGGCGAGGATCGCGCCGCGCGCCAGCACGGTGATGCGGTCGCACAGGCGGCTGACCACGCTGAGGTTGTGCTCGACCATCACCACGGTGCGGCCGACCGCGGCGCGGCGCACCAGGCCGACCACCATGTCGACGTCCTCGTGGCCCATGCCCTGGGTCGGCTCGTCGAGCAGTAGCACCTTGGGCTCCAGGGCCAGGGTGGTGGCCAGTTCGAGGGCACGCTTGCGGCCGTAGGGCAGTTCGATGGTCAGGGTGTCGGCGAAGCCGAGCAGGTCGACCTCGGCGAGCAGCTGGTCGGCGCGCTCGTTGAGCTCGTCCAGGCAGCGCGCCGACTTCCAGAAGTGGAAGGAGTTGCCCTGCTGGCGCTGCAGCGCCACGCGCACGTTGTCACGCACGCTCATGTGGCCGAACACCGCGGAGATCTGGAACGAGCGCACCAGGCCGAGGCGGGCGATCTCGTTGGACTTCATCGCGGTGATCGGCTTGCCGAAGTAGAGGATTTCGCCGCGGGTGGGGGTGAGGAACTTGGTGAGCAGGTTGAACACGGTGGTCTTGCCGGCCCCGTTGGGACCGATCAGCGCGTGGATGTGACCCTGCTGCACGCGCAGGTCGACCGCATCGACCGCGGTGAAACCGCGGAACTCCTTGGTCAGGCCGCGTGTTTCCAGCACAAACTCTGGTGCCATGGGGTGCCCTCTAACCTTGATTGTTTTTGTTGGTTATGGCGCTGGCCGTCACTGGCCTTTACGTAAACGTTAACAGCATCCCGACGCACACGGCAAGCGCCTTTCATACGCCTTTAGTGCAGTGCGATGTGATCAGCTTCGCGACGCGCGCGGCACCCTGCCCATCAGGTAGAACTCGTCGTTCGGCGGGGTGCCGGCCAGCGACACCAGGCGGTTGGACAGGCTGAAGAAGGCGGCCACGGCACCGATGTCCCAGATGTCGTTGAGGCTGAAACCGACGCTTGCCAGGCGCGCCTGCCAGGCGTCGTCCAGCACGCCGTGCTCGAAGCTCAGGTGCATGGCGAAGTCGATCATCAGCCGCTGGCGCTCGCCGATGGCCGCGCTGCGGTGGTTGATCGCCAGCTGGTCGGCGAGGTGCGGCTGCTTGCTGTAGATGCGCAGCACCGCGCCGTGCGCCACCACGCAGTACAGGCAGCCGTGGCGCGCACTGGTGGCGACCACGATCATCTCCTTCTCGGCCAGGGTCAGGCTGTCGGATTCACGCTCCATCAGCGCGTCGTGCCAGGCGAAGAAGGCGCGGAACTCCTCGGGGCGGTGCGCCAGCATGAGGAACACGTTGGGAATGAAACCGGCCTTGTCCTGCACGGCGAGGATGCGCTCGCGCAGGTCGGCGGGCAGGGCGTCGAGGGATTCGGGAACGGGGAAGCGGCTGATCGGGGCGGTCATGCAATGTTCCTTATTGTTGTTATGACGGATCGATGGTGCCCACGCTCCCGCGTGGGTACCCGGCACGGGGCGCTCCTGCGCCCGTCGCCACGCGGGATGGACGCGGGCGTCCGGGCGGCGGCGTTCCCACGCGGAGCGTGGGAACGATCAGCAGAGCGCGGGTACGCTCGGCGCGGCGCCACTCAGTGCTGGCTGATCCCCAGCTCCAGCACGCTGATCTCGCGCATGCGGAACTTCTGCACCTTGCCGCTGATGGTCATCGGGAAGTCGTCGACGAACTTGATGTGCCGCGGGGTCTTGAAGTGGGCGATGCGCCCCTTGCAGAACTCGCGCAGCGCCTCGCCCTCGACCGCGTGACCGGGATGCAGCTTGACCCAGGCGACGATCTCCTCACCGTACTTGCTGTCCGGCACGCCGATCACCTGCACGTCAGCCACCGCCGGGTGGGTGAACAGGAACTCCTCCACCTCGCGCGGGTACACGTTCTCGCCGCCGCGGATGATCATGTCCTTGTTGCGGCCGACGATCTTGATGTAGCCCTCGTCGTCCATGGTCGCCAGGTCGCCGGTGTGCATCCAGCGCGCGCCGTCGAGGGCCTCGCGGGTGGCATCCGGGTTGTTCCAGTAGCCGAGCATCACGCTGTAGCCGCGGGTGCACAGCTCGCCGATGGTGCCGCGCGGTACCACGCGCCCCTGCTCGTCGACGATCTTGCTCTCCAGGTGCGGCTGGGTGCGGCCGACGCTGGTGACGCGGCGCTCCAGATCGTCGCTCGGCCCGGTCTGGGTCGACACCGGGCTGGTCTCGGTCATCCCGTAGGCGATCTGCACCTCGCTCATGTGCATCTCGGCGATCACCCGCTTCATCACCTCGATCGGGCAGGTGGCGCCGGCCATGATCCCGGTGCGCAGGCTGGACAGGTCCATGCCGGCGCGCCCGGGGTGGTCGAGCATGGCGATGAACATGGTCGGCACGCCGTACAGCGCGGTGGCGCGTTCCTCGGCCACCGCCTGCAGCGCGGCCAGCGGCTCGAAGGCGGCGCTCGGGTAGATCATGGTGCTGCCGTGGGTCAGGCAGCCGAGGTTGCCCATCACCATGCCGAAGCAGTGGTACAGCGGCACCGGGATGACCAGGCGGTCGTGCTCGGTCAGGCCGAGGCTCTCGCCGACCATGTAGCCGTTGTTGAGGATGTTGTAGTGGCTGAGGGTGGCGCCCTTGGGGAAGCCGGTGGTGCCGGAGGTGTACTGGATGTTGATCGGCTCGTCGAACTGCAGCTGCTCGCCGCACTGGCGCAGCTGCTCGGGGCCGACCTGCTCGGCCATCGCCTGCAGCTGCTGCCAGCCGAGCATGCCGTCGGCCGGCTGCGCGCCGAGGCTGATCACCCCGCGCAGCTCCGGCAGCATGTGGCTGTGCAGGGCGCCGAGAGCGCTGGTCGCCAGCTCCGGCAGCAGTTCGCCGAGCATGGCGTGGTAGTTGGAGGTCTTGAAGGTGTCGGCGCAGATCAGCCAGCGACAGCCGGACTGCTTGAGCGCGTACTCGAGTTCGTTGAGGCGGTAGGCGGGGTTGATGTTGACCAGGATGACCCCGGCCTTGGCGCTGGCGAACTGGCTGATGCACCACTCGGCGCGGTTCGGCGACCAGATGCCCAGACGGTCGCCCGGCTGCAGGCCGAGGGCGATGAAGGCCCGCGCGCAGCGGTCGACCGCAGCGGCCAGTTCGGCCCAGGTGAAACGCAGGCCCTGCTCGCGCACCACCAGCGCTTCACGCTCGGCAAAACGGGCGACCGTCTGATCGAAGGCTGCACCGATAGTCATGGCCAGCAGCGGTTTCTCCTGCGGTCCGCAGGTGTAGCTCGGAAGATTCATGGAGTGCCTCAGTCTTATGTTTGTTATGAGGTTTGCTACTTCTGAGTCTTGCTATTCCGCAGCCACCGTCGGGAGTTGACGTTGCTGCAGGGTTTGTTTACGTTAACGTAAAGGTGATCGACTGACAACCCACTCCAGAGCGCCAGGCGCTACGCTGGAATGGGACTCCGGCACAGCGTGCCGGAGCGGCAGGCGAACAGGCCGAAGCCTTGCGCACCGGCAACCTACTACACCGCAAACCGCACAACTACAAGACAGACAAAGGTGGTTCCATGACGTACTCCAGCCTCAACTTCGCCCTCGGTGAAACCGTCGACATGCTGCGCGACCAGGTGCGTGCCTTCGTGACCAGCGAGCTGGCGCCGCGCGCCGCCGCCATCGACCACGACAACCTGTTCCCCGCCGACATGTGGAAGAAGTTCGGCGAGATGGGCCTCCTGGGCATCACCGTGGCCGAGGAGTACGGCGGCGCCGGCATGGGCTACCTGGCCCACGTGGTGGCCCTGGAGGAAATCAGCCGCGCCTCGGCCTCGGTCGGCCTGTCCTACGGCGCCCACTCCAACCTGTGCGTCAACCAGATCAACCGCAACGGCACCCCGGCGCAGAAGGCCAAGTACCTGCCCAAGCTGATCAGCGGCGAGCACGTCGGCGCCCTGGCGATGAGCGAGCCGAACGCCGGCTCCGACGTGGTGTCGATGAAGCTGCGCGCCGACAAGAAGGGCGACCGCTTCGTCCTCAACGGAAGCAAGACCTGGATCACCAACGGTCCGGACGCCAACACCTACGTGATCTACGCCAAGACCGACCTCGACAAGGGCCCGCACGGCATCACCGCGTTCATCGTCGAGCGCGACTGGAAGGGCTTTTCCCGCGGCAACAAGTTCGACAAGCTGGGCATGCGCGGCTCCAACACCTGCGAGCTGTTCTTCGACGACGTCGAGGTGCCGGAGGAGAACGTCCTCGGCCAGGTCAACGGCGGCGTGAAGGTACTGATGAGCGGCCTCGACTACGAGCGCGTGGTGCTCGCCGGCGGCCCGGTCGGCATCATGCAGGCCTGCCTGGACGTGGTGGTGCCCTACATCCACGACCGCAAGCAGTTCGGCCAGAGCATCGGCGAGTTCCAGTTCATCCAGGGCAAGGTCGCCGACATGTACACCCAGCTCAACGCCAGCCGCGCCTACCTGTACACGGTGGCGCAGGCCTGCGACCGCGGCGAGACCACCCGCAAGGACGCCGCCGGGGTGATCCTCTATACGGCGGAAAACGCCACCCAGATGGCCCTGCAGGCGATCCAGATCCTCGGCGGCAACGGCTACATCAACGAGTTCCCCACCGGACGCCTGCTGCGCGACGCCAAGCTCTACGAGATCGGCGCCGGCACCAGCGAGATCCGCCGCATGCTGATCGGCCGCGAACTGTTCAACGAGACGCGCTGAGTCACCTGATGGTGCCCACGCTCCGGCGTGGGCACCCGGACGGACGCTCAGCGTCCTCAAGCGGCACTCCCACACCAGAGCGTGGGAGCGATCGATCCCGACGGAGTGAGCCAATGGCCATCCTGCACACCCAGATCAACACCCGCTCGCCCGAGTTCGCCGCCAACAGCGCGGCGATGCGCGAGCAGGTCAACAACCTGCGCGCCCTGCTCGGTCGCATCAGCGAGGGCGGCGGCGTCGCCGCCCAGCAGCGTCACAGCGCGCGCGGCAAGCTCCTGGCGCGCGAGCGCATCAACGCCCTGCTCGATCCCGGCTCGGCCTTCCTCGAGCTGGCCCCGCTGGCCGCCTTCGAGGTCTACGGCGAGGACGTGCCGGCCGCCGGCGTGGTCGCCGGCATCGGCCGCGTCGAGGGCGTCGAATGCATGATCGTCGCCAACGACGCCACCGTGAAGGGCGGCAGCTACTACCCGCTGACCGTCAAGAAGCACATCCGCGCGCAGACCATCGCCCGCGAGAACCGCCTGCCGTGCATCTACCTGGTCGACTCCGGCGGCGCCAACCTGCCGCGCCAGGACGAGGTGTTCCCCGACCGCGAACACTTCGGCCGCATCTTCTTCAACCAGGCCAACATGAGCGCCGCCGGCATCCCGCAGATCGCCGTAGTGATGGGCTCGTGCACCGCCGGCGGCGCCTACGTGCCGGCGATGGCCGACGAGACCATCATGGTGCGCAACCAGGCGACCATCTTCCTCGCCGGCCCGCCGCTGGTGAAGGCCGCCACCGGCGAGGTGGTCACCGCCGAGGAGCTGGGCGGCGCCGACGTGCACTGCAAGACCTCGGGGGTGGCAGACCACTACGCCGAGAACGACGCCCACGCGCTGGCCATCGCCCGCCGCTGCGTGGCCAACCTCAACTGGCGCAAGCTGGGCGAGGTGCAGACCAGCGCACCGCGCGCGCCGCTGTACGCCTCCGAGGAGCTGTACGGGGTGATCCCGGCCGACGCCAAGCAGCCGTTCGACGTGCGCGAGGTGATCGCCCGCCTGGTCGACGGCAGCGAGTTCGACGAGTTCAAGGCGCTGTTCGGCACCACCCTGGTGTGCGGCTTCGCCCGCCTGCACGGCTACCCGGTGGCCATCCTCGCCAACAACGGCATCCTGTTCGCCGAGGCCGCGCAGAAGGGTGCACACTTCATCGAGCTGGCCTGCCAGCGCGGCATCCCGCTGCTGTTCCTGCAGAACATCACCGGCTTCATGGTCGGCCAGAAGTACGAGGCCGGCGGCATCGCCAAGCACGGCGCCAAGCTGGTCACCGCGGTGGCCTGCGCCCAGGTGCCGAAGTTCACCGTGATCATCGGCGGCAGCTTCGGCGCCGGCAACTACGGCATGTGCGGCCGTGCCTACGATCCGCGCTTCCTGTGGATGTGGCCCAACGCGCGGATCGGCGTGATGGGCGCCGCCCAGGCCGCCGGCGTGCTCACCCAGGTCAAGCGCGAGCAGGTCGAGCGCAGCGGCCAGCAGTTCTCCGCCGCCGAGGAGGAAGCGATCCGCCAGCCGATCCTCGAGCAGTACGAGCGCCAGGGCCATCCGTACTACTCCAGCGCCCGGCTGTGGGACGACGGCGTGATCGACCCGGCGCAGACCCGCGAGGTCCTGGCGCTGGCGCTGTCCGCCACGCTCAACGCGCCGATCGAGCCGACCCGCTTCGGCGTGTTCCGCATGTAAGCCCTGCTCCCCTCTCCCGCTCGCGGGAGAGGGGCCGGGGGTGAGGGAAGCCGGCGCCGCCGCCCCTCACCCCAACCTCTCCCCAGCGGGGAGAGGGAGCGCCAACCGATGCCCCGGAGCCGACATGACCGATTTCCAGACCATCGAACTGAATAAAGATCCGCACGGCATCGCCACCCTGTGGCTGAACCGTGCCGACAAGAACAACGCCTTCAACGCCGCGGTGATCAGCGAGCTGAACGCCGCGCTGGCCGCGGTGCAGGCCGACCCGGCGATCCGCCTGCTGGTCCTGCGCGGGCGCGGCAAGCACTTCAGCGCCGGCGCCGACCTGGCCTGGATGCAGCAGTCGGCGAAACTCGACTATGAAGCCAACCTCAGCGACGCCCACGAACTGGGCGAGCTGATGCACCGCCTCTACCACCTGCCGCAGCCGACCCTGGCCGTGGTGCAGGGCGCGGCCTTCGGCGGCGCGCTGGGCCTGATCGCCTGCTGCGACATGGCCATCGGCGCCGACGACGCGCTGTTCTGCCTGTCCGAAGTGCGCATCGGCCTGGCCCCGGCGGTGATCAGCCCGTTCGTGGTCAAGGCCATCGGCGAGCGCGCCACCCGCCGCTACGCCCTCACCGCCGAGCGCTTCGACGGCAAGCGCGCCCGCGAACTGGGCCTGCTCGCCGAGGCCTACCCGGCCAGCGAGCTGGACGCCGCGCTGGAGCAGTGGCTCGCCAACCTGCGGCTGAACAGCCCGCAGGCGCTCAAGGCCTGCAAGGAACTGCTGGTCGAGGTCGGTCCGGCGCAGCTCGACGACGAACTGCGCCAGTTCACCGAACGCGCCATCGCCACCCTGCGCGTCAGCGCCGAAGGTCAGGAGGGACTCAACGCCTTCCTCGACAAACGCACCCCCGCCTGGCAGGAGAGCCACCAATGAGCCGACACATCGACACCCTGCTGGTGGCCAACCGCGGCGAGATCGCCTGCCGGGTGATGCGCACCGCCAAGGCCCTGGGCCTGACCACCGTGGCCGTGCACAGCGCCATCGACCGCGACGCCCGCCACGCCCGCGAAGCCGACATCCGCGTCGACCTCGGCGGCGCCAAGCCGGCCGACAGCTACCTGCTGGTCGACAAGCTGATCGCCGCGGCCAAGGCCAGCGGCGCCCAGGCCATCCACCCCGGCTATGGCTTCCTCTCCGAGAACGCCGGCTTCGCCCGCGCCATCGAGGCGGCCGGGCTGATCTTCCTCGGCCCGCCGGCCAGCGCCATCGACGCCATGGGCAGCAAGTCGGCGGCCAAGGCGCTGATGGAAACCGCCGGCGTGCCGCTGGTGCCCGGCTACCACGGCGAGGCCCAGGACTACGAGACCTTCCGCACCGCCGCCGAGGTGATCGGCTATCCGGTGCTGCTCAAGGCCACCGCCGGCGGCGGCGGCAAGGGCATGAAGGTGGTGGAGCGCGAGAGCGAGCTGGCCGAGGCGCTGGCCTCGGCGCAGCGCGAGGCGCAATCCTCGTTCGGCGACTCGCGCATGCTGGTCGAGAAGTACGTGCTCAAGCCGCGCCACGTGGAGATCCAGGTGTTCGCCGACAGCCACGGCAACTGCCTGTACCTCAACGAGCGCGACTGCTCGATCCAGCGCCGCCACCAGAAGGTGGTCGAGGAAGCTCCGGCCCCGGGCCTGTCGCCCGAGCTGCGCCGCGCCATGGGCGAGGCGGCGGTGAAGGCGGCCAAGGCCATCGGCTACGTCGGCGCCGGCACCGTGGAGTTCCTCCTCGACGCGCGCGGCGAGTTCTTCTTCATGGAGATGAACACCCGCCTGCAGGTCGAGCACCCGGTCACCGAGGCGATCACCGGCCTCGACCTGGTGGCCTGGCAGATCCGCGTCGCCCGCGGCGAGGCGCTGCCGATCACTCAGGAGCAGGTGCCGCTGATCGGCCACGCCATCGAGGTACGCCTGTACGCCGAGGACCCGGACCACGACTTCCTGCCGGCCACCGGCAGCCTGGCGCTGTACCGCGAGCCGGCCGCCGGCCCGGGCCGCCGGGTCGACAGCGGCGTCGCCGAGGGCGACACGGTGTCGCCGTTCTACGACCCGATGCTCGGCAAGCTGATCGCCTGGGGCGAGAATCGCGAGGAGGCGCGCCAGCGCCTGCTGGCCATGCTCGCCGAGACCGCCGTCGGCGGCGTGAAGACCAACCTGGCCTTCCTGCACCGCGTGCTGGCCCACCCGGCGTTCGCCGCCGCCGAACTGGACACCGGCTTCATCCCGCGCCACCAGGCGCAGCTGCTGCCGCCGGTCGGCGCGCTGCCGGAGGTGTTCTGGCAACTGGCCGGCGAGGCCTTCGTGCAGAGCGAGGCCGCACGCGTGCGCGGCGACGATCCGCATTCGCCGTGGAGCAACGCCAGCGGCTGGCGCGCCGGCCTGCCGGCGGAGACCGACCTGACCCTGCGCTGCGGCGACACCCAGCAGAGCGTGCAGCTGCGCGCCGGCAGCGCCCCCAGGGCGCAGCTGGTCGGCGAGCAGCTGGTGATCGAGCAGGACGGCCTGCGCCGCCAGCACCTGGCGATCCGCCGCGGCGACAGCCTGTACCTGCAGTGGGCCGGCGAGCTGCGCAGCGTGCAGCGCGTCGACCCGATCGCCGAGGCCGAGGCCAGCCACGCCCACCATGGCGGGCTGACCGCGCCGATGAACGGCAGCATCGTCCGCGTGCTGGTGGAAGCCGGCCAGCACGTCGAGGCCGGCACCGCGCTGGTGGTGCTGGAGGCGATGAAGATGGAACACAGCATCCGCGCGCCGCAGGCCGGGGTGGTCAAGGGCCTGTACTGCAGCGAGGGCGAAATGGTCAGCGAAGGCGCCGCGCTGGTGGAGCTGGAAGAGGCCTGAGAAGGAGCGCCGGTGGACAAGGCTGCGCCGTTGTCCACCCTACGTTCGCGGACGCTCCGCAACTGGTAGGGTGGGCAACTCGCGCAGCGATTGCCCACCGCGATCGCCACTGCCCCAAAAGCCTGGAAGCCGAAACGGAAAGCGCACATGAAGACAACCGCCATTGCACTGCCCCAGCACGTCCGCCTGGTCGAAGTCGGCCCGCGCGACGGACTGCAGAACGAGAAACAGCCGATCAGCGTGGCCGACAAGGTGCGCCTGGTCGACGACCTCAGCGCCGCCGGCCTGGAATACGTCGAGGTCGGCAGCTTCGTGTCGCCCAAGTGGGTGCCGCAGATGGCCGGCTCCGCCGAGGTGTTCGAGAGAATCCAGCACAAGCCCGGCGTCACCTACGCCGCGCTGACCCCCAACCTGCAGGGCTTCGAGGCGGCCATGCTCGCCGGGGTCAAGGAGGTCGCGGTGTTCGCCGCCGCCTCCGAGGCTTTCTCGCAGAAGAACATCAACTGCTCGATCGCCGAGAGCCTGCAGCGCTTCGTGCCGCTGATGGACGCCGCCCGCGAGCAGGGCATCCGCGTGCGCGGCTACGTGTCCTGCGTGCTCGGCTGCCCCTACGAGGGCGAGGTCCCGGCGCAGCAGGTCGCCGCGGTGGCCCGCGAACTGTTCGAGATGGGCTGCTACGAGATCTCCTTGGGCGACACCATCGGCACCGGCACCGCCGGCAAGACCCGCGCGCTGTTCGAGACGGTCGGCCGCAACATCCCGCGCGACAAGCTGGCCGGCCACTTCCACGACACCTACGGCCAGGCGCTGGCGAACATCTACGCCAGCCTGCTGGAAGGCATCCACGTGTTCGACAGCTCGGTCGCCGGCCTCGGCGGCTGCCCCTACGCCAAGGGCGCCAGCGGCAACGTGGCCAGCGAGGACGTGCTCTACCTGCTCGACGGCCTGGGCATCCACACCGGCATCGAGCTGGAGGCGCTGATCCAGGCCGGCGAGCGCATCTGCCAGGTGCTCGGCCGCGACAACGGCTCGCGGGTGGCGCGCGCCTGGCGCAGCGCCTAGCGGTGTTTTCGTAGGAGGCGCGTCCTCGCGGCGATGCGGGCCGCAGGTCCGCCGCAAGCAACAAGAGCTTCGCCCCGAGGTCGGGCCTCCCACAACAACGGCAGCAACACCCGGCGCCACAGGACAGAACAACAAGCGAGGCACACCCATGAACAAGCTCTACCCCAACGCCCACGCCGCCCTCGACGGGCTGGTGGCGGACGGCATGACCATCGCCGTCGGCGGCTTCGGCCTGTGCGGCATCCCCGAGGCGCTGATCGCCGCCCTGCGCGACAGCGGCAAGAGCAACCTCACCGCGATCAGCAACAACGCCGGCGTCGACGGCTTCGGCCTCGGCCAGCTGCTCGCCACCCGGCAGATCAGGAAGATGATTTCCTCCTACGTCGGCGAGAACAAGGAGTTCGAGCGCCAGTACCTGGCCGGCGAGCTGGAGCTGGAATTCACCCCGCAGGGCACCCTGGCCGAGAAACTGCGCGCCGGCGGCGCCGGCATCCCGGCGTTCTTCACCAAGACCGGCTACGGCACCCTGGTCGCCGAGGGCAAGGAGACCCGCCAGTTCGACGGCGAGTGGTACGTGATGGAGCGCGCGCTGACCGCCGACGTGGCGCTGGTCAAGGCGTGGAAGGCCGACCAGGCCGGCAACCTGCTGTTCCGCAAGACCGCGCGCAACTTCAACCCGCTGGCGGCGATGGCCGGCAAGGTCTGCGTGGTCGAGGTCGAGGAACTGGTGGAGACCGGCGCGCTGGACGCCGACCAGATCCACCTGCCGGGCATCTACGTGCAGCGCATCGTGGTCAACGCCACCCCGGAAAAACGCATCGAACAACGTACGCTTTCCAACTCCAAAGCAGGGAGCGCCTGACCATGGCCTGGACCCGTGAACAGATGGCGCAGCGCGCCGCCGCCGAGCTGCAGGACGGCTTCTACGTCAACCTCGGTATCGGCCTGCCGACCCTGGTGGCCAACTACATTCCCGCCGGCATGGACGTCTGGCTGCAGAGCGAGAACGGCCTGCTCGGCATCGGCCCGTTCCCCACCGAGGACGAGGTCGATCCGGACCTGATCAACGCCGGCAAGCAGACCATCACCACCCTGCCCGGCAGCAGCTTCTTCGACAGTGCGGCGAGCTTCGCGATGATCCGCGGCGGCCACATCAACCTGTCGATCCTCGGCGCCATGCAGGTGTCGGCCCGGGGCGACCTGGCCAACTGGATGATCCCCGGCAAGATGGTCAAGGGCATGGGCGGCGCCATGGACCTGGTCGCCGGGGTCAAGCGCGTGGTGGTGCTGATGGAGCACACCGCCAAGGGCGGCGCGCACAAGATCCTCGAGCGCTGCGACCTGCCGCTGACCGGCGTCGGCGTGGTCGACCGCATCATCACCGACCTGGCCGTGCTCGACGTCACCGAGCAGGGCCTCAGGCTGGTCGAGCTGGCCGAGGGCGTGACCTTCGAGCAGCTGCAGGCCGCCACCGGCTGCCCGATCCAGCGCTGATGCATCCGTAGGGTGGAAAACTCGCGCAGCGATTTTCCACGGGGTGGCCATCCACCTTGCGAGGGTGGGTAACGCTGCGCGGTTACCCACCCTCCCCCCACTGCCACGACGCCCAACGAGAACAACAACATGCCCGACGTCGTCTTCCCTGCCGCTCGCGGCGCAGGCGCCCGCTCCGCGCCGCACACGCCCTCCCCCCTCCAATCGTCCCGCGCGACCCTGTGCAGCGGCGGTGGCCAAGGTGTAGCCTTGTCCGCCGAACACCCATGAACGCAGCGACCCCGGCGCCCACACGCCGCCGGGCGCGCACGCCGACGAATCTGGAATCCCCCATGGCGAAGCAGACCTACAGCATCTCCGACCTCGCCCAGGAACTGGACGTGACCACCCGCACCATCCGCTTCTACGAGGAGCAGGGCATGCTCACGCCGCAGCGCCGCGGCCAGGAGCGCATCTACAGCCCCAAGGACCGCGTGGCGCTCAAGCTGATCCTGCGCGGCAAGCGTCTCGGCCTGTCGCTGGCCGAGTGCAAGACGCTGATCGAGCTGTACGACCCGCAGACCGGCAACCAGAAGCAGCTCAACATCATGCTCGGCATGATCGCCGAGCGCCGCGCGCAGCTGGAGCAGCAGCTACTCGACATCCAGCAGATGCAGCTGGAACTGGATACCGCCGAGGAGCGCTGCCGCACGGCCCTCGCGGAAAGCGCCAGCAAGACAACGGCCGCCGAGTAAGCCCCCGGCGCCTGCAGGCAGGCGCCGCCGCTTTCTTCAGGCGCACCCTGCCATCCATCGGCAGAGCCGGATTTTCCCCCCAGAGGTGCGGTCGAACGAGTAACCGGCAATACCCGGCAGCCAAGGGGATTCGACCATGCTCGCGCACCTGTCCCTCATCACCGCTCTGCTTGCCTGCCTGGCCCTGGCCAGCCCGGCGCCAGTCGAGGCTGACGACCGCCATCACCGTGGCGCCGTCATCACCATCGGTCACCCCAGCGTCGAGATCTACGCGCCGCCGGTCAGCATCCATTTCGGCCCGCGGCCGATCTACCGCCCCTATTACTACTATCCGCCGCGCTACTACTATCCGCCGCCGCACCACCACTACTACGGGCCGCGCTACTACCCGCGGCATCACCACCACCGCCCCTACGGCCGCCCCTACCACCGCGACTACCACTATCGCGACTACCGCCATCGCCGCTGAGCCCGCTCGGGTCATGCTCGGGCAAGCGAGGTGCATCCTGCCTGCCGCGCCGCCCTACCAGCGCAGCGGCACCGCGCGCGCCGCGCCGGTCGGCGGGGTGATGATCACCGTGCAGGTCATCCCGGCCGCCAGTTCGAGGCCCTCCGGCAGCGCATCGAGGTGGATGCGCACCGGCACGCGCTGGGCCAGGCGCACCCAGTTGAAGGTCGGGTTGACGTCGGCGATCAGCTCGCGGCTTTCCGGGTTGTCGCGGTCGTAGATGCCGCGGGCGAAGCTGTCGACCCGGCCGCTGAGCTGCTCGCCGCTCATCAGGCGCATCTCGGCCCGGTCGCCGACGCGGATCAGCGGCAGGCGGGTTTCCTCGAAGTAGCCGTAGACGTAGAAGGAGTGGCGGTCGACCAGCGCCAGCGCCGGTTCGCCGCGGTTGGCGAAGTCGCCCGCGAACACGTTGAGGTTGGTGACGTAGCCGTCCACCGGCGCGCGCACCTCGGTGCGCTTGAGCTGCAGGCGCGCCTCGTCCAGCCGCGCCTGGGCCTCGAGCAGGTCGGCGCGCGCGGCGGCGGCGAGGTGGCTGGCGTCGCTGCGGCTCTCGCGCGACACCACCCGCTCGTTCATGTCGGCGCGCCGCGCGGCATTGTCCTCGCGCATGCTCAGCTCGGCCTGGCGCGCCGCGACCAGCGCCTCGGCCTGGCGCACCGCGGTGCGGTAGTGCTCGGCATCGATGCGCAGCAGCAGGTCGCCCTTGTGCACCGTCTGGTTGTCGTGCACCACCACCTCGACCACCAAGCCGGCGACGTCGGGGGCGATGTTGACCACCTCGGCGCGCACCCGGCCGTCGCGGGTCCAGGCCGAGTCCATGTAGTGCAGCCAGAGCGTGCGCACCAGCAGCACGGCGGCGGCGAAGACCAGCAGGGTGAAGACGACGCTGATGACTCTTTTCCAGGGCATATCCAGGCTCGTTCGCGGCAGATTCAGTGGTAGACGTACAGCATCAGGGCGCCATACAGGCAGGTGAACAGGCTGGCGCGCAACAGCGTCGGGTGCCAGGCGTGGCGGTACAGGCCGCTCCAGGCCACCAGGCGGTCGATGCCCCAGCCGACGGCCAGGGTGATGACGAACAGCAGGGTCAGGTTCGGCAGGTAGACGCCGAACAGGGCGATTTCACGCGGCATCTAGTGGCCTGTTTGGTTGGTTCGCTTGGTCAATTTCGGCGCCCGAGGCCCCGATACTGCGTTGCCACTCCTCGCCATAGCCCTGCTATGACTCGTCGCGGCGCCTTGTCTCGTGCCCCCGGTCATCCGAACTTGCCTCAATCAACCAACCGCACAGGCCACCGGCTCCCGGCGGCCAGCGGCGAATGGGGATCGAGCAGCGAGCTGCGGATGAAGTGCAGATAGCTGAGCACCCGGCGCAGCGGCGAGCTGTCGAACTGCGGCGGGCGCGTCTCCGGGGTCTGCCGCACGGTGGCGATGGCCTGCTCCACCGCGGCCAGGGCGCGCAGGCGGTTGCCCTCGTCGGGCTGGATGAACAGGCGCACCAGCGCGCGGCCGAGGGCGCGGATGGCGACCTGCCAGGGCATGCCCTCGCCGTAGCAGGGCTCGGCCGGCAGGCGCGCCTGCTCCTGGCGCAGCTCGATCACCGCCTGGCCGATCTCCAGCACCGCGAACATCCAACGCTGCAGGCGGCGCTGCACCTCGGGGCGGCCGACCGCACTGACCTGGGCCTGGTTGAGCAGGTCGCGGGTGCCGCTCTCGAAGCCGGCGCCCAGGCCCTTGAGCCGGCCGCTGACGGCGAACACCACGCGCATGCGCAGATCGTGCTCCAGGCACCGCCACAGCCAGGGGCGGTCGGGCGGCAGGATCAGCGCCAGGCTCAGGGTGGTCAGGCCGATCGCCAGCAGGGCGGCCAGGTACTCGTTGAACAGGCGCTGGAAATCGTAGGCCGGCAGGTTGGCCGGCAGGGCGACGATGCAGAACCACAGCAGCAGGCCGGTGCCGTAACCGGCGGTCTGGCTGCGCGCCAGCAGCCAGGCGCCGAAGGCGAACACCGGCGCCAGCGCGCAGAACAGCAGGGCGAAGCCGTCCAGCCAGGGCAGCACCCAGAACTGCAGCAGGCCGCCGGCGAGCGCACTGCCCAGCGCGCCGATCAGCAGCTTGAGCGCCTGGTGACGCGGGCTGGGCGCACTGGCCACCAGGCCGGCGACCATCGCCGCGGTCAGCACGCAGGTTTCGCCGCTGGGCCAGGCGGTGGCGATCCAGAAGCCGCCGAGCAGCAGCACCAGCAGGGCGCTGCGCATCCCGGTCACCGCCGTGGCCAGGCTGTTGGCGCGCGGGGTGAAGCTGTCCTGCCACTGCTCGCGGGCATGGCGGTGGACCCGCAGCGAGGCGTGGGTCAGCGCGTAGTCGTGCAGGTCGCCGGTGAAGCGGTAGAGCTGCTCGGCGGCGGTATTGAAGTCGAGCAGCTGCTCGTCGCTCGGCTGCTGCGCGGCCAGCTGCCGGCGGGCAGCGCGGATCTGCTGCATCAGCTCGCGCTGGCTGCCCTCCAGGCGCAGGGCCAGCACCTCGGCGTCGGCCTCCCTGCACAGGTGCTGGCCGAGCGGCGCCAGCACCGCGCCGACCCCGGCCAGGCACGGCGCCAGCGCCGTGCGCACCTGCTCGCCGGCCTCGCCCTGCAGGCGCTGCAGCAGCTGGTGCAGGCCGTGGAAGCGGGTCGAGAGCACCATGAACTCGTGGTTGAGGCGGCCCAGCCGGCCGCTGCGCAGGCGGAAATGCGGGTCCTCGAAGGCGCTGGCGTTGCGCAGGTTGTCGAGCGCCACCGCCTCGCCGGCGAAGCGCGCATTGAGCTGCTCCAGGCGCTGGCCGTCGAGCTGGCCGGCCAGCGCCGCGCTGGCGAAGCCGGCAAAGTCGCGAAAGCGCGTGGCCAGCAGGCGGCGCAGGCTGGTGCTGCTGTTCTGCGGCAGGATCAGCGCGCTGACCAGCCCCGAGCAGAGGATGCCCAGGCTGATCTCCAGCACCCGCCACAGCGCCTGCATGAAGGCGCCTTGCGGGGCGGCGATGGCCGGCAGGCCGATCAGCGCGGCGGTGTAGCCGGCCAGCACGCAGCCGTAGCCGCGAAAGTCGCGGTAGCGCGCCGCACCGGCGGTGCACACGCCGATCCACAGCGCCAGGCAGAGCAGGAACAGCACCCGCTCCTGGGCGAACAGGGCGATCAGCGGCACCGTCACCGTCAGCCCCAGCAGGGTGCCGAGGAAGCGGTAGAAGCTCTTGGCCAGCACCTGGCCGCTCTCCGGCTGCATGACGATGAACACCGTGGCCAGCACGGTGTTGGCCTGCGGCAGCTCCAGGCGATAGGCCAGCCACTGGGCGATGAAGGCGGTGAGCAGGGCCTTGAAGATGAAGGCCCAGGTCATCCCCTCGCTCTGCGCCCACTCGTCCAGGCCGCGGCGAAAGGCGCCGGGCAGCGCGGGCGCGCTCGAACTCGAAGTGGTCATGGCGCGCCCCTCACCGCCGGCCCGGCAGCTGCAGGCGCACGTCACGCGCCGTCCGCCGGGGCGCTGCCGGCGGCCAGCACGCCGCCGCCGAGCGCTACCCACAGCTCGGCCTGGGCGCCCAGCTGGCCGGCCAGCACCTGCTGCTGCAGGCGCCGCTGCTCGAACACCAGGCTCTGCGCTTCGAGCAGCTCGCGGGCGTCGCTCAGGCCGCGCTCGTGGGCTTCCTGCGCCAGCAGGTAGCGCCGCTCGGCAGTGGCCCGCGCGCTGGCGACGAAGCCCTCCTGCTCGTGCAGCGAATGCAGGCGGATCAGCAGGTCGGAGACGCCCCGCAGCGCCTGCACCAGGGTCTGCTTGTACTGCTCGACTGCCAGGTCGTAGCCAGCCGTCTCGGCGCCGAGCCGGCTGCGCCGCGCCCCGCCATCGAAGATCGGCAGGCTCAGCGCCGGGCCGAGGCCGTAGGTCAGCTTGTCGTAGCGCAGGAAGTCCAGCACGCCGCCCTGGGTCGCCGCCGAACCGAGGCTGCCGAGCAGGTCGATGTTGGGATAGAAGTCGGCCTTGGCCACCTCGATGCCGCGCGCCGCCGCCGCCACCTGCCAGCGCCCGGCGACCACGTCGGGCCGGCGGCCGAGCAGCTCCAGCGGCAGGCGGCTGGGCAGGCGCGGCGCGGCGTGCAACGCCAGCTGCGGGCGCTTGAGTTCGGCGGCCGCGCCCGGCCCGGCACCGGCCAGCGCCGCCAGCTGGTTGCCGGTCAGGGCGATGGCCTCGTGGGCCAGGTCGAGCTGGCGATGGGCCTCCGGCAGCGGCGCCTCGGCCGTACTGACCTCCAGCTCGGTACCCAGGCCGATGCGCCGGCGCTCCACGGCCAGCGCCAGCAGCTCCTCGCGCTGCTTGAGTTCGGCCTTGGCGATGTCCAGCTCGGCGTACTGGCGCGCCAGCTGGATGTAGGCGCGCACCACACTGCCCTGCAGCTCCAGCGCCGCGGCGCGCGCCTCGGTGGCCGCCAGCCGCGCCTGGCTCAGCGCCTGCGCGCGCTGGCTGCGCAGGCGGCCCCACAGGTCGAGGTCGTAACTCAGGCCGAAGGCGGCGGTGTTGTTCCAGCTGGTGGTGCGCGCCAGCGGACCGGGGCCGTAGAAGTTGTCGTCCGGCCAGCGCTTGCGCTGCACGCTGGCCTCCAGGCCGACCTGCGGTGCCTGCGCCGCCGCGGCGACCCCGGCCAGCGCCTGCGCCCGGCGCACCCGCGCCGCGGCCATGGCCAGGCCGGGACTGCCGGCCAGCGCGCGCTCGACCCAGGCGTTCAGCTGCGCATCGCCGTAGGCCTGCCACCACTGCGCGCGCGGCCAGTCGGCGCTCTGCGCGGCGTGGCGGATGGCCGCGTCGGTGGGCAATTCGCCGCCGTCGGCCAGCTCGGCCTGCGGGGCTATGCCGCCGCTGGCGATGCAGCCGGACAGGGAAGAAAACACGGAAACCAGCAGACTGGCGAGGAACAGACCGGGCCGAACGATGGCGGGCACTGCAGCGGATCCTGGAAGGGGCGGGAAGCCGGGAGGGATGGCGATTCTAGGACCGGCCGGAGGCGAGGATAAGCGCACGGTTGGATGATGGATTGTGTACTGACAGGTCATAATCCCTGGCAGGCTTCGTGACAGAATCGGCGCCGCCAGCCGCCGCCGTGTGCGCCACGGCCGCGACCGCGCCGCACGATCAGGGATGTCCCACGCAGCCGCACCGCTCACCCCTGCCAGAAAGGCGACCGATGGACACTCTCTTCAACATGCGTGCCTTCGTCTGCGTGGCGGAGACCGGCAGCTTCACCGCCGCCGCCGTGCGCCTCGACCTGACCACCTCCTACATCTCGCGCGCGGTCGCCACCCTGGAAACCCACCTGCGCACGCGCCTGCTGCACCGCACGACGAGACGCATCGCCCTGACCGAGGCCGGCCAGCGCTACCTGCTGCGCTGCCAGCAGATCCTCGGCGCCATCGAGGAAGCCGAGGCGGAGGCCAGCGACGCCCACGCGCGCCCGGCCGGCAACCTCAAGGTCCACGCGATGACCGGCATCGGCCACCACTACCTGATCCAGGCGGCCGCCGAGTACAGCGAGACCTACCCCGAGGTCAGCTTCGACCTGACCCTGGCCAACCGCACCACCGACATCCTCGACGAGGGCTACGACGTCTCGGTGATCACCGCCCGCGAACTGCCCGACTCCGGCTTCATCTCCAAGCAGCTGGGCAGCACCTACAGCGTGCTGTGCGCCGCGCCCGGCTACCTCACCAGGCACGGCGCACCGCAGCAACCCGCCGACCTGCAGCAGCACCGCTGCCTGCGCCTGGTCTACCCGGTGATGAGCCTCGACCAGTGGCTGCTCGACGGCCCCGCCGGCCAGCAGCTGGTCAGCGTCGAGCGCACCCACTTCCAGGTCAACACCGTCGACGCCATGACCGTGGCACTCAAGGCCGGCATGGGCATCGGCGCGCTGCCGGTGTACTCGGCGCTGCACAGCCTGCTGGACGGCAGCCTGGTGCGCGTCCTGCCCGGGCACACCCTGTATCCGCTGGGGGTCTTCGCGCTCTACCCGTCGCGCCAGTACCTGGACGCCAAGATCCGCACCTGGGTCGAGTTCCTGCGCGACTGCCTGCCGGCGCGCCTCGCCGCCGACGAGCAGCAGTTGCTGGCGTGCAGCGTGCCACCCGGCAAGTGATCGACCGCCAAAGGCTGCAGCGGACTCCGGAGCGGGGCCGGCGCAACGCCGCAGCCCTCTCGCCGGCCGAGCTGGCCGCGCCGACACAAAGTTTTACAGCGGCGGACTGAAATTTCCGCCGGCGCGGTGGTCATAGGAAGTGGCCGGCCATACCGGCACCACAGGAGCCCCGATCATGCTTTCGCGTCTTGTCCTCGTCATCGCCCTGCTCGCCGGTGCAGCGCTGTTCATCCAGTCCCCCGCGCACGCTTCCGACCGCGATGGCTACTACCGCCACGACCGCTACGTCGAGGTCCATCGCGCGCCGGCGTACTACTACGAGCCGCGCCCCGTCTACCGCGACCGCTACTACCGGCCGGCACCGGTCTACCGCGACGCGCCCCGCTACCGCCACGAGCGCTATCGCCATGCGCACCGCCATCACCACCACCACCGCCGCCATCATCGCGACCACTACTACAGCGACCGTCGCTGGTAGGCGGTCAGGCGACCGCTGAAGACCAGGCGATCACCAGAGCGCGCCGAACCCGGCGTGCGTCAACTCGGAAAACGCTGCACCCGCCCCTCACGCTCCAGCAGCGCGCGCTTGCGCGCCACGCCCCAGCGGTAGCCGGACAGGCCGCCGTCGCTGCGCAGCACGCGGTGGCAGGGGATGGCCACCGCCAGGGCATTGGCCGCGCAGGCGCCGGCCACCGCGCGCACCGCCCTGGGCGCGCCGATGCGCTCGGCCAGTTCGGCGTAGCTGAGCGTGCTGCCCGGCGGGATGGCGCGCAGGGCCTGCCAGACGCGCTGCTGGAAGGCCGTGCCGCGCAGGTCCAGCGGCAGGTCGAGGCCGAGCTGCGGCGCCTCGACGAAGGCGGCCACCTGCGCCAGCAGCCGCTCGGCGTCCACGTCGCCGTCGACCAGCTCGCCCTGCGGGAAGCGCTGGCGGAGCTCGGCACGCAGCGCCTCCGGCTCGTCGCCGAGGAGGATGGCGCACAGCCCGTGCTCGCTGTGCGCCACCAGCAACGCGCCCAGCGCGCACTCGCCGAGGGCGAAACGGATCGGCATGGCCGGCTGGCCGGGTTGGGGAATCTTGCGGACGCTGTGCATCGGACGTTCCTTTCGCGGGGTCTCTGGGTAAAGATGACTGTACTCGCGACCGGCCGCGGCCGCATCCCGCCACCGATCGGCCGCCTGCCCTCACCTCCTGGAAGACTTGCCCATGCCGAGCAGCGCCACCCCCGACTACCGCGCCGCCAGCGCCCATCTGGCGGCGCTCGATGCCGACTGGGCGCGGCTGATCGAACAGGTCGGCCCCTGCACCCTGCAGCCCAGGGCAGCGCGCGAACCCTACGAGGCACTGGTGCGCGCGGTGGCCTACCAGCAGCTGCACGCCCGCGCCGCCGAGAGCATCCTCGCCCGGATGCTGGCCCTCTACCCGGACAGCGACTTCCCCACGCCCGCGCAGCTGCTGGCCACCGAGTTCGACGCCCTGCGCGGCAGCGGCCTGTCGGCGCGCAAGGTGGAGACCCTGCAGGGCATCGCCGCCGGCGCGCTGAGCGGCCTGGTGCCGGACCGCGAGGAAGCCATGGCGCTGGACGACGAGGCGCTGATCGAGCGGCTGGTCAGCCTGCGCGGCATCGGCCGCTGGACGGTGGAGATGCTGCTGATCTTCACCCTCGAGCGCCCCGACGTGCTGCCGGTCGACGACTTCGGCGTGCGCAGCGGCTATCGCCGCCTCAAGGGCCTGGACCAGCTGCCGACGCCGCGCGAGCTGGCGCGCATCGGCCAGGCGTACCGCCCGTGGCGCACGGTGGCGGCCTGGTATCTGTGGCGGGTGCCGACATGACGGCGACCGGCGGCGCCGATTAGACTCGCCACACGCCCATCACGCGAGGATCGCCCATGGCCCGCCTGCAGCTCGAACTCCCCGAAGACGCCTTCCGCTACACCACGCGCATGACCGTGCGCAGCACCGACATCAACGCCGGCAACCATCTGGGCAACGATGCGCTGATCTCCATGCTCTCCGAGGCGCGCTCGCGCTTCCTGTTTGAACACGGCATCGCCGGCGGCGGCAATGCCGAAGGCCTCGGCGTCGTGGTCACCGACCTCGCCACCCTGTACAAGGCCGAGGCCCACGAGCGCGACGTCCTGCTATTCGAGGTCGGCGTGATGGACTTCAACAAGTATGGCGGCGACATCACCTTCCGCGTCAGCCGCCCGGCCGACGGCACGCTGGTCGCTCTGGCCAAGAACGGCTTCGTGTTCTTCGACTACCGCGCCGGCAAGGTGACAGCGATGCCGGAGGCCTTCCGCGCGCGCTTCCCCGGTGTCAGCCAGGCCACCTGACGGCTCGGCAGCCACGCTTGTCAGCGCCAACGGTTATCAGCGCCGGCGCCGCTAGCACGCATCGGTTGACCGCCAGCGCCGCTCCTGCCGCCTCGGGCGCTGCGCACTGGCTAGACTTGCATCGAGGCCTCGCGCCTTGGGCGGTACAGGGGAACGTCGGCTGGGCCCGGTAAGGAGATTGCCTGTCGGCTCCCGAGGTTGCCATGCGCGTCACCCCTGATCGGCCAGCCCGGCTGGCCTGCCCCACCCTCCCGCCGCTTGCCGGGCTGTGGCCATGAACCGCCAGACTGCGCGGACTCGCGCGTCCCAGGCCGGCCAGAAGAGGTTCATCCTGCCCGCCCTGGTGCTCGGTCTCGGCCTGGCCCTGCTGCTGGTCATGCGCCTGGAGCGCCCGAGCCCGCCGCCACCGGCAGCGCCCCCGCCACCGGCGCCGCTGGTGGAAAGCAGCCCGCCGCCGGAGCCGCCCCCGCCGCCAGCTGCGCCGGTCGCTGCGCCCAAGGCTCCACCGCCGATCAAGGCGGCCGCGCCCAAGGACCTTGCGCGCTGCCTGCCACGCGGCAGCAACCTGCTCGACAACCGGGTGGCCCGCTGCCGCTTCGGCACCGCGGACGGCGCGCCGCCCGCGACTCCGGCCCAGCAGGCCGCCGCGCCAACCAGAGCGACCGCCCCCAGGGATCTCGAGCGCTGCCTGCCGCGCGGCAGCAACCTGCTCGACAACCAGGTGGCCCGCTGCCGCTTCGGCACCCCGGACGGCGCACCGCCGCCGTCCAGGCCGGCCACGCCGCCGAGCTGAGGCGCCGCGGCTTGGCCCTCAGAAAATCCGGCAATCAGTAGCCCTGGTGCTACTTCCTATCGATTGGCCAGCGGCCACGCCGCTGGCCTTTGCGTATCCGCAAGCCGACTAGAATTTGACCAAGGCGTGACGCTGTAAGCAGCACGGGACCGCTGACTCGCCTGGTAGGGAGGTTTCCTGTCGCATCGCTGAGGTACCCATGAACATCAAATACATCCTGCTGCCCCTGGTGGCCTGCTCGGCCGTGGCCCTGGCGGCCGATCCGCCGGTGGAGGAATACGTCTACGGCATGCGCCTGGACATCGACAAGGTGGTGGCGATCAGCGAGCCGGACGAGCTGTACGCCCCCTGCCGCGTGGTGTCGGCGCAGATGACCTACGAGGACTCCGCCGGCCAGCTGCGCACCCTCGAGTACCTGCGCCTGAGCAGCGTGTGCAGCGACATCGAGGGCAGCCTCTAGCCCCTGCTCGCCTACAAGCCTCTCCCGACCTGACGCCGGCCCGCCCGCGGTTCACGCCGCGGGCGGCGCGCCGGCCAGCGCCGTGGCCAGCTCGCCCAGACGGCGCAGCGCACCGGTGACCCGCTCGTCAAGCTCCTGGCAACAGGACAGGCGCAGGCAGTGGCGAAAGCGCGCGCCGTTGGAGTACAGCTGGCCGGGGATGATGACGATGCGCTCGGCCAGCGCGGCGTGGAACAGTGCCAGGCTGTCCACCGTCTCCGGCAACTCCAGCCAGAGCAGGAAGCCGCCGACCGGCTGGGTGGCGCGGGTGCCGGCCGGGAAGTGGCGAGCGACCAACCCGCGCACCGCATCCACCTGCGCCGCGTAACGCCGGCGCAGGGCGCGCATGTGGTGGTCGTAGCCGCCGTTCTCGAGGAACAGGCCGACCGTCTCGGCCAGCAGCACCGACTCGGCGACGCTGGAGCTGAACTTCAGCTGGCGCACCGCGTCGCGGAAGCGCCCGGCCTCCAGCCAGCCGATGCGGTAGTCCGGCGCCAGGGTCTTGGTGTAGCTGGCGCAGGTCATCACCCAGCCGTCGCGGTCGAAGGCCTTGACCGTCGGCTGCAGCGGCTCGGCGAACTGCAGCTCGGCGTACAGGGCATCCTCGATCAGCGGCACCCGGTGGCGGTTGACCAGATCGGCCAGGCGCTGCTTGGCCGCCACCGGCATGCTGCAGCCCAGCGGGTTGTGCACCGTGGGCATGGCGACGATGGCCGCCAGGCGCTTCTCCTCGAGCAGCAGCTCGAGAGCGTCCAGCGCCAGACCGTGCTGCGGATGAGTGGGGATCTCCAGCACCCTGAGGCCGAGGCTGGCCAATAGCGGGTAGAGGTTGAAGTAGCTCGGCGACTCCACCCCCACGGTGTCGCCGGCATGGGTCACCGCGCGCAGCGCCAGCTGCAGCGCTTCCATGGCGCCGTGGGTGAGCAGGATGTCGTCGGCGGCCAGGGTCATGCCGAGCAGCGCGGCGCGCCGGGCGATCTGCTCGCGCAGGCGCTGCGAGCCCGGCGGCAGCGCGTAGCGCGCCACCAGCTGCGGCTGGCGGCGCAGCAGGCTGGCGGTCAGCTTGGCCAGCTTGGCGCCGGGGTAGAACGCCTCGCCGCGCGGACAGGCCAGCGCCAGGTCGACATGGTCGGCGCGCTGCTGGCACTGCAGCACCACCGCCATCAGGTCGTCGATCTCGCCCGCCTTGCGCACCCCGGCCGGCCGCTCGCGCAGCGGGCGCTGCAGCGGCGGCAGGCTGCTGCGCACGTAGTAGCCGGACTGCGGGCGCGCCTCGATCAGGCCGCGATCCTCGAGCAGGCGGTAGGCGGCGGTGACCGTGTTGAGGCTCAGCGTGTGCTGGGCGGCGCAGGCGCGCACCGACGGCAGGCGGGCGCCGGTCGGCAGGCTGCCGCGGTCGATGGCCTCGGCCAGCTGGTCGGCGAGCAGGCGGTAGCGGACGGTTGCGTTCATGGCGGTTCACCGGTGACAGCGGGATGGACATGCGATGGTGACAGTTGCTTACCTAGCCAATCTGTAACCATGACAAAAGCGATTTCGTGAGTCTGTCACCACTTGCCACCAGTGCCTAGCATGGACTGCCATGGATCAACCGCAGGAGGCCCGCCATGATCGAAGCCCTCGCCCTGGCCAGCTACATGGGAGTGATGTCGATCACCCCCGGCCCCAACAACATCATGCTCACCACCTCGGGGGTGAACTTCGGCTTCCGCCGCACCCTGCCGCACATGCTCGGCATCGCCTTCGGCTGCTCGCTGCAGCTGCTGCTGTGCGCCGCGCTGTTCGCCCAGGTCTCCGGCTGGCTCGGCGAGGTGCGCCCGCTACTGGCCGCCGCCGGCTGCAGCTACCTGCTGTGGCTGTCGCTGAAGCTGGCGCGCGCCAGCGCCCCGGGCCGCCGCGAGGTGGCGAAGCCGATGGGCTTCGTCGCCGCCGCGCTGTTCCAGTGGATCAACCCCAAGGCGTGGATCATGGTGCTCAACGCCTGCGTGCTGTTCATGCCGCAGGGCGGCCAGTTGCCCGCGGCCGCGGCCATGGCGCTGCTGGCGCTGGTGGTCAACCTGCCCTGCATCGCGGTGTGGGCCTGGGGCGGCGAGCGCCTGCGTCACTGGCTGCAGCAGGACCGCGCGCTGCGCCTGTTCAACCTGAGCATGGCCGGTCTGCTGGCCGCCACCGCGCTGTGGCTGCTGGTGGAGGAGCTGGCGCGCTGAGGCTGACCGGCGTGGCGAGCGGCGCCGCAGTGGACCACACTGCTGGCGGCGCTCCGCTCGCCACCACCCGGCACGGAAGCCCCCAGGAGCCCCCATGCGCGCGATCTATATCGACACCGAATTCACCCAGCTCAGCCTCGACCGGCGGCTGATCTCCCTGGCCCTGGTCGACGCCGCCGGCGCCGAGTTCTACGTCGAACTCAGCGACGGCTGGAGCGCGGCCGACTGCTCGGCGTTCGTCGACGAGATCGTCCTGCCGCAACTCGACCTCGCCCGCCATGGCCGGCCGCGCACCGAGGCCGGCCCGGCGCTGCACGCCTTCCTCGCCAACCTGGGCGAAGTGGAAATCGTCGGCGATGCGCTGGCCTGGGACTGGCCGCTGCTGCTGGAGCTGCTCGGCCCGCTGGGCCTGCCGGCCAACGTGCTGGGCTGCCGCCAGGTCGACGACCCGCTGGGCGAACTGCCCAGCGAGGACATTCCCCACCACGCCCTGCTCGATGCGCGCCTGCTGTGCACGCTGTGCGAGACCGACGCGCCCGACTGACTAACTAGCTGCCCCGCAACCGCTGCAGCTCGCGCCGCACCATGCTGGCGAACTGCGGCGGGGTCAGCGCATACAGCTCCCCCGCCACCCAGGTCAGCCAGCGTCCGCCGAGACGCTCGCGCGCCGCCAGGAGGCGCTCGGCCTCGGCCAGCGCACGCGCCTGGTGGGCGCAGTGGTAGTCGGCACGGGACTGTTGTTCTTCGTGGTCGTGGTCGGACATGCTGCGGCTCGCCGGACAGAGGACGGCCAGTCTAGCCGATCACGGCGCCGCCCCGCCCGTCAGTGGCGCGTGGCGCTCAATGCTGCGCCACCGCCGCCTCCTTCACCTCGTGCCAGCTGCTGTCCGGGTCGAAGCGGCTCATCGTCCTGGCGACCTTCTCGCCGTCGGCGCCCATGTCCTTCTCGAACACCTGGCCATCGTGGCTGATCATGAAGCTCATCACCCCGCTGTCGGCGTAGTCGGCCGGCCAGGCGACCAGGGCGAAGCCGCGGCTCATGTTGTCGCCGATCTTGTAGGCGTAGGCGCCGCCCGGCGCCGAGCGGCCCTGGGCGTCGAGGATGCGGTAGCGGTAGCCGTGCCACACCCCGTCCGGCAGCTCGTCGCCGAACAGCGGGCCGAGCGGGCTTTCCGGCACGCCCGGCTCCTCGGGCCAGTACAGGCCATCGTACTGGCCGTCGCTGCTCATGAACTTCTGCGCGTACTCGAGCACCCCGTCGCCATCGTGGTCGGCCTCAGCGTAGTCCATCTGCGCATCGTGGTAGGCGCGCACCGCCTCGATGGCGGACAGCTCGTTGCGGCCGATGCGCCGTGCGCGGATCTCCTCGCCGCCGGCCCTGGGGTCGAAGCGCCAGCCTTCCGGGCCGTGGACCAGCGGCAGCGGAAAAGTGAACGGCGTGTTGCCGACCACCAGGCTGGCGCGCCCCTGGCCACCGAGGCGGATGGTGCGCCGCTCGCGGTACAGGGCAAGGAAGGCGTCGACGTCCTTGCGCTCGATGTCGGCGGTGGGGATGAAGGTCTGCCAGTCGGCGCCGAGCAGACTGGCCATGCGCAGGGGATCGGCACGCTCGGTGCCCAGCGCCGCGATCAGCGCATCGACGGCAGCGGTGGGAGTGGCGAAGGCTTGCTGGGCGCGCGCCTCCAGGGTCAGCAGGACCAGCAGGGCCGGCAGACAGATACGCAAGAGCGGATGCATGGGAAGTCTCCTTGTCTCAGCGCCGGAAGCCGCCGCCGCCACCGCGGGAAGGTCTGCTGGGTGCCGAGCGCTGCACCGGGCGGCTGGCGCGCTCCGCTCGCGGCCGGCTGGCCGAGGCCCGGCTGGTCTCGCCCCGGCTGGCGACGGCCTTGGAGCGCGACGGCTCGCGGGCGCCGGCGAAGGCGTTGTTGCGGCTGCCCGGGCTGCTGGCGTACTGCTGGCGCGCCGACTGGCGGGCCTGGGCACTGTTCTGCGTCCGCTCGCGCGGCTGGGCGCTGGCCTGGCTGCGCTGGCCGATCCGCTCCGGCTGGCCACGCATACCGCGGTCGGCGGCCTGACCGCGATCACGCAACTGCCCCTCACTGCGCATCTGGCGGTCGGCGACCTGGGCCCGCTCGCGCGCCTCGCGGTTGCTGGTGGCCGGGGCCTGGAAGCCACGCTGGCTGAGGGTCTGGCTGGCTCGCTCGCGCTCGGCCATGCGCGTCGGCTCGCGGCCGCGCAGGGCTTCGCGCTGCTCGGCGCCGGGCAGGCGCTGGCTGTAACGCTCGCGGCTGGTGCGGTCGCGGTAGGGTACGCCGTCGCGATTGGCCGCGTTGTGCTGCCAATTCCTCTGGCTGGCGTCGATCTTCCGGTTGCTGTTGATGTTGTTGTACTTGTTGACGTCGATGTCGACGTCGCCGTGGCCCCAGTCGCAGTCGCCCCAGACCGAATCGATGATCGCCACCCCGGCGGCGAAACCCAGGCCGGCCACCAGCGCCGAGCCGAAGTAGTAGCCGGGCGGCGGCGGGTAGTACACCGGCGGATAGGACGGATACGGCCAGCTGCCGTAGACCACGCTGGGGTTGTAGCTCGGCACGTAGACCACCTGCGGGTCGGCCGGCTCGATGATGATGGTCTGCTCCGCCGGCGGTGCCTGCACCACGGTAGTGGAGCCGCCCTGCGCCGCACTCTGCACGGTGACCGTCTGCTGCTCGTTGGATTCGAGATTGCCAGCGGCCTGCGCCTGGCGGCGCAGGCGCTGCACCGAATCCATCACGTCGCCGGGCTGGGCGAGGAAGGCATCGCCGACCCGCTGCACCCAGGCCGGGTCCTGACCGAGGGTGACCAGCACCGCCGGGAAGGCGACCAGCGACTGTACGCTGGGATCCCACGGCTTGTCCGCCACCTGGCGCACGGCGTCGTCGCCGCTGGCCTTCGGATTCGCCTTGGACCAGGCCACGGCGTCGGCGACATCGCCCGGGTAGGTCGAGGCCATCAGCACCTGGGCCAGCAGGGCGTCCGGATACAGCGCCAGCGGCGCCATCATCTGGTCAAGCTCCTCCTGGCGAAACACCGCGGCAGCCGGCGCGGCGGCGGGCGGTGCGCTGGCGGCCTCCGTAGCCGCCTGGGCAACGCCCAGCTGCGGCCAGCCGACCAGGGCCAGACAGGCAAGCAGGACGGCACTGAAACGACGATCGATAGGCATGGCGCTTCTCCTGGACGGGAAAGCGGGACGGAATGCTGCGGCAGTACCACTGCCCGCCGGAGACGACATGCAGTAGCCCTAGAAAGCATAGGCAGTGCGCTCGGGTTGCGTACGGAAGCCGACCGGGCGCAGCGAGTTTTACGAACAGGAGGACGTCTTGGCTGCCCCCAAAGCTGAGTTTCACCCCAGCAGGCAGCGTTGTTGGCTGGATGATAAGGTAGCGCTCCTCATGGCAGACCGTGGTACCTCAGGGATGGTCCCTTCGCCTCAGCTTCTCGATGCTCGACGCCGGCACCGCTGCGCATTCCTGATCTGCCCCCTTTGGGCCAGCCGGCCGCAATCGGAGTTCTTCAGTGAGTAGCACCGACGCCTACTACAGCCGCCACGCCCAGCAGTTCATCGCCGACACCCTGGACGTGGACATGCAGGGGCTCCATGCGCCCTTCCTCGCCGAACTGCCGGCCAGCGCGCACATCCTCGACGCCGGCTGCGGCGCGGGGCGCGATGCCCTGGCCTTCCAGCAGCTCGGCCATACGGTCAGCGCCTTCGACGCCAGCGCGCCGCTGGCCGAGCACGCCAGCCAACTGCTCGGCCAAGCCGTGCCAGTCCGGCGCTTCGCCGAGGTCGACGAAGTCGAGCGCTACGACGGCATCTGGGCCTGCGCCAGCCTGCTGCATGTGCCCGCAAGCCAGCTGCCGGACGCCTTCGCACGCCTGTGGCGCGCCCTCAAGCCCGGCGGGGTGCTGTACTGCAGCTTCAAGCTGGGCAGCGGCGAGCGCCTGCACCACGAACGCCACTTCACCGACGCCGACGAAGCGCGCCTCGCCGCCTGGACCGAGCACCTACCCGGCCTGACCCGCACGCAGTGCTGGACCAGCACGGACCAGCGCCCCGGCCGCAGCGAGCAGTGGCTGAACGCCCTGCTGCACAAGGCAACCCGCAAGCTGGTGACCGGCGGCGACGAGCATCCCTTCCTACCGCACCTGTGCGCTGCCATCCACCAGGCGCACCGGGTCGACCTAGCGGTCGCCTTCATCAAGACCACCGGCCTGCGCCTGTTGTTGCCCGACCTGCTGGAATCCCTGCAACGCAGCGAATCCAAGCTGCCGCCGGCGCAGGTGCGCATCCTGACCAGCGACTATCTGGACGTCACCGATCCGGAGGCCCTGCGCCTGCTGATGCTGCTGGCCGAGCAAGGCGCCCAGGTGCGCGTCTACCAGAGCAGCGGCAGCAGCTTCCACCTCAAGGCCTACCTGTTCAGCGGGCGGGGCTGGGGGCGCGCCTTCATCGGCTCCAGCAATATCAGCCGCCAGGCGCTGCAGCAGGGGCTGGAATGGAACTACCGGATTGACTACCCCGGTGACCACGGCTATCTGGAAGCACAGCGGCGCTTCGACGAGCTGTTCGACCACCCACGCTGCGCCGAACTCAGCGACGCCTGGATCGACGAATACGAGCAGCGCCGCATCCAGCCGACGCAATCCTTCGAGCCTGGCAGCACCGAAAGCGAACCGCCGCCGACGCCCAGCAAGGTGCAGCGCGAAGCGCTGCAGGCGCTCAGCGCAACCCGCACCGAGGGCTACCTGCGCGGCCTGGTGGTGCTGGCCACCGGCCTCGGCAAGACCTGGCTGGCCGCCTTCGACGTCAAGCAGATGGGCGCGCGCCGGGTGCTGTTCGTCGCCCACCGCGAGGAAATCCTCAACCAGGCGGCGGCGACCTTCGCCCGCATCCAGCCTTCGGCACGCATCGGCTTCTACCGCGGCCAGCAGCGCGACAGCCAGGTCGACATCCTCTGCGCCTCGGTGCAGACCCTCGGCAAGGCCGAGCACCTCGAGCGCTTCAGGCCGCAGCACTTCGATTATCTGGTGGTCGACGAATTCCACCATGCCTCGGCGCCGACCTATCGCAGCCTGCTGCAGCACTTCGCCCCGGCCTTCCTCCTCGGCCTGACCGCCACCCCGGATCGCACCGACAACGCAGATATCCTCGCCCTGTGCGACGACAATCTGGTCTACCAAAGCGACCTGTTCTGCGGCGTCACGGAAAAGCTGCTGGTGCCCTTCCACTACTACGGCATCTTCGACAGCGACGTGGATTACCAGGGCATTCCCTGGCGCAACGGCCGCTTCGATCCCGAGCTGCTGGGCAACAAGCTGGCCACCCTCGGCCGTGCCCGCCATGCGCTGAGCACCTGGCGCCTGCATGCCCAACAGCGCACCCTGGCCTTCTGCGTGTCGACCCGCCACGCCGACTTCATGGCCGACTACTTCCGCAAGCAGGGCGTGCGGGCGGCGGCGGTGTATGCCGACTCCCAGCTGTCGCGCGGCGAGGCGCTGGAGCAACTGAGCGGCGGCCAGCTGCAGCTGCTGTTCTCCGTCGACCTGTTCAACGAAGGCGTCGACCTGCCGGCCATCGACACGGTGATGATGCTGCGCCCCACCGAGTCGAAGATCCTCTTCCTGCAACAACTCGGCCGCGGCCTGCGCAAGGCGGACGGCAAGGACAAGCTGGTGGTGCTGGACTTCGTCGCCAACCACCAGAGCTTCCTGCACAAGCCGATGGCGCTGATGAACCGCAGCATGAACCACCGCCAACTGGCCGAATTCGCCCGCAAGGCGGAACGGGGCCAACTGGAGCTGCCGGAAGGCTGCTTCGTCAACTACGACCTGCAGTTCATCGACTTCCTCAAATCGCTGGACAGCGCCAGCGTGCAAAGCGACTACCGCAGCCTGCGCGAAGTGCTCGGCCGCCGCCCCAGCCTGACCGAGTTCTACCGTTCGGGCGCCAGCCTGCCGGACATGCGCCGCCAGCATGGTCATTGGTTCGCCCTGATCGCCAGCGAGGAAGCCGAACTGCCGGAGATCGAGCGTCAGCTCATCACCAAACACGGCGACTTCCTGCGCGAGCTGGAAACCACCGCGATGACCAAGAGCTACAAGATGGTCCTGCTCGAAGCCTTCCAGGAGCTGGACGGCTGGCGCGAAGCGGTAGAACTCGCACAACTGGCCGAGCGCTCCTGGCAAGTGCTGCAACGCCGCCGCCCGTTGCTCGGCGATCTGCCCGAGGAATTTCAAGGCGCGAAGCAGATGCCTGGAGACTGGCTGAGATACTGGAAAAAGAACCCCATCGACGCCTGGACCGGCGGCCGCTATTTCAGCGTCGAGCAAGGCCTGTTTATCGGCAATCTCGTCGTCGCTGAAACGGCCATCGCACCGCTGACAGATATGGTGCAGGAGCTGGTGGACTACCGCCTGACCACCTACGCCGCGCGCACGGCCCCAATCCCGGACAACGTGCATCAGCTACCGAGCCACCTACAGCAGGTGGAACTGGCCTATTTCCCCAGCCTGAAAATCGCCTGCGGCCACTTCCGCACCAGCCGCGCCGACTACGAGGAATATCGCAGCCTCGGCAGGCAATACGGCAACCTCGACCCCAGCCGCCACTTCCTCGCCCGCGCTTCCGGCAACTCGATGAACGGCGGCAAGCAGCCGATCCGTGACGGCGACTACCTGCTGCTGGAAGTGATCGGCAGCGACAGTGCCGGCAAGATCACCGGCGAGATCATGACCATAGAGCGCCAGGACGAATCCGGCGACAACCAATACCTGCTGCGCAAAGTCCTCAAGGACGCCAACGGCCAATACCGCCTGCGCGCCAACAACCCCGACTATGCCGACATTCTGGTCAGTGCCGAACTGCAGGAGCAGCTGCGCACCTTCGCCCGCCTGAAAGCGATCATCGACCCGCTGCAGATGCAGGTCGGCCAGCGCTTCATGCGCGAGGATATTCCGCCGTTGTTCGGCGCTGAATTCAATGCCGGTAGCTGGAACAGCGGGCATGTGGTGATCGCCGAGCGTAATGTCCATGTGCTGTTGGTCACCCTGAACAAACAGGGCAAAGCAGAAGACCTGCGCTATCAAGACCACTGGATCGACGAGCGCCACTTCCACTGGCAAACGCAGAACCAGACGGCGCCCGACAACAAACGCGGCAAGGAAATCATCAACCACGCGGCGCTGGACATCGATCTGCATCTATTCGTGCGGGAGAACAAGCTGGAAAACGGCAAGGCAGCGCCGTTCCGCTACTGCGGCAAAGTGCAGTACCAAAGCCATAGCGGCAGCAAGCCGATGAGCGTGGTGTTTGCGCTGGAGGGCTAAGCGTCAGAGCTTGGTCCGCTTATTCGCGCCACACGCAAAGCCTGATCCCTGCACCAAAATGGCAGCGATTTCGCCTTGAGTTTTTTCGCGGGCAAAAAAACCGAAGCCCCTTTGTATTAGGGGGCTTCGGTCGTTCCTGCGCTACTCGGCCACTTCGAGCCGATAGGTTATCTCTACATACTGCCCCACGCACTGAGTGCCGAAGGTGCTGGCGTAAAGCAGCACCTTGTAGGCTCCGACCTGCTCCGGGACGCCGCGAATAAAGCCGTACTTTTCGCGCTCGCCGTGAACGATGTTCAGACCTTTCGGCAGGGGATGTTCAGGATCATCGAGAATCCTCCCAACCGGGGTGCTCGCATTGATGACATCGATCCGCACGTCATATGCCGAACCTACCTTGGCGACAGGCAGGTTCTTCGGCATGAACTCAGGTGTAGGGCGCATTGCACAACCCACCAGGACATTGCCCAGCATTGCTGTCTCGCAACTGGCCAGCAATATGGTCAATCCGATGATTGGGAGCGTTCGGAGGTTCATCTACCTTTGTCCTTGGCATAAGTGTTTTAGGGGATTCGACTGAAAACCTTGCCCCCGAACACATCGCCGAGCAGTTGTCGCACAGTAAACCCGCGTGTCACTTGGTGCCCCAGACTTCCCCACGAAAACAAGCGCGAATCGGTGATCTGCTCGTTGGCAGGAGTGGTTACAGTGATAGCGCCGCTACTCGTCTTGGGCAGGTCTTCCCAGACAATCCAATGGTTCTTACCCGCGCCTATGCCGCCTTCCACCATCGATGCGCTTACAAGGGATACCACATGGTGTTGCGACCCCAAGTAAGTGAGCAGCTCCAGGAGTCCCGACAGGCTGATACTAGCGGGCTGGATATTGCTGAAAACCTCGGTGGCGCCTGCGCGAATGAACCAAGACTCGATAGTCCATGGAAGCGTGATTCCGGGGACCTGATCATCGGGCGAGTCGTATTCCATCAGGTTGTTTTCGCTGTCACGCAGGCTGGCCAGCGATATCCAGTCGATGGCCAAGACTCGATCTCCCTCTCTGCGATAGCTCAAATTCTTGGGATTCCGGCAACCATGACTTGGTTTGATGTGCAGCGAACCGATGGTGGTCTCCCCTGTTTCCCACAGCTCGGTTATTGCTTGGGTGTAAAGGTCGGGCCTGTCCATGAGCAGTGCATAGAAGAACGCCGCCGGGCCGCAAAGGCTCGTGTCCGACTGATGCGGATAGGTGGGGACGAACGTCGAGCTTGTCATGTTCTGCCCGTGAGCTCTCGCCACTCGGACTTTCAACTGCTCGATGATCTTGCTCTTTTCGAACGGGTCGGTAGGTGTGCCCATCGGATTGGCTGGATCGTTGAAAACCCGGACCGCGCTCTGTCTGTTCTGGAAGTCACTCAGGATCTGCGCCGCTGCTGTGAGAGGGTCGGGCGGGAGTGCTGCAGGTACCGATGCCTGAGTGGGCGCTACAAAATGGGAGACCATCGTGGATGCGGGAATGGAGACTCCCCGGACCGTCACCATAGGCGGTGTTGTTGGCGCCGAGGACAGGTTGGATGGTGGCGTGACTGGGGCCAGGACCACCGTATCTCCAATGATCACCGTCCCCGATCCACCGATGATTACGCCGCCGTGGTCGCTGGTACTGCCCACTAGCGCGGCAGGCATACCGTTGATGAAAACGGTACTGGATACCGCCCCGGAAATAGCACCGCCGCAGGCCGTTTTATCCCACATCCTGGCTGCCGGCAGACCGTCGAAGATGACGTCAGGCGAGCCTGTCGCGACTGGGTTGGTGCCATGGCCTGGCAAGGGGCAGGAGGTGGGGTCCGATTGGCGAGCCGCCGGTTTTCCGCTCATTGGTAACGCTCCCTGTATGAAAGAGCAGATCGTCACCCCGACCTATGCGCAAAGTCTTGCGCACCTGCACTCAGGCGATCAGAAGTGCGCGCAATTTCACACCCTTTCCCCCGTCAACAGCAGGGGATCCGCCTCAAAATCACTGGCCAGCTTCTGTACATTGCCGAACAGCCGGTCGAGCTGATCGCCGTCGCCAACCCACCAGCGCTGATCTGAAGAGAGCGGGATCCAGCCCAGCAATGGAAGACCGGGCCGCGCCACCTGCTCGCTTGGCGTGGACCTGCCCGACCAGTCCTGACCCGGTAAATCGCCGGGACTGCCGTTGTAAACCACGAAGCCGCCCCCGACCAATCCCAACCTACCTGCCCCCCGCAAGAGAGCCCGAATACCAAGGGGGCGAACCAAGCAAAACACCCGAATAGCCCTGGCTGAGGATGAGCGGCACATCTGCGTCGTACAGACAGCTGCAGTGCTGACGCCAGCCAAGTCGAAGAGATCGCCAAGAAGCTGTGACCAAATCGGGGGTATCAACCCCAAAAACGAAAAAGGCCCGCATCGCTGCGAGCCTAAGTCGTTGATTTATATGGTGCCGGCACCAGGAATCGAACCCGGGACCTACTGATTACAAGTCAGTTGCTCTACCAGCTGAGCTATACCGGCAATGGGTCGGGATTATAGCGATTGGCGCGCCGGAGTAAACCCGGAAATGCCTGAATCCTCAGGGATTTGCGTCACTCCGCGGCGCAGCTCGCACAAACTCCAGGGCATGCTTCAGGCTCGCGGTGGACAGTTCGCCCAGGTGGCTGTGGCGCAGCTGGCCGTCTGCGGCGTAGAACAGGGTGGTCGGCAGGGCGCGCGAGCCGGCGAGCTGGCCGAGGTGGCTGGTGCCGTCGAGCAGCATGTCGTGGTCGCTCAGGCCCTGCGCGGCGAGGAAGCGCGCCACCTCGGCGGCGCCTTCGCCCTGGTTGACCAAGAGGAAGCGCACCTCCGGCTCGCTCTGCCGGGCGGCCAGCAGCACCGGCATCTCGCGCCGGCACGGCGGGCACCAGGTGGCCCACAGGTTGACCACCAGCGGCTGGCCGGCCAGTTCGGCCAGTTGCACCGGGCGGCCGGCGAGGTCGTGGAGGACCAGTTCGGGCAGGCGGCTGCCGCGTTCGAGCTGCTGCAGGGCCAGGCTGCCGAAGCCCCAGAGCAGGCCGCCGGCCAGCACGCCGGCCGCCAGCGGACGGCGCAGCAGCGGGCGCCGCCAGGCGTAGCCGAGGCCGACCAGCAGCGCGCCGAGCAGGCCGGGCAGCGCCAGGAAGCCACCGTCGCGGATGTCGAGCATTCGCCAGGGCGCGGCGGCGTAGTCGCCGGCGTACTGCGCGACGAAGGCCAGTCGCGCCAGCAGCAGGCCGCCGAGCAGCATGGCGAACAGCGCCGGCTCCGGATCGGCGCCACGCCGGCGCCCCACCCACCAGCCGCAGGCCCAGGCGACGGCGAAGGCCAGCAGCAACAGCATGGAGCGCACCGGCAGGGCCAGCGGGCCGAGATCGAAGGTCAGCATCGGCCCTCCGGGGCGGCAGGCGGTGGCATCGGGTATCCTTGTCGGAGCGAGTCGGGCGGCCATCTTCGCCCGCTATGCGTAGCGGAGCCAGCCCGGCGCCGTTACCGGAAATGACCTGCGGAGACTGTCCATGCGCATCCTGCTCACCGGCGGCGCCGGCTTCATCGGCTCGGCGCTGGTGCTCCAGCTGATCCGCCACGGCGGGCATGCGCTGCTCAACCTGGACAAGCTGACCTACGCCGGCCACCTCGCCTCGCTGCGCGAGGTGGCGGACGAGCCGCGCCACCGCTTCGTCCGCGGCGACATCGGCGACGCCGCGCTGCTCGCCCGACTGTTCGCCGAGTTCCGCCCGCAGGCGGTGGTGCACCTGGCGGCCGAGTCGCACGTCGACCGCTCGATCGACGGCCCGGCTGCGTTCATCCAGACCAACCTGGTCGGCACCTTCACCCTGCTGGAGGCAGCGCGCGAGCATTGGCGCGGCCTGTCGGCGGCGGAGCAGGCGGCGTTCCGCTTCCTCCACGTATCCACCGACGAGGTGTTCGGCGACCTGGCGCCCGGCGCGCCGCCATTCGACGAGGGCACCCCCTACGCGCCCAGCTCGCCCTACGCGGCGAGCAAGGCCGGCGCCGACCATCTGGTGCGCGCCTGGGGGCGCACCTACGGCCTGCCGGTGCTGCTCGGCAACTGCTCGAACAACTACGGCCCGCGCCAGTTCCCCGAGAAGCTGATCCCGCGCCTGCTGTTCAACGCCCTCGCCGGCCGGCCGCTGCCGCTATACGGCGACGGCCTGCAGGTGCGCGACTGGCTGTACGTCGAGGACCACGCCCGCGCCCTGCAGCTGATCCTCGAGCGCGGCGCGCCGGGGCAGAGCTACCTGGTCGGCGGGCAGAACGAGCGCAGCAACCGCGCGGTGGCCGAAACGCTGTGCGACCTGCTCGAGGAGCTGGCGCCGCACAAGCCGGCCGGCGTGCAGCACTACCGCCAGCTGCTCCAGTCGGTGCCCGACCGCCCCGGCCACGACCGCCGCTATGCGGTGAACCCGGGCAAGCTGATGGGCGAGCTGGGCTGGGCGCCGCAGGAGAGCTTCGACAGCGGCCTGCGCCGGACCGTGCAGTGGTACCTGCAGCACCGCGACTGGTGCAGCGAGGTGCTCGCCGACCACGATCCGGCGCAGCGTCTGGGGAGCGGCGCATGAAGGGCATCGTGCTCGCCGGCGGCAGCGGCAGCCGCCTGTATCCGCTGACCCTCGGCCTGTCCAAGCAGCTGCTGCCGGTCTATGACAAGCCGCTGATCTACTACCCGCTGTCGGTGCTGCTGCTGGCCGGCATCCGCGACATCCTGATCATCACCACCCCCCACGAGCGGCCACTGTTCGAGCGCCTGCTCGGCGATGGCAGCGCCTTCGGCGTGCAGCTGAGCTACGCCGAGCAGCCGCGCCCGGAGGGCATCGCCCAGGCGCTGCTGATCGCCGCGCCCTTCATCGGCGACGACGAGCGCATCTGCCTGATCCTCGGCGACAACCTGTTCCACGGCCTGCACTTCATCGCCGCGCTGCGCCAGGCGCTCGGCCGCCCCGGCGCCACGGTGTTCGGCTACCAGGTCAGCGACCCGGAGCGCTTCGGGGTGATCGCGTTCGACGCTGCCGGCCGCGCGCTGTCGATCGAGGAGAAGCCGGCCCGACCGAAGTCGCGCTACGCGGTGACCGGGCTGTACGTCTACGACCGCCGTGCCCTGAGCATCGCCGCGAGCCTCAAGCCCTCGGCGCGCGGCGAGCTGGAGATCAGCGACGTCAACAACGCCTACCTGGCCATGGGCGAGCTGCAGGTCGAACGCCTCGGCCGCGGCTTCGCCTGGCTGGACACCGGCACCCACGACAGCCTGCTGGAAGCGGCGCAGTACGTGCAGACCATCGAGCATCGCCAGGGCCTGAAGATCGCCTGCCTGGAGGAGATCGCCCTGCAGCAGGGCTGGATCGACCGCCAGCAGCTGGCCGCGCGCGCCCGCCTGCACGGGCAGGGCAGCTACGGCCAGTACCTGACGCGTCTGCTGGAGGAGTCGACATGAAGGCGATCGCCACCGCCCTGGACGGCGTGCTGATCCTCGAGCCGCGGGTGTTCGAGGACCCGCGCGGCTGCTTCTTCGAGAGCTGGAACGCGCGCACCTTCGCCGAACTGACCGGCAGCGCCGCGGCATTCGTGCAGGACAACCATTCGGTCTCGCACCGCGGCGTGCTGCGCGGCCTGCACTACCAGCTGCCGCCGGCGGCGCAGGGCAAGCTGCTGCGCGTGGTGCAGGGGGCGGTGTACGACGTGGTGGTCGACCTGCGCCGCGGCTCGCCGAGCTTCGGCGGCTGGCTCAGCGTCGAGCTGAGCGCGGCCAACCAACGCCAGCTGTGGATTCCGCCGGGCTTCGCCCACGGCTTTCTCAGCCTCAGCGACCACAGCGTGACCCTGTACAAGACCACCGCCTACTACAGCCCGGAACACGAACGCTGCCTGCGCTGGGACGATGCGCAGCTGGCCATTCCCTGGCCACTGGATGGCGCGCCGCTGATCTCCCCGCGCGATGCCGCCGGGCTGAGCCTGGATGCTGCCGAGGTATTCGACCGATGAAGATCCTCCTCCTCGGCGCCCACGGCCAGCTCGGCCGCAGCCTCGCCCCGCTGCTGGCCAGCTTCGGCGAGCTGCAGGCGCTGAGCCGCGCTGAACTGGACCTCGGCAACCTGGCGGCGCTGCGCCGCGTGCTGCAGACCGAACGCCCGCAGCTGGTGGTCAACGCCGCAGCGTACACCGCGGTCGAGCAGGCCGAGCGCGAGCCCGCACGCGCCTTCGCCCTCAACGCCGAGGCGCCGGCGGTGCTGGCCGAGGAGGCGGCGGCGCTGGGCGCCTGGCTGCTGCACTATTCCACCGACTACGTGTTCGACGGCCGCCTCGGTCGCCCCTACCGGGAAACCGATGCCTGCGCGCCACTGAATGTCTACGGCCACAGCAAGCTGAGCGGCGAGCAGGCCATCGCCGCCGCCGGCGGGCAGCACCTGATCCTGCGCACCAGCTGGCTGTACAGCCGCCACGGCGACAACTTCCTGCTCACCATGCAGCGCCTGCTGCGCCAGCGCGCCGAGGTGCGCGTGGTCGCCGACCAGTTCGGCAATCCGACCAGCTGCGCGGCCCTGGCCGCCGTCAGCGCGGCGCTGGTGGCGCGCATCGCCGCCGGCAATCCCGGCCCGGGCGGGCTGTACCACGCCAGCTGCAGCGGCGCGGCCAGCTGGTACGACCTCGCCCAGGCGATCGCCGCCGACCTGCGCGGCCACGGCGAGACCTGCGCGCACCTGCTGCCGATCGCCGCCGCCGAGTATCCGAGCGCGGTGGCGCGCCCGGCCGACTCGCGGCTGGACTGCAGCGCGCTGGCGCGCGACTGGGCCGTGACGCTGCCCGACTGGCGCACGGCGCTGGCAGCCTGTCTGGCCGGCCCGGCCTGAGCGCTCCATAATGCCGGCAGACTCCCTGCCGACCGCCATCATGACCTTGCCGCTCAACCTGTTCCGCCGCCCGCGCTGGCGCACCCTGGTCCTGCTCGCCCTGCTGCTGGCCTCGCTGCTCTGGCCGATCGAGCACCTGGCCACCCGCTACTACCGCGAACGGGTCGCCGAGCAGAGCGCGCAGACCCTCGAGCTGTACGTCGCCAACCTGCGCGGCACCCTGCGCCGCTACGAGGCGCTGCCGCACATCATGGGCGACCTGCCGGCGCTGCGCGGCGCCCTGCGCGCGGCGGAGGATGCCGACAGCGTCAACGCCGCCAACCAGCTGCTCGATCGGGTGCGCCGGCAGAGTGGTGCCGACGTGATCTACCTGATGAACCCGGCCGGCCTGACCCTGGCGGCGTCCAACTGGAGCGAGTACGACGCCTTCGTCGGACGCAACTTCGCCTTCCGGCCGTACTTCCGCGAGGCGCTGGCCGGGCGTCCCGCGCAGTTCTTCGGCCTCGGCACCACCTCCGGCAAGCGCGGCTACTACTTCGCCACCGCGGTGCGCGACGGCCACGAGGTGCTCGGCGTGCTGGTGGTCAAGGTCGACCTCGACCACACCGAGACCCTGCTCGGCAGCACCCCCGAGCAGCTGCTGGTGACCGACGCCCAGGGCGTGGTGATCCTCACCTCGCGCCCGGAGTGGCGCTTTCGCGCCACCCGCGAACTGAGCGCCGCCGAACGCGCGGAGATCGCCGCCAACCTGCCCTACCCGACCCAGCAGCCGCAGCCGCTGGCCCTCGGCAACCAGGACTGGCTGCGCCAGAGCCAGCTGCTCGCCGAAACCGGCTGGACGGCGAACATCCTCGCCCCGCGCAGCCTGGTCGAGCGCCCGGTGCAGAGCGTGGTGGCGATCGCCGCGGCAACCCTGCTGGCGATCCTGCTGCTGCTCGCCGTGTGGCTGCAGCGCCGCCGCCACCTGCTCGAACGCCTGGCCCTCGATGCCCGCGCCCGCCAGGAGCTGGAGCAGCGGGTGGCCGAGCGCACCGAGGATCTGCTCGCGCTGACCGAGCGCCTCAAGCAGGAGGTGCTCGAACGCGAGCAGGCCCAGCAGGAGCTGGTGAGCGCCCAGGACGAGCTGGTGCAGGCCGGCAAGCTGTCGGCGCTGGGCACCATGAGCGCGAGCATCAGCCACGAACTCAACCAGCCGCTGGCGGCGATCCGCAGCTACGCCGACAACGCCGGCGTGCTGCTCGACCACGGCCGTGTCGACGAGGCCCGCGGCAACCTCAAGCTGATCAGCGAGCTGACCGCGCGCATGGCCTCGATCATCAGCCATCTCAAGGCCTTCGCCCGCCGCGACCGCAAGGCGCCGGAAAGCGTGGCCCTGCAGCCGGCGCTGGACGATGCGCTGGCCCTGCTGGCCAGCCAGCGCCGCGCCCTGCAGGTGGAGCTGCTGCGCGACCTGCCGGACGCCACCCTGTGGGTGCAGGCCGGCGAGACCCGCCTGCGCCAGGTGCTCGGCAACCTGCTGAGCAACGCCTTCGACGCCCTCGGCGACAAGGCGCCGCCGCGCCGCCTGTGGCTGAGCGCGCAGACCCTCGCCGACGGGCGGGTCAGCCTGAGCCTGCGCGACAACGGCCCGGGCTTCACCGCCGAGGCGCTGGCGCGCGCCCGCGAGCCGTTCTTCACCACCAAGACCACCGCCCGCGGCCTGGGCCTCGGCCTGGCGATCTGCGACACGCTGACCCGCGCCCTCGGCGGCGAGCTGCTGCTGGCCAACCACCCGGCCGGCGGCGCGCTGGTCACCCTCAACCTGCTGCCGGCCGACACCGGCATCGGCACCCAGTCCCCGGAGGATTGCCCATGACCCCTGTCGCCGCCGCCACCGAAGTGCTGCTGATCGACGACGACCCGCACCTGCGCCAGGCGCTGAGCCAGACCCTCGATCTGGCCGGCCTGCGGGTGCAGGCGCTGGGCGACGCCCGCGGCGTGGCCGAGGCTCTGCCGGCGGACTGGCCGGGAGTGGTGGTCAGCGACATCCGCATGCCCGGCCTCGACGGCCTGCAGCTGCTCGCCCAGCTGCACGGCCGCGACGCCGAGCTGCCGGTGATCCTGATCACCGGCCACGGCGACGTGCCGCTGGCGGTGCAGGCGATGCGTTCCGGCGCTTGGGACTTCCTGGAAAAACCCTTCCCCAGCGACACCCTGCTCGACGGCGTGCGCCGCGCCCTGGCCATGCGCCGCCTGGTACTGGAGAACCGCCAGCTGCGCCAGACCCTGTCCGGCCGCGATGCGCTGGAGGGTCGGCTGATCGGCCTGTCGCCGGGCATCGTGCGCCTGCGCCAGCAGGTCGCCGCGCTGGCCGCGACCCACGCCGACGTGCTGATCCTCGGCGAGACCGGCAGCGGCAAGGAGGTGGTGGCGCGCGCCCTGCACGACCTGTCGGCGCGCCGCGACGGCCCGTTCGTGGCGATCAACGCCGGCGCGCTGGCCGAGTCGGTGGTGGAGAGCGAGCTGTTCGGCCACGAGGCCGGCGCCTTCACCGGCGCCAGCAAGCGGCGCATCGGCAAGTTCGAGTTCGCCAACGGCGGCACCCTGTTCCTCGACGAGATCGAGAGCATGAGCCTCGACGTGCAGGTCAAGCTGCTGCGCCTGCTGCAGGAGCGCGCGGTCGAGCGCCTCGGCTCCAACCAGCTGCTTCCGCTGGACATCCGGGTGATCGCCGCGACCAAGGAGGACCTGCGCCTGGCCGCCGACCAGGGGCGCTTCCGCGCCGACCTCTACTACCGGCTCAACGTCGCGCCGCTGCGTATCCCGCCGCTGCGCGAGCGCGGCGACGACGTGCTGCTGCTGTTCCGCCACTTCGCCGAGGCGGCGGCCGGCCGCCACGGCCTGCCGCTGCGCGAGGCGGACGCCGGCCAGCGCGCCGCCCTGCTCACCCACGCCTGGCCGGGCAACGTGCGCGAGCTGCAGAACGCCGCAGAACGCTTCGCCCTCGGCCTCGATCTGGACCTGGGCGAAGCGCAGGTCGAGCTGCCCGTCGAGGGCAACCTGGCCGCCAGGGTCGAGGCCTTCGAGCGCAGCCTGATCGCCGCCGAGCTGGCCCGCGGGCATACCTCGCTGCGCAGCCTGGCCGAGGCCCTCGGCATGCCGCGCAAGACCCTGCACGACAAGCTGCGCAAGCACGGCCTGAGCCTCGGCGAGGCTGGCGGAAATCCGCACGACGATCTCGACTGAGCTGGCGGAATTCCGCCAGCCCGCCTGCCACGGACGCCGTTCCGGCGTTCGCACTGCCCCCTCGCCGAGCCCTAGACCAAAGTCGAAGCAGCCCCTGCAAGGCCCGCGCCAGAGGCCTTGGCGCACTCCTGGCGGTGCGCGGCGCGTCACATTGCCGGCCGCTGGCACAGCGGTTGCTAAGCTCAAGGCATCCCGCGCTCGACCTGTCCGCCGCCGCGCGCGGCCGGCCTCCCCCCTCCGCCGGTCGCACGCGAGCCGGACAGGTCGACGCCCGGGTAACGCCGTTCAAGCAGCGTCATCACAACAACGAGGATCTACCCGCATGTTCAAGCTGACTGCCAAGGCACTCGCCTGTGCCCTCTCGCTCACCATCGCCGGCCTGGCCCAGGCCGCCGAGTCTGCGACCGCCCCGATCGTGATCAAGTTCTCCCACGTGGTGGCCGAGCACACCCCCAAGGGCCAGGGTGCCCTGCTGTTCAAGCAGCTCGCCGAGGAGCGCCTGGCTGGCAAGGTCAAGGTCGAGGTCTATCCGAACTCCTCGCTGTTCGGTGACGGCAAGGAAATGGAAGCGCTGCTGCTCGGCGACGTGCACATCATTGCCCCGTCGCTGGCCAAGTTCGAGCACTACTCCAAGGGCGTGCAGATCTTCGACCTGCCGTTCCTGTTCGACGACATGGCCGCGGTCGACCGCTTCCAGGCCAGCCCCGCCGGCCAGGGCCTGCTGAGCTCGATGGAAGACAAGGGCATCACCGGCCTGGGCTACTGGCACAACGGTCTCAAGCAGCTGTCGGCCAACAAGCCGCTGTACGAGCCCAAGGACGCCCGCGGCCTGAAGTTCCGCGTGCAGGCCTCGCAGGTGCTCGAGGAGCAGTTCAAGGCAGTGCGCGCCAACCCGCGCAAGATGAGCTTCGCCGAGGTCTACCAGGGCCTGCAGACCGGCGTGGTCAACGGTGCCGAGAACCCCTACTCGAACATCTACTCGCAGAAGATGCACGAGGTGCAGAAGTACATCACCGAGTCCAACCATGGCCTGCTCGACTACATGGTGATCACCAACACCAAGTTCTGGAACGGCCTGCCGGAAGACGTGCGCGGCGAACTGCGCAAGATCATGGACGAGGTCAGCATCGAGGTGAACAAGCAGGCCGAGGCCCTCAACCAGGGCGACAAGCAGCGCATCCTCGACGCCAAGACCACCGAGATCATCACCCTGACCGACGAGCAGCGCGCCAAGTGGCGTGACGCGATGAAGCCGGTGTGGAAGAAGTTCGAAGGCGAGATCGGCACCGACCTGATCAAGGCCGCCGAAGCCGCCAACAGCGCCAACTAAGCTTCACCCGAGCGATTGATTCGCCCGCGGGGCGGGCGCCGCCGACAGCCACAGAGCTGCACGACGCCCGCCCCGTTGCTCTTTCCACTGGAGATACCTGCCATGAACGCCTTGCGCCTGGTCTGGGATCGCTTCGAGGAAGGCTTCATCGTCTTCCTGCTGACGGCCATGACCCTGGTGACGTTCGTCTACGTCATCCTCAACAACCTGTACACGCTGTTCTACAACCTGGGTGACCGCTTCGAGGGTGCCAGCGAGCTGTTCTTCGCCATCGGCGACGCCATTCTCGACCTGGCCCAGGCGATGACCTGGAGCAACGCGCTGACCAAGGCGCTGTTTGCCTGGCTGATCTTCTTCGGCCTGGCCTATGGCGTGCGCACCGCCGGCCACATCGGCGTCGACGCGCTGGTCAAGCTGGCCAGCAAGCCGGTGCAGCGCATCATCGGCCTGATCGGCTGCCTGGCCTGCCTGGGCTACGCCGGCCTGCTCAGCGCGGCCAGCTTCGAGTGGGCGCAGACCCTGTTCGTCGCCGCCATCGGTGCCGAGGACCTCGGCCACTTCGGCGTCAAGCAGTGGCACATCGCCATGATCGTGCCACTGGGCTTCGCCATGGTGTTCATCCGTTTCCTGGAAATCTTCGTGCGCATCCTGCGCAACGAGCAGACCGGCCTGGGTCTGGCCGACGAGGCTGCCGAAGCGGTCAAGCTGACCGAGCACGAGGAGCACGTCAAATGACCATCCTGTTCCTGTTCCTCGCCCTGTTCGTGCTGATGTTCATCGGCGTGCCGATCGCCGTGTCGCTGGGTCTGGCCGGCTCGGTCACCATCATGCTGTTCAGCCCGGACTCGGTGCGCTCGCTGGCGATCAAGCTGTTCGAGACCTCCGAGCACTACACCCTGCTGGCGATTCCGTTCTTCCTGCTCGCCGGCGCCTTCATGACCACCGGCGGCGTGGCCCGCCGGCTGATCGATTTCGCCAACGCCTGCGTCGGCCACATCCGGGGTGGCCTGGCCATCGGCGCGGTGCTGGCCTGCATGCTGTTCGCCGCCCTCTCCGGCTCCAGCCCGGCCACCGTGGCCGCGGTCGGCTCGATCGCCATCGCCGGCATGGTGCGCTCCGGCTACCCGCAGGCGTTCGGCGCCGGCATCGTCTGCAACGCCGGCACCCTGGGCATCCTCATCCCGCCGTCGGTGGTGATGGTGGTGTACGCCGCCGCCACCGAGACCTCGGTCGGCAAGCTGTTCATGGCCGGCGTGGTGCCGGGCATCCTGCTCGGCGTGGTGCTGATGACGGCGATCTACATCATCGCGGTGAAGAAGAACCTGCCGGCACTGCCGCGCGCCTCCTTCCGCGAGTGGCTGTCCGCCGCGCGCAAGGCGATCTGGGGCCTGCTGCTGATGGTGATCATCCTCGGCGGCATCTACTCGGGCATGTTCACCCCCACCGAGGCGGCGGCGGTGGCGGCGGTCTACTCCGGCTGCATCGCGCTGTTCGTCTACAAGGACATGAGCTTCCGCGAGTGCCCGAAGGTGATCCTCGAGTCGGGCAAGCTGAGCATCATGCTGATGTTCATCATCGCCAACGCCATGCTGTTCGCCCACGTGCTGACCACCGAGCAGATCCCGCAGACCATCACCGCCTGGGTGATCGAGATGGGCCTGTCGCCGTGGATGTTCCTGCTGGTGGTGAACATCGTGCTGCTGATCGCCGGCGCCTTCATGGAGCCCTCGGCGATCATCCTGATCCTCGCGCCGATCCTGTTCCCGATCGCCGTGCAGCTGGGCATCGACCCGATCCACCTCGGCATCATCATGGTGGTGAACATGGAGATCGGCCTGATCACCCCACCGGTCGGCCTCAACCTGTTTGTCACCTCGGCGGTCACCGGCATGCCGGTCAGCGCGGTGATCCGCGCCGCCATGCCGTGGTTGATGATGCTGATCGGCTTCCTGGTGATCATCACCTACATCCCGGCGGTGTCGCTGGCCCTGCCCAACTGGCTGGGGATGAGCTGATCCTGTTTGGCTGTTTTGCTTGAAAGGCGTTTGACCCGGCTCTGCCGGGTCTTTTTTTGCCGGCGCAAAGCTGTCGAGGTGTCGCGGCAATTGCCGTGGCTGTGACGGCCATCACGCGGCTCCGCCGACAATCTCCCTAAGCTCCGATCTCCCTCGAGCAAGGACGCTCACCTAATGCCTCGCCGCCTCCTGCGCGCGCTGCACGGCGCCGCCCTGGCCCTGCCCCTCCTCCTGCACTGCACCGCCAGCCTGGCCGATCGCTGCCCGGACTGGTCTCCCGCTCGTGCCGAGCGTGAACTGCACACCCTCGCCACACAAATCGCCCGGTGGGATAGCGCCTATCACCGCGACGGCCAGTCGCTGGTCGCCGACGCGCTCTACGACCAGGCGCGCGCCCGCCTGGCGCAATGGAACCGCTGCTTCCCGGCTGCCGCCCGCCTGCCGGATGCCCTGGCCGCGGCCGCCGGTCCCGTGGCCCATCCGCTGGCGCACACCGGCCTGGACAAGCTCGACGATGCCGCCGCGGTGGAGGCCTGGATCGCCGGGCAGGGCGACCTGTGGGTGCAACCCAAGGTCGACGGCGTGGCGGTCAGCCTGGTCTATCAGGATGGCACGCTGGTGCAGGCGATCAGCCGCGGCGACGGGCGTCACGGCCAGGACTGGACGGCCAACGCGCGGCAGATCGCCGCGATCCCCGCCACCCTGGCCAGCGGTCGCGGCCGCCTGGTGCTGCAGGGCGAGCTGTACTGGCGCCTGCCCGGCCATGTGCAGGCCGAGGCCGGCGGCGTCGGCGCGCGCGGCAGGGTCGCCGGCCTGCTGGCCCGCCAGACGCTGAGCGCCGAGGACGCCAGCCGCATCGGCCTGTTCGTCTGGGACTGGCCGCAGGGGCCGGCGGACATGCACGAGCGCCTGGACGGCCTGCGCCGCCTCGGCTTCGACAGCCCGGACTACACCCGCGCCGTGCAGCATGCCGACGACATCGCCGCCTGGCGCGAGCACTGGTATCGCCAGCCGCTGCCGTTCGCCAGCGACGGCATCGTCATCCGCCACGGCCAGCGGCCGCCGGCCGCGCGCTGGCAGGCGGCGCCGCCGCACTGGGCGGTGGCCTGGAAGTATCCAGCCGAGCAGGCGCTGGCCGAGGTGCGCAGCGTGGAGTTTCGCATCGGCCGCCGCGGGCGGATCACCCCGCTGCTGCATCTGCAGCCGCTGCAGCTGGACGACCGGCGCATCGCCCGGGTCAGCGCCGGCTCGCTCAAGCGCTGGCGGCAGCTGGACATCCGCCCCGGCGACCAGGTGGCGGTGCGCCTAGCCGGGCTGAGCATTCCGCGCCTGGACGGGGTGGTCTGGCAGGCCGGCGAGCGCGCGCCGCTGCAGGTGCCGGATCCGGCGCGCCATCACCCGCTGAGCTGCTGGCAGGCCAGGGAAGCCGGCTGCGCCGGGCAGTTCCACGCCCGCCTGGTCTGGCTGAGCGGCCGCGAGGGTCTGGCGCTGGACAGCATCGGCCCAGGCACCTGGCAGACCCTGCAGGACAGCGGCCAGCTGCATGGGCTGCTCGACTGGCTGACGCTGGACGAGGCGCAGCTGGGCGCCCTGCCCGGCTTCGGCGCGCAGCGCGCGGCGACGGTGTGGCGCAACCTGCAGGCGGCCCGTCAGCGACCGTTCGCGCGCTGGCTCAGGGCGCTCGGCCTGCCGCCCAGCGGCAGCGCCCGACTGGCCGAGGACTGGCGGAGCCTGGCGACGCGCAGCGAGGCCGACTGGCTGGGCGCCGGCGCCAGCCGCCGTCAGGCCCGTCAGCTGCAGGCGTTCTTCGCCCACCCCGAGGTCGGCGCGTTGCGCAGCCGGCTGCAGAGCGCCGGAGTGGCGGGGTTCTAGTAGACGCGGAATTCCTCGTGACAGGCCTTGCAGGCCTTCTCCACGCGGTCGACCGGCGCGGCCAGCGCCTTGGCCTTGAGCGGCGTCTGGGCGCTGGCGGCGACCAGCGCCGCGGTGCTCGCCTCGAGGTCGCGGGCCAGCTGGTCGAAGCGCTCCTGGCGCTGCCAGACCTCGTCGCGGGCACTGCTGTTCTCCTCGCGCACCTGCGGGAAGTGCTGCCAGGGCTGACGCGACAGCTGGTCGAGCTTGACCGCGCCCTCGGCAAAGCGCTTCTCGTCGAAGCTGAGGCGCCCGCGCAGCATGCCGCCGAGATCCTCGCTGGTGTTGAGCATCTGCTTGAACAGCGCCTGGCGCTGGCCCAGCGGCGAGTTGGGGTCGACGCGGTCGCAGGCGCTCAGGGTCAGGCCGCACAGGGCCAGCAACAACAGGTTTCGGGCAATCATGGCAACTCGTGGTTCGTAGGCGGAAACGCGCGACAGTATCCGCGCATCGCCGGCGCGGGCCAAGCCCGCCGGACGGGGCGGGTTGCCGCACGCCGCCCGGCGGCCCCGCCAGCCGCCGCCGGGGGTGGCGCACACGGAAAACTTGGGCGTCGCGCCGCGCACCGCTATAATCGTCACGCTTTGCGGCCCACGGCCGCACCCGCCTCCCGTCCGAGGGGCGCTGCAGCAGGTCATCCCGGTCGTCGCACCGGCCACCTGTCAGGCTCGGACGGGCTGTCGCCACGGCCTGCACTGCGCAGCCGTTCCTGACTTCAACGGCGCCCATTCGCAGATCACGAATGGAGATACGCATGAGCGCTGCTTTTGCCGATTACAAGGTTGCCGACATTGAACTGGCCGCTTGGGGCCGTCGCGAGATCATCATCGCCGAGTCCGAGATGCCGGCCCTGATGGGCTTGCGCCACAAGTACGCGGCCCAACAGCCGCTGGCCGGCGCGAAGATCCTCGGCTGCATCCACATGACCATCCAGACCGCGGTGCTGATCGAGACCCTGGTCGCCCTCGGCGCCGAAGTGCGCTGGTCGTCCTGCAACATCTTCTCCACCCAGGACCAGGCCGCCGCGGCCATCGCCGCCGCCGGCATCCCGGTGTTCGCCTGGAAGGGCGAGACCGAGGAGGAGTACGAGTGGTGCATCGAGCAGACCATCCTCAAGGACGGCCAGCCGTGGGACGCCAACATGGTGCTGGACGACGGCGGTGACCTGACCCAGATCCTCCACGAGCGCTTCCCGGCGATGCTGGACAAGATCCACGGCGTGACCGAGGAAACCACCACCGGCGTGCACCGCCTGCTCGACATGCTCAAGGCCGGCAGCCTGAAAGTCCCGGCGATCAACGTCAACGACGCGGTGACCAAGAGCAAGAACGACAACAAGTACGGCTGCCGTCACAGCCTGAACGACGCCATCAAGCGCGGCACCGACCACCTGCTGTCCGGCAAGCAGGCCCTGGTGATCGGCTACGGCGACGTGGGCAAGGGCTCGGCCCAGTCGCTGCGCCAGGAAGGCATGATCGTCAAGGTCTCCGAGATCGACCCGATCTGCGCCATGCAGGCGTGCATGGACGGCTTCGAGCTGGTTTCCCCGTACATCAACGGCGAGAACGACGGCAGCGAAGCCAGCATCGACCGCACCCTGCTGGGCAAGATCGACCTGATCGTCACCACCACCGGCAACGTCAACGTCTGCGACGCCGGCATGCTCAAGGCGCTGAAGAAGCGCGCCGTGGTGTGCAACATCGGCCACTTCGACAACGAGATCGACACCGCCTTCATGCGCGCCAACTGGGCCTGGGAAGAGGTCAAGCCGCAGGTGCACAAGATCCACCGCACCGGCAAGGACGGCTTCGACGCGCACAACGACGACTACCTGATCCTGCTGTCCGAAGGCCGCCTGGTGAACCTGGGCAACGCCACCGGCCACCCGAGCCGGATCATGGACGGCTCCTTCGCCAACCAGGTGCTGGCGCAGATCCACCTGTACGGCGCGCGTTTCGCCGACCTGCCGGCCAGCGAGAAGGCCGCGCGCATCAGCGTCGAACTGCTGCCCAAGAAGCTCGACGAGGAAGTGGCGCTGGAGATGGTCAAGGGCTTCGGTGGCGTGGTCACCCGCCTGACCGGCAAGCAGGCCGAGTACATCGGCGTGACCGTCGACGGCCCGTTCAAGCCGGACAGCTATCGTTACTGATACGCCCCGTAGGGTGGGTTCGGCCGCAGGCCGCAACCCACCGACCGGCCGCCAGGCCGGCAATGCGGATGCCGACCGGCATCCCTGGCGGGTTACGCCGCGTGGCGGCTGACCCACCCTACGCTCAAGGATCCATTCCATGTCCCAGGAACGCCGCTACAGCTTCGAGTTCTTCCCCACCAAGACCGAAGCCGGGCACGAAAAACTGATGACCGTGGCCCGCCAACTGGCCGGCTACAACCCCGACTTCTTCTCCTGCACCTACGGGGCCGGCGGCTCGACCCGCGACCGCACCCTGCACACCGTGCTGCAGCTGGACGGCGAGGTGAAGGTGCCGACCGCGCCGCACCTGTCCTGCGTCGGCGACAGCAAGGCCGAGCTGGGCGAGCTGCTCAACCTGTACCAGAACGCGGGGATCAAGCGCATCGTCGCCCTGCGCGGTGACCTGCCCTCGGGCATGGGCATGGCCAGCGGCGAGCTGCGCTACGCCAACGAGCTGGTGGAGTTCATCCGCAGCGAAACCGGCGAGCATTTCCACATCGAGGTTGCCGCCTATCCGGAAGTGCACCCGCAGGCGCGCAGTTTCGAGGATGATCTGCTCAACTTCGTGCGCAAGGTCCAGGCCGGCGCAGACAGCGCGATCACCCAGTACTTCTTCAACGCCGACTGCTACTTCTATTTTGTGGAACGCGTGCGCAAACTGGGTGTCAAAATCCCGATCGTCCCGGGTATCATGCCGATCACCAACTACAGCAAGCTGGCCCGCTTCTCCGACGCCTGCGGCGCCGAGCTGCCGCGCTGGATTCGCAAGCAGCTGGAAGCCTACGGCGACGATCTGGAGAGCATCCAGGCCTTCGGCGAGCAGGTGGTGACCGAGATGTGCGAGAAGCTCCTCGCCGGCGGTGCCCCCGGGCTGCACTTCTACACCCTGAACCAGGCCGAACCAAGCCTGGCGATCTGGAACAACCTCAAGCTGCCACGCTGAGGTCGAGCCTTGCGGCTCACAATGCTACGGACCTCCGTCCAGACCACCACCCAGCGCAGGGCGGTGGCCGTCGGGCGGGGGCGCAGGTCTGACCTGCGCCCTGTTCGCAGTCGATGATGATGCGCGCGGGATCCACCGGCCAACTGCCGGGCCGATCCCCCCCGAGTCGGCGGGTTGCCGACATGAAACAGGAACCCCGCATGTCCTTTACTTCCCTCGGTCTCTCCGAGGCCCTGGCTCGCGCCCTCGAGGCCGCCGGCTACACCCAGCCCACTCCGGTGCAGCAACGCGCCATTCCCGCCGCCCTGCAGGGCCGCGACCTGATGGTCGCCGCGCAGACCGGCACCGGCAAGACCGGCGGCTTCGCCCTGCCGGTCCTCGAACTGCTGTTCCCCAACGGCCATCCCGACCGCGAACACCGCCATGCGCCGAAACAGCCGCGCGTGCTGGTGCTGACCCCGACCCGCGAACTGGCCGCCCAGGTGCACGACAGCTTCAAGCTGTACGCCCGCGACCTGCCGCTGAAAAGCGCCTGCATCTTCGGCGGGGTCGGCATGAACCCGCAGGTCCAGGCCCTGGCCAAGGGCATCGACGTGCTGGTCGCCTGCCCCGGCCGCCTGCTCGACCTGGCCAACCAGAAGGCCATCGACCTCGGCCACGTGGAAATCCTCGTCCTCGACGAAGCCGACCGCATGCTCGACATGGGCTTCATCCACGACGTCAAGAAGGTGCTCGCCAAGCTGCCGAGCAAGCGGCAGAACCTGCTGTTCTCGGCGACCTTCTCCAAGGACATCACCGACCTCGCCGGCAAGCTGCTGCACAACCCCGAGCGCATCGAGGTCACCCCGCCGAACACCACGGTGGAGCGCATCGAGCAGCGCATGTTCCGCATCGGCGCCACCCAGAAGCGTGCCCTGCTCGCCCACCTGGTGACCGTCGGCGCCTGGGAGCAGGTGCTGGTGTTCACCCGGACCAAGCACGGGGCCAACCGCCTGGCCGAGTACCTGTGCAAGCAGGGCCTGCCGGCCGCCGCGATCCACGGTAACAAGAGCCAGAACGCGCGCACCAAGGCGCTGGCCGACTTCAAGGCCAATGAAGTGCGCATCCTGGTGGCCACCGACATCGCCGCCCGCGGCCTGGACATCGACCAGCTGCCGCACGTGGTCAACTACGAGCTGCCCAACGTCGAGGAAGACTACGTCCACCGCATCGGCCGTACCGGCCGGGCCGGGCGCAGCGGCGAGGCGGTTTCGCTGGTGTCGCCGGACGAGGACAAGCTGCTCAAGGCCATCGAGCGCCTGACCAAGCAGCGCATCCCCGAAGGCGACCTGATGGGCTTCGACCCCAGCCAGGTGGTCGACAGCGGCCCGGCCGACAGCGACGAGCGTCCGCCGCGTCCGACCCACGGCCGTGGCCGCAAGGACCTGCCCAACGAGCGCAAGGAGCGCCCGCGCGCCGACAAGGCCAAGGCCGACAAGCCCGCCCAGCCGGCGCGCGGCGAGCAGAGCGCCAGCAAGCCGCGCGGCGAGCGCCCGGCACGCAGCGCCGCTGCCGCCGAGCAGGGTGGCGACAAGTCGCGCAATCGCCGTGGCGGCCAGAGCCAGGAGCCGGGCCGCAGCGAGCGCCGCGGGCCCAAGCCGGCGGCCATCCAGCTGGCCCCCGGTGAGCTGCCGCTGCCGACCCGTCCCGACCGCGACCCGGAAGCCTTCCTCGACGACGAGTACGACAACTTCGGCAACAGCGTCGAGTACGTCAGCCCCTACCAGGGCAAGAACCAGAGCCGCGGCCGCCGTCCGGCGGGTGCAGGTACTGGCGCCAGCGCCGCCAAGCCGGCCACGGCAGGCGCCCGTCCGGCCGCGGCAGCCCCGCGCAGCAATGCGGGCAAGCCAGCCGGCGGACGGCAGAACAGCGCCGGCGGCAAGGGCCGTGCGCCCCGCGACATCGGCCAGCGCTCGCGCGACAGCCTGCTGCGCGAGCCGGCCCTGCGCGAACCTGCCGCCGTGCGCAGCCCCCGCGACAGCCAGCCAGTGATCGTGCACAAGCCGTCGCGCAGCGACCGCCTGCCGACCGCCGAGCAGCTCGAGCAGCTCGAGCAGGAAAACCGCGCGCGCAGCGAGAAGCCGGCCCTGCTGACCCGCAACAAGTAAGCCGCCGCAACGCAAAACGCCGACCCCAGGGTCGGCGTTTTGCTGTCCGCATGGCGCGCTACAGCTCCTCCTCGTCCTCTTCTTCGTGCATCAGCGCCAGGCTGCGCGCCACCAGCAGGGCGATGAACATCACCCCCATCACCGCCTCGGTACCAGCCAGCAGGCGCGCTGCCGGCGCGATGGCGTGGATGTCGCCGTAGCCGACCGTGGTCAGGGTCGCCAGGCTGTAGTAGACGAAGTCGTCCAGCAGCAGCTTGTCCACGCTGTTGAACGCCCCCGGCACCAGGCCGCTGACCACCTGATAGGCGAAGGCAAAGGCCAGCCCCAGCTGCAGGTACAGCGCGCACAGGCCGTAGAGCAGTTCCTTGGTCACCGGTCGCTCGCCGGTAACACGGTGGAACAGGGTGGCGCAGAGCAGCAGGTAGAAGACGATCAGGCCCAGACCGTCGCTCAGCGCCTGCGGCAGCACGATCAGTTGGTCGAGGCCGAGCAGCAGCAGGTTGATCCCGCCGATCCACAGCGCCAGCTGCTGGAACAGGCGCTTGTGGCGCAGGGTGTTGATCCCGGCCAGCACCAGGCCGAGCAGGCAGCCCCACTCCAGCCACAGCGGCGGCGCGGGCCAGCCCATCACCAAGGTCAGCAGGCCACTGGCGACCAGCAGCAGGCGGAAGCGGTAGCGCAGCAGGATGTCGTTCACACGGGCGATCCAGGCAATGACAGGCAGCGAGTCTGCAGAAGGCGTCCAGCGCCGTCCAGTCGGCAGAAACGCGAACGCCGCCCCAAGGGGCGGCGTTCGGCTGACGCGGGGTGGCTTACTGACGCACGCCTTCCACCGAGATGATCAGCTCGACTTCCGAGGAGGCCGGGCCGAGATCCTTCTCGATGTCGAAGTCCTTCAGCTTGAGCTTGGTGCTGCCCTCGAAGCCGGCGCGGTAGCCGCCCCACGGGTCCTGGCCTTCACCGATGAACTTGGCGGCGATCACCACCGGCTTGGTCACGCCGTTGAGGGTCAGGTTGCCGCTGATGTCGGCGGTGCCTTCGCCGGTGGACTTCACGCCGGTGGAGGCGAAGCTCGCGGTCGGGTGCTTGGCGACGTTGAGGAAGTCGGCGCTGCGCAGGTGCTTGTCGCGCTCGGCATGGTTGGAGTCGACGCTGGCGGTCTTCAGCTCGACCTGCACCTTGCTCTCCTCGGGCTTGGCGGCGTCGAAGCTGAAGGCGCCGTCGAAGTCGTTGAAGGTGCCGTACAGCCAGCTGTAGCCGAGGTGGCTGATCTTGAAGTTGACGAAGGCGTGCTGGCCTTCCTTGTCGATCTTGTACTCGGCGGCCATGGCCTGGGCACCGAACAGCAGGGAACCGAGGCTCAGCGCCAGCAGGGATTTTTTCAGCATGGATAGACTCCGTTTCAGTTGCAGGGTCAGTCGCGTTCGCGGCCGAGCATGCGGCTCAGCGTCGCGTCGCGGTCGATGAAGTGGTGCTTGAGGGCGGCCAGCGCGTGCAGCACGGCCAGGCCGACCAGACCCCAGGCCAGCCACAGGTGGACGACACCGGCGATGTCTTCCTGGCCCTCCAGGCCGCTCAGGGTCGCCGGCACGCTGAACCAGCCGAACACTTCGATGGCGCGGCCGTCGGCGGTGGAGATCAGGTAGCCGGAGAACATCAGGGCAAACAGGCCGAGGTAGAGCAGGCCGTGCACCAGCGCCGCACCGCGCCGGGTCATTGCGCTGTAGTTGCTCAGCGCCGGCGGTGGCGGGCTGACGAAGCGCCAGAGCAGGCGCAGCAGCATGGCGAGCAGCAGCAGGATGCCCACGCCCTTGTGCAGGTCGGGGGCGCGGCGATACCAGCTGCTGTAGTAGTCGAGACCGACCATCCACAAGCCGAGGCCGAACAGGCCGAACACCGCCAGGGCCACGCCCCAGTGCAAAACAATGCTGAACAGCCCGTAACGCCGGGCAGAATTGCGCCACTGCATGAGAAGGGTTCCCGTTAAAACCATGGCGGCAAGACTAACAACAAATACATCGATACAAAGCGGAAATTCTCGGTGATAAGGATTCAAAATATTGATCGGTGAACACCTGCAGCCGCTGACCGCACACGCCCCGGGTTGTCCATCGCGCCGCGCCAGCGGCTACACTGTGCGCCCTGCCCGACCCGCCCGAGGAGCGCCGCCGATGAGCCGCAACCAGCAATGGATGGAGCGCGACCTTGCCGTGCTCTGGCACCCCTGCACGCAGATGAAGGATCACGAGCAGCTGCCGCTGATCCCGATCCGCCGAGGCGAAGGCGTGTGGCTGGAGGACTTCGACGGCAAGCGCTACCTCGACGCGGTCAGCTCCTGGTGGGTCAACGTGTTCGGCCATGCCAATCCGCGCATCGGCGCGCGGATCAAGGCGCAGGTCGACCAGCTCGAGCACGTGATGCTCGCCGGCTTCAGCCATCAGCCGGTGATCGAGCTGTCCGAGCGCCTGGTGGCGATCACCCCGCCGGGCCTCGAGCGGGTGTTCTACGCCGACAACGGCTCCTCGGGCATCGAGGTGGCGCTGAAGATGAGCTTCCACTACTGGCGCAACTGCGGCCATGAAACCAAGAAGCGCTTCGTCACCCTGACCAACAGCTACCACGGCGAGACCGTGGCGGCGATGTCGGTGGGCGACGTGGCACTGTTCACCGACACCTACAAGCCGCTGCTGCTGGACACCTTCAAGGTGCAAAGCCCTGACTGCTACCACCGCCCCGAGGGAGTGAGCTGGGAGGCGCATTCGCGGACCATGTTCGCCCACATGGAGCAGACCCTGGCCGATCATCACGGCGAGATCGCCGCGGTGATCGTCGAGCCGCTGATCCAGGGCGCCGGCGGCATGCGCATGTACCACCCCATCTACCTCACCCTGCTGCGCGAGGCCTGCGACCGTTACCAGGTGCATCTGATCGCCGACGAGATCGCCGTCGGCTTCGGCCGCACCGGCACGCTGTTCGCCTGCGAGCAGGCCGGCATCACCCCGGACTTCCTCTGCCTGTCCAAGGCGCTGACCGGCGGCTATCTGCCGATGGCCGCGGTGCTGACCACCGACAGCGTGTACCAGGCCTTCTACGCCGACTATGCCACCCTGCGCGCCTTCCTCCACTCGCACACCTACACCGGCAACCCGCTGGCCTGCGCCGCAGCCCTGGCGACCCTGGACATCTTCGCCGAGGACAACGTGATCGAGGCCAACCGGGCGCTCAGCGCGCGCATGGCCAGCGCCACCGCGCACCTCAGGGAACATCCGCATGTCGCCGAGGTGCGTCAGACCGGCATGGCCCTGGCCATCGAGATGGTCGAGGACAAGGCCGCCAAGACGCCCTACCCGTGGCAGCAACGTCGCGGCATGGCGGTCTACCAGCACGCGCTGCGCCGCGGCGCCCTGCTGCGCCCGCTGGGCAGCGTGGTGTATTTCCTGCCGCCCTACGTGATCACCCCCGAGCAGATCGACTTCCTCGCCGAGGTGGCCACCGAGGGTATCGACCTGGCCACCCGCGCGCGGGTCAGCGTGGCGGTGCCGACCGGCGCGCCGGCCGAGTTCCGCGATCCCGGATAGCGGCGCAGCCGACCGGGCGGGTGGCGGAAGTCGCGCCGGCACGGATGACGCAGTGGCGTCACCAGGATGGAGCGCGGCGCCCTCGCGCCCGTCTGCACCGCAGCAATGCGCTGCGGCCCCCTACTGCTGTACGTGGCCAGCGGTTAAGCTTGCCGCCTTCCACTCGCAGCCTGCCACACACGCCCCATGCGCCTATCCCGTTTCTTCGTCGACCTCCCCCTCGCCCTCGGCCAGCACCCGCTGCCGGAAGCCCAGGCCCACTATATCGGCCGCGTCCTGCGCCTCGCCGCCGGCGATGCCGTGCAGCTGTTCGACGGCAGCGGCCAGGAGTTCGTGGGCGAGCTGGTCGAGGTGGGCAAGAAGAGCGTGCAGGTCGAGCTGCGCGAACAGTTCGCCGGCCTGACCGAGTCGCCGCTGCGCATCCACCTGGGCCAGGGCCTGTCGCGTGGCGAGCGCATGGACTGGGCGATCCAGAAGGCCACCGAACTGGGCGTGGCGGAAATCACCCCACTGGTCAGCGAGCGCTGCGAGGTACGCCTGAAGGACGAGCGCGCCGACAAGCGCCTGGCCCACTGGCGGCAGATCGCCATCAGCGCCTGCGAGCAGTGCGGCCGCTCGGTGCTGCCGACCATCAACGCGCCGCTCGGCCTGCATGACTGGCTGGCGCAGACCGCAGCCGAGCTGAAGCTGGTCCTGCACCCGGTCGCCGCGCCGCTGGCCAGCCATGCCCGCCCTGGCTCGCTGGCCTTCCTGATCGGTCCGGAAGGCGGCCTGAGCGACGCGGAGGTGGAGCAGGCGCAACGTGCCGGCTACCACGCCGCGCGCCTCGGCCCGCGGGTGCTGCGTACCGAAACCGCACCGGTGGTCGCCCTCAGCGTGGCCCAACAGTTGTGGGGCGACTTCTAGAGCCGGCACTGAAACACCAAGGCCCGCATGCGCGGGCCTTGGTGTTTTCGCCTGATCGGCTCAGATCAGGCCGATATCCGCCAGCTTCTGCTCCAGCGCCACCAGGTCGGGAATCCGCGCCACGTCGCCCTCGACCAGCGCCGAATCCAGTTCCAGCGCCGCCAGCGGCGCGCCAGCCGGGGCCAGGCCGCTGTCGAGCTTGTGCGGGCGCGGGATGCCCTGCACCAGCAGGGCGTAGAACTTCAGGTGCGGCCGGCCGCCGACGGCGTTGATCACCGCCACCCGCGCTCCCGGCGCCGGAGCCGCCGGCACGCTGCCGCTCGAGGCGGTCTCGAAGGACAGCAGCGGCAGACGCAGGTCGCGCCAGATGATGTCGCCCAGATACCAGTCGGGCGTGCCGAGCCGCGGCTCCACCGGACGCTGGTTGATCAGCTCGGCCAGTGCAACGCTGGGCAGCAGCAGGCTGCGGTCGCTCAAGGGCAGCAACAGGCTGTTGAGGGTTTGCGGCGAATGGCCGGCAACGGGGGCTTGGCTCATGGCTGACTCCTGATAACGGCGGCGCGGATCACTGGTCGTACTGCTCGGCCAATCGCGCCACCAGCGCTTCGGCCAACTCGCGCGGCGACGCGCTGAAACTGCTGTAGCCGCCCTCGCGCAGGCTGTCGGGCATGCTCGGGCAGGCGCAACTGTCGGCCTGCTGGGTCCAGATCAGCCCGCCCTGGCGACGCACGTAGGCGGCGGCGGCACTGCCGTCGCTGCCCATGCCGCTGAAGGCGATGACCCCGCAGCAGGACGGAAACTGTTGCGCCAGGTTGAGCATCATCTGATCGATCGAGGGACTGTAGGGCTCCGGCCAGGGGCGCGCATGGATCTGCATGCGCCCGTCGTCGGCAAACGCCAGCTCCTGGCTGATCGGTGCCACCACCACCTCGCCGCAGCGCACCCAGTCGCCATCGCGGGCCAGGCTCACCGGCCACTGGCTGTGGCGCCCGACGGCCTGCGGCAAACGCTGTTCGAACGAGGCATCGATGTGCTGGGCATAGACCAGGCCGAGCGGCAGACCACCGGGCAGCGCATCGAGAAACTCCTTGACCGCCTCCGGCCCTCCCAGCGAGGCGGCCAGCAGCCAGACCTCGCGGGCCGGCTGCCCGGCAACCAGCGCCGTGCTGCTCAGCGAATCCGGCAGATTGAGGCGTGCCAGACGCTGAGCCTGGTTGAGCAGTCCCTCCAGGCTCGGACCGACCGCCCGGGCCGGATCACCGACCAGACGCTTGAGCTTGCCGACCAGGCGCCGCTCCCAGCGCGGGTAGTGCTCGGAGTTGCGCTCCGGGGCCTGTCCCTCGCCGAACAGCACCGGGGCCGTGGCCTGATCGAGCAGCAGGTCGATCAGCGGCGAGTCCTCCAGCTGGGCCAGGTCGACCAGCCACAGGTCCGGCGTGCAGGCGCGCAGCTGTTCGCCATCCAGGCGCTGCGGGTCACTGTTGAGCAGCACCTGATAGCCGTTGGCGAGCAGGGTCTGCTGCAGCACATGGCGCTGCAGCGAGGTATCGGCGATGACCGCAACGCGGCCGCTGCTGCGCTCAGTCATGGCGCTGTACCAGTTGCTGGTGGATGTGCTCCAGCAGCAACGCTTCCTGATAGGGCTTGCCGAGGTACTGGTTGACGCCGATGGCCAGCGCACGCTCGCGGTGCTTCTCGCCGGTTCGCGAAGTGATCATGATGATCGGCAGATCCTTGAGCCGCTCGTCGTGGCGCACCAGGGTGGCCACCTCGAAACCGTCCATGCGCGGCATCTCGATGTCCAGCAGCATCACGTCCGGCAGCACCTCCTGCAGCTGGGTGATGGCGTCCAGTCCGTCCTTGGCGGTCACCACGTCCATGCCGTTGCGCTCCAGCAGACGCGTGGTCACCTTGCGCACGGTGACCGAATCGTCGACCACCATGACCAGCGGCGGGCGCTGCTTGTCGACGTTCTCGGCCCCCGCGTGGGCCGTGCCGGCATGTCGCGGCAGCTGCTGGGCCTGGCGCGCACGCAGGGTCGCCAGCAGGTCGAGAATCACCACCACCCGGCCATCGCCGAGGATGGTCGCGCCGGAAATGCCATGCACCGCGGCGAACTGCGCGCCGAGGCTCTTCACCACGATCTCGCGCGAGCCGGCCAGGCTGTCCACCTGCACAGCCGTGGCGTATTCGGCGGAGCGCACCAGCACCACCGGCAGCGGCAGGCTCTGTCCGGCCAGCTTGGGCTGCTGGCCATTGTTCAGCAGCTCGCCGAGGTACTTCAGCTCGTACTGCTGGCCGGCGTATTCAAAGCGCGGCGCGTTGGGCCGGTAGTAGCTCTCCAGCTCGAACGGCGAGATGCGCACGATACCTTCGACGGTGTTCAGCGGGATGGCGTAGAGGTCATCGCCGGAGTGCACCATCAGCGCACGGTTGACCGATACGGTGAACGGCAGACGCACCAGGAAGCGCGTTCCCTGGCCACTGACCGAATCGATGCTGACCGTGCCGCCCAGCTGCTTGACTCCGGAGGCCACCACGTCCATGCCGACGCCACGCCCGGAGATCTGCGTGACCTGGGCGGCCGTGGAGAAGCCGGCCTCGAGGATGAACTGCAGCACCTCGTAGTCGGAAAGCTCGGCATCGGCGGCCATCAGGCCGCGCTCGACGGCCTTTCTGCGCACCGCAGCGATGTTCACCCCGCCGCCGTCGTCGGCCAGGGTCAGCAGGATGTCGCCACCCTCGCGGCTCAGGCTCAGGCGGATGGTGCCGAGATCCGGCTTGCCGGCGGCACGCCGTGCCTCGATTGCCTCGATGCCGTGGTCGACGGCATTGCGCAGCATGTGCTCCAGCGGCGCCACCATGCCTTCCAGCACGCTGCGGTCCATCTCGCCTTCGGCGTTCTGCACCACCAGCTCGACCTGCTTGCCCAGCTCGCCGGCGACCTGGCGCACGATGCGGCGCAGGCGCGGCACCAGACGGTCGAACGGCACCATGCGGGTGCGCATCAGGCCTTCCTGCAGCTCGGTGTTGACCCGCGCCTGCTGCAGCAGCAGGGTTTCCGCATCGCGGTTGCGCGCGGTCAGGGTTTCCTTGAGGTCGAGCAGGTCGGAGGCCGACTCGAACAGTGCGCGCGACAGCTGCTGCAACTGCGAATAACGGTCCATTTCCAGCAGGTCGAAGTCTTCGTAGCCGGCCCGCTCGCTCACCGACTGGTAGCGCGAGAGGATCTGCGCCTGGGTCTCGATATCCAGACGGCGCAGCTGATCGCGCACCCGCTCGATGGTGGCCTCCATCTCGCCGAGGGTGAAGGCGGTGTCGTTGACCTGCTGTTCGATGCGGCCGCGGAAGATCGAGGTCTCACCGGCGAGGTTGACCAGCGCCTCGAGCAGCTCGGCGGGCACCTTGACCAGCTCCTGCGGGGCACGCTGCGCAGCTGCCTCGGCGGCCATCTGCTGGGCACGCAGGACAAACGGCAATACTTTGTGGGGCGCCACGGCCGAGAGCGGCAGGATGCGCTGCACCAGCCGTTCGACCTGCACCTGCGGAGTCGACGCCTGGCTGACCGCGACTGCAGCGGCTGGCACCACTGCCGCCGGCAAGAACCCGCGCAGTTGCTCGACGCCCGCCATCAGCCCTTGGTAACCGGCCTGCAGAGCAGGCAGCAGGCCATTCAGCCCGCTATCGTCGTCGCCAGCCTCGGCCAGACACTCTTCCAGGCGCTGGCTCAACTCCACCAGCGGTTGCTGGCGAGCCAGCTGGGCTCCGCCCTTGAGAGTGTTCAGCAGGCCGCGCAACTCATCCAGCGGGACTGCAGCAGTGCTTTGCCAACGCCCCAGCGCCCCGTCCAGGGCCTCCAGCTGATCGCCAGCCTCGTCGAGGAACAGCGACAGCACTTCGCTGTCGCTGGGCTCCGGGGTGACGTAGCCGACCCGATGGTCCGCCTCGGCCGTCGGCACCGGCGCCTCGGCGATGAAAGTCGACTCGCCTTCTGCCGCCGGCTCGACCGCTGCGGTGGGCTCGTTGCTGGCCGCGAAGGCCTCGGCCTGGCGGGCATCATTGCCGAGCTGCGCCTGCTGGCGGAAACGGCGGATCGCCGCGACCTGCTGGCCACCGTCAGGCAGCGGGTCGCCGCTGCGCAGGGCCTCCAGCATCAGGGCCAGGCGGTCGTGGCAGTCGTGCAGCAGGCCAAACAGCGCGCCTTCCGCCTGCAGGCGGCCGTCGCCGAGACCTTCGTAGAGATATTCCAGTTCATGGGCCAGATCGCCGATTTCGCCGATCTCGGCCATCCGCGCGCCGCCCTTGAGGGTATGCAGATCACGCTGAAGGGCATCCAGGTCCGGTCCCTTGGCACCGGCATCCAGCCAGCGCTGCAGAGCCTCGCTCGCCGAGTCGAGGATATCGAAACCTTCCTCGAGGAAGATTTCCACCAGCTCGGGGTCACGCTCGACCACCACGCTGTCCGTCATGACCGACTGCGACGCAGATCCCAGCGACTGCGGACTGACCTGGGTGGAGAACGCCGCGGTAGCGGGTGCCTGCGCCGGCTCCGCAGGCGCATCGAGCAGCAACTCCGGCCACTCGGCCTGGGTGGCAGCTTCGGCTTCGGCAGCAGCGCGTGCCTGGGCAGCGGCTTCGGCTTTGGCTTCGGCTTCGGCTTCGGCTTCGGCTTCCGCGGCAGCTTGCGCCTGGGCAGCAGCCTCGGCTTCGGCGGCGGCACGCGCCTGGGCAGCGGCCTCGGCTTCCGCGGCAGCACGCGCCTGGGCAGCGGCCTCGGCTTCCGCGGCAGCACGCGCCTGGGCAGCGGCCTCGGCTTCCGCGGCAGCGCGTGCCTGGGCAGCGGCTTCGGCTTCGGCAGCAGCGCGTGCCTGGGCAGCGGCCTCGGCTTCCGCAGCAGCGCGTGCCTGGGCAGCGGCTTCGGCTTCCGCGGCGGCACGCGCCTGGGCTTCGGCGGCCAGCGCCGACGGCGCCAGCGCATTACCTTGACGCAACTCGCGCATCTGGCCGAGCAGTGCGCCGGCAGCGGTCAGCGGCAGCCTCTGCTGCAACTCCTCCACCTGACGAGCCAGCAGATCGTGCCCTGCGTGCAGCAGGTGTACTGCGCCGCTCGCCAAGTCGAAGCGACCATCGGTCAGGCCTTCGTAGATCGACTCCAGCTCATGGGCCAGATCACCGATGGCCCGCACGCCAGCCATCCGGGCACCGCCCTTGAGGGTGTGCAGGTCGCGCTGCAGCGCGGCCAGCGCCGAGCGTGCCTGCGGCTCGGCCAGCCAGCGTTCGAGGGCTTCGCCGGCGCTGTCGAGAATGTCGCCGGCCTCTTCGAGGAAGATCTCGACCATCTCTTCATCGAGGTCTTCCTCGTCGACCGCCGGCAGCTCATGCGCCACGACCTGCACGACCGGTGCAGGCTCGCCGCCCCGGGTAAGTTCACTAGGGCGAGGAAGCTGCGACTCGCGCTCGAACTCAAGTTCGGGTTCGGGTTCGGCTCGAGGCTCGGCTCGAGAGTCCGCGAGCAACGGCCGTGCGGCTTCGGCTTGCGCCGCAGCCGCGGCCGCGGCATTGCTCAGCAGCAGCTCGAGGGCCTGCACGCGCTCCGGCTGCGGGCTGACTTCGAGACCGGCGGCCACCTGATCCATCATGCCGATCAGCGCTTCATGGGCAGCCTCGGCTTCGCGGAAGAAGGCCTCGTCCACGGCCAGACGAGACTCGCCCACCGCGTTGTAGGTAGTCAGCAGCGCAGCACAGAGCAGATCGACCTGCGGCAGATCGGCCTGCAGCGCGCCGTGGGCCAGGGTAGCCAGTTCGTCGCGCAGGGCATCCAGCTCGACGTGCTCGGCCGGATGCTGGCGCCAGCGAGCCAGCAGGTCGTCGGCGTCCAGCAGAATGTCCATGCCGTCGGCGAGGAACTGGCTGATCAGCTTGGGATCGCGATTGTCGTGGTCGCGCCAACTGGCTTCGGCGGCATCCAGCTGCTCCTGATGCAGCTGCTGCACCCGCTCCAGCAGGGCCACGCTACCGGGCAGACTCGCCAGGGGCGCGCGACCGAGCTGCTGCAGACCATGCTGCAGCATCCTTTCGGCATCGCGCAGCAGTTCGGCAGCCGCCAGGCCGAAGGGAATCAGGTTGGTCTTGAATTCCTTGGCCAGCTTCTCCAGCGGCGCGGCCACTTCGGCGATCGGCAGGATGCCGGCCATGTAGGCACTGCCCTTGAGGGTATGCAGGGCACGCTGCAGTTCGTCGGTGACCGGTTGTGGCAACTCGCGATCGCAGGCGGCGAGGAAGTGCGCCAGCGCCTCGAGATGCGCTTCGGCTTCGGTGCAGAAGACTTCCAGCAGCTGCGGATCGAGCAACTCATCGTCGCTGCTGCCGGCATTGTCGGTCACGGTGGGCGCTGCGGCCGCCACGGGCGGCGTCATGCTCGCCCGGGGCAACGGCTGTCCCTTGGACAGCGAATGGGCCGCCGCCGCCAACTGGTCGACATCGTCGCGCTGGCGCTGGGCCTTGCCGGCATACTCCTCGACCAGCGCAGGCAGAAGGTCGACCACCTCGCGGATCAACTGCAGCAGCGGCGCATCGGCCTGGATGCTGCGGTCGATGACCCGGTTGAGCATGTTCTCGATCGACCAGGCCAGCTCGCCAACGACCAGGGCACGGACCATGCGGCCGCTGCCCTTGAGGGTATGGAAGGCCCGACGCACTTCGGTGAGCGCCTCGCGGTTGCCGGTATCGGCGGACCACTGCGGCAGGTATTCGTTGAGGGTCTCGAGCACCTCGCCGGCTTCCTCGACGAACACTTCCTGCAGGTCTTCGTCTATCGGCTCCTCGTCGGCCGGCGGCGGCAACAGTTGCGGCGGTGCATCCTGGGCCGGCGGGTTGATCGCCGCCACCGGTGTGGCCATCACGTCGGCCAGGGTCAGCACGACTGCAGGCTCGACCTCGGCGGCGCTGGCAAGCGGCGCATCAATGACGCCGATCGGAGCGAGTTGCGACTCGGCCGGCAGCACGGTTTCGGCAACGGCCGGCTCCGGGACGACGTCAGGGCGCTCGGCGGACAGCGCCACGGCCTCGGGCTCGGCCTCGGCGGCCGACAGCGGCAGACCAACCGTGTTGCCCGCAACAGAGAGGGAGTGCGGGTCGCGCGATTCGGCGACTGCCGCTGACTGCGCTTCAGGAAGCTGGTCGACGGTGAGCGCAGTCGCCTGCGGCAGCACCTGCGCGATCGGCTCGGCTAGCGGCGTCAGGTCGACCGCCGCCGGACTCGCCGGCACGGCAGTGACCAGCACCTCGCTCGGCACATCGAGAATCGAGCGCGTCGGCTTCAGGCCGTAGCCCAGCGCGGTGAGGCTTTCCTCGGCGACATCGAGAATCAGATCGCCCTGACTGGCATGATCTTCGGCGATCCGCTCGAGGTAGTACTCGACGCTGGTGATCGCATCGGCCAGGGTGTCCAGACTTTGCCAGCTGGGCACCGTCTGGCGCACCAGCAGCTGCTCGCGGATGTAACGGCAGCAGGCATCCAGCAGCGCCGCCGCGCGGGGCAACGGGATGATGCCGAGACCACCGCGCACCTGGGTCAGCAGCTCGGGCACCCGAGCCAGATGCTCGTGGTTCCACTGCGAGCCGATGAACTCGATAATCGCGTCCTTGGACTGCTCGAGTCCGTTGCGCGCCTCCTTGATCACCAGCTGGTGGATCTGCCCCACGTCGGTGGTCGGCAACAGGTTGTCTTCCGCCCGCTCGCCCTCCGCCGGACCGACCATGCCGGACAGCGTCGCTTCGACGAACAGCAGGGCGCCGGCGACGTCCATCAGTACCGCATCATTGGGCTGGTGCTGCCCACCGATCAGTAGGCCAATCACATCGAGCTGATCGGCAATCACCTTGCGCTGCGGACCGAAGCCGAGCACGCCCAAGGTATCGGCGATCTGCTTGAGCGGTGCCTGCAGGCCGACGAGGTCCGCCATCTGGTGGCGATCGCTGCGCACGAACAGGTCCAGGCTGTCCTTGACCCGCACCAGCTCCTCGCACAGGGCGCCGACCACCGAGCGCATCGCGTCACGGTCGGGCCCCGCCATGCGGGCCCGCTCCTCGTCCACCACCTGGCTGTCAGGCATCGCCTCGGCCAGCTGGAAGCGCGCTTTCAGTTCACCAATGCGGCCGGCTTCGCTCGGGCTCTTGGCCACGTAGAACAGCAGGTTCTTCAACAACTGGTCGGGCGCCGGCTGGTTGAGGGCGGCAATGCCCTCGTCGATCAGACGCTTGAGTTCGCGATCGACCTCGCGCAGCAGGGTGCGTACCGTGTTGCTAGCAGGGATGCTGTCACCGCTCAGCCCCTCGACCACGCCAGCGGCCACCGACCACAGGGGGGCGATCGGCGCACCGGCACACAGGCTTTCCAGCTTGGCGAACACCTTGGCCAAGTAGGCCAGCTGGGTCGCCGGTTCTTGATTGCGCATGTAGCCGACCAGTGCCACCTGCAGCATCTGTCGCAGCTTGCGCAGCAGGGTCGGCAGACCGGCGCGCTCCAGACGCTCGAGCGCGGCCTGCGGCAGCGCCGCCGGCCGTGCCGACAGGTCCGGGGCAAACAGGCTGGTCTCCGACAGCAGGCTCTCGCTGCGCGCGGCGCGCAGGTCGTTGAGCAGCGGCAGCACCACCAGCGGCAGGTCGCGACGCGCGCTCTGGATCCGCTCGAGATAGACCGGCAACTGCAGGATCGCCTGCATCAGCACCGGCAAGCCGTCACCCTGGGTGCTGGCGCGCCCTTCGATCAACGCCTGGAGCAGCTGCTCCATTTCCTCGGCCAGCAGAGCGGCGCCATAGAACTCGACCATCTGCAGGGTACCCTGCACCTGATGGATGTAGTTCAGGCAAAAACGCAGACGCGTCAGGTCCTGCGGGCTTTCGACGAATGCCTCAAGGGCCTGGCGGGCCTGCTTCAGGGTCTCCGCGATTTCGCCCTTGACCCACTCCAGGGCGACATAGTCGTGCCGATCACCCATAGCGACTCCAAACATTGATCATGGTTACCCCTTTCGGGTAAAGGCCAGCACCTGCTCATCGGCGACCGGCTGCAGCTGCGGGTGACTCCAATCGGCCACTTCGCCGACTCCGATCACCAGCAGCCCGCCAGGCGCCAGACGCTCGACCAGGCGCGAGAGAATCTCGCGCCGGCGCCAGCGCCGGAAGTAGATCAGCAGGTTCTGACAGAAAATGACGTCCATACCGCGCTGCGGCGCACGCGCCAGATCGAGCACATTCAGACGGGAAAAACAGACTCGCTCACGCAGGGCATCGCACACCGTGAGGCTGCCATCGTCCTGCGCCTGGAAATAGCGCTCGAGCAGCTCCGGTGCCAGCTCACCAACCCGCCGTGGGTTGTAGCAGGCGCCCCGGGCACGCTCCAGGGCGCTGAGACTGAGATCGGTACCGGTGACGCCGAAACGCCCGTCCAGCCCGGCCTCGCGCTGCACCTCGGCAGCCAGCAGGGCCAGCGAATAGACTTCCTCACCGCTGGAACAACCGACGCTCCACAACTGCCAGCCGCACTTGTCCGGGCTCGCCAGCAGCCGTCCGCGCAGATAGCCGGCGAGATGCTCGAACGATGCCGGATGGCGGAAGAAGCGGGTTTCCTGCACGGTCAGATGGTCCATCAGGTGCGACCACTCGACGGCGCCACGCGGTCCGGCGGTCACCTGCTGGTAGTAGCCGGCATAGCTGTCCAGCTCCAGCTCGCGCAGACGAGTCGCCAGAATGGTCTGCAGAAACGCGCGGCGCTGCTCGTTGAGCACGATGCCGCTACGCGTTTCCAGCAATTCCTGCCAGGCGCGAAATTCCGCTGCCGTGATATCGGGCAGCGGCTTCATCGCCCAGACCGCGCTTGGCTGCATGCCGCGCCCCTCGTTGGTGCTCGTCCGGCGGCAGCCCTCTCAGGCCGCCGCACTCCATGGCCTCAGGCCTGCTCGCGCTCTTCGGGCAGGGTGAAACCGGATACCGACTTGCGCATGTCGCTGGCCATCTTGGCCAGGGTGCCGATGCTGCGCGCCGTCGCGGTGGTACCGGACGAGGTCTGGGTGGTGATCTCCTGAATCACGTACATGGTGTTGGAGATGTGACCGGCCGAGGAGGACTGCTGGCGGGCGGCGTTGGAGATGTTCTGGATCAGCGCGGCGAGGCTGCGCGATACCTTCTCGATCTCTTCCAGGGCCACACCGGCGTCCTGGGCCAGGCGGGCACCGCGCACCACCTCGGTGGTGGTCTGTTCCATCGAGATGACCGCCTCGTTGGTGTCGGTCTGAATGGTCTTCACCAGCGCCTCGATCTGCTTGGTGGCCGCCGAGGAACGTTCTGCGAGGCGCTGTACCTCGTCCGCTACCACGGCGAAGCCGCGACCGGCGTCGCCGGCCATGGACGCCTGGATCGCCGCGTTAAGTGCCAGGATGTTGGTCTGGTCGGCAATGTCGTTAATCAGGCTTACGATGTCACCGATCTCCTGGGACGACTCACCAAGACGCTTGATCCGCTTGGAGGTGTCCTGGATCTGCTCACGGATGTTATCCATGCCGGCGATGGTGTTCTGCACCACCTCGTTGCCCTTGTTGGCGATGGCTACCGAACGTTCCGCTACCGCGGTTGATTCGGCGGCGTTGGCCGATACCTGGTCGATCGACACGGCCATTTCGTTGATCGCCGCGGAGGCACCGGCGATTTCTTGGGCCTGGTGCTCGGAAGCCTCGGCCAGGTGCATGGCGGTGGCCTGGGTTTCCTGGGCGGCACCAGCCACCTGGACAGCGGTCTGGTTGATGGTCTCTACCAGGTCGCGCAGCTGGTCGATGGAGTAGTTGATCGAGTCGGCGATGGCGCCGGTGAAGTCTTCGGTTACCGTGGCCTGTACGGTCAGGTCACCGTCGGCCAGGTCGCCGATCTCGTCGAGCAGACGCAGAATCGCGGTCTGGTTGCGATCGTTCTTCTCGGCGGTCTCGGCCAGACGGCCGCGGGTATCACGCACCAGAACCAGCGCCATCAGCATGATCGAGGCCAGGGCCAGCAGACCCAGCAGGTAACCGGCCAGGGTGTTGAAGGCGCGACCGTCGGCGAGGTTTTCGAAGTCGGCACTCAGCTGGGTGGTGTGCTCGAGCACCTTCTGCGATACGCCGAAGATGTTGTTGGCGGACTCGCGCACCTGGAACAGCTGCGGCGAGGTTTCCAGAATCTCGTCCACCGAGCCGGAAACGAAGGAGAACAGCTCGGAGATTTCACTCAGACGACTGATGGCCTCGGCGTCGGTCACCTTGGAGATCGACATCGCCGGGTTGCCTTCGAGCATGCCCTTCAGGACGCGCCCGAACAGGCTGGCATCGCGACCAAAGCTGTCGGCAGCCTGCACCGAATCCTCGGCACCGGCCAGCACCTTGTTCACTGCAGCGAGAATCCGCTCGGCGAGCAGGGTCTGACGCTGGGCCACGGCGACCTGGTCGGCCGACGCGCCGTTCTCGAGGAGGATGTCCACCACTTCCTCGTATTCGGCCTGCAGCTGGGGAATGGTTTCAGCCAGGGTCTCGGCCACCTGGTGCAGCGACAGTACGGTCTGCTGGCTGGCCAGAATGGCGTCGGCACTGCTACGCAGACGCGTCCACTCGTCGCCCAGAACAGCCATATTCGCGGATACCGCCTCCGGACTGGCCGGCAGGCCGGTGTCCGGGTTGCCTTCGGTCAGCCAGCCCCAGCGCTGCTCGAAGTCGTCGCGCTCGCTTTTCAGCAGGGCGAAAGCCTCGGACTTGCCCGCCGCCGCCTCGATGGCGTTTTTCGCGATACCCTGAGAGAGCAGGCGCAGCTCGCCGGCGTGGCCGATGTACTGCTTGTCATGCTCGGCCTGCTGGTTGAGGTATGCGAAGTTGGCAAACAGCAACACCACCGAAACGATCAGGACGACGAACAGCCCGCCGATCAATCGACTGCTGCTCATGCCGGTGAACAAATTGCCCGCGTTAAGTTTTTTCATCGTCTGGCCCCCGCCTGGACCTACCACACTAAACTGTTCCCAAGTAACACCACAGGACGGCAACAGCGTCCCGTCCAGTAGATCTAGTTATACGGCAACATCGAGGAATGCCTGCTCCCTGGCCAACGCGTGCGGGCTGAACACCAGCCAGGGTCGCTCGCGCAGGAACACGCCATGGATGAGAGGCTGAATGGAGGCCTCGAGCGGTGGCAGCTGCTCGGCGAAGGCCTCCACGGAAAAGTGCTGCATGCCGAACACTTCGTCGACCACCAGACCGGCAAAGACCTTGTCGTGCTCGACTACCAGCACCCGCCGCTGCTTGCGCAACGGGGACAGTTCGCCACCCAGAAAACCGCACAGGTCCATGATCGGCAGCAGGCGCCCACGCACGTTGGCCACCCCCTTGACCCAGCTCTTGACACCAGGCAGCAGGGTATAGCGGGGCTCGTGGAGGACTTCGCTAACCTCGCCCATGGGCGCGACGAACAGTCGCGAGCCCATGCGGAAGCCGATGCCGCTCCAGCTCTGCGCCACCTCCTGCCGAGCTGGCAAACCCGCAGAAAAGCGCCGGCAAAGCTGATCGATTTCGAGCAGTCGCTGGAAAGGTGTCATGACATCGGACATGCCGGCCCTGGCCTTCTGGTTGGAATTATCTCGCCCGCTCCACCGTTCAGCCGGCCTGGACGGCGCTGATGGTCTTCAACAGGGTTTCTTCATCGATCGGCTTGGTCAGGTAGTCGCGAGCGCCTTGGCGCTTGCCCCAGACCTTATCGGTTTCCTGATCCTTGGTGGTGACAATGATCACCGGAATGTGACCTGTTTCCGGATCCTTGGTCAGCTGGCGGGTGGCCTGGAAGCCGTTGAGCCCCGGCATCACCACGTCCATCAACACCACGTCGGGCTTCTCCTGGCGCGCCAGGGCAACGCCGTCAGCACCGTTTTCCGCCTTGAGAATCTGATGGCCATGCTTTTCGAGCATGGCGGTCAGCTTGTACATCTCGGTTGGCGAGTCATCAACAATCAGAATTCGAGCCATGAAATCCCCCAATAAAGGCACGCGTCGGCAGCCGGACGGCCGGACGTCAGGTGGTTGCTTGCTCCACCGGTACGAAGCCGGGAACGTGCGTCTTGATGGCGCCGAGCAGTTCTTCCTTGCTGAAGGGCTTGGTCAGATACTGGTCGGAGCCGACGATACGCCCCTTGGCCTTGTCGAACAGGCCGTCCTTGGAGGACAGCATGATCACCGGCGTAGATTTGAACGCACTATTATTCTTGATCAGGGCGCAGGTTTGGTAGCCGTCCAGGCGCGGCATCATGATGTCGACGAAGATGATGCTCGGATGCGAATCGGCAATCTTGGCCAAGGCATCGAAGCCGTCGACAGCTGTGATGACGTCACAACCCACTTTCTTCAGCAGTGTTTCGGCGGTACGACGAATCGTTTTCGAGTCGTCGATCACCATGACTTTCAAGCCATCGGAATGTTGTTCCATGTCTGCCCTACCATTGCCTCGGTGAGTCGTTATTGTCCATCGCCCAACGCTTGCGGCGCTGCCACCCACGGGCTGCAACCTGATCGTCGGGGCTTTTTAGCACACTCTCCTGCGGCAAGCCATAAACCCCGGATGCGCAAGGTTTTTCCTTGACTCAAAGCAAACTCGCGGCCACCTTGGACGACCGCTAATCGCCTTGTACGGCCGTCAAGCCGTTGTTTCGTTGTGGAGGACTTCCCCTATGAGCGTTCGCCTGGGCATCGTCATGGACCCCATCGGTCGCATTTCCTTCAAGAAGGACAGCTCGCTGGCCATGCTGCTGGCCGCCCAGGCCCGCGGCTGGTCGCTGTACTACATGGAGCAGCATGACCTCTACCTGCGCGACGGCCAGGTCCGCGCCCGGGGGCGCTCGCTGCAGGTCTTCCATGATCCCAAGCACTGGTTCCATCTTGATGACCAACAGGACCTGGCGCTGCACGAGCTGGACGTGGTGCTGATGCGCAAGGATCCGCCCTTCGACAACGAATTTCTCTATTGCACCCACCTGCTCGAGCAGGCCGAGCGCGAGGGCCTGCTGGTGGTCAACCGCCCGCAGAGCCTGCGCGACTGCAACGAGAAGCTATTCGCCACGCAGTTTCCGCAGTGCACGCCACCGACCCTGGTGAGCCGGCGGGTCGACATTCTGCGCGAGTTCGCCAGCGAACAGCGTGACATCATTCTCAAACCCCTGGACGGCATGGGCGGCTCCTCGATCTTCCATCACCGCCACGGCGACCCCAACCTGTCGGTGATCCTCGAGACCCTGACCAATCACGGCACCCGGCAGATCATGGCGCAGCGCTACCTGCCGGCGATCAAGGACGGCGACAAGCGCATCCTGATGATCGACGGCGAGCCGGTACCCTACTGCCTGGCGCGCATCCCGGCGCACGGCGAAACCCGCGGCAACCTGGCTGCCGGCGGCCGCGGCGAAGCCCGCCCGCTGACCGAGCGCGACCGCTGGATCGCCGCCGAGGTCGGCCCGACCCTGCGTGACAAGGGTCTGCTGTTCGTCGGCCTCGACGTGATCGGCGAGCACCTCACCGAGATCAACGTCACCAGCCCGACCTGCATCCGCGAGATCGATGCCGCCTTCCACACCGACATAGCCGGCCAGCTGATGGAGACGATTGCCGGCAAGCTCGCCGCACGCCAGAACTGAGCCAGGCAAAGCGTCAAGGCGCGGAGTGCTTCATGGACTTTTGCCTGAGCCGGCGGCAGACTGCGTCGATTCCCTGCCATGCGCCGACCGATGAACGCAGCCGTCCAAACCGCCACCTCCCCATCCGCCGGCGTGCGCCCGGCGGATCGCCTGGGCTTCACCCTGTTCCTCACCGCAGCCGTGCATCTGGCCCTGCTGCTCGGGGTCAGTTTCGCCCTGCCCGAACCGAACATGGTGAGCAAGACGCTCGACGTCACCCTCGCCAGTTTCAAGAGCGCCGAAGCGCCGAAACAGGCCGACTTCCTCGCCCAGCATGACCAGCAGGGCAGCGGCAGCCTGGAGCACAAGGCAACGCCGAAGACCACCGAGCTGGCGCCCTTCCAGGACAGCGAGATCCGCCGCGTCGAGCCGCCGAGCCAGCCCAAGACCAGCCCGCCACCGCAACCGACCCGCGCCGCCGTCGCCAGTCGCGCAGCGCAACCCGACAAGACCAGCACCAAGGCGCCGACCCCGCAACCGCCCCAGCCGACCCAGCCGGCACCGGCGTTCGACAGCAGCCAGCTGTCCAGCGAGATCGCCAGCCTCGAGGCGCAGCTGACCCACGAGCGCCAGCTGTACGCCAAGCGCCCGCGCATCCACCGCCTCAACGCCGCCTCGACCATGCGCGACAAGGGCGCCTGGTACAAGGAAGAGTGGCGGCGCAAGGTCGAGCGGGTCGGCAACCTCAACTACCCCGATGCCGCACGCCGCGAGCGCATCTACGGCAGCCTGCGCCTGCTGGTGTCGATCAATCGCGACGGCACCCTGCGCGAGGTCCAGGTCCTGGAGTCCTCCGGCCATACCATCCTCGACCAGGCCGCCCTGCGCATCGTGCGCCTGTCGGCGCCGTTCGCGCCGTTCAGCGGCGACCTCAGCGATGTCGACGTGCTGGAAATCATCCGTACCTGGCGCTTCGAGCGCGGTGACCGCCTGGGCAGCTTCTGAGCCCGGAGGGCCGCGGGCGCTGCGCCGCCCTTGCGGCGACCGCCGCCACAGCCGAAACTAGGGCTCATGAAAAGCACAACCCCCAGCTACCTCAAGCATCACTTCCTGATCGCCATGCCGCACATGGCCGACCCCAACTTCGCCCACACGGTGATCTATCTGGTCGAGCACAACCAGCATGGCGCCATGGGCCTGGTGATCAACCGCAGCAGCGGCCTCAGTCTGGCCGACGTGCTCGAGCAGTTGCAGCCGGAAAACGAGCCGGACGAGCGCTGCCGGCACCTGCCGATCTACGCCGGCGGCCCGGTGCACACCGACCGCGGCTTCGTCCTCCACCCGCGCGACTGGAGCTACCAGGCCACCCTGGAACTCGGCGAGCTGGCGCTGTCCACCTCCCAGGACGTGCTGCTGGCGATCGCCGACGGCAGCGGGCCGCCGCGTCACCTGATCGCCCTCGGCTACGCCGGCTGGGAGGCCGGCCAGCTGGAGGCCGAGCTGATCGACAATGCCTGGCTGACCTGCCCGGCCGATCCGGCGGTGCTGTTCGACGTCGACGTCGAGCAGCGCCTGCAGCGCGCCGCCGCGCCGCTGGGCATCGACCTCAGCCTGCTCACCAGCCAGGCCGGCCACGCATGAGCGCGCCGCGCCTGCTGCTCGGCTTTGACTACGGCAGCAAGCAGATCGGTGTCGCCGTCGGCCAAGCGATCACCGGCCAGGCCCGCGAGCTGTGCGTACTCAAGGCGCAGAACGGCGTGCCCGACTGGACGCAGATCGAGAAGCTGATCCAGGAGTGGCAACCGGACGCCATCGTCGTCGGCCTGCCACTGAACATGGACGGCACGCCCAGCGAGATGAGCGCCCGTGCCGAGAAATTCGCCCGCCGCCTCAATGGCCGCTTCAACCTGCCGGTATTCACCCACGACGAGCGCCTGACCACCTACGAGGCCAAGGGCCAGCGCCTGGCCCAGGGTCAGCGCGGCGGCTATCGTGAACGCCCGGTGGATGCGCTGGCCGCCGCCCTGCTGCTCGAGGGCTGGCTGGAGCTGCAACCCGCCCACCCGCTTTGACTGCCCGAGGAATGCCCATGACCCTGCCCGACCCCGCCGCCCTGCTGGCGCAGATGGCCGCCGAGCTGCGCGCCCACCTCGCCCGCCGCGGCATCCGCGAACCCCGCTTCATCGGCATCCATACCGGCGGCGTGTGGGTGGCCAGCGCCCTGCTCGAGCAGCTCGGCCACGGCGATGCGCCGCTCGGCGTGCTCAACGTGTCCTTCTATCGCGACGACTTCAGCCAGCACGGCCTGCACCCGCAGGTGCGCCCCTCCGAGCTGCCGTTCGAGGTCGAGGGCCAGCACCTGGTGCTGATCGACGACGTGCTGATGAGCGGACGCACCGTGCGCGCGGCGCTCAACGCGCTGTTCGACTATGGCCGCCCGGCCAGCGTGACCCTGGTCTGCCTGCTCGACCTGGACGCCCGCGAACTGCCGATCCGTGCCGACGTGCTCGGCGCCACCCTGTCGCTGGCCCCCGACCAGCGGGTAAAATTGCACGGTCCCGCACCGCTCGCCCTCGAGCTGCAGACCCTCGCCGCCTCCCACTGAGAATTTCCGCGATGACGCCAACCGACGCCAAGCGCCCGTTGCAGCTCAACGACCAGGGCCAGCTGCGCCACTTCCTGTCGCTCGACGGCCTGCCCCGCGAGCTGCTCACCGAGATCCTCGACACCGCCGACTCCTTCCTCGAGGTCGGCGCCCGCGCGGTGAAGAAGGTGCCGCTGCTGCGCGGCAAGACCGTGTGCAACGTGTTCTTCGAGAACTCCACGCGCACCCGCACCACCTTCGAGCTGGCCGCCAAGCGCCTGTCCGCCGACGTGATCACCCTCAACGTGTCGACCTCCTCGACCAGCAAGGGCGAGACGCTGACCGACACCCTGCGCAACCTCGAGGCGATGGCCGCCGACATGTTCGTGGTGCGCCATGCCGACTCCGGTGCGGCGCACTTCATCGCCGAGCACGTCTGCCCGCACGTGGCGGTGATCAACGGCGGCGACGGCCGCCACGCCCACCCCACCCAGGGCATGCTCGACATGCTGACCATCCGCCGCCACAAGGGCAACTTCGAGAACCTCTCGGTGGCCATCGTCGGCGACATCCTGCACTCGCGGGTGGCGCGCTCCAACATGCTGGCGCTGAAGACCCTCGGCTGCCCGGACATCCGCGTCATCGCGCCGAAGTCCCTGCTGCCGGTCGGCGTCGAGCAGTACGGCGTGCGCGCCTACACCGACCTGGCCGAAGGCCTCAAGGACGTCGACGTGGTGATCATGCTGCGCCTGCAGCGCGAGCGCATGCAGGGCGGCCTGCTGCCCAGCGAAGGCGAGTTCTACCGCCTCTACGGCCTCACCGAGCAGCGCCTGGCGCTGGCCAAGCCGGATGCCATCGTCATGCACCCGGGGCCGATCAACCGCGGCGTGGAGATCGAGTCGGCGGTGGCCGACGGCGCCCAGTCGGTGATTCTCAACCAGGTAACCTACGGCATCGCCATCCGCATGGCCGTGCTGTCCATGGCCATGAGCGGCCAGCAGACCCAGCGCCAGCTCGAACAGGGAGACGCCCAGTGAAACTCAGCATCCACGGCGCCCGCCTGATCGACCCCGCCAGCGGCCTCGACCAGATCAGCGACATCCACATCGACAGCGGGCGCATCGCCGCCCTCGGCGCAGCCCCGGCCGGCTTCGACGCCGAGCAGCAGATCGCCGCCCACGGCCTGATCGCTGCCCCCGGCCTGGTCGACCTGGCGGTGAGCCTGCGCGAGCCGGGCTACACCCGCAAGGGCAGCATCGCCAGCGAAACCCGCGCCGCCGCTGCTGGCGGCGTCACCAGCCTGTGCTGCCCGCCGCTGACCAAGCCGGTACTGGACACCACCGCGGTCGCCGAACTGATCCTCGACCGCGCGGCGGCCGCCGGGCATGCCCGCGTGTTCCCCATCGGCGCGCTGAGCAAGGGTCTCGACGGCGAGCAGCTGGCCGAACTGGTGGCCCTGCGCGACGCCGGCTGCGTCGCCTTCGCCAACGGCCTGGCGCCGATGGCCAACAGCCGCGTGCTGCGCCGCGCCCTGGAGTACGCCGCCACCTTCGACCTCACCGTAGTGTTCCACTCCCAGGACCCCGACCTCGCCGAAGGTGGCCTGGCCCACGAAGGTCCGACCGCCAGCTTCCTCGGCCTGCCGGGCATCCCGGAGACCGCGGAGACCGTGGCGCTGGCGCGCAACCTGCTGCTGGTCGAGCAGAGCGGCGTGCGCGCCCACTTCAGCCAGCTGACCAGCGCCCGCGGCGTGGAGATGATCGCCGCCGCCCAGGCCCGCGGCCTGCCGGTGACCGCCGACGTCGCCCTGTACCAGCTGATCCTCACCGACGAGGCGCTGGCCGGCTTCTCCAGCCTGTATCACGTGCAGCCACCGCTGCGCTCGCGCAGCGACCGCGACGCCCTGCGCGCCGCCGTGCAGAGCGGCGTGGTGCAGGCCATCGCCAGTCACCACCAGCCCCACGAGGCGGACGCCAAGCTGGCGCCGTTCGGCGCCACCGAACCGGGCATCAGCAGCGTCGAGCTGCTGCTGCCGCTGGCCCTGACCCTGGTCGAGGACGGCCTGCTCGACCTGCCGACCCTGCTGGCGCGCCTGACCTGCGGCCCGGCCGCCGCCCTGCGCCTGCCGGCCGGCCAGCTGGCCGCCGGCCAGAATGCCGACCTAGTGCTGTTCGACGCCCAGGCGCAGACCCTGGCCGGCGAGCGCTGGCTGTCGCGCGGCGGCAACAGCCCGTTCCTCGGCCACTGCCTGCCCGGCGCGGTGCGCTACACCCTGCTCGGCGGACGCATCAGCCACCAGGCCTGATCGGCTGCGCAAACGACAAGGCCCGCCATTTGGCGGGCCTTGTCGTTGTGGGCGGGATTCAGAAGCGCCAGGCGTTGCGGATCGAGATCTGGTCGTTGAGCGTCCAGAAGTCGTAGAGCACGCCGATCAGGAAGAAGCCACCGGTGCACAGGTAGAGGATGCCGGTGAACCACTTGCCCATGTACATGCGGTGCACGCCGAATACGCCGAGGAAGGTCAGCAGGATCCACGCCACGTTGTAGCTGGTGCGCCCGCTGTTGAAGCGCAGGTCGGCCTCGCGATCCATGCCCGGGATCAGGAACAGGTCGATCAGCCAGCCGATGCCGAGCAGGCCGAGGGTGAAGAACCACAGGGTGCCGGTCACCGGACGCCCGTAGTAGAAGCGGTGCGCGCCGAGAAAGCCGAAGATCCACAACAGGTAGCCGATCAGCTTGCTGTGGGTGTCCCGGGTCAATGTCGTCATGCTGCCTCCTGGAAAGAATCAAGGGTGGCAAGCCAAGGCTGCCACCCGCTTCGACCGACGGTACGCCCAGGCGTTCCCTTCAGCGGCGGCGCAGCCCCGGCTGATCCTCGTCGCTGCGCTCGAGGCTCAGGCTCTGGGTCAGGCTGCCGAGGTGCTCGGCATCGGTTTCCGAACCGAGCTTGATCATCAGGCGCAGGTCGTTGGCCGAGTCGGCATGGGCCAGGGCATCCTCGTAGGTGATCTCGCCGTTGCTGTACAGCTGGTACAGCGCCTGGTCGAAGGTCTGCATGCCCTGCTCGCTGGAGCGCTTCATCAGGTTCTTCAGCTCGTGCACCTCGCCCTTGCGGATCAGGTCGGCGGCCAATGGCGTGTTGATCAACACCTCGATCACCACCCGGCGGCCCTTGCCGTCCGGGGTCGGCACCAGCTGCTGGGCGACGATCGCCTTGAGGTTGAGCGACAGATCCATCCACGCCTGCTCGTGACGGTCCGCCGGGAAGAAGTGGATGATGCGATCGAGCGCCTGGTTGGCGTTGTTGGCGTGCAGGGTGGCCAGGCACAGGTGGCCGGTTTCGGCGAAGGCCACCGCGTAGTCCATGGTCTCGCGGGTGCGCACCTCGCCGATCATGATCACGTCCGGCGCCTGGCGCAGGGTGTTCTTCAGCGCCACCTCGAACGACTCGGTATCGATGCCCACCTCGCGCTGGGTGACGATGCAGCCCTGGTGCTGGTGGATGAACTCGATGGGGTCCTCGATGGTGATGATGTGGCCCTGGGAGTTGCGGTTGCGCTCGCCGATCATCGCCGCCAGCGAGGTCGACTTGCCCGCGCCGGTACCGCCGACGAACAGCACCAGGCCGCGCTTGCTCATCGACAGCTGCTTGAGCACGTCGGGCAGCTTGAGCTCCTCGATGGTCGGGATGTTGGTCTCGATGCGGCGCAGCACCATACCCACCAGGTTGCGCTGGTAGAAGGCGCTGACCCGGAAACGGCCGACGCCGCGCGCGCTGATGGCGAAGTTGCACTCGTGGGTCTCGGCCAGCTCGCGGCGCTGCTGCTCGTTCATCACCGACAGCACGGTCTCGCGGGTCTGCTCGGGCGACATCGGGTTCTTGGTCACCGGCAGGATGCGCCCGTTGACCTTCATCGACGGCGGCACCCCGGCGGTGATGAACAGGTCGGAGCCACCCTTCTCGATCATCAGGCGCAGCAGTTTCTCGAATTCCATGGTTTTCCCTTGATGCTTCGCGCTGCCCGGGCAGCGTGGCAGCCAGGCGCCCGACCGGGCGACCTGGCCGGACGGTTACAGGCTTTCCGGCGACTTGGCCTTTTCCTTGGCCGCCTCGCGGCTGACCAGACCCTTGCTGAGCAGGGTCTTCAGGCAGGCGTCGAGGGTTTGCATGCCCAGCGCACCACCGGTCTGGATCGCCGAATACATCTGCGCCACCTTGTCCTCGCGGATCAGGTTGCGGATCGCCGGGGTGCCGATCATGATCTCGTGGGCCGCCACCCGGCCGCCGCCGGTCTTCTTCAGCAGGGTCTGTGAGATCACCGCCTGCAGCGACTCGGAGAGCATGGAGCGGACCATGGACTTCTCCTCGGCGGGGAACACGTCGACCACCCGGTCGATGGTCTTGGCCGCCGAGGTGGTGTGCAGGGTGCCGAACACCAGGTGACCGGTTTCCGCGGCGGTCAGCGCCAGGCGGATGGTCTCCAGGTCGCGCATCTCGCCGACCAGGATGATGTCCGGGTCCTCACGCAGCGCCGAGCGCAGCGCCTCGGCGAAGCCGAGGGTATCGCGATGCACCTCGCGCTGGTTGACCAGGCACTTCTTCGACTCGTGGACGAATTCGATCGGGTCCTCGATGGTGAGGATGTGGTGGTACTTGTTGCTGTTGATGTAGTCGATCATCGCCGCCAGGGTGGTCGACTTGCCCGAACCGGTCGGTCCGGTGACCAGCACCAGGCCGCGCGGCACGTCGGAGATCTTCTTGAACACCTCGCCCATGCCGAGGTCTTCCATGCTCAGCACCCGCGAGGGAATGGTCCGGAACACCGCGCCGGAACCGCGGTTCTGGTTGAACGCGTTGACCCGGAAGCGCGCGACGCCAGGCACCTCGAAGGAGAAGTCGGTCTCGAGGAACTCCTCGAAGTCCTTGCGCTGCTTGTCGTTCATGATGTCGTAGATCAGCGCATGCACCTGCTTGTGCTCCATCGGCGGCAGGTTGATGCGGCGCACGTCGCCATCGACGCGGATCATCGGCGGCAGACCGGCGGAGAGGTGCAGGTCCGATGCGCCCTGCTTGGCGCTGAAGGCCAGCAGCTCGGTAATATCCATGGGGGTCCCCAATCACAAACAAGCGGGTAGAATGCTGCGACAGCCAGCGGCCGGTGCAGGAAGCGGAAGTAAATGTCCACGATCCACGACAATATTGCAAAGGTCCGAACGCGCATCCGTGAGGCGGCGCAAGCATCCGGTCGCGATCCGCAGGCGGTGCAGCTGCTGGCGGTGAGCAAGACCAAGCCGGCGCACGCCCTGCGCGAGGCCTTCGCCTGCGGCCAGCGCGACTTCGGCGAGAACTACCTGCAGGAGGCCCTGGCCAAGCAGGCCGAACTGGCCGACCTGGATCTCGTCTGGCATTTCATCGGCCCGATCCAGTCGAACAAGACCAAGCCGCTGGCCGAGCACTTCGCCTGGGTGCACTCGGTGGATCGCCTGAAGATCGCCGAGCGCCTGTCCGCCCAGCGCCCCGCACACCTCGCCCCCCTGAACATCTGCCTGCAGGTCAACGTCAGCGGCGAGGCCAGCAAGTCCGGCTGCAACCCCGACGAGCTGCCGGCGCTGGCCGCCGCGGTGGCCGCGCTGCCCAACCTGCGCCTGCGCGGACTGATGGCGATTCCCGAACCGACCGCGGAGGTCGCCGCCCAGCGCGCCGCCTTCGCCCGCCTGCGCCAGCTGCAGGAAAGCCTGTCGCTGCCCCTCGACACCCTGTCGATGGGCATGAGCGACGACCTCGAAGCGGCGATCGCCGAAGGCGCCAGCTGGGTGCGCATCGGCAGCGCGCTGTTCGGCGCCCGCGACTACCCTCAGAAAGCTTCCGAGAGCCCCGCCCGCTGAGGCGGCGCCCTCCCCGACCTGAAAGGAACTTGCCCCATGACTCATCCGCGCATCGCCTTCATCGGCGCCGGCAACATGGCCACCAGCCTGATCGGCGGGCTGATCGCCCGTGCCGTGCCCGCCGAGCGCATCACCGCCAGCGAACCCTCCGCCGAGCAGCGTGAGCGCATCGCCGGCGAGCACGGCATCGCCGTGTTCGCCGACAACGCCGCCGCCGTGGCCGGCGCGGACATCGTGGTGCTGGCGGTCAAGCCGCAGGTGATGAAGGAAGTCTGCCAGGCCCTGGCCCCGGCGCTGCCGGCCGGCGTGCTGGTGGTCTCCATCGCCGCCGGCATCCCCTGCGCCAGCCTCGAGCGCTGGCTCGGCGAGCAGGCCATCGTGCGCTGCATGCCCAACACCCCGGCACTGCTCCACGAAGGCGCCAGCGGCCTGTACGCCAACGCGCGCACCAGCGCCGCGCAGCGCGAGCAGGCCGAGGCCCTGCTGGATGCGGTCGGCCTGGTGCTGTGGCTGGACAACGAGCAGCAGATCGATGCGGTGACCGCGGTGTCCGGCAGCGGCCCGGCCTACTTCTTCCTGCTCATGGAGGCGATGACCGCCGCCGGCGAGCGCCTCGGCCTGCCCGCCGCCACCGCCAGCCTGCTGGCCCGGCAGACCGCCTTCGGCGCGGCGCGCATGGCCCTGGTCAGCGACTTCGACCCGGCCGAACTGCGCCGCCGGGTGACCTCACCCAACGGCACCACCGAGGCGGCGATCAAGGCCTTCCAGGCCGGCGGCTTCGAGGCGCTGGTCGACCAGGCCCTGCACGCCGCCGCCCACCGCTCGGCCGAACTCGCCGAACAGCTCGGCCAATAAGGAGCCCCGATGAACGGACTCAACACCGCCGCCGTCTACGTCGTGCAGACCCTCGGCAGCCTGTACCTGCTGATCGTCCTGCTGCGCTTCATCCTCCAGCTGGTGCGCGCCGACTTCTACAATCCGCTCAGCCAGTTCGCGGTCAAGGCCACCAAGCCGCTGCTCAACCCGCTGCGCAAGGTGATTCCCGGCTTCGGCGGCCTGGACCTGGCCTCCCTGGTGCTGGCGCTGCTGATCCAACTGCTGCTGATGATCCTCACGCTGCTGCTGATGGGCTACGGCATCGGCGCCCTGCTGCCACAGCTGCTGGTGTGGTCGGTGATCGGCGTCACCGCGCTGTTCGTGAAGATCTTCTTCTTCGCCCTGATCGCCAGCGTGATCCTCTCCTGGGTCGCCCCGCACAGCCACAATCCCGGCGCCCAGCTGGTCAACCAGCTCTGCGAGCCGCTGCTGGCGCCGATCCGGCGCATCCTGCCGAACCTCGGCGGCCTGGATATCTCGCCGATCTTCGCCTTCATCGCGCTGAACCTGGTGGACATGCTGGTGATCAAGAATCTCGCCGCCATGACCAGCATGCCGCAACTGCTCAGCCCGTTCCTGTAAATGAGCTGGTTCCGCTGGGACGGCGCGGACCTGATCCTCGCCTGCCACCTGCAGCCCAAGGCCAGCAAGGACGAGTTCGCCGGACTGCATGGCGAGCGCCTGAAGATCCGCCTCACCGCGCCGCCGGTGGAGGGCAAGGCCAACGCTCACCTGCTGGCCTTCCTCGGCAAGGCCTTCGGCGTGGCCAAGAGCCAGGTCAGCCTGGAAAGCGGCGACCTCAACCGACAGAAGCGCGTGCGTATCCACGCGCCGCAGCAGCTGCCGGCGGAGCTGGCCGCGGAACTCGAGGCCGGACGCCAGGCGCAGCGTGGCTCAGGCCAAAGGCCGTAACCCCCCCCTTCCACCCGCGCCCTTGCCCCTCGGGGGCGCGCTCTTTAGACTGGCGCACTTCATTTTTCGAGAGCAGGGTCGATGCCCACCGTCTTCGCCGAAGATTCCGTCGGCCTGGTCAGCCCCCAGGTACTGCACTTCAAGGACCCCCTCCCGCTGGCCTGCGGCCGCCAGCTGGCCGACTACGAGCTGGTCTACGAAACCTACGGCACGCTCAACGTCGAGCGCAGCAACGCCGTGCTGATCTGCCACGCCCTCTCCGGCCACCACCACGCCGCCGGCTACCACAGCCCCGACGACCGCAAGCCAGGCTGGTGGGACAGCTGCATCGGCCCCGGCAAGCCGATCGACACCCGCAAGTTCTTCGTGGTCAGCCTCAACAATCTCGGCGGCTGCAACGGCTCCACCGGGCCCGGCAGCCGCAACCCGGAAACCGGCCGCGCCTACGGCGCCGACTTCCCGGTGCTGACCGTGGAGGACTGGGTGCACAGCCAGGCGCGCCTGGCCGACGCCCTCGGCATCACCCAGTGGGCGGCGGTGGTCGGCGGCAGCCTCGGCGGCATGCAGGCCATGCAGTGGAGCATCAGCTACCCCGAACGCATCCGGCACTGCCTGGTGATCGCCTCGGCGCCCAAGCTGTCGGCGCAGAACATCGCCTTCAACGAGGTGGCGCGCCAGGCCATCCTCACCGATCCGGACTTCCACGGCGGACACTTCCAGGAGCAGGGCACCATCCCCAAGCGCGGCCTGATGCTGGCACGCATGGTCGGCCACATCACCTACCTGTCCGACGACGCCATGGGCGAGAAATTCGGCCGCGAGCTGAAGACCGACCAGCTCAACTACGACTTCCACAGCGTCGAATTCCAGGTGGAAAGCTACCTGCGCTACCAGGGCGAGGAGTTCTCCGGGCGTTTCGACGCCAACACCTACCTGCTGATGACCAAGGCGCTGGACTACTTCGACCCGGCCGCCGCCCATGACGGCGACCTGGTCAAGACCCTCACGCCTGCCCGCGCCGACTTCTGCGTGATCTCCTTCTCCACCGACTGGCGCTTCTCGCCAGCGCGCTCGCGGGAGATCGTCGATGCGCTGGTGGCGGCGAAGAAGAACGTCAGCTATCTGGAAATCGAGTCGGCCCACGGCCACGACGCCTTCCTCATCCCCAGCCCGCGCTACCTGCAGGGCTTTGGTCGCTACATGAACCGTATTGCCGTGTAAGGAAGCCTGTCCGACATGCGTGCCGATCTGGAAATCATTCAGGAATGGATCCCCGCCGGCAGCCGGGTCCTCGACCTCGGCTGCGGCAATGGCGAACTGCTGGCCTGGCTGCGCGAGCACCGCAACGTGCACGGCTACGGCCTGGAGCGCGACCCGGACAAGATCGCCCAGTGTCTGGACCGCGGGGTCAACGTCATCGAGCAGGACCTGGACCTCGGCCTCGACCACTTCGGCGACGACAGCTTCGACGTGGTGGTGATGACCCAGACCCTGCAGGCGGTGCACTACCCCGACCGCCTGCTGCGCGACATGCTGCGGGTCGGCAAGACCTGCATCATCACCTTCCCCAACTTCGCCCACTGGCGCTGCCGCTGGTACCTGGCGCGCAAGGGCGAAATGCCGCGTTCCGACTTCCTGCCCTACACCTGGTACAACACGCCGAACATCCACTTCTGCACCTTCCGCGACTTCGAGGCGCTGTGCCGCGAACAGCGGCTGCGCGTGCTCGATCGCCTGGCGGTGGACCGCGACCACCGGCTGCATGCACTCACCCGCCTGTGGCCTAATCTGTTGGGTGAGATCGGTATCTACCGAGTCACCCGCTGAGCAAGGAGAACCACCATGCGTCGCCTAGCCCTCCTCCTCCTCACCCTGAGCCTGGCCCTGCCGGCCGCCGCCGAGCGCCTGCAACGCTTCGGCGACCTCGAGGTGCACTACAACGTGTTCAACTCCAGCTTCCTGCAGCCGGACATCGCCGCCGCCTCCGGCCTGACCCGCAGCAAGACCCAGGGCGTGGTCAACGTCGCGGTGATGCGCGCCGGCAAGGCCGTCCCCGCGGCCAGCGTCAGCGGCTCGGTGAAGAACCTGCTCGGCCAGAGCAAGACGCTGAACTTCCAGCGTGTCAGCGAAGGCGAGGGCGACACCCAGGCGGTCTATCACCTGGCGCAGTTCAGCATGACCGACCGCGAGGTGCTGACCTTCGACCTCAAGGTGCAGGAAGGCGGCAACACCCACAGCCTCACCTTCAACCAGGAAGTATTCCCCGACGAATGAAAGCCCTGACCGAACTGGTACTGGCCAGCCACAACGCCGGCAAACTCAAGGAACTGCAGGCCATGCTGGGCGACGCCGTGCGCGTGCGCTCGGTGGCCGAGTTCAGCAGCCATGAGCCGGAAGAGACCGGCCTGAGCTTCGTCGAGAACGCCATCCTCAAGGCCCGCCACGCCGCGCGGGTGTCCGGCCTGCCGGCGCTGGCCGACGATTCGGGCCTGGCGGTGGACGCCCTCGGCGGCGCCCCGGGCATCCGCTCGGCGCGCTACGCCGACGGCCTGGGCGATGCGGCCAACAACGCCAAGCTGCTCGACGCCCTCAAGGACGTGCCGGACGCCGAGCGCGGCGCCCGGTTCGTCTGCGCCCTGGCCCTGGTGCGCCATGCCGATGATCCGCTGCCGATCATCTGCGAGGGCCTCTGGCACGGCCAGATCCTCCATGAGGCGCGCGGCACCGGCGGCTTCGGCTACGACCCGCTGTTCTGGGTACCGGAGCGCGAGTGCGCCAGCGCCGAACTGTCGCCCGTCGAGAAGAACCAGCTGAGTCACCGCGCACGGGCCATGGCCCAGCTCAAGCAGCGGCTGGCCCTCGCTTGAACCGCGCGAGCGAGCACGGCGTCAGCTCCGCGCTGGCGCCGGTCGGGCCGTTCCAGCTGCCGCCGCTGGCGCTGTACATCCACATCCCGTGGTGCGTGCGCAAGTGCCCGTACTGCGACTTCAACTCCCACGCCGCCGGCCCCGAGCTGCCGGAAGTGGCCTATGTCGACGCCCTGCTCGCCGACCTCGACATCGACCTGCCCGCCGCCCACGGCCGCGAGCTGGGCTCGATCTTCTTCGGCGGCGGCACGCCCAGCCTGTTCTCGGCGCGCGCCCTCGACCGCCTGCTGCAGGGGGTCAACCGGCGCCTGGGCTTCGCCCCGGACATCGAGATCACCCTCGAGGCCAATCCGGGCACGTTCGAGCAGGCCAAGTTCGTCGACTACCGCCGGCTCGGCATCAACCGCCTGTCGATCGGCGTGCAGAGCTTCCAGACCGAGCAGCTCAAGGCGCTGGGGCGCATCCACGACGGTGATGAGGCGATCCGCGCCGCCGAGATGGCGCGCCGCGCCGGCTTCGACAACTTCAACCTCGACCTGATGCACGGCCTGCCCGGCCAGGACGTCGCCGGTGCACTGGCCGACCTGCGCCAGGCCATCGCCCTGGCGCCGACCCACCTGTCCTGGTACCAGCTGACCCTGGAGCCGAACACGGTGTTCTGGAGCCAGCCGCCGGAGATTCCCGAGGACGACATCCTCTGGGACATCCAGGAGGCCGGCCAGGCGCTGCTGGCCGAACACGGCTTCGCCCAGTACGAGACCTCGGCCTACGCCCGCGATGAGCGCCGCGCCCGGCACAACCTCAACTACTGGAGCTTCGGCGACTTCCTCGGCATCGGCGCCGGTGCCCACGCCAAGCTGAGCGCCCCCGACGGCGCTATCCGCCGCAGCTGGAAGACCCGCCTACCCAAGGACTACCTCGACCCGGGCAAGCCGTTCCAGGCCGGCGAGCGCCTGCTGGAAGCCGGCGAGCTGCCGTTCGAGTTCATGATGAACGCCCTGCGCCTGACCGGCGGGGTGCCGGCGGCGCTGTACGAGCAGCGCACCGGCCTGCCGCTGGCCAGCATCAGTGACGCCTGCGCCGCGGCGCGCGCCGCCGGCCTGCTCGACGCCGATCCGCGGCTGCTGCGGCCGACCGCCCGCGGCCAGCTGTTTCTCAACGATCTGCTGCAGCACTTTCTGCCCTAAGCGTGTGCGGCGTGGCAGGCCCGTCACGCTGCACCGGGTAAACTAGCCCGAGCCTTCCCGTACTAGTCAGGAGTCCGCATGGATCTGCTACTCGACCTGTTCGTCACCCTGTCGCGCTGGTGCCGCAGCCATCTCGACGAGATCGCCCTGGCGGTGGTCGCCGCGCTGCTGGTGCTGTTCGGCCCGCTGGTCAATGCCTGGCTGCAGCGCCAGGTCGGCAGCCTCAACTTCGTGTTCCGCACCCTGCTGTTCATCCTGCTCTGCGCGCTGGGCTACGGCATGGTCATCGTGCATGCCACCCCCTGGCTGGCCAAGGGCCTGGCGCAGCTGAACAACTACACCCTGGCGCCGGCGCTGCTGCTGGTATTCATCGGTATCGGCGTGATCGCCGAGCGGCGCTGAGTCCACCCTGCGCACCGACCAGAAACGACAAAGCCGGGCAAGCCCGGCTTTGTCGTCAGTGCAATCGACTCACTCAACGCGCTGGAACTTCAGATCCCACACGCCATGACCAAGGCGCTCACCGCGGCGCTCGAACTTGGTCACCGGGCGCTCCTCGGGGCGCGGCACGTAGCCGCCGTCCGCGGCCAGGTTGCGGTAGCCGGGCGCCGCGCTCAACACTTCCAGCATGTACTCGGCATACGGCTGCCAGTCGGTGGCCATGTGCAGCACGCCGCCGACCTTGAGCTTCTGGCGCACCAGCTCGGCGAAGGCCGGCTGCACGATGCGCCGCTTGTTGTGCTTGGCCTTGTGCCACGGGTCGGGGAAGAACAGCAGCACGCGATCCAGGCTGGCGTCGGCCACGCACTGGCGCAGCACGTCCAAGGCATCGCAGCTGTACACGCGGATGTTACTGAGGTTCTGCGCCAGCGCGCCGCTGAGCAGGGCGCCGACGCCCGGCTTGTGCACCTCGACGCCGATGAAGTCCTGCTCGGGGGCGGCGGCGGCCATCTCCAGGGTCGAGTGGCCCATGCCGAAGCCGATCTCGAAGGTGCGCGGCGCTTGGCGTCCGAACACCTGGTCGAAGTCGCGCAGGCCGTCCTCCAGCTCGAGGCCGAACTTCGGCCAGCCCTGTTCGAGGCCGCGCTGCTGGCCCTCGGTCACCCGCCCGGCACGCATCACGAAGCTCTTGATGGTGCGCAGACGGCGCGCTTCGCCGGCAGCTTGCGGCGCTTGTTGGATTTCGTCAGTCATGAACACTTTCGCTGTAAAGACAAACGAGCCCTGCCCTCGCGGACCGGACTCGCCGTGCTGAAGTCAGGGCAGCGCCAGGGGCCTGCCCATGTAAACGTCGGTTAGCGGATCAACCCTTCCAGCGGCGACGAGGCGCTGGCGTACAGCTTCTTCGGCATACGCCCGGCCAGGTAGGCCAGGCGACCGGCGACGATGGCGTGCTTCATCGCCTCGGCCATCAGCACCGGGTGCTGGGCGTGGGCGATGGCGCTGTTCATCAACACCGCCTCGCAACCCAGCTCCATGGCGATGGCGGCATCCGACGCGGTACCCACCCCGGCATCCACCAGCACCGGCACGGTGGCCTCCTCGAGGATGATGCGCAGGTTGTACGGGTTGCAGATGCCCAGGCCGGTGCCGATCAGGCCGGCCAGCGGCATCACCGCGATGCAGCCGATCTCGGCCAGCTGGCGGGCGATGATCGGGTCGTCGCTGGTGTAGACCATCACGTCGAAACCATCCTTGACCAGGGTCTCGGCGGCCTTGAGGGTCTCGAGCACGTTGGGGAACAGGGTCTTCTGGTCGGCCAGCACTTCCAGCTTGACCAGCTTGTGACCGTCGAGCAGCTCGCGAGCCAGGCGGCAGGTGCGCACCGCTTCCACCGCGTCGTAGCAGCCGGCGGTGTTGGGCAGGATGGTGTAGCGGTCCGGGCTGATCACGTCGAGCAGGTTCGGCTCGCCGGGATTCTGGCCGATGTTGGTGCGGCGCACGGCGACGGTAACGATCTCCGCGCCGGAGGCCTCAATGGCCAGGCGGGTCTCGTCGAGATCCTTGTACTTGCCGGTACCGACCAGCAGGCGCGAGTTGTAGGTGCGGCCGGCGAGGACCAGCGGCTTGTCGGTGCGGGAAGACTGGGTCATGGAAGGCTCCATACGAGCAGGCGGAAACGGGTAAAGGGCGGCGGTGCAGGAGACAGCCGGCTAGCCGCCGCCGATCGCATGCACCACCTCGACCCGGTCGCCTTCGCCGAGGCGGGTCGCGGCATGCTGGCTGCGCGGCACGATATCGAGATTGAGCTCGACCGCCACGCGCTTGCCGGTCAGCTCGAGCCGCTCCAGCAGGTCGGCGACGGACAGACCGTCGGGCAGGTCGAGGGCTTCGCCATTCAGCTGAATGTGCATGGGTATCCGCTCGCGAACACAGGGAAAGCCGGCATTCTAGCGCCGATCGTGGAGGATGACCAAGGCGGCGGCCGGATGGCTCAGTGGCGGCGCGACTGAGCGCGACTGGCGGCGATCCCCAGGCACAGCCAGCCGGCGAGCAGGCAGACGCCGCCCAGCGGGGTGACCGGGCCGACCCTGAGGCTGCTCAGGGTCAGCAGGTACAGGCTGCCGGAGAACAGCAGGATGCCGGCGGCGAACAGGCCGCCAGCCGCCGCCAGCAGGCGCGAGCGCCAGTGCAGGGCCAGCGCGCCGACGCCGAGCAGGGCCAGCGCATGCACCAGCTGGTAGAGCACGCCGGTGTGGAACACCGCCAGGTACTCGGGGCTCAGGCGACCGCGCAAGCCATGGGCGGCAAAGGCGCCGAGGGCCACGCCGGTGAAACCGTAGAGCGCAGCGAGCAGGACGAACAGACGCGACATGGGGGACTCCCACATCAGAAACGGCAGCCATGATCGCCCCAGACACCTGCCACAGGCAAACCGGCTGCACGCGGCCGAGCCGGACAAGGAGAGGTCGATTGCAGACAAGCCACGTTTTTCCACGTCGCTATGGTGAAGAGCCGTATCCACCCGCACACTCATAGGAGCACCCCATGCACCAGCCGATCACTCTGCTGCGCGACACCCAGCCGATTCCCGTCCTCGACGCCTCCAAGTGGCGGATCATCGAGGGCGAGCCACACACGGTCAACCTGAACGCTTACACCTCGCCCGACGGTCGCAAGATCATGGGCACCTGGATCTGCACGCCGGGCAAGTGGGAGGTCAGCTACGACAAGTGGGAGTACTGCCACTTCCAGGAAGGCTACTGCATCATCACTCCCGAAGGGCAGGAGCCGATCCACCTGCGCGCCGGCGACATATTCATGATCGAGGCGGGCATGCGCGGCACCTGGGAAGTGGTGGAAACCGTCCGCAAGTACTTCATCTTCGTCGCCGACTGACTCCCCTGCGCGCCGGGCGGACGCCCCGCCCGTCCCGGGGCCGGCGACTTTGCGCCGCGGGCAGTCCCGTGGCGAGGCGGACGCCCTCTATAATGGCCACCCGCTCAGCCATTCCCGTGCCTCCATGCCACGCCGCCTGCTTCGACGCATCACTCAACTCCTGCTCTGCTGCCTGGCCGCCAACCTCCTGCTGGTGCTGCTGCTGCGCTGGGTGCCGCCGCCCGGCAGCATGCTGATGATCGAGCGCAAGCTCGAGTCCTGGATCGACGGCGATCCGATCGACCTGCAGCGCGACTGGCGCCCCTGGCAGGAACTGCCGGACGATCTCAAGGTGGCGGTGATCGCCGCCGAGGACCAGAAGTTCGCCGAACACTGGGGCTTCGACCTGACCGCGATCCGCGCCGCGCTGGCGCACAACGAGCGCGGCGGTAACCTGCGCGGCGCCAGCACCCTCAGCCAGCAGGTGGCCAAGAACCTGTTCCTGTGGTCCGGGCGCAGCTGGCTGCGCAAGGGCCTGGAAGCCTGGTTCACCCTGCTGATCGAGACCCTGTGGCCGAAGCAGCGCATCCTCGAGGTGTACTTGAACAGTGTCGAGTGGGGCAACGGCGTGTTCGGCGCCGAGGCGGCCGCCCGCCACCACTTCGGCAAGGGCGCGCCCTACCTGTCGCGCCAGCAGTCCAGCCTGCTCGCCGCGGTGCTGCCCAACCCGCGCGTGTGGAGCGCCGGCCGGCCGAGCGCCTACGTCAGCCGGCGGGCCAACTGGATCCGCCAGCAGATGTGGCAGCTGGGCGGCAGCCACTACCTCAGGCGCCTGTAGGCGCCGCAGGAACGCCGCACACAAAAAAACCGCATCCCGGGATGCGGTTTTTTTGTGTGCCCCGAAACCGCTGCCGATCAGGCCAGCAGGCGGCCCTTGAGCTTGCTCATGGCGTTCTTTTCCAGCTGGCGGATGCGCTCGGCGGAAACGCCGTACTTGTCCGCCAGCTCATGCAGGGTGGCCTTTTCCTCGCTCAGCCAGCGCTGCTGGAGGATGTCGCGGCTGCGCTCGTCGAGGCCCTCCAGGGCGTCGTGCAGGCTGGCGTTGGAACTGTCGCTCCAGTCGGCCTCTTCCAGCTGGCGGGCCGGGTCGTAGCGGTTGTCTTCCAGGTAGTGCGCCGGCGACTGGAAGGCCGAGTCGTCGTCGGCATCGCTGGCCGGATCGAAGGCCATGTCGTGACCGGTCAGGCGGCTTTCCATCTCGCGCACTTCGCGGGCCTCGACGCCGAGGGTCGCGGCCACCGCATTGACTTCGTCGTTGTTCAGCCAGGCCAGGCGCTTCTTCTGGCTGCGCAGGTTGAAGAACAGCTTGCGCTGCGCCTTGGTGGTGGCGACCTTGACGATGCGCCAGTTGCGCAGGATGAACTCGTGGATCTCGGCGCGGATCCAGTGCACGGCGAAGGACACCAGGCGCACGCCCATTTCCGGGTTGAAGCGCTTGACCGCCTTCATCAGGCCGACGTTGCCTTCCTGAATCAGGTCGGCCTGGGCCAGGCCGTAGCCGGAGTAACTGCGGGCGATGTGCACGACAAAACGCAGGTGGGCCAGCACCATCTGGCGGGCGGCATCGAGGTCCTGCGCGTAGTACAGACGCCCGGCCAGCTCGCGTTCCTGCTCGGCCGATAACAGCGGGATGCTGTTGACCGAATGCACGTAGGCCTCCAGGTTGGCGCCGGGAGCCAGGGCATAGACAGGTTGCAGAGACGTGGACATGGACATCCTCCAGAGTACTAATCAGCTCATGACTATAGCACTGTGCCAATAAGACAGGAAATGCCCGCGAAAAGTTCCCTTACACTTCAAAAATATCAATAAAATCAACAGCTTGCTACTGCGGCTCAAGCTGGCGCAGGTGGCGGGCGACCGCCAGCCAGGCGCCGACCCAGCCCAGCAGCAGCGCGCCGACCAGCAGCGACAGGCCATCGTCCACCGGCACGCCGCCGAGGGCGAACTCGCTGTCGTACAGCCCGGCCAGGCCCACCACGGACTCGTTCAGCCAGCCCAGGCCGTATTCCAGCAGCCCCCAGGCCAGCAGGCCGGCGCCGATGCCGTAGAAGGCCCCGGTGTAGAGGAACGGTCGCCGCACGTAGCCGTCGGTGCCGCCGACCAGCTTGATCACCTCGATCTCCGCGCGGCGGTTCTCGATGTGCAGGCGGATGGTGTTGCCGATCACCAGCAGCAGGGCGAGGATCAGCACCACCGCCAGGCCGAAGATGAAGCGCTCGCCAAGCTTGAGAATGGCGCCCAGACGCTCGACCCACAGCAGGTCGAGCTGCGCCTGCTCCACTCCGGGCAGCGCCGCGAGGCGCGTGCGCAGGGCTTCCAGGGCGGCCTTGTCGATCTCCTGCGGGGTGACCAGCACCACCGCCGGCAGGGGATTTTCCGGCAGCTCGCGCAGCGCGTCGCCGAGGCCGGAATGCTGCTGCAGTTCCGCGAGCGCCTGTTCGCGACTGATCCACTCGGCGGCCAGCACCTCCTCCATGCCGGCGATCTGTTCGCGCAGCGACTGCCCCTCGACGTCGGCCACCTCGAGCTTGAGGAACACCGAGATCTGCGCGGCGCGCTGCCAGGAGCCGCCGAGGCGCTCGACGCTATCCAGCAGCAGCGCCAGGCCCATGGGCAGCGACAGGGCGATGCCCATCACCAGGCAGGTGAGAAAGCTGCCGAACGGCTGGAGTGCCAGGCGGCGCAGGCTGTCGAGCAGGCTGGCGCGATGGCTGTCCAGGTAGGCACGCAGCAGGCCGCGCCAGTCGCTGGCCTCGTCCTCCTGCAGGTGGCGCTGGCGCGGCTGCGGCGCGCCTTCCTCGGCGCCGCGCGGCAACTGCTTGGTGGCGCTCATCAGGCCGCCTCCCCGTCGCCGATCAGGCGACCACGTTGCAGGGTCAGCAGGCGATGGCGCATGCGCGCGATCAGGGCAAGGTCATGGCTGGCGATCAGCACGGTCGTCCCCAGGCGGTTGATGTCCTCGAATACCCCCATGATCTCGGCGGCCAGGCGCGGATCGAGGTTGCCGGTTGGCTCGTCGGCCAGCAGCAGCGCCGGCTGGTGCACCACCGCGCGGGCGATGCCGACGCGCTGCTGCTGACCGCTGGACAGGTCGCTAGGCAGCAGTTCGCCCATCTCCTGGAGCGACACCCGCTCCAGCGCGGTGTCCACCCGCCGGCGGATTTCATCGCGCGGCAGGCCGAGGATCTGCAGCGGCAGGGCGACGTTGTCGAACACGCTGCGGTCGAACAGCAGGTGGTGGTTCTGGAACACCACGCCGATCTGCCGGCGCAGGAAGGGGATCTCGGAGTTGCGGATCGAGCCGATGTCCTGGCCGGCCAGCAGCAGCTTGCCGCTGGTCGGCCGCTCCAGCGCCAGCAGCAGGCGCAGCAGGGTGCTCTTGCCGGCCCCGGAGTGGCCGGTGACGAACAGGAACTCGCCGCGCCGCGCGCGGAAGCTCAGCTCGTGCAGGCCGACGTGGCCGTTGGAATAACGCTTGCCCACCTGCTCGAACTGGATCATGCCTGCTCCTGTCCCGCAAACAGCGCCCTCACGAAGGCATCGGCCTCGAAGGGACGCAGATCGTCGATACCCTCGCCGACGCCGATGTAGCGGATCGGCATCTGCATCTGCTTGGCCAGGGCGAAGATCACCCCGCCCTTGGCGGTGCCGTCCAGCTTGGTCAGCACCAGGCCGCTGAGGTTGACCGCCTGATGGAACAGCCGCGCCTGGCTGAGGGCGTTCTGCCCGGTGCCGGCGTCCAGCACCAGCAGGGTCTCGTGCGGCGCGCTGTCGTCGAGCTTGCCGATCACCCGACGGACCTTCTTCAGCTCCTCCATCAGGTTGTCCTTGGTGTGCAGGCGGCCGGCGGTGTCGGCGATCAGCACGTCGATGCCGCGGGCCTGGGCGGCCTGCACCGCATCGAAGATCACCGAGGCGGAGTCGGCGCCAGTGTGCTGGGCGATCACCGGAATCTGGTTGCGCTCGCCCCACACCTGCAGCTGTTCGACCGCGGCGGCGCGGAAGGTGTCGCCGGCGGCGAGCATGACCTTCTTGCCCTCGTCCTGCAGCTTCTTGGCCAGCTTGCCGATGGTGGTGGTCTTGCCGGCGCCGTTCACGCCGACCACCAGGATCACGTAGGGCTTGCGGCCGGCGGCGATCAGCAGCGGCTGCTCGACCGGGCGCAGGATGGCGGCCAGCTCTTCCTGCAGCGCCTTGTACAGCGCCTCGCTGTCGGTCAGCTCCTTGCGCGCCACGCGCCTGGTCAGGCTCTGGATGATCGCGTTGGTCGCCTCGACGCCGACGTCGGCGGTCAGCAGGCGGGTTTCCAGCTCGTCGAGCAGGTCGTCGTCGATGGCCTTCTTGCCGAGGAACAGGCTGGCCATGCCCTCGCCGAGGCTGGCGCTGGTCTTGGCCAGGCCGGCGCGCAGGCGGGCGAAGAAGCCCAGCTTGGCCGGCGCCTCGCCGGCGACCGGGGCGGGCGCGGCGGCGGACACGGGGAGTGTGGGTTCAGGTGCGGCGGGCGCGGGGACCACGGCGGCGGCGGGCGGCTCGACAACCGGCCGCGGAGCAGGCTCGGGCTCGAGCGCGGCCGCCGGCGGCGTGACCACCACGGGCGCTGGCGGCTTGGCCTGCGCGACCTCGGCTGCGGCAGCGACCGGCTCGGCCACCACCTCCGGCGTCTCGGGCGCGACAGCGGGCGTCGGCTCGGCGGCGGCCGGTTGTTCTTCGACCTGTGCCGGGCCCTTCTTGCGGAACCAGCCGAACAGGCCTTTCTTTTCTCCGCTCTCCGGAGTCTTCTTGTCGTCTTTGGAACCAAACATGGACGGCTTGCATCTCAAGTGGGCGGCTGCGCACCGACGTGGCCGCCAGGAAATCGGTTGGGTATCCTAGCACCTCCTCGCCCGCCGGCGCCAAAACCGGCCGGCAGTCTGAAAGGGCACTATTGATGAATGCATTCGCGCGCCGCGCCGTCAGCCTGTTGCTGAGCGCTCTCTGCCTGCCGCTGAGCGCCCTTGCCGCCAGCGGCCAGCCCACCCACGAGTTCCGCCTGGACAACGGCCTGACCGTGATCGTGCGCGAGGACCACCGCGCCCCCGTGGTGGTCTCCCAGCTGTGGTACAAGGTCGGCTCCAGCTACGAGCGTCCCGGCTTCACCGGCGTGTCGCACGCCCTCGAGCACATGATGTTCAAGGGCAGTGCCCGTCTCGGCCCCGGCGAATCGTCGCGCATCCTGCGCGAACTGGGCGCCGAGGAGAATGCCTTCACCAGCGACGACTACACCGCCTACTACCAGGTGCTGGCCCGCGACCGCCTGGAAATCGCCCTGGAAATGGAAGCCGACCGCCTCGCCAGCCTGGCCCTGCCGGCCGACGAGTTCAGCCGCGAGATCGAGGTGATCAAGGAGGAGCGCCGCCTGCGCACCGAGGACAACCCCTCCTCGCTGGCCTTCGAACGCTTCAAGACCGCCGCCTACCCGGCCACCGGCTACCGCAACCCGACCATCGGCTGGATGAGCGATCTCGAGCGCATGACGGTGGACGACCTGCGCAGCTGGCACAACGACTGGTACAGCCCCAACAACGCCACCCTGGTGGTGGTCGGCGACGTCACCGTCGCCGAGGTGAAGACCCTGACCGAGCGCCACTTCGCCGCCATCCCGGCCCGCCCGCTGCCGACCGCCAAGGCCCCGCTGGAGCTGCCGGCGCTCGGCGAGCGGCGCCTGACCCTGCGGGTCAAGACCCAGCTGCCCAGCCTGCTGCTCGGCTTCAACGTGCCGGGCCTGGCCAGCAGCGACAACCCCCGCGAGGTGCACGCCCTGCGCCTGATCGCCGCCCTGCTCGACGGCGGCTACAGCGCGCGCCTGGCCACCCGCCTGGAGCGCGAGCAGGAACTGGTGACCGGCGCCTCGGCCTGGTACAACCCGTTCACCCGCGGCGACAGCCTGTTCATCCTGTCCGCCCGCCCCAACGTGCAGCAGGGCAAGACCCTCGAGCAGGTCGAGGCCGGCCTCTGGCAGGAGCTGGAGCTGCTCAAGAAGCAAGCGCCGAGCGCCGAGGAAGTGGCGCGGGTGCAGGCCCAGGTGATCGCCGGGCTGGTCTTCGAGCGCGACTCCATCACCAGCCAGGCCACCGGCATCGGCCAGCTGCAGACCGTCGGCCTGTCCTGGCAGCTGCTCGACCAGGAGCTCGACGCCCTCAAGGCGGTCACCCCCGCCGACATCCAGGCCGCCGCCCAGCGCCTGTTCCAGCGCGAGCGCCTGACCCTCGCCCAGGTGCTGCCACTGGCCAGCGCCGCGCCGACCACCGCGGAGACCCGCCATGAATAAACGCCACCTGCTGTTCGCCCTGGCGCTGCTGGTCCTGCTCGGCCTGTTGCTGCTGATCAGCCGCCCGGCGGCCGAACCGGACAGTCCCGCCCCGGCGACGCCCGCCACCGGCAGCACCCCGGCCGCAACGCCGAAGATCGCCTCGCTGGCCAGCATCAACGGCCAGGCCCTGGCCCGCCGCCACCTCGACATCCAGCGCTGGGAAACCGCCGAAGGCGCCCGCGTGCTGTTCGTCGAGGCCCGCGAGCTGCCGATGTTCGACCTGCGCCTGACCTTCGCCGCCGGCAGCAGCCAGGACGGCGCCACCCCCGGCCTGGCCATGCTGACCAACGCCATGCTCAACGAGGGCATCGACGGCCGCGACACCACCGCCATCGCCGCCGGCTTCGAGAGCCTCGGCGCGGTGTTCGGCAACGGCGCCTACCGCGACATGGCGGTCGCCTCGCTGCGCAGCCTGTCCGCTGCCGAGCAGCGCGAAGCGGCGCTGGCGCTGTTCGCCCAGGTGGTCGGCGCGCCGAGCTTCCCCGACGCCGCCCTGGCGCGGCTGAAGAACCAGGTCCTCGCCGGCCTCGAGCAGCAGAAGCAGAACCCCGGCAAGCTGGCCAGCATCGCCCTGTTCCAGCAGCTGTACGGCGCGCACCCCTACGCCCGGCCGAGCGATGGCACCCTGCAGAGCGTCCCCGCCCTCGACCGCGCCCAGCTGGCCGCCTTCCACGCCCGCGCCTACAGCGCCGGCAACGCGGTGATCGCCCTGGTCGGCGACCTCTCGCGCAGCGAGGCCGAGGCCATCGCCGCGCAGGTCTCCGCCAGCCTGCCCAAGGGCCCGGCGCTGCCCGCCCCGCCAGCGCCCGCGGCGCCGGCCGCGGCGCGCCAGCACATCGAGTTTCCCTCGCAGCAGACCCACCTGATGCTCGCCCAGCTCGGCATCGAGCGCCGCGATCCGGACTATGCCGCGCTCTACGTCGGCAACCAGATCCTCGGCGGCGGTGGCTTCGGTACCCGGCTGATGGAAGAGGTGCGCGAGAAGCGCGGCCTGACCTACGGCATCTACTCGGGCTTCACCCCGATGCAGGTGGCCGGGCCGTTCATGATCAACGTGCAGACCCGCGCCGAGCTCAGCGAGGCCACCCTCGAGCTGGTGCGCACGCTGGTGCGCGACTTCGTCGCCCAGGGGCCGACCGAGGAAGAACTGAAGCAGGTCAAGCGCGAGCTGGCCGGCAGCTTCCCGCTGACCACCGCCAGCAACGCCGACATCGTCGGCCAGCTCGCCGCCATCGGCTTCTACGACCTGCCCAGCACCCAGCTGGAAGACTTCATGAACCAGGTGCAGCAGCTCAGCGTCGACCAGGTGCGCGAGGCCATGGCCCGCCACCTGGATGCCGACGCCTTCGTGGTGGTCTCCAGCGGTCCCACGGTCGCCCAGCAGCCGCTGCCACCGCCTGTCGAACGACCCGCCGCGCAGAGCGCCGGCGTACCGGAGCACTGATGGCCAGATCCCCCGCAAGACCCGCCCGCGCCACCGCCAGCCAGGGCCAGCTGCGCATCATCGGCGGCGACTGGCGCTCGCGGCGCCTGAGCTTTCCCGACGCTCCCGGCCTGCGACCGACGCCGGACCGGGTGCGCGAGACCCTGTTCAACTGGCTGGCGCCCTATGTGGGCGCCGCCCGCGTGCTCGATCCCTTCGCCGGCAGCGGCGCGCTGCTCCTCGAGGCGCTGTCGCGCGGCGCCAGCCGCGGCCTGGCTCTGGAGCTGAATCCGGCGGCGGTCAGCGCCCTGCGCGGCAACCTCGAACTGCTGCGCGCCGGCAACGGCGAGGTGCGCCAGGCCGATGCCCTGCAGCACCTGCAGACGGCCGCCGCCGAGTCCTTCGACCTGGTGTTCCTCGACCCGCCGTTCCACAAGGACCTGCTCGCCCCCGCCTGTCAGCTGCTCGAAGCACGCGGCTGGCTGGCCGAGCGCGCCTGGATCTACACGGAGAGCGAGAACGCACCGTCCACGCTCGGCCTGCCGGGCAACTGGCGTCTGCACCGCGAGAAGCACACCGGCCAGGTGCACTACGCGCTGTGGCAGCGCCAGACGCCGAGCTGATCCGGCGGGCTGCGCAGCCCTCCGTGCACCGGGTTTCTGTCGACTTCATCACAGCGCAAGTCGCAACCCTGTCACACTGCTGCAAAAATGGCGGCCGGAACGCTATGCTTGGCGCCGCTGTCCGACCGCATCCCGACTGCCGCGCGGTGGACCAGGAGTCCCCATGTCCACCCTCCGCGATGCCACGCCCAGCCGCTGCAGCCGACGCTGCCAGTGGCTGCTCTGCTGCCTGCTGAGCCTCACCGGCCTGATCATCACCGCACTGTTCACCCGCCAGTTCTGGCAGGACAGCCTGACCGCCTGGAGCGTGGCCCTGCCGGGCGCCAGCCTCAGCCTGCTGCTCGGCATCCTGCTGTTCGTCCTGCTCAGCCAGCGCCAGCGCGCCCTGGCCCTGGTCGAGCGGCGCACTGCCGAGCTGCAGGGCAGCCGCGAGGCCCTGCGTCTCAGCGAGGAGCGCTGGACCCTGGCCCTCGACGGCATCGGCGACGGCGTGTGGGACTGGGATCTGCGCAATGACCACCTGTACCTCTCGGCGACCTGGAAGAGCATGCTTGGCTACGCGGAGGACGAGATCGGCAACCACCCCGACGAATGGCGCGAGCGCCTGCACCCGGAGGATGCCGCCCGCTGCCAGCAGGCCCTGCACGAGCACCTGGCCGACCGCACGCCGATGTACCGCTGCGAGCAGCGCCTGCGCGGCAGGGATGGCAACTGGCGGTGGCTGCTGGCCCGCGGCAAGGTGGTCGAGCGCCGGGCCGACGGCCAGCCGCTGCGCATCATCGGCACCCACGTCGACATCTCGGCGCGCAAGGCGCTGGAACTGGAGCTGCGCCAGAGCAATGCCCGCCTGCAGCGCCTGCTCGAGGCCGCCACCCAGGTGGCCATCATCGGCGTCGGCGCGGACGGGCGGATCCGCACCTTCAACGCCGGTGCCGAGCGCCTGCTCGGCTACAACCGCGAGGACGTCCAGCAGCAGCCGCTCGACCCGCTGCTGGACGGCCCGAGTCTGGCCGCCAGTGCCGAGCTGGGCGTGCCGCCGGGCGGCGCCCTGGCGCTGCTGGAAGCGCTGCTCGACTCGCCACATCAGCACCGCGAGCTGGAAACCATCCTGCTGCGGCGCAACCGCGAGCCGCTGCACGTGACCCTGATGCTCTCCGCCATCATCGAGGCCGATGGCCGGCGCGGCGGCTTTCTGCTGATCGCCCTCGACATCGGCGAGCGCCTGCGCGCCCGCCAGGCCCTGGAGGAGCGCAGCCAGTTGCTGGAAAAGCTCGGCGCCCAAGTGCCCGGCAGCATCTATCAATACCGCCTGTTCAGCGACGGCCGCAGCTGCTTTCCCTACGCCAGCGCCGGCATCCGCGAGGTCTACGAAGTGACGGCGGAGCAGGTGCGCAGCGACGCCACGGCGGTCCTCGAGCGCATCCACCCGCTCGACCGCGCGCGGATCATCGACTCGATCCAGCAGTCGGCCCGCCAGCTGACCCGCTGGCAGGAGGACTACCGGGTGCTGCTGCCGCAGCGCGGCCTGCGCTGGCTGCGCGGCGAGTCGATGCCGGAGCGGCTGGCCGACGGCTCGGTGCTCTGGCACGGCTTCATCGCCGACATCAGCAACCTCAAGCAGGTCGAGCACGAGCTGCGGGCGCTGACCATCACCGACCCGCTGACCGGCATCCACAACCGCCGCTACTTTCTCGACCAGCTGGACATCGAACTGGAGCGCCGCACCCGCACCGGGCGCCCGCTCAGCCTGGTGATGCTGGATATCGACCATTTCAAGCGGGTCAACGACACCTGGGGGCACGATGCCGGCGATCAGGTGCTGCAGGAGCTGTGCCGGCGCATCGGCGCGCGCCTGCGGCGGATCGACCTGTTCTGCCGCCTCGGCGGCGAGGAGTTCGTGATCATCTGTCCGGAAACCGACGCCAGCCAAGCGGCCCACCTGGCCGAAGCCCTGCGACGCCTGGTGCAGGGCACGCCCTTCGCCCAGGCCGGCCAGGTCACCGCCAGCTTCGGGGTCAGCAGCGCCCGCCCCGGCGACAGCCACGGCAGCCTGCTGCAGCGCGCCGACCAGGCCCTCTACGCCGCCAAGGGCGGCGGCCGCAACCGCGTGTGCGGCGAGACGGCGCCGCTGCCCGCCTGACGCCGTCACAGGTTCGGCTTGGCCGCCCCGCCGGCGCTGCGCTACCATCCGGGCCTCCTACGCCCCCTAAAGCAGGACCACAGGATGAACCGAGCGCTTTACCCGGGCACTTTCGACCCGATCACCAAGGGCCATGGCGATCTGATCGAGCGCGCCGCCCGGCTGTTCGACGAGGTGATCGTCGCCGTGGCCGCCAGTCCCAAGAAGAATCCGCTGTTCAGCCTGGACAAGCGCGTCGAGCTGGCCGAGGCGGTGACCGCCCACCTGCCCAACGTGCGGGTGCTCGGCTTTTCCAACCTGCTCGCCCAGTTTGCCCAGCAGCAGCAGGCCAACGTGCTGCTGCGCGGCCTGCGCGCGGTGTCGGACTTCGAGTACGAGTTCCAGCTGGCCAACATGAACCGCCAGCTCGCGCCGCAGGTGGAAAGCCTGTTCCTCACCCCGTCCGAGCAGTACTCGTACATTTCCTCGAGTCTGGTGCGCGAGATCGCGGCGCTCGGCGGCGAGATCGGCAAGTTCGTCCACCCGGTTGTCGCCCAGGCCCTGCACGAACGCTACCCGGGTTGAGACACACGGACGCATGCAGGCCGCGCGCAGTTGCGGCACAATATGAACGTTGACTGTACCTGCTCCTGGAGTTCTCCCCATGTCCCTTATCATCACCGACGACTGCATCAACTGCGACGTCTGCGAGCCCGAGTGCCCCAACGGCGCCATTTCCCAGGGCGAGGAGATCTACGAGATCGACCCGAACCTGTGCACCGAGTGCGTCGGCCACTATGACGAGCCGCAGTGCCAGCAAGTGTGCCCGGTGGACTGCATCCCGCTGGACCCGAACCACGTGGAAAGCCGCGACGAGCTGATGCAGAAATACCTGATCATCAGCGGCAAGGCCTGATCCACCTGCCGCAGGCGACAACGCCGGCCATCCCGCACAGGGTGGCCGGCGTTTTTCATTCCAGCTGGATCAGTGGCGCCTCGCCCTCGCCGCGGAACGGCAGCTGCGGCATGATCTCGTGCCCCTCGCCCAGGCCCAGCAGCAGCACGTTGCGCAGGCTCTGGCCGATCCGGCTGGCGTAGCCCAGATCGTTCATCAGCGAGCTGGCGTGCAGGCCGTCCAGGCGCTTCTCGCGCACCGCGGCGAACAGCCGCTCGCGGAACGCCGCGTCGAAGCTCGCCGCCTGGTTGTCGAACAGCTCCAGCCGCGCCCTGAGCGCTTCGGCCGGCAGATCCAGCAGGCTGATCGCACGCATCTCGCGCAGCACCCAGAGCAACTGGCGACGCAGGTCGGCATAGGCCGCGCTGACCGCCGGCTCGCCGTCGTTCAGCAGGCGGCCGAGGTTCTTCTGCAGGTGCTTGGCGTCCTTCACCGCATCCACCAGCTGCAGCGCCACCAGTTGGCTGGCCAGCCAGGCGCGGCTGTGCGCCTCGTCCAGATTGACCTCCAGGCGCCCCATGTAGCTCAGCAGGTCGCCGTACACTCCCTTGATATGCCGCTGGTACAGCTGCTCGGCATCCAGCGCGCGCCCGGCCGTCTGCGCCGAGCGGCGCAGCAGCGCCTCGTCGACCTGCGCGCTGCTCAGCTGGTCGACCGGCAGGTACAGCGCGTGGCAGATCACCTCCAGGCTGAGACGCGCCAGATGCTGCAGCTCGCGAGCCACCGCCTGTACCGCGGCCTCGGCCGAACCCAGCGCACTGTCGTCCAGATAGCGGGCATGGGTGACCGCCGGCACCGACACCTGCGCCGCGCCCTGCACCTCGGCAATCAGCACCGCGGGCTCCGCCAGCTCGGGCAGCCAGCGCTCCAGGCGCACCGCCAGTCCCTTGTGCCAGGGCACGAACAGCAGCACGCCGAGGGTGTTGAACAGGGTGTGGAACAGCGCCAGCTGGAGCAGGGCGTTGTCGCCCAGACCGAGCCAGGCGGCGACCTGCCCGGTCAGCGCCGCCAGCGGCGCGACCAGCACGATGGTCAACAGTGCCGTGCCCAGGTTGAACAGCACATGGCCGAGGGCCAGACGCTTGCCGGCGCGCGCGCCGCCGAGCGAGCCGAGCACGGCGGTGACCGTGGTGCCGAGGTTGGCGCCGATGGCCAGCGCGAAGGCCTGCTCGAGGCCGATCTGCCCGCCCGCCAGGGCGGTCAGGGTCAGCATCAGCGCCGCATGGCTGGACTGCAGCAGCACCGTCGCCAGCAGGCCGACGCCGACGAACAGCAGGGTGCCGAGCAACCCCGGCACCTGGATGCTGGCCGGATCCAGCCAGGCGGTGGCGCCGGAGAAACCGCTCTGCATCAGGTCGATGCCGAGAAACAGCAGGCAGATGCCGAGCAGCACCCGGCCGACGCCCCTGGCCTTCGGGCCGTTGAAGCCGAGCAGGATGCCGACCACCGCCAGCGGCAGGGCCAGAGCGCTGAGGCTGGCGCTCTGCCCGGCCAGCGCCAGCAGCCAGATGCCGCTGGTGGTGCCGAGGTTGGCGCCGAAGATGATGCATAGCCCCGCCGCCAGACCGATCAGGCCGGTACCGAGAAAGGCGATGGTCAGCAGGGAAACCAGCGAGCTGGACTGCACCAGCGCGGTGGCGAGGATGCCGAAGCCGAGGCTCTTCCAGACCCGATCGGTGGCCCTGGCCAGAATGCGCTCCAGCCCGCCGCCGGCCAGCATGCGCAGGCCTTCCTCCAGGCACTGCATGCCGAACAGGAACAAGGCCAGACCGCCGGCCAGCTGGGTCCAGCCCGTGCTGAACCAGAACGACACCAGCAGCGCCGCCACCAGCAGCCAGACCACCACTTCATTCGCCGAATGCTTGGACAAGAAATCTCCCTCCTGCGGGCGACCGCCGCACGAAACTGCCGCCGCCGTGGTTGATTACAGCTGAATCAGCGGCGCCTCGTCCTCGCTGCGGAACGGCAGCTGCGGCAACAGCTCGTGCGCATCGCCCAGGCCCAGCATCAGCACGTTGCGCAGGCTCTGGCTGATCCGGCTGACGTAGCCCAGATCGTTCATCAGCGAGCTGGCGTGCAGGCCGTCCAGCTTGTTCTCGCGCACCGCCACGAACAGCCGCTCGCGGAACTGGCCATCGAACTTCGCCGCCTCGCCGTCGAACAGCTCCAGCCGCGCCCTGAGCGCTTCCTCCGGCAGATCGAGCAGGCTGATCACGCGCATCTCGCGCAGCACCCAGAGCATGTGCCGGCGCAGCTCGGCATAGGCCGCACTCACCGCCGGCTCGTGGCCGTTGAGCTGGCGGCCGAGGTTCTTCTGCAGGTGCTTGGCATCCTTGACCGCATCCACCAGCTGCATGGCCAGCACCTGGCTGGCGATCCACTCGCGGTTGTGCGTCTCGTCGAGGTTGGCCTTCAGGCGGCCCATGTAGCTGACCAGGTCGCTGTACACGCCCTTGATGTGGCGCTGGTAGAGCTGCTCGGCATCCAGGCCGCGGCTGGCGCCCTGCGCCGAATCCTGCAGGGCGCGCTCGTCGATCTGCGCGCTGCGCAGCTGATCGACCGGCAGGTACAGCGCGTGGCAGATCACCTCCAGGCTCAGGCGCGCCAGGTGCTGCAGCTCGCGGGCCACCGCCTGCACCGCGGCATCCGCCGAATCCAGCGCGTTGTCGTCCAGGTAGCGGGCACGGGTCACCACCGGCGGCGCCGCGGTCGGCGCTTGGCCCTGCACCTCGGCGATCAGCACCTTGGGTTCGGCCAGCTCCGGCAGCCAGCGCTCCAGGGCCGCGGCCAGCCGCGGATGCCAGGGCACGAACAGCAGCACCCCCAGGCCATTGAACAGGGTGTGGAACAGGGCCAGCGCCAGCAGCGCGTTGCCGGCAAAGCCCAAGCGCTCCGCCAGCAGCAGCACCAGGCTGGTCAGCGGCTGCAGGAAGACCAGCGCCAGCGCGGCCACCCCGCAATTGAAGATCACGTTGGCCAGCGCCAGGCGCTTGCCGGCCCGCCCACCGCCCAGCGAGCCGATCACCGCGGTCAGCACGCCGCCGACATTGGTGCCGATGGCCAGGGCAAAGCCCTGGTCGACGTCGATCTGCCCCGCGGCCAGCGCAGTCAGCACCAGCATCAGGCTGGCGTGGCTGGACTGCACCACCGCGGTGACCAGCGCGCCGATGCCGGCGAACAGCAGGATGCCGAGCAGGCCCGGCACCTTGAACTGCGCCGGATCGAACATTGCGGTGGCATCGGTGAAGCCGCCCTTGATCAGGTCGATGCCGAAGAACAGGAAGCAGATGCCCAGCAGAATCCGCCCGGCGCCCTTGCTGCGCGGGCCGTTGAAGCCGAGCAGGATGCCGAACACCGCCAGCGGCAGGGCCATGTCGGCCAGACTGGCACTCTGTCCGACCAGCGCCAGCAGCCAGATGCCGCTGGTGGTGCCGAGGTTGGCGCCGAAGACGATGCACAGCCCCGCGCCCAGGCCGATCAGCCCGGTGCCGAGGAAGGCGATGGTCAGCAGCGACACCAGGGTGCTGGACTGCACCATCACCGTGGCCAGCACGCCGAAGGCCAGGCTCTTCCAGGTCCGGTCGGTGGCTTTGGCGAGGAAACGTTCCAGCGCGCTGCCGGCCAGCAGGCGCAGCCCTTCTTCCAAACACTGCATGCCGAACAGGAACAACGCCAGGCCGCCGGCCAGGCGCGTCCAGCCAGCGCTGAACCAGAACGACGCCGCCAGCGCCACGGCCAGCAGCCACATCACGACGGTATTAGCGGTTTTACTGGACAAGACGGCCCTCGGCTGACGACCCACGGTGCACGTTCAGGGAGGCGCCGCACAGCACCTCTGCGCACGGGAGGAAGCGGCATGACCATGGAGTGACGGGCAGATGACCGTCACGCGGGCAATTCTGCCCGAAAATGCAGCGGGAAGGGGGAGACGCGCGGGAGTGCAGGACGGGCGCCCGATTCCGGCTCAGCGCTGGTACGACTGGTTCTGGGCCCAGGAGCTGGTGCAGCCCAGGCAGCGCACGAAGGCTTCGCGACCCGGCTCGACCACCAGGGCATGACCGGCCTCCGCGACGTTGCCGCCCAGCGCCGTGAACGGCAGGCTGACGACGAAGGCCGCCGCACCGATGATGGTGCCGGCGATCAGAAGCGGACGGGCGATCAGCAAGTCGCCCATCATGGCGTAGGCCGGCGGAGCCTCCAGGGTGTAGGTGGGATCGCCGCTGACATTGTCCTGGGAAGCAGACGCGGACAGCGGAAGGGAGGCCAGACCGGTGGTCAGGAGCAAGCCGAGGGCTGTGGAGCGGAACAGATTCATGCGCAGGGTCCTTTTTGCCGCGTTGCACGTGAGGATAACTATATCAGCGAATCGCCGGCCGCCAGCGTGAACGCCGTCAATCGCTGCGGCCAGACCGGCGAGGAAATGCCGTCCCGGCAAAGCCGCCGGCGCCCGGCAGCCGGGGCTTCATTCAGCGCTGGCAGCGCGGACAGTACACGCTGGCGCGCTGGCCCAGCTTGACCTCGCGCAGGGTGCTGCCGCAGACCTTGCAGAACTCGCCGCCGCGGCCGTAGACGAACAGCGTCTGCTGGAAGTAGCCGGGCTTGCCGTCGCCGCCGACGAAGTCGCGCAGGGTGGTGCCGCCGCAGTCGATGGCCTGGGCGAGGATGCGCCGGATCTCCTCGGCCAGCTTCAGGTAGCGCGCCCGCGAGATCGAGCCGGCCTCGCGGCGCGGGTCGATGCCGGCGGCGAACAGCGCTTCCGTGGCGTAGATGTTGCCCACGCCGACCACCACCGCGTTGTCCATGATGAACGGCTTGACCGCCACGCGCTTGCCGCGCGACAGCTGGTACAGGCGCTCGCCGTCGAAGTCCGCGCCCAGCGGCTCCGGCCCCAGCTTGCGCAGCAGCTCGTGATTGAGCGGGTCCTGGCTCCACAGCAGCGCGCCGAAGCGCCGCGGGTCGGTGTAGCGCAGCGCCAGCCCGGAATCCAGCTCGATGTCGACGTGCTCGTGCTTGGCCGCCGGCAGGCCGGCCTCGATCAGGCGCAGGCTGCCGGACATGCCCAGATGGCCGATCAGGGTGCCGCACTCGGCGCCGATCAGCAGGTACTTGGCGCGCCGCTCGACCCGCTCGATGCGCTGGCCGGACAGGCGCACGTCGAGATCCTCGGGGATCGGCCAGCGCAGGCGGCGCTCGCGGACGATCACCCGGGTCACCCGGTGGCCTTCCAGATGGGGGGCGATGCCGCGGCGGGTGGTTTCGACTTCGGGCAGTTCGGGCATGGCGGCAGACACAGGTGGAACAGGGGGCGCCAACATAGCAGGATTGCCGGCCCCGCTCACCCTCGCGCGCCAGCCGGCAGGCGCCCGGCGCACCGCCTTCCGCTATACTGCGCGCTTTTTGCGAGAGTGCCCCATGACCCTGCCCAGCCTGCGACTGAAAGCCAACGCCGAGCGCCGCCTGCGCGCCGGCCACCTGTGGGTCTACAGCAACGAGGTGGACGTGGCGGCCACCCCGCTGTCGCTGTTCGGCGCCGGCGACCAGGCCATCCTCGAGATGAGCAACGGCAAGCCGCTGGGCATCGTCGCCATCAGCCCGCAGAACCTGATCTGCGCCCGACTGATCTCCCGCGACATCAAGCACATGCTCGACAAGTCGCTGCTGGTGCACCGCATCAACGTCGCCCTCAGCCTGCGCGAGCGCCTGTTCGACAAGCCGTTCTACCGCCTGGTCTACGGCGACTCCGACCTGCTGCCCGGCCTGGTGGTCGACCGCTTCGGCGACTATCTGGTGGTGCAGATGGCCTCGGCGACCATGGAACACCACAAGCACCACCTGATCGAGGCGCTGGTCCAGGTGATCAAGCCGGCCGGCATCCTGCTCAAGAACGACTCCGCGGCGCGTGACGCCGAGGGTCTGCCGCGCTACGTCGACAGCGCCTACGGCCAGGTGCCGGAGTGGGTGGCGCTGGAAGAGAACGGCGTCAAGTTCGAGGCCCCGGTGCTCAGCGGCCAGAAGACCGGCTGGTTCTACGACCACCGCATGAACCGCGCGCGCCTGGCGCCCTACGTCAAGGGCAAGCGCGTGCTCGACCTGTTCAGCTACATCGGCGGCTGGGGCGTGCAGGCCGCGGCGTTCGGCGCCTCCGAGGTGATGTGCGTGGACGGCTCGGCGCTGGCCCTGGACGGCGTCGAGCGCAACGCCGCGCTGAACGGCGTCGCCGACAAGATGGCCTGCGTCGAGGGCGACGTGTTCGAGGCGCTCAAGGAGCTGAAGGCCGCCGAGGAGCGCTTCGACGTGATCGTCGCCGACCCGCCCGCCTTCATCAAGCGCAAGAAGGACCTGAAGAACGGCGAAGCCGCCTATCGCCGCCTCAACGAGGCCGCCATGCGCCTGCTGAGCCGCGACGGCATCCTGGTCAGCGCCAGCTGCTCGATGCACCTGCCCGAGGACGACCTGCAGAACATCCTGCTGTCCAGCGCCCGCCACCTCGATCGCCACATCCAGCTGCTCGAGCGCGGCGGCCAGGGCCCGGACCATCCGGTGCACCCGGCGATCCACGAAACCCGCTACATCAAGAGCCTGACCTGCCGCATCCTGCCCAACTGAGGCAACAACCCGGCACTGTAGGAGGCGCGACCTCGCGGCGATGGGCCACCGGTCCACCCCAGCGCACGAGCATCGCCCCGAGGGCGGGCCTCCTACAAGATCGGCAGCGGGACCGACGCCGCCCGCCCCGGTGCACCCGCCCGCCAAATCGCGTTATCCTGAAAACTTCCGTACCTGCCTGCATTCCGGGAACCCGCCATGCCTGACTATCGCTCGAAAACCTCCACCTTCGGCCGCAACATGGCCGGCGCCCGCGCGCTGTGGCGCGCCACCGGGATGAAGGACGAGGACTTCAAGAAGCCGATCATCGCCGTCGCCAACTCCTTCACCCAGTTCGTGCCCGGCCACGTGCACCTGAAGGACCTCGGCCAGCTGGTCGCCCGCGAGATCGAGAAGGCCGGCGGCGTGGCCAAGGAATTCGACACCATTGCCGTCGACGACGGCATCGCCATGGGCCACGACGGCATGCTCTATTCGCTGCCCAGCCGCGAGATCATTGCCGACTCCGTCGAGTACATGGTCAACGCCCACTGCGCCGACGCCATCGTGTGCATCTCCAACTGCGACAAGATCACCCCCGGCATGCTGATGGCCGCCCTGCGCCTGAACATCCCGGTGGTGTTCGTCTCCGGCGGCCCGATGGAAGCTGGCAAGACCAAGCTGGCCAGCCACGGCCTCGACCTGGTCGATGCCATGGTCGCCGCCGCCGACGACAGCTGCTCCGACGAGACCGTCGCCGAGTACGAGCGCAGCGCCTGTCCGACCTGCGGCAGCTGCTCGGGCATGTTCACCGCCAACTCGATGAACTGCCTGACCGAGGCCCTCGGTCTCGCCCTGCCGGGCAACGGCACCACCCTGGCCACCCACGCCGACCGCGAGCAGCTGTTCCTGCGCGCCGGCCGCCTGATCGTCGAGCTGTGCCAGCGCTACTACGGCGAGAACGACGAGTCGGTGCTGCCGCGCAACATCGCCAACCGCAAGGCGTTCGAGAACGCGATGACCCTGGACATCGCCATGGGCGGCTCGACCAACACCATCCTGCACCTGCTGGCCTCCGCCCAGGAAGGCGAGGTCGACTTCGACCTGCGCGCCATCGACGCCCTGTCGCGTCGCGTGCCGCAGCTGTGCAAGGTGGCGCCGAACATCCAGAAGTACCACATGGAGGACGTGCACCGCGCCGGCGGCATCTTCTCGATCCTCGGCGAGCTGGCCCGCGGCGGCCTGCTGCACACCGACGTGCCGACCGTGCACAGCAAGACCATGGCCGACGCCATCGCCCAGTGGGACATCACCCAGACCAGCGACGAGGCCGTGCACACCTTCTTCAAGGCCGGCCCGGGGGGCATCCCGTCGCAGACCGCGTTCAGCCAGGCGACCCGCTGGCCGAGCCTGGACACCGACCGCTTCGAGGGCTGCATCCGCAGCGTCGAGAACGCCTACTCCCAGGAGGGCGGCCTGGCCGTGCTGTACGGCAACATCGCCGAGGACGGCTGCGTGGTGAAGACCGCCGGCGTCGACGAGTCGATCCACGTGTTCGAAGGCACGGCGAAGATCTACGAGAGCCAGGACGCCGCGGTGAAGGGCATCCTCGCCGACGAGGTGAAGCCGGGCGACATCGTGATCATCCGCTACGAAGGCCCCAAGGGCGGTCCGGGCATGCAGGAAATGCTCTACCCGACCTCGTACCTGAAGTCCAAGGGCCTGGGCAAGCAGTGCGCCCTGCTCACCGACGGCCGCTTCTCCGGCGGCACCTCCGGCCTGTCGATCGGCCACGCCTCGCCGGAAGCCGCCGCGGGCGGCGCCATCGGTCTGGTCGAGGAAGGCGACAAGATCCTCATCGACATCCCCAACCGCAGCATCAACCTGCTGGTCGGCGCCGACGAGCTCAAGGCCCGCCGCCTGCACCAGGACCACAAGGGCTGGAAGCCGGCCGCACCGCGCGCGCGCAAGGTCAGCACCGCGCTGAAGGCCTACGCCCTGCTCGCCACCAGCGCCGACAAGGGCGCGGTGCGCAACAAGGCGCTGCTGGACGGCTGATCGACCAACGGGAAAGCCGCCCAGCGGCTTCCCCCCAGCCCGTGACTGCAACAACCAACGCCCCGCTCTGCGGGGCGTTGGCGTTTCTGGCGGCGGACCAGCCGTCCGTCCGGCGGATTCGCCTTTGCCCAATTCCGACCTTCACTTGAGTGCGGGGGACCATCCATCACGTGAGGGTACCGACATGCTCATCCGCAACCTGGCCCTGCTGCTCGCGCTCTGCGCACCGCTGGCCTGGAGCCAAACCCCGGCGGCTCCCGCCGCCGCTCAGGCCGAAATGCAAAGCGCCGCCCTGACCACCCGCCTGGCCCTGCGCGACCTGTGGGTCGAGCACATCTTCTGGGTCAGGAACTACGCGCTGGCCAACCAGGGCGGCAACGCCGCGCAGGCCGATACGGCCGCCAAGGAAGTGGTGGCCAACGCCACCGCGATCGCCAACAGCCTGCAACCGCTGTACGGCCAGCCGGCCGCCGAGCAGATGCTCGAGCTGCTGGCCGGCCACTGGGGCGCCATCAAGGACTACAGCGACGCCGGCCTGGCCAAGGACGCGGCCAAGCAGAAAGCCGCCATGGACGCCCTGGTCAGCAACGCCAAGGCGATCGCCGCCTTCCTCGCCAAGGCCAACCCCTATCTGCCGGAGGACACCCTGGTGACCCTGCTCAGCGCCCACGGCGGCCACCACATCAGCCAGATCGACCAGTTGGCCAAGGCCGACTACGCCGGCGAGGCGAAGACCTGGCACGCCATGCGCGAGCACATACTCGGCGTTGCCGACGCCCTGGCCGGGGCGCTGGTCAAGCAGTTCCCCGACAAGTTCTGAATAACCCGCGGGGCGCCTTGCGCGCCCCGCGGCGGCTTCAGGCGCGCGCCCACACCTCGTAGGCGTGCGCCGGCGTTTGCGCCGTGGCCAGCTGCTCGTCGCGACTGACCAGCCGCCAGTCGCCCTCGGCGAATTCCGGGAACCAGGCGTCGCCGTCCGGCTGCAGGTGCACCCGGGTCAGGTACAGGCGCTGCGCCCGCGCCAGGCCCTGGGCGTACAGCTCGGCGCCGCCGATCAGCATCAGCTCGGCGACGCCCTGCGCGCGCGCCCATTCCTCGGCGCGGGCGATGGCCGCCGGCAGCGAGGCGAACACCTCGGCGCCGTCCAGCCGCAGGTCCGCCTGGCGGCTGACCACCAGGTTGAGGCGGCCCGGCAGCGGCCGGCCGAGCGAATCCCAGGTCTTGCGACCCATGATGATCGGCTTGCCGAGGGTCACGGCCTTGAAGTGCTTGAGATCCGCCGGCAGGTGCCAGGGCAGACGGTTGTCGATGCCGATCACGCGGTTGTCGGCCAGCGCGGCGATCAGGGCGAGGGGGAGTGGTGTCGTGTTCATGGCGGCGAGGATAGCAGGCGGTCGCGGCCGCTGACGATGCCGGCAGGCGGTCGAGCGGTTATCCTCTGCCCATCACCTCGCCGCCACGGAGGCCGCTTGCCCCTCAACTCCATCCCCGAAGCCCTCTGGCTCGCCGAAACCCTGCGCCTCACCGAGGAGCGCAGCGGTCCGCTGGAGGACGCCGAAGCCTGCCGGCAGGCGCGTGCCGGCGGCGGCGACCTGCAGCGACGCATCCTCGCCCGCGCCACCCAGCTGGCGCGCCGCGACGGTCTCGACCTGGCCCTGCAGCACTGGCGCCAGGGCGCCGGCCTCGGCCTGCTCCTGCTCGCCGTGCTGGCGCTGTTCAGCGGCGCCGGGCTGGCCTTCGCCGCGCTGGGCGACGGTGCGCGCCCGGTCAACCTGCTGTGGGCGCTGGGCAGCCTGCTCGGCCTGCACCTGCTGACCCTGCTCGGCTGGGTGCTGGGTTTCGCCTTCGGCGGCGAAGCCGGCAGCGCCCTCGGCCGCCTGTGGCTGGGCCTGAGCGCCCGTCTGGCGCGCGACCGCCGCGGCGCCCAGCTCGGCCCGGCGCTGGTCCTGCTGCTCGGTCGCCACGGGCTGCAGCGCTGGGCGCTGGGCCTGCTCAGCCACGGCCTGTGGCTGCTCGCCCTGCTCGCCGCACTGCTCCTGCTGCTGGCCCTGCTGGCCACCCGCCGCTACGGCTTCGTCTGGGAAACCACCCTGCTGCCGGCGGACAGCTTCGCCAGCCTGATCCACGCCCTCGGCGCCCTGCCGGCACTGCTCGGCTTCCCGCAGCCCGACCTCGACCTGCTGCGCGCCAGCGGCGAGGCGGTGGTGGGCGGCGAGGCGGCGCGGCAGACCTGGGCCGGCTGGCTGCTCGGCGTGTTCGCGGTGTTCGGCCTGTTGCCGCGCGCCCTGCTCGCCCTGCTGTGCTTCGTGCAATGGCAACGCGGCCTGCACGCCCTGCAGCTGGATCTCGGACTGCCGGGCTACAGCCGCCTGCGCGAGCGCCTGCTGCCGTCCAGCGAGCGCCTGGGGGTCAGCGATGGGGCGCCGGCGCAGCTGCACCAGCCGCGGGCCGGGCACCTCGCTGCCGCCAGCCGGGGCGCCCTGCTGGTCGCGGTGGAGCTGGACGACCGCCGCCCCTGGCCGCCGGCGCTGCCGGCCGGGGTGAGCGATGCGGGCATCCTCGACGACGGCGCCCAGCGCCGCCGCCTGCTCGAGCAGCTGACCCGCCAGCCGCCGGCGCGCCTGCTGATCGCCTGCGACCCGCGGCGCTCGCCGGACCGTGGCACCCTGGCGCTGCTCGGCGAGCTGGCGCGCGCCGCCGGCAAGACGCGCGTGTGGCTGCTGCCGGCCAGCGCCGGCGAGACGCTCGACCCGGCACGCCTGGGCGACTGGCACGCCGCCCTCGACCAGCTGCGGCTGCCGTGGGCCGACGACGCGCCGCTGGCCTGGCTGGAGAACGGTGATGACTGACGCCCGCCAAGGCACGCCGCTGAAACTGGCGGTGGTCGGCCACACCAACGTCGGCAAGACCTCGCTGCTGCGCACCCTGACCCGCGACGTCGGCTTCGGCGAGGTGTCGCACCGCCCCAGCACCACCCGCCACGTCGAGGGCGCGCGGCTGTCGGTGGACGGCGAGGCGCTGCTCGAGCTGTACGACACCCCCGGCCTGGAGGACGCCATCGCCCTGCGCGACTACCTCGACACCCTCGAACCGCCCGGCCAGCGCCTCGACGGCCCCGAGCGCATCCAGCGCCTGCTGGCCGGCAGCGAGGCGCGCGGGCGCTTCGAGCAGGAGGCCAAGGTGCTGCGCCAGCTGCTGGTCTCCGATGCCGGACTGTACGTGATCGACGCCCGCGAGCCGGTGCTGGCCAAGTACCGCGACGAACTGGCAGTGCTGGCCGACTGTGGCCGGCCGCTGCTGCCGGTGCTCAACTTCGTCGCCGCCCCCGGCCACCGCGAGGACGACTGGCGTACGGCGCTGGCCCGCCTGGGCCTGCACGCGCTGGTGCGCTTCGACAGCGTGGCGCCGCCCGCGGACGGCGAACGGCGCCTGTACGAGAGCCTGGCCCTGCTGCTCGAGCCGGCGCGCGAGCGCCTGCAGCGGCTGATCGCCGATCACGAGGCGCAGCGCGCCGCGCGCCGCCAGGCCGGTGCGCGGCTGATCGCCGAGCTGCTGCTGGATGCCGCCGCCTGCCGGCGCTTGGTCGCCGCCGATGACGGGAGCCTGGCCGCCGCCGTCGAGCGCCTGCGCGGCGACCTGCGCGACCGCGAGCAGCGCTGCGTGGACGAGCTGCTGAGCCTGTACGCCTTTCGCGCCGACGATGCCGAAGCCGGCGAACTGCCGCTGCAGGACGGCCGCTGGGGCAACGACCTGTTCCATCCGGAAACCCTGAAACAGCTGGGCGTGAAGGTGGGTGGCGGCATGGCCGCCGGCGCCGCGGCCGGCGCGGGGGTCGATCTGCTGGTCGGCGGCCTGACCCTGGGCGCCGCCGCCGCGCTGGGCGCCATCGCCGGCGGCGGCTGGCAGACCCTGCGCAACTACGGCGCGCGGCTCAAGGGCAAGCTCACCGGCCAGCGCGAGCTGAGCGTCGACGATGGCGTGTTGCGCCTGCTGGCGCTGCGCCAGAGCCGGCTGCTGGCGCTGCTGGAGGCCCGCGGCCACGCCGCGCAGCAGCGCATCCAGCTGGCGACCCCGCAGGAGCAGGCCTGGCGCGAGGGCAAACTGCCGTCGGCCCTGCACAAGGCCCGCGCCCATCCCGAGTGGTCACGCCTGAATGCCGGCGTCGAGCCGCAGCAGGCCGAACGTCAGGCGCAGATCCGCCGCCTGGCGGCAGACCTGCAGGTGGTCACTGCGCCGCCGACGGCTCCGCCAGCAAGCCCGCCCTGATCGCCTGCAGCGCGGCACGGAAGTAGATCTGGCCCTCCGCCGATTCGGCGAAGGCCACGTATTCGCCCAGCTGGGCGTCGTCGAGTTCGCGATAGACGTACAGCAGGGTGTTTTCCAGTTCGCCGTCGATCTGCTGCATCAGCCGCTCGCGCTGGCCACCCAGCAGTTCTTGCGGCGCGCCATTGCCCAGCAGGCCGGACAGCCCGGGGAGCATCTGGCTGAGGCTGTCGGCGGCCACCCCGGCCAGCGCCAGGCTGACCTCGGCGCCCGCTTCGCGCGCCGGCAGGGCCTTGCCCAGGCGCTGCGCCAGCGCCCGCCGCGCCGCGGAGGCATTCATCTGCGGCAGGCCGTTGGCGTGGCGGTTCAGCTCGGCCGGCGAGGTGGCGCGCACCTCGCTCTGGATCACCGCGCGACCCAGCGGACTGTCGAAGAAGCGGATCGCCGCCAGCGGATCGGGCAGGTTGCGGCGCAGGCTGTCCAGGGCGCGCTGATCCATCGCCTGCGCGGCGAAGCGGCGATTGCTGTTGTCCACCAGCGCCTGGTACACCCCCGGCGGCAGGCTGCCCTGATAGCGCTGCTGGGCAGCGACCAGGGCAGCACTGAAGTGCTCGCGCTGCTGCGGCCAGCCGGCCAGATCGTAGAGCAGGTCATGCTCGTCGGCCTGACTGAACAGGCTGACAAGACTCAGGGCAACGGCAATCAGGACGCGCATGGCAACTCCCGTGGAACAGGGGCGTATTGTCGGGGCCGGGCATCCGCCTTGTCGAGGCGCTAGCTGCGCCGATGGCCGAACAATTGCACTGCACCGACGAACAGTGGTTTTGTCCGCCCCCTGCGGAATTGGTTCAGTCGGGCATTGCCTGGCCCGGCCCGCGCTCCCTAGAATGCGCCATGACCGAGCACAGCCCCCACGCCCCCCTGATCGAACGCATCCTCGACGACCTGGCCGGCCAGGGCTGGTCGCAGCAGACGCTGGCCCTGCCCGCGGCGCTGAGTCGCGCGCTGGCCGACGAATGCCGCCGCCGCCACAGCGCCGGCGCCCTGGCCCCGGCCTCCGTCGGCCGGGGTAGTGGCCAGGTGATCGACGAGGGCATTCGCGGCGACCACATCCAGTGGCTCACCCCCGGCGAGTCCGCCAGCGTCGACGGCTACCTGGCCGTGCTCGACGAACTGCGCGAGCGGCTCAACCGCGAGCTGTTCCTCGGCCTGGAAGACTACGAGTGCCACTTCGCCCTGTACCCGCCGGGCAGCTTCTACCGCCGCCATCTCGATCGCTTCCGCGACGACGACCGCCGCACGGTGACCACGGTGTGCTATCTCAACGAGGACTGGCTTCCCGAGCACGGCGGGGCGCTGCGCATCGAGCTGGCCGACGGTCGCGAGCACGACGTGCTGCCCGCCGCCGGCACCCTGGTGGTGTTCATGTCGGGCGACTTCCCCCACGAGGTGCTGCCGGCCAGCCGCGAGCGCCTGTCGGTCACCGGCTGGTATCGCCGTCGCGGCAACGGGCCGCTCTAGCACGCGGCTTGCCAGCGGCTGGAACCTTTCGCGACAGCGGCTAGTCTGTACTGGACTTCCCCCGCGCATAAGGAACCTTGCGATGAAAGCCCTGCTTGCCACCGGCGGCCTGCTCGCCGCCCTCACCCTGGCCGCCCCGGCCATCGCCGAAACACCGCGCACCCCGGCCCCGGCCGGCGCCAGCGTGTACTTCATCGAGCCGGCCAACGGCGCCACCCTCAGCGGTCCGGTCAACGTGCGCTTCGGCCTCAAGGGCATGGGCGTGGCCCCGGCCGGCACCGACGCCCCGGACACCGGCCATCACCACCTGCTGGTGGACGTCGCCGAGCTGCCGGGCCTCGATGCGCCGCTGCCGGCCACCGACCACATCCGCCACTTCGGCAAGGGCCAGACCGAGACGGAAATCAGCCTGCCGCCGGGCCAGCACACCCTGCAGCTGCTGCTCGGCGACAAGAACCACGTGCCGCACCAGCCGCCGGTGCTGTCGGAAAAGATCACCATCACCGTGCAGTGAGCGGTTGAAACTGAGCGGTTGAAACGAAGAAGGGAGGCCGAGGCCTCCCTTCTGCATTCAGACGCGGACGATCAGAACAGTACGCGGCAGCGGATGGTGCCGTTGACGTGCTGCAGCTTCTCCAGCGCCAGGTCGGAGTATTCCTTGTCGACGTCGACCACCACGTAGCCGACCTTCTCGTTGGTCTGCAGGAACTGGCCGGCGATGTTGATGCCGTTCTCGGCGAGCACCTTGTTGATCTCGCTCATCACACCCGGGATGTTCTCGTGGATGTGCAACAGGCGGTGCTTGCCCGGGTGCGACGGCAGGGCCACTTCCGGGAAGTTGACGGAGGACACCGAGGTGCCGTTGTCGCTGTACTTGACCAGCTTCTCGGCCACTTCCAGGCCGATGTTGGCCTGCGCCTCGGCGGTCGAGCCGCCGATGTGCGGGGTGAGGATCACTCGATCCAGGCCACGCAGCGGGCTGACGAACTCCTCGTCGTTGGACTTGGGCTCGACCGGGAACACGTCGATGGCGGCGCCGATCAGGTGCTCGTCCTTGATCGCCGCGGCCAGGTGGTCCAGCTCGACCACGGTGCCGCGCGCGGCGTTGATCAGGATGCCGCCCTTCTTCATGGCGCGGATTTCCTTCTCGCCGATCATCCACTGGGTGGACGGCAGCTCCGGCACGTGCAGGGAGACGATGTCGGCCATGCCCAGCAGCTCGTGCAGGTTGCCCACCTGGGTGGCGTTGCCCAGCGGCAGCTTGGTCACCACGTCGTAGAAGAACACCTGCATGCCCATGGCTTCGGCCAGCACCGAAAGCTGGGTGCCGATCGAGCCGTAGCCGACGATGCCGAGCTTCTTGCCGCGGATCTCGAAGGAGTTGGCCGCGCTCTTGATCCAGCCGCCGCGATGGCAGGAAGCGTTCTTTTCCGGGATGCCGCGCAGCAGCAGGATGGCCTCGGCCAGCACCAGTTCGGCCACCGAGCGGGTATTCGAGTACGGGGCGTTGAACACCGCGATGCCGCGCTCGCGGGCGGCATCCAGGTTGACCTGGTTGGTGCCGATGCAGAAGCAGCCGACGGCGACCAGCTTCTTGGCGCAGTCGAAGACTTCCTCGGTCAGTTGGGTACGCGAACGGATGCCGATGAAGTGCGCGTCGGCGATCTTTTCCTTCAGCTCGTCGCCCGACAGCGCGCCCTTCAGGTACTCGATGTTGGTGTAGCCAGCGGCCTTCAGGGTATCCACGGCGTTCTGGTGGACACCTTCGAGAAGAAGGAACTTGATCTTGCTCTTGTCGAGAGAGGTCGTCTTGCTCATCTGCGTAAACCTGTTGTCCCGGGGAAATTGGCTGGGCGGTGGACAGCGCGGGCTGACCGACCCGCAAGTCGGCGGCGGGCGCGATTGGCGGGGTGCGTATGCTAACATAGCGCCCCCGCGAAGCGCCCATCCCCGAGCATGAAGCCTGCTCAGGGTGACCATGAACTGGCCGAGATTTCCGCAGATGACCCAAGCTGCCCTGATCGATGAACTGAAGACCCTGGTCGAACCCGGCAAGGTGCTCACCGACGCCGACTCCCTGGACGCCTACGGCAAGGACTGGACCAAGCAGTTCGCCCCCGCGCCGCTGGCCATCGCCTTCCCCAAGTCCATCGAGGAAGTGCAGGCCATCGTGCGCTGGGCCAATGAGCGCCAGGTCGCCCTGGTGCCCTCGGGCGGCCGCACCGGCCTGTCCGCCGGTGCCGTCGCCGCCCACGGCGAAGTGGTCGTGGCCTTCGACTACATGAACAAGATTCTCGACTTCAACGCCTTCGACCGCACCGTGCACTGCCAGGCCGGCGTGGTCACCGAGCAGCTGCAGAACTTCGCCGAGGAGCAGGGCCTGTACTACCCGGTGGACTTCGCCTCGGCCGGCTCCAGCCAGATCGGCGGCAACATCGGCACCAACGCCGGCGGCATCAAGGTGATCCGCTACGGCATGACCCGCAACTGGGTGGCCGGTCTCAAGGTGGTCACCGGCAAGGGCGACATCCTCGAGCTGAACCGCGACCTGATCAAGAACGCCACCGGCTACGACCTGCGCCAGCTGTTCATCGGCGCCGAGGGCACCCTGGGCTTCGTGGTCGAGGCCACCATGCGCCTCGAGCGCGCGCCGAAGAACCTCACCGCCATGGTGCTCGGCTCGCCGGATCTCGACTCGATCATGCCGGTGCTGCACGCCTTCCAGGGCAAGCTCGACCTGACCGCCTTCGAGTTCTTCTCCGACAAGGCGCTGGCCAAGGTGCTGGCGCGCGGCGACGTGCCGGCGCCGTTCGAGACCGACTGCCCGTACTACGCGCTGCTCGAGTTCGAAGCCAGCAGCGAGGAGGTGTCCAACGCCGCCCTGGAGCTGTTCGAGCACTGCGTCGAGCAGGGCTGGGTGCTGGACGGCGTGATGAGCCAGAGCGAGCAGCAGCTGCAGAACCTGTGGAAGCTGCGCGAGTACATCTCCGAGACCATCAGCCACTGGACCCCGTACAAGAACGACATCTCGGTCACCGTGTCCAGGGTGCCGGCCTTCCTCAAGGAAATCGACGCCATCGTCGGCGAACACTACCCGGACTTCGAGATCGTCTGGTTCGGCCACATCGGCGACGGCAACCTGCACCTGAACATCCTCAAGCCCGACGCCATGGCCAAGGAAGAGTTCTTCGCCAAGTGCGCTACCGTGAACAAGTGGGTGTTCGAAACCGTGGAGAAGTACAACGGCTCGATCTCCGCCGAGCACGGCGTGGGCATGACCAAGCGCGACTACCTGGGCTACAGCCGCTCGCCGGAAGAAATCGCCTGCATGAAGGCGATCAAGGCGGTGTTCGACCCCAACGGCATCATGAACCCCGGCAAGATCTTCGCCTGACACCCGCAGCGTGCAGGAGCGCAGTCATTCGCGACCCGGGCTGAGCCCGTCGCGGACCGATCCGCTCCTGCCGCAGCGGCGGTATCGACCAAGGAGTCTGTCATGAGTTACCAGCACCACTACGTCGACGGCACCCTCATCCACTTCCCGCTGGGCAAGGTGGTGTGCGTCGGGCGCAACTACGCCGAACACGCCAAGGAACTGAACAACCCGGTGCCGAGCGAGCCGCTGCTGTTCATCAAGCCGGCCAGTGCGGTGGTACCGCTGGAAGACGGCTTCGCCATCCCGCAGGATCGCGGCGGCGTGCACTACGAAGCGGAGATCGCCGTGCTGATCGGCAAGCCGCTGTCGACCCGCCCGGACGACGAGGAAATCCGCGACGCCATCAGCGGCTTCGGCGTCGCCCTCGACCTGACCCTGCGCGACGTGCAGGCCCGCCTCAAGGACAAGGGCCATCCGTGGGAAATCGCCAAGGCCTTCGACGGCGCCTGCCCGCTGTCGCCGTTCGTGCCCGGTGATGCGGTCGAGGACCTGGCCGACATCGGCGTGCGCCTGACCCTCAACGGCGAACTGCGTCAGGACGGCAACAGCCGCGACATGCTGACGCCGATCCTCGAGCTGATCCGCTACATCAGCGGCCACTTCTCCCTGCAAGCGGGTGACGTGGTGCTCACCGGCACCCCGGCCGGCGTCGGCAGCCTGGCCAGCGGCGACCAGCTGGTGGTCGAACTGCCCGGACTGTGCCGCTTCGAGACCCGCGTGCTCTGAGCCGGACCACCGCACGAGCCGGACTCGCCCGGCTCGTGCGGGCTTTTTCACGCTTTTTTCATAACCTTGCCCAGCACCTCTGGCATCCTGTCGCCCCGACCCAACGGAGTGCGTCAGCCCATGCCCGCCCCTGCTCAGCGTCCGTCGCGCTTCCGCCGCCTGCTGCCGGCCGCCCTGCTGCTGGGCGCCCTCGCCCTGCTGATCGTCGGTTACCGCCTGCACTGGGACGACCAGTTGCGCCTGCTCTGGCAGGAACAGTCGGTGGACGAGCAGACCCGCGCCGCTGGCATCTGGCTGCCGGACTACCGCCTGGTGCTGGAAACCACCCTGGCCGGCCTCGAGGAGGACGAAACCTCCGGCCTGACCTGGAACCCGCTGACCGGCACCCTGTTCACCGTCACCGGGCAGAACCCGCAACTGGTGGAGTTCACTCCCGGCGGGGTGATCCTGCGGCGCATCCGTCTCGACGGCTTCTCCGACCCGGAGGCGGTCGAGGCCCTCGGCGACGGCCGCCTGGCCATCGTCGACGAGCGCCGCCATCTGCTCGCGGTGTTCCATCTGCAGCCCGGCGTGGAGCATCTCGACCTGGCCGAGCTCACCCACTACAACCTCGGCTTTGCCGACGCCGGCAACAAGGGCTTCGAGGGTCTGGCCTGGAATCCGCAGACCCGCCGCCTGCTGCTGGCCAAGGAGCGCGATCCGCAGGGGCTGTTCAGCCTGCCGTTCCCCGGCGAGGACGGCGCCGCCGGCCTGCTCGAGCCACTGCCCGAGCAGCCGCTGCTGGTCCGCGACCTGTCCTCGGTGGCCATCGACCCGCGCAGCGGCCACACCCTGCTGCTCTCCGATGAGTCGCGCCTGCTGGTGGAACTCGACCTGGAGGGCAAGCCACGCAGCTTCATCAGCCTGTTCGGCGGCCTCCACGGCCTGGTGCGCGGCATCGCGCAGGCCGAGGGCGTGGCCATGGACGCCGAAGGCAACATCTACGTGATCGGCGAACCCAACCGCTTCTACGTGTTCAGCCGCAAGCCGGGCCGCCCGCGCACGGCCACCCCGCCGTAGCGGAGGCGGGCCGCGGCGCGCGCTTCAGGCCAGCGTCTCGTCCACCAGCGCCGCCTCCGGCGCCTGGTTCTTGACCGACTCCATGCCCTGCTTGCAGCTGGCGGCACTGGCATACAGCTGGCTCTGGCCGACCACCTGGCCGTTGGTGGCCTTGAGCACGAAATACGGCCGCCCGTCCTTGGCGGTCAGCGGCTCGAAGGCACCTTCGCGCGCCGCGTTGCGGCGCACCGAGTCGATGCCGTTGAGCGCCGAATCCTTGGCCTTGTAGTGCTCGCTGGTCAGGATCACCTGGCCGTTGCTGGCTTCCAGGTTGAAGTGGAACTGGCCGTTGCTGCCCTTCTTCAGGTGGAATTTCCCGTTCATGGTCTAGCTCCTCGGTTGGCGGATCGCTCGCCGTTAAAGCTAGACGCTATCAGCGCAGGCTGCCGCTAGCCTTGCGCGAATATCTGCACCGCAGGCCACCGTCACGGCGAACGCAACGCCCTGCGCCGGCTGGCTGGGCCGCAGCTGCGGCCTGGAGGCGAGCCGGGATCAGGAGGGGATCAGCAGCAGCGGGCTGAGCGCTTGCCGACAGAGGCCTTCCACCATGCTGTCGGGGAGCGGCTCGTCGATGGCGTTGCTGCTGCGCTTGCCGAGGATGATCAAGGGGGTCTTGATCTCGCCGGCGACCCGGCAGACCTGCGCCACCGGATCAGTGTCGACGCTGTCGACCACGGTATTGCCATGTCTGGCCAGCAACGCCTCCAGGGCTTCCGCCTCCGCCAGGGAGGTCTGCGGCGGGCGGCGGACGATCATCACCCGGCCCTGGCGCGCGCCCAACAGCCCGGCGAAACAGGCTCTGGCCTTGCTCGCAACCGGCGAATTGTCGGTGACCAGCAGCAGGGGAGCGCCCTCGTCGATGCTCCCCAGGTCGAAGGGCACGATCAGCAGCGGCAGCGTGCTCATGCGCACCAGACTCATCGCCACATTGCCCATGACCAGTTCCCGCCCGCGGGAATGGCTGCGGTTGGCGACCACGACCAGATCGGCCTGCTGGCGGGTTGCGACCTCCAGCAGAGCCGTGGCCGCCAGGCCCGAGACGAGCCGGGGCTGCACCGCGATCCCCAGCTCCGCCTGCACCTCGCGCGCCAGCTGCTCCAGGCGGACACTGCTGGCGGCGTCGGCGACGTCCCGGTGCACCCACTGGCGAGGCTCGTCCACATGCACCAGGGTCAGCTGCTGGATACCCAGCAAAGCAGTCATGCGTTTGAGCTGGGCATGCACCTGATCCCAGCCAGCCGAAAAATCGATACCTGCGACGCAATGCCTGAACATGGAACGTACCTCCGGCCTGCAGCTTCTGCCTGGATTGATCGGTCACATCGTTCAAGAATAGTCCGCAGTTGCATGTCCCGCCCCTACCCTAAGGCGCCGGAGCAGCCGACAGCCCGCGAGCGCGCCGACATCCGCGGCCAGGCGAGCAAGCGAGGGCAACAAAAAACGCCGGCCTGCACGACGCAGCACCGGCGTTACAGAAAAGGCGCCGGCTCAGCGCGTCAGGCTGCGCACACCCTCGGCGGTGCCGAGCAGCAGCAGGTCAGCCGGGCGGGCGGCGAACAGGCCGTTGGTGACCACGCCGACGATGTTGTTGATCTGCTGCTCCAGCGCCACGGCATCGCCGATCAGCAGGTTGTGCACGTCGAGGATGATATTGCCGTTGTCGGTGACGAAGCCCTCGCGGTATTCCGGGTCGCCGCCCAGCTTGACCAGCTCGCGGGCCACATGGCTGCGCGCCATCGGCAGCACTTCCACCGGCAGCGGATAGGCGCCGAGGCGCTCGACCAGCTTGCTCTGGTCGGCGATGCACACGAAGGTCTTGGCCACCGCCGCGACGATCTTCTCGCGGGTCAGCGCGCCGCCGCCGCCCTTGATCAGCTCCAGGCGCGCATTGGTCTCGTCGGCGCCGTCGACGTAGAACTCCAGCTCGGCGACGCTGTTGAGGTCGTACACCGGGATGCCGTGGCTCTTCAGGCGTGCGGCGGTGGCCTCGGAGCTGGCCACCGCGCCGTCGAAGTCGTGGCGGACCTTGGCCAGCGCGTCGATGAAGCAGTTGGCGGTGGAGCCGGTGCCGACACCGATGATGCTGCGCGATTCGAGGCGCGGATGGATGTGATCGACGGCGGCCTGGGCCACCGCCTGCTTGAGCTGATCCTGATTCATGACGGCTTCCGCAAGAAGGAAAAAATCGGCGCGCATTATAGCCCCAAGCCGGCGCCCAGCGGCCGGGCGGTTGGCCGACCATCGGTCGCAGGAGTAGACTCGGCCCATTCTGCCCATTCCGCCTGCGGCCCCTCCGATGCTCGAACAGTACGTCAAGAAGATCCTCACTTCGCCCGTCTACGACGTGGCGGTGGAAACCCCCCTGCAACCGGCGCGCAGCCTGTCCGAACGGCTGAACAACCAGGTCCTGCTCAAGCGCGAAGACCTGCAGCCGGTGTTCTCCTTCAAGATCCGCGGCGCCTACAACAAGGCCGCCCAGCTCAGCGAGGAGGAAAAGGCCCGCGGGGTGATCGCCGCCTCCGCCGGCAACCACGCCCAGGGCCTGGCGCTGACCGCCAAGAAGCTCGGCATCAAGGCGGTGATCGTCATGCCGCGCAGCACCCCGGACATCAAGGTCCAGGCAGTGCGCGCGCGCGGCGCGCGGGTGGTGCTGCACGGCGACGCCTTCCCCGAGGCGCTGGCGCACTGCCTCAAGCTGGTCGAGGAGAAGGGCTACACCTTCGTGCATCCCTACGACGATCCGGACGTGATCGCCGGGCAGGGCACCATCGCCATGGAGATCCTCCGCCAGCAGCCGGGGCGCCTGGATGCCATCTTCGTGCCGGTCGGCGGCGGCGGGCTGATCGCCGGCATCGCCGCCTACGTCAAGTACCTGCGCCCGGACATCAAGGTGATCGGCGTCGAGCCGGAGGAGTCCGACTGCCTGCGCGCCGCCCTGGCCGCCGGCGAGCGGGTGGTGCTCAGCCAGGTCGGCCTGTTCGCCGACGGCGTGGCGGTGGCGCAGATCGGCGCCGAGCCGTTCCGCATCTGCCGCGAGCACGTCGACGAGGTGGTCACCGTGAGCACCGACGAGATCTGCGCGGCGATGAAGGACATCTACGACGACACCCGCTCGATCACCGAGCCGGCTGGCGCCCTGGCCGTGGCCGGAATCAAGCGCTACGTGCAGCGCGAGGGCATCAGCGGGCAGACCCTGGTGGCCATCGACTCGGGCGCCAACGTCAACTTCGACCGCCTGCGCTACGTCGCCGAGCGCGCCGAACTGGGCGAGCAGCGCGAGGCGATCATCGCGGTGACCATCCCCGAGCAGCCGGGCAGCTTCAAGGCGTTCTGCCAGGCCATCGGCAAGCGCGCGATCACCGAGTTCAACTACCGCTACAACCGCCCGAACGAGGCGCAGATCTTCGTCGGCGTGCAGACCCACCCGGAAACCGACCCGCGCGAGCAGCTGGTGGCGATGCTCCGCGAGCAAGGCTTCCCGGTGCTCGACCTGACCGACAGCGAGCTGGCCAAGCTGCACATCCGCCACATGGTCGGCGGCCACGCGCCGGGCGCGGAGAACGAGCGGGTCTACCGCTTCGAGTTCCCCGAGCGCCCCGGCGCGCTGTTCAACTTCCTCAACAAGCTCGGCGGGCGCTGGAACATCTCGATGTTCCACTACCGCAACCACGGCGCCGCCGATGGCCGCGTGCTGGTCGGCCTGCAGGTGCCCGACGACGACCTGCTCCTGCTCACCGAGGCGCTGGACGGCATCGGCTACCCGTACTGGTGCGCCAGCGACGACCCGGCCTACAAGCTGTTCCTCGGCTGAGAGCAGCCGCATCGATCACAGGGAGGTGATCGCCATGCCCCACCCGCTCCACCTGCCGAACCGGAGGGTGCGCTGATGCGCATCCTGCTGGTTGGCGCCGGCGGCTTCATCGGCCGCCACCTGCAGGCCGCGCTGCACGCGGCCGGCCATCAGGTCGTCGCCACCGCGCGCCAGCCCGACCCCGGCACCAGCGGCGAGTGGCTGGCGCTGGACCTGGCCGAACTGGCCCGTGATCCGCACGCCTTCGCCTGGCCCGCCGGTGTCGAGCTGCTGATCAACGCCGCCGGCCTGCTCTCCACCGACCGTGCCCGCCTGGACGAGGTGCAGCACCTGGGCGCCTGCGCCCTGTTCGAACTGGCCGCCGCCCAGGGCGCGCGGGTGCTGCAGATCTCCGCGCTCGGCGCCGAAGACGACCCGGACACCGCCTTTCTCGCCAGCAAGGCCGCCGCCGAGCGGCACCTGCTCGGCCTCGGCATTGCCGCGGTGGTGCTGCGCCCCTCGCTGGTGCTCGGCCCCGGCGCGGCCAGCAGCCGCTGGCTGCTGCGTCTGTCGCCCTGGCCGTGGACGCCGCTGCTGGACAACCGCGCGCGCCTGCAGCCGCTGCACATCGACGACCTGTGTGCCGCGGTGCTGGCCCTGCTTGAGCGCTGGCCGGTGCAGCCGTGCAGCCTGGCGCTGGTCGGCCCCGAGGCGCTGACCATGGGCCAGATCGTCGACCGCCTGCGCGCCGCCCAGGGCTGGGGGCCGGGACATTACTGGACGCTGCCGCGGCCGCTGGCCCTGGCCGGCGCCTGGCTCGGCGAGCGCTGCGGCTGGCGCGCGCTGAACCGCCAGACCCTGCGCCTGGCGCGCAGCGACAACCTTGCCGCGGCCGAGCCGCTGGCCGAGGCCTGCGGCTACCGCTGCCTGCCGCTGGCCGCCCGCCTGCACGACTGGCCGCAGGCGACGGACAGCGCCGCCCTGATCGTGCAGCCACTGCTGCTGGCGCTGCTGGTGGTGGTCTGGCTGGGTACCGCGCTGGCCTGTCTCGGCCCCGGCTTCGACTGGAGCCTGCGCATCCTTGCCGAGGCCGGCATCGCCGGCTGGCCGGCGCGGCTCGCGGTGATCGCCGGCGCACTGCTCGACGGCGCACTGGGCATCGGCCTGCTCTGCACGCGCTGGCGCCGCCGCGCCCTGCAGGCGCAGGTCGCCCTGATGCTCGGCTATACGCTGCTGATCAGCATCCTGCTGCCGCACTACTGGTTCGATCCCCTCCAGGGCATCGGCAAGAACCTGGTGCTGCTGGCGGTCAGCCTCTGGCTGCTGTGGCTGCAGCCGCTCCCCGCAAGGACCCGGCGATGACCCTCTACCTGCTGCTCAAGACCCTGCACATCCTCTCCTCGACCCTACTGTTCGGCACCGGCCTCGGCTCGGCCTACTACGCCTGGCGGGCGTGGAAGAGCGCCCAGGTGGCGACCATCGCCACCACCTTCCGCCACCTGGTCAGCGCCGACTGGCTGTTCACCACCCCCACTGCGGTCGTCCAGCCGCTCAGCGGCCTGGCCATGGTCCATCTGGCCGGCTGGCCGCTGAGCCAGAGCTGGCTGCTGGTCACCCTCATCCTCTACGGGCTGGCCGGGCTGTGCTGGCTGCCGGTGGTGTGGCTGCAGATCCGCGTGCGCGACCTCGCCGTGCAGGCCGAGCGCGACGGCACGCCGCTGCCGGCGATCGCCGGGCGCTACATGGCCTGGTGGTTCGCCCTCGGCTGGCCGGCGTTCGCTGCTTTCGTGGCGATCTTCTTCCTGATGGTGGCCAAGCCGGCTTGAACCACGGACGAAGACGGCGCCCATGGGCGCCGTCTTCGTGCCCGCCGCAACACTCAGCGCAGCGAGAGCACCGGCCAGCCACGCTGCTCGGCGATGGCGCGCAGCTCGGCGCAGGGGTCGACCGCCACCGGGCGATCCACCAGCTCCAGCAGCGGCAGGTCGTTGCGCGAGTCGCTGTAGAAGGTGCTGTCGTCGAGGCTCAGGCCGTTCTCCAGCAGCCAGCGCTCCAGGCGGGTCACCTTGCCCTCGCGGAAGCAGGGGATGTCGGTGGTGCGTCCGGTGTACTGGCCGCCCTGCATCTCGCACTCGGTGGCCAGCAGGGTGTCGACGCCCAGGCGCACGGCGATCGGCCCGGTGACGAAGCGGTTGGTGGCGGTGATGATCACCAGCTTGTCGCCGGCGGCGCGGTGCTCGGCGAGCAGCGCCTCGCCCTTGGCGAGGATGATCGGCTCGATGCACTCGGCCATGAACTCGCCATGCCAGGCGTCCAGCTGGGCCTTGTCGTACTGGCCGAGCACGGCCAAGCAGAAATTCAGGTAGGCCTGGATGTCCAGGCGCCCGGCCAGGTAGTCCACGTAGTACTCGTCGTTGCGCGCCTTGTAGGTGGCTGCGTCGAGGATGCCGCGCCGGCACAGCCAGTCGCCCCAGGCGTGGTCGCTGTCACCGGCCAGCAGGGTGTTGTCGAGATCGAATAGCGCCAGACGCACGGATAGGTTCTCTCAGGCAGTCAAGGGAAGTGGCAAGCGTACCCCGTTTCGCCTGGCCTGCCCATGCACCGGCCTATCCGCATTGCCGCTGTGACGGGCTTTGTGGAACAATCCGGGCATATATGTTTCGAGGTGCCTGCCGTGATCGATCCCGATGGTTTCCGACCCAATGTCGGCATCATCCTGGCCAATGAGGTCGGCCAGGTGATGTGGGCACGGCGCATCAATCAGGACGCCTGGCAGTTCCCGCAGGGCGGGATCAACCCGCAGGAATCGCCGGAAGATGCGCTGTTTCGCGAATTGAACGAAGAAGTCGGCCTCGAGCCCGAGGATGTGCGCATTCTCGCCTGCACGCGCGGCTGGTTGCGCTATCGTTTGCCGCAACGTCTGGTGCGCACCCACAGCCAGCCGCTGTGCATCGGCCAGAAGCAGAAGTGGTTCCTGCTGCGCCTGACCGGCGACGAGCAGCGGGTGCGCATGGACCTGACCGCCAAGCCGGAATTCGACGGCTGGCGCTGGGTCAGCTACTGGTACCCGCTGGGTCAAGTGGTCTCCTTCAAGCGCGAGGTGTATCGCCGCGCGCTGCGGGAGCTGGCCCCGCGCCTGCCGATTCGCGACTGACCAGCCAACCGACTGCACCCGACCGACCATAGGAGCGCCGCCCCTTTGACCATGCTCCACACGCTGCGCAAGATCATCCAGGAGGTCAACTCCGCCCGGGATCTGGACACCGCCCTGACGATCATCGTCGAGCGCGTGCGCGCGGCCATGGGCACCCAGGTCTGCTCGGTCTACCTGCTCGACCCGCAGAGCAACCGCTTCGTGCTGATGGCCACCGAGGGCCTCAACAAGGGCTCCATCGGCCAGGTCAGCATGGCGCCCAGCGAGGGCCTGGTCGGCCTGGTCGGCACCCGCGAGGAGCCGCTCAACCTCGAGGACGCCTCCAGCCATCCGCGTTTCCGCTACTTCGCCGAGACCGGCGAGGAGCGCTACGCCTCCTTCCTCGGCGCGCCGATCATCCACCACCGCCGGGTGATGGGCGTGCTGGTGGTGCAGCAGAAGGAGCGCCGCCAGTTCGACGAGGGCGAGGAAGCCTTCCTGGTCACCATGAGCGCCCAGCTCGCCGGGGTCATCGCCCATGCCGAGGCCACCGGCTCGATCCGCGGCCTCGGCAAGCAGGGCAAGGCCACCCCGGACACCCGCTTCATCGGCGTGCCCGGCTCGCCCGGCGTGGCGCTGGGCACCGGCGTGGTGGTGCTGCCGCCGGCCGATCTCGACGTGGTGCCGGACCGCAGCATCGACGACATCGACGGCGAGATCGCCTACTTCTACAACGCCCTCGAGGCGGTGCGCGCCGACATCCATGCGCTGTCCGCGCGCCTGGCCAGCCAGCTGCGCCAGGAAGAGCGCGCGCTGTTCGACGTCTACCTGATGATGCTCGACGACGCCTCGATCGGCGGCGAAGTGGTCAAGGTGATCGAGACCGGCCAGTGGGCCCAGGGCGCCCTGCGCCAGGTGGTCAACGGCCACGTGCAGCGCTTCGAGCAGATGGACGACGCCTACCTCAGCGAGCGCGCCTCGGACGTGCGCGACATCGGCCGGCGCCTGCTCGCCTGCCTGCAGCAGGCGCGCCAGCAGAAGCTGGTCTACCCGGACAACACCATCCTGGTCAGCGAGGAGCTGTCGCCGGCGATGCTCGGCGAGGTGCCGCCCGCCAAGCTGCTCGGCCTGGTCTCGGTGACCGGCTCGAGCAACTCGCACGTCGCCATCCTCGCCCGCGCCATGGGCATCCCCACGGTGATGGGCGCGGTCGACCTGCCCTACGCCATGCTCGACGGCATCGAACTGATCGTCGACGGCTACCGCGGCGACGTGTTCACCAACCCCTCGCCCGGCCTGCGCCGCCAGTTCGCCGAGATCGCCGAGGAGGAGCGCCAGCTCAACCTCGGTCTCGACGCCCTGCGCAGCCTGCCCTGCGAGACCACCGACGGCCACCGCATGCCGCTGTGGGTCAACACCGGGCTGTTCGCCGACATCGCCCGCGCCCAGGAGCGCGGCGCCGAGGGCGTCGGCCTGTACCGCAGCGAAGTGCCGTTCATGACCAACGAGCGCTTCCCCAGCGAGAAGGAACAGGTGGCGATCTACCGCGACCAGCTCAAGGCCTTCCATCCGCTGCCGGTGACCATGCGCACCCTCGACATCGGCGGCGACAAGGCGCTGTCCTACTTCCCGATCAAGGAAGACAACCCGTTCCTCGGCTGGCGCGGCATCCGCGTCACCCTCGACCACCCGGAGATCTTCCTGGTCCAGGCGCGCGCCATGCTCAAGGCCAGCGAGGGCCTGAACAACCTGCGCATCCTGCTGCCGATGATCAGCGGCCTGCCCGAGCTGGAAGAGGCGCAGCGCCTGCTGCACCGCGCCTGGAGCGAGGTGCGCGAGGAAGGCGTCGACGTGCCGATGCCGCCGGTCGGGGTGATGATCGAGATCCCCGCCGCGGTGTTCCAGACCCGCGAACTGGCCCGCCAGGTCGACTTCCTCTCGGTCGGCTCCAACGACCTGACCCAGTACCTGCTCGCCGTGGACCGCAACAATCCGCGGGTGGCCAACCTCTACGACTACCTGCACCCGTCGATCCTCCACGCCCTCAAGCGCGTGGTCAGCGACGCCCATCACGTCGGCAAGCCGGTGAGCATCTGCGGCGAGATGGCCGGCGATCCGGCGGCCGCCATGCTGCTGATGGCCATGGGCTTCGACTCGCTGTCGATGAACGCCACCAACCTGCCCAAGGTCAAGTGGCTGCTGCGCCAGGTGTCGCTGCAGCAGGCCAGCGAGCTGCTCGACCTGGTGATGACCCTCGACCACGCCCCGCTGATCCACAGCACCCTGCAGCTGCACCTGCGCAACCTCGGCCTGAGCCGCATGCTCGCCCCGGGCAGCAGCGTGCAGAACTGAGCCGCGCCAGGCCATCCCCGCCGCGCAGCCCTAGAGCCGCCGCCAGCCATCCGGTACCATGCCGCTTTGCGTGCGGGGGATGGTGATGGAGTTCGTTATCTATCTGGTGCTGGGGACCTTTGTCGGCGTGCTGGCCGGCCTGTTCGGCGTGGGCGGCGGCATGATCATCGTCCCGGCGCTGATCTTCAGCTTCACCGCCATGGGCGTCGATCCGGCGGTGATGACCCACCTGGCGGTGGGCACCTCGCTGGCCACCATCGTCTTCACCTCGATCAACTCGGTGCGCGCCCACCACAAGCGAGGCGCGGTGAACTGGCCGGTGGTGCGCTGGATGACCCTCGGCCTGCTCGCCGGCGTCGGCCTCGGCAGCCTCACCGCCGCCAGCCTGCAGGGCGAGATCCTGCAGAAGATCATCGGCACCTTCGCCATCTGCGTCGCCGCGCAGATGGCCTTCAACCTCCAGCCACGAACCGCCCTCCCGCTGCCGGGCAAGGCCGGCCTGAGTGTCGCCGGCGGGGTGATCGGCTGGGCCTCGTCGATCTTCGGCATCGGCGGCGGCTCGCTGACCGTGCCCTTCCTCGCCTGGCGCAGCCTGACCATGCAGCAGGCGGTGGCCACCTCGGCGGCCTGCGGCATGCCGATCGCCCTGGCCGGCGCCGTGGGCTTCATGCTCACCGGCTGGAGCCAGCAGGCGCAGCTGCCGGCGTGGAGCGTCGGCTTCGTCTACCTGCCGGCGCTGGTCGGCATCGCCGCCACCTCGATGCTGTCCGCCCGCCTCGGCGTGCACCTGGCGCACCGGCTGCCGGCGCACATCCTCAAGCGCCTGTTCGCCCTGCTGATGCTCGGCGTCGGCCTGAACTTCCTGCTCTGACCCGAACGTCCCGTTCCGAGGAATCACCATGCTGGTTTTCCCGCAGATCGACCCGGTGGCCATCGCCCTCGGCCCGCTGAAGATCCACTGGTACGGCCTGATGTACCTGATCGGCATCGGCGGCGCCTGGCTGCTCGCCAGCCGCCGCCTGGCGCGCTTCGACCCCGCCTGGACCCGCGACACCCTCTCCGACATGGTGTTCTGGGTGGCCTGCGGGGTGATCCTCGGCGGACGCTTCGGCTACGTGGTGTTCTACAACTTCGAACAGTTCCTCGCCGACCCGCTGTGGCTGCTGCGCATCTGGGAAGGCGGCATGTCGTTCCACGGCGGCCTGCTCGGCGTGATGCTGGCGGTGTGGTGGTTCGGCCGGCGCACCGGCAAGGGCTTCTTCCAGCTGATGGACTTCATCGCCCCGCTGGTGCCGCTGGGCCTGGGCGCCGGACGGATCGGCAACTTCATCAACGCCGAGCTGTGGGGCAAGCCCACCGACCTGCCGTGGGCCATGCTGTTCCCGGCGTGGAGCGATCCCGAGCAGCTGGCCCGCCATCCCTCGCAGCTGTACCAGTTCGCCCTCGAGGGCGTGGCGCTGTTCGCCATCCTCTGGCTGTACTCGCGCAAGCCGCGGCCGACCATGGCGGTATCCGGGCTGTTCGCCGCCTGCTACGGCCTGTTCCGCTTCCTGGTCGAATTCGTCCGTGTGCCGGACGCCCAGCTCGGCTACCTGGCCGGCGGCTGGCTGACCATGGGCCAGGTCCTCAGCCTGCCGATGATCCTCGGCGGCCTGGGCCTCATGGCGTACGCCTACCACCGCGTCGGACGTACCGCGTAGGGGCGAATTCATTCGCCAGCCCCGTAGGGTGGGCAACTCGCGCCGCGATTGCCCACCTTTCGGCCGGAATCGGTAGCAAATCGCTGCGCGAGTTTTCTACCCTACGCCCCCTGAAACTCCCCCTTTGCCGAGCCCTGCCATGAAACAGTACCTCGACCTGATGCGCCTGGTGCGCGAGACCGGCACCTTCAAGGCCGACCGCACCGGCACCGGCACCTACAGCGTGTTCGGCCACCAGATGCGCTTCGACCTGGCCGCCGGCTTCCCGCTGGTCACCACCAAGAAGTGCCACCTGAAATCGATCATCCACGAGCTGCTGTGGTTCCTCCAGGGCGACACCAACATCAAGTACCTGCAGGACCACGGCGTGCGCATCTGGGACGAGTGGGCCGACGAGAACGGCGACCTCGGCCCGGTGTACGGCTACCAGTGGCGCAACTGGCCGGCACCCAACGGCGAGTCGATCGACCAGATCGCCAAGCTGATCGCGATGATCAAGAGCAACCCCGACTCGCGCCGGCTGATCGTCTCGGCGTGGAACCCGGCGCTGGTCGAGCAGATGGCCCTGCCGCCGTGCCATTTTGTGGACATGCGTCAGTCTGGTGTCAGATCCTCCACTCCATCCTTGCGCCAGAGGACTAGCTCAAGAGAGCCCTACCAACACATTGAGAGCTTTTTGGCATGAAGCAATATCTTGAACTGCTGAAGGACGTTATTGAGAACGGAGCTCAGAAAGGCGACCGGACTGGCACTGGAACGAAGGCTGTATTCGGCAGGCAGTTCCGACACAACCTTGCTGACGGCTTCCCGCTCCTCACTACCAAAAAGCTCCATTTCAAGAGTATCGCCAATGAGTTGATATGGATGCTCAATGGTGGCACCAACACCAAGTGGCTAAATGAACACGGAGTAACCATTTGGGATGAGTGGGCCACAGAAGATGGTGATCTTGGCCCAATATATGGCGCTCAATGGACTGCATGGCCCACTAAAGATGGTGGAAAAATCAACCAGATTGATTACATGATTGACTGCCTGAAGAACAATCCAAATAGTCGACGAATCCTATTTCACGGCTGGAACACTGAGTACCTCCCCGACGAAAAAATGTCCCCTCAGGAGAATGTAAAAAATGGCCGCCAAGCGCTTGCCGTTTGTCATCTCCTGTACCAAGCATTTGTTGCTGATGGTCACTTGTCAATGCAGCTGTACATTAGAAGCTCTGACGTATTCCTGGGGCTACCGTACAACACCGCTGCTCTGGCCTTGCTCACACACATGCTTGCTCAGCAATGCGACTTGATTCCTCATGAAATCATAGTTTCGCTGGGAGATACGCACGCCTACTCCAACCACATGGCGCAAATAGAGACTCAACTGCAGCGTGAACCAAAGAAGCTTCCGCAGCTGATCATCAAGAGAAAGCCAGAAAGCATATATGGATATAACTTCGAAGACTTTGAGATTGTCAACTATGATGCGCACCCGAGCATAAAAGCACCTGTTGCAATTTGACATATCCGGGAGAATTGAAATGGACATTAACCTTTCTGCATTCGAAGGTTGGCAGTACCTCTTTGGCCTCGCACTTTTCATTGGCTTCTTTTTTGTCATAAAGCTTACATTCAATCGAGTTTCAAAAAGAAACTCTGTGAAGGCGAAGAATGACTCCGTGGCAGTTGGAGGAGATGTCCACGGATCAATCAATATAACGAAGAAGAAGTAATTACCCGCCACTAACCATACAAGGGAGTTGCAATGCTAGACCTTTTAAGAGCGCTTTTTGGCGGAAGAAAAGTCACAGCAGAAAACAACTCCCTTGCAGTTGGCGGAAATGTTGAAAACATAAACATAATCGTCGCCGACAAAGAGCACCTAGACAAGCTCGCAATTAATATTGGAGCTCAACCAGGAAGCACCACCCAAATCGACGTTAGCGCCGCCTTTGAGATTGACGAGCAAATCACTGAGCTACGCGAAATAGTAAATGCAGGCCAAGTCAAGATTGCCCTGGAATTGCTAGATCGCTTTTATCTCCGCCATGCCGCAAAGCTAAACCACACACAGCAGTTCAGAGTAAAAACTAACTGTGCAGTTTGCCACTTCAAGCTTGGCAGAGCCAATGTGGCTGCAAATATGTTTCATGAAGCATTTGCCCTTTGCCCTAGCGACGCGAAGGCTTTAGCCAACAAAGTACTTGCCTATTTGATTGAAGGAAAGAGCAAAGAAGCTTACGAATTTGCCGTCACAAAGATAAAAGAAGACCCGAACAATGAGGCACTCGCAATCAATGGCCTACAAGCAGCAAGGATCATTGGCGGCGACCATGAAAGTTTTTATAGCTTGATTGGAGAGACTGCAAAGGGCAGCGAATATGTAGTCGCTGCTTATATGGACTATCTACTAAGCCAGAAGGCACCGGGCCGTTATAAACTGGTTCTTGAGTCTCTAGAAAAATTCCCCGAGAACAGCTCACTAAAAATGCATGCTGCGCTTTCTCAACTGGAAAAAATAGTAGAAGAAAACCGCCTTGGCGATGAAATCCAGATCCCCATCTCGGATGGGGATGCTCTCCGCGAAGTCACCAAAGTCCTTGAGGATAGTTGGGGTAAATTTAAAAGCAGCGAGTGCATGTTTGACGCCACAAACGAAGCAGACGCATCAAACCTGCTTCACTGCTATGTGTTGTCTGGAGATAAAAGCAAAACAATTTCATACTGCAAAGAGCTACTAGACAACTACCCCACCAACCAGCGCTTCGTAGAACAGTGCGTACAGGTTTCTCTTGACTACAGGAATGACAACTTATTCCATCAATCAATAAAACTCCTATCAGACGTATCACTATCAAGAAAATACGCATTAGCAAATAACATTAATAACAGAAACTGGAGCGAACTTTCGAAGCTCCAAGATTACGTCATTGAAAGATTTGACGATGACACGAAAGCTATTGCAAAAATTTCGCACTGCATAGCCAAAGCCGTTCAGAACAACATAAACGGAAAAATAGAGCTAGAGAGCTTTATAACCAGCGAAAGGATTAATTCTCGCGCAAAAACCGTGCTTTACATTCTTTCATACTCGTGCAAAGTACCTCAAATCATAAAAATCGCCCATGAGTATGGACTAAAAAATATAGACACCAACCTTGTCAAAGAAGAAGCTTTGGCATTCTCAAAAGTCGCACAGGCCTGTAATGACTGGCCATCTATGATATTGGCCCTGAAAACCTTTTCTCCACCTGAAGTAAATTGCGAGGAGACCCGAGCAATTGCTCTTGCCTATATCAACAAGACACCAGTCCAAGCTGATGCGGTAGCCTTTTTCGAATCAGCCATAAAGCACCAAGCAAAGGAAAATTACTTTACCCTGCTGTACGGTATTTTCTGCTACAGACGGAAAGACTCTATCAAAGCAAAAGAAGCACTGACTGAGTATCTATCCAATGGCGGCAATGACGTTAATGCAATTTTAGCCCTAGCGGACATATTCCACTTAAATGGCGAACATGAATCCGTTAGCCAAATGATGGAAAAAATTGAACCCAACAGGGTTAATGGAGAGCCGAACCAACTCGCCAACCTAGCCAGATTGCTTGTTCAATACGGCGCCCCACAGACCGGACTTGAATTAGCTCTTAAACTATACAAGGAAAACCCTAAAAACCCAGATGTTGCATTAGCTTATGCCAACATTTTCCTTTTTGGAGGAAGCCGCCTTACGATTGAGGAGATAGAGGTGGTTTGCCCAGGCACTCACTTCAAGCTCAAATCGCAAGATGACGCTATTATTGAGCGCTACGTAGCGGACGACCATTTTGAAAGAGCTGAGCTCGGACTTTCAGATCAAGACCCATACCTAGATGCCTTTATTAACAAAAAAGTTGGCGACAAGTGGTCTCAACCTACTTTCCAAGGCAGCTTGGAATGGACACTGGTCGAAGTCAAAAACAAATACATCTACGCATTCCACCACATAATCAACAACTATGAATATGAATACCCAGGACATGGCGGGTTTGGCGTAATAAAAACGGTTGGGGACGATATAGAGCCCATCCTAGAAATGATCAAGCAGAACGCCGAAAAGGACGAGAAAATACTGAAGGAGCTTCACTCTAAAAACATACCACTCTCTTTTATTTCAGAGCTTTGGAAAAGAAATGTGCTTGATGTCGCCCAAATTATTCGGCAAAACTTTGGCGACATATATACATGTGTCGGCACGCATCAAGAGCGAGAGTCTGCCCAGGCAGCTATTCGGACAAGATTAGACTCAGGAATTGTGCTCGACACCTATACAGCATGGGTAGCTTCATCCGCAGTCATCTTAGATGCCATTACTAGAATTTGCCCTAGGATCATCATTCCAGGCTCTTCAATTCATCGATTGCAGGCTATAGCTGAGAATCAGCGTGCATCCATAGGCTCTGAAATGTCTATTGGGTGGGACGGTGGAAACTTCATTCGGACTATAACCACAACCGAAGAGCGCGAAAAGTGGATAGAATTTTTCACATTGAGAGTAAACACTCTCAAGGATCGCTGCAAAATCATATCCTTCGCTTTACCCGAGCAGCTGGATGGCACAACAGAAGAGCTTATTAATATCCTTGACCAAGAAGCACTAGACCCCTACCTTATTGCTGAAAGCGAAAAATGTGTATTGATATCCGATGACGGGTTTTCCCGGCAATTTGCAAGAGAGGCATATGGAGTAAATAACTCCGGGTGGCTGCAGGCATTATTGGAGATCGGGTTAGACAACAATGCGATTGACTTAGAAATTTACTCCTCATGCATAGCAGAGCTAGCGCTGTATCGCCACAACTTCATTGCACTCAACAGCACAACTCTCGTCGAAATATACAAAAAAGACAGCGCAGACCTAGAAAGCTTCCGCGCAGCAATAAGATATATAGGAAGTAAAAATGCAGAGCCATCCAGTCATTATAATGTACTAAAAGAATTCATCATTAAAATCTGGATCAATGATATCTACGACACACGAGACACTGCAGCTTACACCCTTCTCAAGAAGAGCATTAGCTTGAGTCATCCTGACGTTAAGGCCATGAAAGCAACAAGCCTAGTCCTGGATAGGGTTATACGAATGCCTGAGTCATTGGAAATTCTTAACAGACTAGCAAATCTAGAAGCCCCAAGACTTAATAATTTCATCCTAGACTGGCTGGAAGGGCACTTCATGTTCAATCAGCAATAAATCAAAAACAATGATTCTCAAATGAATAATAAAAATTACTGGTGAGAAATCAGGATTTATGGTCTCGTTTTAACAATAAATTAGTGACCTCAGGAAACTCCCGCAAAGGGCCTCAACCTGACTCGCTCGTTGCTATCTCTTCCCGGAATTGCTCATCGCGCCCTGCAGAAGGAGAGCACGACTCCACTGATGACAGTGTCAAGAAAAATAGAACATCTGCCGCAACCTCAGAATAATCATGGCCGTCCACTAGCGCCTTAGGCCGACAGCGATGTATTCCGCAAGCATCGAGCCCAAAACTCCCGATAGCACAATTGAAAGCTAACTATCAAGCAGTGGCGCGCAGAGGCTCACGCAAATATGCTAATTTTATCTCGAAAAACCGCTCACAGAATGCTCCCCAAAAGGGACATTGAGCCTGTTTTTTGCACTTAATGTCCCTTTTTGGGAGCATTGATAGGATGCACGCTAGCGGCCAAAATATCGAAATAAAGGGGCTGCGTTCGCCTCAAATATCAGGGTTCAAGTCATCAAAAAATACCCCCTGCCCTACCTATGACCTTTGTCATATGCGTGGGCCATGGCTACAGTAGGCAGAACTGCTCAATACCCGTAAGAGGCTGGTGATGGACATTGATGTGCTGGAACTCAAGCTAAAGGCGGCTGTAGGGTCTGCCTTCATTAGACATGTACGCGAAAACCCTCAACTCGCCAGAGCTATTTATCATGAGCTCGTACCTTCCTATGGGCTCCCGTACCCAGAGCAAAAAATCCTCAGCGAGTGGCTCTTGGAGCCGAACGTCATTGATAACGGTGCGACACTACCATATCCCTTCAACGACGAGTCCGAGCCGGACTCACTTCCTGGGACTACACACCTAGAATAGGAGTGAGACACATGGGGCACTCAGCTCGAAGCCGAATTCGGGGCGTGCTCATCGGTTTAGCCGGCCGCCACTTCCCCTATCAGCTCTCATTTCAATCGCGCTTCTCATTGTCCCCGCCCTCAAAGAGATGGAGGATTTCGTCCGCACCCATCTGGTCGAAATCGTCCGGCACATGAAGCTCGATATGGGCTTTCGGCGGTTCAAAATCCACGTCCACCGCGTCGAGCGGCTCCCGCTCCTGGTCTGGCGGTTGCTCCCGATCAGGGAAATCGACGATCTCAAGCCCAACGTCTTCCAGGTTCAGCCATAGGTCTTGCTCGGCCAGCTCACGAAGCCAGGCTGGATAGCGGTCGTGCAGCCAGCGGCGCTGGGCGCCGGAATCGGCTATCCCGGCACCACTAAGCATCGTCAGGTTGGCCATCAACCACAGCTGCAGCTGGACGTGGCCCTGCGGGTACGGCCCGTGTTCGGCTTCCAGCTCGTCCGCGAGGTCGGATAGGTATTTATTGTTCACGGAGGTCTCCGGATCAGGCCAGAATTCCCTCAATGGTAGCCCAGCGAGCAGGATTTGAAGGCCAGTCCCTACCCACTGGTAATCAGAGACCTCCGGATGGGGGAGGAGATTGAACGTAACGCCCGTTACGAACAGTGGCCCGGTGGGGTGCTGCCGCAGGCGGGGGGGGGTAGTGGTCAAGCCCTGGGAGGTCGCCGGATCGGAAACTGTTCAGGCCGCACCATGGTTCATATGCGAGGCATTAGCCCACTTAATGCCTCGTATATGAATCATTTACATAGAAAGGGCGATCAGCATGCACATGATGCCGATCCAGAGCCTCCAGGCCCACTAAGCCGTTTTGACCGCAAATCGCAGTGGTGGCCGATTCATTCATCATCGCCCTTGTCTGCGCTCTATGCTCCAGATCCACGGATCATTCGTCTGACATCTCGGCAGCAGCCTGGCGCAGCAGTTCCAAGTTTTGCGGGTCTTGCAGCAGGTCGCGGGTGCGCTCCTTGATCACGCGGAAAGGCTCCCCAGCTGGTATCGTATCGATGACTCGACGCTGAGCTAGGCCAACGACACGATAGCCGTGGCGCTCGCACTCGTCCGGGTAGATGTCAGACAACGCAATATGATCATCTGAATCGCCCATCACCATCAAATTTACAAGACAGCTTTCATATTAACCACATGCAATCAAAATATCAGCCAGGCCACTTGCAGACCATACGGCTTCGGCGGAAGCTCAATGGCGCCCCTGACAGCATCCTCATTCCCCATCTGAATAATCTGTACTTCAGGAACGGCAGTAGATCAAACGAGATTCTTTGAGTTGACCTCTCTTTGAGCGCTCATCTCCACCCGTCCGATAAGTCTTTCCGCTCTCGACAGTGTAGAGCGTGATGATGAATCTGTTGTCGTCTTCGATATTCCTAAGCTCCGTCAATCGCTCCATCGACCACTCGTCACGACCAGTCATCCAACCTGGCAGTACTACATGGATATCAGTGACGGTCATATCCCCAGCCTGCAGGCTCAAGATGTGTTCCAGCATGTATACCTCCGCTGTCATGAGTATCCTGGACTCCTCCCAGTCCTCGTGGGTGAACACGATGCGCACATGAAACCAGGGGGTGTTCAGCTCACTTTCCACCACCCGCCAGTAGCTGTATCCGTCCGCAGCAAGCAGACCCATGAAATCAACGGCGACGCTCTCGTGCGCTCTGAACATCGTACAGACCTCAAATGAACAGTATACATTGTAGCCGTATACTGTTCGCTGTGGCTACATCCTCTGCTTTAGGCACAGAGAAGCTGACGAGTGGAGCTCAAGACCGCTTTTGGAGAGGCCCTAAGGGACATCCGTGTAAGCCAAAAATTGACGCAAGAAGACTTTTCAGGCGTCAGCAGTAGAACCTACCTCAGCAGCCTAGAGCGCGGCATCTACAGCCCCACGCTCGAAAAGCTTGATGCGTTGGCGAGAGTACTAGGGGTGCATCCTGTGACCCTGCTTGCACACTGCTACCTGAAGGCTGACCCAAACCTCGCCCCAGCGAACTTCCTCGAAAAAGTCCGGGGCGAGCTAGAGGCCGTATCCCGCCAGGCAGGCTAAGAGGATCCAGAGCAAGGCAATGGTCACTCACATTTACGACTTAATTGACAGGTTTTGCCCCCCCCTACGCTTGCGGGAGCCTCATCGACTGGATGAGCCGCAGAGGACACTGACAGACGCCACGCCCCACAGAAGGCGTCGCCAGTTCGGACAATGAGCGTCCTTTGACCCCACGGGGAATTGGTTGGCGGCTTTATGACCTTGCTGGCTTGGTAGAATCGATCCAGCCTCCCCCCTCACATTGGTTTCAGCAGCCATATCCTCCAGTAAGCAGGCTGATGGCAGGCTGGCACGACGCCCCGCACAAGGACTGATTCACCCATGGCTGAAAAGCTCACCCTTGAAACCCTGGAATCCTGGCTCTGGGAGTCCGCGAACATCCTGCGCGGCTCCATCGACTCCTCGGATTTCAAGAACTACATCTTCGGCCTACTGTTCCTCAAGCGCTTCAACGATGTCTTCGAGGAGCGCGTCGCCCAACTGGTGGGTGACGAAGGGCTGAGCCTCAAGGAGGCTCAGGAGGAGGCCGAGGACAAGTGGGGCAAATTCCCCATAAGCGCCCGCTGGTCTGCCCTCACCTGGCGTAGCGAGAACATTGGCGAGGCTCTCGACAAGGCCTTCGCCAGCATCGAAGCGAGCAATCCCGAGCTGCAACATGTGCTCACGGCCACCCAGTTTGGCGACAAGCGGGTGCTGTCCGACCACACCTTGCAGCGCCTGCTGCGGCACTTCAACCAGTACAGGCTAGGCAACGCCGACCTGTACAAGGCCGACATGCTGGGTGATGCCTACGAGTACCTGATCAAGCAGTTCGCCGACGACGCTGGCAAGAAAGGCGGTGAGTTCTACACCCCAAAGAGTGTGGTGCAGTTGGTGGTCGAGCTGATCGATCCACAGCCTGGTCATAGCGTGTATGACCCGACCTGCGGCAGTGGCGGCATGCTGGTGGAAAGCGCCCACCACGTCGCCAGCCTGCCCAACGGCACCCTGATGGGCGGCAAGCCGAACGTCCTGCTGTATGGGCAGGAGAAAAATCTTGGCACTTGGGCCATCGCCAAGTTGAACCTCTACCTGCACAACATGCGCGCCGAGATCGAGCGCGGTGACACACTGGTTGAGCCCAAACACTTGGATGGCGATTACCTCAAGACCTTCGACCGGGTGATTGCCAACCCCCCCTTCTCGGCCAAGGCCTGGTGGGCACCGCTGGAACTGGTCAACGAGGCAGAGAAGGAGGCAGGCACAAAGCTCAAGGCGCCCAACTACAAGCAGGTGAGCGACCCCTATGGCCGCCTAGTCTATGGCGTTCCACCGCGCAGCTATGGCGACTTTGCCTTTGCTCAACACATGCTGGCCAGTCTCAAGGCCGATGGCCGGATGGGAATCATTCTGCCCCATGGCGTGCTGTTCCGTGGTGGCGAAGAAGGCAAGATCCGCGAAGGCCTGATGTTCGGCACCAATGCATCCAGTGGCAGCCAGCCAGGCGACCTCATCGAAGCCGTCATTGGTCTGCCCTCGGCGCTGTTCTACAACACCGGTATTCCAGCCTGCGTCCTGATTCTGAACAAAAATAAACCGGCAGCTCTCAAGAGTAAGGTCATCATCATCGATGCCAGCCGGGACTATTTAGAAGGAAAGGCTCAGAACAGTCTCCGCCCCGAAGACATCACTCGCATCGTCAGCACCCACAAAGCCGCTTTCGACAGTCAAGCCGAGGTTGGCAACTACTGCCGCGTGGTGAAACTGGATGAAATCCGCAGCAACGAAGGCAACCTCAACATTGCCCGTTATATCGATAACGGTGTAACCGAGGAAACAGTCGATGTTGCCGCCAGCTTGGCGCAACTGGCGGTGCTGGCCGAAGAAGAGACCCAAATCGATACACTGCTACACGGCTATCTGATGGAGCTTGGCTTGCTGGAGGCGGTGGAATGAGTGTAGCGAGCAAGCCGGGATACAAAGAAAGCAGCATTGGCTGGATCCCGCAAGATTGGTCATCATCATGCATCGGGAGTGAAGTCGAAGCGATTATTGGCGGGGGCACTCCATCAAGGGACGTAGCTGAATACTGGGATGGAGAAATACCTTGGGCCAGCGTCAAAGATCTTACGGCAACGAGACTTTCTAAGACTGCCGAATACATAACTAAAAAGGCAATCAAGGAAAGCTCAGCAAATCTAATCCCTGCTGGAACTTTGATCACACCCACGCGAATGGCTCTTGGAAAGGTTGCATTCTTCGAATGCGATGTCGCGATCAATCAAGACCTGAAGGCAATATTTCCGAAGCAGTCACTCTCCAAAGAGTTTTTGTTTTTTTGGTTTCAGTATAACGCTGAGAAAATTGAGGCAGCCGGAACCGGATCAACCGTTAAGGGTATTCGTCTTGAGGTACTTCGCGAGTTCGGTTTGGCTTTGCCACCACTACCTCAACAACAAAAAATATCCGCAATTCTCACTGCTGTAGACGATAAGCTAGACGTGATTACCCGCCAGATTGAGACTTATATCACCCTAAAGCGAGGACTGATGCAAAGCCTGTTCAATCGAGGCGCGGGGACTCAGAGCCCTAACGGCCGCTGGGTGCCGCATAATGAGTTTCGAGAAACAGAACTAGGAGAGATTCCAGTTAGTTGGGAAGTGAAAACCATCGGGAGTGTTCTAGACATTATTGAGCGTCCATTCAAGATGACCGATGACCATCTCTACCGGCGAGTGACAGTGAAGCGCCGATATGGAGGGATCGAACTTAGAGACGAGTTGCTTGGCGCGGACATAAAAGTTAAAAGTCAGTTCTTGCTTGAGGCGGGTGATTTTCTTATATCCGAACGGCAGATTGTTCATGGCGCCTGCGGAATTGTCCCCGCGCATCTGGAAGGCGCATTGGTCTCCAACGAATATCTTGTTCTTCAAGCTAAAGATGGATTCAGTGCAACCTATTTAAGCTATTTAGTCCAAGCCATAAAATATGCAAGACTATTCCTTATTTGCAGCCAAGGGGTAGACATTGAGAAATTCCTGTTCAAACCAAAGGATTGGTTAAAGAAGCAGATCCCTGTACCACCATTCGCAGAGCAGTGCAGAATTTCTGAGATTTTTGCCACCATTGAAGACAAGCTGAAAAAATTGAAAATTAAGCAATCTGAATACCAAACCATCAAAGTCGGCCTGATGCAAAAACTGCTTACCGGCGAATGGCGCGTCCAGCTGGACACTACAACTGAGACCTGAGGGGGCATGGACGGATCCGACATCCACATGGATAGCGTGGCTGACCTGCAACGCACGGTGCAACGCAAGCTCGGGCGATGCCTGTTGCGCTTGCAGCAATACGAGCGGCTGCTGAAGGCGATGGTCGCCCATAGCGAACTGGCGGGCCCTCCCGAGCAGCTGCAAGCCCTGCGTGATGAGAAAGTAGCTTGCGCCCACAAGAAGACCATGGGCACTCTGATGGGGATGCTGACCGAGGGCTATCTGACCCCACCACGCCCCGAAAGCGAAGAAACCTCGGCGGATAGCGGTGACCGCTTCTGGATCAGTTTCCGCTTTCAGATGGAAATGTCCTCGGAGCAGTACGAAGAAACCAAGGCTGCCCTGAAGGAGCTGGTAGACCTGCGCAACGAACTGGTTCACCACTTCCTACAGCGCTTCGATCTCTGGGAGTCTAGTGGGTGCGAGGCGGCCGACCGCTATCTCGATGAGAGTTACGAGACCATCGATGGGCACTACCTGACCCTGCACGGCTGGGCCAAAGCCATGGATGAGGCTCGCACCAGCATGGCATCTTTCATGGAGACACAGGCCTTCAAGGATGCTTTCCTCAACGGCATCTGGGTAGATGGCTCCGTAGACTGGCCTGGCAGCGGGATCACTGCCTGTTTGCGCGAGGCCGAGACTCGGCTGGCCCAGAATGGCTGGACAGCGCTCGACGCAGCCATTGCCTGGGTAGCTCGTACCTATCCCGAACAGACACCCAAGCGCTACGGCTGCGGTAGCTGGCGGCATGTGATACACGAGTCCAAGCAGTTCGAAATTCGCAAGCAGAGCCAACCAGAAAACGGACGCACCGTTGTGTGGTATCGCCGCCACCAGTGAGTCGCATGAGAGGGAATTCATGGCACAGCATGCCGAACAGACGGGCGTTGAAAGACCCGCGATAGAGTCGCTGATCAAGTTGGGCTACACCCACTTGCCTGGCAAGCAGATTCAGGTGGAGCACCGCCACCTTGCGCCAATCCTGGACGATATTCTGAAGTCCCGGCTGCTCCTTCTGAACCCCTGGCTGGAGTCGGCTCCCGGCGGTGTGGATTCGGCTCTGCTCGAACTGCGCAAACTGGTCAACGATGAGCTGTTGCCAGCCAACAAGACGTTCTGGGAGCAGGCAGTTCATCGAACAGACATCCAGGTGAAGGACGCCGAAGGTAAGCCTCGCAGCGTACGCTTCTTCGACGCCAGCGATGCAGCCAACAACGACTTCCATGTGGTCGACCAGTATGTGGGCAGAAACGCCGATAATGATGTCTTCCGGCCTGACCTGCTGCTGTTCGTGAATGGCTTACCGCTGGCGATCATCGAGTGCAAGGCCAGCCATCACCGCCTGGATGAGGCACTGGCGCAGCTCGATGGCTACCAACGCAGCTTCGCTGCCCAGTTCGTCTTCAATCAGGTCTGCGTGGGCCTGAACAGGCGACAAGGGCTGTATGGGGCCATCCTCACCAAACCCGCCTTCTATGCCCGTTATCGTGTGCAAGAGCCCGAGCTGGCTTCAGTGTCCGCCTTGCTGGGGGATGCTCCGAGTGAGCAAGACCAGCTGCTGTGGGCGCTGTTCGAGCCAGGCCGCTTCCTGCAACTGATCACCCACTTCGTGCTGTTTGAAACCCGCGATGGCCGCACGGTGAAGAAACTGCCGCGCTACCAGCAGTGGCGTGCCGTGAGGAAAACCGTGGCACGTCTGGCCGCACCGAAGCCCTTGGGTGGTGTGGTTTGGCACACGCAAGGCTCGGGGAAATCCCTGACGATGGCTCTGCTGGCTCGGATCCTGCGTGCGGATAGCACCGGCCTGAACAACCCGACCGTGCTGGTTCTCACTGACCGTAAAGACCTCGACAAGCAGATCTTCGATACCTTCCACGCTGTCGGCATCAAGGCTATCCAGGCTGTCTCGGTGGACGGCCTGATCAAGATGCTATCCAACGATTACGGCAGCGTGTTCACCAGTACGGTGCAAAAGTTCCAGGAAAACGAGCAGCCCGGCGACGCCCCCAATACGACACCGGACAAGGAGGACGATAGCCTGGAAGCCACTCGGCATCGGCGGGTGCGTGAAGACAAAGACTTCTACATGGTTGAAGAGCGCAATGTGCATTTCGGCCAACTGGATGCGAATGGCGCTGCTCTGGATGCCAAGTGGGAGGAGGTCAGCCGCGAGAAGGTGCACTTCCGCGTGCTGAGTACCAAGCCGAACTTCTATGTCCTCGTCGATGAAGCCCACCGCAGCCAGTACGACTTCCTGGCAGCGTTCATGCGAGCCAGCCTGCCCAATGCTAAGTTCATCGCCTTCACCGGCACGCCGCTGTTGCAAGACGACAAGCACACACTGGCCGAGTTCGGGGGTGGAGAGTACATCGACGAGTACCGCCTGCACGAAGCAGTAGCAGATGGCGCAACCCTGCCGATCAAGTACCAGGATGCCTGGGTAGCGTTGTCGACCAACACTGAACTGGACGAGGCATTCCAAAAGCAGTTTGCCGGCGAAAGCGAAGTCCGCCAGCAGGCTCTGAAACGCGAGCTCCTCGCACGCTGGCGTCAGGCCGGTGATCGCATGGAAAAGATCGCGGCCAACCTGGTGGAGCACTTCATCGCCAACGTCCAGGCCAAGGGGCTGAAGGCGATGCTGGTTTGTGATGGCCGGGATATGGCCGTGCGCTACAAAGACTTGCTCGATGCACTCATGGCCGAGCGTGCCATGCAGGGCAAGCCAACCTTCGAGAGCAAGGTAGTCATCTCTCTGGGCAGCATGACTGCAAACCGTACTGGCGCGTCGGTACAGGAGGAAGCAGCAGAGCAACAAGTCAGCATCGACACGGTGCAAAGCATCGAGGAACGGGTGCGGGACGAGCTGAAAGCTGGCAAGGAACCCGTCGCCATGCCCTCCGAGCAGATCGCCAACTTTGTCAGCAAGCTGTTCCCGCTGCCGTATGGCGATGAAAGCAAGGGGCCAGATGGCAAGCAGCACGCCAACAATGTCGGCCTCATCATTGTGTCGGACATGCTTCTGACCGGCTGGGACGCCCCTGTCGTGGGCACCATGTATCTCGACAAGCCGCTCAAGGAGCACACCCTGTTGCAGGCCATCGCACGGGTGAATCGCACCATGGCAGGCAAGAACGCCGGCTACATCGTCGACTATCACGGGGTGGTGGAGCAGCTTGACCATGCACTGAAGATTTACGGTGGCGAGGTAAAGCCTTCACAAGTCTGGCAGGGGGTGGAGAGCGAGCTGCCCAAGCTGCAAGCCACCCTTGACCGTATCCTCAAGCTACTGCCCAAGAAGCACGATCCGGCAACCCAGCGTGAGGACTTCAAGGACGATGCCGAGCGCTTCCTTGATCCTGCCAGCCGGCTGGATGCAGTGGAGGACTATCTGGAGCTTGTGAAGCAATTCAATCGCTCCATCGACATCATCCTTCCCGACGTGCGCGGCGTGCCATTCAAGCCCTACTTCACTCTGTTTGCCGAAATCCGGCTGATGCTGCGCGACAAGCTGCCCAGCAGCACTTACAAGGAGCGCATTACCAAGCTGGAGTCGCTGTTGTTGCAGCAGCTGCTGGATGAGTACATCGATGCCAGCCCCGCTAAGAGCCTGCTGGGCCGCGAGGTGTCGATTCTGGATGCCAGCGACATGGCCCGCCTGAAGAAGGTTGCCAGCTCTGGCAGCCGCGCCCTGGTGATGAAAAATCAGCTCAGGCACACCATCACGACCGGGAAGGACAAGGATCCCGCCTTCTTCGACAAGCTGGCTGAAAAGCTGGACAAGCTGTTGGAAGAGGAAAAGGCCGGGCGGATCAGCCAGGCGCAGTTCCTGGAGCAGCTCGACCTGTTCAGCCAGCAAATTCGGGACAAAGACAACACCGGCTTCAACCATCCGGCGCATTCGGCTGTCTATCACTACCTTGCCACACAGCTAGCCGAGGAGTCCGCCAGGGCCATGACTGGCAAGCTGTTTGAAGACGCCGAATTGAAGCGCACCATGGCCAGCGACAAGTGGAAGCAGATGCCGGACATACTCCCTGACATCAAAGACCATCTGCGTCGCCTGCTGATGCCGCTGGCAGGTTGGGAGCGCTCAGTTGCCCGTGACCACTCCAAGCGCATCGTTGATATCCTGCTGAAAAACTGACGCGACTTCGACCATGCCTCTGTTGCAGTACGGCCAGACCACTATCGAATGGCACTTCCAGATCGATACAAAGCTGAAGCGGCACTATGTGACCGTCGAGCGCGGACAGCCGGTGCTGCTCCGAGGCCCACAGGTGAGCGAGGCCGAACAGGAAGCTCTGATACTCCAGCGTGCCCGCTGGATTCGCGAGAAGCTGGCCCAGGTAAACCAGCCACAGGTGAATGAGGCTATCGTCACTGGCAGCCGTCTGCGATATGCCGGTCGCACCTACTACACCGAGGTGCGCCACACACCAGACTTGGCCTCCCCCATGTTGACCTTTACAGCCTCACGCTTCGTGATCGACAGCCCCGAAGGAGTCAGCATTCAGCCTGGGGCTCTGATACCGCTGCTAGATAACTTCTACAGGGAGCGTGCTCAGGAAAAGCTGCCCGCACGCGTCCGCCACTGGGAGCGCCAGACGGGACTGCAATCCCAAGGAGCCCGCATCCGTCACTTCCAGAGCCGCTGGGCCAGCTGCGATGCCCGTAATGTCCTTGAGTTCCATCCTCGGGTGATGGAGTTACCGGCCAACGTTGTGGATTACATCATCGTCCATGAGCTGTGTCATACGGTGGAAAAGAATCACACCAGAGCCTTCTGGGCATTGGTGGCGCAGCATCTGCCTAGGTGGCGACGGCAGCATGAAATTCTTGAGCGAGCTGCGTTTGGGGATGCGGTGTAACTATAACTTACAGCTTATGGCACTTGAGAGAAAATACATGACAGTGATAGGCGCGCCGCCTTAAATCAACCGCAGAGCCACTCAATAAAAATCAAAAAAACAACCAAAATATTCGAATACAGCTCAACCAGATTCATCACAAAAAACCAAACAATACAATCAGACGCGAACTCCTTTAACGACGGAAGACTTGATTGACTCCAACTCTCGCTCAAGAGAAATAAGCCTCTTTTTTATTTCTTGAAAATCATTAACATCACCCATCGCCACATCATGCCTTGTTCTAACCAACTCCTCTTTAACACTCTCCATAGAGTCAATTGCTAAAAGAGCTGCATCAGCTGACCCCCATAAACCGATGTAATCCCAGGCAATATCAAAATATGCCCAAATTGACTCAGGACTACCGTGCCCTGTTTTCGACGCAATCCGCTTGGCGATGCTTTTCAAAACAGCATCAGTCATCATCTCTCTTGCTGAAGACCCGCCAGACATAAATTCCTTCAAATGCACAACGATTTCTCGCGTAATAAACCTATGCCGAAACATTGAAAAACACGACTTAGTACTCTCAAGCCCAGCCCCCTTTGACAATCGCTCAAAATCTTTTGTGAGAGACTCTTTTCTGACTGCACGTCCATGCTCATTCAGGAGGAGAGCCCCGCAATCTATATAACCAGGATCCAATACTTTCAGAAAACTTGTAAACGCCTCCCTAGCCCTCATGTATCTCGTGAAGTGCATGGCGTCTCTTGCCATTATTGGAAAAGAACGGACAGGAGGTGTATTTCTTCGCCTTTTCTTTGTTGGTATTTTTATTCTAAGCTCAGCCAAAACATTAGCGTTTTCATGAACGGGAATCTCATGCATTTCCTCTGGGCGCAACCCAGTTCTCTTCATGATCCAAACAACAAATATCCTTCTCTCATAAATATACCGCGCCCTTTGATTAACAAGATCGCTGGATCCAGCACCTTTTTCAGAAATTTCCCTTCTTCTCAAAATCTCATCTTGAATCCTCTCAATATACTCATCAGGCATTGGGTTTTTGTCGCTTTGCAAAGCTTCCTTAGGAGGCAACGATGAATGCTCAAAGTAAACCACTCTAGAAGTTCTCTTCAACTTGACAACAATCTTTGGATTGTCTGAGAGAACCCCTATTAACCGCCCATCGCGACCAACAAAAAAATTATCTTGGTACCAAAAAAGAAATGAAATGCAAGTTCTTATTATTTGCCTAACATGATTATTGTGCCTAGCAAACAAACTTGGATCTTCTCTAGATCTCTCGCAAATTAGATCTTCTACAAGCTCATGCAGAAGCCCATCAGACAGTTGATGAAAAGAAATTTTCTTTGAGAAACAAAACCTAATTAAATGAGAAACATGCGCAGCATACGTAGCTGTTGTGCTGCCTGTTGTAGAACTCGAAACGCTCGTCAACCAATGGTTCGCAGCCACACATGGCTTACCGTTTGGCCAAGACAAAAATGCCAGCCTCTTCACAACCCGAAACTTAACAAACTTCGCACCCCCAACATATCTGACATGGTCTGGAATTGAGACATTTTCGTAAACAGTATAGAGCTGTTTCTTTTTCATTCAGCCCTCCCGCCCGAAACAAGCTTTAATCCGTCCCCATCGAACACACCACTCACTGGAGACACAATATTCTCAAACTTATCAAATGACTGCTCAAGCACATTTTTGATCTGACGACACAGATCATCTTGAGATACATTTTTATTATCCACCAAAGAATAAACTTTTCTAAAAAGCTCGAAATATGCCATGGAGCATAAATGCGCCATCACCTCAGCTTCTTTTTTCTGCTTTTTAATAAAAAATAGACTCTGCTCCTCGCCGCTACCATCGCTAACCTCAACATCCTCTCCCTCGACCCGTTCATATACATCCCGCCTCGCTGCCTTTAGTGCCTCCCAACCCACAAGACTTGAAACACCAGTAACATCCCTAGTTAGTGCAAAGTCTGAATATTGCTTTAGTGTATTATAAGAAATACTCCTAAACCTACCATCTACTGAGATTTCACAAAAACCTCGCATCGTTGCCATTGCATCTTTCTGCTCGCCGGTTAGAACAACACCTCCTCCTGAAATTTCTTTTAGCCATAAATACCTATTAACAACCTCAAATATCGTTGTATTTTTCATCTTTCGCGCCCAAAAACTTGACTGCTATTTCAATCCCCGAGACCTCGCCACCCCCATCCCTTGAGAAGATAGAGTAAGGCTTAACTGAATACTTATTATCAGCTCGCAACTCTTCAAGAAAGCAGAGATACTCTTCCCCACGAACACCCTCAATACTTCTGACCCCAAAGTGCTCGCAAACGCAATCATAGAGCGCCACGAGGCCCTCATTCCCCCCGCGACTTATCTCATTTCGCTCAAGCATAATCAGTCTTTCATCCACATACTCAGCCTCAATCCTTGATAACTCCTCTCCTGGCATGTTGGCCTCAATGTATGCATAAGTATGCTCTGCCTGCGTATGACCAGCCATCCATCTTACGGCGTCAAGCACATGATATTTTCCATCCCAAAAAAACATGATGAGGAAAAACTTCCTCAACTCATGAAATCGCACATACCATCTGCGCCCGTACTCATCCAGTGGCGTTTCAGAAAAATCACAAAAAACATCAATGCAGGAATTTATTCTCCCCCCCAAATTACTATCTGACGGCCTATGCAAAGTCGCGCCAGATGGAAAATAAAACAAATCAACTGCATGAGCAGTTTCATCCCCATAAAAAACAGACAACTTCTCACCTAGCTTTTGAAGAAGCGATATCGCCTTAGCCGTTAGGAAAGGTATTGGCTTTTTATCGCTGCGATTTAATCCACTCTCTCCACTTTTACCAAGTTCGTAATCCAGCCAATACCCCTCCAGCAGACCGCTACCCCTTGCCAAACAGTTTCTTTTCAGCCTCTGTATTTCCTCATCGCGAGACGGCTTCATTATCGCTATAGATAAAGCACAAGCCCCGACCAGCGCCTGGAGGATCAGATAAAATGACGGAGACTTATAAATCTCCTCTCTCTTAACTCTTTTATTTAGCGGCATCAGCCCAAATTTCTCTTTTAAACTTTCTAAGTCAGAACCATCTGCAGACTTTATCTTCCAGTTCTCCACAGCAAAAGACACAGCTTTTTCTTTCTGAACTTCAGCCTCAGCGGCACCACAGTTAGATCTTCTTATCTTCTCATACTTTCCAACAACATAAACAGCCGCCTCTACTATTGCGTCACCACACGAGAAAACCCATGTAACCACCGCGTTCAGTACCGACAACCCCGTAGACAATGGCAAAAGATTATGATGACCACTCCGCCGGACAATACTTTTAAGGCCAGCATGAATCAACTCAACATCAAAGCTCCCTGATGCGTACCTTTCAGGCAAAAAGCTTCTACCCAAAAGAAACTTCTCCAAGCATCCAGCATGTGCCGAAAGAGTCTCTTCAGATACCATCCGATTAATCACATCTATTTTAAGCGGCGTATTTTGACTTGGAAACACAGTATCCAGACATGATTCTAGCAACAAATGAGGGTGATCCAGGCCAGGCTCAAACTGTCTAGCAAAAACCCTAAATGAGTCGCTCTTAAAAGAAGTCAAACTAGCCCCAAGAACATCAGAAAAATATCTCCTTGAAACTGACATACCTCCTCCATTATCAACATACGCCCCATTGCGAACAAGATACTCCGATATCTTCTCCTTCACCGACTCTGGAAGTTCATATGGAGAACTAATTAACTCTTCGCCAGGGCACTCCCCGAATGCCTCAGTATACAAATGAACTAATGATCTAGGTATAAACTGCAACGCTTCGCACCACCCACCTAATGCGAGCTCACTCAACAGTTGCTGCGCCGCATTTTTATCAAAATACTTGAATGCTTCTTCTTTGGGGGCAAACCTATTTTTATGCAACAATACCCACGACGCCAAATTGATTCCCCAGCGAACAGTATCTAGCCATCGCCTCGGGCCTAGGGATGAGCCAGTCCATTTCGCCCGCAATGAATACGCCCAGACCTGCACCGTATCCAATATCAATTTATTTTCTGGCGAACATAGCCTCGTTCCATCGCTCATCAAAGCATCAAAATATACGTTTATGGTTTTTTCCCACTTGCCATCAACTAGCTCTTCTCTTCCTCCATTTCTAGTCTCCCAAACTGGAGCACCGATATCACCAGACAAAAGCCAAGTAGCCTTAATTTTTTCTATTTTGGCAGGCACCAGAATCTTGGCTCTTTTTAAAAGCTCTTCCACCAAGCGAGCATCGCTTGCATTTTGGCCACCTTTGCGCATACACACCTCGAACAGCCAAAAACATCTAATCTAAATATGCATTGAATCCAGTCTCTGTAGATATTTTTTAGCCAACGACACCGCTATTGAATGCATAGACTTCAGACTTCTATGTGAATCACCTTGGACTTTAGTCCTCACAATCAGCTCCACCCCTGAGACATCCTCACCAGTCGCCGCAGCCTTAATTAGGCTAGATAGGTCAACCAAAGCCTTTGGCGAAATTCCCACGGTTATATTTTTCGTTTCAAGATCTTCATCAGACAAGTTTTTACTGCACCACTCAGAATAAGCATAGAGCAGCGAAAGAGAATTCGGCGAGAGGTTAACCATGAGCTCGCCGCCTACCCCTCCCACATATTCATCTTCATGCCTGTCAGCCCACCTGCTCAGAAATGCATCTGAAACAGGATCACCCTTATTAGTTATTTCAAGCAACTTGGTGACATAGTTTAGAAGATCGCTATGCTGGCTAAAATCGCTAGCCTCAAGCAGCCATGGAGAGTCTTTTGCTGCAATTATAATTAGCTTTTGCTGAAAGCGCCTTACCAAACGCTCGTTCGCCTTTCTCAAAATCCACGGGGGCATATAGTGCTTAATAACAATCCTTTCAGTATTACCAAGAGAAACTGACATCTCACGAATGGAACCAGTCTCAAACCACTTCAGAATCCCTTTCGTATTCCTAACTCTTGAAATTGTGAATGTTGCCGGAGGAATATCTAGCCCATCCAGATTTCTCTCTATTGAACTGTATAGGCTAGGCCCCTTCCCTGCATTTATCTTTATCAGAATATTATTTGGCTGCCCAACACCAACCCTGCTTGATATAATAAACAAAGATCTGGATCCGCCATGATCTTTAGCCTTAAGCTTTCGCCTTAACTCCGCAGTAGCCTCAACAACCCCCTCAAGAACCATCACAGAAATAGGACTCAAAATTGCTACTTTCCTAGAGGTGGCTCTCGGCTTTGTAACACCAAAGATTAAATTCTTATTATTAAATCCACTATAAATGTAATTTTTATCCTTATAACTCAAGAGCGCAGCCTTTGATATTGAATCCGCAGTAAAATTCGGATGCTCTCCAGCCAACAGCACACATGCTGCAGCGCAATCTCGGGCAGACAGCAAACCGAGGTGCCTTGCAATAACCTCAGTAATCTCAACCTCATTCATTAACGGGGAATTTGAAATACCTCTGAGTCCATCAACCAACTCATGAATCAATGATTTCCTTTTGAAGACTCCAGAGAAAAAATCTATTTTTGATATATTCCCGACAGAAACAACATCTAGAAGATCCGTTTCAGTGAAAAAATAATTTACTGCCGAAAGAAACCAAGCAAGCCCATCAGGATTTCTCATGGATGCCAAATGACACCACTCCCCATTGATCTTTACATAATAGGAACGTGTCTTAACAACATTCTCAATATCGCCTTTAGGGATCTTTGATATAAGCTTTCGCCCAGCCAAGTGAGCTCCTCGCATATCATTCCAATACGCAAGAACAGCGTCCCTTACCACATCAGAGTATTTCTTAAGCCGTCTTTCTATTTCAGCCAATTGCTCATCTTTATTTAGTGCAAATGACAAGTCGATCAGATAATTATTTTTCCCGATACTGGAGTGAAACTGATCACTACCAACTGCCTCTACAAACTCGCCAAGAGTATATCCCTTGGATCTTTCAGCATCAGACTTAATCTCTCTTATTTTTGCAGCAGGAATATTGGTCTCGGATGGTACTATCCCGGAAATCTTCAACTGATCAAAATAAAGAGAGTACATGCACCACGCTGACTGCCGAGTATTGATTGCAGCCTTACTATACTTATCATCAGTCAAGTAAAAGCAAAAAAAGTCGTATATAAAACCATCCCAGCCTTGCCCATCCGGGATATCCAGGCAGTTCTCCCTCAAGTAATTAAGAATATCCTTAATTATTTTCACAAACTGTGGAATTGAGGAAACCCTTGCCCCATAAGCCAAGATCTGTAGATTCCGACAGAGAGCGTCAAGCTTATCTAGATTCACACTATTTGGGATTAGGCACTCATATTCACTAAATCCTTTTCTCAACGCGTGGTTTTCTTGGGTAAAAACCAACTTCCCTTGAGTGTGGATTTCGTATTTCATGTTGATCACCCCGATAGCCGCTACTCCAAACCGTAGCCGCCAGCTGTGTGGTGTCAAATTATCAGTGTCATTTTTCCTTGCAATCGATGTAAGTGCATGTTCTATAAGGACTTTTAAAATGACATCGTGGTAGTGTCCGCAAAAGTGCCATGCGCTGTTCCAGTTCTACGTCGCCGACGGCAAGCTCTCCTGCCAGCTGTACCAGCGCTCGGCCGACATCTTCCTTTTAGACCACCTATTTCAACCCGCACAGTACGCCCCCAGAGAAGCTGTATTAGCTGCCTAAACGCGTCCGTCCTGCATGAGGTGCGGCTCATCAGGGGTCAAACACATCTTATGATGCCCCCCCCAAAGCCAAACATCGGCGGGCCACCGTCAGACATTTCGGTTGGCGGTACTCGACAATCCGTCACAATCTCAAGACTGCCCCCTCAACCACATCAGCCTCAGGCCAGGTCTCGGTCTGTTCTGCCCATCTCAAGAGCATCGCCCACCAAGCCCAGCGCATTGCAGCGTTACGAAGCGGTGTCGCCTACCGACCTAGAGTTGCACCAACGCCCCCAAGGGGCGTCAATTCACCGATGCATCGTCGGGCGACTCAAAGACTGGCTCAACTCTCAGGGGGTTCTTCTCCTCAAGTCGACTAGCGATATGTAAATCACTTTTCGATGGATAGTGCCTGAGCAAACGACGCGCTTCACACCGAATCTCATTCGGCAACCTGCAATCCCGACTCAGCTCGACCAAGAGCTCTCTGTGTCCTGGCTCGATAGCACTCGGCTAAGCCTGTGTCAGGCGCCACTTTGGCACAGAGCTCCCCGCGACGCATCCTTGAAGCAGTAGCCATGGCCCCTCTGCCTGTTGCACAAGACCTTGTACGATGCCCGCCGAACAGGTGATGGACGGCTTGGTCCCCAAGTGCATGGAAGGCATCGTGCTCGATGCGATGACCGACCATGAAAAGCTGTCAATGGAAGTGCTCGACAATGTGGCCAAGAGCCGAGCATTTGCCAGGGTAATCTACAAGCTGCTGACGACGGCGGGAGGGTTGGGCTGCGGTGACAACACTGGCAAGTACGGCATGTAGCTTCGGTTGGCGCCCATGAGCGGCACGCTTTCTGATCGCATGGATGCGCCATGTCCATAGCCTCCACCCTCTGGCAACAGGTGAAATACCTGCCCAAGGGGCGACTGTTCAGCTCTCGACGTTTTGCAGGGCTGGGGTCACGCTCTGCTGTCGGCAAGGCGATAGCCCGGCTGGTGAGCACTGGCGAGCTGGAGCGGATCACTCGCGGGATCTACATGCGCCCGAAGATCAGTCCGTATGTCGGCAGTGTCCGCCCCAGTGCCTTGGCCGTGATCCGAGTCATCGCCAAGCAGAATCACGAAACGATCCAGGTGCATGGTGCCGAGGCTGCAAGGGCATTTCATCTGAGCACTCAGATGCAAACACAGCCTGTGCTGTATACGAGCGGCTCCAGTCGAGAGATTCGAATCGGTGCCCTGACGATACGGCTCCGACATGTTTCCCAAGAAAAGCTGCAGCACGCCGGAAACAAAGTGGGCCTGGCCCTTGTAGCGCTCTTCTACCTAGGCAGGAAAGGCGTGAATCCGACTTCAGTCGCGAAGATCAAAAGCGAGCTGACGCAGGCCGAACTCAAGCAGTTGGCAGCCTGCAAAATGCCTGCCTGGATGAGCAAGGCCCTGGCTGGCCCTCCGCCGGTCTGACGCCATGAACCAATGGCCAGGCAGAGCATTTAGCCAGATGAGATTGATACAAGGAGAACGGAATGACGATGCCGAGTGAGCGCACCCGCGCAATCATTCAAACCCGAGAGTTTCTGGTCGACTTGTCCCGTGACCAGGCGCTACCTGAGGCTGTGCGCACTGAGGCTCATCGCCTGTTGCGTCATTACCCGACCGCCGATGAGGTGCTGCTTGCCGGGAAGGTAGAGGAACAGCGCGGGGACGGCCTGCCGTGGGTTTTCCTGAGCTCCAGGATCGACTAGTCGACCTATAGCTCCGTCACTTGAGGCAGGAGAGAAATTGGGTCGCAGGCCAGCACGCTGGCAATGCGGTACAGCTTCTCGATGGTGATGTTCACTTCACCGCGCTCGATGCGCCCCATGTAGCTGCGGTCAAGGCTGCAGGCCAGCGCCAGTGCATCCTGAGAAAGTCGACAGGCCTTTCTCTGCGTCCGGATGCGTGCCCCCAACGCTTTCGCCAACTGATCCATGACCGCCTCAACTCCACTTGAGGCGGCACTATCCTGCGTTTGCGGACTCACAAACCACGGATTATAATCCGCATTTTTCCGCTACGACCCCTCGGGTATCCGCATGAAATCTGCCCCGTTCATCTTCGACAGGCGGCTGTATGAGCTGCTTCAGGAGGAAGGGCGCACGCAGTTCACGACCCGTGATCTGCGGGATGCCTACGCCAAGCGCCTGAAGGGAACGACCTTTCGTCTCGGCGATGTGCGCCGGTATGTGTACGAGCAGATCCGTCGCATGCTTCGTGCAGGCTGGCTTGTACCTGACGAAGAGCACCGCACGCGGGGCCAGGTCTACCACCTGCGACCAATTCCGGCACATCTGCAGCTGGAGCTGATTGACAACGGGTTCGAGAACAATCTCAAGACTGCACGTGAGCCAGAGCGGGAATCAGTGCCCAAACAAAACGCGATGCCTCTCAACCCTTCATCCGATGTGGAGCAGCATCTGGAAACGCTCCTCAAGGAGATCCGGCTGGACTTCCTGTCGGCGATGGGCGAGGCGGAGCGATACAAGCAGCTCCTCGATGACATGCCGCATCTCCGCGACAAGGTCGAGGGCGAGTACCTGGAGGCCAGAGATCGCAGCTCGCGCCTGCTCGGGCACCTCCGCGCTGTCGAGAAGACGCTCAAGACGCTTGCCTCTGCGCGATGACGTCATCCCTTCGAGACTGGCAGCGCCGCTGTATCGACTCGGCGCTGGAGCACTTCATTTCCACGCCGCACTTCTTCTGCCAGGCAACGCCCGGCGCCGGCAAGACACGCATGGCGGCAGAGCTGGCCCGGTGCCTGCTGGAGCAAGGGAAGATCGATTTGGTGCTCTGCTTCGCGCCGTCGTGCCAGGTCGTCGACGGTTTCCGCTCGACCTTTGCGGCGGTACTCGGCAAGCGTCTGGACGGTCTGCTCGGCGCTGTGGGGGCCGCGTACACCTATCAGGCCATGGATTATCGGGACGAGGGGTTCTGGCAGCTCCTCGACGACTACCGCGTATTCGTCGTCTTCGATGAGATCCACCACTGCGCCGGCCATGATCCGCTGCTGAGCAACGCCTGGGGGCAGCAGATCCTGCAACGGATACAGGACCGCGCCACTTTCACCTTGGCCCTCTCCGGCACGCCATGGCGTTCGGACGACCGTGCCATTGCCCTGGCCCGCTACTCGTCGCCCGAGGGGCACCTGATCTGTGACTTCCGCTATGGCCTGAGGGAGGCCATTGTGGACCGGGCGTGCCGCTCGCCCCGCATCGTCCTCCTCGACAACCAGAGGGTGAAGCTCACGGAGGAGCTGGAGACCGAGAGCACCGTCAGGCTGTTTCCCAGCATCGCCAAGCTGCTGGGGGAATCCCCCGTCACCTTCGAAGAACTGCTGCGTCATGACGGTCTAATCGACCAACTACTCAGCCTGGGATGCGGCAAGCTGGATGAGCTTCGCCGGGTCAAGCCGGATGCGGCCGGCCTGGTGGTCGCTACCGATATCGAGCATGCCCAGCAGATTGCTCAGTCACTGGAGGCCAGAGGGGAAGGCTGCCGGGTCGTGACTAACCGGACTCCGGATGCCCAGCAGGTGATCAATGCCTTCAGGCACGGCGATTGCCGCTGGATCGTCGCCGTGGGGATGATCAGCGAGGGCACCGATATCCCCCGCCTGCAGGTGTGCTGCTACCTCAGTCGCATCCGTACCGAGCTGCACTACCGGCAGGTGCTGGGACGGGTACTGCGGCGCATTGGCGAGCCCGATGATCAGGCCTGGCTGTTCATGCTGGCTGAGCCCACGCTGCGGCACTTTGCGGAGCGCATTGCGGATGATCTGCCGGATGACCTGGCGGTGCTCAGTCAGGTGCAGATACCCGCCGCCCCTTCTGGCTCGATGGCTGGCGGAATGGGGGCCGGCAGCGATGCCGATGGCAGCGGAGGTGGCGAGGCCGGGCAGGATCTTGGGGTAGGTTCGGCGGGCGCCTACTCGCTGGGGGATTTTGCTGCTGAGCCGAGCTATCAGGTCAGCTTTTCGCAGCACTACCGGCAGCTGTTGTTGGCTTGCTTCTGACAGTCGAGCAGCTGGCAGCCTCAACTAGGGTGAGGCTGCCCGAAGTCTGGCCGAGCGACTCAGGCCAGCCGCCAGCCCTCCACCACTTCAGCACCGAACTCAGCCTTCCAGTCCTTGAGCTGGGCATGGTTGGCACCCTTGGTCTCGATGCGCTTGCCGGTAACCGGCTGCACATACACCTTCACCTGGCGGGGGCGGCGCCGCATCACGGCAGCCGGGCCAACCGGCTCAAGCTCTACCGGCTGCGGATTGAGGATGGCTACCACCGTCGCCAGATCCATGCCGTAATCCTCCATCAGCGCCTTCAGCTTGTCTTCGAACTCCATTTCACGCTTGAGGCCACTGTCGCCCTGGAGCTTCTCCAGCAGGGCCAGCTGTTCTTTGAGGGCCTGCTCGGCGCGGCGAAATTCGGCAAGTTTGGACATGTCATCTCCTTTGATTTTGTAGCGAAATCAAATCACGATGCGAGCGTCGAGTCGCCAGCACGCAGGTATTCATAGAGGGTGGCCCGACTGATCCCAAACTCGCGGGCCAGGGCAGCCTTCGGCTCTCGAGCCTCGGCGCGCCGACGCAGCTCAGCAATCCTGGCGTCGCTCAGAGCCTTCTTCCGACCACGGTAGGCGCCACGCTGTTTGGCCAGCGCGATCCCCTCTCGCTGCCGCTCACGGATCAGCTCGCGCTCGAACTCGGCGAAGGCCCCCATCACCGACAGCAGCAGGTTGGCCATCGGTGAATCCTCGCCGGTGAAAGTCAGCCCTTCCTTGATGAACTCGATCCGAACACCGCGGCCGGTGAGCTGCTGCACCAGGCGGCGCAGGTCGTCCAGGTTGCGGGCGAGACGATCCATGCTGTGCACCACCAGGGTGTCACCCTCGCGCATGTAACCGAGCAGGGCATCAAGCTGGGGACGTTGGGTGTCCTTGCCGGAGGCCTTGTCGGTGAACACCTTGCTCACCTGGGTGCCCTCCAGCTGTCGATCCGGGTTCTGGTCGAGGGTACTGACACGGATGTAGCCGATCCGCTGTCCGTGCATGCCGCCTCCAAGGGTTAATGTGTATGGATGAACCCTATAGAGCTGCCGGACACCTGTCAAAAAACACAGAAATAGACCCTATCCAGACGCTCGGGAGCGGGCCTTCTGGGTGTCTGGATAGTGTATAGCTCATCCGCACACATGAGTGGCGTCAGTTATCGTTCAGAACCCCTGTCACACCTATTTTCTGTTTTATCTGAATTGTCTCCTGGCGCTTGAAAACACCTCAGCCCAGAAATAACGCCTTTCAAGGTGCGAGAATGCCTGCACCACAAACAAGGGAGACTCAGGATGTCGCGAGACTGGCTGGAGCATCATCAGATAGGCTTGTATTTCGTCGCTGTAGCCATCGCAGCTGTCGTAGGTTTGACCTCCGAAGGCATGGCTGATCTGGCGGCAATGGCCATCACACCGGCAATTGTCGTGCTGATGTACGCCATGTTCCTGCAGATTCCTTTCCTTGAGCTTCGGCAAGCGTTTGCCAACCGACGCTTCGTCGGCGCCCTTCTGCTGGCCAACTTCGTGCTGGTGCCGCTGCTGGTCTGGCTTCTGACCCTGCCGCTGTCGGCCAACGAGGCCCTGCTGGCCGGTGCCCTGCTGGTCCTGCTAACGCCCTGCATCGACTACGTGGTGGTATTCACCCACCTGGGCAAGGGCGACTCGAGACTGGTGCTGGCCGCCACGCCCCTCCTGCTGCTGCTCCAGCTGCTGATGCTGCCTGTCTATCTGCAGCTCATGCTCGGCACGCAGGTGGACACGGTGATCGCCATCCGGCCCTTTGCCGAGGCCTTCCTGTTACTCATCGTCGCGCCCCTTGTACTGGCCGTCGCCACCGAGCTGGGCGCAAGCCGCTCCGCAGCGGTGCGCATCTGGAGCGCCGGCTGGGCCTGGCTGCCCGTGCCGGCGATGGCAATGGTGCTGGTGGCCGTGATCGGTTCGCAGATCGCCGCGGTGGCCCGGCAACTGGAAGTGCTCGCTCCGCTGCTGCCGGTCTATGCCATGTTCATGTTGCTCGCCCCTGCACTCGGAGCGTTCAGCGCCAGGCTGTTCCGTCTGGCGGCGCCGGCGGCGCGGGCGGTGGCCTTCAGCAGCTCCACTCGCAACTCACTGGTGGTACTGCCACTGGCGCTGGCCCTGCCCGAGCCGATCAGGGGGCTGGCGGCCGCCGCGGTGATAACCCAGACCCTGGTGGAGTTGGTCGGTGAGCTGATCTACCTGCGCACCATCCCGGCGCTGGTAAGGGGGAACTAGAGCCTGTACCTGTCAGTGTTTGGTAGCGTACGTAAACAGCACTCCTGCGAGCGCCGGTGTCATTCCGGCAACACCACTCGCACCGATGCGACTCCCGGCAGATAGTGGACTGTAAGCTCTATCAGCGCACCCTTGGTGTCAGTTCCTGGCCTTGGCGACTTCGCTGCGCACCAGATCGCTCAGTGGCTCGGGGCCGAATTTGTCCAGCGCGCGGCCATTGACGAAGAAGGTCGGGGTGCCCCGGATGCCCAGCGCTTTGACGTCCTGCATGTCGGTTTCCAGCACGGCGTCGACGCTGGGCGTGTGCATGTCCGCACGGGCCCTCCCCACGTCCAGACCGGCGCCCTCGGCGGCGGCCCAGGCTGCGGCCGCCCTGGGGTCGTCGTGCCAGTCCGGCTGGGCATCGAGAACAGCCTCCAACACCTGCGAGTAAAGGTTCTGCTTGCGCGCGGCCTCCAGCATGCGAGCCACCTCCTCTGAGGCCTGGTGGAACAGTACGTAGCGCAACACCAGCCGCACGTCGTTGGGGTTCTCGGCGAGGATCTTCTTCACATACGGGTAGAAGGCTCGGCACGCCTCGCAGGAGGGGTCGAAGAACTCGACGATGGTCACCGGCGCCTGCGCCGGGCCGAATACCGGCGAGTGGAAGCGAACCAGGTTGCTGCCGCTGGGCGCTTCCGCCGGCACCTGCGCGGGTGCTTGGGCCTGCTGCGACGGTTGCGTCGGTATCACCCGCGGGTAGAGGAAGGCGGCTGCGGCGAACACGGCAAGGATCACAACGCAGATGATCAGGACCAGGGTACGGCGATTCATGGGGCAGTTCTCCGGCGAATAACGAGGAGCAGGATGGCAATCAGGGCGAAAGCAAATAGGGCCAGCATCGGTAGCGGCACACCACCGAAGATGGTCATGCCGGCGCCCGAGCAGGACGGTCCAGTAGCCGTGCAGGGCTGGATTGGCAGGGGAATCAGCCCGGCATAGAGCAGCGTGTGGGCGAGAGCTAGTCCTGCGCCGATGCCGGCCAGCGGTAGTGCGTAACGCCAGATGGCGAAGTCCGAGCGGTAGCAGGCGATGGCCAGGATCACCGTCAGCGGGAACATGAAGGCGCGCTGGAACCAGCACAGTACGCAGGGAGCCTGCCCCATCACCTCGCCGATGAACAGCGCGGAGAGGCTCGACAGCAGCGCCACCAGCCAGGCGACTAGAAGCAGTGACCACAATCCGGAAGATGATGACGTACTCATTGGCCACTCCTCGTTATGTAACGAGACAGCAGCGGACAACCATCCCATTGACTTGAAACATGACGACTCCTCCCAGATTGGCAGTTTTCAGGAGGAATTGTCGGGACCATAAATTCCATAGGAGATTCCCTAAAAAAATCGGCGCCACTGGGACGCCGATAGCCTGGAAAGGGGCTAGGCCCAGGCGAAATCACTTTCAACCACACGGCAGCAGTCAGCCGCTCCTTACATTAGGTGGAGGCATTTTTAGCGGCTGGTCAGCCGGTCGCCACTCAGCCGCGCCGGCATCCCCCACCGACTGCTTGGTACTCGACCGTCCGGAGCTCACTCTTCGAGTCGAGGAAGGTCATCCGCGCCGGCACCACGCCACAGACCTTGGCCTTGCGTGTCACGCTGATCACCCTGGCTACATCGAGCTCCATGCCATAGCGATACATTTCGACTTTCGGAGCGGGTTTCCCGAGCTCTGCGGCGTAAGCGTCCATGGCGCGCTGGTTCTCCTGGAGGATCCTGACCGGATCCTTGTCGAAACCAGCCGACATTGCGATGGAAGAGACGGCAAACATCGAGATGGCCAAGATTGCTTTCAGAGCTTTCATTTGAATTCCTCTATCACTTCGGTAATTCGCTGAGTGCTGCTTCAGTGACTTCAACTTCCGGATCATTTGCCGGCCAGCACGGTTGTTTTGTGGTGCGCAATCCCGCCCTGAGGGGCGGAGTTGCGCTGAGAAATGCGGCAAACCATCAAAAAGCCCCCGCTTCGCGGTCAGCCATCAATCGCTCGGTGTCCTTGCGGCCGAACAGCCAGAACATCGCCGGAGTCAGGTAGGTATCGAGCAGGGTCGAGCTGATCAGACCGGAGAAGATCACCACAGCCACCGGATGCAGCACCTCCGTGCCGGGACGCTCGGCCTCGAACAGCAGGGGCGCCAGAGCGAAGGCGGTGACCAGGGCGGTCATCAGCACCGGACTGAGGCGTTCCAGCGAGCCGCGTACGATCATCGCGTGGTCGAAGTTTTCGCCCTCGATGCGCATCAGGTTGATGTAGTGGCTGACCTTGAGGATGCCGTTGCGCACCGAGATGCCGGCCAGGGTGATGAAGCCGATCAGCGCGGCGATCGACAGCGGCTGCCCCGACAGCCACAGGCCCAGCACCGCGCCGACCAGAGCGAGCGGGATGTTGACCATGATCAGCGAGGCCAGGATTGCCGACTTGTAGCGGCTGTAGAGCACCACGAACATCAGCACCAGCGAGACGAGGGACAGCAGACCGACCAGCCGCGAAGCCTCCTCCTGGGCCTGGAACTGGCCGCCGAGGGTGATGAAGTAGCCTTCCGGCAGCTTGCTCTCGTCGACCACCTTGCGGATATCCTCAACGACCTCCGACAGCGGCCTCCCCTGAGCGTTGGCCGACAACACGATGCGGCGCTTGCCGTCGTCGCGACTGATCTGGTTCGGTCCGTCGCCGTCCTCGATGCTGGCGATCCGCGACAGCGGCACCCGGCCGGTCGGGGTCTCGAACAGGATGTTGCCCAGGCCCTCCGCCGAACGTGCCGTCTCGGGCAGGCGCACCACCAGGGCGAAACGCCGGCCACCCTCGACGATCTGGGTGACCTTTTCGCCCTCGACCAGACTCTCCAGCGTCGCCAGGATCTGCGGCGCGGGCACGCCGTACTGGGCGGCGGCGGCGTAGTCGATGCGCACCTTGATCTGCGGAGCCAGCACCTGCTTCTCGATCTCCAGGTCGGCGATGCCGGGAATCGCCGCCAGCCTGCCGCGCAGGGCATCTGCCTGGCCGCGCAGTGTGTCCAGATCCTCGCCGAAGATCTTGATGGCGATCTGCGAGCGCACGCCGGACAGCATGTGGTCGATCCGGTGCGAGATCGGCTGACCGATGCCGATGGCCGCCGGCAGATTGACCAGCCGCGAGCGGATGTCGCCGGTGATCTCATCCATCGAGCGGGTCAGCTCCGAGGCCGGCTTGAGGCCGACATCCAGCTCGCTGACGTGCACACCCTCGGCGTGCTCATCCAGCTCCGCACGGCCGCTGCGGCGGCCGACGTGGGTCACTTCCGGCACCTGCATGACCAACTGCTCGGCCTGCTGGGCCAGCGCCGAGGACTCCGCCAGGGTCACACCGGGGTTCAGACGCAGGCCGATCAGCAAGGTGCCCTCGTTGAACGGCGGCAGGAAGGTCTTCGGGAAGAACGGCACGCTCGCCGCCGCGACCAACACGGCGATGCCACCTGCGACTACAGCCGCCTTCGGACGCTGCAGGACGGCCTGCAAGCTGCTGCGATAGCGGCTCTTGAGCCAGGCCAGCAACTTGGTGTCGCCATGCTCCAGCGACTTCATCTGCGGCAACAGATAGAAGGACAGCACCGGGGTGACGGTCACTGAGACCACCAGCGAGGCCAGGGTCGAGACGATGAAGGCGATCCCCAGCGGTACGAACAGCCGCCCTTCCATGCCCGGCAGGGCGAACAGCGGCAGGAACACCAGCACGATGATGATGGTGGCGTAGAGGATGGCCGAACGCACCTCCATGGTCGCGTGTCCCACCAGTTCCAGTGGGTGCAGGCGGTGCTCGGGGTGCTTGGCCCGCTCCACCTTCAGCCGGCGCAGCACGTTTTCCACGCCCACCACGGCATCGTCGACCAATCCACCGATAGCGATGGCCAGGCCTCCGAGGGTCATAGTGTTGATCGACAGGCCGAAGTACTTGAACACCAGGCCGGTGATGAAGATCGACACCGGAATGGCGGTCAGCGCAATGATGGTGGGGCGCAGCGTGCCGAGGAAGAAGAACAGGATCGCCGCGACGAACACCGAGGCGCCGATCAGCTTGCCCTGTAGGGTGCTGATCGAAGCCTCGATGAAGCTGGCCTGGCGGAAGGTGACCTGGGGAGCCTCCATGCCGGTCGGCAGCGACTTGCGCATTTCCCCCAGCGCCGCCTCGATGGAGCGGGTCAGCTGGATGGTATCGGCCGTCGGTTGTTTCTGGATGCCGAGGATCACCGCGGCCTTGCCTTCGAAGCCGGCGTCGCCGCGCTTCAAGGCTGCGGCAAAGGTCACTTCGGCGATCTGCCGCAGCAGGATCGGCTGGCCGTTACGGGCAGTGATGGCCAGGTTCGACAGATCCGCCAGACTCGACGTCCGCCCCAGGTTGCGAATCAGGTACTCGCGGCCATTAAGCTCGAGGAAGCCCCCGGAGGTATTCGACGAATAGCCCTTGAGCGCCTCCTCCAGTTGCGTATGGCTGATACCCAGCTCGGCCATCCGCGCCGTGTCGGGCTGGACCTGGAACTGGCGGACCTCGCCGCCAATCGGGATCACCTGGGCAACACCGGGGATCGCCATCAGGCGCGGGCGCAGCACCCAGTCGGCGAACTCGCGAACCTGCATCGGCGTGATCTTGTCCGCATCGATGGGAATCGCGATCTGCATGATCTCGCCCATGATGGAGCTGATCGGCCCCATGCGCGGGATCACGCCCGGTGGCAAGCCCTCCTCCATCGCCGACAGGCGTTCCGAAACCATCTGCCGGGCGCGGAAAATCTCCGTGCTCCAGTCGAAGGTGACGTAGATGAAGGACAGCCCGCTGCTGGAGACCGAGCGCACACTCTCCACCCCGGGCAGACCGTTCATGGTGGTCTCCAGCGGGAAGGTGATCAGTTGCTCGACCTCTTCGGCGGCCATGCCGCCGGCCTCGGTCATGATGGTGACCGTGGGCTTGTTCAGATCGGGAAAGACATCCACCGGCATGCGTGACAGGGTGAAGGCGCCATAGGCCATCAGCACCAGGCTGGCGATGATCACCAGCAGGCGGTTGCCGAGACTGTTATCGAGGAGCCACTTGAACATGGGTCAGGCTCCCCTTAGCGGATCTGGTTGATCAGAGTGGCGGCCTGGGTCACCACGCGATCCCCAGCGGCAAGCCCGCTGGTCACCGCCACGGATACCCCGTCCAGCGCGACAAAGGTGACCGGGCGCGGCGCGAAGTGCTCCGGCGCGGTCTTCACCCAGACGACACTCTGGTTGGCGGCATTCTTCATCAGCGACGCTGCCGGAACCCGGATGCCCTGGGTACGACTGGCGGTCTGCACGAAGACCCTCACCGGCTGCCCCACGGCCAGCCGGGACAAGGCGCTTCCCTCGCCCTGGAACAGCATCGGCAGGGCCTGTTCGCGCAGGCTGCGCGCCGCGCCGATGAAGGTCAGCGGCACACGCTCGCTGCCCACCGCCAGAGTGGCTCCCGCCACATCGGCGGCCTGGCTCAGGTCGTAGGCCAGCGCCTCGATGCGCAGGCGGGAGGGATCGACCACTTCGAACACCAGTTCGCGAGCATCGACCACCTGGCCGGCGACCGCGTTGCTCGAGGCAATCACCCCGGAGACCGGCGCAAGCAGTGCTTCCCGAGCATTGATACCGGAGCTCAACGCAGCGATTTGCGCCGCCAAGCTCGCGACCTCGCTGGCCGCCGCCTCGATGTCTTTGCGCGGCACCGTATCGGCCAGCTCGCGCAAGCGCACCAGACGCTGGTCGGCAAGGCCCTTGGCCGCCCGCAGCTGGGCCAGTTGCGCAGCCTGATTGGCCCGTTCGAGGACATCGCCGGTTGCCACGACGTAGGCCAGCACCTCACCCTTTTTCACCGCCTGGCCGACGCTGGGAAAGCCGCGCGGCCCGGCTTCGAGGCGCCCAGCCAGCACGGCCTGCACCATGCCGCCGGCATTGGGGTCCATCACCACCTTGCCGGCCAGCTCCAGCGAGCGCGGCAATTCGGCCGTCTCGAGCGGCAAGGTGCGCACCCCGATCTGGCGTTGCGCCGGCTTGGGCAGGAATACGCTGCCGTCGGGCAGGCGCTGGGGGCCGTTGCTGTTGGTTGCAGGCGCTTCTTCGCCATGGTCATGCCCTTCGCCAGCCCAGGCGGGCGAGGTCAGCGACAGCAGAGCCAGGCACACCGCGGAAATCAGAAAATTAGTTTTCATGGAACACCTTCACGAATGACGAGGAGCGACGCGGGCGCGGCGCATGGCCCAACCCAGCAGGGCGAGCAGAACCAGCCCGCCGGCACCCCAGGCACCGTAGGTGCCCCAGGACGCGCCAGATGCAGACTCTTCGCCGTGCTCGTCGTGATGGATATCCAGATCACCGCTCAGCAGCTCCGTGCGCTGGCCGACGACGACCTTGGCCTTGATGGCGATCTCGCCTTCCTCGGGCTCTTCCGCCAGCTCGGCCTCGAACTCGCCGGCTTCGTGCTGCTCGGCCTCGACCTTGACGCCGCCAATCTCCAGTTCGAGGCTCGCGCCCTCGACCGGACTGTTGTCGGCTGCATGGTCGAGCCACAGAGTGAGGTCGTGGCCATCGAGCACGCCGACCAACTCGAAGGAGTCGGAAGTCGCCGCGAAGCGCGGCAGGGCCTGTCCAGTCGGAGTGGCCGGCGCTTCGCCATGGTCATGCCCCTCGCCGGCTTGAGTGGCCAAGGGGGCGGCAGCGATCAAGGTCGCCACAGTGAAGGCTGTCAGCCTTGGAAACAGTGTCATCTTTGCAGTCCTTTAGGTTCGTTCTGGCCCTATTCGGGCAGCAGACCCAGCGCCTGGCGCAGTGAGGAGGTCGCCGCCGCCTGATCGAGTCGGGCCAGGGCAGCCTGACGCTTGGCGTCGGTCGCCTCGAGCTCGATACGCAGGCGCGTCGGCAGATCGGTTTCGCCGAGGCGGAAGGATTTTTCGAAGAAACCGCGAGACTCCTGGGCGAGCCGGGCACGCTTCTCGGCAGCCGTCACTTGAGCGCGGGCGGATTCGAACTCCAGCCGGGCGGCTTCCAGCTCGCCGAGCAGGCGCTCACGCGCCAGACGCGCCTGCACCTCGGCTTCGATGGCCTCGGCCTCGGCCGTGGCTTGCTTGGCGCGATTGCGACTGCCCGAGCCGAAGGGGATGCGAATGCCCAGGGTGAGGCTTTCGTCATAGGACTCCCCAGGCTCGCGTTCGCGAGTGGTAGACAAGGTCAACTCGGGATTGGCCCGGGTCTGCACGCGGGCCAGTTCGGCCGAGCGGCGCGCGACCTCGGCCTGATCGAGCAGGGCGGCCACCGCCGGATGCTGAGTATCCAGACCAGCGAAGTCGGCGGGCAAAGCGGGCACCGGCTCACCGGCAACTACGCCAGGCGCAGTCTCTTCGCTACCACCCGGCAGGGTGCCGATCAGGCTGCGCAACTGCTGTGCAGCCGTCGCCAGCGCACTCCTGGCTCGCGCCGCCTCGATCTCGGCCAACGCCGCAGCACCCTCGGCCTGGTGCTGATCGGCCAGGGCCAGCTCGCCCGACTTGACCCGTTTGGCGACATCGGCAGCGAGCTGCCGGGCATTGCCCTCGCGCTCGCTGGCCAGGCTCGCTTCGACCCGGCTGCGTTGCCACTGCCAGTACGCCTCGCGCACTTCAGCAGCAGTGCGCAGCTGCGCAGCCGAGGCGCGACTGGCGGTGGACTGGGCCTCGGCCTCGGCCACGGCGCCCGTACGCGAGCGCTCACCGGGCAGCCACAGGGGGATGGCGAGGCCGACATTGTGCTCGCGGCTACCATCGTTGCCATTGAGCTGGTCGCCTTTGCTCGACAGCTCCAGGGCCATGGGCTCGGCGGTCCAGCTGTCGGCGGAGGCGCGACGGGCGGAGGCCGCCTCACGACGCGCAGACGAGGACTCCGCTTCGGGCTGACGCGCCCAAGCGGTATCGAAGGCTTGCTTCAGCGATAAAGGACCGGCAGTGACCGACTGCAGGCTGGAAGCGCTTGGCGCTGTCTGCGCCAAGGAACTGCCGGTGGCCAGCACGAGCAAGGCACAGGGCAGCCATTTTCTGGTTTTGCTTGGGAACATCCCGATTCTCCAGTGATGAAAAAGCTCACAGGGAATCGGCGAGACGCAATCAGCTGGCTCGCAGCACGCCAACGCTCATCGTCGGTGACGATGGTCGTTTGAGCGGGTCAGGGAGAGAGGAGTCGCCTCGCCGATCAGGCGAGGCGGGCCCACGCAGGGCGGTCAGGCGGAGAGGATGGTCGGGCCAGCGGATGAGCCTGGTGCCCTGTTTCGCCAGCTGACGAGCTGTTCACATCAAACAAGGCTACAGCGGAAAAGATCGGCGTGACGCCAGCGGAAACGCAGGCGTTGCAATCGCCATGCAGGTTCTTGCCGCTTTGGGGATCGGGACCGTCGTCGTCCTCGTTCCCCGCCTGGCTTTTGTGCTGGTGAGCGTGATGGCCGAAATGCTTCGTCTGGCTTCCAGATTCGTGCTGGCAATAGCTGCCCAGTGCAGCCCAACCGAGCTGCAGCGGCATCATCACCAGCAAGAGAATCGTCAACCAACGGCGCATAAGAATTTGAAAGCCCAAATCAAAGTGGAATAAATCTTATCAACAATGGCCTTACTCGCAAACCATACTGCGACCAGCAGCCTGCACAGTCAGGTTAGATTACGACGCCTGACGGGAAGCTGAAGGCCGCATTACCGTTTTGTCAGCCCCCACGCGCCCTACTTGCGCAGCAAGCGCAACCCGTTGGCCACCACCAGCAGACTGGCGCCGGCATCGGCGAATACCGCCATCCACAGAGTTGCCTGCCCGCTGAACGTCAGCAGCAAGAATACCACCTTGATCCCGAGCGCGAAGGCGATGTTCTGCCGCAGCACCGTCGCGGTCGCCCGCGAAAGCCGGACGAATGCGGGAATCTTGCGCAGGTCGTCGTCCATCAGCGCCACGTCTGCCGTCTCGATGGCGGTATCCGTACCAGCCGCCCCCATGGCGAAGCCAATGCTCGCTCTGGCCAGCGCAGGCGCATCGTTGATTCCGTCCCCCACCATGCCGACCGCACCCGCCTGGTCGCTCGTCATCAGTCCTTCGATGATCTTGAGCTTGTCTTCCGGCAGCAGCCCACCGCGGGCCTCGTCGATACCGACCGAACGGGCAATGGTTTCGGCGGTATGGATGTTGTCACCGCTGAGCATCAGGGTTTTCACCCCGAGGGCGTGCAGTTCGCTGATCGCTGCGCGACTGGTTTCCCGCACGGTGTCGGCCACCGCAAAAATACCCAGAGCTTCATGCTGATTGACCAGCAGCACCACCGACTTGCCCTGGCGTTCAAGGGCAAACAGCTTGGCCTCAATGTCCTTCGAACACAGACCTAGCTCTTCGATCAGCCGGTGATTGCCCAGTTGATACAGATGGTCGTCGATGCGCCCCCGGACGCCCCGGCCAAGAATGGCGGCCAGATCGCTCACCGGGCGCAAAGCCAAACCGGCTTCGCTGGCCGCATGGGCGACGGCCTGGGACACCGGGTGATCCGAGCGCGCCGCAAGGCTTGCCGCCAGAGTGCGAACCTGGACTTCCTCGCCATTCAAGGCGATGAAGTCGGTTTGCACCGGCTTGCCATGGGTGATGGTGCCGGTCTTGTCGAGTGCCAGAGTGGCCAGTTTGCGCCCCTCCTCCAGGTACACACCGCCCTTGACGAGGATGCCTTTGCGGGCAGCCGCAGCCAGACCGCTGACGATGGATACCGGGGTGGAGATCACCAGCGCGCACGGACAGGCAATCACCAGTAGCACCAAGGCCTTGTAGATCCAGTCCATCCAGGCCCCGGCAAACAGCAGCGGCGGTATGACGGCCGTCAGCAAGGCGATCAGGAACACCACCGGGGTGTAGATGCGCGCGAACTGGTCGACGAAGCGTTGCGTCGGCGCACGACTGCCCTGGGCGGACTCGACGGCATGAATGATCCGCGACAACGTCGAGTGACTGGCCTCTGCCGTCACCCGATATTCAAAAGAGCCCGTCTGGTTGATCGTACCGGCAAACACGCTGTCGCCTTCCGCCTTGTCCACCGGCAGGCTTTCGCCGGTGATCGGCGCCTGGTTCACGGTCGAGTGCCCCTGGGTCACCACACCATCCAGCGCGATGCGCTCACCTGGACGCAGACGCACCGTGGCCCCCACCGCGACCTGCTTGGCAGGTGTGCTCTGCCAGCTTCCATCAGGCTGCTGGACGGTGGCCGTTTCCGGGGCGAGATCCATCAGGCCGCGAATCGCATTGCGCGCACGGTCGAGCGATCTGGCCTCGATCACCTCTGCCAGGGCGAACAGGAACATCACCATGGCCGCCTCCGGCCACTCGCCAATGAGCATCGCGCCGGTGACGGCAATCGACATCAGCGCGTTGATGTTCAGGTTGCGGTTCTTGAGGGCAATCCAGCCTTTCTTGTAGGTCGAGAGACCGCCTACGCCAATCGCCAGCATGGCGAGGGCCACGACCAACCAGTGATTGCCACCGTTCAGCCAGTCCACGACCTCGGCCAAGGTCGCACTCACCCCCGCCACGGCCAGTGGCCACCATTGGTGGATGCCGGTAGAGGGCACGGCGGTGGCGCTGGCAACGCTCGGTTCGACGCTGGCTTCGAGCCCGATGGAGGTCAGCGCGTCCAAGATGGCATGCAGGCTCTCGAGACTGTGCGTGACCGTCAGACGGCGTTGCAGCAGATTGAAGTCCAGGGACTCGACCCCGGGCATTCCGTTCAGCTTGTCGCGAATCAGCCGTTCCTCGGTAGGGCAGTCCATCTTCGCGATGAGCAACACCGTGCACACCTGCTCGGCTGGAAGGGCAAGACGCTGGGCCTGCATGCCGATGGCGCGCAACGCGGCTTCGACCGGCTCCAGCGAATCGAGCTGGTGGTTCACCGTCAGCGTGCGCTGCATCAGGTTGAACTCTAACCCGGTCACTCCTGCGAGCGGCTCCAGCTTGCCGCGAATCAGCCGTTCCTCGGTGGGGCAGTCCATGTTGTCGATACGGTACTGCGCAATCTTTCCCGCTCCGGTGGCGAGAGTCTTCGGTTCCGCTGACGACGCAGTGGAACACCCGCACCCAACAGTGTTGCACTCACTCATGTTGGCCCCCTGAGCCTGACGTTGCAGACAAGTAAACAACCTGTAGCGACTACAGAGTCAAGAGCCTATGCTGCCAGCAAGGGTCATCAGATCCGGCTATTGGGATAACAACGTGAAAATCGGCGAACTGGCCAGAATCACTGGCACTCAGGTCGAAACCATCCGCTACTACGAGCGCGAGGCTCTACTTGCCTCACCCTCCCGCACCGAAGGCAACTTTCGCATCTACACCGAAGCGCATGTCGAAAGGCTGTCATTCATCCGCCGTTGCCGCATGCTGGATATGACGCACGCCGAGATTCGAGGACTGCTCCATTTCAAGGATGCCCCCAGCGAACACTGTGGCGATGTGAACGCCCTGCTGGACGCGCACATTGGCCATGTCACCGCGCGCATCGAGGAGCTCCGCCAGCTGGAACAACAGCTCAAGAGCTTGCGTGAATGCTGCAACGAGCCGAGTACCGCCGCCCATTGCGGCATCCTCCACGAGTTGTCGCAGCCGTTGTGCGAAGGCGCAACGAGCGAGGGCAATCACCTGCGCTGCGCACATCCGGGCGGCCCCTCCCATCAGCGGCAAACCGGGACCACGCAATAACGAGCTCTGCTCGAAGCTCCTTAACTGCTGTGCCGAGTGGTGCGCCTGCAATTGTGTACCCCACCGTGCAGGACTAGACTCCCGTCCATGAAACGCCACCTGCGGCTCTGCCTGGTTTTCCTGCTCAGTCTGACGCTTCCCCTCACGGGAATGGCGGGAGTCCAGCCGCCGGCAGAACCCTGTCCGATGCAGGCGACCGCCATGGCGGCGATGACCGACATGGCGGTCGTGCCTCCGGACTGCTGCCAGGACATGGGCGACCCCGCCGAGCCTGGTAAACCCTGCAAACCGGGGCAGGAATGCAAGACCGCCAGCCTGCTGCAAGTTGCAGTCATCAAGCCCCCCGTCCCCTTGTCCGCCCCAATAGCGGCATCCTACACCAGCGATCTCCTGCCCGAGCGCCCCCCATCCGGGCTCTGGCGACCACCCTGCGCCTGATTCCTGCCCCACACTGAACGCTATCCCGCCTGATCAGGACAGCAGGGCTGCGCGCGTTCGCGCGACACGGAACATCACAGGAATCGAGAGCATGAACATCCCACGTCACTGTCCGGGCTGGCCCCTCGCCGCCGCGCTGGCGGCGTCCGTGCTGGCATTGCCGAGCCAGGCAGCCTCGCTGACCCTCGCCGAGGCCTTGCGCCTGGCTGAAGATAACGCCCCTTCGCTGGCCGCCGAGCAGGCCAAACTGCAAGCCGCCAGTAGTGCCGCCATTCCCGCCGGCGAACTGCCCGATCCCCAGCTGCGGCTGGGGGTGCAGAACTATCCCGTCGGCGGCCCCGACCGCTGGAGCATCGACCGCGATTTCATGACCATGCAGATGGTCGGAGTCATGCAGGATATGCCCAACAGCGCCAAGCGCCGGGCTCGGGTCGAGGTAGCCGATGCGGCGGTAGAGCGCGCCGCCGCCGAAAGCGCTGTTGAACGACTGAACGTCCGCCAGGCCACCGCGCTGGCGTGGATCGACCGCCTCGCGGTGGAACGCCAGCAGGCGCTGTTCACCGAGTTCTTCGGCGAGAACCGTCTGCTCGCTGCCGCCGTGCAGGCGCAGATCGCCGGCGGACGCGGGCAGGCTGCCGACGCAGTGCGGCCGAAACAGGAGGCGGCCCGCCTGGACGAACAGCAGGACCAACTAGCCCAGCAACACGTTCGGGCGCGCGCGGCCCTACGTCGCTGGATAGGCGTGGCCGCCGACCAGCCGCTTGCTGGCGACTGGCCAGAATGGCCCATCGATCACGCTCGCTACGGCCACCAGTTGCCACGCCACCCGGCGCTGGCCTCCTTCGAGCCGATGACGCGCGAAGCGCAAGCCAAGGTGCGCGAGGCGCAGGCGGAGAAGAAGTCCGACTGGAGTTGGGAGCTCGACTACCAACGTCGTGGCCGCGAGTTTGGCGACATGGTCAGTGTGCAGGTCAGTTTCGACCTGCCGCTGTTCCCCGGCTCTCGGCAGGATCCGAAAATCGCCGCCCGACACGCCGAACTCAACCAGCTGGAAGCCGAGCGCGAAGCCCTGCTGCGCGAGCATGCCCAACAACTGGAAGAGGATCTCGCCGAATACCAGCGACTACAGCGGGCACAGCATCGCAACCGCGACAACTTCGTGCCGCTGGCCCGGGAGAAGGTGGAGCTCAGCCTGGCCAGCTACCGCGCCGGCAAGGGCGATCTGCTCAGCGTCATCACCGCCCGTCAGGAGCTGATCGAGGCTCGCCTGCGCCAGATCGAGCTGGAGGCACAGGGCGCCAAGACTGCTGCACGGCTGCATTTTGCCTACGGGGAGGAGCACCCATGAGCATGCAAATTGGCCCGGCAGCCGCGTTGTGCGGCTTGGCGCTCGTTCTCGGCGCTGGCGGGGGGTACTGGTTCGCCCAGCAGCGCCCTGATCCGATACCCGTGCCCGCGGCGCAGGACGAACGTCCGGTGCTGTACTGGTACGATCCGATGTACCCGCAGCAGCGGTTCGACAAGCCGGGCAAGTCGCCCTTCATGGACATGCAACTGGTGCCTCGCTATGCCGATGCCGCCGCGGACAGCGCCGCCGTCAGCATCGATCCGCGATTGACCCAGAATCTCGGCCTGCGCCTGGCGACCGTCACCCGTGGGGCCATCGCCTCCAGTCTGGTGGTAACCGGCGTGCTGGCTTTCAATGAACGGGATGTCGCAGTGGTTCAGGCGCGTACTGCCGGCTTCGTCGAGCGGGTCTACGCCCGCGCACCAGACGACGTACTGGCGGCTGGTGCGCCGCTGGCCGACCTGCTGGTGCCCGAGTGGGCCGCTGCCCAGGAAGAGTTTCTCGCCCTCCGGCGCAGCGGCGATGCCGAGCTGCTGGCGGCGGCCCGCCAGCGCCTGCTCCTGATCGGCATGCCAGCGACGTTGATCGCCCGGGTGGAGCACAGCGGCAAGGCCCAGCCGACCCTGACCATCACCAGCCCCCTCGGTGGCGTGTTGCAGGAGCTGGCTGTGCGGACGGGCATGAGAATGGCGGCCGGCGATAGCCTGGCGCGCATCAACGGTCTGGACAGCGTCTGGCTGGAGCTGGCCGTGCCGGAGGCCGAAGCCGGGGCACTGCTCGCCGACCAGACGGTCGAGGCGCGCCTGCCGGCGCTCGCTGGCGAGGTGCTAACGGGCCGGGTCGCCACCATCCTGCCAGCGGCGAACACCGACAGTCGTACCCTTCGCGTGAGGGTCGAATTGCCCAACCCCGACGGTCGCCTGCGGCCGGGGCTGACGGCGCAGGTACGGCTGAACCGGGCGAGCGAGCAAGGCGTGCTGTGGGTGCCGAGCGAGGCTGTCATCCGCACCGGCCGACGGGCTCTGGTCATGCTCGCCGAAGACGCGGGGCGCTACCGGCCAGTCGAGGTGCGCCCCGGTGCGGAAAACGATGGCCGAACGGTGGTACTGAGCGGCCTGGAGGAAGGCCAACAGGTGGTCGCCTCCGGACAGTTCCTACTCGATTCCGAAGCCAGTCTCCGAGGGCTGGTTGTGGGAACCGCGGCAAGACCGGAGCCTGCCACCAACACCCCCGTCCTGCATGAGGCCGAGGGCAGGGTCGTCGAGATCGGCGACGGGAGCGTGACCCTCGCCCATGGTCCTTTACGGACACTGGGGATGCCCGGCATGACCATGAGCTTCCCACTGGGCAATCCGGCCCTGTTGCACGGACTCGAGGTCGGCGACCGGGTGCGCTTCGCGGTGCGCGAGAGCGACGCCGGGCTGGTGGTCGAGCGCTTGGAGAAACAGGGAGACCAGCCATGATCGCCGCGCTGATCCGCTGGTCGGTAGCCAACCGCTTCCTGGTCCTGCTGGCAACCCTGTTCGTCACCGCCTGGGGCGTCTGGTCGGTGCGCAGCATCCCGCTCGACGCACTGCCGGACCTCTCCGATGTACAGGTGATCGTGCGCACCCCCTATCCGGGGCAGGCGCCGCAGATCGTCGAGAACCAGGTAACCTATCCACTGACCACCACCATGCTCTCGGTGCCGGGAGCGAAAACGGTACGCGGCTACTCCTTCTTCGGCGACAGCTACGTCTACGTGCTGTTCGAGGACGGCACCGACCTCTACTGGGCGCGCTCGCGGGTGCTGGAGTACTTGAGCCAGGTGCAGAGCCGCCTACCGGCAGGCGCCCGGCCGGCGCTGGGACCGGATGCCAGCGGGGTCGGCTGGATCTACCAGTACGCCCTGGTCGATCGCAGTGGCCGCCACGACCTGGCGCAGCTGCGCGCCCTGCAGGACTGGTTCCTCAAGTTCGAGCTGAAGACCGTCGCCAACGTCGCAGAGGTGGCCACCATCGGCGGCATGGTCAGGCAGTACCAGGTCCTGCTCGACCCGACCAGGCTGGCCAGCCTGGGCATCACCCAGGCCGAGGTGATCGCGGCCATCGGCCAGGCCAACCGGGAAACCGGCGGCGCGGTGCTGGAAATGGCCGAGACCGAGTTCATGGTGCGCGCCTCCGGCTACCTGAAGACGCTCGACGATTTCCGCGCCATCCCGCTCAGGCTCAGTGCCGGCGGTGTACCGGTGACCCTCGGCGACGTGGCGAGCATCCAGCTGGGCCCGGAGATGCGCCGCGGCATCGGCGAACTCGACGGCGAAGGCGAAACGGTCGGCGGCGTGGTGATCCTGCGCAGCGGCAAGAACGCCCGCGACACGATCGCTGCGGTCAAGGCCAAACTCGACGAGCTGAAGGGCAGCCTGCCCGCCGGGGTGGAAATCGTCACCACTTACGACCGCAGCAAGCTGATCGACCGCGCGGTGGCCAACCTCGGCCACAAGCTCCTTGAGGAGTTCATCGTCGTCGCCTTGGTCTGCGCGCTGTTCCTCTGGCACCTGCGCTCATCCCTGGTAGCGATCATCTCGCTGCCGATTGGCGTGCTGATCGCGTTCATCGTGATGCGCCACCAAGGCATCAACGCCAACCTCATGTCACTCGGCGGCATCGCCATTGCCATCGGAGCCATGGTGGATGCGGCGGTGGTGATGATCGAGAACGCTCACAAGAAGGTCGAAGCCTGGCACTCGGCTCACCCCGGGGAGACGCTGGCGGGCGAGCGCCACTGGCAGGTGATGACCGACGCCGCCGCCGAGGTCGGCCCGGCGCTGTTCTTCTGTCTGCTGATCATCACCCTATCGTTCATCCCGGTATTCACCCTGGAGGCCCAGGAAGGCCGCCTGTTCGGCCCGCTGGCCTTCACCAAGACCTACGCCATGGCGGCCGCCGCCGGGTTGTCGGTAACCCTGGTGCCGGTACTGATGGGCTACTGGATTCGCGGGCGGATCCCCCGGGAGGAGCACAACCCGCTGAATCGCTGGCTGATCCGCCTCTACCGGCCGGCTCTGGATGCAGTGCTGCGCCGGCCCAAAGTCACCCTGTTGGCTGCGCTGCTGGTGTTTCTCAGCGCACTGTGGCCGATTTCCCGCCTCGGCGGCGAGTTCCTGCCGCCGATGGACGAAGGCGACTTGCTCTACATGCCTTCGGCGCTGCCCGGACTGTCGGCGCAAAAGGCCGCGCAGCTGTTGCAGCAGACAGATCGCCTGATCAAGACGGTACCGGAAGTCGAGCACGTGTTCGGCAAGGCCGGACGTGCCGAAACCGCCACCGACCCGGCACCGCTGGAGATGTTCGAAACCACCATCCAGTTCAAGCCGCGCGAGCAGTGGCGACCAGGCATGACGCCGGAAAAACTGGTGGAAGAGCTGGATCGGGTGGTGCGGATCCCAGGGCTCACCAACATCTGGATTCCGCCGATCCGCAATCGCATCGACATGCTCGCCACCGGGATCAAGAGCCCCATCGGGATCAAGGTCGCCGGCACAAGCCTGGTGGATATCGACGCAGCCACCCAGGCGATCGAGCGCGTGGCCAAGAGCGTGCCCGGAGTGAGCTCGGCGCTGGCCGAGCGCCTGACCGGAGGGCGCTATGTCGATGTGGACATCGACCGTCGCGCGGCTGCCCGCTACGGGCTGAACATCGCCGACGTGCAGTCGATAGTGGCCAGCGCCATCGGCGGCGAAAACGTCGGCGAGACCGTCGAGGGCCTGGCCCGCTTCCCGATCAATGTGCGCTACCCACGCGAGTGGCGCGACTCGCTCGGCGCTCTCGAGCAGCTGCCGATCTATACCCCGCAAGGCAACCAGATCACTCTGGGCACGGTGGCGAGGATCGCGGTCAGCGACGGACCGCCCATGCTGAAAAGCGAGAACGCCCGGCCATCGGGCTGGGTCTACATCGACGTGCGCGAGCGGGACATCGCTGCCGTGGTGGGTGACCTGCGCCGGACCGTCAGCGAAAAGGTGAGCCTGCAGCCAGGCATGAGCATCAGCTATTCTGGGCAGTTCGAGTACCTCGAGCGAGCCAACGCCCGGCTCAAGCTGGTGGTGCCGGCGACCCTGGCGATCATCTTCGTGCTGCTCTACCTGACCTTTGCCCGCGTCGACGAGGCCCTGCTGATCATGGCGACGCTGCCATTCGCCCTCACCGGCGGCGTGTGGTTCCTCTACCTGCTGGACTACGACCTGTCGGTGGCCACCGGCGTCGGCTTCATCGCCCTGGCTGGGGTGGCCGCCGAGTTCGGCGTGATCATGCTGCTCTACCTGAAGCAGGCCTGGGCCGAGCGCGAGGCGGCCGGCGAGCGCAGCGAGCAGGCACTGCTGGCGGCGATTCGCCAGGGCGCCGTGCAGCCCAAGGCGATGACCGTGGCGGTGATCGTCGCCGGCCTGCTGCCGATCTTCTGGGGCAGCGGCACCGGCAGCGAGATCATGAGCCGCATCGCCGCTCCCATGGTTGGCGGCATGCTCAGCGCGCCCTTGCTGTCCCTGTTCGTCATCCCGGCGGCCTATCGGCTGATGCGCCGCTCGCATCTCCTCACAGCATCGGCTGTGAAACCATCCAATTCCACAGGAGCAACCCAGTCATGAAACAAGTCCTCGTAACCATCCTGACCGCCACGCTCGTCCAGACCGCCACAGCGGCTGACATGCACGACAAGCCCATGGACAGGATGCCAATGGAACAGCCCATGCAGGTGGAACAGCCGGACAGCGCGGCCCCGACCGCCAAGGCCACCGGCACGATCAAGGGGATCGACGCTGCCAAAGGGACCATCACGCTTTCGCACGGCCCCGTTCCCAGCTTGAAATGGCCACCAATGACCATGGGCTTTACCGCAACGCCCGAGCAGTTGAAGGGGCTGAAGGTCGGTGACGAAGTGAGCTTCGAATTCCTGAGCCAAGGCATGGCGGCCCGGATCATTTCCATTCAGAAAGCTGATTGAGCCTATTCCCCTTGACTCACGATGGGGAAACCCAGCCAAGGGACGCTAAAGTTCTAGACGAAAGCCATGTTGTCAACGTAATCACTACGGCTCGTAGGTATGTTGGTTCAGCTCACCACCACAAAGGCAGCTCGACATGAAAAAAACCAAGCTGGCAGTACTCCTCGTAGCCGCATCACTGTCACCCGCATGGGCGCTGGCGGCAGACCCAACCCCAGCCAAAAGTTCTACGCCCCAGGCGCAGCAGCAAGCTCCGAATATTGCTGAGTTCGACAAACAGATGGCTCAAGCGCAGGAAAACCTCCAGAAGATGCAGGCCCAGATGGAGAAAATCCGTCAGACCCAAGACCCGAAGGAACGGCAAAAACTCCTTCAGGAGCATTGGAATACGATGCAAGGAAATATGGGAATGATGCACGGCATGGGCATGGGAATGTGGGGAGGCGGCATGATGGGCGGGCACATGATGGGTGGCGGCATGATGGGGGGCGGCCACATGATGGGCTGGCAGGACTACTCGAACTTGCCCCAGGAGCAGAAAGCACAGCGTCAGTACATGATGGACAGGTACATGGGGATGCAGCAGATGATGATGGATCACATGATGTGGCACCAACACTACATGGGGATGCCCCCAGCTAAACCCGCTCCGTAAGCATGACTCTGGGTTCTGTCCGAAAAGTCAGCTGAACGAAGGTCACGCAAGACGAAAAGTGACGATGGCGCGGAGTGTACTGGCCCTAATGGGGCATTCCGAGCCACTTTTAAACGCGACCTCACCGAGCACAGGCACTTTTAGTGCATAGCCCAAGGTTCCCTCCCATGGCCGGAAAGTGACGATAAAATCCGTTATCGTCACTTTCCGGTCAGCGGCCGCTTCGCTACCCTGAGCGCCTGTGCCGTGGGACCTGTTGGCGTCGGCTCGCCGTCGCCTCCCCCCGCGGACGCCTGATCTAACTCACCCAGGAGCCCCCATGGAAACCCGGCAGGTCGTGATCGAAGACTGGGAAGGCGATGGCGCTATTCGCATTCCCGATGAAGCCCTGCAGGAAATGGGGGTCGACGTCGGGGACTCGCTGTACCTGATCGAGGAGTACGTGGGCACGACACGCTGCCTTGTGCTCAGCAAAACCCCGCGCATTCCCGATCGCGTCGATGAGCTGGTTGACCACTGGGAATCCTTCGGAAAGGCGGCAGCCGATTCAGACGCCAAAGATGAATGAGCTGATTCCAACAACCGAGGAATCCTCGGTAGCGTGAGCTGAAGTCGAATGCGACCAGACAGGAAGAGCGGGGTTTCAAGTGACAGAGCTGATCACCAAGGCAGAGCTGACAGCCATCAAAGCCGATAGTTACTCGCGCGAAAAACTGCGCCGCCAAGCCCTTTGGGCGATGACCCATCTAGAGCGGCGGGCCCATGCGCTGGCTTGCCTCGATCTCATCGAACGACTGGACCATGTGGCGCCGATTGGCGAAGCGGCAACCTGGACGCTGGGGGATGTGGCTCGTCTCGTGCCGGTCTCCCGGCGTGACAATCCACCGCTCGAGGTTGTGCGACCGGCCGACATACCCGAGCCATGGCGCAGCCGTATGGCTGCAGCGAGCATCGGCTCGACGATGTGCAGTGCTTTCCCAGGCTACTACGTCGATGATTGGCGGACGTTCCTGAGGCTCTGGCGACTCGAGCATGAGCAATTGCATGAATATCGTTTGGATCGGTCATGACTGGAGGTCGACGGTGAGCTGGATACGCTGTCGGTCCGGCGGTGGGCGATCCGCTGAAGCGGGAGTACTACTCACACAACAGCACGGCGATCTGGCTGACACAGACAGTACCCTGCAATAGGGACAATGCCAGTAAGGCATGGACCGGCAACGGCGTACTGTAGGCGCAGTGGTTCGATGGTTAAGCCGAGTACGCGGCGGTCCCGCTTCGGCGGCGCGATGGCGAGCGCGAAAGGATGCAGCTGTGTAGGTCCTGCTTCGGCTATGCAATGGCCACGCTCAAGCACGAGCACTGGGTTAACCATATGTTCGACGACGATCCTGATTCAGGGCAGGAGGACTGATTTCGTGAGCAATCTGCTGCAACACCAGGGGTATTACGGCTCCATCGAAGCCAGCGCCGAGGACAACTGCCTGTTCGGCAAGCTGCTCTTCATTCGCGCACTGGTCAACTACGAAAGTGAGACGATAGCCGAGGTGTAAGCCGCCTTCCGCGAGGCGGTGGACGACTACATGGTCACCTGCAAAGAGGGGGAGATAGTGGTTGCCACCGATCGTATGGCGTCTCGATGCGTGCCACCACCGAATGCAGGGTCAAAAACGCTCCCCCTCGATTTCGTCTGAAAATGACCTGACGATCTATTGAAATAGGGCCTTCAACCTGCTCCCCGGAGTGACGCTGCCATCCGTTCCCGCTGCCGAGTACGCCGGGCAGTACAGTCCCAGCGCCGAACATCAATCTCGAGACAAGCTCATGCTGAATGAAGTCATCTCTTTGGTTCTGCGCGCCGGAGTGCTCATCGCCGCCGAAGCTGCACGACCAGGTGGTCCTCGCGGGGCGGGAGACAAGGCGGATATCGACGTCGAGGTGGAGATCCTGCTGCGCGAGGGGCTGCTGCGACTGCAGCTGGGAGACTTCTGGGGAGAGGAAACGGGAAGCGCGCTGACTGGGGCGAGCCATTGCTGGGTGGTGGACCCGAACGATGGCACCACGGATTTCCTGGCGGGTAGGCCTGGCTCGGCCATTTCCGTTGGCCTACTGAAAGATGCCATACCGGTGCTGGGCGTCGTCTATGCGCCAGTTACCACGCGCGGGCCTGACTGCATTGCCTGGGAGCACAGCATGATTGGCCTGATGCGCAATGGCCGACACATTTGCCCCAACCTGGACGCCCGGCAGTTCGACGCTAACTCGGTGGTATTCGTCAGCACGGCCGCCGACCAGCAACCAGAGCTGAACACCGCGCTCTGTGCTCCGGCGCGCTTCAGCCCGATGCCCAGCATCGCCTACCGGCTCGCACGCGTGGCCGCCGGCGATGGCATCGCGGGGGTTTCGCTCTACCCTGTATCTCCGCACGACGTGGTCGCTGGCCATGCCCTCCTCAAGGCTGCTGGCGGCGACTTGCTTGACCAAGACGGCCATCCGATTCGTTACGACAACCTGAACAAACCACTGTGCCGCAGCTGTTTCGGTGGCAATCTGGCAGCCAGTCAACGCCTGGCTGCACGCCCTTGGCGGCAGCGGCTTTCGATCCCCTGACGCCCTGAGCGCCCCGTGCTCCCCACAATGGGAAAGCTGTCGTGCGTGTACTTCAGCCGGCATCCGCCCGAAGCGGAGGACGGCGAGGCCTCCAAGTTACCATCGCCAGCACCTGGGAAATTGAGCCGGCAATGACACCACATTGAGTTTGAGGGGCTGTAATCACTCAGTGGCACTTAACATCTCGGGACACAACCCGGATGAGGCAGGCATGAAGCACAAGAAAGTCTCTGACAAGCACGCCATGATCGCGAAATTCACGGAAGAGGCCCTACGGTTGGGCTGCGGTGTTTCAGCCAACCAACGCCACGTCATAAAAGCAGCTCTTGCCCATGGCAAAACGATGGAGCCTGCAGGTCGCCTCGCGGGAGCCAACAGGGAGTGCAGCCATGCCTGACCAGTTCAAGCAAAAAGCCGTCACCCTTAGCGCCGAGGCCTACCAGGCGCTCCTCGACGAGCTGGAGGATCTCCGTATCGAGCGTGTTGCGTGTGATCGTATAGCCACCGTCCACGCTTCCGAGCTGCTATCCCTAGAGACCATGCGGGCCCGCTTTCGTTGATGCTCTGGCGATCCAAGCTGGACCCCACTTTTGGTGAGCGGCCATACACGGACGCCATCGCCAATATGGCCAGTACGACCAGATCGATGCTGAGACAGGGCAATGAACATCAAGTCGATTCGTTCTGAGGAAGACCTAGCGGCAGCCCTTGCCCGTATGGAGCAGCTGTGGGGAGCCGAGATCGGTACACCCGAGGGCAATGAGCTGGATGCTCTGGCGTCGCTGATCGAGATGTACGAAGCCAAGCACTACCCGATGCCACCTGGCAGATCCCATCGAGATCATTAACTAAATTCCGCATGGACCAACGGAAGGTGACTCAGCCAGGCAAGAAGTCATTCAGCGAGTCGAACAAGTGGCCAGCGGCCAAGGATGGACTCGTATCCCGGCGGCGGCAACGAGGTCACCACGTAGACCCGCCGCTCCTCCCCGGCGGCCACCAACAACCCCTCGATGGCCTGGCCCTCTTCCAGGTCGAACCAGTGCGAGACGCCGGCAGGGTCCTTCTCCATGAATTCTGGAGCCTTGCTAACTGTTAAATTTAGTTTGTCCTTTAAAAATCAATGACTTACTGATTTTAACTTTTTCGCGTTTTTCGCCTTCGATGCGGCCATCGGTGATCTGGATCGCTAGCGTTCTGCTAGGCATCAGGGGCCATTTGGCACAGCGCTCTCCACGGCGCATCCTTGACAGCCCTTGCACAGGGCCCCCATGGCCCCTCTACCCCCGGTACAGGACCTTCCGAGTACAGTACGTCCAACACCACTCGGATACTCAGCAAGAAGCCCTGGCGGGGGAAGCTCATCCTTTTGCCTGTAGCTCGTACCATGGCAGTAGGCTTCCCCCGCTCTTGTACTATTTTCAGCTCGCTTGCCGAGACTCAGGATGACCCGGTCTACAAATACCGGGTGATCTGTTTGAACTCGTCCAGCGAAACATGTCCAACGTTCGCGATGCCATTCAAGGCGTGCTCCAGGCAGTGGTCGATGTGATCCTGGATCAGGGTGCGCTTGGCCTGGCACACGGCTTTTTCCACCGCATGCAGTTGCTGGGCGACATCCACGCAGGAGCGCCCTTCCTCGATCATGGCGATGACACTGCGCAGGTGGCCCTCGGCGCGCTTGAGCCGTTTGATGATGTCGCCGTGACTCTCATGGTGGTGATGATCTTCATGCATGACTTGAGCCCGCTGTCCGTATGATCTAGGCTTGCATCCTATCCCCTGGGGGAGGATGCTTCAAAGCCGCTTAATGGCCCGCATGCTAGCCCCCAGGCGTTCCGAGATTGATATGTTCAGCCAAACCCTCAAGATCAAGCTGGTGTTTGCGCTGCTCCTGGCCATGGTCGTGGCATGGGGCGGGCACGCGGCTGCCTGGCTGACCAACTCGTCTCATCCTGCGTTCGAGCCAACCGACCATCACCACCACCAGCATGAATACGCTGGCGATGAGCAAGTCGGTGCTTGCGTCCTGTGCCAGTTGCAGCATGAACACTCCCCGCTGAGTGCCGACCATCTGCACGAAACGCCATACCCTACCTCGCTGATCAAGGTGCACACATTGGCTGAGCGCAGCCAAACGCTGGTCGCACCTCGCCATTTCCTGCCCGCTAGCCCGGTCTTTCTGATCGAGCGCCCGCCCCGTCCGAGTTTCGTGCTCTGACGTCGGTCGCCTCCACGGCGGCCCAAGACCACTGCAACTTAGGACTTATCCATGCATTCGCAATCCCTGTGCGGGGTAGGTGCGCTTGTCGCGCGCCTGCGCCGTTCGTTACTGCTGCCGCTGCTCAGCGCCCTGCTGTTCATGGCCGCCCCCGAAGCCCTCGCCCATGGCGTGGCCGAAGGTGACAAGGGCTTCATCCAGGAAAGCTCGGGGGTGATGCTGCTGCCGTTCATCTACATGGGCGCCAAGCACATGATCACCGGCTACGATCACCTGCTGTTCTTGTTCGGGGTGATCTTCTTCCTCTACCGTCTCAAGGACGTCGGCCTGTACGTCACCCTGTTCGCGGTCGGCCACTCGGTCACCTTGCTGCTCGGCGTGCTGATGGAGATCAGCGTCAGCGCCTATGTGATCGACGCCATCATCGGCTTCTCGGTGGTGTACAAGGCGCTCGACAACCTGGGGGCCTTCCAGCGCTGGTTCGGCTACCAGCCGGATACGCGGACGGCCACCCTGGTGTTCGGCCTGATCCACGGTTTCGGCCTGGCCACCAAGATCCTCGATTACCAGATCGCCGCTGACGGCCTGATCCCCAACCTGATCGCCTTCAACGTCGGCGTCGAGATCGGCCAGCTGCTGGCCCTGAGCGCCATCCTGATCGCCATGGGCTACTGGCGGCGCACCGCCGGCTTCTGGCGCCACGCCTACACCGCCAACGTCGCCATGATGAGCGCCGGTTTCCTGTTGATGGGTTACCAGCTCACCGGCCTGATCGTGTCCCAGTAAGGAATTTTCTTCATGTTCAATAATCAACGTCCTGATACCAACGACCTGCCCAGCACCGCCCAGCTGCTGCGCTCCACCGTCATCGCCCTGATCACCGCCGGCGTCCTGCTGGTCACCGTGGTCATGCCTTCGGAATACGCTCTCGACCCCACTGGCGTCGGTCGTGCCCTCGGCCTGACGCAAATGGGTGAGCTGAAGGCAACCCTGGCGCAGGAAGCGGCGGCGGCGGAGGCCGCACAACCGGTCGCGACCGCCCCGGCACAGACTCAGCCCCCGGTGCAGCCAGCCCCTCAACAGCCGGTCGTGGCGGTAGCCGTGGCAGAGCCAGTTGCACAGCCGGTTGCAGAAGCCAAACCAACGCTGAAATCCGACGAGCTGACGCTGACCCTGAAGCCGGGTGAGGCCAGCGAGGTCAAGCTGGAAATGCTCGACAAGGCAACGGTCAGCTATGAGTGGTCAACCAACGGCGTGCCGGTCAATCACGACACCCACGGCGAGCCCTACAACGGCCCCAACGGCTATTTCCACAGCTACAGCAAAGGCAAGCAGGTGAAAGGCGACAAGGGCGAGTTCAGCGCCATCTTTGACGGTACTCACGGCTGGTTCTGGCGCAACCGCAGCAATCAGGACGTGACCATCACCCTGAAGACCACCGGTGAATACCTGAGCTTCAAACGAATGATGTAAGAGCTCCGCCCCTCCCTCCACGCGGTGGGAGGGCATCTGCTTCACCCCCACCATGAATTCAATGATTGAGGACTACCCAATGAAAACCACCACTACCCTGGGCCGCGCCCTGCTGATGACCTGCCTGCTGGGCCCTCTTTCGGCCTACGCGGCTGAAAGCGAACAAGCCATTGAAGGCAAAGCGTCCAACGTAGCCGTCGAAACCAAGGAAGCAACAGAGATCAAGGACGCCAAGGAAGTCCAATCGAGCAGCCAGAACCAAGGCAACGGCACCGACTACGGTCATGGCCACAGCCATGGTCATTCGCACGACTAACTGAAAACCACCGGATAGCGGACAACGAGATACCTGAAAGTGCCAAGGGTCTCTGGTCAGCTATCCGGCGACGGCCAGCTCGCAAGGGCTGGCCCGTCCGAAGGAGAGCGGGAAAACTCCAGCGCAATCGCGCTACCGCCATTGAGGCCTGACCCCTGGGGGGCATCCATGACCTGGATCATCACCAAATACGCACTGACCGCCGCCGTGGTGGTGCTGGTATCGGAAATCGCCAAGCGCAGCGACAGGCTTGGCGGACTGATCGCTGCCCTGCCGATGATCACGGTACTGACGCTGATCTGGCTCTATGTGGAAAAGCAATCGCCGGAAAAGATCGCCAACCATGCCTGGTACACCTTCTGGTACGTGCTGCCGACTCTGCCGATGTTCCTGGCCTTCCCGGCGCTGCTGCCGCGCCTGGGTTTCTGGCTGACGCTGCTGGCCTGCGTGGTCATCACGGTCGTTTGCTTCGGGCTGTTCGCGCTTGCGGTGCGGCGCTTCGGCATTGAGCTACTGTGATCTGGCCGACTGTTGAATGGAATTGATGGCATTTGCCGGGCTGTTCCTCTCGGCTTTCGGCGCAGCGACGTTGTTGCCTCTGCAATCCGAAGCCGTACTGGTTGGCCTGCTGCTTCAGGCCGAGTATTCCGTTGCAGAGTTGCTGGTCATCGCGACCCTCGGGAATGTGCTCGGCTCAGCCGTCAACTGGTGGCTGGGCACCTGCATTGAGCACTGGCGTTATCGACGCTGGTTTCCCGTGAGTCCGGAAAAGCTGGCTAAGGCCCAAGCCGGGTACCACCGATACGGGCGCTGGTCTCTGTTGCTTAGCTGGGTTCCAGTCATCGGTGATCCACTGACTGTGATGGCGGGCGTGATGAAAGAGCCTTTCTGGAGCTTTCTCGCCATCGTTACCGTGGCCAAGGCTGGGCGCTATTTGGTTCTGACAGGACTCACCCTGGGTGGGTTGCAGTGGCTATGAGTCGAGCGAAGCTTGGCTTGGCTTGGCTTGGCTTGGCGAGGGCATACCTATTACTGGGGCTTCTTGGAGGCTAGATCGACCACGCTACGGTTGTTCAATTTGGCCTTCAGCACCCCGTTCTCGTCCAGCAGAACCTCGTTAATCGAGGCCAGACGGGCGACCTTGGCGCTCAGTTCCTTGATCTCCTGTCGGTACGCTTGCGATTTCTTGCGCTCGGCAATCAAGTCCTGATGCTTCACATCGCGCATGGCGCGGCTAGAGCGCCCCTGAACCTCGCGGATTACTTCGGCGATGCTCTGGTAGTGGTTGTGTATCAGCGCCGTCGAAACGCCCGCCTCGCGGGCTACAGCGGCGATACTGACCTTGGTTTCCCCGCTATGTGAACGCCCCCGCTGGATGCGGTATAGAGCCAGCTTCAAATCCTTCTCACGATCCTCGGCGGGCTTGTACTTGGCTGTCTTGTCCTTGCTCTTCATGCGATTCGTGTCTCCGGATCGATGCCAAGCTGCATGAGTACCTCACGGCTGCGCTGAAGATCGCGCAGGACGCGCTGGCGACCACCCTCGCCAATGTCCAGGCAGTCCAGCAACTCTTTGAGGTCGGTGTAGAGCCGCTGGTAGATGGCCGCATGGCCGCGCCCGATTACGGCATTGTCGCAATCGCCGCAGCGGGTGCGCTCAAGCGTGTTGCCCACACAGCCATCGCTGTCAGCAGTGCACCAAGCATGGCCGTTGCTGCGGATCGCGCTACTCTCGGCAATAGATGTCAGCATCGAGGCGCGATCCTTGAAGATCAGCAAGTTCTCCGGTTCGCGCTGCCAGCGCTTGAGGGCACGACCATAGCCACCGGAAAGGAGCTCGTCGCCCTGCCACGTCTCGACGACGCCGAGCTTAATGTCCTCCAGTTCGGCCTGGATGTCGGCGTATAGCTCGATATCGAAGTGCTGACCCCAGCCCTCGTCCATCGCATAGCCTAAGGTCATGTCCATCGACCAGTGGGCGTAGTGCTCCTTCAGGTAGCGCAGGTCGCCGAAGCGGCTGTGCGCAGCGTAGTTGGCGAACTTGCGACGGAACTGATGGCTGGCAAGATTCCAGCTCAGCCCGCAATCCTTGGCGAATGCCCTGAGGTTGGAGCCCCAAGTGCCATTCGAGAGCGTACGCACCTCTCCCGAACTCACGCCGAGAAAGAGCGCATGGCGGTGCTTCTGCGCCTCGGCGATCTGCGGATCATGCGGGTTGGTCCAGCGCCGCTGCACGATCTCGGCGGCGATTATGGCCTGATAGGGTGCGGCCCAGCGCTCCATCAAGCGCAGGGCACGCACTGCCGCCTTAGGGATCATCCAGTCATGCACGCCTGCATCGGTCTTGTCCGACCGTGAGCGCATCCAGTGGAAGACGTTGCCGTCATCGTCCTGGGTGCGATGGTGCGCGCCGGACTGCACGTTGGCCAGCTCATGATTGCGGCAGCCGGAGGTGCTGGCCAGAACGATGTAGCAGGCCGTGCGCAGGTCGTTCAGCGCCATGTTGAATGCCCTCAGACCGCCCTCCCAACCATGGGCATCCAAGTGACGGTTCTTGGCCCTAATGACACCTTCACTATGCCCCTTACGCTGCGCCGCGAGGGCATCCAGCGCGTCGCGCAGATCAAGCAGTGGCTTGCCGCGCTCGACCTGCTGGTCGGCCCGCTCGAACAGGGTGCAGAACACATCATCGGGGATCAGCGGTGTCTTGCCGCCCCGGACGTCGCCGGTAAGTCCCGCCATCGCCTTCGCGGAAGTCTCGGGCCAGGGATGCTGTGGCATCGGGTCGTCGGTGTACTGGCTGAGTTCATACAGCGCTTCGACGGCGCTGAAACGTTTCTCCAGCGCATTCTGCGACAGCGGCTTGCCCACGGATCGGCTAGTCTGCCGGTGCGCCTTGCAGGCGGCCACATAGGTTGCGCAGACCATAGGCGTCACCGTGCCCAGGTGGTCGAGCTTGAGCGCCTCCAGGTGACGTAGGAATGGTTTTGCAGCAGAGAAACATTGGCGCACCACCATGCCTTTAGGCTGACCTGCCCCTTGACGCCCACGCCGCAGGTAGCGGTACAACATCGCCCTCATCACCGCCCGAAACGCCGGAGGGACGGAGCTGAAGTTCAGCCGCTTCTGGCTTGCGGCCATGTTGCTGGTGAAGCCGTCGAGCTGCCAGGTGTCGTCGCCGTATCGGCTACGTATTACCCACTGCACATCGACCTGAATGGCGTTGATGATCAGCGCGTCGCGTTCGTATCCGGGAAGCCCTCGCACATCGACCGGCTGGGCGGTAAGGGTTGCCCAGGGAAGCGCTGCCAGAGTGTTGCCTCTCATGCAAAGACCTCCAGGCTGACGATCAGATCAACCGACCAGAACGGGTGCGACTGGGTGCGGGCGCGCTCGCGGGCTGCATTCACGGCAGTCGCCTTGAAGGTGCCGCGCCGCAGCCCCTCGGCAACGATGTAGTGGTCGATCAAGCGGGGGATGTGGGCGTACTCCTGCACCCAGCGCCGCTTGTCCATGAGCGAGCGCTCGGCCAGCACGCGGAAGTAGAAGCTGAACAACTTGTGCAGATCCTCGGCGGTCACCGCGTAGTGCTTGCAGCGCAGGCAGTTCATGAAGTTCATGCAAATCGCGCCCTCGCGCTTCGGGGCGTACTGGCCGTTCACCGGGTCGGCGCAGCGGCCCATGGGAGTGTCCCTGTAGGTCGCACCGATGGTTCGAGTCAGCAACTCCTGCACCAGTACCTCGCCCATGAACTGCCAGTTGCGGCGGACATTCGCGTTGGGCGCCAGGTAGTTGCGGTCGGCCACCTGCGGGCTATTGCCGAGGGCCACGGCGGTGACCGCCAGGTCGCCATCGCTCAGCTCGAAGATGCGGTTGGCGAAGGTCTTGCGCAGACGCGAGACGTTGATGCGCAGCGACTGTCCGTCGCTGCCGGTCAGACGATGCTCGGCCACGAGGCGATCTGTCGCCCTAGCCAACATTTTCTCGCTCAACGCCGTGACTTGACCGACCCCCTTACCTTGGCGAGTGCGATACAGCCACACGCGGCCCTTGAGGTCTTCCGGGGCTTCTGCCCCCAGGGGCTCGGTCAGGGCCATCACGCGGCGGATCAGGCGCTCCACGTTGGTTCTCACGCTCGGCGTGGACTCCAGCAGGCGCTCGGCGTCCGACTCGGCGCGCAGCGCCACCTTGCTGGTGTTGTAACCGCGCCGCTTCCACAGCACCAGGAACACGGTGTTGTCCTTGGGGTGTCGGCGCAGGCAGTCGCGGCCCATTTCCAGCAGCGCCGTGGTATTGCGTCCGGTGTGCAGCGCCACGACCAGCAGGGCGAAGGCCAGCAATTTGCCGGTCACAGGCGCGTCGTCGGCCCAAATCGGCTTGATTGCCTGGCGCAGCGCCACCGTGAGCGCTTGCCGCTCGCGGTTGGACAGCGCCGTTTCGCCCTTGTACTTCCGGTTGCTGTTCGGGAAGGGGCTGCGCGGGAAGGTGGCCTCATCGCCGGAGGCAACCAGCGGGATCAGCCCACGCCGCCCCAAGGCGTGCAGCACGGACTTGGTCTGCGTGTACTGGGTCTTCTGAGAGGTAGTCGCCACGCCCTGCCTTGCCATATGGCAGAGATAGCCGTCGATCAGGTCCCGGTTCACATCGGCCAGGGCCAGATCACGGCCAAAAGCCGGCGCCCGCAGCACGCAAAAGTCGAGGAAATTGCGCAGCCCATTGTTGCAGTAGTTAGCCACGGTGCTGGCCGCGACGGCGCCCTCCTGGCCGGCGAGGAAGCGCTCGATCTGGCGCTGGCAGGCGTAGGTGATGGGGGCGATGCCGGCACCGTACCAGCGGGCAAAGTCAAAGCTCCGTGCGCTAGAAGCGTTCCGCCCGAATTTGACCGTGGTGTTCGTCGGAGGGATGGCCTCGGGCAGAATGACGACATTGCCTGTCGCGTCGCGGCTGTGCTCGACTTGCGGGACATCGAGGTCGGTCTTGGCAAATACCTTGCGCTTGCCCATCAGGCCGCGCCCGCCAGTGCGTTCAACTCGTCGTCATAGGCCAGCACCGCCTCGTCGGCCATTTCGTTGACCAGATGCAGGTAAGCCATGGTCGTCTGAATCGAGCTGTGGCCGAGTTGCCGCTGAACGAACACCAGGGGCTCCAGCCCGCTCGAAGGGTTGCGCTGAAGGCTGACCAAGGTATGGGTGGCATAGGTATGCCGGAGCTTGTGCGCATGGGCCTTGATTCCGGCCCGCTTGCCGGCGTCGCGGATGATCCGGTTGAGGCTCTTGCCGTCCTCGCCATAGGGCTCCCCGAACCGGTTGAGGCACAGCGCCCTTTGTGGCGTCTTGCTCAGCGAAGCACGCTCGCCGCGCACCTTCGACACATAGCGGTAGAGTTCGGCCATGAGCTGGCGGCTGACATAAATATCTCGCGGTTTGCTGCCCTTGGTCACCATGCCGCTGCCGTCGAACGGATCGAGCTGAATGCGGAGGTTCCGTTCGGTTCTTCTCGCCCTATCCGGGTCGAAGACATAGGCCAGCGGGAAGGCGGCGATTTCCTCGCGGCGCAGACCCGTATGCAGTGCCAGGCGCATCATAATCCGGTGATGGGGGTTCTCCGCTGCGGCGAGGAGCGCCTTGATCTCGGCCATACTCAGGAACTTGGGCAGGGCCTTGTGGCTACGCGGCATCACATCGTTTGCCATGGCCTTGCCACCACTGGCATCGACATGGGCAAGGACGCCTGTTTCGCACTTCACGCTGCGTTCTTCATAGGCGAAGGGCGGGCGCTGCACCCACCCCTGGCTCAGCGCGAACTCGTAGAACTTGCAGATGTAATGCAGGCGCTGGCGAGTGGTGTTCGGTGCCAGTTCGCACGCCACCAGGCAGTAGTCCCGATAGGCCGCCACAAGGCTCTTGGCCTCACCACGATCAACGTCGCGCCAGTCCAGCTCATGGGCCTGGAGGAAGCTGAAAAAGTCGTACAGCGCTCGACCTGTGCTGGGCCAGGATCGCTTTGAGCCAATGTGGCCACGCAATAGGTAGTGACGAAGGAACAGGTTGGCCGGGCCGCAGCTTTCCATCGAGTCCCAAAGCAGAATCGGGAACCCCGGATAGGGTTGCCCTGCGATCACAAAATCCTCAGTAGCCCAAACAAGCTCCATCTGCAATTCCCCTGCACTGACCAGACACCCAATCCCTTTGTCTGCTCTCACAGAGTTAGGGCCATTAACTGCCCCTCAGCACATCCTCAGGACTATGAGTTCGTAAGGGCGTGCTTCGAACATAGCGGGAATGTAACGATTACAACGCTCCAGACCATGAAGCGCTCCACCACGATCCACACCTCCCGAGGGTGGAAGCGCGCCCATTTTCCCGCGCTGATCGAGTCCACCCGCGCCCAGCCGGTCGCCGGCAGATGCCCCTCCCGCTCCTTGCGCCGGCCCCAAGGCACCCACTCCACCGAACCGTCGGCCTGACTCTTGGAGATGCCGCTCATGCCCATGGCCTGCACCAGCTCATCGACCGAGCGGGTCGAGACGCCCTGCGCGTAGGCCTCCTGGATCACCGCAGCCAGTGCCTTCTCGGCGGTACGCCGGGGCTCCAGGAAGGGCGGGAAATAGCTGCCCTGACGCAGCTTGGGAATGCGCGTTCGACGTCGCCGGCACGGGTCTGCCACAGGCGATCCCGGTAGCCATTGCGGCTGTTGCTGCGATCCTCGCTCTTGACGGCGTAGCCGGCACCGCAGCGCGGCTCGACATCTAGCTCCATCAAGCGTTGGGCGACGAACTGGATCATGTGCCTGAGCAGGTCGGCATCCGGGCCTTTCTCGGCGAGCTCATCCAGTGCGATAGTGTGCTTGGTCATCGTGGTGATGGTTAGGTCGGCAAACTCAACCTAGCCGGAAACCACGGTGGCCGTCCCCTCTCACGCCTGACGGCATTTCTGGCGGCTCTCAGTTACACCACTTCCCGGGACACAATCCAGCGTCGAACGTCATCAGCTGGTGCCCATGGGCCGGGCGTGACCGTCACCCATTCATCGCACCTTCACGCAACAACTGGCCGTACGGGTTAGTGCAGCAGCCGATCTGTGTCGAGGCGCCCTAAGCAACAGGATATCCGTGAAGCGTGACCATACGTTGAGGTCGGCTCACAGAGCCCGGCATTGCTGAGCCGGAGGGCTACCTTGGGGTATGGTGATAGCTGGCAATCTAATGCTAGTGTGCGCCCAGAGATTTTTTCAGAAACCGACACTACTCGCAGGGAACGCAATGCGATCACTTGGTATCCGCGCTGAGCCAAAAAAGGCGACATTCGTCATCTACGACGATGAAACCAAGAAAATTTTGAATGTTGAGTCCTTGATCATTCCTCAGATCTTGAACAAGCCAGAGCAGCTCAAGTTCGCTCGACACAGCATTCTCGACATCATCCGGGAGTACCAAGTCGACGCGGCGGGAATTCGAGTCGCAGAGGGCAACTCGCAGAACCAAGACGCCGACCGGTTATACCTAGAGGCCGTCTTCATGGAATCGTTCGCAAGCAGCAGCATCAAAAACTATTTCGTGGGACGAAAGACAAGCATCAGTGCACGGCTAGGCATCACCTCTGCCCAGTTCACTTCGATCGTGAAGTGCGAGTCTGAGCTTGAGGACGTGAGAGGCTGGCCGGAAGGGAAGGCACAGGCTGTTCGAGAAGCCATCCTCGTAGCCGTAGGAGCCGTAGGAGCCGTCAAATGATCATTCCATACCAGACGGCCCAGGTTTCGTTCCAGAGGAAAGAGCGTGTAGGCGAGAATGGTGAGAACTCTGAGGTGTATGTCGTCCATGACGAGCACTTGGATGCCGAGCTCGTGGTGAAGCAGGTCAAGACTGATGGCTTCAATGAAGAGGAGTACCTGCTTGAGGCTCAGTTGCTCTACAGAAGCACGCATCCGAATGTGGTGCAGGTCTTGTACGCCTGCAAGGACGCGCAGCATATCTACATGGCCATGCCCTACTACCGAAACGGATCGCTGCACCAGGTCGCTGAAGCACAGGAGCTGACCTGCAGGCAGCTCATTCGCTACTCGATCCATTTCCTGAGCGGGCTGAACAACATCCACTCCAAAGGGCTGCTCCACTTCGACATCAAGCCTGACAACATCCTGATCTCCGACAGTGATGAGGCCCTTCTGTCAGACTTCGGCTTCGCCAAAAACATGGATGAGGATGGGTTCGCTACGCCTGAGGCGACCTACCGCTACCATCTACCGCCTGAGAGTGCTCACACCCGTGACTTCAACAACAGTGCAGACATCTACCAGGTCGGCTTGACTCTGTACCGCTTGCTGGCTGGCTTGGATTCCCTTGAGAATCAATGGCATGGATTCGAAAATGGGGCTGAATTGGCCGTTGCTCAGCGCAAAGAAACCTACCCAGATTTGTCGCAGTTGCCTCTGCATGTTCCGAAAAAGCTCAAGACCATCATCAAGAAATGCTTGAAATTCGATCCCAACAGACGCTATCAATCAGTAATTGATCTATTGAATGATCTGTCGTCAATCGAAGATGTAGGCCTGGATTGGCGCTTTTCTATAGCCGGTAATGTACAGCGCTGGGAAAGTATTTCGTCGGACGGAACGACTCTTTTGGTGGAGGTGGTCCATAATGGCCAGTGCACGGCCCAGAAGAAGACGGCTGGCGGAGCGTTTCGCAGGAAAGCCAATCTCTGCGGCGCCAACCTGACCCCGGAGCGGATCCATGAAATCCTCATGTCATCAGACTGGTAAGCCGACAGACAAAAAGGGTGGTGATGGGTATCTGACCAGATCCCAGATCTCCACAGGACGCAGCCAGACCAGCTCTGGTCGTATTCGCTCGTCCGTTCCGCTGGTGAGCGTGGACGATCTCATAGGTGACTCGAAAATCATCTACCATAGCCGCTGACCCTTCTAGAGCCCTCTGCAAGCGCGGTGCGGAGGGCTTATCAGCTGATCCCCCTGAATGTTCGCCTAAAGCACTCAGCCTTGGGCCTGGCGAAAGGCTTTGAAATTCCTTCCCAAACGGCCCTGACGCAAATCGTTTTTTCGGACGATGTTCTTGTGCAGTCATGCTGCTCTGCGCAGCGAGCTACAGCTCGGCCGATGCCTTCGATATAGGCGATCTCTAGCCGCTCGATTCCAGAGGCAGCTGTCGACCCGAAGCGGCCGTTCCGCTTTGTTGTACGAATGACAGCTGTGAGCGGATACAGTCCCTCCCCAAGAACGCCTGACACACTGCTTCTCAACCTGCAGCAGCAATGAGAGGTACCGGTGAAGTGGCTGCCTGAAAGCACTGATCACTGAGGTGAGAGCTGTGAGGCGCGCGAATCTGACGAAGACTGACGCTGTTGCCATCATGGCGTTGACGCCTTCTGCCGTAAGCCTTGACGGTGCGCAGTGAATCGTGTGTGCTTACCCCATGCCCGCCATCCACACCTTGAACGCACGCGGCAACCTGCTGCTTCCCGTATTGCGCAAGCACTTTGCCTTCAGCGATAGACGCACCTTTGTCGAAATCCAGCGATTTCATCGAGATTTCTTAGACATCCTTCGAGCCAAGGGCATCGACTACGCGTCGCTCAGGACCGCGCTGACCCCGCAGCCAACGAAACACGAGGCGGCTTTTCTCTTTGACGAGGAGCGCTGCGTCAGCGGGGGCATACCGGGATTGGAATGCACCGAGGTGCTCTTTGACGTGCTGGATGCCAAGACGACCCACAGCATCCTGGGCGGGGAACTCATCGACTCGTGTGACGAGATCGCGCGCAAGCTGCTAGGCCCCGCCGTGGTGAGCGCGAAAGGCCTTAACTTCAGCCACCCCAGCTTCTGCTTCGTCCTCTATGTGAACAACCTTTCCGAAGGGGCTATTGCGAACATCGACGCCAAGTTGCGAAGCCACAAGGCCTACATAGGCTACCTGCCGTGCACTTACGCGAGTTTGGCCAAGACCTTCGCCTCGATGTACTTGATGAACTTTGTGATCAAGCAAGGTAACACTGTCATCATGGGGCACGAAGACGATCGGCCGAACACGGAGGATCATAACCTGCACCTGCACGACTACGTTGCGCAGGGATTCCGGCTCAAAAGCATCCAGTCGATGTACTTCAACACTTTTCTCGCTTACAAACCCGAGCATATGCTGCTCAATGAGTCCGACGATGACCTAGAGATAGCGGTGAGGGCGATGTCATCCGTCGTCGCACCACTGGCGGAGTTCGCCGTCGTCATCGAGGACGCCAAGTTCCACCAATACTTGCAGGCAATCAAGCTGGGGAAATTACAGAAGGCCGGTTTGTCCGAGCTGACTAAGGCTGAGCTTGAGGCGGCAATCCGCAGCAAGCTGCGGATGAACTATCTGTACAACTTGGAGTGGGTGGAAAAGTCGACTCACCGGATCAGCAAATTCAACATCCTGCTAGAGTTCCCCCGAGCCGGCGGTCATCCTGAGCGGGTGGTTGTGGCCTTGGAGTACCAACCCGCCGATCTCGTCCTGCGACTTATCACGATCAACTGATCAGCCGTTTTCCGACGGTTCGATCAAGGTTGATCGAATTTGGCTTTTGGTCCTGAAGCAGCCCATCAGTTGAACGATGTAAGTGGCCGCTCTAGGTCGGTTCCTACCGGCCCCGAACGGCAGCTTCGGGTCGACTCCTACCAGCCACGAGAGGCTGTTACCGATCCATTTAGGTCTTCGCTGCCAGTTTTCATCCTCAAGACACGCCTCAATGCTCTGCTCGCCGGTTGGCTTCTGAAGCTCAAGCCCTTGGAGGGGACCTCTAGAAACGTAGGCGAGGCAGTCAGCGCAAGGCGAAAACAGGCGAAAAAGCGCAGTTTACGTGTTGTAAATGAGCATTTTGAGCCTGTTTTCAACGCAGCGATGACAACGCAGGTAGTTTTTAGAGGTGTCCTGGAGGTGCCGCTGAGGATGAGTTTGCCTTTAGGTCTGGTCATGATTGCCGGGGCATCAGTAGATCATCCAGGAACTCCGAAGCCGGATTCACGCTTGTCACCACGAGCTCATCTCGTGCGCGCGTACAAGCGACATACAAGAGATGGCGCTCAGTGTCGTACACCTCTTGCAGGTCAGCATCATCGCCCACTGTTTCTATCCGCTCCTGTAGCGGGATCACCTCGTCATCACAGCCCATGACGACCACAGCGCGGAACTCCAGGCCTTTTGCCAAGTGCATAGTGCCGATTGATACGTACCCGCTCTCCATATCAACATGCTCATCCAATACCTTGAATGGCAAGCCAGCTGCTGCTACGGCCTGCGATGCTCGGTCCACCTGTGCAGTCGAACGAACGAAGACGCCGAACTCATGGGGCAAAAAACCAGCCTGAGTCCGTGCTCTCATCCAGTTGGCAACGCTCTCGATCTCATCGCGGACGGTTTTCAGCACCTGAACGGTTGGCTGCGGGCCATTGAAAACCGAAACCGTGTCACTCCGGTCTTCAGTGATTCCGTCCACATCGGTCACCGTCGGACCAAGCAAACGGTCAGCCTGTAATCGAATCTGGTGCGAGGTACGGTAATTGATACGCAGGGTTCGCGAGCGCCCCCTCACATCGACGCCCAACGACTTCCACGAGAATGGCTGCTGGAAGATGCGTTGCCCCAGGTCGCCAGCGAAGAACAACGCATTCGGGCGGCCGCCACCAATTGCTGCGAGAAACCTGAGGTGTGCCACGCCAATATCCTGTGCTTCATCAACAATGGCGTGATCGAAGATCACCTTGTCGCTCTCGGCAACCTTCGCGGCCAAAGTCGTAAATACCTCCGCCATTGTGACCAGGTTGAGTGCCTTCAACTCGATCTGCACGCGCTCAAAGATGCCCCACAGTACCTTGCGTTGCGCCTCCGGGAGGCGGGTCTTTCGGCCAAGGCGTGCTACATCGCGATACGCCTCCCACCCCTTCAGCTGCCAAGCATCGACCACCTGCTCCCATTCGGTCAGCAAGAAATGCACGCTGAATTTATGGCCACCAACAGCCTGGCTGCTCACATCGATCAAAGCACGGATCTGTTCACGACTCGCAACGGAAACCGGTCCGATGCGAGACCTGTAAAGCCGCAGGCCTATCGCCTCAAGCGAGTAAACGTCGATGCGCTCGGCCAAACGTGGCTCATTGCTTAGCAACCATTTCAGTTTCGCGTGCAGCGCGTTCGCCAGGGTGTTGGAGAAGGTTGTAAGTAATACGCGTGCTTCAGGATGCGCACGCACCAAAACCGCTGCCCGGTGTAAGGCCACCACTGTCTTGCCTGTACCGGCAGAACCGGAAACACGTGCCGGGCCGGAATAGTCGCGCTCGACCCATTGCCGCTGCTCCGGGTGAAGGAACACCGCCCATTTTTCCCAAGGGCAGTCGAGCGCACGCTGCAGTTCCTCGACGTTTGTCATCACGCGGAAGCGGCGCTGCGCGTCCGGGTGGTCGAAGGGGCTCCTTTGTTCTACGAGGACTTCCGGGATACGCGGCTTGCCGCCGGTCGCCAGTTCCAACAATGCCTCAGCTGCCTCGGCGGGCAGGTGATCCGCCAAGGCCAGCAGAGAGCTTTCGGTCGCCAGTTTGACGTCCGCCAACCACTCTGGTGGCACACCGTAGCTCAGGAGCTCATCGTCAGTTACCCCTGAGAACAGAAGCGCTGCAGCCGACTTCTGCTGCACATACACCGGCACCAAAATTTCCTGAACCGTCTCACGGATTTCGACCAGTTGCGCAGCGCCTGTTTTCGGGTGCGTTTCAAGTTTTCTCCGTTCGGCCCAGGCGTAAGCCTTGTCGTGATGATCGACGTAGCACAGCAGCAAACTCGAATCGCTGCGATGAACAATGATGCGGATGTCACTACTGACTCGCACCGACCAGAAACTCTTGTCCTTCGCCTTGTCGAGCTTGTGGAAGCTCATGCTCGGGTTGGCTGGATTGAGTTGCAGATCAAAGGCCGTCGTTTTTACGGCCTTCTGCTCTTCACCCGTCAAGCGAGTCAGGCTATCGGTGAAAGTGTCCGCGATCCGGAAATCCATACCCATTTTGCTAGTCTCCTACAGGTCAACCCGGGACCATGAGATACTCATCAAACCTTGAACACCTTCATCACCTCATCCCCCAAGTGGTTGATTACCTTCACGGCAATTCGACCGGACTTCGGCTTGGGGAAAGATCGGGAGGTGTCGCTGTTGAGCGAGGCCCAGGCTTCGGCGTCGATCTCGGCTTTCAGCGTGGTCTTCAGCGAGTTGTAGGGGTCATTCGCGCCGAGGAAGTAGGCATGACGCACGAAGAAGCTTTCTTCGTTGTAATCGGTGTCGATGAACCAGCAGGCGATGCCGTCGGCACCGTCGCTAATGACTTCGCCAGTCTGCGGCTTAAACACATCCACGCCGAGCACCTTCACGCGTATTTGGCCGTCGCCCTGGGGGATAAGCTCGATGTCCGGCTCGCCGAATATCACGAAAAGGTTACCCTTGCCGGTGTTCTTGAGGTCTTCGGCCATGTGCAGGTCAGCGTTCATGCGTGCCTTGAGCACGGGCAGCTTGCCGAGCTTGGCGAATTCGGTGGTGTGCGCCTCGAAGTTGAAGGCGCAGGCAATCAGCACATCGAAGCCTGCGTCTGCAGCCTCACGCGCAGCAGCCACCAGATCTGCACGCTGCACGGTGCCGAATTCGGGGCCGATGAAGATGGCGGCGCGTTTCTCTGACTCGCCTTCGAGGTAGCGCCCCTCTGCACAGACCAGATCGCCCGGCCAGGGCGTGAGCATGGTGAAGCTGATGCGGTCCTCCTTGTGCGCCTGCTGCACGCCAGCCGTTTTCAGATTCGTCAGAATCAGCTGCGGGAAGGATTGCTTCGCTGCATAGTCGGCACCCGGTTCGGACACTGGCAGCGGGTCTATCAGCTCGTCATTCTCATCCACGCCCAGCGTGCGATGCGGGCTGAGACTTTCCACCGTGAAGGGGCCGGCTACGCGCACGGCCTTCTTGTTCTCGTAAGGCTTGTCGTAGAGGAACTCGAACTCGGCCTTGGCCGCGATGGACGCATCGATATCCTGCTGCCGCGCGATACGTGCTTGCCACCACTCGGTGTGGAGCTTCTTTGTCGCCTCCGGCCATTCCTTGCCCGCTTCGCGCGGAATCTCCCACTCCTGCCAGCATTTCTTCAAGGCCACATTCAGTTGCTCGCGCAGCGGCTCCAGCTTTGCCTGCCACAGCTCCCAGATCACATCAATTTCGGAGTTGTTGGCGATGGATTTCAGCGTGATGTGCGGTACACGCTCATAGACGAAGCCGTACCGGATGTTGCCATGGGTCGGCTGAGAACTAGGTGCTGTGCGCGTGACCTCGGCTTCCTTCACCTGCCCTTCACGTGAATCGGCAAGCAGGTAGTAAGGATAGCGTGTGCCCATGATGCGGGCGCGGGCCAAGGCCAGTGCGACGCGCGAGGTGTCAATGGTGATCCAGCGGCGCCCCCATTGTTCGGCGACGGTGGCTGTTGATCCAGACCCGCAGGTGGGGTCGAGAATCAAATCGCCAGGATCGGTAGTCATGAGAACACAGCGTTCAATAGCTGACAGTGCAGTTTGCACGACATACGTCTTTGCGCCACCGAACTGATTTTGACCAAGCGTATCGGTCCATATGTCAGTCAACTCAAAAACTGGGTAATCATCGAGGAAGCGGATATATCCGAGATTGTTGCCCGAACTAGCCTCTACACGATATGACTTTAAAAGCCTGTCAAATCCTTGTTCGTTTGTTTTCCAGCGGACACTCAGCGACGGTTTGATTACTCGGCCCTCATAGTTCACTCCAAACCAAGACGCCGCACCTTCACCTTTGTCGCGGCCAACACTTTGGCTGGTAAGGTTGTCGCGAAAGTAAATTCGAGCATCGCTTGGTAGAGTTTCTGGAGCGTCAATCTCGGCTTTTGTAAGCCGCCTGCGACTAAGGTCATGCATTTGCACGCTTTTGTAGCCTGTGCCGCCACGTTGTCCAGGGGCTTTCTTCAAGAGAACCTTACGGTACTTAATCATTTCCTTACGCTTGGCGTACCAGAGCAAGTAGTCAAATGTAGGCCCGAGGAAATCACCAGTTGAGCTAGATGTCTTTGCAAAGACGATGCAGCTCACGAAATTTTCTGTGCCGAACACCTCATCCATCAAGGTCCGCACCCGATGCACATTCTCATCGCCGATCTGCACAAAGATCGACCCCGAGTCCGTCAGCAGATCGCGAGCCACAGTCAGCCGGTCGCGCAGATAGGTCAGATAAGAATGAATCCCGTCGCGCCAAGTGTCGCGGAAGGCCTTGACTTGTTCCGGCTCGCGGGTGATGTGGTCGGCCTTGCCGTCCTTGACGTCGCGACTAGTCGTAGACCACTGGAAGTTGCTGTTGAATTTGATGCCGTAGGGCGGATCGAAGTAGATGCACTGAACCTTGCCGCGCAGGCCCTCGCGCTCGGCGAGGCTAGCCATGACCTGCAGGCTGTCACCGAGGATCATGCGGTTGGTCCAGTTCTGGTCGTGCTGGTAGAACTCGGTCTTGTCCGCTCCCTTGGGGATGCCGTTGAAGTCGGCAAACAGGTCGGGCGTCATCTGCCCGGCATTGTGCTCGCGCTCCCGTGTCTCGCGCAGCAGTTCGTCGATTAGAGCCTTGGGATGAACCTTTTCTTGGATGTAGAGCGGCGGGGCGTTGACGACGAGATCACTCCAGTCCTGCTCGTCTTTGCCGCGCCAAACGAGCTGCGGATCTAGATCCGTGTTACGCGGGTAGCGGATCTGCTTTGGCTTTGCCGGTTCCTGCACAAAGGATTGCTGCTCGGCCGATGGGATATTCTTGCGCTTTGCGTCGTCGTGCTTGAGGGTTTCTACGGTCTTGAGGTCGGGTTGCTTGGCCATGGTCATGCTTTCTCGCTGTCGGCCTGCGCGGTGGCGGACTCGATCATCTCGTTGAATTCTTTTTCGATTTTTTCAGCAAAGTCGTGCTGCATCTGGAATACGTCAGTAAATTCAGCAAAGGCCCAGCGGCCGTAGCTGCCGAGGTGATTAACACCGGGTACCCAGTAGGTATCCATGGTGGACTTCTTTTCCACCGCGTCTTCGCCGCGATAGCCCTTGATCTCGACAATGAGATTGAGCAGGTCGTCCGGGCCGTGGCCGTCGTCGACACGTACGATAAAGTCCGGCAGATATTTGCGCATTTCCGAGCCGAAGCGGTAAGGCACTTCGAAGCCGAGACCGTGGTTCTTCACGTAGGCTCGCACCAGCGGGTGACGCTCGGCGACGCGGCAGAACTCGGCCTCCCAGTCGCTATCGAGGACAACCCAGTTGATGTGGCTGTGCTGCGAGCTGGTTTCCCAGCGGCTGACCTTGGAGGTGTTGAAGCGCACATTTCGGGTTGATCCATTGGGGTTGTAAGGATCAAGCAGCGCCTTGATTGGGCGCTCACCAAGAAAGTGCCGGGTAATGGCCGCGGTGATCTTGTTGCAGGCCATGTCAGCCAGTTCCTGATACATCAGAAGGGCCGGGTAAGTGTCACCCTTGCAGATGAGGCAAGTGTCCAGCCACTCCTTGGTTATGCGTTTGAGCTGGCCGAAGAGGTGCAGTTTGGGTTCTTCGCCGGGGTCTCGCCACTTGGTGTAGAGCAGGTGTTGCGTGAGGTTGAAAACCAGGCTGGAGGGGCGCATGTCTCCAAGATGCTGGAGCGTCATGTCTGCCGACTCGCCGATGATGCCGGCATTCTGCGTTTGCGACGGGCCCACCAAGTCGGGCGTGAGCACGAGCTTGGACTCGTCGTTGAAGGTGGCGGCCAGACGTTCTTCGGGCAACTCGACCCGATAGCCTTCGACACGTGGAAAGACGATCTCCAGCGTATCGCGCTCTGGGCGCATCGCTTTCACCTGTACGGTTTCGCGCGGTGTGGAGGGCGGTGCGATGACGGGTTTGGCTGTGAAATCGAACGGGATGCCGAACACGTCAGCGTACTCGACGTTGAACAGGCCCTCCTCGTTCAAGTCATAAGATTGGCGGCGTAGTGCGCGGCCGATGACCTGCTCGCACAGGAGCTGGGTGCCGAAGGCGCGGATGCCGAGCACGTGGGTGACAGTATTGGCATCCCAACCTTCGGTGAGCATCGATACCGACACCACGCAGCGGATCGAGCCACCGAGCTGTCCTGCCTTGCCGACAGTGTTCATGACCTCGCGTAGGAGCTCCTGATCCGTGACATTATCAGCTGCGCGTACATCCCCACTGCGTTCGACGATCTCACGGCGGAAACGCTCGATTTCGTCCGCCGCCATGCTGCGGAAGTTGTCGTCCAACGCATCACCGGCTTCGAGCTGTTCGCTGTCGATGAGCAGGGTGTTCGGGCGTGGCAGCGGATTGCCGGTGGTTTCGTCGAAGTTGCGGAACAGGGCGAGACGGCCGTTTTCGAGGGTGGTCGTGCCGTCATCATTCTTGCGTTGGAAACCGGAGATGTAGTCGTAAACCAGCTTGGAGATGGCGGTGTTCTGGCAAACCACGATGAAGCAGGGGGGAACGCTGATCCCAGCCTCCTGCCATTTTGCGAAGGTTTTCTCGTAGTGCCCATAGAGGGCTTGCAGGGCTGTCTGCAGCCTTGTCGGAAGCTTGAGCGGATCGAGATCCTGGTTAGAGCCGCGCCCTTTTTTGGGCATGTCCTTGCGAATGTTTTCCCACAGGTTGCGGAACATCGGCATCTCGTTGCCAGTAATGTTTTCTGCAACAGGGACGCGCGGCAGCTTGACGATGCCGCACTCGATGGCGTCCATCAGAGAGAAGTCGCTCATCGTCCAAGGGAACAGGGTGCCTTCGACATAGCCAGAACCAGCCAGGAAAAACGGCGTGGCCGAGAGGTCGATGACGCGATTGACTCCCAGCTTGCGATTGACCGCTTCCAGCCCGGAAATCCAGAGGCGGGCTGCTTCGTTCTCATTCTTGGCGTGAGCCTTCGCCTCTTTCAGGGCTTCCCCCGTAAGCATATTGCCCTTGTCATCGATGAAGTCATCATCCGATGCAGGCTTTTCGCGGTAGCAGTGGTGCGCTTCGTCGTTGATGACCATGATGTTTTTCATGCCCATCAGATCCGACATCACGCGCTGAATCATCTGTCCTTCGGTTTCAAGCGTTTGAGGATCATTGCCGGTTCGCCCCTTGAGCAGTTGCTTGCCACCCTTGGAGATCTCGATGCGTTCACGGAGCTTGAAGCCGTGGTAGTTGGTGATGACGATCTTGGCTCGCGAGATGTCATCCAGCATGTCGCTCGGCACCAGCTCACGGTCCTTGTAATAGCTGTTCGGATCGTTGGGCTGCAGCACGCGCAGACGATCCTTGATGGTGAGGCCCGGCGCACAGAGTAGGAAACCGCGCGTGAAGCTCTTGCTGGCAGGGCTACGCACCGCGTTGACGGTCTGCCAGGCAATGATCATCGCCATGACTGTCGTCTTGCCGGCACCCGTAGCAAGCTTGAGCGCCAAACGCATCAGTTCGGGATTGGCGTCCTTGTTGGCAGCCGCGAGGTGCTCCAGCAGTTCTTTGCCAGGTTTGGATAAGGGAGCGACCTCGGTAAGCCAAATCGCCGTTTCAACCGCTTCGACCTGGCAAAAGAACGGGCGCACGCCATGAAAGTCGTGATGCCGCCAATGCTGGAGCAAGCGCGCCGTTTCGGGGGTGACCTGCCATTGGCTGGCTGGCAACGCACGCCATGTGTCTACATGACCACGAACCTTGTTAATGATCGAGGTGGGGTCGTATTGCTGCTTGCCGGTGGAAAGCCCCTTTCCTTCGTCAAAGAGAAAGCCTTCCTGCTTAGGGGCCGATTTCTGCTTCTTGGGCTTGGGAATGGGGGTAATGAACTGGGCCTTGCGCCGTTCTTCAACGACCTTCTGAGTCGGTTGGCCGGTTTCGTCTAGCTCCCAGTGGCGGGCGGGCCGCTGGTATGGGGAATTCAGGATCGGGTGATCGAAAAACGGGTTCGACATAAATAGAAACCTGCGCTCCTTGGTCTTGTCGTTCGGTTGAGCGACGTGCTTGTTACACGATGCATTCCAACCGTCTTCGGCACGTGCTTGGGATTCAACCTTCCGCTTCCCATAGAGCCGAAAAGACGAAGGATAGCGGTTTGTGATGCCGAATCGACAGCAGATTGACGATGGGACGGCTCAGGAAGCCGCGACCTATGGCGGAAAAGCATTCGATTTTTTGACCCACCTGCGCGTGGGCTGCGACTGCAGCAGGGAGACTTCTGGGGAGAGGAAACGGGCAACACGCTGACTGGGGCTAGTCATTGCTGGGTGGTGGCTCCTAATGATGGCACCACGGATTTCCTAGGTGTGCAGTCCCAGGAAGTCATGGTGCATTCTTGAGCTCTCATCAGGAGGATGCGCTATGGCAACAGGTCTTCATGGTTCAGCCCGCACAACGCCGCGAGTTCGAGCCGAGCTCCAAGCGTCGCAAGAGTCGACGCGCGCCCTTGCCGCCCTCTACGGACTGAACGTCAAGACCGTAGCCAAGTGGCGTTCGCGCTCGACGACAACTGACAAACCTATGGGCCCTACCAAGCCATGTAGCGTCCGGCTCTCGGATGCTGAAGGGCGATGGTGGTCGAGCTCAGGCGCCGCACTCTGCTTCCCTTGGACGACCTGCAGGGGCATCTGCGTGAAACCCTCCCCCAACTGACTCGCAGTGCATTGCATCGCTGTCTGGTACGCCATGGCATCAGCAGATTGCCCAGCAGCGAGCCTGGCGGAGCCAAGCATGGAAAGTTTGCTCCAACCGAAATCGGCCACCTGCACATCGACAGCTGTGAGCTCCGTCTGGAGCAGGGAAAACAGCACATGTTCCTAGCGATCGATCGCGTCACCAAGTTCACCCACGTGGCGTTCTTCGGTGCTGCGACAAAGCAGAACGGCGCGGCGTTGCTCGAAGAGGTGGTGACGGCATACCCGTACACCATCCACACCGTCCTCACGAACAACGGCGTGGCGTTCACCGAGCAGCCACGGTATCGAAACGGCCTGACCAATCGGTTTGGTGGGCACATTTTCGACCGTGTCTGCCAAGAGCATGGCATCAAGCACAAGCTCACCAAGCCGTATCACCCGTGGACCAACGGACAGGCCGAGCGCATGAACCGCACCGTGAAGGAGGCCACCATCAAGTCGTTCCACTACCCGGACTTCGATGCCCTGAAAGCCCATGTGCGGGCCTTCGTCACGGCATACAACTTTGCCAAGCACCTGAAGGCTCTACGGTGACGTACTCCGCTCAAAACGATCTGTGATGCCTGGACTCGAACGCCGGACCGTTTCAAGCTTGACCCCCACCACCTCACCCCGGGACTGCATACCTAGATCAAGCAAAATTACACCGTAAAGATCGATTGCGCCGCCCAGCTTTTATCGATGCATACAAAAAATCAGAAAAACTCATCCTTCTAGTAAAATTTTCTATATCGCAATAGGCGCCTTAATAGCTGGATGAGGATCATAATTGCAAATCTCGAAATCATCAAACTTATAATCAAAAATCGACCCAGGCTTATTCTTTATGATGAGCTTTGGCAGATCGCGCGGCTCACGAGACAATTGCAGCTTAGCCTGATCTATGTGATTCAGATAAAGATGTACATCTCCACCAGTCCATACGAAATCACCCACTTCCAAGTCACACTGTTGTGCAATCATATGAGTCAGCAGAGCATAGCTAGCAATATTGAATGGAGTGCCCAACAAATAATCCTGGCTGCGCGCCATAAGCATGCAAGATAATTTATTGTTAGCTACATAAAACTGGAATAGAGTGTGGCACGCAGCAAGAGCCATACGACCTTGCTTGACGTTTTCCTGCGGACTCATTGACTCATCCGGAAGATACTCAACATTCCAAGCACTAACAATATGCCGCCTAGAATTCGGGTTTTTCTTGATCGAATCTATCACCCAACTAATCTGGTCGATCGCCCCACCATCTTTCGTCGGCCAACTTCTCCACTGCTTGCCATAAAGTGGCCCCAAATCTCCGCTCTCAGTCGCCCACTCGTCCCATATGGTTACTCCATTCTCATTGAGATATCGAACATTCGTATCCCCGTTAAGAAACCACAGCAACTCATGAATTATTGATTTAACATGCAACTTTTTAGTTGTCAGCAGAGGAAACCCTTTGCTCAAGTCAAAACGCATTTGTCTCCCGAAAACGCTGAGAGTCCCCGTACCGGTTCGATCACCTTTTGGCTCACCACCATGCAAAATTTCTTGCATCAAATCTAAATACTGTCTCATTTCAACACCTTTATGCTTTGCACAAGTTTCTTACGCAGATCACTGACCTCATCCTTGAGCATCCTTTGGTTACTGGCCAGCAATTCAACACTACGCCTTGCCTCGTCCCGCTCTCGCTTGAGTTGGATCGCTCGAGTGAACCATGCAGCGACTTGATGACGACTCATCCCCAACTGTTGCTCTAATTTTTTCACTTTGAGCTCCAAGATAGATATCTCAGAGATTGTCTCACCCTTATCCAACACAGCTGATTTACGTGCAGCGATAATTTCCGCCAGAACCGAGTATGGCCAACCGAAATTGGCTGCATCCTGCCTACCTCTAAGTTCAGCAGGGCAATCCATAATAGCTCGATTTCTAAGTGTATTTCGGTGAACTCCCGACAACCTCGCCAAATTAGACTTTGTTGCCGGCTGCTTATGCTCTTTAGCTATAATGCTTAGCGCAAAATTGATCCTTTCAGTGTATTCAATATAATCTTTTTCATTCTTTTCGTCAAACGTGAGATTCTCCCCCATTTACATTCCACCACAGTCACTCAACATTCAAACCTTCATCTTCCCCTAGCAGATAAAGAACCTTACGCGCCTCATCTGCGGCAGCTTCGAACTGAGTTCGGCCGTATGAAAACCTTGCATCTTCGGCCATCCTCTTATTTTCTTCGTACATTTTCCTCCAGGCCGCCCCATGGGCATCCTTTGATATAATTGCATTGGCACACTGACTAGGATTACAACGCAAACTACCGATGCACGGAGGGCGAACCTTAACTTCAGAGTCACCCACTCGCCCAGTGCAATAGCCAAGACCAACATTTACAAAACTTGAACTGGCGACCGCAGCCAACTCATTAATAATCTGCTCTTTAGTCATTCCCGCGTCAGTCATGCCTTTGAAAAATGATTTCCTGCGCTCATCAAACTCTGCAGCTGCACCGCCGCACACTACACTGTCCGGATCGAATATTTTTTTTGCAAGCTCGCGCCTAGCCTCATGCATCCGCAAACCAGCAGACTCACTCTGAAGAACCTTTCCTGCATTCCCATAACCCAAAGTTACATCGCTAGGCAAAGTAGAAACACGCGAATGAAGGTGTTTCAAATGAAAGCTTACATAAGGGAGCCCCAACTTAGCCTTGATCATTTGCCGAGCAAGCGAGTGCTTAAACTGATGACTACTGAAGTGCAAACCCTTGAACCTACCATACTTATCTACTGACTCAATATACTTTCTCATTGCGCTAGAAAAACCGCCGGAAGAATACCCGACACCTTCATTCTTCACAGACCTCCCCCTGATCGACGTTCCACCAGCGGTTGAAAGTGAAGAAAACAATTTCCCATTATTTTTCAAGCGCGCGAGAAGTTCCAAGACCCGAACCGAATCGCGCATAACAGGAATTGCAACCCAACTATCGCTCTCATTACTTGAGTCCGGACGCCCCTTGAAATTACGACTAACGACACACGGCATGCCATCAATCTCTTTAAGACACCCGACCTCCACCTCGGCCAGCTCTGAAAATCTTGCCCCCATATACATAGCCAAGACACTTTGCGCAGCCATGTTGACCTCGGCAAGATACGCGGCAAGCGTGCCAACCCTGACCTCAAGACGATCTAACTGATACTGGACTTGAGCTGGGGTTTCATTTGAAATAGGACATTTTTTATTTGCCCTACGCAGCTGTTCGTAAAGCCAAAATACCTGTGGGAAACATTTAATCCCTTGAACACCTTCAGGAGCAGTGTACTTACATGAACATGCATCCTCGATTTTAGCCCCCATACGCAAAAGAAAATCTTTAACCCGAGCAGATGACTCATCACTGAGGAATGAAAAAAACTCATCAGACATCCACTCTGGGCCCTTCAAGCTCTTATTTAAAGCCTCCTCTGGACTCAGCGAATTAGCGGAATTAATGATCAGCCTTCGGATCTGCTGAGGCCCAAAGCAAAAAGTTTTCTCCAATACCTTAGCAGAACCAGGGTTAAATATTATCTTGAGCCCCTGCTTTACGCGAGTATCAGATGAATAACTATAACAACGCGCAGCCTTGTCAATATCAAGCCAAGTAAATTGATCTAGGCTTTCAGCCAATTCAGCCGAAGGAAACGTCCTAACAACATTTGCCAGAAAATCCATGGATCGGCTGACCAAAGAGCAGAAGGAATTCGGCTTTGACTCTCTGGCGGAAAAGTACTTAGGCGCCAAACGATATAAGCAAAAAACATGCTGTAACTCTTTGCGAAGAGCAACCGAGAATGGCCACCTACACCAATTAACAACTAGAGCAGCATTATCTATCGAGCGCGGCCGGTGCTTTAAGTCTTTCGTAAAGTCCCAAACAGGGGAGTATACGCTTGAGACCTTAGAAACCTTAACATCATCAATGTTCGCAGCCGGGGTAGATAGCAGTTCAACAAATCTTATTTTGTCAGACTCTGAAAAACTCATGAGCACATACCCCTGATGGCCACTGGATCGACCAGAACATCAATAAACTCTGATCTCCGCTCAGCCTCCGCAAGCACGTGATCCGGCCAGTCACTGGTTTTAGCATCAAGCAAACCATTCAACACATGAATATTTTGCATGATAGCTGACCTGTGCGTAGTGGCAGATAGACCTTGATCCATTGCGACCATGTACTGACGGCGCAAGGCAAACAATTGCGGCAAGTTTTCCTGAACAATAAGAACATTGGGACATTTCAAGCACATATTAAAATATGTGCAAGGACTTCCCAAGTTTATCCCTCCAGCTTTACGAATGCTTTCAGGCGGACTAAAAACGTTTTTACAGAAGGCCAGCCCAGTGGAAAAAATAACGTCATTTTCTGTGTATGACTCAACGGCCAAGGGCTTTGGTGCGCACTCGTATTCGCGCCGGTTATCCCTAATAATTTCTAATGTATTCTTTACTTCCTTGCGCGCCAACGGATTAAAATCATGACTATCAATATATCGCAGCGTGGTCAAGATACTGCGATGTCCCAGAATTGATTTCACGATATAGATATCCACACCACGTTTCAGCATTCTTGAAACAAGGGATGGACGAAAGCGAGACATGGTGACACTTAAATACTCACCTTGAGCATCAAATAACTGATGTCGCCTGACAAAATCTTTTGTCCACGACGTATGCAAACCAGTCCACTTCAGAAAATCTCGAGCCTGCCCAGCGCATGAACTAGCTCTAGATTGATATACAAACAATCTATCGCGGCTCTCAGGTGGGAGTTCATGGCGAAAGCTGGCAGTCAACGCCACTACGTCAGCCCATATGCGCTTAATGTTTTTTGCCTGCTGATCATCAAGAGTCAACACCCCGCTTTCAAACAACTCTAGATGCAGCTCGCCTTCGCCACTACCGCGTTCCTTCCAATATCTCAAATATGGACGATTTGTAAGCGGATGGCCGTCCTGATAATCATCAATCTTCAGAGCCAACGCTACAGAAGGATTAAGCCCAGTCTCAGCCAAAAGCTTATATATATATGGCATTATTAATTCATGCCCAATCCATGCAGTCACCCCCAAGCGACGATAAAGATTATGTATCCCACCGTGCCTCGTTGTCGCAACAATCAAAAAATATTTATGCTTTTTTTGGGCGTCAGGGTGCAGATGTGTAATAGCCTGGCAGTTAAGCTCATTCTCAAAATACCAACACATATTATCTTCATCATCCCACCACCCATTCTCACGTTTCATCCCAAGAGTCTGATGAGCACTGAGGTCAGGGGCATGCCCTCTACCAGTTCTGACATACGGACTTAATATTTTTCGCGCAAAGCGAATATCATCGTTCAGCGCTTTAACGATTGCGGCCATATCTTTTTCTGAATATGGCCTCCGAGCATCCGTTTCTCGGCTACCTGCTGGCAGTACGTAATCAATGAAGCTTTTCAATTTTATCCATTGATTTTCTATTGCCGTTTGGAAGGTCTGGCGCACAGCAGATAAAACACCCGCAGAGTGATATGATGACATCCCCAAATCATCAAAATAATGCTTAAAGCGAAGCAATGTATATTCATCAAATTCGCAATCAACGTAGTAAGGATCTAGAGCCTTACCCTCAGAAAAATACGCCTTGATAAATTCTAAAAAATACTTCTTTGCATTAGTGAAGTTATTGGCGGCACTATTACTCTTGGCAAGTGAGGCGCGCATATCAAAAATCCACGCAACTTGAACCAAAGGGGAATCCAGCGTTGGCTCAGGCATCTCATTTTTATGAATAATCCTCATGACTTTCTCTTGCGCCCCCTTCTCTCACAGTGAAACTTGTTTGCCAAGAATGTCCGGTCGTATATATCTTGCGCCTCTTGAAATCGTTCTCTAACCTCTTTATTCCCGTCCAACCTTATGAATAATGAAGGAGGAATTCTTGAATATGCCTCTGTGCTTTTAACGCTAGCGTGACCAAATTGGACTTGAATCAGCACGAGCTTTTCGAGATAGTCATGCCCATCAGCCCCTTGCAAAATAGTTAGCGCAGTGCCATGACGCAATTTGTGAGGGCTGACAGTACCAGGCAAGAATCCAGCGCGCTTTGCCGCGGCCTCAACAGTTTTTTGTATTGACTTGGCAGAGATGCGCGATCTATTTGTATTCAGAAATGCCGGCTTTGGTCCGCTAAAGTGCGCAAATCGATAGGCGGCACTGCTGTGATATCTCTTTATTCGATCATAAATCGCCCTCGTCACCAGAACATATCTTTCTTTTATATTCCTCCCGCCGCGCCCTTTGCTTCCTCTGATCAAAAGTGGCAAATATGCCAACTCTGTCGGCCATTGATCCAATGCATCTATATCTTCCTTAAGAACTCGTCCGATCTCTGAAACACGTAGTCCAGCATCATAGATGAAGTGCAGAGCACAGCGCTGGGATTCATGATATACAGCGCCGAGCAATATAATCATCTGCTCTTTTGTTACGAATCTCGGAACATTCCTTGAGCTTGCTTTTTTAATGATCAAGCCATTTTCATAGCCGCTTGAGCTTCGTACCGCCTCTGCCTCACTAGTCGTCAGCCATTCGAAAAAACCTTTATACGTCAAATCACGATTCTTAAGCGTTGTCTCCTCCTTACCAGCTTGCCGCAATCTAGACAAATATTGACTTATAACTCCGCGAGGTATAATTGACAAAACATGATCCATCGGCAGCTTGCCATATAAAGAATCACTGGCCAGCCACTCGCACAGATATCGCAAATTATTCCCGTACAAAACTATTGTCTTTGGCGAGTAGCCTTGCCCGCTTAAAGCCAGCGTATTTAAATAATGGCTTACCAACTCGACAACCATCTCCTGATCGTCCAAAAGCAAACATCTAATGCCATACTTTTTGCATGGAGGAACAATTACCAGTTTCATCTGCACCTGACGATACGTAGCCAATTATTGTTTGCACACATATATGCGCGCAAGAACACTACGCCTCGATTCACCCAGGAGGCACCCAATAAAATTAATTTTGCAACTTACCACCAGAAAGATTAATAACCAACCAACGGATTACAAGTTATTATGATCATCTCTGGCGATCTCGAATCCTAGATTTTTTTACACACCCCGCAGCATAGCTGTCAAGCTATTGCGAAATGCGAACGCATGAACTTTGCAGGTAGCTACAAAACATTAATCATGCATTTTGCACGTAGCTGCAAAGTCACTCATATAGCTTGTACATGGCTATAAAAAATCACGCTTAGATTTTGCTCGCAGCTATAAACCATGTCCTATCGTTCTTCTCTGATACAGCCTCTAATAATAAAAGTTTGGTCATGAAGCCTCCCGATTGATTTCGTTACACCTTCACCGACGCAAAGTGAACCGCCACCGCTTTCCTACACAGAGCCTCCACCCAGCGAGGATGGAGTCATGCAGGCAGCTACCAAGTATTTCCCGGCAGCCAGAGAACGGTTCTTATGGTGCTTGAGTGTCAGAGCGATCACGAATCGGAGTGGGCAGCAAACCTCTCAATCACTGCCAAGATCGGCTGCACGACCGAAACACTGCGCCGCTGGATGCGGCAGTCTGAGCGAGATAGTGGCCAGCACAGCGCTCAGGCCAGCAGCGAACGCGACCGGGGGGGATCCAGGCTCTAGAACGTGAGGTGCGTGAACAGCACCAAGCCAACAAGATCTTGCGCAAGGCGTCCGCATATCAAACTCAGGCGGACCTCGTCCATCCTCTGACGATCCTGACGCGCTACTACCTGAAAATGGAGGAGACGCTCACTCCCGATGAGTTGTTCTCCAGCATCCGCGCAGAGCTCAACCTAAGAGAGCCCCAACCCGAGCAATGAGCCCTTGGCGTCGAAACCGCTGGTTTTGAACCTGATGTTCATGCGTCTATCGATAGACTGCCGAAGAACGTTTCCAGGCCATCGCTGCCCATCCAAGCTGGCTCAGGGACTTTGGCTCCGGGTTCACGAGCTGTGCACAAGTCCATATGCACAATACGAAAAGTTCCCCCCAAACACCCGGAGGACAACACA
>NZ_FOXM01000003.1 GCF_900115715.1 Geopseudomonas sagittaria
GTGCTGGCAGCCGGCGCGCCGCTGGCTGACCTGCTGGTACCGGAATGGGCCGCCGCCCAGGAAGAGTTTCTCGCCCTTGCGCGCAGTGGCGATGCCGAACTGCTGGCGGCAGCCCGCCAGCGCCTGCGCCTGGCCGGGATGCCGGCGACGTTGATCGCCCGGGTGGAGCGCAGCGGCAAGGCCCAGCCAACCCTGACCATCGCCAGCCCCATCAGCGGCGTGTTGCAGGAACTGGCGGTGCGCACGGGCATGAGCGTGGCGGCCGGCGCAACCCTGGCGCGGATCAACGGCCTGGACAGCGTCTGGCTGGAGCTGGCGGTGCCGGAAGCCGAGGCCGGGGTGCTGGCCGCCGGCCAGACGGTCGAGGCGCGCCTGCCGGCCTTCGCCGGCGAGGTGCTGACGGGCCGGGTGGCCGCCATCCTGCCCGAGGCGAACGCCGATAGCCGTACCCTGCGCGTCCGCGTCGAACTGGCCAACCCCGACGGGCGCCTGCGACCGGGGTTGACAGCGCAGGTACGCCTGAATCGGGCGAGCGAACAGGGCGTGTTGTGGGTGCCGAGCGAGGCCGTCATCCGCACCGGCCGGCGGGCGCTGGTCATGCTCGCCGAAGACGCAGGGCGCTACCGGCCGGTCGAGGTGCGTCCAGGGCAGGAAAGCGACGGCCGGACGGTGGTGCTGAGCGGCCTGGAAGAAGGCCAGCAGGTGGTCGTCTCCGGACAGTTCCTGCTCGACTCCGAGGCCAGTCTCAGGGGACTGGTTGTGGAGACGACGGCAACGCCGGAGCCTGCCGTCGATCTTCCCGCCCTGCATGAAGCCGAGGGGACAGTCGTCGAGATCGGCGACCTGAGCGTGACCCTCGCCCATGGCCCGTTCCGCACGCTGGGGATGCCCGGCATGACCATGAGTTTCCCGCTGGCCGATCCGATCCTGCAGCAGGGGTTGAAGGTTGGCGATCGGGTGCGCTTCGCGGTGCGCGAGAGCGACGCAGGGCTGGTGGTCGAACGCCTGGAAAAGCAGGGAGACCAGCCATGATCGCCGCGCTGATCCGCTGGTCGGTAGCCAACCGCTTCCTGGTCCTGCTGGCCACCCTGCTCGTCACCGCCTGGGGCGTCTGGTCGCTGCGCAGCATCCCACTCGACGCACTGCCGGACCTCTCCGACGTGCAGGTGATCGTGCGCACCCCCTATCCGGGGCAGGCGCCGCAGATCGTCGAGAACCAGGTCACCTATCCGCTGACCACCACCATGCTCTCGGTGCCGGGAGCGAAAACGGTACGTGGCTACTCGTTCTTCGGCGACAGCTACGTCTACGTGCTGTTCGAGGACGGCACCGACCTCTACTGGGCGCGCTCGCGGGTGCTGGAGTACTTGAGCCAGGTGCAGAGCCGCCTGCCGGTGGGCGCCCGGCCGGCGCTGGGGCCGGATGCCAGCGGGGTCGGCTGGATCTACCAGTACGCCCTGGTGGATCGCAGCGGCCGCCACGACCTGGCGCAGCTGCGCGCCCTGCAGGACTGGTTCCTCAAGTTCGAGCTGAAGACCGTCGCCAACGTCGCCGAAGTGGCCACCGTCGGCGGCATGGTCAGGCAGTACCAGGTGCTGCTCGATCCGCCCCGACTGGCCAGCCGGGGCATCACCCAGGCCGAGGTGATCGCGGCCATCGGCCAGGCCAACCGGGAAACCGGCGGCGCTGTGCTGGAAATGGCCGAAACCGAGTTCATGGTGCGCGCCTCCGGCTACCTGAAGACGCTCGACGACTTCCGTGCCATCCCGCTCAAGCTCGGTGCTGGCGGCGTGCCGGTGACCCTCGGCGACGTCGCGAGTATCCAGCTGGGACCGGAGATGCGCCGCGGCATCGGCGAACTCGACGGCGAAGGCGAAGCGGTCGGCGGCGTGGTGATCCTGCGCAGCGGCAAGAACGCCCGCGATACCATCGCCGCGGTCAAGGCCAAACTCGACGAGCTGCAGGGCAGCCTGCCCGCCGGGGTGGAAATCGTCACCACCTACGACCGCAGCAAGCTGATCGACCGCGCGGTGGCCAACCTCGGCCACAAGCTGGTCGAGGAGTTCATCGTCGTCGCCCTGGTCTGTGCGCTGTTCCTCTGGCACCTGCGCTCCTCCCTGGTGGCCATCATCTCGCTGCCGATCGGCGTGCTCATCGCGTTCATCGTGATGCGCCACCAGGGGATCAACGCCAACCTCATGTCCCTCGGTGGCATCGCCATCGCCATCGGCGCCATGGTGGATGCGGCGGTGGTGATGATCGAGAACGCGCACAAGAAAATCGAAGCCTGGCACGCGGCTCATCCCGGGGAGACACTGACCGGCGAGCGCCACTGGCAGGTGATGACCGACGCCGCCACCGAAGTCGGGCCGGCGCTGTTCTTCTGCCTGCTGATCATCACCCTGTCGTTCATCCCGGTGTTCACCCTGGAGGCCCAGGAGGGCCGCCTGTTCGGCCCGCTGGCCTTCACCAAGACCTACGCCATGGCGGCCGCCGCCGGCCTGGCGGTGACCCTGGTGCCGGTACTCATGGGCTACTGGATTCGCGGACGGATCCCGCGGGAGGAGCGCAATCCGCTGAATCGCTGGCTGATCCGCCTGTACCGGCCGGCGCTGGACGCGGTGCTGCGCCGGCCCAGGACCACCCTGCTGGCGGCACTGCTGGTGTTTCTCAGCGCGCTGTGGCCGATTTCCCGCCTCGGCGGCGAATTCCTGCCGGCGATGGATGAGGGCGACCTGCTCTACATGCCTTCGGCGCTGCCCGGGCTGTCGGCGCAGAAGGCCGCGCAGCTGCTGCAGCAGACCGACCGCCTGATCAGGACGGTCCCGGAAGTCGAGCATGTGTTCGGCAAGGCCGGACGTGCCGAAACCGCCACCGACCCGGCGCCGCTGGAGATGTTCGAAACCACCATCCAGTTCAGGCCGCGCGCGCAGTGGCGACCCGGCATGACGCCGGAGCGGCTGGTGGAGGAGCTGGACCGGGTGGTCCAGGTGCCGGGACTGACCAACATCTGGATTCCACCGATCCGCAACCGCATCGACATGCTCGCCACCGGGATCAAGAGCCCCATCGGGGTCAAGATCGCCGGTACCGATCTGGCGGCGATAGACGCAGCCACCCAGGCCGTGGAGCGTGTGGCCAGGGACGTGCCGGGGGTGAGCTCGGCGCTGGCCGAACGCCTGACCGGCGGGCGCTACGTCGACGTGGACATCGACCGCCGCGCGGCCGCCCGCTACGGGCTGAACATCGCCGACGTGCAGTCGATAGTGGCCAGCGCCATCGGCGGCGAAAACGTCGGCGAGACCGTCGAGGGGCTGGCCCGTTTCCCGATCAATGTGCGCTATCCCCGCGAGTGGCGCGACTCGCTCGGCGCGTTGCAGCAACTGCCGATCCATACGCCGCAAGGCAGCCAGATCACCCTGGGCACGGTGGCCAGGATCGCGGTCAGTGATGGCCCGCCGATGCTCAAGAGCGAGAACGCCCGCCCCTCGGGCTGGGTGTATATCGACGTGCGTGGGCGGGATATCGCCGCCGTGGTCGCCGACCTGCGCCACGCCGTCGATGCCCAGGTCCGTCTGCAGGCGGGAATGAGCCTGAGCTATTCGGGGCAGTTCGAGTACCTCGAGCGGGCCAACGCCCGGCTGGCGCTGGTGGTGCCGGCGACCCTGGCGATCATATTCGTGCTGCTCTACCTGACCTTCGCCCGCTTCGACGAGGCCCTGCTGATCATGGCGACCTTGCCGTTCGCCCTCACCGGCGGGGTATGGTTCCTCTATCTGCTGGGCTACAACCTGTCGGTGGCCACTGGCGTCGGCTTCATCGCCCTGGCCGGAGTGGCCGCCGAGTTCGGCGTGATCATGCTGCTCTATCTGAAGAACGCTTGGGCCGCGTGCGAGGCGGCCGGCGAGCACAGCGAGCAGGCACTGCTGGAGGCGATTCGCCAGGGTGCCGTGCAGCGCGTGCGTCCCAAGGCAATGACCGTGGCGGTGATCGTCGCCGGCCTGCTGCCGATCTTCTGGGGCAGCGGCACTGGCAGCGAGATCATGAGCCGTATCGCCGCCCCGATGGTCGGTGGCATGCTCAGCGCACCCTTGCTATCCCTGCTCGTCATCCCGGCGGCCTATCGACTGATGCGCCGCTCGTCCCCCCACCAAGCGTCAGCTGAACGACCCTCCAACTCCACAGGAGCAACCCTGCGATGAAATACGTCCTTGCCACCATCCTGACCACCACCCTCGTCCAGACCGCCGCAGCGGCGGATCTGCAGGACAAGCCCATGGACAGGATGCCAATGGGTCAGCCCATGCCGATGGAGCAGCCGGCCAGCGTGGCCCCCACCGCCAAGGCCAGCGGCACGATCAAGGCGATCGACGCCGGCAAAGGGACTGTCACGCTCGCGCACGGCCCCGTTCCCAGCCTGCAATGGCCGCCAATGACCATGGGCTTTGCCGCAACGCCCGAGCAGCTGAAGGGGCTGAAGGTCGGCGACCAGGTGAATTTCGAATTCCAGAGCCAGGGCATGACCGCCAGGATCGTCTCCATTCGGAAAGCCGATTGAGCCTGGCCCCTTGGCGCACGACGGAGCAATCCAGGCAAGGGCCATGTAGCGGATTTCAGATTGAAGGGGGCATGCCCATCAGCAATGCCCCCCAAAAAACCAACCCGGAGCCCGCCACTGGCGGACTCCGGGTCCCGGTTGCCTACACGCGCCGCGGTCAGACGGCCGCAGGCTTGCTGATCAGGTACTGGCTGGTCGGCAGCACGTCGATCTTGTCGTAGTCGATGAAGCGGTTGCAGCTTTCCATCATCGCCGCCAGGTTACGGCGGAACTTCTCCTCGTCGCCGGGAGCGTCGAAGAAGCTCTGCGGGTCGGTCATCGCCGCCGGCGGGAAGCACTCCTCGACGATGGCCTCGATGGCCGGCGCGCCGCGGGTCAGCGCGCGCACCACCACGTTCTGCACGTACTGGAAGTTGTCCTGGGTGTCGATCGCCACCTGGGTATGCCGGTTGTGCCAGATGTCCAGCCAGGCCTCGTGGGTGAGCCGCGGCGGGCGGCTGAGGAAGGCCAGCTGGGCGAAGCCGTAGGTGCGCTCGCCCAGAACGGCCGGGAAACGGGTGTTGCGGATCGGCACCGACTCGGTGACCAGGTAGGCGGCCATGCGCTCCACTGCGGCGGCGATCACCTCATCGAACGGGCGGCGGAACTGCGCGATGGCGCTGTCGAGCCACAGCGACACCGTGCCGTCCATCAGCGGTTGCAGGTTGGCCTGGCGCAGGCCGGCGGCCGGCTCGACCGCGGCGTCGGCGACGTTCACCTGCAAACCGCGGGCGCCGAGGGCCAGCAACTGCTCGGCGACCTCGTTACGCAGGAGACGGGCGAATTCTTCGGGGTTGGTCTGGCGCTCGCGCCAGACGACGTAGACGACTTTTTCCATGGATACGCTGCCTCTGAAGGGATGGAACGTGCCCGAACCAGGGCCCGGGCGCTTGGGAATGGTGGTCAGATCACCCGCGCCGGATGCGGCACACGCGGCTCGCCCAGCTGCTCGCGGTAGGACGGCGGCAGGCGGCCACCCTCCTCGCTGATGCCGTAACCCGGTGCCAGCTCGGCGGTCACCAGCGTCTGCCCGCTCAGCCCGGCCAGCGCCGGGTCATTGAGCAGGGCGTGGATCACCCGGCCGTTGAACTCGGGGGTTTCCGCCTGGGCGAGGAAGGCCTCGTACTGGTCGCGGCGCTGCTCGCCGGCAATCGCGGTGCGTTCGGTGCGCTGCGGGCCCAGCCACAGGGACACCGCGGCGACGCCGGTGCCCTCCAGATCCACGGCCATGTCGGCGGCCAGCTTGTCGCAGCCGGCCTTCTGCGCCCCGTAGGCCGGGCCGTGCATGTAGCAGCTGGCCCCGTAGGAGGACACGAAGGTGATCAGGCCGTGGCCGCCGGCCACCAGCAGCGGCGCGGCGTAGTAGCTGGCGACGTAGGCCGAGCGCAGCCCGACATCGAGGATGCCGACCAGCTCCAGCGGCTTCTCCCAGAACGGGCCGGGATCGATGAGGTTCTCGTGGAGGAAGGTGGCGTTGTTGACCAGCAGGTCGAGGCGCCCCTGCTCGCGACCGACCTGCTCGAACAGTGCCTTGACCTGTTCGTCGTCGCCGTGGTCGCAGGCCACGGCGATGCCCACCCCGCCGGCGCGGGTCACCGCCTCGGCGGTTGCCTGGATGGAGCCCGGCAGCACCTGGCCGCGCAGCTGCGAGCCGCTGGTCGCGGTCGAGCGGCCGGTGACGTAGACGACCATGCCGGCGTCGCCCAGCGCGAGGGCGACGCCCTTGCCGACGCCGCGGCTGGCGCCGGTGACCACGGCGACCTGGCGATTCTCTGAACTCATGCTTGATCCTCTCGGTGATGGTGCTGAAGGGCGGAGCGGCACCGCGGAATCGGCCGGCCGCGGCCGTGCCGATCCCGCGGTGTTTCAGACCTCGAGCGGTTGCGCCTGCGATCCGGCGTTCGCTGCCGCGTCGCTGCGGTTGCCGATATGGTTGGCCGCCAGGTAGCCGAAGGTCATCGCCGGCCCGATGGTCGAGCCGGCGCCGGGATAGGTGGCGCCCATCATCGAGGCGGCGGTGTTGCCGATGGCGTACAGGCCGTCGATCGGCTGACCGTTTTCGGCGAGCACGCGGGCCTGCGCGTCGGTCAGCAGGCCGCCCTTGGTGCCGATGTCGCCGGCGTCGATGCGCATCGCATAGAAGGGCGGGCGCCGGAGCGGCGCGAGGCAGGGGTTGGGCTGGACGCCGGGGTCGCCGTAGTAGCGGTCGAACACCGAGTCGCCCTTGCCGAAGTCACGGTCGATGCCCGCCTCGGCCATGGCGTTGAAGCGCGCGACGGTATCGACCAGCCCCTGGACATCGACGCCGATGTCGCGCGCCAGCTCGGCCAGGTTGTCGGCCTTGTGGATGCCCCGGCGCACCTGCGCGCACAGTTGCCGGTCCGGCTGAGCGTAGCCGGGCAGCAGCGGGCCGCAGGGATACTTGTGGCGGTATTCGGCGTCGAACACCAGCCAGCACGGAATGCTGCTCTTCTGTTCGCTGTGGTTGGCGTACATGGCGTAGACGATGTCGGTGTAAGGCGCGGCTTCGTTGACGAAGCGCGCGCCTGCCGAGTCGACCAGGATGCAGCCCGGCAGGGCGCGCTCGACGAACAGCGCACGCGGCTTTTCTTTGCCCTCGACGTGCACGGTCGGCGCCCACCAGCTGTGCTCCATCAGCGCGGTGGCGGCGCCGAGCGCCTGGCCGGCGCGGATCGCGTCGCCGGTGTTGTTGGGCGGCGTCGCGCTCCAGTTGGCCTGCGAAGGCTGCGGGTGATACTGGTTGCGCATGGCCTGGTTGCGCTCGAAGCCGCCGGCACCGAGGATCACCCCGCGGCGCGCCCGGATACGCAGGCTGCGGCCGTCGCGCTGCACAGTCGCGCCGATGACCCGGCCGTTTTCCGCGATCAGCGCCTGTAGCGGGCTTTCCAGCCACAGCGGCACCCGGCGGTCGCGCAGCGAACAGCGCAGCGCGGCGACCAGCGAATTGCCGAGGGTGAGGTAACGGTCGCGCCGCGAGCGCAGGCGGCCGGGGATGTCGCTCCAGTAGCGCCACATCACCTTGAGGGTCGCGCGCATCCAGCCCGGAGCGCGGCAGATCATCACCCGCGCCTCCTTCATGGTCATGCTCATCCGTCCCAGCATCAGGGTGTTGCCCGACGGCGCGCGCATCAGCTCGAAATCGTCGCCCAGGTCGCGGGCGTCGAAGGGCAGCGGGTCCATCGAGCGATAGCCGCTCTTGCCGCCCTCGACCTCCGGGTAGTAGTCGGCATACTCCGGCTGCGCCTCGAAGTGCACGCGGGTCTGCCGGTCGAGGTATTCGACCATCTTGCGGGCGTTCGCGACGTAAGCCCCGATGCGTGCATCGTCCACCAGGCCGCGGGTCACCGTCTTGATGTAGTGGATGGCATCGTCAGGCGAGTCCTGTCCGCCCAGAGCGGCGATGCGATGGTTGTCGGGAATCCAGATGCCGCCCCCGGAAATGGCCGAGGTGCCGCCGTAGCGGTCGCTCTTCTCGACCAGCAAGACCTGCAGGCCGAGGTCGTGGGCGCGCAACGCCGCAGTCATCGCCCCGGCGCCGCTGCCGACCACCAGTACATCGCAACTGAGGTCCCAGACACCCTTCCCTTCGCTCATCGCCTTGCTCCTGGAGTTCTTGTTCTGCGAGCCACGGGAAGCAGGCGCCTTGCGAGCCGGTTCCCGTCAAACGGTTGTCCGGATTTTTGTCGGCGTGACCGTGCGTCACATCGTCCGATGGGACTAATCAAAAAAACACCGCAACTTCGGCAAACAAGTACCTATCCATCGCTTAGTCCCATCGGACGATGCCCGGCCTCCGGACTCTTCACATAGTGGTCACCAGCATCAGCGCCTTCGGGCAATCGCAGTCCCGGGCATCCGGCAGATCGCCCGGGCAATGGGCGAAACAATGTCTCCACGGCGCGACAGGTTGAGTGAATCCGCTTGAGCGTCTTTGCGCGGCATCCTCGAAAGGGGTGCCGCGCTTTTTTATCCAGCACATGCCAGCAGCACACTGCCGGCGGGCAGATTGGCTCCGGCGACACGCCCCGTGCCGCCAGAGGATATTGGTCGGAAATTAGTCTTTTCGGACGAGGTCGCCACTGCGCACGCTGCTATGGTGGGCACACAGCCACCGGACTCCTGTGTGGGCCCGCTACCGGAAGCAATGGGAACACCATTACCCTGACCCGGGCCGCGCCAGGCTTTCCACCTGCAGTCGAATCGCTGGGACTCAGCATGCATAACAACAAGATCCTGCCCGCCTCGCCGTCGCCGTTCAGCCCGCTGAAGATCGGCCCGCTGACGCTGAAAAACCGTTTCATCAAGTCCGCCACCAACGAAGGCATGGCCAGGGGCGGCACGCCCTCGAAGCAGCTGGTGCGCTTTCACGAGGCGATGGCTGCCGGCGGCACCGCGCTGTCCACCGTCGCCTACTGCGCGGTGAGCCGCGACGGCCGCACCTTCCCCGACCAGATCACCCTCGATCGCGACGCCGTCCCCCACCTGCGGGTACTGACCGATGCCGTGCATCGCCACGGCGGCGCGGCTTCGGCGCAGATCACCCATGGCGGCTGCTTCACCTTCCTCGAGGAGCTGTCCACCCGCCGGCCGCTGTCGGCCAGCGGCGGCTTCAACAAGGTCGGCATCATGAGCGGCCGCTTCCTCAAGCAGGCGATGAACGAAGCCGACATGCACCGCATCGCCGACGAGTTCGCCAACGCCGCCCTGCTCGCTCGCGAGGCCGGCTTCGACGCCGTGGAGATCCACATGGGCCACGGCTACCTGCTCAGCCAGTTCATCTCGCCGCTGTACAACCAGCGCCGCGACGACTGGGGCGGCAGCCTCGACCGGCGCCTGCGCTTCCCCTCCCTGGTGCTGCGCCGCGTGCTGGATGCGGTGGGCCGCGACCTGGCGGTGATCTGCAAGTACAGCGTCACCGAGGGGGCGAAAGGCGGCCACACCGCCGAGGACGGCGCCGCGGTGGCGCGCATCCTCGAGCGCGAAGGCGCCCATCTGCTGGTGCTGAGCGCGGGAATGAACGTCGAGTCCACCACCACCCTGTTCGGCTCGTCCTTCCCCAAGGAAAACCGCGTCAGCGTCAGCAACCCCATCGTGCGCGCGGCGATGACCATCCAGAGTTTCACCGAGCCCAAGGTGGAGTTCCGCGAGCTGTACCTGCTCGAGCATGCGCGCAAGGTACGCGCGGCAGTCAGCATGCCGCTGGCCTATCTGGGCGGCGTGAAGACCCCGGCCAACGTCCACCAGGCACTCGGCGAAGGCTTCGAGGCGGTGGCCCTGGGCCGCGGGCTGATCTTCGATCCCGAGTTCGTCAACAAGCTGGCCGCGGGTGGCGACGGCGCCTCCGGCTGCACTTCCTGCAACCGCTGCGTCGCCATGATGTACACCCCCGGCGGCACCAGCTGCGTGCTGGGTACCCCCGGCGATCCGCAGCTCAACGCCCAGCCCGCCCGCTCCTGACCAACCTGTAGGGGCGAATTCATTCGCCCCAAAATACCCCGCCAAGGCGAGTGAACTCGCCCTACGGACCGGGCTTGCCCTGCCTCCGGCCACGCCCCGAACAACAACGACCCAAGGAGATGCCCGACGTGACCCAGCGCGATGAACCCGGTAGCCCCCACTGGTATTCCCCCGTTCGCCAGCCGGAAAGGGTGGCCGACGCCGCGGCCGTGCCGTGGGACGATGCCGCCGACTTCGTGGTGGTCGGCTACGGCGGCGCCGGCATCGCCGCGGCGCTGGAGGCCGCCGAGCACGGGCTGGAGGTCTTGGCGATGGATGCCTTCGACGGCGGCGGTTCGACGGCGATGAACGGCGGCGTGGTGTACGCCGGCGGCGGCACCGCGATCCAGCGCGAAGCGGGCGTCGAGGACTCGGTGGAGGACATGTTCCGCTACCTCAAGCTGGAGACCCAGAGCGTGGTCAAGGACAGCACCCTGCGCCGCTTCTGCGAGCAGAGCCCGCAGATGATCGACTGGCTGAGTCGCCACGGCGTGCGCTTCGACAGCACCCTGTATGCGGGCAAGACCTCCTATCCGCCGCCGGGCTATCACCTGTACCACTCCGACAGCTCGCTGTCGCCGCGCGCTGCGGCCGTCGCTCGGCCGGCGGCGCGCGGCCACAAGGTCTACTCGCCGCCCACCTCCGCCCCCATCGGCTTCGGCGTGCGCATGACCGATCCGCTGCGCGAGCGGGCCAGTCGGCTGGGCGTGCGCTTCATGGCGCAGACCGAGGTCCGCCAGCTGATCGTCGACCACGACGACAACGTGGTGGGGGTCAAGGTCCTGCAGATTCCGCCCGGCGCGGCGGCAGCGGAATTCAGCCGGCTGATGCAGCAGGCTGCGCGCTTCCAGTTGATGCTGCCGGCCAGCTTTCCCGGCTCCGGCCTCACCGGGGCCATCGCCCTGCGCTACTGGCGCAAGGCCGAAGCACTGAAGAGCACGCATGCCGTCGAGCGGCGCATCCGTGCCCGCCACGGCGTGTGCCTGAGCAGCGGCGGCTTCATCCAGAACCGTGCGATGGCCAACCATTACGCGCCGGGCTACGCCGACAGCATGCCGCTGGGCTCGCTGGGCGACAACGGCAGCGGCATCCGTCTCGGCCAGAGCGTCGGTGGCGCCGCCGACCGGCTCGGGCGGATCAGCAGCTGGCGCTTCCTCAACCCGCCCAAGGCCTTCGCCGAGGCCATGCTGGTCAACGGCCGCGGCGAGCGCTACTGCGACGAGATGCTCTACGGCGCCGCCATCGGCCAGGTGATGGGCGACGAGCAGAACGGCGCCGGCCTGCTGATCCTCGACCGTGCCCTGTACCGCAAGGCATGGCGCCAAGTGCGCAAGGACGACATGCTGCCGTTCCAGCGCCAGCCGGCGATCCTCGCCCTGCTGTTCGCCTCGCGCAAGGCGCGCACCCTCGCGGAGCTGGCGCGCAAGTGCGGCCTCGATCCCCAGGTGCTCGGCAAGACGGTCGACGACTACAACCTGGCAGCGGCCGGCTGGCAGGCCGACCACTTCGGCAAGGACCAGAAGGACATCCACGCCATCGCCGAGGGACCGTTCTACGCCATCGACGTATCGATCCGCAGCCGCCTGTTCCCCCTGTCGGCGATGACCGTCGGCGGCCTGCGCATCGACGAGGACAGCGGCCAGGTGCTGCGCGCCGACGATACGCCGATCGGCGGGCTGTACGCCGCCGGCCGCACCGCCATCGGCCTGCCATCGCACCTGTACATCTCCGGACTGTCCGCCGCCGACTGCATCTTCTCCGGCCGCCGCGCCGGCGCGCATGTCGCCGGCCAGCGGGCGCTGCAGCAGCCGATGCAGGCACAGGCCCAGCACGCCTGAGCCGATCTGGCGGGCGGCGCCTGCTCTCGTCGTCCGAGCAGCAGGCATGGCCAGGCAATCGCATGAGGTGTGGCGCGAAATTATTCGCGGACGGTGGGGTGGTATCACGGGCGTCCGGTCGCCGCAGGTACCACTCCGCCGAACTCCCGGGTCGCCAGGTCGAGACGCTCGACAAACGCCTCGACCACTACGTTTGCCTAGCGCGCCGTCCCGTCACGGGGCCTATAAAAAAGAAAACTCCGGGTTTCGGCCGTCTTGATGTATTCCTTCGCCCAAGCCGGCTTCACCGTCCTGTCGTGAAAATACAGAGCGCCACGGGTTCGGTCCTTGAGCTGCTGGTTGAGCGCCTTGCGCGCGACTTCCTTGGCCAGGGCATAGCGGTCGTCTTCCTTGACCTGATCCGGACGCCCGTCGCACCACCACGAAAACTCGCAGGCATGCTGTTCGGAACCTTGCTTGACCACCGCGCATACCGTGTCTGGAAAGCCTTCATGGCCCAGCCGGTTCATGACCACGCTGGCGACGGCTTCCATCTCGACAGCCGCCCCGCCTTTGATTTCCCAGTAGATGCTGCGTGCAAGGCAGGTGATTGCATCGTCCAGAGGCGCTGCGCCTGCGGGATCGACCGCCTGCACTTCGGTGGGGGTGATGGCCTCGGACTTGCGCACAGGTGTCTCGCTGCCCTCCTCTGCTGCTTTCTGTTCCAGAACCTGCGCCTTGTCTTCAGCGTCTTCAGCCGTTCCATTTTCTTGCTCCTGGCTAGTCATCAAGAACAGAAGCAAGAACAGAAGGATAATCGCGAAACAGGTAGCTACCCATTTGAATCGCATGGTCGACCCTTCTGCGAAAACTGGCTTGAGCGCTGAAACGGCAAAGTTGTAGCGCTGACTCGACTTGATTGTAGTCGCCAGACGTCCTGCCAGCCGGCCACCCGGAGTCGCCCCCATCGAGAGAAATCCGCAAGACCTCGACCTTGAAAAACGCCGAGGCCGCCGCTCCCGCGGGATTCGGCCGGCCCGCAGGGCGCGGCCGCTATCGTCCGACAGGACTAGCCGGGACCGGTCATGTCCGCCCGCCGACAACTCCCTAGATTGGTCCCACGAACAACAAAAAGGTGTGACCATGAACAACGCAACGGCAAGACCCGATCTGCGGGTGGTGGTGATGGGCGCCGGCATGGCCGGCATTCTGAGCGGCATCAAGCTGCGCGAGGCGGGCTTCGCCGACGTGACCATCTACGAGAAGGCCTCGCGCATCGGCGGCACCTGGCGCGAGAACACCTACCCCGGCCTGACCTGCGACGTGCCCTCGCACGCCTACACCTACTCCTTCGAACCCAACCCCGACTGGAGCCGCTTCCTGCCGCCGGGCGCGGAAATCCAGGAGTATTTCGAGCGCACGGTGAAGAAGTACCGGGTCGACGAGATGATCCGCTTCAACGAGGAAATCGTCCGCTGCGAATTCGTCGACGGCCGCTGGCAGCTGGAGATGAAGAGCGGCCTCACCGACAGCGCGGACATCGTCATCGCCGCCACCGGCGTGCTGCACCACCCCAGCACCCCGAACCTGCGCGGCCTGGACAGCTTCCGGGGCGACCTGCTGCACAGCGCGCGCTGGGATCACAGCATCCCGCTGGACGGTCGGCGCATCGGCATCGTCGGCAACGGCTCCACCGGCGTGCAGATCGTCTCGGCGCTGGCCGCCCGCGCCGGCAAGCTCAAGCACTTCCAGCGCACCGCACAGTGGATCTTCCCGGTCGAGAACCCGTACTACAGCGAGGAGCAGAAGGCCGCCTTCCGCGCCGACCGCGCCCTGCTCAAGCGCATGCAGAACGAGGAAACCTACCTGGCCAACGTCGAGCGCTTCACCAACGCGGTGCTCGACGCCAACTCGCCGGGCATCCTCGAGATCGAGGCCATCGCCCGCGACAACCTGGAGAAGAGCGTCAGCGATCCGGTGCTGCGCGAAAAGCTGCGCCCCACCTACCGCGCCGCCTGCAAGCGGCTGATCTACTCGCCCGACTACTATCAGGCGATCCAGCATCCGAACGCCGAGCTGGTCACCGACGGCATCGAATGCATCGAGGCCGGCGGCGTGCGCACCCGCGACGGCCAGCTGCACGAGCTGGACGTGCTGGTGCTGGCCACCGGCTACAAGCCCGACCAGTTCATGCGCCCGATGCTGATCACCGGCCGCGACGGCCACACCCTGGAGCAAGCTTGGGCCAAGGGGCCGACCGCCTACATGGCGATCTCGATTCCCGAGTTCCCCAACCTCTTCATGCTCAACGGTCCCACCGGGCCGGTCGGCAACTTCTCGCTGATCGACATCGCCGAGCTACAGTGGGGCTACATCGCCCAACTGATCGAGCTGGTGCGCAGCGGCCAGTGCCAGGAGGTGAGCGCCGCACAGCCCGCGCTGGATGCCTACGACGTAGCCCGCAAGGACGCCGCACGCAAGACGGTGTTCGGCTCCGGCTGCAACAGCTGGTACCTGGACGCCGACGGCATCCCCAACACCTGGCCGTGGTCGCAGCAGCGCTTCAAGGATGAGATGGCGGGGCCGAAGCTGGAGGCTTTTGTGCTGCGTTGAACTGGAGATGGACGGGTGTCCCGCTGGATTGGCGGGGTGCCCGTTGTGATTTGGACGATTGCCGACGGGCGACTACAGCACCCTGCCCGTCCGCTTATCGCAGCGGGCAGGCAGCTTCCTCCCGGCTCCTCGAAACGCCAATCCCGACAAACATGGCCAGTGCATCAGCGGGCTGGTGCTGTCTTGCTCTTCACCTGTCAGCCAATTTGTTTGGGCCTGGCCACGGATGGCGTTCGGGTTGACCAATGCCGCAGGCGCGACTGGCAGCAAGCGGCCAGGAGCAGTCATTCGATGCGTCTCCAGAAATGGGGGCGACGCCCCCTGAGCAGCGACACCCACGACCTCGTCAGCACCGCGCTGGCTGGGTTCGATCGAATCTACCTGCCGGGCTACCGCTACCAGAAGTTGGCGTCACTCTCATGAACTTGGTGGAACCGGGACGGGCCCAGACCGACCTCTTTGCGCCGGTGTCACGCAACAGTAGCCAGGAGCTGATGGATGGTTCCGACGGGCCGCGTGCCTGAAACCAGGGCGCGTACCCATACTTGTGATCTTTCACTAAGCCTTGGGAGATGGCGAGATGCTGCGCGGAGCTGAGAACAACGAGCTTTACCGGGAATACTACGAGATCCTGTGCACTCCAGAAGCTAAACACGCGTTCTTGTACATGGTTGGATGGGCCTCAACGCTGAAAGGCTATGACTTCTTCCCTGGCTCGCACGGGCACATCAAGGATTTTCGTTTCTTGCGTGGCAACGACTGGGATTTTGCATTCATTCCGAACCAAAGATGGATGTTGTTCTATTTCAGGAAGCCATGCCTTCGGCTCCAAAAATATTCGCGCGAGGAAATCCTTGGTCGAATTCCCGGTGCAAAAGAAACTAACGCTGGAGAGCTTACTGTCAGACTTGAAAATGTGAGCGACGTAATACGTTTGGCTGGCTACATCGAAAGCTAGATCCAAAAGGGGACTGGACCACCCCCGCTCCGGTAGACATCCCCGACCTATGCAAAGGGTCGGAAGCGGCCCTTCGTGAGTGATCGCTTCTGGTCGATAGATGTCTTTCTGCGCAGGTTCTCATTGTGGTCACGTATAGAGTTCGTCCCACTCTTCTCCCAATATCCATCGTAGGGCTGATAGCTTTCCGTTGATCATTCCCCACTCAAAGTCATTCCACGGGCCAGTGTCCTCGTACTTATCTCTTACCTTTTGCGCTGATGCCAATGCTCCTTCGAGGATGTGATGATGTATAACATCATTCCCGTAGCGCTCAGTACCCTCTGGCACGATCTCGATCTCACCACTCTCAATACCGTACATCCTGTTCATGTGCCTGTTGTACCAAACCTTATCTACGAGTTCATCCATCGCTTCTAATATCTCTTGGAGTCCTCGTGTCTGGTCTTCCCAGAAGAACTCGTGCTCGTAGTGAAATTCTTCCATGTCGAGCAGGTCGTCAATAGCCGAGTTTATCGAATTGAAGTACATGGAGGTTTTGCCATCAAAGATCTCAGCGAAATCTGCGTGAGGCTCTCTGTGGTCAGTACCTGAAAAATCGGTCACGTTATGCGTCACGAACCGAAAGCTATCGAAGCGGCCAGGGTGCTCTGCCCGATATTCTTGGAACGCTTCGGCTAGTACCGCATCAGCAATGCTATTCTTCTGTTTGTGAAAAGGAGCTCGCTTGGCTATTGCTCGCTCAGCAGCTTTTATTTTGGCTGAGCTTGAAATTTGGATTTGAATTGCAGACTCAAATAGCTTAACTGCGCGATTAACGGATGCTTCATTTGCTTCGGATAGTATCGGCAGTCGATGATTCACATCATCTATAGTGGCTAGCGCAATCTGCTTTCCATCGCCACCAAAGGATTCGATTATTCCTTTGACTAATTTGCACTCGGCAGACAGCCGTTTACGTGTCGCATCTATAACTCTCTCTTTGTTTCGATTGTACTCTGCAATTACCAAGTCTGGTACTAGGATCTTAATGGCCTCGATTTCAACTAGATGCTCTAGGGCGGCGAGCATCGGCAGATCTGCTTTTTTGGAAGAAATATCCAGCCAAACGCAGGTGTCGAGCAATATTAAATGCATTGAAGCTCCATTTATCCATGTCTATTCGCTAAGCTTTTCTTTGGTCAGCACCTGATGCTGGCCTATTAACACTAAAAATTCTGAGTCGCCTCTAGGTGTTTCGTGGTTACGTCTGGACGCGATTCTTGGTCGACTGCACTCTATCACCAGCGGCCGCTTTTGGCCGACAGCTGCCGGTCACGACACCGAAGATCAGCTCATGCCCCGCGACGATGCCCCACCAAGGCCGGCAAGCGACCTGCCCTATCGCCGCCCCAGGCCAGCTACGCGGCTAGACTCCATGCCTCAGCCCCAATCGCGGAGAGCCAAGATGGTCAGCAAGAACACGATATGTCTCTGGTATGACGGCACTGCGTTGGAGGCTGCGACCTTCTACGCCGCGACCTTCCCGGACAGCGCGGTGGGTGCTGTCCTGCGTGCGCCTGGCGACTACCCGGCGGGCAAGCAGGGCGATGTCCTGACCGTCGAGTTCACGGTGATGGGCATCCCTTGCCTCGGGCTCAACGGCGGGCCGGCGTTCAGGCACAGCGAGGCTTTCTCGTTCCAGGTGGCGACCGACGACCAGGCCGAGACGGACCGTTTGTGGAACGCGATTGTCGGCAACGGTGGTCAGGAAAGCGAATGCGGCTGGTGCAAGGACAAGTGGGGGCTGTCGTGGCAGATCACCCCCCGCGTATTGTCGGCCGCGATTGCCAGTCCGGATCGTGCAGAGGCCAAGCGCGCGTTCGACGCGATGATGACCATGCGCAAGATCGATATCGCGGCGATCGAAGCGGCGCTGAAGGGGTAACCCGAGTTTGGCTGTGCAGTCCCTGGCAGTCATTGTGCATTCCTGAGCCCTCATCAGGAGAATGTGCCCATTCGGGATGGCTGCTTTTTTGATCGCTCCCACGCTCTGCGTGGGAGTTCCTTACTGGACGCTCCGCATCCGCTCCTGTGACGCAGAGCGTCACTGGCTGCGTTCCCACGCGGAGCGTGGGAACGATCAATGGGCTCGAACGCAAAAAAGCCCTCCCCACATGGTGGGGAGGGCTCCGTTTCTACCGCTTGCTACCGGATCAACGACCCCAGCGAGCCGCCGCCTCGGCGCTGAACATGGCTGGCGTCCAGTTTTCCTTGGTTTCCAGGACTGGCGCGCCGGTCTCGTTGGCGATGTTGTCCACCAGGTAGGCGCCGGAGATCAGGTCATGATGCGCGGCGATGCCCCAGTAGGGAGTCTGCGACTCGTAGGCCCACATCCAGTTGCCCAGCACGGTACGCCACAGCTGGCCACGGCCGTCGTACTGGTCGGACAGCGCCGAGCCCCAGGTGTCCTCCTGGATGTAGAACACGCGCTTGGCGTATTGGTGGCGGAAGCCGGGCTTGAGGGTGGCCTCCAGTACCCAGACGCGCTGCAGCTCGAAGCGCATGGGGTCGGTGTTGACGTGGCCCTTGTGCTTGATCAGGTCGGCGATCTTCACGTCGGCCTGGTTGGTGCCGAAGGCGTTCCAGGGAATGTACATCTCGCGCTTGCCGACGATCTTCCAGTCATAACGCTCGGGCGAGCCGTTGAACATGTGGTGCTCGTCGACGGTGCGGAAACCACCGGCGCCCTGCGGCATGTCGAAGCCGAACGAGGGGGCCTGGCGCACGCGGCGGGTACCCGGGTTGTACAGGTAGACATCGCGCGGCAAAGTCTTGTAGTTGAAGGTTTCTCGCGTGGCGTAGACGGTGCCCTTGTCGCGCAGCGGCAGGTGGGTCTTCTGGATGGTCAGCGACTGGATGCCGCCATATGGCGGAGTGAAGTCCGTGGTGTCGCGCATGGCCCCCGGTTCGGAACGCACGCCGAGGAACTTGTTCTCGGTCTTGCCCCAGGCCAGGTTGCCATCCGGGTAGACCACCACATCCTGGGTGGTCAGCTCGGTCTTGTGCGGCTGCGGGCCAGTGTTGTTGATGTTCCAGAGCAGCTCGAGGCCGGTTTTCGGAATCGGGAACGGGTGGGAGCCGGTCACCGCCTTCAGCCCGAGGCCGTCGTCGACCAGTTCGGCCGTGGTGGCGTTCTTCTTGAAGGCATCGCAGACCCAGTCGGGAAAGCGGAAGTCGCGGTGACTGGTATAGACCGGCATCTTGAAGGTGTCCGGGTACTTCTTGAACAGCGCCTTCAGCCCGTCGCTGAGCTTGTCGGCGTACTGATCCATGTTCTGCGCGGTGATGGTGAACAGCGGCTTTTCGCCGGCGTAGGGGTTTTCCCAGAACTTGCCGGTCCCCTCGTGCTTGATGTGGTCGGGTGCGCCCAGCCACTTGCCGGAAAACTCCGGAATGCTGCCGTCGGCGTTGCCGGCCTTCTCGGCGCCGGAGCAGGTCAGGTCCTTACCCAGGCGCGCGGCCTCTTCGGGGGATACCTTGGCCAAGGCGGACTGGCTGAAGGCGCAGAGGATGCCTGCACTCAGCAGGCTGGCTCGGAAAAGAGTCTTTTTCATCGCTGTCTCTCCTGCTCTTACAGGTTGTACTTGAAGTTGATGGCCACGAAGTCCCGATCGGCCAACGGTCGCTCCAACTGGTCGGCCGAACCCAGGTAGGCGTTATAGGTGGCGCCTACTTCGAAGTTGTTCAGGTATTTGAACTTGGCGCCGAGGCTGGCGCGCGAGTCGCCATCGCCGCCGAAGCCGAAGGTGCTGACGGAGGATTGATTGAAGGAGTGGCCGTAGCTGAAGGGCACATCCAGGTCCCAGCCGTTGAACACGTTCGGGTAGGTCATGGTCACCATGAACTGGCCGAACTGGGCATTGCGGTCGTTGGCGAGGGCGTCGATGCCGCCATCGTCCACGTCGTTGATGTGCACCGCGCCGAATTCGCCGGCGAAGGAGGTCTGCGGAGCGATCCAACTGTCTCCCCAGGTCTTCAGCATCGAAACCTGCGCCTGAGTCGCCTGACCGCGCGACACGCCGGTCTTGGTCAGCAGCGACAGGCCATCCTTGTAGCTGACCTCGCCGGAAACCTGCCAGTCGCCGAGGCGAGTGGAGATGCTGGCACCGGTCAGGTCGACATCCTCGAAGTACTTGAGGGTGTAGGAAGTCGGGAAGAAGGTGACGGGGTCGATGTTGAGCAGCAGGCTCGGCGTGCGCTCGTGGTAGCGCAGGCGGTAGGCGCCCACCTCGGTGTAGGGGGTGAGCTTGTAGCGCGCACCGACGCCCCACTCGCCGCCGTCGCGGGCGTTTTCGGTCTCGGTACGGGTCAGCGCCGCACCGAAGCCAAGCAGGGTGGCCATGTCGCCCGGGGCGAAGCGGATGAACTGGCCGCCCGGGCCGATCATGTCGGCGTAGGAGAAGTACTCGCCCGCCGGCGACAGCTCATACGGGTGGTTCTTGAACTGGTAGTAACCGAGCAGGGTCAAGTCATTGATCGAGAAGCGCCCGGAAGCCTGCAGCTCGGGGAGGAGGATTTCCTTGATCTCGGTGCCGGGGATGTTGCTCTTGGTGGCATCGACCGGCCCCTGCACCCCGGAAATACCGGAGATGAACAGGCTCTCGCCCCAGGCAACGACCTGGTTGCCGAGACGCATGTCGAGGAAACCGCTGTCACCCACGGTGGTGCCGCCATACACATAGGTATCGAGCAGACGGGTACGGCTGCCTACGCGGTCCTCGGCTTCCGAGGTGAACTCGTCGTGAGCGCCGAGTTTGTTGACGGTATTCGGCGAGTCGTTGTCGTTACTGGTGTTGTAGGCGAAGTCGTAGAACGTGGAGCCGCGGATCATCAGACCATAATCGCCCTTGTGGATATCCATTTCGGCGAGCAGGCTGACGCGATTGTTGAAGGCACTGCCGCGATCGAAGTTACGGTTGCCGTCGTCGCCGTTGATATTGCTCAACAGTTCGTCCGCCTGCTTTTCGGCACGAACATTGAGACCGTAGTTCAATGTGGTCAGGTAATCGACCTCGATACCATCGCCAAATTCGAAAGAGCCGGCATAGGCTGCGGGCATTACCAGAGCACTTACGGCACAGCCAAGCAGGCTGAGTTTGAAATGATGCGGCAAGCGGGATAGGCCGCGTTTCTTGTATTTGTAATTCATCAGTTCAGCTCCTCTTGGAGGACCTTGGTTATTGTTTTCCTGATACGCCCTTGAATCTCGGCAGACTCGCCATTTGCAAGGCGCACACTAGTTGGCTCCTGTCTCGACAACCGCACGCTGATCGCCGAGTGATTTCATGATTACCTGCCCGAAAGTCGCTCACATACTTGGTTCGGACTAGGCGGATCGGCGTCTTTCTGGCTATCGGGGAACACTTTTCGCAGGCACGAAAGTCCCCCTGCGCGTCGTACAGGCGCGCATTCGAAGTCACTGGAATTGCCGGGGGCTGACCTGTCGCTGACAGCCCCCGGAGTAGATCAGGCGGACGGAGCCACAGCGGGCTGCTTGCTGGCGCTGCGCTCGCCACCGACGTTCAGCCAACAGGCCAGGGCCGGCAGCAGCAGCACCGCGCCGAACACGTTGACCAGGAACATGAAGGCCAGCAGGATGCCCATGTCCGCCTGGAACTTCAGCGGCGAGAACGCCCAGGTGGCGACGCCAACCGCCATGGTCACCGCGGTGAAGATCGCCGCGGTGCCGCGCTGGCGCATGGCCTCGTAGAAGGCCGTGCGCAGGTCCTGCCCCTCATGCTCGATCTGGTGCTTGACCCGCTCGAACAGGTAGATGCCGTAGTCGACGCCCACCCCGACCCCCAGGGCCACCACCGGCAGGGTCGCCACCTTCAGACCGATGCCCAGCACCGCCATCAGGGCGTTGCACAGCACCGACACCACCGCCAGCGGCGCGATGATGCACAGCACGGCCTTCCAGGAGCGGAAGGTCAGGAAGCACATCAAGGTGATGGCACCGAAGATCGCCGCCAGCATCTCCACCTCGGCCTGCTCCACGGCCTCGTTGGTCGCCGCCATGACCCCCGCGTTGCCGCCGGCCAGGCGGAATGCCTCGTCCACGCGGAACTCGACGGGGAGGCCGGCCTCATCGGCCTTCGGCTGCTCGGCGATGAAGCGCTGGATCTCCTCGATCAGGTGATGCAGGGTCGCCCCTTCGTGGTCCTTGGTGTAGATCAGCACCTGCATCGCGGTGCAGCCCTGGGTGTTCATGCCCAGATCCGGGTTGTAGGCCTCGGCGCCCTGCTGCAGGGCCTGGCTGCTGCGCGGCAGCGCGGACCAGCGCGGGTTGCCTTCGTTGTTGGCGGTGATCCCCACCTTGGCCATGTCCGGGACGCTGACCACCGACTGCACGCCATGCACGCCGCGCATGAAGGTGGCGAAACGATCGACCGCATTCATCACCGAGTAGTGCAGGCAGGCGTCGCCCTCGAAGCCCTTGGCCTCGACCACGACACTGAGCACGTCCACGCCGATCGCGTAGTTGCCGACGATGCTGGCGTTGTCCCGGTTGTAGCGCGAGTCCTCGCGGAACTCGGGTGCGCCGCTGCCGATATCGCCGACCACCAGCTTGCGCGACTCGGCGATCCCCAGGCCGAGTAGGCCCAGGCAGACGACGGCCACCAGCAGGGCCGTGGCGGGATTGGTCACCGCCGACAGCTTCCACCAGAACGGATGACGCTGGCCGCCGGCGGTTCTGCTGCGGCGCGCGGAATCCTCCAGGCGCATGCCGGAAAGCAGGATCGGCAGCATCATCTTGTTGGTGATGATCATCAGCAGCACACCGAGGCAGGCGGTGATGCCCAGTTCGCGCACGCTGTCGATCTCGATGCGCATGATCACCGCAAAGCCCAGCGCGTTGGCCAGCAGGGCCAGGGCGCCCGGCACGAAGATATGGCGGAACGAGCTGTGCGCCGCGGCCAGCGAACTTGCCCCGCCCAGCACCTCCAGCTTCCAGGCGTTGGTCATCTGCACCGCATGGGACACGCCGATGGAGAAGATCAGGAACGGCACCAGGATCGACATCGGATCGATGCCGTAGCCCAGCAGCGGCAGCAGGCCGAGCAACCAGATCACCGGCAGCAGGGCCACCACCAGGGCCAGCAGGGTCATGCGCAGCGAACGGCAGTAGGCGAACAGCAGCAGCGCGGTGATGCCGAAGGCCAGCAGGAAGAACACGAACACCCCGGACAGGCCACTGATGATGTCGCCGATCAGCACCGGGAAGCCGATGATGTCGACCTCGATCTGCTCGCTGGCGTACTTGGCGCGCACCGCATCGAGCGCCTTGGCGATTTCGACGTAGTCGACCTTCGCGCCGGTCTCCGGATTGATTTCCTGCAGGTCGGCGCGGATCAGCGCGCCGCGCAGGTCGCTCTGCACCAGGCGGCCGATGACGCCGGCGCGCGCCACGTTGCGGCGCACTATCGCCAGGTCCTCTGCCGAGCCGCCGAACTTCGCCGGCACCACCACGTCGCCGTAAAAGCCCTGCTCGGTGACCTCGATGTAGCGGGTGTCGGGGGTGAACAGCGAGGACACCCGGGTGCGATCGACGCCGGGAATGAAGAAGACCTCGTCGGTCGCCTCGCGCAGGGCCTTGAGGAACTGCACGTTGTAGATGTCGCCCTCGCCCTTCCAGCGCAGGTTCACCAGCACGCGGTTGGCCCCCGGGAACGCCTTCTGGTACTCGGTGAAGGTCTGCATGTACGGGTGCTGCAGCGGGATCATCTTGTAGAAGCCGGGATCCAGCTTGATCCGGGTGGCCGTCGCGGCAAACACCACGGTCAGCAGGATGAACAGGAGCAGCAGCCAGCGGCGGTGGGCCATGAGCAGGTCGGCGCAGCGGTCGACCCACTGGGTATTCTTGTTGTTGTCCATGAGAGAGTCCGCTCGTGTCAGGGGATCGGAGATTCGGCCGGTGCGCCGGCCACGCTGATGCCGGACTGCCCGGTGAAGATCAGCCGGCCATCGGCCAGCTCGGCGACGCTGGACAGGCTGCCGGCGCCCCCGTCGTTCAGGCGCTTGAAGGTCCGGCCGCCATCGCCGGACTGGGTGACCACGCCGCCCTCGCCGACCAGCACGACCCGGCCATCGCGGGTGCGGGTGCCGCCATACAGCGACAGGCCGGTATCGGCGTCGACCTCCTGCCAGGACTCGCCGAAATCGCCGCTGCGGAACACCTTGCCGCGCATGCCGTAGACCAGCCAGTCGCTGGCCGACAGGGCGATCAGGCCGAAGAAGCTGCCGTTGTAGAAGTCCGGCAGGCGTTGCCAGCTCTGCCCGCCATCGGCCGAGCGCGCGACCAGGCCGGTCTCGCCGACCAGCATCAGGCGCTGCTGGCCGGCGCCGGCGATGCCATAGAAATGGCGGTCGCCGAGGCCGGTGTCGCGGGGCTGCCAGGTCTTGCCGCGATCGTCCGACACCAGGAAGCGCCCGAAGCTGCCGGTGGCGAACAGCGCCCCTTGCGCAGTGCCCCACACGCTCATCAGCGCCTCGGCGGCTTCGGCGTCGAAATGGGCCTCCTGCCAGCTCTGCCCGGCGTCCTCGCTGCGCAGGATCCAGTTGTCATGGCCGACCGCCAGCCCCAGCGACGGGTCGGCGAAGAACACCTGGGTCAGGGTCGAACCGCGCTGGGGAACCACGGCGGCCGGGCTCCATGGCTGGCCGACGTCCTGGCTGTAGAACAGATGACCCAGTTCGCCGGCGGCGACCAGGTGCTTGCCATCGGCTTGTGCCGCGCCATTGATCAGCATGAGGTGCGGTTGGCCGCTGCTGGCCGGAAACACCGGGCTGGGGCGGGGCAGGAAAGACGCGACCGTACCCGCGGCCACCAGGCCGACGATGCCTAGTCCGACCCAGATGCGCGAACGGCTGGGTGGCCTCCGGGTGCCGACCGCCGCAGGCGGTACCGTGCGCAAGGCCGATTCATTGTTGATTGTTGTGGCTGGCTGCATAACTCCTCCTCGTCGACCCAGACCTGACCGTCCCAAAGCAGACTGCGGTACTGGGGGATAGCCAGACTGTGGCGGCGCGAAGGGGCACGCACATCGTCCGATCAGACAAGGGGGGGCATCCCTCCCTCATTCGGACGATGCTTTCGGCATGGGACCGGGGGAGGCTCTCGGCTGGTCTGTAGACCGTCGAGGCGACAGCCATGTGCCTGCGGCCGTGGAGAAACCGCTCGTCGCATCTAGTCCGTTCGGACTAGGACAAAAGTACACTCGCTTCCTATGGTGGCCTTGAGACGCGACGGCAAGCCGTCGGCTCGCTGCCTGCAGTTCGATAGCGAGAACAAAAACAATGAAAACAAGAAAGCTGATCTACCTGACCCTTTTCTCTGCCTGCACCACCCTTTCCCCCGCCCTGCTGCCCGTTGGCCAGCCCGCGCTGCTCGCCCAGGCGGACAGCTGCCAGCGCTGCTCGGCACAGTTCGTCGCGCCCTCCATTTCGCTCGGCCAGCTGTTCCAATAGCGCCGCCCGACTGCGCAGATCCCGGCTCCGAGCCCCGTGCCCGGCCCAGCCCAGCCCGGAGTCGGTGCTCGCCTGAGATCGAAACGAAACCGCCCGGCGAATGCCGGGCGGTTTGTATGTGGCAGGTGGATCAGCGCTTGTCGACGGTGACGATCTCGCGGCGCTCGTTCATCGCTGCCGGCACCTCGGCCTCGTCGGTGTAGAACTGCTGGTACCACTCGCGCAGCTGGTAGACCGGGCCGTCGCCCGCGGCGAGCACCGGGTTGTTGATGCACACCTTGTGCTTCCAGATATCCACGTCCTGGTAGAAGGAGGTGCGGTTCTGCTGCACGTACTCCTTGGCCAGCGCCTCGTTCTGCTCCTCGCTCCAGCCCGGCATCTTCTTCACCAGGCAACCGAAACGCAGCTCGAAGCTGTTGGTGGTAATCGGCACATGGCAGTTGAGCAGGATCGAGTGCACTTCCAGCCCCTCGAACACCGCGCGCATGCGGGTGAAGTGGGTGGCCGGGCCGAAGTAGGCGGACTCGGCAACAAGGTCGCCGCCCAGGCGAATCGAGTCGCCGTGGAAGATCTGGTGGGCGATGTGGCCCTCGAACACGTTGGCGAAGTACTTGGTCGGCGTGCCGTGCACCGGGCCGAAGTGCTGGGCGTCGGCGAGGTTGTCGACCAGTTCGCGCGGGTGGGTTTCGATGATCAGGGTGTCGAGGTGCCAATCGTGCGACCACTCGTCGCTGTCGATTTCCGGCAGGTGCGGAATCACCACGCCCTCGGCCGGCGCCTTGCCTTCCGGGTTGTTCCAGACGAACAGCAGGCCGTTCTCCTCGCAGGTCAGCCAGGTGCGGGTCTTGGCCTTGGGCGGGATGCGCTCGCAGTAGGGAATCTCGACGCAGCGGCCGCTGCCCTCGAACTTCCAGTGGTGGAACGGGCAGACCACGCGGTTACCCTCCAGGGTGCCCTGCGACAGGTCGGCGCCCATGTGCGGGCAGTGGGCGTCGAGGACGCTGATCTTGCTGCTTTCGTCGGCGAACGCCAGCAGGCGGCTGCCGAAGATGTTCAGGGTATGCAGCTTGCCGTCGCGATAGTCGTCGGCGATACCCAGGCAGTGCCAGCCACGGGCGTAGCGGGCAGGCAGGGCATTGTTGGAATTGTGATTGTCTGCCGGAAAGGTCATCTGGCTTTCTCCGTTGAGCACACGCAAGGCGGGACACCGGCTGGCCGCGTCTCGAGGCGGGCCAGCCGGCAGCGTCCTACGATCTTCACCGACAGACGCGGCGCGCTCATCATCCGCTTGGACTAGATAACGCGATTTCAGGCGCCGACCGGCACGCGCCAGTCGGCGATGATGCCCTGCTCCAGGGCGAACGGCTGGGCGGCGATGGTGCGCTTCTGGAACCGCTCGGCCTCGGGGGCGGTGGCCAGCCAGAGCATGACCCGCGCCGGTACCTCGGGCGGCGCCACGCCGCCGCGCAGGGCGATGACGCCCTTGTCGCCGATGGTGGCCTTGAGCGCCTCGGTGGTGACCACACCGGGGTTGACGGTATAGGCGCGGATACCGCGCTCGCCCAGCTCGGTGCTCAACACCCCGGACAGGCGCGACACCGTGGCCTTGCCGGCGCCGTAGGCGTAGCCCCAGCCGCCACGGCCGGCCGCCACCGGCGGATCGCTCTCGCCGGCGCCGGAGGTAACGTTGATGATCACCCCGTCGCCGCGCTCGAGCATCTGCGGCAGCACCGCGCGGGAGGCGAGGAACGGCGCCAGCAGGTAGCCCTGGTAGACGCGCAGCAGGGTGTCCGCCTCGAGTTCGAGGAACGGCAGGTTGAGGTCGCCGCCCTGGTAGATGGCGTTGTTGACCAGCACGTCGATGCGCCCGAAGTGCTCGAGCACCGCGGCGCAGGCCGCGCACACCGAGTCCGCGTCGAGCAGATCCATGCGCACCACGAAGGCTTCCCGGCCCGACTCGCGGATGGCCGCGGCGGTCGAGGCCAGACTGCCGGGCAGCGGCGTGCCGTCCGGGTTGCGCAGCGCGTGCTGGTGGGCCTCGCCCTCCTCCAGCGTGCGCGCGCTGATCGCCACGTCGAAGCCGGCGCGAGCGAAGGCCAGCGCCGTCTCGCGGCCGATGCCCCGGCTGGCGCCGGTGATGAATGCCACCTTGTTCATTGCAGACTCCTTGAGTGAAATCCTCGGCCCGGTCAGGGCAATCGCACAATCCGCTGCAGGGGCGAATTCATTCGCCTGACGCGGCCACGCTGGCGAATGAATTCGCCCCTGCAGGCGGCTCAGTCTTGGCGCCGGACATGCCGCCCGGCATCGTCAATACGGACCAGAAACGACGAGGCCACCCGCGGGTGGCCTCGTCTGGACGGCTGCAGCAATCAGAAAAGCGCCGGACGCACCATGGCATCCATGCCGCCATCGACGAACACCACGCTGCCGTGCACGAAGCTCGCCTGCGGCGACTGCAGGAAGGCCACCAGCGCGGCGATCTCCGCCGGCTGGCCGGCACGCCCCAGCGGAGCGACGAAGTCGCGCACCGCCTGGCCGAAGCGCGGATCGTCCTTGGAGGATTGGAGCAGCGGGGTCTCCACCGCGCCGGGCGCCACCACGTTGAGGCGCAGGCCGCGGCCGCCCCACTCCACCGCCTTCAACCGGGCGTAGCGGGTCACCGCATACTTGGAGGTGGCGTAGGCGATGTGCGCCTGGTTCAGCTCGTTGGCCAGGGCGACGGCGCGCGCCTCGTCGCCGGCCAACATGGCCTCGGTCATCGGCTGGCTGTCGGCGCCCGGCTGGGTCGCGGCCACCGAGCCGATCACCAGCGCCGCGCCGTGCTCACCGCGGACCAGTGCATCGGCCAGGCCCTCGAGCAGCGCGCTGACGCCAAAGTGGTTGACCGCGACGATCAGGCCGCTGGACGGCGCGGTGACGCCGAGGCCGGCGCAGCACACCAGGCCGTCGAGCACGCCGTCGCAACGGTCGAGCACGGCCTCGACCGCCGCCTGGCGGCCCTCGGGGGTGGACAGGTCGGCGATCACCTCGGCGTTGGCGCGGTCGATGCCGATGATCTGGTGGCCGGCGGCGCGCAGGGCGGCGCACACGGCGGCGCCGATGCCCGACGCGGAACCGCTGACAGCTGTGACTGGCATGGAAACTCTCCTCGATGGCTGGATCTGCCCCACTCTAGGGGCGGCGCGAAGCGGGACGAATCGTCCAAGCGGACGATTCGCGCAGGCGGGGCTTCAGCCGCCGCGCAGCCGCTGGGTAGGGATCTCGGCCTGGCCCACCGCCATCACGCTGTTGAGCATGATGCGCACCAGTTCGGTCTGCCGGCGCACGCCGGTCTTGGAGAAGATCGCGCGCAGATGGGCGCGCGCCGTGTTGCGGCGGATGTTCAGCACCTCGGCGGCCTCCTCCAGCGACAGGCCGTTGGCCAGCTCGAGGCAGAGCGCCGTCTCCGCCGGCGTCAGGTTGAACAGCTGCTTGGTCACCGCGGTGCTGGCCAGCGACTTGCCGACGGCATCGCGGATGTACACCACCACCGCCGGCTGGCCCTTGCTTTCCGCCCATTCCAGCGAGGGCACCGACTCCACCACCACCACCAGGCTGACCTGGCCGGAAGGCCGGGCGATCGACACCGCCTCGGCGATAGGCGGACTCTCCTTGCCCTGGCGGGCGAAGGCGCTGCGCACCAGGCGCTGCAGTTCGCGATTGTCGCTGGGGTAGGAGGCTTCCAGACGTCCGCCGACCAGCTTGAGACCGTCGGCGCCGGCGAGGATCTCCTGGGCGATGACGTTCTGCTGCAGGACGCGGCCGCTCTCGTCGAGCACGATGGTCGCCACCGACAGGCGGCCGATCGCCTGGGAATACAGAGCGCCCATCGACTGGCTGCGGTCCAGCTGGTTGTGCATGTTGAGGGCGCGACGCAGGTGCGGCAGGATCAGCTCGCACAGGGCGCGGTCGCGCACCGAGAACTTCGGCGCGGACTCCGGACGGGTGATGCGGAAGCGCAGCTTGCCGGAATCCGGGGTGGCGATGTCCACGCCCATCACGTGGTAGACGCCCTTCGGCCCGCACCAGTGCTGGTAGTAGGAGGACTCGCGCCAGTCCTTCTCGCTCATCAGGTCGTCGACGGTGAACACCTTGTCGACCGGCTGGTTGATGAACGGGGTGCTGGAGTGCGGATAGGTCAGGTAGGTGACCTTGCCCTCGCCTTCGACGTTGCCGGCGACGATCATCAGGCCGGCATCCGACTGGTCGGGGACACGCAGGATCAGGGTCACGTAGTTGGCGACGAACAGGTCGCGCAGCTGCTCCATGGGGATGTGCCACAGCCGGCTGTCCATCGCCGCGTCGTACAGGGCCGCGACCAGGCGATCGTATTCGGCCAGATCCAGGCCCGCCAGGGCATGGAGGTCTGCAGTTGTCTTTTCCACCCTATCACCTCTTGCGGAAGCCGGCTCGTTGGCCGGCCCCTTGTTATTTTTGTCCATTCGACAGGTCGCACCGGAAAACCGGGTACCGGCAGACTCCACCTGCCCGGCAATTACCCTCCTCCGGTGCTGCGCACACAAAACCTTGCACAACGGTTCCCGGCTGCCTCTCTTCCGGAAAACCTCGTGCCAGACAGCTTCCAGCAAACCCGGGGGCGCTACAACCGCAATTGGTCGAATACCCCGACGCCAGTCGCCGACCCGGCACGGGTCCTGCGCCCTACACCCCGACCGGGGCGTCGCGGCGACTGTCGAGCGCGGCGGCCGATCCGTCGTTGGCGTCCGCTGCAGCCGCCGTGCGGGCCACCACCAGCGGCCGACCCTGGTTGAACCAGGCGGCCATCGCCGGCAGCAGGAAGATCGCGCCGAACACGTTGACCAGGAACATGAAGGCCAGCAGCACGCCCATGTCGGCCTGGAACTTGAGGGTGGCGAAGGCCCAGGTGCACACGCCGATGGACATGGTCAGCGCGGTGAACACCGCCGCCGTGCCGCGCTGGCGCATGGCCTCGTAGAAGGCATGGCGCAGGTCGCGGCCCGCCTCCATCTCGTGCTGGATGCGCTCGTAGAGGTAGATGCCGTAGTCGACCCCCACGCCCACCCCCAGCGCCACCACCGGCAGGGTGGCGACCTTGAGGCCGATGCCGAGCAGCGCCATCAGCGCGTTGCAGAGGATCGCCACGATGGCCAGCGGCACCAGGATGCACAGCACCGCGCGCAGGGAGCGGAAGGTCAGCCAGCAGAACAGCGCCACCGAACCGAACAGCGCGGCCAGCATCATCACCTCGGCGCGGTCCACCGCCTCGTTGGAGGCCGCCATGATGCCGGCGTTGCCGCCGGCCAGGCGGAAGCTCACCCCGGGGGTGACGTCGGCGGCGATGATGCGCTTGACCTCCTTGATCACGTGGGCGACGGTCGCCCCCTCGTGGTCGGTGAGGAACATCAGGATCTGCATCTGCTGGCAGCCGTCGGTGACCATGCCCAGCTCCGACGAATAGGCGCGCGAGCCCTGCTGCAGCCCGCGTTCGGAGTTGGGGATCGCCGACCAGCGCGGGTTGCCCTCGTTGTTGCCGGAGATCACCACCTTGCCGGCGGCGGTGACGCTGGACACCGACTGCACCCCGGCGACGTGGCGCACGGCGAAGTCGAAGCGGTCCACCGCGCGCATCACCTGCGGGGTCAGACAGGCTTCCGGGTGGTCCTTGACCTCGACGAACACCGTCAGCACGTCGAGGCCGATGGCGTAGCTGCCGACGATCCGCGCGTTGTCGCGGTTGTAGCGCGAGTCGCTGCGCAGTTCCGGCGCGCCGGCGCCGATGTCGCCGGTCTGCAGCTCGCGGGCCTTCATGGTGCCGACGGCGAGCAGGGCCAGGCTGAGGGCGAATACCACCAGCGCCGGGCCGGGCTTGGCCAGGCCGGACACCCGCCACCACAGGGCGTGCTTGCGCTGCGGGTCCGGCTTGTTGCGGCACTGCGCCGAACGCTCCAGGCGCAGGTGGGAGATGATGATCGGCAGCATCATCTTGTTGGTGACAATCATCAGCATCACGCCCAGGCAGGCGGTCACGCCCAGCTCGTGGACGATGGGGATGTCGATCAGCATGATCACCGCGAAGCCCACGGCGTTCATCAGCAGCGCCAGCGAACCGGGGATGAAGATCTTGCAGAAGGCCGCGTGGGCCGCGGTCTGCGCGTCGGCGCCGGCCAGCACGTCCTGCTTCCAGGCGTTGGTCATCTGCACCGCGTGGGACACGCCAATGGAGAAGATCAGGAACGGCACCAGGATCGACATCGGGTCGATGCCCAGGCCCAGCAGCGGCAGCAGGCCGAGCAGCCAGACCACCGGCAGTAGCGCCACCACCAGCGCCACCACGGTCAGCTTGAGCGAGCGCGAATAGCCCCACAGCAGCGCCGCGGTGATCAGGAAGGCCACCACGAAGAAGCCCATCACCGCGCCCAGGCCTTCGACCACGTCGCCGACCAGCTTGGCGAAGCCGACCACGTTGATCTCGATCTGCTCGTTGTTGTAGCGCGCGCGGATCTCCTCCAGACGCTTGGCCACCTCGGTGTAGGACACCTTCTCGCCGGTCTTCGGGTCGACGTCCTGCAGGTCGGCGCGCACCATCGCCGCCTTCAGATCGTTGGCCACCAGGCGGCCGACCTGCCCGGAACGGGCGGTGTTGTTGCGCACCTGCTCGAGGTCCTCGAGGGTCCCGGCGAAGCGCGGCGGCACCACCACGTCGCCGAAGAAGCCGTCCTCGGTCACCTCGACGTACTGCACGTTGGGGGTGAACAGCGAGGTCACGCTGGAACGGCTGACCCCGGAGGTGAAGAACACGTCGTCGGTGACCTTGCGCAGGGTATCGAGGAACACCGGGTTGTAGATGTCGCCCTCGCCCTTCCAGCGCACGCTGACCAGGAAGCGGTTGGCGCCGCTGAATATCTTGCTGTATTCGAGGAAGTTCACCATGTAATCGTGACGCAGCGGGATCAGCTTGTTGAAGCCGGGATCCAGTCGGGTCTGCAGGGCGCTGGCGCCCAGGCCGACGGTGATGGCGACGAACAGCGCCATCAGCGCGCGACGGCGGGCCATCAGCAGGTCGGCACAGGCCTCGACCCAGCGATCCACCCGGGAGGTTTGCTCTTTCATCTGGTCACCCTCAGTCCTGCACGGCGGCGACGCCGCCGCGGAAACTCTTGAACACGCCATGTTCGCCGCCGACCACCAGCACCCGTTCGTCCAGCGCCGATACCGAGGTCAGCGTGCCCAGGCCCTCGAGGCGCAGGCTGTCGAGCAGCATGCCCTCGCGATCGAAGCGGGTAACCACGCCGCCGCCGCCAACCACCAGCACGCCGCTCTGGCCGGGCAGCCGGGCGTGACCGTAGAGCGGCGCGGTATGGCCGAGCGGCACCTGGGTCCAGCTCTTGCCGAAGTCTGCGGTCACGAACACGTGGCCGCGCATGCCGTAGGCCAGCCAGCGCTGCGCCGACAGGCGTACCACGCCGAACAGCGAGCCCTTGTAGAAGGCCGGCAGCGCTTCCCAGTTCTGCCCGCCGTCGGCCGAACGCAGCACCGTGCCCTGCTCGCCGACCAGCATCAGGCTGCCGTCGGCGCCGCCGGCCATGCCGTTGAGGTGATAGCCGTCCACCGGCAGCTCGCGGGCCTGCCAACTGCGCCCGCCATCGCTGGAGACGAAGTACTTGCCGTAGCTGCCGTAGGCCACCACGGTGTTCTCGCCGCCGGCCCACACGCCGAGCAGCGGCTCGGCCAGCTCGGCGTCGATCAGCACTTCCTGCCAGTTCTTGCCGCCGTCCTCGGAGCGCAGGATCCAGCCGTCGTGACCGACCGCCACCAGGCGCTCGGCGGAGAGTGCCGCCACGCCGGTCAGCGCGCTGCCGCGCTTGGGCTCGACGCTGGCCTGCTGCCAGCTGTCGCCGAGGTCGTCGCTGGTGAGGATGATGCCCTGCTCGCCGACGGCGACCACCCGGCGGCCGTCGACGGCCATATCGTTGATCAGCAGGCGGTCGGTGCGCAGCTGGGTGGCCGGCAGGGGGGGCGGCGTGCGGTGCGAGAAGGCGTACACGGCGGTCGCCGCCACCACGGCCGACATGGCGTAGGCGATCAGCTGGCGCATGGCGACCTCCACAGGTGATTGAGTGCTTTCATGCTGTCTTTCCCTTGTTCTTGTTGTGGGCGACCGCGACGCGGCGGCCGCGCGACGCAGGCGTTGATACGGCCCGATAGTCCGCAAGACAGAGCTGTGCCGGCATCGTCCATAAGGAGTACGCCGGCACAGAGGGGGGGAATGGGGATGGGCTGGGCTATCGGATGAGCCCGCTGTAGGGGCGAATTCATTCGCCTTTGCGAGGCGTTTTGGCGAATGAATGCGCCCCTATACACGCCATGGCCGAGTGGCATGGCGTCATGCGATTGCCCTGGGGGATGGGCGTAACTCAGGCGATCTCGAACAGGCCGGCGGCACCCATGCCGCCACCGATGCACATGGCCACCACCACGTAGCGCACGCCGCGGCGACGGCCTTCCAGCAGGGCATGGCCGACCATGCGCGCGCCGGACATGCCGAACGGATGGCCGATGGCGATGGCGCCGCCGTTGACGTTGAGCCGGTCGTTGGGGATGCCCAGCACGTCGCGGCAGTGGATCACCTGGCAGGCGAAGGCCTCGTTGATCTCCCACAGGCCGATGTCGGCCACGGTCAGGCCGAAGCGATTGAGCAGCTTGGGCACGGCGAACACCGGGCCGATGCCCATCTCCTCCGGCGCGCAGCCGGCCACGGCGATGCCGCGGTACACGCCGAGCGGCGCCAGGCCGCGGCGGGTGGCCTCGGCGCGGCTCATCAACAGGGTCGCCGCGGCGCCGTCGGAGAACTGCGAGGCGTTGCCGGCGGTGATGAACTCGCCCTGCGGCACCCACTTGCCGTCCTTCCACACCGGCTTCAGCGCGGCCAGATCCTCCAGCTTGGTCGACGGGCGGTTGCACTCGTCGCGGTCGGCGAGCACCTCCTCATGGCCGGTCGGGTTGCCCTCCTTGTCGAAGCACAGCTTGCGCGCGGCCAGCGGCACGATCTCGTCGGCGAACAGCCCGGCGGCCTGCGCCGCGGCGGTGCGCTGCTGGCTCTGCAGGGAATACTCGTCCTGGGCGGCGCGCGCGATGCCGTAGCGGCGCGAGACGATCTCGGCGGTCTCCAGCATCGGGATGTAGGCCGCCGGCACCACTTCCTGTACCGCCAGCGACTGCGCGCGGTAGCTGTTCTTGTGCTTGGTCTGGGTTAGCGACAGCGACTCGACGCCGCCGGCCACCGCCACCTGCATCTCGCCGGCGATGATGCCCTTGGCGGCGACGCCGATGGTCATCAGGCCGGAGGCGCACATGCGGTCCAGCGCCATGCCCGGCACGGTGTCCGGCAGGCCGCCGGTGTAGGCGCACAGGCGGCCGATGTTGTAGGCCTGGGTGCCCTGTTGCACCGCCGCGCCCATGATCACGTCCTCCACCGCGCCCGGCTCGATGCCGGCGCGCTCGACCACCGCGCGCACCACGTGGCCGCCGAGCACCGGCGCCTCGGTGTCGTTGAAGGAGCCGCGGAAGGACTTGGTCAGCGCGGTGCGCGCGGTGGATACGATCACCGCATCGTTCGGATTGGCTTGCATGGGAATCTCTCGCTCAGTTGAAGGTGTAGCGGCTGATGGTGTCGACCACGCAGCCCGGGCGGTCGCCGCCCTCGATCTCGACGCTGACCCGCACGGTGGCCTGCACCGCTGCGCCGATCGCCTCGACGCGGACAATCTCGGCGCGGCCGCGCACCCGCGCGCCGACCTTGACCGCCGCCGGGAAGCGCACGCGGTCGCAGCCGTAGTTGACGCCCATGCGCAGGTTGTCGACCTCGATCAGCTGCGGCAGGAACAGGTTGACCAGGGACAGGGTCAGGTAGCCGTGGGCGATGCAGCCGCCGAACGGGCCGCTGGCGGCGCGCTCGGGGTCGACGTGGATCCACTGGTGGTCGCCGGTGGCCTCGGCGAACAGGTTGACCCGCGCCTGGTCGATCTGCAGCCAGTCGGTGGCACCCAGGTCCTGGCCCTCGGCGGCGAGCAGCTCGGCAGCACTGGAAAAGATGGTGGTCATGGCGCGCTCCTCAGGCCTGCTGGGAACTGACCGACAGCACTTCGCCGGTCATGTAGGAGGCGTAGTCGCTGGCCAGGAAGACCATCACGTTGGCCACTTCCCAGACCTCGGCGGCGCGGCCGAAGGCCTCGCGGCTGGCCAGACTGGCGAGCAGCTCCTCGCTGGAGGCCTTCTTGAGGAAGTCGTGCAGGGCGATGGACGGCGACACGGCATTGATGCGCACGCCGAACTCGGCGGCTTCCAGCGCGCTGCAGCGGGTCAGCGCCATCACCCCGGCCTTGGCCGCGGCGTAGTGGGCCTGCTCCTTCTGCGCGCGCCAGCCGAGCACCGAGGCGTTGTTGACGATCACCCCGCGGCCGCGCTGCTGCATGTGCGGCAGCATGGCGCGGGTCATGCGGAAGGTGCCGGTGAGGGTGATGTCGAGTACCCGCGACCACTCCTCGTCGCTCATCTCGACGACGAGCTTCTGCCCGCCGAGGCCGGCGTTGTTGATCAGCACGTCGACGCCGCCCAGAGCCTGCTCGGCGGCGGCCACCAGCGCCTGCACCTCGCTCTCCACGGCGACGTTGCACAGCTGGCCGTAGACGGCGGCGAGGCCGGTCTCGGCCTTGAGGCGCTCGACCGCCTCCTCGAGGCGGCGCGGGTGGATGTCGGAGATCATCAGCGCCCGGCAGCCCTCCTCCGCGCAGCGCTTGGCGGCGGCGAAGCCGATGCCGGCGCCGGCGGCGGCGGTGATCAGGACGGACTTGCCGGCCAGCAGCTGGTGGCCGGGCACGTAGGGGGGAGCTTGTCGCATGGCAGAAACCTCATCGGTAAAGGGTCTGCCACAGGTATACGGGGCGATCGGGGGCGTCACATCGTCAAAACGGACGGGGGATGGCGTTCGGCAGCAGGCCTGTCCAGGCTATGAATCACCCCCGGCACTGCGGCTTCTGGCCTTTTGCAACAGCGCCATGGCTTTGGGCGAACCGGGACTGACCACCAGCAGCCGCTCGGCATAGGCCGCAGCTGCGGCTGGTCGCCCCTGCTCCAGGCTGTAGACGCCGGCAAGCCAGAGCAGATCGGACTCATGCGGGTGTTCGCGCAATACCTGCTCGACCACCGCGAGCGCCCGCTCCGGCGAGCTTGGCCGCAAGGCCAGGGCCAGCGCATAGGCGAAGCGCGGATCTTCGGGGGCCAGTTGCCGGGCCTGCTCGAAGCGCTCGAGCGCCTCGCCGCTGCGCCGCTGACGCACCAGAGCAAGCCCGAGCGCGTAGTGCAGCAGCGCCGCCTGCGGCCGCTGTGCCAGCCCATGGCGCAGCACCGCCTCGGCCTGGGACTCGCCCCCGGCGCTGCGCTGCAGCTCGGCGAGTTCCAGATAGGCCGGCTGATACAGAGGATCCAGGCGCAGCGCCGCCTGAAGCTGCGTCTCGGCCTCCGCCGCACGCCCCTGACGACTGCGCAAGCGGGCCAGGGCGGTGCGCCCGTCGGCACGGTCGGCATCCAACTGCAACGCGGCCTCGTATTCACCCAGCGCACGCGCGTAGTCGGCTTGCCGGGATTCCGGCAAGGGCACGTCGGCGAGCAGGCGCGCCGCTTCGCTGCGCACGCCAAGGACGGGGTCGCTCAACAGTGGCGCCAGCCACTCGCCGCGCTGGCTCGCCGGCAGCGACTCGAAGGCTCCCAGCGCCGCCTGGCGCACCAGCGGGCTCGGATCGTCCAGCGCCTTGCGCAGCGCCGGCCAAGCCACCCTTTCCGAATGCCCGTGCAAGCGGCTGGCCGCGCTGGCGCGCACCAGCGGCGGCTGCGCCGGGTCATCCAGCAGCTTGGCCAGCGCCGTGGACGCACCGGGCAGGTTGCGCTCGTCGGCCGCCCAGGCGTCGGCGAAGCGCTGGTAGCCCTCGAGCGGCTGCGGGTGGTGCTCGCGGATCGCCTGCGCCGCCCATTCGGCCGACTGCTCCGTGTGGCAGGCGTTGCAGGCATTGGGCGTGCCCAGTCGGGCGCTCAGATCGGGGCGCGGAATGCGCAGGCTGTGGTCACGCCGCGGATCTATGACCATGTAGGTGGACTCCGGCATGTGGCAGCTCACGCACTGGGCCCCGGGCGATCCCGCCGGGTGGAAATGATGCCTGGGGCTGTCGAAGTGGCTGGGCAGGTGGCATTGGCCGCACAGCGCATTGCCCTCCGCGCGCAGCTTTTGGCCATGCGGTTCATGACAATCGCTGCAGGTCACCCCCGCCGCGTGCATCCGGCTCTGCTCGAAGGACGCGGAGACGAACACTTCCTCCCGCTGCTGGCCGTCCAGATGGTAGAGGCCGGGCTGCAGCAGCGCCGGACGGTAGTGATCGAGGAAGGGCTTGCCTGCGTGGTAGCCCTCGGCGATCTGGCTGCGCCGCGAGTGGCATTGCGCGCAGACATCCTGCTCCTTGCGCCCCTGCAGCGGCGTCGCGCGGTGCGCCGTGACCTGCTCGATGGCCCGGCGCCAGCCGCTGCCACGGCGTTCATCGAGAAGCAACGTCAGGCCCTTGCCAGGATCGCCGCCCCCCTCGCGCGCCCAGCTCAGATGCTTCGAGGCCGGGCCATGGCAGGCCTCGCAGCCGACGTTGATCTCCGCCCAGCGCGTGGCAAAGGTATCGGTGGCGGCGTCGTAGCCCTTGCGCAGATCGGTCGAGTGACAGTCCGCACACATGTAGTTCCAGTTCTGCGAAGGCCGGGTCCAGTGCAACTCGTCGCGGTGCCCGACCTGTTCATCGGGGTACAGGTGGAACCAGCGCTGCCCGCCCGCACTGGCCGGGCGAGTGTCCCAGGCGATGGACAAGGCCTGCAGACGTCCGTCCGCAAACTCCACCAGATATTGTTGCAGCGGCTCGACGCCGAAGGTGTAGCGGACCTCGAACTCGGCAAGCTGCCCGTCGGCACCGTCGGTGCGCACGAAGAAACGCCCGTCGCGACGGTAGAAGCGCGACTCGATCCCCGCATAGGTGAAGGTCGCGTCGGCGAAATCACCGAGCACCGTGCCGGGCCTGGCATGTTGCATGGATTTCGCGTGCTGCGAGCCCTGCCAGGCCTGGAATTGCGGGGCGTGGCAGCCCGCACAGGTCTGGCTGCCGACGAACTCGGGCCCGCGGCCGCCCTTCTCATTGGCGACACCCAAGCGGTGCCAGCAGGTCAGTCCGACAAGCAACGACAGGCCGGCGGCCAGCAGGATCATGCTCAGGCTGCGTCGGCTGGCGAAAGGTGAGCGGGGAGCGTTCGACATGGCGTTCATCCCAGGACAGGCATGCTCGGGGCACAAGCAGCAGCCCCATGCTGCCCGCAGGCCTGATCGGCGAAAAGCCCTCACGGCGAATAGCTGCGCTTTGACGATATCCGTTGCGCGCAGCGGATAACGCTACGGAATCAGGCTTGGAAATACTGGCTCGGCAAAACAACAACAAAAATGCTTGCGGAGCTTTCCATGACACCGACTGTCACGACCTCACTCGCTTCCACTCGACCCGGCGATCCGAGCGCTGCTGGCCAGATCAGGCGCTGCGAACCAGCGCGCCAGATCAGTCTGGCAAGTACCTGCATCTCGGTCGCCAGCCTGCTCGGCATGCTCTGCCCGCTGGCGGCCCACGCCGACTTCGCCAAGGACAGCCAGCTCAACCTGGGCCTGCGCAACTTCTATCTGGATCGCGACTTCCGCGGCGACGCCGCGCCGATCTCCCGGGTGGGCAGCTGGAGCCAGGGCTTCGACCTGCGCTTCCAGTCCGGCTACACCGAAGGGCCCCTGCAGTTCGGCCTGGATGCCTCGGCGCAATACGCCTACCGCCTGGACGGCGGTGGCGGGCGCGGACCGGATACCGTGCTGCCCTACGACGACAGCAAGGGCGAGCAGGTGCAGGACTACGGCCGCTCGGCGCTGACCGCCAAGGTGCGCTACTCGAAAACGGAACTGACGGTCGGCGAACACCGCCCGCGCCTGCCGGTCGCCTACTTCGACGACTCCCGCCAGTTGGCCAGCACCTTCCACGGCTTCCAGGTCGCTTCGCAGGAAATCGACGGACTGAGCCTCACCGCCGGCCGCTTCAACGAGATCAGCACCCGCGAATCCTCCGATCACGAGAAGCTGTACCTGTTCACCCGCCCCAACGGTCCGCGCCGCCCCAGCGACGGGCTCAATTTCGCCGGCGGCACCTACGCCTTCACCCCGGGCCTGTCGGCCACCTACTTCTACGGCCAGCTGGAAGACATCTACCAGCAGCACTACCTGGGCCTGGCCCACAACGTCTCCCTCGGCGATGGCTACTCGCTGAAGACCGATCTGCGCTACTACGACAACCGCGAGGATGGCGAGGCGCTGTACGGCGACATCGACAATCGCTCCTACGGCCTGCTGGGCGCCCTGACAAAAGGCGGCCACACCTTCAGCCTGGGCTACCAGCGCATGCTCGGCGACAGCGCCTTCCCCACCCTGAACGGCTTCACCCCGCAACCCTTCCTGGTGAACTGGTCGGCCGTGGCCTTCATCCGGCCGAACGAGAGCTCCTGGCAGGCACGCTACGACTACGACTTTGCCGCGCTGGGCGTGCCGGGGCTGCGACTGATGACCCGCTACCTCCGCGGCACCGGCATCGACCGTGGCGGCAACCTCAGCGATTCGAGCGAGAGCGAGCGCGACCTGTTGCTGAACTACGTGGTGCAGAGCGGCCCGCTCAAGGGCGTCGGCCTCGCCTGGATGAACATCGACAGCAAGTTCGAGCACGGCAGCGATTACGACGAGAACCGGCTGATCGCCACCTACACCTGGAAGCTCTGGTAGATCGACTGCCGCGCCAAACACACCGCGAGTGCGATCCGGCCAGCCATGGCCACCACCAACAACAAGAAAAAGAAGGACTCCACCATGAACCTGAGGCACCTGAGCGTGGCGCTCTGCATCACCGGTCTTGTCAGTCTGAGCTGTCAGGCCGCCGAGAAGCCCAACTTCCTCATCATCATCGCCGACGATATGGGCTACAGCGACCTGGGCAGCTTCGGCGGCGAGATCGAGACACCCAACCTCGACGCCCTGGCCAGCGAGGGAGTGCGCCTGACCAACTTCCAGGCCGCGCCGACCTGCTCGCCGACCCGCTCGATGCTGCTCAGCGGCACCGACAGCCACCAGGCCGGCCTCGGCAACATGGGCGAGCTGCTGCAGGAGAACCAGAAAGGCAAGCCGGGCTACGAGGGCTATCTGAACCAGCGGGTCGCCAACCTCGCGGAGGTCATGCAGGACGCCGGCTACAACACCTACACCACCGGCAAGTGGCACCTGGGCCGCACCGAGGAGCTGAGCCCCAAGGCGCGCGGCTTCGACCGCTCGTTCATCCTGGTGCAGGGCGGCGCCAGCCACTTCGACGACCAGAAGGCGATCATCAGCGTCGATCCCAAGGCCATCTACCGCGAAGACGGCAAGCAGGTCGAGGTGCCCAAGGGCTTCTTCTCCAGCGAGTTCTACACCGATCGCCTGATCGACTACATCGAGAGCGACAAGGCCGAAAAGAAACCATTCCTGGCCGTGCTCTCCTACACCGCGCCGCACTGGCCGCTGCATGCGCCGGATCAGTGGATCGACAAGTACCAGGGCCGCTACGCCGAAGGCTACGAAGCCCTGCGCCAGCAGCGCCTGAAGCGCATGCAGGAGCTGGGCATCGTGCCCAAGGGGGTCAGCGCCAACACGCCGATGGAGGGAGGACTGCCGACCTGGGAGCAGCTCACCGAGGAACAGCGCCAGCGTGAGGCACGCAGCATGGAGGTGTACGCCGCGATGGTCGACAACATGGACCATCACATCGGCCGCATGCTCGACTACCTGCGCCAGAGCGGCGAGCTGGACAACACCTTCGTGCTGTTCATGTCCGACAACGGCGCCGACGGCAACAGCCCCATCGACCTGCCGGGCAACCGCGAATGGATGGCCAAGGAGTTCGACAACAGCCTGGAGAACATGGGCCGCAAGGGCTCCTACATCGACTACGGCGCGCAGTGGGCGCAGGTGGGCGCCACCCCGTTCCCGTTCTTCAAGGGCTTCACCAGCCAGGGCGGCACCACGGTGCCGGTGATCCTCAGCCACTCCAGCCTGAAGGCGCAGGCCGGCCAGCTGAACGGCCAGTTCTTCCACGTGATGGACGTCATGCCGACCATCCTCGAACTGGCCGGCGTCGAGCATCCCGGCACGCAGTTCCGCGGCCGCGAGGTGCAGCCCATGCAGGGCGTGTCCATGCTGCCCGGCCTGCACGGCCAGGCGATGCCCGAGCGCGCCGTCGGCTGGGAGCTGTTCGGCCGCCGCGCCCTGCGCAAGGGTGACTGGAAGATGACCTGGATGACCGCGCCCTACGGCTCCGCGCAGTGGCAGCTGTACAACCTGGCCAAGGACCCGGTCGAGGCCCACGACCTGGCCAAGCAGGAGCCGGCCAAGCTGGCCGAGCTGACCCAGGAGTGGGATGCCTATGTGCAGCGCAACAACGTGCTGCTCGGCCCGGTAAAGATCAAGTACGGCTTCGAAACCTGCCTGTACGATCACTGTTTCCAACAAGGCCAATGACCGAAAGCCCCGGCGGGAACGCCGGGGCTGCCGAGAAGCTCACCCGACACCCTGCCCGGCTTGCTCGCTGGCAGGGTGTTTCACTTCCTGAAGCCATCGCCATGTAACCGTGCGGCCAAGACATCGACCGGATGCACCGGCAAGGCAGCCAGGCGCACAGGGATCTGCATCCGCCTGCCACTCAAGGAAGCCGAGACAAAGTCTGCGACGGCAGTTCCCCGAAGGCCTGCTTGTAGGCCGTGGTGAAATGACTGGGCTGGGCGAAGCCCCAACGGAAAGCCAGCTCGGACAACTGCAACTCACCCGGCTGGTGGCGCAGCAACAGTTCGCGGATAGCCTTCAACCTGCAGCTCTGTATATAGCGCTGCGGGCTGGTGCCCAGGCTCTGTCGGAAGGCCTGTTCCAGGCTGCGTCGGCTGGCGCCACTGACGGCGACCAACTGGCTGATGCACAGCGGCTGGTCAAGATGGGCATGGATGAAGTCCACCACCCGCTTCACGGTACCGGGCAGCAGGCTGCGCTGCGGCAGGGTGCTCAGGGAAGGGATGAGATGCAGCAGGTTCTCGCAGAACAGCTGCTGCAGGTGTTGCTGGCCTATCGGGGTCGCCAACAGCCCCGAGGGACGGCCCGCTTCGCTGTCCACCAGACTGAGAAGGTTGCCGAGGCTGACCAGGGCCGGGTGCTGACGCCCGATCAGTTGGGCCTGGGCAGGCAACTGCGCCACCTCGCGCTGATGGTGGCGCATCACATGATCGGACAAGCATGACGCATCCAGCGCGATCACCACCGCCTGCGTCCCCTCGTGCCAGACCACGTCCACCTCGTGGCCGGGGGTGAACACCAGCTGCTCCCCGGCCGCGGCGCACTGCCCGTCCGGAAGGCTGCTCACCGCGCCCTGCAAGGGCAGGATGCCATGCCAGCTGGCCAGTGGCATCGAGCGGACCCCGATTTCGAGTCCCCATTCGGCACCGAACAGCTTCAGCTGCGGCATGACCTGCATGTTGAAATGGATATCGGCCTGGCCGCGTCGACAGGGCTGCAGGCTGCGTTCCTCGACCTGACTGCTGAGCAGCGTCGCGACCTCCTCCAGATCGCGGGAAGCCAACCAGGGCCGCCCGGCGAAGGGCAAGCTGCCGCTCGCCGGGCGAGTCGCAAGGGAATGGGCGTGACTGTCCATCACGAGAGCCTCTCATGCGCCCCGGCTGCCGATACCCTCTGAGCGGTTCGGGCGGGGCTTCTGTTGTTATTTTCGGGCTGGCGTTCAAACGCGGGACAGTCTACTGCCATTCGCCAGCGAAAATCACAACTACATGACTCACGAGAGAATCCTGTTCCGGCGAGCACCGGTCAGCTTATCGACCAGATGATCAATGCTGCCGCCGGCAGCCGGCGAGCCCTTCCCGGCGCTCGTCGGCTGCCGCTCAGAAGGTCTCCCAGGCCCCGTCCCTGACGCCGCACGCCCTGGCAGCCACTGCCGGCGCCACGACTTCGCGCTTGGGAAGCTCGCGCGGCGGCAACGCATCCGGCTGCTGCGGTTCGTCGCCCAGCCGGAATACTGCAACCGCCTCCTGCAGCGTCTGCGCCTGGTCGGCCAGCGAGAGCGACGCGGTGGACGCCTCCTGCACCAGTGCGGCGTTCTGCTGGGTCACCTGTTCCATCTGCGCGACGGCGGCGTTGACCTGGGCGATGCCTTGGCTCTGCTCCTGGGAGGCCGCCGAGATCTCGTCGATGATGTCGGCCACCCGGCGCACGGCGCCGACCACGTCGGCCATGGTCCTGCCGGCCTGCTCGACCAGTTGCGAGCCATCCTCGACCCGGCGCGTAGACTCCTCGATCAGTGCCTTGATGTCGTTCGCCGCGGAGGCCGAGCGGCTGGCCAGGTTGCGCACCTCGCCGGCCACCACCGCGAAACCGCGGCCTTCCTCGCCGGCGCGCGCCGCCTCCACTGAGGCGTTCAGGGCGAGGATGTTGGTCTGGAAGGCGATCGAGTCGATCACGTTGATGATGCTGGCGATGCGCTGCGAGCTGTCGGTGATGCCCTGCATGGTCTCGACCACCCCGTGCACCACTTCGCGGCCGTGCTCCGCAGTGCTCGAGGCATCGTTGGCCAGCGCACGGGCATGGCGGGCGTTGTCGGCATTCTGCTGCACCGTGGCGGTCAGCTCCTCCATGCTGGCCGCCGTCTGCGCCAGGGAGGCCGCCTGCTGCTCGGTACGCGCCGACAGGTCGACGTTGCCTCTGGCGATCTGCGCCGAGCCGCTGGCGATGCTCTCGCTGCTAGCGCGTACCGAACCGACCAGCTGGGTCAGCGAACCCTGCATCCGCTGCATCGCGTGGGTCACGCTGCCCGGCAACGCCCGCGACATGTCGATGCGCGCGGTGAGATCGCCATTGGCGATGCTGGTCGCCAGATCGGCCACCGCGGCCGGCTCGCCGCCCAGCTGGCGGGTCAGGCCGCGGGTCAGGAGCACGCCGATCAGCACACCGGCCAGCAGACCAGCGACGGTCAGGCCGATCATCAGCAGACGGATGTCGGCGTAGATCTCGTCGGTCTGATGGCTGAGTTCGGCGGCGTTGCCCATCTTGCTCTCGACCAGCTGAGTCATCATCTCGGTAGCCTGGTCGGCAACCGGCCGAATGGAGGTGAGCAGGTATTCGGTCGAGGAGCGCGGATAGGGCACATCTTCGCCGTCGAGGCGGCGGACCACATCCTTGATGTTCTGCTCGAATTCCGCCTGCACCTCCAGCAGATAGCCGAGCCGCGTCTTGTCATCCTCGCTGACGAAGGTTTCCCCGGCCCTGGCCATCTCGCTGCGTATCAGCTCCAGGTGTTCATCCAGCTCGTTCAGATACTCCTGCCGCTCCTCGATCGACGCCGTCAGGATCGCGCTGCGAATGGCCGAGGCCGCGGCCAAGAACTGGCTGTTCGCTTCGCTGGCATGACGCAGGCCGGTGGCCTCGCGCTCGTACATGAGGGACGCCAGCTCCTTCAGCTGCGCGGCCTTCATAATGCCCTGCAGACCGACGAAGGCGCCGATCAGCGATACCAGAAAAAATCCACAGACCAACTTGGTGCCCACTGTCTGTCGTCTCAACCAATCCATGCATGCTCTCCAGGCCAAAATGAACGACGCCCCGGCCACCAGGCCGAGGCGTCGCGACATTCACCGCTCCCTCAGGTCCCCCACACCTTCTGCGCCTTGGGCGCTTCGGCGAGGATCGCGTCGACCGCGGCACCGATCTCCTCCGGCAGCCAGCGCGCGCCCTTGTCGCGGGTCACCCCGGTGCGCCAGCCGTCGCCCAGGGAGATGCGCCCGCCCTGGCTCTCGAACACCTGGCCGGTGACGTGGCGCGACTGCGCGCTGCCCAGCCAGACCACCAGCGGCGCGACGTTCTCCGCCGCCCACAGGTCGAAGCTGCCATCCTCGGGCTTCTTCACCACCTCGGCCATGGCGCTCTCGGTCATCGAGGTGCGCGCCGCCGGGGCCAGGGCGTTGGCGGTGATGCCGTAGCGGGCCAGTTCCGCGGCCTGCACCAGGGTCAGCGCGGCGACGCCGCCCTTGGCTGCGGAGTAGTTGGACTGCCCCACCGAGCCCTGCAGGCCGGCGCCAGAGCTGGTGTTGATGATCCGCGCGTCGACCGGCTGGCCGGCCTTGGCCTGGTCGCGCCAGCGGCGGGCGAGGATGTTGGCCAGGCAGAAGTGGCCCTTGAGGTGCACCTGCATGACCAGGTCCCAGTCCTCTTCGCTGAGGCTGAGGAACATGCGGTCGCGCAGGATGCCGGCGTTGTTGACCAGCACGTGCACCTCGCCGAAGGCCGCCAGCGCGGCGTCGACGATACGCTGGGCGCTTTCCAGGCGAGTGATGTCGTCGGCGTTGGCGATGGCCTGCCCACCGGCGGCGCGGATCTCGCCGGCGACGTCGTCGGCGGCGGCTTGGCGGATGTCGTTGACCACCACGTTGGCGCCCTCGGCGGCGAAGGCCAGCGCATAGGCGCGGCCCAGCCCGCCGCCGGCGCCGGTGATGATCACGGTTCTTCCTGCACAGATAGCCATGGTTTTTTCCTTATCCGGTAGAACGTAGGGTGGGTTAGGCCGCAGGCCGTAACCCACCATCCGGGACGAGGCCCGGCGTATTGGTCGGTCGCACCGGTGGGTTACGCCGCTGCGCGGCTAACCCACCCTACGGGGCGTGGTCTCACAGCCTTTCGATGATGGTCACGTTGGCCTGGCCGCCGCCCTCGCACATGGTCTGCAGGCCGTAGCGGCCGCCCGTGCGCTCCAGTTCGTGCAGCAGCGTGGTCATCAGCCGCGCGCCGGTGGCGCCCAGCGGGTGGCCGAGGGCGATGGCGCCGCCGTTGGCGTTGGTGCGCGCCGGGTCGTAGTCCAGCTCCTTGGCCCAGGCCATCACCACCGAGGCGAAGGCCTCGTTGATCTCCACCCGGTCGATGTCGTTCATCGTCATGCCGGCCTTCTTCAGGGCATGGCGGGTCGCCTCGATGGGCGCGGTGAGGTGCCAGATCGGGTCGTCGCCGCGCACGCTGATATGGTGGATACGCGCCCGCGGAGTCAGGCCGTAGCGCTCGAGCGCCGCCTCGGAGACCACCAGCAGCGCCGCCGAGGCGTCGCAGGTCTGGCTGGATACCGCCGCGGTGATCGCCGGGTACTCCGCGCCCACCGGCTCCAGGCTGGCCATCTTCTCCAGGGTGGTTTCGCGCGGCGTCTCGTCGTACCAGACGCCTTCCAGCGGCACGATCTCGCGGGTGAAGCGGCCACCGGCGATGGCGGCCAGCGCGCGGCAGTGGCTCTCCAGGGCGAAGGCCTCCATCTGCGCGCGGCTGAGCTGCCAGTGATCGGCGATGCGCTGGGCGGCGTAGAACTGGTTGACTGGCTGGTCACCGAAGCGCGCCTGCCAGCCCTTGCTGCCGGAGAACGGGTCGGCGAAGCCGAGCGGCTGGCCCGCTAGCATCGCCGAGGAGATCGGGATCTGCGTCATGGTCTGCACGCCGCCGACCGCGACCACGTCCTGGGTGCCGCTCATCACCGCCTGCGCGGCGAAGTGCAGCGCCTGCTGCGACGAACCGCACTGGCGATCCACGGTGGTGCCCGGCACGTTGAGCGGCAGGCCGGCGGCCAGCCAGCTGGTGCGAGCGATGTCGCCGGCCTGCGAACCGATGGTGTCGACGCAACCGAAGATCACGTCGTCGTACTCGTGGGCCGGGATCGGGTTGCGCTGGACCAGCGCCTTGAGAACGTGGGCGCCGAGGTCGATGGCGTGCACGTGGGACAGACCGCCCTTGCGCTTGCCGGTCGGGCTGCGCAGGGCATCGACAATATAGGCTTCAGCCATGGGTTACTCCTCGAAGGTGTTGCCCGGCCCCAGCGGGGCGCCGTCGGCCAGCACGAAACCGGCCACCCGGGACTTGTGGAAAGCGCGGTCGCCCCAGGAGGCGTCGAGCGCCCAGGCCCGCTTCATGAACATCTGCAGGTCGACCTCCCAGGTGTACCCCATGGCGCCGTGCACCTGGATGCCGTGACGGGCCGCCAGCCAGGCCGCCTCGCCGCACACCAGCTTGGCGTGGGAGACATGCACCGCGGCGTCGCGCGCACCCTGCGCCAGGGCGTGGGCGGCGCGATACAGCACCGGCTTGGCGAACTCGATCCGGGTGGCGACGTCGGCCAGGTGGTGCTTGACCGCCTGGAAGCTGCCGATCGGCTTGCCGAACTGCTTGCGCTGGGCCACGTAGTCGACCGACAGGTCGAGCATGCGCTGGGCCAGGCCCAGCGACTGCCCGGCCACCGCCAGGGCGCCGCGGTCCAGGGTCTGCGCCCACAGCGCGCGACCACTCTCGCCGGCGGCGACGCGGGTCGCCGAACTCGGCTCCCACACCACCTGGCTGAGACGGCGCGAGGCGTCGATGCTCGGATTGGCGATCACGTCGGCCAGCGGGCGCGGCACGGCATGCACCTCGTCGCCGTGGGCGAGCAGCAGCAGGTCGGCCAGGTGCGCGTCGGCCACCAGCGGGTTGACCGGATGGCCGACGGCGATGCGGATGCTGCCCTCGGCGACCTGCGCCAGCCAGTCGGCGCGCCCGCTCACGCCATCGCCGAGCCCGGCGAGCAGGCCGCTGGCGACGTAGGCGGTATCGGCCAGCGAGTCGGGGATCGCGTAGTAGCCCAGCTCCTGGGTCATCAGCGCCCAGGCCACGTCGTCCATGCCCAGGCCGCCGCAGTCCTCGGGTACCGACAGGCCGGTGAGACCCTGCTCGGCGATCTTGTTGCGCAGTTCGGGAGAGCGGCCGGCATCGGTTTCCCAGACGTCGCGGAGCATCTCGGGGGCCGCTTCGGTCATCAGGAAGCGGCTGACCGCCTCGCGGAAGGCGAGCTGGTCGTCGGTAAAGGTAAAGTCCATGATCCGCCCCTTACTTCGGCAGGCCGAGCATGCGCTCGGCGATGATGTTGCGCTGGATCTCGTTGGTCCCGGCGTAGATCGGCCCGGCCTGGGCGAACAGGAAGCCTTCCAGCCAGCCGTGGTCGTCGCCGCTCTCGGGGGCCCCGGCGAGCAGCTCGCCGCGGGCGCCGAGGATGCGCATGGCGGTCTCGTGCATGCGCAAGTCCAGCTCGGACCAGAAAATCTTGTTGGTGCTCGACTCGGCGCCGATGCGCGCGCCGCGGGCCAGGCGGCCGACCGTGTGGTAGGCGGACAGCGCGTAGGCCTCGGCGGCCATCCACGCCTCGCAGACCGCCTCGCGGATGCTCGGGTCGCGGTCGGCGCTGGCCTGGTTGGCGCGGTACAGCTCGACCAGCTTGCGCGCGGTGTACTGGAAGCGCGCCGGCGAGCGCAGCAGCAGGCCGCGCTCGAAGCCGGCGGTGGCCATCGCCACGTGCCAGCCCTGCCCTTCGGCGCCGATGCGGTTGTCCACCGGCACGCGCACGTCGTCGAAGAACACTTCGGCGAAGGCGTCCTTGCCGTTGAGCGCCTTGATCGGGCGGATGGTCACGCCCGGCGCATCCAGCGGCACCAGCAGGAAGGACAGGCCGTGGTGGCGGCTGGAGCCTGGATCGCTGCGGAACAGGCCGAACAGCCAGTCGGCGAAGATCGCGCGGGTCGACCAGGTCTTCTGGCCGTTGAGCACGTAGTGGTCGCCGTCGCGGATCGCCTTGCTGGTGATCGCCGCCATGTCCGAGCCGGCATTCGGCTCCGACCAGCCCTGCGCCCACATGTCGGCGCTGGCGGCCATGCGCGGCAGGAAGCGCTTCTTCTGCTCCTCGGTGCCGAACTCCATCAGGGTCGGGCCGAGCAGCAGCTGACCGTTCTGGTTGACGCGCATCGGTGCGCCGGCGCCGTAGTACTCCTCCTCGAAGATAAGCCATTCGGTGAGGTCGCAGCCGCGCCCGCCCAGCTCGGCCGGCCACATCACCATGGACAGGCGGGCGTCGAACAGGCGGCTTTCCCATTCGCGGTGTTGTTCGAAGCCTTCGCGGGTGTCGTAGCTGGCCAGCGGCTCACGCGGCAGGTTGTCCGCCAGCCAGGCCCGCACCTCGGCGCGGAAGGCCTGTTGTTTCGGGGTATAGGCAAGGTCCATGGTGCGTCCTCAGAACTTGGCGTCGCGCTTTTCGACGAAGGCCCGGCGGGTCTCCGCCGAGTCCGGACTGGTGTAGGCCTGCAGGGTGAAGCCCTGCTCCCAGCGATACTTGTCTTCGAGGTTGCCGTCCTCGATGCCGTTGAGCGCCTCCTTGGCGATGCGGATCATCTCCGGGCTCTTGGCGGCGATCTTCGCGGCGATCTCCAGCGCGGTCTCGCGCAGCTGCTCCTTGGGCACCACGCGCTCGATGAAGCCGTACTGGGCTGCCTCGCGAGCACCGATCTTGTCGCCGGTGAAGAACAGGTAGCGCACCTTCTGCACCGGGAACAGGCGCTGCAGGTGGGCGCCGCCGCCCATGGCGCCGCGGTCCACTTCCGGCAGGGCGAAGGTGGCGCACTCGGCGGCGACCACGATGTCGGCCGCGCCGGTGATGCCGATGCCGCCGCCGAGGACGAAGCCGTGCACCGCGACGATGACCGGCACCGGGCAACGGTGCACGGCGCGGAAGGTCTCGTAGTTGCCCTTGTTCACGGCGACGATGCGCTCGGGATGGGCGTCGAGTTCCTTGATGTCGACCCCGGCGCAGAAGCCGCGGCCCTCGGCGCGGATGACGATGACGCGCACCTCGGGGTTGGCGCCCAGCTCGTCGATCGAGCGCGCCAGTCCCAGCCATTCCTGGCTGTCCAGCGCATTGACCGGCGGCTTGGCGATCGTCAGTTCGGCGATGCCCGCGTCGATCCGGGTGATGAATGCCTGATTCATTGTTGTTGTCTCCTCAATCGGCAGGGGCAGGTTCAATTCGTGGTGGTGCACGCCGGCGCGGCATCGGCCGCGGCCTGGCGGGCACAGAGCGCGGCCAGGCAGCGTTCGGCCTCGGCGGCCATCTCGTCGATCAGTTGCTGGCAGCTCTGCAGCTCGCCGATGGCGGCGGCCACCTGGCCGCTGGGCAGGATGCCCTCGTCGGGGAAGCCGTCGACCATCGAGCGCTGCAGCAGCACCGGCTGGTTGGCGGCCATCACCGTCTGCGACACCGCGCCCGGGTCTTCCTTGAGCGCCTGGCGCAGCACGCCGAGCATGTGGCCGAAGCTCATGCCGGTCTGCTGCTTCCACTGCCAGGCGCTGCCCAGGGCGATGCGCAGGCGGCCGAGCGGCCCGGCGCCTTCCAGGCGGTTGATGAACGGGTTGTCGATCATCCGGTGGCGCATGCCGTCCACCGCCAGGGTGACGCGGATGCGCTGCGGGTCGTTGACCGCCAGGTAGCGCTGCAGGGTCGCCTTGGGAGTGGGCGAATCGCTGGTCATCAGGAAACGCGTGCCCATGGCGATGCCGGCGGCGCCGGCGGCCAGCGCCGAAGCCAGGCCGCGGCCGGTGGAGTAGCCACCGGCGGCAATCACCGGCACCTTCACCGCATCCAGCACCTGCGGCAGCAGGATGGTGGTCGGCACGCCGCCGGTGTGGCCGCCGCCCTCGCCGCCCTGGATGGTGATCATGTCTGCGCCCAGCTCAACGGCCTTCTGCGCGTGCTTGAGCGCGCCGACGGTGGGAATGCACAGCACGCCGGCGGCCTTGAAGCGGGCGATGGTCTGCTTGTCCGGGCCGCGGCCGTAGCTGACCGCGCGCAGGCGGTGCTTGATCGCCAGGTCCACGCACTGCGCGGCGTTTTCCTGGAACATGTGGAAGTTGAGACCGAAGTTGCTGCCGCCAGTGGCCGCGATCACCTTGCGGATCTCGCCTTCCAGCTCGGCGGCCGGGATGGTCGCCCCGGCGAGGAAGCCGAAGCCGCCCGCGCGGGTGGTGGCGATCACCAGGTTGGCGTCGGCCACCCAGCCCATCGCGGTCTGCACGATCGGATAGCGGCAGCCGAGCGCCTCGGTCAGCGGCGTCTGCAGCAGGGCACTCATGCGCTTTCCCCTTCGCTGGCCGCGGCCTGCTTGTTGGCCTTGGCCATGGCCTTGGCGTCGTAGCCGCCCAGCTTGTCGCCGGACAGCAGCTCGTTGTGCACGTGGGCGAAGTGGTGCCAGGCGAACACCGCGTCCATCGCGGTGCGCTTGCCGGCCAGATCCTCGACGTGGTTGATCGCCTGCTTGGTCAGCGCCAGACCCATGCGCGGCTGGGCGGCGACCTTCGCCGCCAGCGCATAGGTGGTCGCCTGCAGCTCGTCACGCGGCACCACGCGGTTGACCATGCCCACCTCGTAGGCGCGGCTGGCCGGCATGCGGTCGCCGCACATGAGAAATTCCTTGGCGATGCGCGGGTTCATCTCGTAGGGGTGGGCGAAGTACTCCACCCCCGGAATGCCCATGCGCACCACCGGGTCCTGGAAGAAGGCATCGTCGCTGGCGACGATCAGGTCGCAGACCCAGGCCAGCATCAGACCGCCGGCGATGCAGGCGCCGTGGATCATGGCGATGGTCGGCTTGGGCAGCTCGCGCCAGCGCCGGCACATGCCGAGGTAGACCTCCTGCTCGCGGGCGTACAGGTACTCGCCGCCCGGCTTGTTGGTGTGGTCCCACCACAGGTGGGCGCGCTCGAACGGCTTGTTGATGTCGCGTCCCGGCGTGCCGATGTCGTGGCCGGCGGAGAAGTGCTTGCCGGCGCCGCACAGCACGATGACCTTGACCGCGTCGTCGTCCACCGCGCGGCGCAGGGCCGCGTCGAGGGCGTAGGTCATCTGCGAGTTCTGCGCGTTGTTGAACCCCGGACGGTTCAGGGTCAGGGTGGCGATGCCGTCGGCCACCGCATAGAGCACCGGCGTGTCGGTCTCGTAGACCGAGGCGTCGGCACGGGTGACGAATTCGCTGTCGCTGCTCGGGACGCTCATGGCGGACTCCTCAGGCCTGGGCCACGGTGGCGGCACGGATGCCGGGCGGATTGCCCTTGAGGGCGGAGGCGCGCAGGTCGTGCGGGTCGAGGCGACGGATGATCGCCAGCTGCTCGGCGGTCGGATGCGCGGTCTCGCCCAGGCCGTCGGCCTTGAGCAGCGGGAAGCCGGTGGCTTCCTGCACTTCCTCGAAGCTCACCCCCGGGTGCAGCGAGCGCACGCGCACCGCGCGGTCCGGCCCCTCGAAGTCCATCACGCAGAGGTCGCTGACCACCCGGCGGATGTCCATCAGGTCGCGGCGCATGCCCTCGGCCCAGCGCTCGGGCTTGAAGCCGACGCCGGAAACCATGTCCACCTCGCCGGCGACGAACACCCGCTTGTTGTGGCTGGGCACGAAGAACGAGTTGATGTGGTTGATGCTGTTGCCCGGCAGGCCGCGCACGCCGAGCATGGCGATCTTCGGCTGGCGGTAGTCGCCGACCGCCGAAAGGTTGGTCTGGCCCCAGCGGTCGATCTGGGTCGGGCCGATCATCGCGTGGCGGCGGCCGCCCCACACGCACTCGAACACCCGCTCGAAGCTCATGCCGCCGGAGTACTTGGGCACGTAGTCGCCGCGCGGGCCGAGCGGGATCGGCTCCTCGACCAGGAACGCCTCGCTGTCGGTCATCAGCAGTTCCGGGCTATGAGTGAGCTTGGCCAGGCTGGCGCCCAGGCGCGGGATCACGCCCAGGCCCGAAGCCAGCACCTCGCCGTTGCCGCGCCAGGCTTCCGAGGCGGCGACGATCAGCAGTTCGGCCAGGGTGAAATCACAGGTATCGGTCATCGCGCATCCTCCTCAGAATACCGGCAGGGGCAGTTTGCCCAGGCGCTCGGCGCCGCCGTTCTTGTCCTGGTAAGCCAGCTCGCCGGCAGTCACGAACTCGTCGACGTAGGCCTGCCAGCCGCCCTCTTCCGCCGCACTGGCGACGTAGCGTTTGAAGTGGCTCATGTCCCAGCCGTAGTCGGACGGGCAGGAAGTCGGGTGGGCGCCGTAGGGTGCGTGCACCACGCCGGTCACCAGGTAGCGCTCGAAGGTGTTGAAGCGCGCCTGTGCGGCGGTCAGCTCGAAGCGCTCGTGCAGGCGCTCGCAGGACACGAAGCACTGCTGGGCGGCGCGGGCGAACAGATGGTCGAAGTACGGGTCCGGACCGGTCACCAGGGTGTTGCCCAGGCGGTCGGCGTCGTTGACGTGCAGGAAGGCCACATCGAGGTTGAGCGCCGGCATGGCCAGCAGCACCTCGCCGTCGGCGTAGGGCGACTGCACGGTCTTCAGCTCGGGGTTGTGGGTGAGCACGTCGGTGGCCAGGCCGCAGCGGGTCGGCAGGAACGGCAGGCGCATGCCGGCGGCGCGCAGGCCCCACTCGAACATGCCCTCGTCCAGTTCCATCAGCTCGGTGAGCTGGCCGGCCTCGCGGCACTTGCGGTACCACGGCTCCAGCGGGATGGCGTCGAGGGTGGCGAAGCCGAAGATCAGCTTCTTCACCTTGCCGGCCGCGCAGAGCATGCCGACCTCGGGGCCGCCGTAGGCGACCACGGTGAGGTCCTTGACGTCCGAGCGGAGGATCTCGCGGACGATGGCCATCGGCTTGCGCCGCGGGCCCCAGCCGCCGAAGCCGACGGTCATGCCGTCGCGCAGTTGGGCGACCGCATCGGCCGCCGTCAGTTGCTTGTTCATCGCTGTACTCCTTATTCGCGGCCGGCGGAGAAGTCGTGGCCCCAGATGCTCACGCGGGTGAACTCGAAGGCGCTGTGTTCGGCCCAGTCGACTTGCAGGCCGCCGTAGCCGTATTCCAGATCGAAGCCCGAGGGGGTCTTCATGTAGAAACTGGTCATGCGGTCGTTGAGGTGCTGACCGAGGGTCGCCGACAGCGGCACGCCGTGGGCCTGCATGCGGTCGTGGGCGCGGCCCACCTCGGTCATCGAGTCGACCTCGACCATCACGTGCACGCAGCCGCTCGGCACCGGGTACTCGGCCAGCGCCAGGCTGTGGTGGCGCGCGTTGGCGCAGTGCAGGAAGTGGATGCGGGTCGCCGGGGCGCTCGGGTCCGGACGGAAGTTGAAGATGTCGGAGACCTCGAAACCGAGCACCTCGGTGACGAAGGCCAGGGTGGCGTCGAAGTTCGGCGCCGGCAGCACGGTGTGGCCGAGGCCCATGTCGCCGGTGAGGAAGCGCGGCACGCCCTGCGGCGAGACGAACGGCAGGCAGTCGGAGCGATGACCCCAGCTCAATTCATGCCGGTTGCCCGCCGGATCGACGACGATGGCCAGTGCCTGCACGCCGCGCTGCTCGATCTCCTCGGCGCTGCCCGGCTGCCAGGCGATGCCCTTGGCCTCGAACACCGCGATGGCCTGGCGGAAGGCCTTCTCGCCGGCCAGCTCCCAGCCGGAAGCCAGGTAGCGCGGCGAGTCGCCCTCGACCACCAGCATGCGGAACGGCCGCTCGTCCATCTTCACGTACAGGCCGCCGCCCGGCGCGGGGCTGGTCGGCATGCCCAGCACGTCCTCGGCGTAGCACTGCCAGTCGCCGAGATTGCCGACCTGGGCAACGAAGTAACTCAGTCCACGGATGTCGATCATGCCCCTGCTCCTGAAATGGTCGTTTCATGACTGGAGCCGATTGTGGGCAGGCCGCGCCAGCGCCTCATCGTCCGTTGAGACTAAGCAAGGGAAGGGGCAGCAGGCCTGGAGGTGGCGGGGAACTGCAGGGGGCGGCGTGGCCTGCATCGCCGGTTTTGGCTAGAGCATGTGTATCTTGGTGGTCAGGCCACCAACGCATGGTCTACCGGTTATTCTGGCCCCCATCCCCAGCGCCAGAAGAGGCTCGGATTGCTCGCCCCGCTGGGGACCGGCGTTTCGCCGGGTCCCTCCAGGCGATCCTGAGCGGGTCGGGGGACTCTTCGGCTCGCCTTAATTCGGAAGAAAATCATGCAGGAGAGCTTCATGCTCACAGCGATTCACAACCACCCCATGATCTTCGCCGTCAGCCTCCTGCTTGCGGACCTCGCCTGCTGGCGTCTGCTGCCGGTGGATCGCAAGGTCTGGCGGGTGCTCCTGCGGCTGGTGTTCTTCACCGTCTACAGTGTGGTGATCTTCGAGGCCGGCATGAGCCCGATGCAGCCGCCGCCCTGGACGGAAGCCTCCTTGAGCATGATGGGTACCGTGCTTGGCATCGCCTGGTGGCTACTCTGCGCCCGAACCCTCACCGTGGTGCTGGGTCTGCTGTTGATACCCCGCAGCGGGCATGCCGGCCGTTTGCTGAAGGATGTCCTGGGCGCAGCGATATTCCTCGCCGCCGTAGTCGCTGCGGCAGCCTACGTCATGCAGCTGCCGGTCAAAGGCCTGCTCGCGACCTCGGGGGTGGTCGCCATCGTCGTCGGTCTTGCGCTGCAGAACACCTTGAGCGACGTGTTCTCCGGCATCGTGCTCAACACGACTAAACCGTATCGCCTGGATGACTGGGTTTCCATCGATGGCACCGAGGGCAAGGTCGTCGAGATCGACTGGCGCGCCACCCATCTGCTGACCAGCCAGGGCGGCACCCTGGTGATTCCCAACTCGGTAGCGGCCAAAGCCAAGATTCTCAACCTCAACCGCTCTGCCAATATCAGTAATATCGCCATCAGTGTGACCGTGCCCGCCCAGGTCCGGCCACGCCTGGTGCTGGATGCGCTGCACAAGACCCTTCAGGGGGTCAGTGCGCTGCTGCCGACGCCCAAGGCCAAGGTTTCGATCAAAAGCTCCGACCTCACCTCGGTGGAGTACGAGGCCAGTGGTTTTGTCAGCACCGAAACCGACAAGGTCGAAACCCGCAACCTGATGTTCGACCTGGCCTACCGCCACCTCAGGGCGGCCGGCGTTCCGACCGGCGAACACCAGCTTGAGGTGCCGACCAGCCGGCCACGCCGATTGCTGGATGACGTGAAAATATTCCGCTCGCTGGACGCCGAAGAGAAGGACCGCCTCAGCCAGCAGCTGGTCCCGCAGCAGTTCAGCGCCGGCCAGGTTGTATTGGAGTTCGGCGAAGCCACCGACCAGCTGCTGGTGATCGGCACGGGTGTGGTATCCGCCTCGATACCGGATGGAGATAGATTCGTCGAGGCTGGGCGCATGGGGCCGGGGGAAGTCATGGGGGAAGAAGGCGTCACGCTCGGTGCGCCATCCCAGGCCCGGTTCACGGCGCTGACTTCCAGCGTGATCTATCGCATCGACCAGGACATGATCCAGGCGTGCCTCAAGGAGCGCACGGAGGTTGGTAGCGCGCTATCGAAGCTGCAGAAATTCCGTCAGCAAGCCAGCGCCTCGCTGCTACTGCACAAGCCGGTAGCGATCAAGAAAGGCGGCTTCCTCAGCTGGCTGCGGCATTCCTGATGCCGGTTGCGCCCCGTATGCGGGGGCGCGCCGCCGTGCCGAGGAAACACCAGGCCCCGCTCATCCGCCGCCAGCGACTGGGCAATGCCGGCGACCCTGCAGGCCAACGCCAGGATGGGCGGTTTTCAGATCCCGAGGTCGGTGTGGATACGAATCTCGCCGCTCAGCAACTTGTGCATGGGACAGGCATTGGCGATTTTCAGCAGTTGCTCGCGCTGCTCGTCGCTCAAGTCGCCCTGGACCGTGATCTGGCGGACGATGTCGTTGCCGGACTCGGGCTTGCCGCTGGGATTCAGCTGCAACTCGACCTGGACGCCCGTCAGGGGCAGCTGACGGCGCGCAGCGACCATTTTCAGGGTGATCGCGGTACAGGCGCCGAGGCTGGCCAGAATGAGTCGCTCTGGCGTCGGCGCCGTGTTGCCGCCGCCAACCTCGGTCGGCTCGTCGGCACTCCAGGCATGACCGAGATCGTCAGTGAAGGAAACGAGATAGGGGGTTTCCTGCAGCACTGCTTTGACAGTCGGGATAGCGGGCATGGCAGCTCCTTTTCGCGGGATTGGTGAAGACGATGCTCAGGCGGTGATCCGCGCCAGCTCGTCATGGGCGGCGTTCAGGCCGGCGGCGCGGCTCTCGTCGCCCATGTTCAGCCCCTCGGCGTAGACGAACTCGACGTCGGCGATGCCGATGAAACCGAGGAAGTTACGCACGTAGTCGGTCTGCGTGTCGAACGCCGTGCCGGCATAGCGGCCGCCACGCGTCGCCAGGATGTAGGCCTTCTTGCCGGCGAGCAGCCCCTGCGGCCCGGTTTCGGTATAGCGGAAGGTAATGCCGGCGCGGGCGATGTGGTCGAAGTAGGACTTCAGCATCGAGGGTACGCCGAGGTTGTACATCGGCAGACCGATCACCAGCATGTCGGCCGCTTTCAGCTCCTCGATCAGCGCATCGGAATAGGCGACCTTGGCCTGCTGCTCGGGGGTGCGCTGCTCCGGCTGGGTGAGGAAGGCCTGGAAGCCGGCGCCATCGAGATGCGGCACCGGATCGACGGCAAAGTCGCGGGTCACGATCTCGGCATCGGGATGGCTGACTTGCCAGGCGGCGATGAAGGCATCGGCAAGCTGGCTGGAGTGGCCCTGATTGGCGAACAGGCTGGTCTTGATCTGCAGAAGTTTGCTCACGTGGATTCTCTCTCGATGGGGGCGGCGCCCCGAACCGCTCGGGGCGCCGGACATTTCACTTGCTGTTCTGGACGGTGGTGTAGCTGTTGATCAGGTTGTGATAGTCGGGGATATGGTTGGCGAACAGCGTGCCCAGCCCCTCGACATCGTTGCGCCAGTCGCGATGCAGCTCGCAGGCGACGCCGAACCAGGTCATCAGTTGCGCCCCGGCCGCCGACATGCGGTCCCAGGCCGAATGACGGGTGAGCTCGTTGAAGGTGCCGGAGGCGTCGGTGACGACGAAGACCTCGTAGCCTTCTTCGAGCGCCGACAGCGCCGGGAAGGCTACGCAGACCTCGGTGACGATGCCGGCGATGATCAGTTGCTTCTTGCCGGTCGCCTTGACGGCCTTGACGAAGTCCTCGTTGTCCCAGGCGTTGATCTGCCCCGGCCGGGCGATGTACGGCGCATCCGGGAAGGTTTCCTTGAGTTCGGTCATCAAGGGGCCGTTGGGACCGTTCTCGAAGCTGGTGGTCAGGATGGTCGGCAGCTGGAAGTACTTGGCCAGGTCGGCCAGCGCCAGGACGTTGTTGCGGAACCGATCCGGATCGATGTCGCGCACCAGCGATGACAGGCCGGCCTGGTGATCGACCAGCAGGACCGCGGCGTTGTTCTTGTCGAGACGAACGTATTGCTTGCTCATGGTGAGTCACCTCTCGGGGGGTTAACGCTGGGAATCCAGCGCTTGGTTGTTTTTCACGACTGCCTGCGCGTTTGGACGGCCGGGCTCAGTGGCGGATCTGTCCGAACCGACCACTGCTGAAGTCGTCGATCGCCTGCACGATTTCCTCGTGCGTATTCATCACGAAGGGGCCATGTCCGACGATCGGCTCGTCGAGCGGCTTGCCGTTGAGCAGCAACACTGTGGCGTCCTCGCTCACCGCGAAGGCGAGCCGGCGGCCTTCGCGTTCCATCACGGCCAGCTCTGCGGCGAGCACCGTGTGGCTGTCGTCGATGCGGATGGTGCCGCGCAGTACGAAGAGCGCCGTGGTATGCCCCTCCGGCAGGTCGAACGCCAAGTGGTGGCCGGCCTTCAGGCGCAGGTCCCAGACGTTCATCGGCGTGAAGGTGCGCGCCGGACCGGCGGTGTCGGCGTGCTTGCCGGCGATGATGCGCGCCGTGCCGGCCTTGCCGGGCAATTCGACCTCGGGGATCTGCTCGGCGGTAATGCCCTGGTAGCCGGGGGGCGACATCTTGTCCTTGGCCGGCAGGTTGACCCACAACTGGACCATCTCGAAGGCGCCGCCTTTCCGGGCGTACTCCGGGCTGTGGTATTCCTCGTGGATCAGGCCGGCGGCGGCCGTCATCCATTGCACGTCACCGGGGCCGATGGTGCCGCCGCCGCCCGACGAGTCGCGGTGCGAGACGCCCCCCTCGTACACGATGGTCACGGTCTCGAAGCCGCGATGCGGGTGCTGAACGACGCCGAGCTTGCGCGAGGTCGGCGGGAAATCGGCCGGACCGGCATAGTCCATCAGCAGGAAGGGGGACATTTCCTCGGCGATGTCCTGGTAGGAAAAGATGCTTTTCACCGGAAAGCCGTCGCCGACCCAGTGGCGGCCATTGCTGCGCTTGATGAATGCCAGTTTTTTCATGACTGCTCTCCGTGAGTGGATGAGCACAATGTAGAGGGCAGACGTTTATTCGACTATCTGGTTAAATTCCAAAACTCTTTTCAATGAGATGAACAATGGATCTCAACGAAGCCGCCGTGTTCGTCAAGGTCGTGCAGGCCGGGGGCTTCAGCGCCGCTGCCCGGCTGCTGGGCTTGCCGGTCTCGACGGTCAGCACGCGCGTGGCACGCCTGGAGCAACGGCTCGGCGTGACGCTATTGCAACGGACCACGCGGCGCCTGCATCTGACCGATGCCGGGGAACTGTATTTCCAGCATGCCGCGACCGGGCTGGCGCACATGCTCGATGCGGAGGCGGCGGTGACCGAATCGGCCGGCGAGCCGAAAGGCTTGCTGCGCGTGACCGCCCCCTCGGACCTCGGCGATCGCATCCTGGCCGAGATCGTCACGCGCATGCGCCGCCATTACCCCCTGGTCAGCATCGAGATGGTGCTGGTGGACCGCTATGTCGATCTCGTCGCCGAGGGCGTGGATGTTGCCATCCGCACGGGCGAGCTGAAGGATTCGACGCTGATCGCCAAGAGTGTCGGCACCGCCCACTGGGCCCTGTTCGCCAGCCCGACCTACCTCGCTGCGGCGCCGCCGCTGGATTCGCCACAGGAACTGCGCCGCCATTGCTGCCTGCAGTTCACCCCGCTGGGCAAGGACGCCTGGACGCTCGGCAACCGGGACGGCAGCGTCACCATTCCGCTGTCCAGGCAGGTGACGATCAACGATATCGGCGTGATCCGTTCGATGGCCCTGGCTGGCGAGGGCGTGGCCCTGCTACCGATCTATCTCTGCCGACAGGCCTGTAGCGAAGGCGCGCTGGTACAGGTGCTGCCGCAGTGGCATGCCAAGGCAGACCCGATCCATGTCGTCTATCCACGCCAGCGCTTCACGCCACCGAAGCTGCGCGCGTTCGTCGATCTGGCCGCCCAGGAGCTGCGCAAAGCGCTGGAGGAGCCGCGCTGAGCGGCCCTGCGCAAGCCTGCTTTCAACAGATCAAGCCAACGGCTTGCCGCTACTGCCCCAGACGGCCTGGCCGAGCAGCTCCTGCGGCGCACACACGACGATCCCGGCGAAATCCCGCCCTGGGGCGGGTGGCAGCGTGGTGTAGGCGAAGCGGCCGAGCACGTTTTTCACGGGGCTGTGCATCAGCGGTCTCGGTCAATCCGCAACAGCCAAATATCGGGCTGGTCATTGGCTCCGTGCCCAGGGCGAAAACCTCTCCATAGTCCGTTTCGGGGATTCCCGCCCTCTGCTCCCCTCGCACACTCCACTCCTGCTAATGGGCCAGAGGAGCCGGTAATGGACTTCGCGCTGAGTGACGAACAATTGATGATCCAGGAGAGCGCGGCGGGCTTTCTCGCCGCGGCCTCCGATTCGGCGGCGGTGCGCGCCGCCATGGCCAGCCCGCAGGGCTTCGACGCACAGCTGTGGCGGCAGATCGCCGAGGAGCTGTGCTGGCCGGGGCTGATGATTCCCGAGCAGTACGGCGGCGTCGGCCTGGGCTTCGTCGAGCAGGCCATCCTGCTCGAACAGATGGGCCACCACCTGCTCTGCTCGCCGTTCTTCGCCAGCGCCTGCCTGGCCACCCCGGCGCTGCTGCTGGGCGACAACGAGGCGCTGCGCGCGCGCTGGCTGCCCGAACTGGCCGCCGGCAGCCTGACCGCCACCCTCGCCTACCGCGAGAACCGCGACGGCTGGCACGCCGCCGAGCAGCCGCGCGCCACGCGTGACGGCGACGGCTGGCACCTCGACGGTATATATGAAGCAGTGCTCGACGGCGCCAGCGCCGAGCTGCTGATCGTCGCCACCCGCGACGACGCCGGCGCGCTGCGCCTTTTCGCCGTGCCCGCCGAACAGGCCGGCATCCGCCGCCAGGCGCGGCCGACCCTCGACCAGACCCGCCGCCGCGCGCGCATCGAGCTGGACGGCGTGGCGGTAAGCGCCGAGCAGTGCCTGCATAGCGACGGCCTCGGCGAAGCCCTGCTCGACAAGGTCCTGCAGATCGCCGCCATCGCCCTGGCCTGCGAGCAGACCGGCGCCGCGCAGCGCACCCTCGACCTGACCCTCGCCTACATCGGCGAGCGCAAGCAGTTCGGCCGCACCATCGCCAGCTTCCAGGCCATCAAGCACCGCTGCGCCGACCTGATGCTGGCCATCGAGTGCGCCCGCTCGGCCAGCTACTACGCCGCCTGCGTGGCCCGCGAGGCGCTGGTCGAGGACGGCGACGCGCAGCTGGCCGGCCAGCTGGCCGAGGCCTGCGCCATCGCCCAGAGCCAGGCCAGCGAGACCTTCATGCACTGCGCGGCGGAGTCGATCCAGCTGCACGGCGGCGTCGGCTTCACCTGGGAGTACGACCCGCACCTCTACTTCAAGCGCGCCCGCGCCAGCGAGCAGCTGCTCGGCACCCCGAGCTGGCACCGCGAGCGCCTGGCCACCCTGATTCTGGAGACCCGCCCATGAAAATCGGATTCGGCATCGAGGACGAAGCCTTCCGCCAGGAAGTCGCCCACTGGCTGGAGCAGCACCTGCAAGGCGAGTTCGAGCAGCTGCGCTTTCGCGGCGGCCCCGGCGACGAACACATGTTCCCCGAGGAGCGCAAGGCGTGGGAGCGCGAGATGGCCAGGGGCGGCTGGATAGGTCTGGGCTGGCCGCGCGAATGCGGCGGGCGCGGCCTGTCGATCAGCCAGCAGGTGATCTTCCACGAGGAATACGCCCGCGCCGGCGGCCCGGGACGCATGGGCCACATCGGCGAAGGCCTGGCCGGGCCAACCATCGCCGCCTTCGGCACGGAGGAGCAGAAACGCCGCTTCCTGCCCGGCATCCTCGAAGGCCGCGAATTCTGGTGCCAGGGCTACTCCGAGCCGGGTGCCGGCTCCGATCTGGCCGGGGTGAAGACCCGCGCCCGCCTGGAGGGTGACCGCTGGCTGATCAACGGCCAGAAGGTGTGGACCTCGCTGGCCCACGAGTCGGACTGGTGCTTCGTGATCGCCCGCACCGAGCCGGGCAGCGTCGGCCACAAGGGCCTGTCCTTCTTCCTGGTGCCGATGCACCAGGCGAACATCCGCGTGCAACCGATCCAGCAGATCACCGGCACCAGCGAGTTCAACGAGGTGTTCTTCGACGACGCCGAAACTGCCGCCGACAACATCGTCGGCGCACCCGGCGAGGGCTGGAAGATCGCCATGGCCCTGCTCGGCTTCGAGCGCGGCGTCTCCACCCTCGGCCAGCAGATGCTGTTCCAGAACGAGCTGGACGAGATCGTGCGCATCGCCAGAACCAACGGCGCCGCCGCCGACCCCATGCTGCGCCAGCGCCTGGCCCGTGCCTGGGCCGGCCTGCGCACCCTGCGCTACAACTCGCTGCGCATGCTCTCCGGCCCGCAGAACGGTAGCCTGCGCCCCGAGGCGATGAGCTACAAGCTGGCCTGGTCCACCTGGCACGTCGAACTGGGCAAGCTGGCGATGGACGTGCTCGGCCCGCAGGCGGAGATCCTCGACGGCGAGCCCTACGAGCTGTCGCGCCTGCAGTCGCTGTTCCTGTTCACCCGCTCGGACACCATCTACGGCGGCAGCAACGAGATCCAGCGCAACATCATCGCCGAACGGGCCCTGGGGATGCCGCGCGAGCCGCGCTGAGCGTGACGGGCGACCGAGGCATCTCCAAACCTTGTAGGGGCGAATTCATTCGCCAACACGCTCCGCCAAGGCGAATGAATTCGCCCCTACAGACCGCCACCGGGAGGCCACCATCAACACCGATTCCCGCTACATCGTCTGGCTGCTCGACTTCCTCGCCGGCCAGGGCATCGACAGTACGCAGCTGGCACGCCGCCACCGGCTGGACCCCGCGCGCCTGCTGGACGCCGATGCCGTGGTCAGCACCGAGCAGCACCGCGCGCTGCTGCTCGATGCGCTGCAGCTGAGCGGCAACGGCGGCCTCGGCCTGCAACTGGGCATCCAGCGCTCGCTGGCCACCCTCGACCAGCTCGGCTACCTGATGATGAGCAGCCGCACGCTGCGCGAGGCGAGCCACGCCGGCCTGCGCTACCAGAACTACCCGGGACGCTTTTCCGGGCGCTCGCTGGTCACCTCGTTCAGCGAAATCGAGGGCCAGGGCTGCTACCAGGTCCAGGTCCGGGACGATCTAGGCCCGCTGCGCCTGCTCGCCGTGGAGGACGTGCTCGGCAGCATAGTCGCCAGCTGCCGCTGGGTGCTCGGCCGGCCCCTGCCGGTCACCCGCCTGCGCTGCGACTTCCCCGCACCGCCCCATGCCGAGCAGTACCGCACGGTGTTCGCCTGCCCGATCCAGTTCGACGCCCCGGCCACCCAGCTGTTCTTCGACGCCGCCATCCTCGACCAGCCGCTGCCCCACGCCAGCCCGCAGAGCGCCGCGCTGTACGCCAGTCTGTGCGAGCGGCGCAGCATCGAACTCAGCCGGGGCGACGTGGCCGCGCGGGTTTCGCAGTTGATCGTCGAGCATATCGCCGAGCCACCGGATCTGGCCGCCGCAGCCAATGCCCTGCACTGCAGCCCGCGCACCCTGAGCCGCAAGCTGCTCGCCCAGGGCTGGCAGTACCAGCAACTGGTCGACCAGGTGCGCGAGATCCATGCCCGCCGGGCGCTCAGCGACCCGAACCAGAGCATCACCCGCATCGCCCAGCAGCTCGGCTACGCCGACAACTCGGGCTTCTTCCGCGCCTTCAAGAAGTGGACCGGGCTGTCGCCCAGCGCCTTCCGCGAGCGGCTGTTCGGCTGAACGCCGCGCGTCTGCTCCACACCTCCCCTCGCTAACCCGCGCCACACCCTCAGCACTGCCCGCCAACATGGCCGGATCGGCCATCGTACTGTCCGCATCGGCAATGCCCCCGCCAGCTCTCAGCCCTAACATCGAACCCACGACAGGACCCGCCAAACCAACACCGGAGCACCGCCATGCTGAGAACCGAGGGCATCAACGCCCACCTGCTCGAGAAGTTCACCCCCAACCCCGGCGCCCGTGCGCTGCTGCCCGAACTCAGTCCCAAGGCGCAGGTCGCGCTGATGTGCCGGATGCTCAGGCGCGAGGGCTGGGACGACCACATCGCCGGACACATCACCGTGCGCCAGAGCGACGGCACGATACTCACCAATCCCTGGGAGCTGGCCTGGGACGAGCTGCGCGCCAGCGACATCATCACTCTCGACCGTCACGGCAAGATCCTCGACAGCGACTGGAACGTCACCCCCGCCCTCGGCCTGCACCTGCAGCTGCACGAGCTGCGCCCCGACGCCAACGTGGTGATCCACAACCACGCCAGGTGGAGCGGCATCTGGGCCGACCTGCAGCAGGTGCCGCCGGTCTACGACCAGTCCGGCGCCTACTGCGGCGCCGAGCTGCCGCTGTACGACGACTACACCGGCACCTTCGAGAAGCAGCAGACCAGCCTGTCCGCCGCCGAGGCCCTGGGCGACGCCAAGTGGGCGCTCTTGGCCAACCACGGCGCGCTGGTGGTCGGCCGCGACCTGCGCCAGGCCCACCTGCGGGTGGTCACCCTGGAATGGCGCTGCCGCCGTGCCTACGAGGTCAAGCTGGCCGGCGGCGGCCGCCCGCTGGCCGACGAGGTGGTCGAGCGCCTGGCCATCGCCGACGCCAACGGCTTTCCCTTCCTCTGGGAAGCCATGGCCCGCCGCGAGCTGCGCAACGATCCGTCCGTCCTCGAATAACGACAATCGGGAAAGCAACCATGAGCCTCATCGTCACCCCCCTGAACAATGTCGGCGTCGAAGTCTCCGGCTTCGACATCAACGGCCCTTACAGCGAGGCCCTGCAGGCCGAGCTGAAGGCGCTGTGGTACGAACACGCCATCCTGCTGTTCCGCGACCAGCAGATCACCCCGGAGAGCCAGATCCGCTTCAGCCGCCTGTTCGGCAAGCTGGAGATGCACCCGCTGAAGGTCACCACCTCCGACCAGTACCCGGAACTCTTCGTGCTGGAGAACAACGGCGCCAAGGACAGGTTCTCCACCGCCTTCTACCACGGCGAGGAGATCGTCGGCCGCCTCGACTGGCACATCGACCTGCACTACACCGGCCGCCCCAACCACGGCGCCGTGCTGACCGCCGTGGAAGTCGCCCGCGAAGACGGCATGACCGGCTTCGGCGACCTGGCCAAGGCCTTCGATGCCCTCGACGACGAGACCAAGACGCTGCTGGAGAAGCTGGAGGTGGCCTACTCGTTCAGCATGCAGCGCCGCCACATGCGCTACGTCGACCTGGACGGCTACGTGCCGGGCCCCGGCCTGCCGAAGAAGCCCGCCGACATCGGCTTCCCGGACTTCGCCGATGCGGTCTACCCGGCGGTGGTCACCCACCCGGTCAGCGGCCGCAAGGTGCTCGGCGTGGTCGAGCAGTTCCTCGACCGCATCATCACCCCGCAGCGCTTCGGCCTGTGCAACGACGAAGCCATCGAACTGCTCGAGCGCCTGATAGCCCACACCCGCAAGCCGGAATTCCACTACTTCCACCAGTGGCGCCAGGGCGACATGGTCCTCTGGGACAACTGGCGCGCCATGCACTGCGCCACCGGCACCAAACCGGGCGTGCGCCGGGTGATCAACCGCACCACCATCGAGGGGGATCGGATGCTGGGGCGGGTGTTGAGCGGGGAGTAAGCGGCTGCGAACCCCTGCCCGGCTGGTGTCGCAGCACCAGCCGGGAATCTGCGTTTGGCTGATCGAGTGGATCACCACCATCGGCGATGTTCCGGTGGTGCCTGAGAAAAGCAGCTCCAGCAGGCATCCAGGCGCAGAAATTATCGCATCTTGCTATGAGCCTCGATGCAGGCTATTCTCGATGCCATAGCAAAGTGCGATACAGGGCTGACATGCACGTCATCACGCAGAAGCGCATCTGGGAGGCGCAGGCCAAGTGGCCTCATGCCGCCACGGCCCTCGAGGCCTGGTATCGCCTGATCAAGGCCAGCTCACCGCAGGATTTTGCCGAGATGAAGCGCCTGTTCCCCGCCACCGACAAGGTGGGGCCGCAGCATGTGTTCGACATCGGCGGCAACAAGCTGCGCCTGATCGCCATCGTCCAGTACCGGGCGCAGAAGTTGTTCATCCAGCATGTGCTGGATCATGCTGAATACGACAAAGGCAAGTGGAGGGAGTAACCATGTCCGCACTGATCAAGCAGGCCTGCGAGCACTGGCGCTATGTGGCCCCCCTACTCAGCAGGCCCGCGAACGAAGAAGACTACGACGCCCTGGTCGAAGCCCTGGACGAACTGCTGGCCATTGTCGGCGACGATGAAGACCACCCGCTGGCCAGCCTCGCCTCGCACATGGGCGACATGCTGCTGGCCTACGATGAAGCGCACCGCCCCCTGCCCAAGGCCAACGGCGTGGAGGTGCTGCGCTACCTGATGCAGGAGCACGGCCTGACCCAGGCCGACCTGCCCGAGGTCGGCGCGCAATCGGTCATTTCCGAGATCCTTGGCGGCAAGCGCCAACTCAATGTCCGCCACATTCGCGCGCTGTCCGAGCGTTTTGGCGTGCCTGCCGACGTGTTTTTCTGAGGCTGCACCTGCTCTCTGGGAAGTGGAAAGAATTTGTTGATCTGCTCAAGCATGAGTCAGAAAAGGACTCTTAACCTTTCGTTCGAAGGGGCGCGCCTTTAATCGGAGGTGCGCCTCTGAACTCCATGCCAAGCCCTCCAGTCATCAGTCAGACTGAGCAAGAAATGATTCCGAGAAATTACATATCAGTACAAAGACGCGTAGCTGAAGCAGTTTCGGCGAGATTGCATTATGACTACCTGTGCTTCAAGGGCCGAATGATGGATGAGGCATATTTGGTCCAGAGCGTGGCAGATATCCTCGGCGCATTCTTTGACCAGCAAACTTTTGAAATACGGAAAAACTACGTTCATCCATATCTCGACGGAGGAGGAAAAGGTAGAAAGCCAGAAATTGACTACGCCGTCATCCACAGACAATCAAACACAATTCAAATGGCCATTGAAGCGAAGTGGGCCGGCTCTTCTCACTGCACCCCCGAAAACATCCTTTGGGATCTAATGCGCCTTAAGATCTTGAGAGACAGCAATCCCAGCTGCATCGGTGCATTCTTGATTGCAGGCCACAAGAATAAGATGGATAAGTGTTTCGGAGCCCCTTTCTTCGCTCCAGGAACACAGCATCCACTGCAGCATGGCAATCCGCGAAAGAAAATATTTAGCCTTATCGCCAATAGAGACCACCAGCCTTTTATCACAGCCCAGACCAACATATGGATTCATAAATATCCAAGCCTTGTCATCGCCCCGTCGTTGACAACTGTTCTTGAAGACCCCACAAAATCGGCAAATGAAATAAACAGGTTCACCGCAAAAACTTGGATAGTCTATTAACCACTTGACTTATCGCGCGGGATACCTTTCGTGCCATACGGATGCTCGATCATCCAAAGCTGCGCAATCTCCTCCCGCCGGCAGATCCACGACCTTGTCGTGGCCCTGGGCGTAATCGAGAAAGTGCGCCAAAGCCATGGCGCGTGCGGGATAGCCACTGATGCAGCCGTGCAGGCCGATGCTCATCATCTTCGGGTGCAGTGCTCCCCCTGCCATCCAGCCCTCACCCCCGCACCTCCCGCCTGATCCGCCTACCATCCCCAATGACCAGCGCAGAAAGACCCAGCAGCACCGCACCACCCACCAGCGGGGCCGAGGTGCTGGCGTGGTCGAGCAGTTGGCCACCCATTCCACCGCCGAGCATGATCGCCAGCTGGATGGAGGCGACCAGCAGTCCCCCGCCGCTTTCCGGCTCGTCGCCGAGCTCCCGGGCCAGCCAGGTGGACCAGCACACGGGAATGGCTGCGTTCAGTGCGCCCCAGCCGACCATCGCGGCCGCCACCGCCCAGAACAGCTGCCCCGAGGCCATCATGGCCAGGGTGACGACGGCCAGGCCCAGGGGCAGGTAGCGCAGCAGCGGGTAGAGGCGATCCCGGTGCAGCATGTGGCTGGCGAAGTGGGTGCCGGCGAAGCCGGCCACGCCCAGGCCGAGCAGCAGCAGCGACAGCTGGCTCGGGTTGACGCCGGTTTCCGTCTCCAGGAAGGGACGGAAGTAGGTGAAGGCGCCGAATGCGCCGGCGAAGGTGAGCATGGTGGCGAGCATGCCGAGGGCGACGTGGCGGCGCTTGAGCAGGCCGAACAGGCGGCCGACCGGAATGCTCGCGCGCGGCGGCATGGCGGGCAACGCCCTGGCCTGCCACAGCAGGTTGATCAGTACCAACGGCACCAGGGCGCCGAACACCACCCTCCAGCCGAAGATCCCGCCCAGGTAGGCACCCAGCGGCGCGGCGAACGCGGTGGCGATGGCATTGCCCATGTAGATGGTGCCGAGCGCCTGCGCCACGCGGTCGGTGGGCACCAGGCGGATGATGGTCGCCGTGGCCAGCGACCAGAAGCCGCCGATCGACAGTCCCAGCAGGGCGCGGGCTGCCATCAACAGGGCGAAGCTGGGCGCCAGGGCGATCATGACCAGCGACAGCAGCATCAGCAGGGTCATGCTCAGCAGCACGTGGCGGGTGTCGAAGCGCCCGGCGAGCGGCGCAATGAACAGGCTGGACAGCACCGCGAACAGGCCGGACACCGAGATGGCCTGTCCGGCCAGGCCCTGGGTGGCCTGCAGGTCGGCGGCAATCGGGGTCAGCAGGCTGACCGGCAGGAACTCGGAGGCGATCAGCAGCGCCACGCAAAGCGCCATGGAGCCCACGGCGCCGCCCATCTGCTGCTGGGCAGATGCGGGCTCAAGCGTTGAAGTCGTCATCGGTGATCTCGGGCAATGCACGCCCCGGCACCGTCGCCGGCGGGAGCGGCGCAATGCGGTGGCGCAGATGAAGGCGCGGCCGGCTGCCTGTTCGCCGGCAGCCGCCGCTCGTGGAAGCCGGGCTGTTCAGCCGGCCGCTCGCGAATGCCGGCCCCGCACGCTGCGGGGCCCTCGTCCTCGACTTACTTGAGGTTGTTGCGGAAAAAGCTGGTCAGGCGCTCGAAGGGAATCAGGCCGACACGGTCGTACAGATCCACATGACCGGTGCCCGGCACCAGCACCAGCTCCTTGGGCTCGCCGGCCAGGCGGTAGGCTTCGTCGCTGAATTCGCGGGAGTGGGCGTTCTCGCCGGCGATGAACAGCATCGGCCGCGGCGCGATGGTCTCGATGTCGTTGAACGGGTAGAAGTTCATGAACTTGACGTTGCTGGTCAGGGTCGGGTGGGTGGTCAGCTGCGGCGAGGAACCTTGCGGGGTGAACTCGCCACGCGGGGTGCGGTAGAACTCGAAGAACTCGCGCTGGATCGGATGGGTGTTCTCGTCCAGCTGATGCACGGTGCCGCTGGTGTAGCGGGTTTCGCCACCGGTGAACTCGACGTAACGCTGCTCGGTCGCCTCGGCGATGATCGCCTTGCGCTGCTCCAGGGTCAGCGAGTGGTTCAGCGCGTTGCGGTTGGCGCCGCCCATGTCGTACATGCTGACCGTGGCGATGGCCTTCAGCCGCGGGTCGATCTTGGCGGCGCTGATGGCGAAGCTGCCGCTGCCGCAGACGCCGATCACGCCGATGCGCTCGCGGTCGACGAAGGCGCGGGTGCCGAGGAAGTCCACGGCGGCGCTGAAGTCTTCGGCGTAGATGTCCGGCGCTACCGCGTTGCGCGGCTCGCCCGCGCTTTCCCCCCAGAACGACAGGTCCAGCGACAGGGTGACGAAGCCCTGCTCGGCCATCTTCTGCGCGTAGAGGTTGGCGCTCTGTTCCTTCACCGCGCCCATCGGGTGGCCGACGATGATCGCCGGGTAGCGCACCTGCGGGTCCAAGTCCCTGGGCAGGTAGAGATTGCCGGCGACCTTCATGCGGTACTGGTTTGCGAAGCTGACCTTCTGCACGGTCAGTTGCTGGCTCTGGTAGAAGTTGTCGGCGTCGGCGGGCATCTGGGCACCTATTGCACTGAAGGAGCTGAACAGCAGTCCCATGGAGAGTAGGAGGTTTTTCATTGGCGGCTTCCTCATGGGAGGTCCTCGGTCAGGGCATGAGTGCTTGAGGACATTCTTGCCGCGGCCCCCGTTGGCGGGTTAGCTCATTACTGGCGACTTCTTGCCTGATCCTCCGCAAGTGCCCTGTTGCGGCCGTGACGGCATTGCCAGCCGGCGGGGCCTGAGGCATAACTCGCGGTGCGGGCATCGTGCGGACTAACGGTGCCTATCTGCCGGAAAGACAGGGCTTTCGTGCTGCCCTGCCCGGCTGCCAATGACCGAACGCGAGCCCGGGTACGCATCGAATGACTGACACTTTTCTCGCCGAGTCCGGAGGATTCGAAGCGCTCCGCCAGACCCTGGTGCAGGCTGTGGCGCGCTGGACCCGCGACGCGCAGGACGTGCAGACGCCCATCGCCAACCTGGGCCTGTTCCGTCGCACCGCGCCGACCCAGCCGGACTACTGCACGGTCGGGCCGAGCCTGTTCGTCGTCGTGCAAGGCACCAAGCGCGCCCTGTTCGGCCAGGAGGCCTTCACCTACGACATCCACAGCTTCCTGATCACCTCGCTGGATCTGCCGGCGATGATGCACATCGTCGAAGCCGACGAGGAGCGCCCGTATCTGGGCCTGATGCTCAGGCTGGATATGCGCGTCGTGTCGGAAGTCATGCTGCAGAGCGGCTTCGCCGCGCCGGCCGGCAAGGCCGGCGAACCCGGCATGTTCCTCGGCCGCACCTCCCCCGCCCTGCTGCGCGCGCTGGTGCGGCTGGTCAGCCTGCTCGACGAGCCCGAGTCGATTCCGCTGCTGGCGCCGCTGATCGAGCGGGAGATCTACTACCGGCTGATCGCCAGCGACCAGAGCGCCCGGCTGTGGCAGGTCACCGCCGCCTACAGCAAGGTGCACCGCATCGCCCGCGCGGTGGACTGGATCCGCCACAACTACCGCCAGCCCCTGCGGGTGGAAGAACTGGCGGCCTCGGTGAAGATGAGTCCCTCGACCTTCCACCAGCACTTCAAGCAGATCACCGCGATGAGCCCGCTGCAGTACCAGAAGTGGCTGCGCCTGGGCGAGGCGCGCCGGCTGATGCTGACGGAGAACCAGGACGTATCGAGCTCGGCCTTTGCCGTCGGCTACGAGAGCCCGTCGCAGTTCAGCCGCGAGTACGGCCGCCTGTTCGGCGCATCGCCCAAGCGGGATATCGAGGAGCTCAGGCGCGCGGCCAGCCAGGCTGGCTGAATGGCCGCGCCTGCCGATCACGGGCGGCCTGGCGGATCCGCGGCCATCCTATGCCGCGCAATCTGTTTTCAGATGATCGGGAAATCGCGTGCATCTGTTTGTAAGCAACGCAAGCTAGCCTGAGGGTGAAGCCAGCGTGCCAAAGAGGTGAGCACCATGAAAACGCTGTTCCTCGTTCGCCACGGCCAGTCGAGCTGGGACGACGTCAAGTTGGCCGACCGGGAGCGCCCCTTGACGGACAAGGGCAAGAGAGATGCGACGAAGATGGGCAAGCGGCTGGCCGAGTCCGAAGTTGCGCTCGACCTGATTGTTGCGAGCCCGGCGCAACGGGCGCTGGCGACCGCAGCGACCATCGCCCGGAGGCTCGACTTCAAGCGCAAGCACATCGTGCAGGATGAGCGGCTTTACGGCGGACAGGTGGATGACCTGCTGCAGCTCATCAAGGAGGTTGGCGACGACCACAAGCGGGTGATGCTGGTCGGCCACAATCCGCTGCTGTCGGAGCTGGTGCTGCGCCTTGCGGACAAGGACGTCAACCTGCCGACCTGTGCCGTGGCCGTGCTCAGATTCGACATCAAGTCGTGGGCGAAAATCGGCAAGAAGAAGCTCGAGAAGGTTTCGATCAAGTATTCGTGAGGGCTGGTCGGCCAAGGCTGGGGGGGTTGGCGGTGATCTCCCTGCCACCGTCGCATGCTCCGCGGCGCCGCTGGCAGGCCCAGCCTGGCCAGCCGCCCACCGGCCGCCTGGCAGGCCGGCAAACCCTCCGGCGCTGACCTAGACTCATCCGGCTGTCCCACCCCACGCAGAGCAAGGAGACCGGCAATGTCCTACGTCGACGGGTTCGTCCTCGCCGTACCCACGGCAAACAAGGAAACCTACCGAATACATGCGGCGGCAGCCGCCGTCGTCTTCAAGGAGTATGGCGCGCTGAAGGTGGTCGAGTGCTGGGGCGACGATGTGCCCGAGGGCAAGATCACCTCCTTCCCCATGGCGGTGAAGTGCCAGCCGGATGAGACCGTGGTGTTTTCCTGGATCGTCTGGCCATCGCGCGAGGTGCGCGACCAGGGCATGGACAAGGTCATGGCCGACCCGCGCCTGCAGCCGGAAAACAATCCGATGCCGTTCGACGGCAAGCGCCTGATCTGCGGCGGTTTCGAGATGATCGTGGATCTTTGAGCGGCCTTCCCGGAGCGTCGGCCACTGGCGGTCGTGCTTCAGCCGCCGGCATCAAGCGCAGAGCCCCTGTTCCGTCAGGGGCTCTCCAGCCAGCTCAGCAGCGGCTTTCGGCGGAAGTCGCCGGTGCGGCGCACAGTCCGCTGGCCGGGGCCTGCCCCGAGTCAGTTCGCGCATGCAGCCGTCCTGCCTGACGGTCGACCTGCTCGCCGATGGCGAACTGGCGATTCGGCGAGCGCACTACCTTGGTGTCGCCATCGGCGGTGCGCACCTGGTAGGCGTTCTCGCTTAGTCCAGTGCCTTCCTGCACGCCCCAGCCCGCCAGCCAGCCGATACCGGCGCCGACCAGTGCCCCCAGCGGTCCTCCCGCCGCGCCACCGACCATCACGCCGGTCAGTGCGCCGACGGATTTGCCGGCGGTGTTGTCATGGGCGGTCGACAGCACTTCGTCGGCCTGCACGCTCGCAGCGAGCAGCAGGCTCACGCTCACCAGCAGAGCGCTCAGGGTTGAATGTTTCATGTTGCCTCCTCGAACAGGCGTTTCCAGTCAGGCTGGCGTAGCCGCGCTGTTCTCTTCGTGAATACGCAGTACCGTTTCCAGCTCCTCGCACACCGTGGGGTCCGTGCAGTCCGGCAGCGCTTCCTGCAGCTTGCGGATCACCCAGCGCTGGCCGCGGTCGATGAATGCCAGGCGCTCATTCAGGTCAGCGATGGCCATCGCCCTGGCGTAGAACTCCCCGGTCTGCCGGTTCGGCTCCAGGCCCAGGTGCTGCATGCAAGTCAGCAGTCGCCGACAGCTCTCGCCCTCGCCGGCGAGGATCTGTTCCAGCACCGGCCGCAAGGTCGGATTCTGGCATTCCCGCAGGCTCGCCGCAGCCACCTGGACACCCGCGCGTTCGGCGCTGAGCAGGGTTTGCAGCAGTTCATCGAGCGATACGGACATGGTTCGAACTCCTGTAGGGACGGGACGTCCATCATTCCGGGGCCCTTTGCGTTGCAAGGGCGGTGTGGACAGCTCCAGTGTCACGCCCGGCAATGCCGTTGACTAACGAATATTAATGCGCTTTCCAATCATTTTTTTTGCACTTAAGCTGGACGACGGCGACGATACCCTGGCCCCTGCCGAGTCCCCGGAACCGAATCTGCCGCCCGCAGGAAAGCCAACGCCCCCGCTACGCCGAGCCACCTTCGCCGGAAGCCACCACATGGATATCGAACTTGCCCGCACCTTCATCGAGATCGTCCGCTGCGGCAGCTTCGTGGCCGCCGCCGAGCGCCTGCACGTCACCCAGACGGCGATCACCGCGCGGGTGCAGAACCTGGAAACGCAGCTCAACAGCAAGCTGTTCGTGCGCAACCGCGCCGGCGCCAAGCTCACCGCCAACGGCACCGCCTTCATCACCTACGCCAACCAGCTGGTGCAGACCTGGGAGGCCGCCCAACGCGACCTACCGCTGCCGGAGGGCTACCGCGAGCGGCTGCACGTCGGCGGCGAGGTCAGCCTGAGCAACCCGCTGCTGCTGCAATGGGTGAGCCGCCTGCGCGAACACTTTCCCCGGCATGCCATCCGCGCCGAGATCGCTGCCGCCGCCCAACTGCTGGAGCAGCTCGAGCACGGCCGCCTGGATGCCGCCCTGCTCCACAGCCCGGCCTACTGGCCCGGCCTGCAGGTCGAGCCGCTGCTGGAGGAGCACCTGATCCTGGTCCGCGCGCTGAAGACGCCGGAGCCCTACCTCTACATCGACTGGAGCGAAGACTTCCGCCGCCGCCATGACGCCGCGCTGCCGCAGCATGCCCGCGCGGCGCTCAGCTTCAATCTCGGTCCGCTGGCCCTGCAATACCTGCTCGAGCACGGCGGTTCGGGCTACTTCCGTAGCCGGGTGGTGCAGACCTACCTGGAGCGCGGCCTGCTCGAACGGGTACCCAAGGCCCCGGAGTTCAGCCACCCGATCTATCTGGTCTACGCCCGCGAGCGCGACTCGCAGGAGCTGCAGATGGCCTGCGAACTCCTGCGCGAAGAGGTGAGTCAGCAGCGGGACTGGTCACAGCGCTGGGACCCGCTGATCTAGTGGCCTGTTTGGTTAGTTCAGTTAGTCAATTTCGGCGCCCATGGCCCCGATACTGCGTTGCCACTCCTCGCCATAGCCCTGCTATGACTCGTCGCGGCGCCTTGTCTCGGAACCATGGTCATCCGAACTTGAGTTAACAAACTAACCGCACAGGCCACTAGGTTGCTGAACCTACCACTTTGACCTGCGCCTGCAAGGGCTCGGTGTCATCGGCGCGGCACCAGGCTGCCCGATCCAGAGAGCCCAAGCCCACCGCCATTCAGCCCCTCTCGGCCGCAAATAACCGGGCTGGGGCATCCAGCCGGGCCACCGGGGTCAATTCGCTAGTCCATTCGCAGTATGACCCTCCAAAGGCGACTGGCTAGTCTGAACTGCCTAGTCCGAAAATCGCGCCAGCGCCGGGTCGCTGCAATCCTTTGCCAGAACCAGGCCGTAGCAAATCCAACGAGGAATCGACCATGCAGGAACGACAGCCAACTTCTATTGGGGTCATCGGCGGTACTGGAAATCTGGGCGCCGCACTGGCGGTTCGCTTAGCCAAAGCTGGCCACACCGTGATGATCGGCTCCCGGGATGCAGAACGTGCACAGACGGTCGCGCAAGAGCTGTCCGTTAACCTCCCGCAGGCCATCAGCGGCGCCAGCAATGACCAGGTCGCCGAGCAGGCGGACCTGATCATCGCCAGCGTGCCCTTCGCCAGTCAGCAGAGCACCTTGAGTGCCCTGGCCGACAAGCTGAAGAACAAGATAGTCGTCGATACGTGCGTGCCGCTGATGCCGCCGAAGGTGATGCGCGTGCAACTGCCGGCCGAAGGCTCCGCAGCGCTGCGGGCTCAGGCGCTGCTGGACGAAAGCACCCGAGTGGTATCCGCATTTCACAATGTCGCGGCGCACAAACTGGCGACCGACGAGCAGGTCGAGTGCGATGTCCTCGTATTCGGCGACGACAAGGACGCGCGAGCCACAGTGGTAGGCCTGGCCAACGATATCGGCCTGCGCGGCCTGCATGGCGGTGCATTGGCCAACTCGGCAGCGGCCGAGGCCTTGACCTCCATCCTGATTTTCATGAACAAGACCTACAAGGTCGACGGCGCCGGCATCCGCATCACCGGTCATTTCGACCTGTCAGCCCAGGGTTGAGCGATGAAACCGACCCTGATTTTTTGTGCCCCGCCGGATATTCCCGAGATCAATCCCGGGGACGATCTGGCACAGATCATCTGGGAAAGTTGTCAGCGCAATGCCATCGAGCTGAACGCGGACTCGGTGATCGTCATCGCCCAGAAGGTGGTCTCCAAGTCCGAGGGCCGCTATGTCGACCTCAACCGGATCAGCCCCTCGGCGCAGGCCCGGGAACTGGCGGAGATCACCGGCAAAGACCCGCGACTGGTTGAAGCGATCCTGTCCGAGTCGACTCAGGTCGTGCGCGCCGTGCGCGGTGTACTGATCGTGAGACACCGTCTGGGCCTGGTCATGGCCAACGCCGGGATAGATCACTCCAACGTCCCCACGGCGGCCGATCAGGAGCGGGTGCTGCTGCTGCCGGAGGATCCCGATCTGAGCGCTGCCCGCCTGCGCGACAAGCTGGGATACCTCTGTGATGGAGCACCGGGGGTGGTGATTACCGACAGTTTCGGGCGCCCCTGGCGCCACGGCGTAACCAATGTTGCCATCGGTTGCGCCGGCATTGCTGCGCTGGTCGATCGTCGTGGAGAACGCGACCGCAATGGCAATGTGCTGGAGATCACCCAGGTCGCCCATGCCGATGCGATAGCCGCCGGTGCCGCCCTGCAAATGGGGGAAGGCGCTGAAGGCCTCCCGGTCGTGGTGATTCAGGGGCTGCCGCGCCACGCCCCAGTCAGGGACAGCAAGGCCCTGATCAGACCCTTGAGCGAGGATCTATTCCAATGACCAAGGGTACCCTGGTGGCACTGACCGGCGGCGTCGGCGGCGCGAAACTGGCGGCCGGTTTGGCTCGACTGATGCCTGCCGGCAAGCTCAAGCTGATCGTCAACACCGGCGACGATTTCGAACACCTCGGGCTGCAGATATCGCCCGATATCGACACCTTGATCTACACCCTCGCCAACCTGGTCAACCAGGAAAACGGCTGGGGTCGTCGCGACGAAACCTGGAGTTTCATGCAGGCGCTCGGCGAGCTCGGGGGCGAGACCTGGTTCCGGCTCGGCGATGCCGATCTGGCGATGCATGTCGAACGGACACGGCGATTGAGGGCTGGCGAAACGCTCAGCCAGATCACCGCCACACTGGCGCGAAAACTGAGCATCGCCAGCGATATCCTGCCGATGACCGACCACAGGGTTCGCACTCGCGTTGAAACCGATGCAGGCACGCTGGACTTTCAGGACTACTTCGTCAGAAAGGCCTGCAAACCGACGGTCAATGCAATTCGCTTTGACGGTGCCGAGGGCGCACAACCCGCCGCAGGCGTTATCCGGGCCCTGGAAGACCCCGATCTGCGGGCGATCATCATCTGCCCATCCAATCCCTATTTGAGCATCGACCCGTTGCTCTCGATTGCGGGTCTGCGCGAACGCATAGCGACGGCCGCCGTTCCCGTCATCGCCGTGTCACCGATCATCGGTGGCGCCGCCGTCAAGGGCCCCACCGCGAAGATCATGAAAGAGCTGGGCATTGCCCAGTGCAGTCTCGCGATCGCGCAGCATTATCGGGGCCTGATCGATGCCATCGTCCTGGATCATGCGGATCGGCATCTGGCGGAACAGTTGGCAATCCCGGCGCTGGTCACCAATACCCTGATGCGCTGCGAGCAGGATCGCGAACGCCTGGCCGAAGAGTGCATCGCCTTCGCCGCGCAATTGCACGGCCGCACCAGAGCCGGCGCATGAACTGCTGGGCGCTGCTGGCCGTGAAGCACCCCAGCCAGGGCAAGCAACGCCTGGCGGCGGTCCTGTCGCCCCGGCAGCGCCGCCTGCTGGTCAGGGCCATGCTCCACCGCATGCTCGAGGTCTTGCTCGAGAGCCGCCAGCTGCGCGGTATCGCCATCGTCACGCCTGACGCCCGAGCACTCGGCCTGATTGCCTCGGATCGGCTGCGCCTGATCGATGACCCAGGCGGTGGGCTCAACGAGGCACTGACCTTTGCCGCCCGGCAACTGGAACGCGACGGCGCCGATGAGCTGCTGGTGCTGCACGCTGACATGCCGCGGGTGAGCGCCACGGAGATCGACCAGTTCATCACCCGCGGACGCCAGGAGGGCCTCCTGCTGGCCAGCGATGCGCGCCGCCTGGGCAGCAACGCTCTCTACCTGCCGCTGCCCGTCGACTTCACCTTCCATTTCGGCACGCAAAGCCTCGAGCAACACCTCAACGAAGCCAAGCGCAAGAACCTGTCCATCGCGGTGACCAACCTTCCGGGGCTGACCCTCGATATCGACGAGCCGGCCGATCTGGATCTGCTGCCCGGCGGGCTCTTGTTTGACGAATTCCGGAGAAAGACAGCCATGACCTCATCCAAGACCCCGCTTTTCTCCGAACTGCTGGAGGGCAGGACGCTCAGCGATCGACAGGCCCTGGCGCTCGCCGAGCAGGACGCCACGCCCGAGCTGTTCGAGACTGCGCGAGCCCTGACGCTGCGAGGTCACGGGCGGCGGGTCAGTTACTCGCGCAAGGTATTCATTCCGCTCACGCGGCTGTGCCGCAACACCTGCGGCTACTGCACCTTCGCCACCTCCCCCAAACGCGTTCCGTCCCCCTACCTGAGCGCGGATGAAGTGCTCGACATCGCCCGCAAGGGTGCCGAGGCCGGCTGCCAGGAAGCGCTGTTCACCCTGGGGGAAAAACCCGAACTGCGCTACGCCGCTGCGCGCGAGGCACTGGCGGAGATGGGGTATCGCTCCACGCTAGAGTATGTCGCTGCGATGGCCGAACGGGTGCACAAGGAAACCGGCCTGCTGCCGCACATCAACCCGGGCAACATGGACATCGAAGAAGTTCGCATGCTCAAGCCCTTCGCCGCCTCGATGGGGATCATGCTCGAATCGGTCAGCGCACGTCTTTGCGAGCGAGGCGGCCCTCACTTCAACTGCCCGGACAAGCACCCGGAAGTACGCATGCAAACGCTGCGCAACGCCGGTGAAGCGCAAGTGGCGATGACCACTGGCATCCTGATCGGCATTGGCGAGACCCGCAAGGAGCGCATCGAGTCGTTACTGGCCCTGCGCGATCTGCACGCCCGCTATGGCCATCTGCAGGAGATCATCATCCAGAACTTCCGGGCCAAGCCGAACACCCCCATGGCCCAGAAGCCCGAACCGGACCTCGAGGACCATGGCTGGACCATCGCCATGGCTCGGTTGATCTTCGGCCCGCAGATGTCCATCCAGGCCCCTCCCAACCTGCGCCCCGGAGAGCTTGAAGCGCTGATCGACGCCGGCATCAACGACTGGGGTGGCATTTCCCCCGTCACCCCCGACCACGTCAATCCCGAGGCGGCCTGGCCGCATATTTCCTTCCTGGCGAAGCAGACCACGCAGTGCGGCCGCAACCTGATCGAGCGCCTGGCGCTTACCCCGGCATTCACCCAGTCGACCGCGCGCTGGACCGGCAAGGAGATGGCACGGGCCATACTGAATCGCATCGACGCCAGCGGCTTTGTGCGCCGCGACAAGTGGCGCGCCGGAACCAGCATGGCGCCGGACGAAGACCTGGCGCGCCTGCTCCGCTCGGGACCGTCGACTCAGGCTTCGCTCGACGTGCAACGCATTATCGACAAGGTGCACGCGAAGCTCGACCTCGACGAAGCCGAAATCGTCGCGCTGTTTGCCGTCGACGATAACGATTTTGCCGCGCTCACCGACGCGGCAAACCGGCTGCGCCGGGAGGTCGTCGGCGACGACGTGACCTTCGTGCAGAACTGCAACATCAACTACACCAACATTTGTCAGTTCAGGTGCGGATTCTGCGCCTTCGCCAAGAGCCAGGGCGCGGCCAGCCTGCGCGGTCCGGCCTATCAGCTGGATCCGGCCCAGGTTGCCGAGCGGGCTGCCGAAGCCTGGCAGCGCGGCGCGAGCGAAGTCTGCATGCAGGGGGGCATTCATCCCCACTACACCGGGCATAGCTATCTGGCATTCGTGCGGGCCGTCAAAGCAGCGGTTCCGCAGATGCACATCCATGCGTTCTCCCCCCTGGAAGTCATCCACGGCGCCACCACCCTGGGGCTGACCCTGGACGATTACCTCAGGCAACTGCGCGACGCCGGATTGAGCACCCTACCGGGGACGGCCGCCGAAATTCTCGACGACGAAGTCCGTGCCATCATCTGCCCGGACAAGCTGGATACCGAAGAATGGCTGCGGGTCATGCGCACTGCTCATGCCGCCGGTATCAGGTCCACCGCCACGATGATGTTTGGCCATGTCGAAAAACCGCTGCACTGGGCCAGGCACCTGATTCGCATACGCGACCTGCAGAAGGAGACCGGCGGATTCACCGAGTTCGTGCCCTTGCCCTTCGTGCACATGGAGTCCCCGCTCTGGCACAAGGGGCTCGCCCGCTCGGGCCCTACCCTGCGCGAGTCGATTCTGGTTCACGCCGTCAGCCGGCTGGCGTTGCATGGCCATATCCGCAACATTCAGACCTCCTGGGTGAAAATGGGCCGGGAAGGCGCCGCACTCTGCCTGCAAGCCGGGGCCAACGACCTGGGTGGGGTGCTGATGTACGAGTCGATCACCCGGGCGGCCGGCGGCGCCAACGGACAACTGATGGCCGAGACTGAAATGTCCGCTATCGCCACAAGCTCGGGGCGTCCGTTGCAGCTGCGCAACACCCTGTATCAGCCGATTGCGCCCAGCGCCGAACGGCAACCCGCAACGCCGGTGCAGCTGCTGGCCAAATCCGCAGGCTAGTCGAGATGGGGCGCGCCGCCCCGATGTAGCCCCCCGGCAAGCGGCGGCGGCGCGGCGCCTGCCAGGGGGGCACTCGCCGCCAACCAGTGCCCGCCGGCATCGCTGGTTGCGTCGGCCCATCCGCCCTCCCCGCCCACCCGCCGCCACCCCGCCCGCCATCAATCTACCCTTATGCAAACCTGCGCACGGACGCGCGAAGGAGCCAGGTGGCATCTGCAGCTGCGGATGGTCAACGCTTATGAATAGGATTCGATGGATGTCCTGCCATCCGTGCAGGCCGCGAAGCTCAAGCAGCCTGTAAGCGGCACAGGTTAGGACTGGCGGGGAATACGGAAGGCTCGCGCCGGAATGGCTGAAGCCTGGAGGGAATGGGCGACGCCGACTGCAACCGGGGCTACCGGCCTCGGCACGGCACGCTGGGGCTCATCCGCCGGAACACATCGGGGCGTTGATGAGCGATCGGCCCCGGGGCCGCGACTGCAGGGCAAGATCGCTCAAGTGGCTGGGCGGCAATGCTGCGCTATCGCCCCTTGTTCGACCTTGCCCTGGGAGGAGCTTTACGCCGCTGCGCTTTGGGTCCGTGCGCGGATTGCCGAAATGGCCAGGGACACCGCCGCATCGTTGGCCGGGTCATTGGGGACCGTCAGGGTGACGCGGTCTGCCACGCCGACAAAGCGCGAAGCGAGTGCCTCCGGCAGCTCCTCGTATCGGGCGCTGACCAGGAACTGGTCGAGAACCTCGTCGGAGAACACGGAAGGCATGTCCTTCCAGCGCTTCTCGCGGGTCAGTTGCAGCAGGCTTTCACCGACGTTCCCCCAGCCGAACAGCTCGAGGCTCGGCCAATAGGCGGGTGTCGAGAAAAGGAACGCCAGCATGTCACGGAAGCGCTCGCGCTCCGCCGCGACAGTCGCCTGATCCGGACCGGTGGCAACGAACTGGCTGGCACTGATCAGCGGCCGCGGCCTTGCCGGATCGCGCTTGGAGAGACCTTGAGCGATCTGCGGGGTGATGACTTCGCGCAGGTAGCGAACCGAGGTATTGGTGGGGTGGGTATGGATGCCATCGGCCTCCTGGCCGACCAGCTCGAGCATCTTCGGGCCGACCGCGCCGAGCATGAGCGGGACATCCGGCGCATCGATGGGACCGGGATTGAAGAATGGCTGCAGGCGGGTGAAGCGGTAGTGCTCGCCGACATAGTTCAACGGCTCGCCGGTACGGAAGCTGTGGAAGATGGCGCGCATCGATTGCAGGTACTCGCGCATGCCAGCGGCGGGTGGCAACCAGCGCGACGAATAGCGATCCTCGATGTTCTGCTTGATCTGCGTGCCCAGGCCCAGCTCGAAACGGCCCCCCGACATCTTCTGCAGGTCCCAGCTTGCCAGCGCGACGTTCATCGGGCTGCGCGGGAAGGCCACCAGCACCGAGGTGCTGACCTTGATCCGCCGGGTGGCGGACAACGCCTGGCAGGCAAGCAGCAGGCCATCATGGATAGCGTCGGATACGAACAGACCGTCGTAGCCCATGGCCTCGACCCGCTGGGCGAAGGAAGCGATGTTGTCCAGGCCGAGACTCTCGGGTGTCGATGCGAATATCTCTAGCATTTCGGTGGCTCCATAAAACCGCGGAGACTGACTTTTGCGCAAACTCAGTCTCGTTGGCAGGGAAAGGCGATCAAAGCCCAAGGCGCAGTGCACTTGGGCTTGGGTGTTGCTCAGTGCTGTCGATAACGGCGCTGCACATGCTCTTGCCGTATCGCAATCTGGGCTCGGCGCTCTTGCGGGGTGATCAGGCGAGTTCCTGCGGGCAAATGCTGCAGGACTTCCGAGAGTTTGACTTTCTTGGCGGTAGCCCAGGGCAGGTTTTCCTTGGGCTTCACGGGGTAAGCCCAGCGCACCGCCATGTAACCTTCAGGATGTCCCGTCGTGTCGACCCAGTTGGCGATTCCCGGGTCGCGATGGGAAACCACGTAACGCAGGACGTTGTCCGGGTCACGATGCGCCTGCAGGCCGTTGAGGCTGGACTGGTAGTTGGCAAAATCCAGGGACTCGCCCCACATATTGCTCAAATGGAAACCGATATAAACGGGTTCCACTGGCTGGTGCAGCTCCAGGACCAGGGCTTCGTCCTCTTCCAGCTCGAACATGCCACCACAATAGATATTGGTCGCCATGCCGCCGGCCGTGGCAATGGACGCCGCATTGGGATTGTTGAATGCGTTGCGCGGCATGAAGCACTGGCCATCGCCGTTCATGTCCCCGTAGGCCTCGCAGACAACCGCGTAGAACTCGTTCCAGAAATGCACCTGGTTACGGGTGAAGCGGCCGATATCCTTGAGCTGCTTGGCGGCCTGCTCGGGCGTGTACGTCGGCATGGGTTGGCCGAGCAGATCGTTGCGATATATGAACAGCTCCAGCAGGTCTTCCTGCTCCCAGTCGCAGAACAGCTCACGCAGCATGACCAGTTGGCTGACGTACTCACGGGTCTCGGTGATGCCGTCGGCTGACGTGCGCGTCCGGCTGGCGCGGGTCAGCATGAAGTTGCCGGTGTAGCCTTCGGGTTTCTCGGGGGCCAGCAATATCTCGAAGCTACCGTCGGCGTTGACCTGCAGTTCAGTGGAGTCCAGCTCGGCGCAGTTGATCCGGGAGCCGCGTTTCAACTCCTTCAGGCTGCCACTCTCACCCGAATAACCGCTGGGCGTTTCGAAGATGACGTAATGGGGAGCCTTGCGCCCCTGACCGGTCGAAGCTTCGCCGCGCCATTGGCTCGTATCGCCCGCCCTACCGCGGATCGTATAGCTGTAATTGCCATCGATCGGCGCCATCAGATAGATGGCATCCGCATTATCGATCGTGGAGCGGTTCAGCGGTTGGATCGCCCGGGTGAAATAGGGAAACTCGGGAGTAGGCCCCATGCAGCGTGCGATAGAGCCGTACAGAAAGCCCATGACATAACGGTAACCTTCCGCCAGGTTGCGCGGCGACGCCGGCGGGGCCCAGAGTTCGGGATCGTCGATAGCATTGCGGGCAGACGACAACTGGCTCAGCATCTCATCCCAAGCTTGGCGCAGAGTCTCGCTTGCTTGCAGCGTGGCTGCATCCTGAGGCTTCGTTTCAGACATTGTCGAGCTCCTTCTTATTGATCTTGTTGACGTTTTCTTCCCATTGGAACTGCTCGAAAAGCGTGGCCAAACGGCGGCGAATTTCTGCATCGTCGAGACCGAATTCGGCCAGACTGTAACGATGCTCGGTTTCGTGCTTACGAGTTTTGCTGGCCTCGGTTTCGAGGAATGACTGGTATTCAGGTGTAATTTCAAGACCGAGGTCGGCGTAGATTTTTTCGACGGTCGCCTTCGGATCGGTGGTCAACTGCCGGTAATCGACCACGGCACAAGGGGTCTCCGGATGCCGCTGCAACACTTCCAGAGGATACAGGTAGGTCTCATATGACAGATTGGTCATTACCCTGTTGGACGTCTTTATACGTTCAACAGAAAGATTTCCCTGGTGCTTCCAGCCCACGTTGAGCAGTTTCAGCAGACTGGGGATGGTTTCATAAGGATTGCGGTAGAGAACGACGAAGCGCGCATCGGGGAATGCTTCGAGCAGCGACTCCACCCGCCCACAGTAGGTCGGATTCTTGCTCAGATGGAAACGGTGGCTGCCATTGAGATACAGCTGACGCCGTACGCACTCCTTATAGAATTTCATCATACGGCGGCGGCTGCCGGGCGAACGCTGGTCGATGTGAAAGAAATCCAGCGAGTCCATGTAAGGCAGCTTGGTAAGCCAGAACCCCGAGGCACAGGAGTTGAAGTACAGCAGGTCGTCTTCCTCGGGAATCGTCAGGCCCATCTTATGAATGTGCTGGGTCGGGCCGAACTTGCGCTTTTCCCAAGCCTGCAGCTTTCGCTCGATGACCCTGCCGAGCAGGGCGGCATCGACCCAGGCCAGAGCACGGACGATCTTCTTCTGCACCAGGGAAGGCAGCAACAGCTCGTAGTACTTGAAGGTGGAGAACCGCTCGTCCCCACCCATTATCCGGTGGGCCAGCGTCGTGCCACTGCGGGCGTGCCCAATGATGAATACCGGCGCCTTGACCTTGGTGCGCCACAGCCCCGGAAACAGAATCCCATCGAGAAAGAAACAGACGGCGGTCAGCGCAGCCCGGGCCGGCACACGCAACAACAGCAGCCGAAACAGCCCCCGGCGCCGGCGCTTGTCCGGTTCTTTGGCGACCAGCCGTAGGAGTTTGAACCAGATCAGGAAATCGAAATAATAAAACAAGACATTCTCCTCAGGAGCTTCCAGGTGACGCGTTGGATTTGGAGGCGTACTTCAGATAACTGAGAACGATAGCGAGAAGCTCGTCGGCGAACTCCTGCTTCAGGATGAGATCGGGGCTGCGGTCGAGTGTGGCGTGGATGGTGCCTTCGATGACATTCACGATCATCGTCGAGGCGAGCACCAGGTCATGGACGCCCAATATGTCCCGATAACGCTTGAGCGCACGGGGCAGCCACTCGACGGTGGTCAGTTTTCCGGGGCGCGTCTTCAGCACGTAGGTCTCGAAATCGTAATGCCAGTGCATTTCGAGGTAGAAGCCCTTTAGCTTCAGATACAACCGGCGATGGCGAGCCACATACTCTTCGACGAAGAATTTCATTGTCGTCTCGAGCGAGTTCCTGACCATGGATATCGCTTGCTCGTCGAGGCGATCGACCTCGTTCAACTCGGCCAGCAACAGCTCATTGCAGATATCCGCAGCGATTGCACGCTTGTCGGCATAGTATTGATAAAGGCTGCCAATGCTGATACCCGCCACCTCGGCGATACGGTTGGTCGTCAACCGCTTGTGGCCTTCCTCCTCCAGAATTTTCAGGCAAGCCTCACGGATTGCCCTGAGCGTCGCTTCCGCTCGGGACTGGGTTGGATTCCTGCGAAGGTGGCGGGTATTTTGAGTCATGCTGTCAGGCTCTTTTATGACCATCCAATATCAAGGCTTTATCGACACGAATAATTGCCCACAAAACCTGTTCGGACATTCATTCTGGTAGCAATCCATCACAGAATCAACGCATCAGGGCATTCATGAATACTTGCTGAATATCTCAAGATTCACTCGAAGATGAGCTTTCAAGATATTCGTTCATTGGATAATCCCCAGGCAGCGAAGTGCGGATTGGCAAATCCGGCCTTGCCATAGGCAAGCAGCGTACCGTCCAGAGTCATCACTGCCCCGCCAGCCGCGCGCAGGACCGCATCGCCGGCCGCGATATCCCATTCCATGGTTCGCCCCAGGCGCGGATAGACATCCGCTTCGCCCGTGGCCACGAGGCAGAGCTTCAGCGAGGAGCCGGCGCTGGTCTGTTTGGCGACCACCCGGCCAGCGAGGAATTCGGAGAGCGCCTGGGCATCGCCATGGGAACGGCTGGCCACTACGGTCAGCCCCTGCGCCGGTACGGCACGACAGGCGATCGGACGTCGCTCGCCCGCGGTCTCGGTAAAGGCCTTGCCCCCGACGGCACCGGCGAACAGTCGGTCGATTGCCGGCGCAAGGACCACGCCCAGCACCGGTCGAGCGTTGTCGATAAGGGCAATGTTTACCGTGAACTCGCCATTGCGACTGATGAATTCCTTGGTGCCGTCGAGCGGGTCGACCAGCCAGAAGCGTTCCCCGACCTCGGGGATGAAGCCGGCCGAGGCCTGCTCCTCCGACACCACGGGAATGTCGGGTGTGAGTCGTGCCAGAGCCGCGAGGATAACGCCCTCGGCTCGCTCGTCCGCCTCGGTCACCGGCGAGCTATCCGCTTTGCCGCGGATCTCGAAGTCGGTCGAGTAGATGTCCATGATGCTGTTCGCCGCTTCCCGCGCGACGGGCAGCAAGGCCTCCAGCAACTCGTCGAGTCTTGATATATCGGTCACGATGCTAATCCTCCGATGGGTAAACGAGCGCCGGCCAGGTCCAGAGCCGGCGCCGCTCGCTAGCCGAGCAGAATCCCGCGCTTTCTGAGTTCGTCGATCACCGCATCGGCCGACTCCTCGATGGACAGGGTCGTGGTGTCGATGCGCAGCTCCGGCTGCTCGGGCGCCTCGTAGGGAGAGTCGATACCGGTGAAGTTATTCAGCTCGCCGCTTCTGGCCTTCTTGTACAGCCCTTTGACGTCGCGCTGCTCGGCCACTTCGAGGGGGGTGTCGACGTAGATCTCGAAGAACTCGTTGTCCTCGACCAGGTTTCTGGCCATGCCCCGCTCGGAGCGGAATGGCGAGATGAACGCGGTGATGACGATCAGGCCGGCATCGACCATCAGCTTGGAAACTTCCGCGACGCGGCGAATGTTCTCGACACGGTGGGCGTCGGTGAAGCCAAGATCCTTGTTCAGCCCATGGCGAACGTTGTCGCCGTCGAGCAGATAGGTATGGTGGCCACTGGCATGCAACTTCTTCTCGACCATGTTGGCGATGGACGACTTGCCGGCGCCGGACAGACCGGTAAACCAGAGGACGCAGCTCTTCTGGCCTTTGCTGGCCGAGCGGGCCGACTTGTCCACGTCGACATGCTGCATATGGATGTTGTTGGCGCGGCGCAGTGCGAAATGCAGCAGGCCCGCCCCGATGGTGTTGTTGCTGATCCGGTCGATCAGGATGAACCCGCCGGTGTCGCGATTCTGCGCGTAGGGATCGAAGGCGATCGGCCGGTCGAGGCTGATGTTGCAGACACCGATGGCGTTGAGCTCAAGGGTCTTGGCCGCGGTGTGCTCGAGCGTATTGACGTTCACCTGATACTTGATCTCGGTGACGCTGGCCGTGACTGTCCGGGTACCGATCTTGAGCAGATAGTTGCGACCGGGCAGCAGCGGCGCCTCATGCATCCAGGTGATGGTGCACTCGAACTGATCGGCGATCTCGGCCGGTCCCTCCGTGGTGGAAATGACGTCACCACGGGAGATATCGATCTCGTCGCTGAGAGTGAGGGTGATCGACTGACCGGCCACCGCCTCGGGCAGATCTCCGCCCATGCTCACGATACGGGCCACGGTGCTTTCCCGACCCGAAGGCTGCACCCGGATCCGGTCGCCCGGTTTGACCTTGCCGCTGGCAATGGTGCCGGCAAAGCCACGGAAATCCAGGTTCGGGCGATTGACCCATTGAACCGGCAGGCGAAAGGCGGCCTTCTCGTGATCGGCTTCGTCGATTTGCACCGTTTCCAGGAACTGCATCAGCGTGTCGCCCTGGTACCAGGGCATGTGCTCGCTGGGAGCGACGATGTTGTCGCCCTTGAAGGCGGACATCGGAATGAAGGTCACATCGGTGATGCCGATCCTGCCGGCGAACGCCATGTAGTCGGCGACGATCTCGCGGAAGGTCGTTTCCGAGTAACCCACCAGGTCCATCTTGTTGATCGCGACGACGATGTGGCGAATGCCCAGCAGCGAGACGATATAACTGTGGCGGCGGGACTGGGTCAGGATCCCCTTGCGCGCATCGACCATCAGAATGGCCACATCGGCGTTGGAGGCCCCCGTGACCATGTTGCGGGTGTATTGCTCGTGACCGGGGGTGTCGGCAACGATGAACTTGCGCTTTTCGGTGGAGAAGAACCGGTAGGCGACGTCGATGGTGATCCCCTGCTCCCGCTCGGCGGCCAGGCCGTCGACGAGCAGGGCGAAGTCGATTTCGCCGCCCTGGGTACCGAATTTCTTCGAGTCGGCCTCGACCGCCGCGAGTTGGTCGTCGAAGAGCATTTTCGATTCGTAGAGCAGGCGCCCGATCAGGGTACTCTTGCCGTCATCCACACTGCCGCAGGTGATGAAGCGCAGAAGGCTCTTGTGTTCATGCTGCTTGAGATATTCATCGATGTCGCTGGCGATCAGCTCGGAAACGTGTGCCATCAGAAGTACCCCTCTTGTTTTTTCTTTTCCATGGAAGCCGCCGAATCGTGGTCGATGGCTCGGCCCTGGCGCTCCGAGGTCCTGGTGAGCAGCATTTCCTGAATGATCGCGGACAGGCTGTCCGCTTCCGACTCGACGGCGCCGGTCAGCGGATAGCAGCCGAGGGTGCGGAAGCGGATGTTTTTCATCATCGGCTGCTCCCCGGCCTTCAGGGGCAAGCGCTCGTCATCGACCATGATCAGCGCGCCGTCTCGCTCGACCACCGGACGCAGCGCCGAGAAGTACAAGGGCACGATCGGCACGTTCTCCAGCTGGATGTATTGCCAGATGTCGAGTTCGGTCCAGTTCGACAATGGAAACACCCGGATCGACTCGCCCTTGTGCTTGCGGGTGTTGTAGAGCTTCCACAGTTCGGGACGCTGATTCTTCGGATCCCAGCGGTGCTGCGCGGTACGGAACGAAAACACGCGCTCCTTGGCACGCGACTTTTCTTCGTCGCGTCGTGCGCCACCGAAAGCCGCATCGAAGCCGTACTTGTCGAGCGCCTGCTTGAGACCCTCGGTCTTCATGATGTCGGTATGGATCGCCGAACCATGGGTGAACGGATTGATGTCTTTCTCGATCCCTTCCGGATTGATGTGAACGATCAGCTCCATCCCCGTTTCCCTGGCCATCTTTTCGCGGAACTCATACATCTCGCGAAACTTCCAGCGGGTATCCACATGCAACAGTGGAAACGGCGGAACCGCCGGGTAAAAGGCCTTGCGCGCCAGATGCAGCATGACTGCGCTGTCCTTGCCGATGGAGTAAAGCATCACCGGGTTTTCCGACTCAGCGACAACTTCGCGCATGATCTGAATGCTTTCGGCTTCGAGGCGTTGCAAATGAGTTAGCGTCATGGGTACCTCACTCTGGCAAGAGTGTTTGAAAAACCACTATTGGGAGGCTGATAAACTTCTCTCGCCCCCCACTTGCTAAGCATTTGAGCACCTGGATATATCTGCGACTACTCGCTTTGCGCCTCTTCCCTCACGCGCCGAACAATGAAAAAATCCTTTAAATTCAGATAGATACGAAGCCTACTAACAACCAGCAGAGGGAAAACTGAGAAGGCTCACATTTTCTCCCGAGTTGCCCCGGGATGGCTGACGCCGACAACGCAACCGATTGGCCAGCGATGATCCAGGGAGTCACGCTCATCGCCCCATGGGTCCGGCCGGACGGTGGCGGGGACAGCACAACAAGGCTGTGATGGCGAGTCAGACGCTTCCGGTTGGTGGAGACGAGAAGCGCTATTCCGTGCAGCAGTGCGCAGGCAAAAAAAAACCGCTCGTCGCATACGCGGGAGCGGTCAAAGGGTGACACCTCAGCATTCCATTCGTTACATGTACAGCACGACCAGATCGTTGATCACCGCCGGGCGCTCGCTGCCGACCACGTGGATGTTCAGCTCCAGGGTCAGCTGGGTGCCGCGCTTGCCGATCTCCACGGCCTTGACCCGGCCACGGGCGTGGATGCGCGAGCCGGCGGGGACCGGGCTGGGGAAGCGCAGGCGGTCGGAGCCGTAGTTGACCATGTTGGTGAAGCCGACGATCTCGAAGTCGAACGGCACCTTGAGGCGCGACATCAGCACCTGCACCAGCGCGCCGTGAGCGATGGTGCCGCCGAACGGACCCTGCTTGCGCGCGCGCTCGGGATCGGTGTGGATCCAGTAGTCGTCGCCGGACAGGCGGGCGAACTCGTCGATCACGGCCTGATCGACAACGAACTCGTTGCTCCACGCGGTGAATTGTTCGCTGACCAGCGCCTGCAGGGCCTCGGCGTCGTCGACGCGGATCTGCCGGCGCGGCGCCTGTTCCTCGACCTGCTCCACCGCCTCGGGCTCGTCGAAGCGGCGCGGGGCCACGTCCTTATCGACGCCGGTGAAGCGCAGCAGGGTGTCGCCCTCGCGGTTCACGGTATCGAACACCGGCTTGAGGCGCATACCCACCTTGATCTCGTCCTCGGCGAGGCCGACCAGGGTGGTGTTGATCCGCACGCCCTCGTCCAGTTCGACCACGGCGAGCTTCTGCGGCGCCTCGTCGGCGAAGTCCGGCAGGGTCGGGATGCGCGCCACCGTATAGGTGTACAGCGTGGCGGCACCGGACACTTCCTGCCATTTCAAATCGTGGGAGTAGCAGCGGTCGCAGTGGCGGCGCGGATAGAAGATCCAGTGGCCGCAGGCCTGGCACTGCGGCAGGGTCAGGCGCTGCTCTTTCAGGCCAGCCCAGAACGGCGCCGAGATTTCCGTCGGCACCGGCATCGGTTTGTTGGTCGACATCTCGCTCATGCTCCCTGAAGAATCAGTGCGCCCTGCTCGCTCATCACGCCACCGGTACCGGAGACGTAGACGTTGTCGCAGCGTGACAGCTGGCGATCGCCGGCGCGGCCGGCGATCTGGTGGAAGGCCTCGACCACCTGCGACATGCCGCCGGCCGAGCCGGCCTGGCCGAAGCTGAGCTGGCCGCCGTGGGTGTTCATCGGGAAGTTGCCGCGCCAGGTGAGATCGTTGTCGCGCACGAAGCGCATGCCCTCGCCCTTGGGCACGAAACCGGCGTCCTCCAGGGTCAGCAGGACGGTGATGGTGTAGCAGTCGTAGATCTGCGCGGCGTGCATGTCGGACGGCTTGAGTCCGGCCATGGCGAAGGCGCGCTCGGAGGCCGGACCGATCGGGGTGCGGGTCATCTCCTCGGCATAGGTCGGCGACTTGAAGGACAGGTGCTCGCCGAAGCCGGTGACCACCGCGCCGCGGTTGCGTGCACGCGCCGCCACTTCCTTGGAGGCGACGATCAGCGCCGCGCCGCCGGCGACCGGCATGACGATCTCCAGCACGTGCAGCGGGTCGGCGACCTTCTTGCTGGCCAGCACCTGCTCCACGGTCAGCGGCTGGCCGTAGAACATGGCCTCGGGGTTGAACTGGGCGTTGAAGCGCTGATCCACGGCGATCTTCGCCATGGCCGCGGCGTCGTAGCCGTACTGGGCGGCGTAGCGCTGGGCGATCATCGCGTAGCCGGTGTTCTGGCCCATGTGCCCGTAGGGCAGGTCGAACTCGGCCTCGGGCGCGCCGAAGGCGGTGCTGTGGCCGCCGAAGCGCATGGCCCGGGCCATCCAGCTCGGGTCCTCGTCGGGGCCGAACGGCGCCATGCGCGCCGGCAGCACGCAGAGCACCGCCTGGCACAGGCCCAGCTCGATGGCGGCGGCGGCGCGCCAGACCATGCCCACCGAGGTGCAGCCGCCGAGGTCGACGACTTCGGCGAAGTTCAGCTTCATGCCCAGGTATTCGGCGGCCATCGCCGGCACGAACACCGAGGCCTCGTGGAACTGCGGGCCGTTGATCACCAGGCCGTCGAGATCCTCGGCGCGCAGGCCGGCGTCGGCCAGGGCGCGCGCGGCCAGGTCGGCCACCTGTTCCAGGTGGAACATGCGCGGCGCGGTGGCGTACTTCTCCGGTTTGTACTGGGCCGCCCCGACGATGGCGGCGTTGCCTTTGAGTCCCATGGTTGTCTCCACTGCTGCGGGGCGTGACTGCAGCCACTATGCCGCAGTCGCGCCTCGCGCGAATCGTTCGAATCGACTAGACCGGCCCTGTAGGGGCGAATTCATTCGCCTGACGGGGTGTCCGGGCGAATGAATTCGCCCCTACAACGGATTGACCGGATTCATGCCATTGCCCTGATCGGACAGGCCGGGCGGCAGGCGCTGCCCGGCACAGCCTGGTCAGAACGAGTACTTGGCGGACAGGGTGGCGTAGTCGCGGTCGGCCAGTTGGCGGCGTACCGGATCGGCCTCGCCGAGGAAGGCGTTGTAGGCTAGCGCCACCTCGAAGTTGCTCATGTACTTGAAGGTGGTGCCCACGGTCAGGCGGCGGTCGCCCTCGGCGCCGGAGATGGTTCCGGACATCGGCGTGGCGCCTTCCACGACGTGGGAGAAGCGGATCGGCACGTCCAGGTCCCAGCCGGTGAGCACGCCCGGGTAGTTGAACACGCCGACCAGCGAGTAGGCGGTGGCGGTCTTGCTCTTCCAGGCCGAGGCGGTCTTGAAGGTGTAGTCGTCGGCGCCGTTGAGCGCGTCGACGTCGTCCACCCGCACGTGGACCACCTCACCCATGAAGGTAGTCTGGCTTGCCCACGGGCGGTCGCCGAGGATGCGCATGAACGACAGCTGCATCTGCTGGCCCTGGCCCTTGGTCGGCTTGGGCCCACCAGCGGTCAGCACGTTAACCGGTGCGCCGTCGCGGTACGACCATTCGCCGCCGACCTGGGTGTCGCCGATCTTGGTGGAGAAGCTCAGGCCGGTGAGGTGGATGTCCTCGAAGTACTTGACCCGGTAGCCCAGCGGGCCGGCCGGCGGGAAGCTGATGTCGACACCCGCCGGGTTGCGGTCGTGGTAGTTGATGCGAAACAGCGACAGCTCGAGGTCTGCGGTCGGCCGGTAGCGCATCTGCACGCCCCACTGGCCGCTGTCGCGCGGTTCGTCGGTGCCCAGGTAGGGCAACCGCATCGGGCCGGCAAACAGCAGCTCGCGGCCCGGGCCGGTGACGTCGCTGGTCGACAGGTAGCTGCCCACCGGCGCCAGCTCGTTGCCTGCCCACTCGTACTGCGCGTAGGCACCCAGGCTGAACGACTCGTTGAGACTCCACTGGCCGGACACCTGGCCGATCGGCAGCAGCACTTCCTTGGCCTCGATGCCCGGCAGCGAGGCCTTGACCACGTCGACCGGCGACTGGGCGCCGGACACGCCGGGGAAGATCAGGCTTTCGCCCCACGACACCACGTGCTCGCCAGCCTTGACGTCGATGCTCTGTCCGCCGTCGGTACGCCAGCCGCCGAACACGTAGGCATCGAGAATGCGGCTGCGCCCGCCACTGAAGCGCTTGGCGTCACTGGTGAACTCGTCGAACTCGCCGGCCTTGTTCACCCGACCCGGGGCGTCGTTGTCGTTGCTGTTGTGGTAGACGTCGTCATAGAAGGTGCTGGCGCGCAGCACCGCGCCATAGTTGTCCTTTTGCAGGATCAGTTCGGCCAGCGCGCCGACGCGGTTGGTGACCAGGCTGCCCTTGTCGAAGTTGCGGTTGCCGTCGTCCATGTTGATGGTCAGCGGGCCCTCGCTCAGAGCCTTGTCCCGATCCTCCATGCGCACGCCCATGCCGTAGCTGGTGGTGAGGGTCCAGTCGAGGGTGGCGCCGTTGTCGAACTCGATGGTCTCACCGGCCTGGGCCGCACCGCTGGCCATCGCCACCGCGGCGGCCAGGCCCAGGAGCGGGAAGCGCTGGGCTACCAGATTCTTGCAACGAAGATTGTTGTTATTGTGCATGCTGCTTTTTCTCCTAATGAAGGCCAACCGGCCGCGTCGAGTTTCCGGGCGGCGCCTACGAATGTTCGTCGTCAAAAAGGACTAGAGAGCTCGCCGACCGTCTCTTCGGGGCGGGCGCGCCGATAGCGGTGTACGCCCCCCTGCTCCTCGCGCACCAGCAGCCCCTCGCCGATCAGATAATTGGTGTGGGCCAGCGTCTCGCCGATGGCCATCAGCGCGTCGAAGCGGCTCTTCAGCCGCGGGAACAGCTCGACCATCAGCTCGGCCGCCGTGCACGGCTGCGCGCAACGCTCCAGCACCAGGTCGAGGTGCAGGCGGTGGTGCTCGCGCAGCTGGGCCAGCCGCGTGAGCAGGCCGTGGAACGGCCGCTCGTGGGCCGGCAGCACCAGCACCTCGTCCGGCAGTTCGCCCAGGCGGTCGAGGGAGTCCAGCCAGTCGCGCAGGGGGTCGCCTTCCGGTTCGTCGACGGCGACGCCGACCGTGGAAGTGATGCGCGGCAGCACCTGGTCGCCGGAAATCAGCAGGCCGTCCTCAGCGCTGTACAGGCAGGCGTGCTCGGGTGAGTGACCGCGGCCGACCACCACCTGCCAGCGCCGCCCGCCGATGGGCAGCACGCTGCCCTCCTTGAGGCGGCGGAAGGCGGCCGGCGGCGTCGGGCGGAAATGCTCCTGGCGGATCATGGGCAGGAAGGCCGCCGAATCCTCGGCAGTCAGCCCGGCCTGGCGGTAGAACTGGTGGAAGGCCCAGTCCGGCTCGCCGTCCTGCGGCGGCGCGACGTGGATCGCCTGGTACTCGGCGTGGGTCATGTACACCGGGCAGTGGAAACGCTCGGCCAGCCAGCCGAGCAGCCCGCTGTGGTCGTAGTGGAAGTGGGTGCAGACCAGTGCCAGCAGCGGCCGGCCCTCCAGCACGCCGCCCAACACCTGCTCCCAGACCTCGCGGCTCTGCGTGGTGTTGAGGCCGCTGTCCACCGCCACCCAGCCGTCGCCGTGGCGCAGCAGGTAGAGGTTGATGTGGTCGAGGCCGAACGGCAGCGGCATGCGCAGCCACAGCACGCCGGGCGCCACCTCCAAGGTCTCGCCGGCGGTTGGCGGCGCCACCCAGGGGTAGCGCAGGCCGGACTTCAGCTCGTGGCCATTGTGGTCGAGATCAGCCATGGGCTTCACCGAACGGCGGCAGGCCGATGGCGGCCAGTGCCTCGGCCGAGTACGGCCGGTAGGTGCCGGCGCCGTCGTCGCGTACATACAGCGGGTCGGCGAAGGCGTCCGGGTCGTAGCCCTGGCGCTGCAGGTCGACCTTGCGCAGCTTGAAGGTACTGGTCAGGTCGGCGGCGGGCGACACGCGCACGAACACCGGCGCGGCGTAGCGCGGCAGGCGCTGCTCGGTGAGCGCGTAGAAGCCGGCTGGGTCGAACTCGCGGCCTTCCTGCATCAGCACCGCAGCCATGCCGGCGCGGCCTTCCTGTCCCGGCACCTGCACGCCGTAGATGTTGATCAGCTCGAGGCCCGGGTAGTCGGCCAGGGCGTCGGCCACCTCCAGGGTCGAGACGTTCTCGCTCTTCCAGCGGAAGGTGTCGCCGATGCGGTCGACGAAATAGAAGTAGCCGTCCTCGTCGTAGCGCAGCAGGTCGCCGGAGCTCCAGTAGGAGTCGCCCGTCTCGAACACGTCGCGCAGGATCTTCTTCTCGGTGGCCTCGGCCGAGGTGTAGCCCTCGAAGCGGCCGCCGCCGATGTCCGGATGGCTGATGATGCGGCCAAGCGCCTCGCCCACCTCGCCCGGCTGGCACAGCAGGTAGAAGCCGTTGGCGTCGCGCGGGTGCGACTCGCTCTCCACATCGAAGCGCACCAGGCGGAAGTTGGTCTTCTCCCAGTACGGCACGCGGCCGCAGGAGCCGATGCGGTTGTCGACGTTGACCAGGTTGGCGTTGGATTCGGTCGAGCCCCAGCCCTCGAAGATCTGCACCGCACCGAAGCGCTCTACCCAGCGCTGCCAGGACTCCGGAGTCAGGCCGGCGCCGAGCATGGCGCGCAGGCTGTGCTCGCGGTCGCGCTGATCCGCAGGCAAGTTGAGCAGGTAGCGGCAGATCTCGCCGATGTACTGGCAGACGGTGATGCCGTTGTTGCGCACGTCGTTCCAGAACTCGCGCACGCTGAAGCGCCGACGCACCACGATGGCGGCGCCGCCCTTGAGCGCGGTGGAGGTCACCGAGGTGGCCGCGGCGCCGTGGTACAGCGGCAGGCAGCAATAGAACACGTCGTCCGGGGTGACATCGAGAGTCACCACCATCACATCGCCGGAGCTCATCCAGCGCATGTGGCTGTAGCGCGCCGCCTTGGGCAAACCGGTGGTACCGGAGGTGAAGATCAACAGGGTCGGCGTTTCCGCCGTCAGCCCGGCGCGCAGGTCGCGGCTCACCGCCAGGCGCGGCGCCTGTGCGACTTCCATGGCGAAGCGGCAATCCGCGTGCTCGTGCAGGGCGCGGTCGGCCGGTTTTTCTTCATCCGGCACCAGCCACAGCGGCACTGCCGGCAGGCCCTCGCTGGCGACGAAGTTGGCCAGGCACTCCTCGCCCACCAGTACCGCGCTCGCCCCGGTAGTCTCCAGTGCATGCACCAGCGGCCGTCCGCTGATCTGGGTATTGATCAGCGCTACCACCACGCCGAGCTTGACCAGCCCGAACCAGGCAAAGAAAAACTCGGGACGGTTCTCCAGGGCCAGCGCGCAGACGTCGCCGGCCTTGAGACCGCGCGCCAGGGCGGCATGCGCCACCTGGTTGGCCCGCGCGTCCACCTCGGCGTAGCTGAAGCGCTGCTCGCCGTAGATCAGCAGCGGCCGCTCGGCGTAGCGATGTGCCTGCTCCTCGAGCCGGTCGGCGATGGTATAGAGATCGCGCGGCTTGATCAGTGCGCTGGCCGCGGCGCGACGGTCAAGTTTTGCCTGAGTCACTTCGCGGGCCACTGGCACGTATTCCTGGGCAGCCGCCACTGGCAGCTTCATGCGGTCGTTCATGTTCACCTCCGAATTGGTACACGCACCAGCTCGTGCGCTTCGCCTTTGTCTGCCTTCAGCCTGTCGACCCTCACACGACCGGTACCGGCCAGCGCGGATAGTCGAGGTAGCCGCGCGGCCCCGCCGTGTACAGGGAGCGGCGGTCGAAGCCGGCCAGCGGTGCGTTGACGCGCAGGCGCTCGGCCAGGTCCGGGTTGCCGATGTAGTGGCGGGCGAAGGACACCGCCTCGCCCTGCCCGGCCTCGATGGACTGGCGTGCCGAGTGACCGTCGAAGCCGTCGTTGAGGATCAGCGCGCCGGGGAACCGCTCGCGGGCCAGGGCGAAGGCGTCCAGCTCGGGCAGCGGCGAGCGCATCACGTGCAGGTAGGCCAGGCCCAGCGGGGCGATGGCGTCGAGCAGCGCCGCCGCGGTGGCGGCCGGGTCGGCGTCCTCGCTGTCGTTGTAGGGATTGCCTGGGCAGATGCGCAGGCCGACCCGCCCGGGGCCGATGGCCTCGGCCATGGCGGCGAGCACCTCGGCGGGGAAGCGCACGCGGTTTTCCACGCTGCCGCCGTACTGGTCGCTGCGCTGGTTGCTGCCGCTGGCCATGAACTGCATCGGCAGGTAGCCGCTGGTGCAGTGCAGCTCGACGCCGTCGAAGCCGGCGGCGCGGGCGTTGCGCGCGGCCTGGGCGAATTCCTCGATCACCTCGCGGACCTGCGCGGTGCTCAGCTCCACGGGCTCATCGGTGTCGACCATGCCGGCGGCGTCGCTGAACAGCTGGGTGCGCGCGCGCAGCGCCGAGGGCGCCACGGTCGGCGCGCCGGCCGGCTTGTTGTGGTGGCTGGCGACCCGGCCGACGTGCATCAGCTGCAGGACGATGCGCCCGCCGGCGGCGTGCACCGCCTGGGTGACGCTGCGCCAGGCGGCGATCTGCGCGGCGCTGTAGATGCCGGGCGTGCGGCAGTAGCCGAGGCCGGCGGCCGAGGGCGCAGTGCCCTCGGCGACGATCAGGCCGGCGCCGGCGCGCTGGGCGTAGTACTCGACCATGTCCAGGGTCGGCATGCCGTCGTCCGCCGCGCGGCTGCGCGTCATCGGCGCCATCACCACGCGGTTGGCCAGTTCGATATCGCCGAGGCGGATGGGTTGGAAAAGCGGATTCATGGTGGCCTCCTCAGCGCACGCGGATCTTGGGCGCGCCGGCACCGCGGCGCAGGGTGGCGAGAAAACCTTCCAGCGGCGCCGGTTCGGCCACCTCGGGCAGGGTTTCCTTGTCCGGGCGCGCGGCCCAGAATTCGGTCCAGGAGGGGAACAGGTCGTGGAAGGTGCCGTGATAGGGCTCGCGGCCGGGCCAGCGCATCTTGCGCTCGCCGATCGGCGGCTTGTTGAGGTCGGTGGCGTACCAGTAGCAGGGCAGACGGCGGCGGAAGTACCAGCGCCCGTCGATGCGCTGGTAGTCGTCCCAGTAGAGCATCTGCATGATCACCCACTCGGGGCCGGTCTCGTGCTCGTTCTTCGAATACACCACGCCGGTGGCATGGTCGGCGTCGACGAACTCGATGATGTGCTGGCCGAGGTGGTGCGAGGTGCCGTCGAACTGGTTGCGCAGGGTGTCGTCGAGCCAGCTCTTGAGGTGGGCGCGGCCGACTTTCTCGCGGCCGACGCGGATGTCCGGCGCGAACAGGTTGACGTGGGCGTCGAGGTCGCGCATGTCCAGCGACAGCGAGTACTTGCCGGCCAGCTGGCGGATTTCCTCGATGGATTCGAGGCGGTCCAGGCGCGCGGCCAGGTTATTGTTGTTGTCCATTCAGGTTGCCCTTGCTGAGGGTGATTCGGCCCCGCGGGCGGTTGGCGGCGCCGCGCGCGGGGTGTCGTTGGCGCGCGGCGTTACTCGATTACGGTGTAGAGGTCCGAGCTGCGTCCGCCGTCCACCGTCAGGCACGCGCCGGTGACGTAGGAGGCTTCGTCGGAGGCCAGGAACAGGATGGCGTTGGCCAGCTCCACCGGCTCGCCGGCCCGGCGCAGCGGGATCAGCTTCTCGGTGTTGGCGCGTGCCTTGTCGTCGGCCAGCATGCCGGCGGTGGCCGGAGTGGCGACCACGCCCGGAATCACCACGTTGCAGCGGATGTTGTGCGCGGCGCCCTCGGAGGCGGCGGCGCGGCTGAAGTTGATCACCGCGGCCTTGGCCGCCGAGTAGCCGGCCATCCAGGCGGTGCCGAACAGGCCGCAGATCGACGCCAGGTTGACGATGGAACCGCCGCCCTGCTGCTGCATCAGGCGCATCGCCGTGCGGGTGCCCCAGAAGGTGCCGTCCACGGTGGTGGAGAAGTTGCCGTGCCAGGTGGCGGTGTCGGTGCCGGTGATGGCGCCCCAGCTGTAGGCCATGGCGTTGTTGACCAGGATGTCCAGGCGGCCATGGCGCTGGGCCGCCGCCTCGATGGCGGCGACGAAGCCCTGTTCGTCGCTGACGTCGACGACCACGCACTCGGCGTTGCCGCCCTTGTCGCGGATGGCGGCGACCACCGCTTCCAGCGGCTCGGCGCGGCGGCCGCAGATGATCACGGTGGCGCCTTCCTCGGCGAAACGGTGGGCGGTGGCCTCACCAATGCCCGAGCTGCCGCCGGTGATGAAGGCGACCTTGCCTTGCAGACGTGCTGTCATCGTTCTCCCCTCCTCAGATGAAGGCCATGCCGCCGTTGACGGCGATGTTCTGGCCGGTGATGAAGCTGGCGTCGTCGCTGGCCAGGAAGGCGGCGACCTTGGCGATCTCGTCCGGTTCGCACATGCGGCCGAGCGGGATGGCCTTGACCATGCTCTGCATCCACTCGTCGGGGATGCCGGCCATCATCGGCGTGTTGGTCGGGCCGGGAACGATGGTGTTGACGCGAATCTGGCTGGCAGCCAGCTCGCGGGCCATGCTGCGGGTCAGGCCCATCACACCCGCCTTGGAGGCGCAGTAGTGACTCGGCCCCTCGCCGGAGATGGCCGCGGTGCTCGACAGGTTGACGATCACCCCACCCTCGCCGCCCTGGTGCATCAGGCGCGCGGCCTCGCGGCTGCACAGGAAGGTGCCGGTCAGGTTGACGCCGATGACGCGCAGCCAGTGCTCGTCGGGGGTATCGAGGAAGGCGTCGACCGAACCGACGCCGGCGTTGTTGACCAGCACGTCGAGACGGCCGAAGCGCTCGACCACCGCAGCCATAGCCGCGGCCACCGAGGCGCTGTCGGCCACGTTGCAGGCCAGCGCCATGGCGCTGCCGCCGGCCAGGCCTTCGATGGTCGCGCGCGCGGCGTCCAGGTTGATGTCCGCCGCCACCACCACAGCGCCCTCTGCGGCAAAGCGGCGTACCATCGCCCGCCCCATGCCCTGCCCTGCCCCGGTGACGAAGGCCACCTTGTTCACCAGCTTCATGTGCGTTCTCCCGCAAGCGAAAATTCGTCGCGGCGAGGAAAGTCCCGCGGCGACCACGGTACTCATGATTGGCGGCGGGTCGGGGAAGGGCATCGTCCGATTTGACGATGCCCGTGGCGGGAGCAAAAGCGGAGCCTCTCGCTCAACCATTTCAAAAGAACAACAAGAGGACCTGCCCGTGAACACACCTGCGCGTGTCACCTGGCGTACGCACTACGCCCTCGGGGTGCTGACCATCATCTATGTGTTCAACTACATCGACCGGCATTTGATGGCGATCCTTATCGAGCCGGTGAAGGCCGAGTTCGGCATCTCCGATACCCAGATTGGTCTCCTTTCCGGGCTGACCTTCGCGCTGTTCTTTACTCTGTTTGGCTTCCCGCTCGGCCGGCTGTCCGACCGCATCGGCCGCAAGCCGGTCATCGCCCTGGCCTGCATCGCCTGGAGCGCGATGACCATGCTCTGCGGTCTGGCCGGCAGCTTCCTGTTCCTGGTGCTGGCACGCATCGGCGTGGCCATCGGCGAGGCCGGCGGCACCGCGCCGTCGATGGCGATGGTTTCCGACCTCTATCCACCGCAGCGCCGCTCCACCGCCCTGTCGGTGCTGATGCTCGGCTCCAGCCTGGGCGCAGTGTTCGGCCTCGGCCTCGGCGGCTGGATCGCCCAGCACTACGGCTGGCGCACCGCCTTCGTGGTCATCGGCGCCCCGGGCATCCTCCTCGGCATATTGCTGTGGACCACGGTTCGCGCGCCCAAACCCGCCGCACCGACGACCAGCGTGGCCCAGGCCCAAGCCCAGGAAAGCTGGCTGCAGACCCTCGGCATCCTGCTGGCCACTCCGGCCTTCGGCCTGCTGGTGATGACCGGCTCGGTCGCGGCCATTGCCGGCTACGCCATCGGCACCTGGGCGCCGAGCTTCCTGATCCGCTCCCACGGCCTGTCGCTGCAGGAGGCCGGCATCCTGGTCGGCGTGGTCGGCGGCACCTGCTCGGCCATCGGCACCCTCACCTGCGGCTGGTTCACCGACCGCATGGTGCGCCGCGACGCCGGCTGGCAGATCGGCGTGCCGCTGCTCGGCACCCTGCTCAGCATCCCCTTCGGCCTGGCCTGCTTCCTGTGGCCGCAGGGCGTGGCCTTCACCGCCTTCGGCATCAGCGTGCCGCTGGCCTTCCTGTTCTACATCCCGTTCGGCTTCTTCGGCACCTGGTGGGCGACTCCCTGCCTGGGCGCGATCAGCCACCTGTTCCCGGCCACCCGCCTGGCTCAGGCCACCGCGATCTTCGTGATGGGCATGGGCCTGCTCGGCGTCGGCCTCGGCCCGCTGGTCACCGGCATGCTCAGCGACTACTTCACGCCCCTCGCCGGCAGCGCGGCGCTGCGCTACTCGCTGGCCGCCTCGATGTCCCTGCTGGTGCTGGCCGCGCTGTTCCTGGCCCTGGCCCTGCCGCGCTATCGCCGCCAGTTGCTCGGCCAGTCTTCGCATCCGCACGCCGCCCCCGGCGCCACCACCGCTACCGCCTGACCCGGAGATAACGCATGTCCGCACAAGACCTTCCGCTGCCCCTAGGCCACTTCGTCACCCTCGCCGACGGCCTGCGCCTGCACTACCTCGACGAGGGCCAGGGCCCGGTCGTCCTCTGGCTGCACGGCAGCGGTCCCGGCGCCAGTGGCTACAGCAACTTCAAGGGCAACTACCCCGAGTTCGCCGCCGCCGGTTACCGCAACATCGTCCTCGACCTGCCCGGCTTCGGCCGCTCGGACAAGCCGGAGGACACCGAGTACTGCCTGGAATTCTTCGTCGCCGCGCTGAGCGGCTTTCTCGACGCCGTCGGCATCGAGCGCTGCACCCTGCTCGGCAACTCGCTGGGCGGCGCCATCGCCCTCGGCCAGGCGCTGGCCCGTCCGGAGAGCGTCGCGGCTCTGGTCCTGATGGCCCCGGGCGGTGTCGAGGAGCGCGAAACCTACTTCCAGATGGAAGGTATCCAGCGCATGGTCGAGGTCTACAGCGCCGGCCCGATGGGGGTCGAGGAAATGCGCCAGGTGATGAGCCTGCAACTGTTCGACGCCAGCCAGCTCGACGATGCCCTGCTCGCCGAGCGCGCCGCGGTCGCCGCCACCCAGCCACGCAGCCTGTTCGCCGGCATGCGCGTGGCCAACATGACCGCACGCCTGGGCGAGCTGCGCTGCCCGATCCTCGGTTTCTGGGGCAGCAACGACCGCTTCAATCCGATCGGCGGCGCGCTGAAGTTCCTCGACCACGCCCCGCAGGCGCGCTTCCTGCTGCTCAACCGCTGCGGCCACTGGGTGCAGGTGGAGCATCGCGAGCTGTTCAACCGTACCTGCCTCGATTTCCTCGGCGAACAGTGAACAATCAGGCTGTGTGCGGCACCGCCGCTAGCAGCCAGCAAGGGACGATCCGATCATGACCAGCTTCACCCACCTGCTCGCCCCCGGGCGCATCGGCAAGCTCGAACTGCGCAACCGCATCGTGATGGCGCCAATGGGCTCCAACTTCGCCGAGAGCGACGGCCACTGCGGCGAGCGCATCCAGGCCTACTACGAGGAGCGCGCCGCCGGCGGCGCCGGCCTGCTGATCATGGGCGTATGCGCCATCGCCTATCCGGCCGGCACCGCCGAGCCCTACCAGGTCGGCGTGTCCTCCGACGAGTTCCTGCCCGGCCTGACCGCGCTGGCCAGTCGCGTGCACCAGCACGGCGCGAAGATCGCCATGCAGCTGCAGCATGCCGGCAAGAACGCCGTACGCGACATGGCCGAAGGCCGGCCGATCTGGGTGCCGTCGCTGCCGCCGCCGGCCAAGACCGACATGATGGCCGCCCTCACCCCCGAGGAGCTGGCCACCTTCGTCAGTTCGGCCAAGCGCCGCGAGGGCGGCGCGGCGATCCGCGTGATGGACCAGGCCGACATCGCGCAGATGGTCGAGTGGTTCGCCGCCGCCGCCGAGCGCGCCCAGCGTGCCGGTTTCGACGGCGTGGAGATCCATGCCGCGCACAACTACATCATCGCCGGCTTCCTCTCTGCCTATTACAACCAGCGCGACGACGAGTACGGCGGCCCGCTGGAGAACCGCGCGCGCCTGCTCATGGAAGTGCTGGCGGCGGTGCGCACGCGTGTCGGCCCCGACTTCGCCGTGTGGCTGCGCCTGGACGCCTACGAGCTGCGCACCCCCGGCGGCATCACCCTGGAGGACGCCAAGACGGTGGCGGTGATGGCCGAGGCTGCCGGCGCCGATGCGGTCAGCGTGTCCGCCTACGCCGCGGTCACCGAGGGCGTGGCCTTCACCGAGGCGCCGCTGGTCCAGCAACCGGCGGGCTTCCTCGACTGGGCCGCGGCGATCAAGAAGGAAGTCGACATCCCGGTGATCGCCGTCGGACGCATCGAACCTGAGGTCGGCAGCACCGCCATCGCCCAGGGCCGCTGCGACTTCATTGCCATGGGCCGCAAACTGCTGGCCGACCCCGAACTGCCCAACAAGCTGATCGAGAACCGCGTCGCCGACATCCGCCCGTGCATCTACTGCTACGTCTGCGTCAGCCAGATCTTCATCAACCAGCGGGTCAAGTGCGCGGTCAACCCACGCACGGGGCACGAGGCGGACATCGTCATCAGCCCGGCCGCCACGCCGCGCCATGTGGTGGTGGTCGGCGGCGGCCCGGCGGGCATGGAAGCGGCGCGGGTAGCGGCGCAGCGCGGCCACCGCGTGACCCTGATCGAGCGCAGCGACCGCCTCGGCGGCACCCTGTTCTTCGCCGCCCTCGCCTACGCCGAGAACGGCCGCCTGCTCGACAACCTGGTGCACCAGGTGCGCAACCAGCCGATCGAGATCCGCTTCAACAGCGAGGCGACGCCCGAGCTGCTGCGCGAACTGAACGCCGACGCCGTGCTGGTGGCCAGCGGCGCGCGGCGCGCCGCGCCGGACATCGCCGGCGCCGACCAGGACCACGTGTGGAGCGGCGACGAACTGCGCCGCCTGCTCACCGGCGACCGCGCCGACGAGATCGCCAAGCGCAAGCTGTCGCTGACCCAGCGCACCATGATGAAGGCCGGCAGCCTGGTCGGCGTCACCGACAGCACCGCCGCCATGCAGAAGCTCTCGCACGTGTGGATGCCGCTGGGCAAGCGCGTGGTGATCGTCGGTGGCGGCCTGGTCGGCCTGGAGCTGGCCGAGTTCCTCATCGAGCGCGGCCGCGAGGTCTGCGTGCTGGAGAGCGGCAGCCACCTCGGCCGCGAACTGGCCATCGTGCGCCGCTGGCGCGTGCTGCACGGCATCAAGCAGCACGGCGGGCAACTGCTCACCAGCGTGCAGGTCAGCAGCATCGGCCGCAACAAGGTCAGCTACGTCAGCGCCGAGGGCATCGCCATGCAGATCGCCGCCGACTCGGTGGTCCTCGCCAGCGGCGCCGAACCGGACGACAGCCTGGCCCGCAGCCTGGCCGCCAGCGGCCTGCCGGTGAGCCGCATCGGCGACTGCGACCAGCTCGGCTACATCGAGGGCGCCATCGCCTCCGGCCTGCGCGCCGGCTGCGCGGTCTGAGCCAGCGGCCGCAGCGGGGCTCCCCCGCTGCGGCCGCACCACCACTTCCCCAGGAAGCCCTGCCGATGACCGCTGCAGCCCTCGCCATTCACAACCTGCTCTACCGCTACGCCGAAGCCATCGACGCTGGACAGCTCGAAGACGCCGCCGCGCTGTTTCGCCATGCGCGCATCGTCGCCGGCGGCAATGGCACGCTGGACCACGCCGGCCTGCTCGCCCTGTGGCGGCGGATCATCGTGCTCTACCCCTGCGGCACCCCGCGTACCCGCCACCTGATCAGCAACCCCATTGTCGAGATCGACGAGGCTGCCGGTACGGCGACTGCCCGCTCCTGCTACACCGTGTTCCAGGCCACCGAGCAGCTCCCCCTGCAGGTCATCGCCAGCGGCCGCTACCTGGATAGCTTTGCGCGTATCGACGGGGAGTGGTGTTTCACGGCGCGGGAGTATCGACTGGATCTGGCCGGCGACCTGAGCCGTCACCTGCAGAACTACTCCGCGCGCTGAGCGGGGCAGCGGATTCATCCAGCGCATCAGGTTTAGCCCCCTGAATAAATCTCTAGAGGTTGGCCCTTGGACAAGAACACCAACCAGGAACATGTTCAACGCCGCTACCGCCATCACTGAGAGTTCATCATGCCTAACAGTCTGACCAATAAAGTCGCCATCATTACCGGTGCCAGCCGCGGCATCGGCGCCGCCATCGCCGAACGCTTCGCCGCCGAAGGTGCCCGCGTGGTAATCACCGCGCGGACCAGTGAACCCGGTGGCCGGATGCCCGGCTCCCTGCAGGAGACCGCCGAGCGCATCCGCGCGCGTGGCGGCGAATGCCTGAGCGTCACCGGTGACCTGGCCAAGGAAGAGGATCGCGAGCGAATCATGGCGCAGACCCTAGAGCACTTTGGCGGCGTCGATATCCTGGTGAACAACGCCGCGTTTGCCCGCTTCAGCCCCACTCGCGAGCAGCAGGCCAAGCACGTTCAGCTGTCACTGGGGATCAACTTCATTGCTCCGCTGCACCTCGCCCAACTGGCTATTCCGTCCATGCTCGAACGCGGCGGTGGCTGGATTCTGAACCTGTCCAGCGATACCGCGCGTAAGCCCCATCACGGCCCCTACGGCGCCGATGACCGCGCCTACCGCTTTCATAACACCGCCTCGCCCAGCCTGTACGGCTCGACCAAGGCGGCACTGGAGCGACTGACCGCCGGCTGGGCGATGGAACTGGCCAGCCAGTCGATCGCCATCAACAGCCTGGCGCCCGTCGAGGCGGTCGCCAGCGAAGGGGCATTAGACAGCGGCAGTATCGATGATGTGGCGTTCTTTGAGCCCATTGAAGCCATGGCGGAAGCCGCCCTGGCACTGTGCTCAGGCCCGCAGCAATCACTGACCGGGCGCATTGCCTTCAGCTTGAATCTGCTGGAAGAACTGAAAATTCCCGTGTGCTCGCTGGACGGTCTGACCGAACTCGACAATGTACCTGCCGCACCACCCAAGGGCTGAAACCGGAGTATCGGCGACGGCAACGAGCTGGGCTACATCGAAGGCGCCATCGCCTCCGGTTTCCGCGCCGGCCGTGCGGTCTGAGTTGCCCCTCCGGGGCGGGCAGCCTGGCTGCCCTGCCCACTCCGGTGCCTCTGGAGCACCTGCGACTCATCAGCCGCGCTAACCGCATGACCTGCGCCGGCCGGTCGTTGGGCAGAGCGCGCTCAGCGTGATCCCGCCTTCGCCCAGGCGCTCCTGGACGAAGCGGCCACCCTGTTCCTGAATGGCGAGCCGGAAGCCGCTCGCGTGATTCTCCGCGATCTGGTCAATGCGACCGTGGGCTTCGAGGAGCTGTCCCGCGAGACAGCCAAGCCCAGCAAGAGCCTGCACCGCATGCTCTCTGCCAGCGGCAACCTCAGCATGGACAACCTGGCCGCCATCTTTGCCGTCATTCGCGCCAAACTGGGCGTGGATATCCAGGTCCATGCGGTGAGTGCCGCCTGACGAACCGCTGGCCGGAACGCCTGCGGGAGCAGCCCCTGCTGCCCCCGCCCCTCACGCCCGCACTTGCAGCTGCAGCTACGCTCAGACTGCCGCCCTGCGCCCCTGCCACGGCCGCTCGCGCTCCAGCTGGCCGGCCAGGCGCAGCAGCAGACCTTCACCACCCAGACGCGCGGTGTACATCATGCCGACCGGCAGGCCGCTGGTGCTCCAGCCGGAAGGCACCGACATGGCCGGCTGGCCGCTGACGTTGGCGACCACGGTGAAGGCGGCGCTGCCGGTGGCGGCACTCGCGTAGTCGTCCCAGGGCTGGCTGAGGCGCAGCTTGCCGAGTTCCGGGGTGAGCGTGGCGGTGACCGGCGAGAGGATGACGTCGAAGCGCTCGAACAGCGCCTCCATCGCCAGGCTGACCGCCTCGAACGACTGGCGCGCGCGGTACAGGCCCTCGCCGGTCACGCCCTGGGCGCGCTCGAGCACCTTGCGGGTGACCTGCTCGAGGTCGCCCTCGCCGGCGCTGCGGCCGAGCAGTTGCTCGCGGTCACGGATGCTGGTCAGCAGGGCCGTGCCGGTGACCGCGCCCTGGGCGCCGAACACCTGCTGCGGCTGCACCGGCAGCGGGATCTGCTCGATCTCGTGGCCGAGCGACAGCAGCAGCTTGACCGTCTCGTCGAGCACCCGTCGGATGTCGGCATCCAGGGCCAGGCCGGTCAGCGACTGGTCGAGCAGCGCCACGCGCAGCTTGCCCGGGGCGCGGCCGACCTCGTCGACGAAGGGCCGCTCCAGCGGCGGCAGCCAGTAGGGGCTGCCCGGTTCGTGGCCCTGCCCGACGTCGAGCAGCAGCGCCGAGTCGCGCACGCTGCGCGACACCACGTGGGCGACGCTGGCGCCGAACCAGCTCTCGAACTTGCCGGGGCCGCTGGGCGTGCGGTAGCGGCTGGGCTTGAGGCCGAACAGGCCGCAATAGGAGGCCGGAATGCGGATCGAGCCGCCACCGTCGGTGGCATGGGCGGCCGGGATGATGCCGGCCGCCACCGCGGCTGCGGCGCCGCCCGAGGAGCCGCCGGCGCTGTGCGCCAGGTTCCAGGGGTTGCGGGTCTGCCCCCACAGTTGCGACTCGGTGGTGGTGGTCAGGCCGAATTCGGGCACCGCCGTCTTGCCGAAGGCCAGCGCGCCGGCGGCCTCGTAGCGGGCGATCAGGGTGCTGGTGTACTTGGCCGGCGGGGCATCCTTGAAGAAGCGCGAGCCGTTGCTGGTCGAGGTGCCGGTCAGGAAGGTGTTGAGGTCCTTGACCAGCATGGGCACCCCAGCAAGGGCGCCCTCGCGGATCAGTCCCTGGCTGCGCCGTGCGGCGATCAGGCTGCGGGCGTAATCGTCGTGGCGCATCACCACGGCATTCACCTTGGGATTGACCGCATCGCAGCGCTGCAGGGCGGCGGCCAGCAGCTCCTCGGCGCTGATCGCGCCGCGGCGCACTTCCTGAGCCATGGCCGTGGCGTCGAGCGCAGCGTATTCGCGCGGCGAGACGCCGGTATCGGCGGCAAAGCCGAAGCGCGGCAGCAGACTCGCACCGGCGAGGACGGCGCCGGCCTTGAGCAGGCTGCGGCGCTGGAGCTGCAGCCCGTGGTCAGACTCGATCTGTTGTTGCCCCTGTGGGACACCAGCCTTATCCATAATTTTTGCCTCTAATTTGTTGTTGTTCGATCGGCTGTCGGCACCGCGACGCAGGGCACTGGCATGTTACCTGTAGGGGCGAATCTATTCGCCAACAATACCCCGCCAGGGCGAATTGATTGCGCGGTCAGTCTTTCACCTGCGGCGCCCAGGCCACGCCGTTGATATGCGCTCCGCCGTCGACGAACAGGGTGTTGCCGGTCAGGTAGCGGGCATCGTCGCTGGCCAGGAAGACGGCGACCGGGCCGATGTCGTCCAGCGGATCGCCGACGCGGCCCATCGGGTTGGCGGCGGCGATGGCTGCGGCATTGTCCGGGTTGGCGCTGGCGAACTTGCGGTAGGCCTCGCTGATCGCGCCGGGACAGATGACGTTGCAGCAGATCTGCTCCGCGGCCCATTCGCGGGCGGCGCTGCGGGTCAGGGTGCGCAGGGCTTCCTTGGCGGCATTGTAGTCAGCGCTGTACAGGTGGGCGTTGACGCCGTTGAGCGAGCACAAATTGATGATGCGCCCGCCGCCGCGTTTCCTGAACTCCGGGAGGGCCGCCTGCATGGCCCAGAAGGCGGCCATCACCGCCATGTCGAAGCCGGCGCGCAGACGCTCGTCGCTGAGGTTCTCCAGGCGGGCGAAGCCGGAACCGCGCCAGGCGTTGTTGACCAGGATGTCCAGCCGGCCGAAGCGGGCGATGGCTTGCTCGACCATGGCCTGCACCTGGGCCTTGTCGGTGACGTCGACCGCCTGGAAGGCGGCGTCCACGCCCCACGCCTCGCGCAGCCAGGCCGCGGTCTGCTCGCCGGCGGCGGCGTCGATTTCCGCCACCAGCACGCTGGCGCCCTCGCGGGCCAGTGCACCGGCGATGCCGCGGCCGATGCCCATGCCGGCACCGGTGACGATGGCCACCCGCCCCTTCAACTTGTCCATGCTCCACTCCTCGTGCGCCTTGCGCAGACAGGCTCGCCTGCTACCCGGCAGGACGAGCCCACTGCTCCACAATGAAGATGCCGCCCACCGGTCGGGCGGGCGGCATGGGTTGACTGTGCCGGCTGAGGCAGCAGCCGCAGCCGGCGTCCTGCGGGACTCAGCGACCCTGCGCGCGGATGGCGTCAGCCGTGTACATGGAGGGGACGTACTTGCCTTCGTTGAGGATCGGCCCGCGCTTGGACTCGTTGGTCAGGCTGTAACCGACGTATTGTCCGGAGTTGAGGTCGTGGTAGAAGGACGAGCCCGCCTGCCAGGCGCTCATGTCGGGGTGGTAGTAGTAGTTGATGAACGCGAACTTCCACAGCTCGCCGCGGGCGTCGTAGTTGTCCGCCATCACGGCGCTCCAGGTGTCCTCGTCGATGAACATCACGCGCTTGCTGTACAGGTGGCGGAAGCCTTCCTTGATGGTCGCCTCCAGCACCCAGACGCGGCGCAGCTCGTGGCGCAGCACGTCGGGGTTGGGATGGTTGGGGGTCAGCATGTCGGCGTACTTGACGTCACCGCTGTTGGCCTTGAAGGCGTTGGCGGGAACGTACATCTCGCGCTTGCCGAGCAGCTTCCACTGGTAGCGATCGGGGGCGCCGTTGAACAGGCGGTCCTCGTCGATGATCATGGTGCCGTTGGTGCCGATCATCGGCTGGTCATAGCCATAGCCCGGCAACTGGCGCACGCGCCGGGTGCCCGGGTTGTAGGTCCAGGCCTGACGGGTGCTGGTCTCGAAGTTGTAGGGCTCGTGGGAGACGTTCATGGTGCCCTTCTCGCGCTGGGGAGAGAGCGTGGTGTTCCAGCTCATCGCCTGCATGCCGGTGGCGGTGTCCGGCTCCACCTTCGGGTCGTTGGCCTGCGACATGTTGCGCTGCCACGTGCGGCCCCAGGCGATCTTGCCATTGGGCAGCACGCTGGCGATGTCGCGGATATTGTCCTCGGTAAAGGCACGCGCCGGCAGCTGGTGGTTCCACAGCACTTCCATGGCGCTCTTCGGAATCGGGAACGGCACCTGGCCGAGTCCCTTGACGCCCATGCCGCCGTTCTCGAGCTCGGCGGTCAGCGCGTTCTTCTTCGCCCGCTCGCAGACGTAGTCCGGGTAGCGGTAGTCGCGGTGCCCCGGGTAGACGTTGATCTTGTAGGTCTCCGGGTAGCGCTTGAGCAGCGTCTTCTGGCCTTCGCTCAGGCGCTCGGCGTACTGCGCCATGTTCTGCGCGGTGATCACGGTGACCGGCTTCTCGTCCGCGTAGGGGTCGACCGGCTTCTGTCCGGAGAAACGCACGTGATTCCAGCCGGGCACCTCCCCCAGGTATTTGCCGGTGAACGCGGGGATGCTGCCGTCCGCATTGCCGGCACGCTCGGCACCGGTACAGGTGAGTTCCTTGCCGAGCTTGGCGGCTTCCTCGGGGCTTACCTTGGCGTGGGCGCTGGCGATCAGGCCTGCATTGACCGCCAGCGCTATGGCTAGCGCAACACCTTTTCTGTTCATTGTTGTTGGTCTCCGATGGGGTGGTCCGGCTTTGGTGCCGGAGTCCATGTTTCCCAATGCAGCGACTCCGCATCATCGTCCATCAGGACTACAAGAAACCGCTTCCGGCCGGGAGGCCTGGCGCCTGCTCCAGGCAGCGGAAAACGCCAGCGCCCGCACCCGAGACTTCCGGGGAAGCTCGGGGGCGGGCGCTATCGGGGACGCGTCTGGAAAGGCGGTTCTAGCGCAGGAAACGGCGCAGGAAATCCTCGCGCAGTTCGCGCTTGAGCAGCTTGCCGGAGGCGTTGCGCGGCAGCTCGGTGCTGCTCAGCAGGACGTGCTCGGGCACCTTGAAGGCCGCCAGGTGGGCGGCGATGTGCGCGTGCAGCGCCACCTCGTCCACCCCGCTGCCCTCACGCACCCGTGCGACCAGCGCCACCGCCTCGCCCATCCGCTCGTCCGGCACGGCGAAGGCCGCAGCCTCCATCACCCCATCCAGGCCGCAGGCGCAGGCCTCGACCTCGGCGGCGGCGATCTTCTCGCCGCCACGGTTGATCAGATCCTTGATGCGGTCGGTGATCCTCAGGAAGCCCTCGTCGTCCACACAGCCGACGTCGCCGGTGGCCAGCCAGCCGCCCTGCAGCGCCTCGGCGGTCGCCTCGGGCTGCTGCCAGTAGCCGCGCATCAGGGTTGGCGAACGCAGCCAGATCTGCCCTTCCGCGCCGGGCGCCTGGGGCGAGTCGGGGGAGTCGCCGATGCGCACCTCGACGATGGGCAGCGGCCAGCCGACGCAGGCTGGCTTGTAGACGAACTGGTCGCCGCCGATGGCCGCGCCGAGACTGTTGCTCTCGGTCATGCCGTAACCAGCGCCGCCGATGGCGTTCGGCTTGACGCTGGTCACTTGCGCCAGCAGTCCCGGGTTGGCCGCCGCACCGCCTAGCCCCAGGCCGAACAGGCTGGCGGTGGCCTCGCTGGCGAAACGCGGCGAGGCCAGCAGCTGCTGCATCATCGCCGGCGAGCCGCTGAACTGGGTGCAGCGCTCGCGCTCGATCAGGTCGAGGGCGCGCTCGGCGTCCCACTTGTACATCAGCACCAGGCGCCGGCCGCCGCGCAGGGCGAGCAGGAACTGCGCGTGCAGACCGCTGACGTGAAACAGCGGCACGGCCATCAGCGAGGTCGGCGCGAAGCCGCTGTCCAGCAGCGCGCGGATGCGTCCGGGCGAGCTCATCGCCGCGAAGGCGCCCTGGAACTCCAGGGCGGCCAGCGCCTGGCACACGGCGCGATGGGTGGACAGCACGCCCTTGGGCTTGCTGGTGGTGCCGGAGGTATAGAGGATCAGCAGCGGATCGTCCGCCTGGAACTCCAGCGGTGGCAGCGGCGCCACCGCCTCGGTGAGCAGCGCCGCATAGTCGTGTACCCGCGCGCTCAGCCCTGGGGCAGCGACCGCGATGGCCTGCAGGTCGAGCGGCTCGAGGTCGCCCTCGATCAGCGCCAGGCGCTGCGCGTCGCAGAGCAGCACCCGCGACCCGGAATCCTCCAGGCCGTGCAGCAGCTCCTCGCGCTGGCCCCAGCTGTTCAGCGGCACCACGATGGCGCCGCTGGCCACCGCGGCGACGAAGGCGACCAGCCAGGCCGGCTGGTTGCGCATGGCGATGGCCACGCGGTCGCCCTTCTGCACGCCGAAGCGGCCGCGCAGCTGGGCGGCCAGGCGGTCGGCCTGGGCGAAGAACTCGGCGAAGGTCAGCCGCTGCTCCTCCCAGACCACGAACTCGCGCTCGCCATGCACGCGCCCGGCGTTCAGCGCGGTCAGCAGGTCCGGTGCGGCGTTGCGAAAGTAGCGCGTGCCGCCGTCGCCGGGCGTGACCACTTCATAGGGCGAGCCAGGGCCGATCAGTTGCTGCCAGGCGGCTTGCCAGTTTTCCAGCGTCATGTCGTATCTCCTGTGCTCAGGTCTGCGATTCGGTCAGCGAACCATAGCGCTGGCAATGGTAATCGCTGTCGCCGAGGCAGGCCTGGGCGACGCGGATGCGCTTGAGGAACAGGCCGACGTCCAGCTCGTCGGTGACGCCGATCCCGCCGTGCAGCTGCACCGCCTCGTTGCTGACCTTGTCGGCGGCGACGCCGGCCTTCCACTTGGCCAGGCTGGCCAGGCGACCGCGCTCGGCGGCGGAGAGGCCGGTATCGTCGAGGGCGGCCAGGCCGCCCATCACCGCGCTGCGCGCCAGCGCCAGCTCCACATGCAACCGCGCAGCGCGGTGCTGCAGGGCCTGGAACGAGCCGATCGGTGCGTCGAACTGCACGCGGGTCTTCAGGTATTCGAGGGTGGTGGCGAACAGCGTCTCGGCGGCGCCGAGCAGTTCGGCGGCCAGGCACACACGGCCGCGATCGAGCGCCGTCTCCAGCACGGCCAGGCCGTTGTCGAGTTCGCCGACCAGCGCATCCGCGCCGACGACCACGCCGTCGAACTGCAGGCGTGCGCAGTTGCGCGAGTCGATCAGCGCCGCCGGTCGCACGCTCAGCCCCGGCGTACCCGCCTCGACCAGCAGCAACGACAGGCCGTGAGCCTCGCCGCGCTGTCCGGCGGTGCGCACCACCACCAGGTAGCCATCGGCGCCGACGCCGTCGACCACGAACAGCTTGCCGCCAGACAGCCGCAAGCCGCCTTCAGTGCGCTCGGCGCGCAGCGTGGTGGCCAGCGGATCGTGGCGGCCGGTCTCGTCGATGGCCAGGGCCAGGCGCTGCTCGCCGCCGATCAGCGCCGGCAGCCAGCGCTCCTGCTGCTCGGGCGTGCCGGCCAGCTGCAGCAGCGAGCCGCCGAGCACCACGCTGGACAGCAGCGGGCTGGCGGAGAGGTTGCGGCCGATCTGCTCGAACAGCGGACCGAGGCTCTGGCAGCCGAAGTCCAGGCCGCCGAAATCTTCGGGGAACGGGATGGCGCTCCAGCCCAGTTCGACGATCTCGCTCCACAGGGCGGCGTCGAAGCCGAGCGGCGCAGCTTCGTCGCGCAGGCGGCGCTGCGCGGCCACCGGACTGCGCGCGGCGAGGAATTCGCGCGCGGTGTCGGCCAGCAGCCGTTGTTCTTGGTTGAAAATCAGGCTCATGGCGTGTTCCTCACTTGGCGTCCGGCAGGCCGAGGACCCGCTTGGCGATGACGTTGAGCTGCACCTCGGAGGCGCCGCCGGCGATGGTCAGGGCGAAGCCGTTCAGCCAGGCCTTGGTGATCGCCAGCTCCTCGCCGGTGAAGGCATCGCCTTCCCAACCGAGGGCGTGATAGCCGAGGGCATCGAGGAGGATCTCGAACTTCTCGCGATCCTGCTCGCTGTGCACCAGCTTCATGATCGCCATCAGCCCGGAGATGTCCTGGCCGCTGCGCGCCTCCTCGCCCATGCGCTGCACGGTGAGGGCGTAGGCGTGCTCGTCCATCGCGCAGACCAGCGCTCGGCTGTGAAGGGCCTGGTCGGCCGCGCTGCGCGGTTCGGGCAGGTAGCGCTCGAGCAGCGGCAGCAGGTGGAAGTGGTTCGGCAGGCTGGTTTCGCCGAACTTGGACATGGCCTTGCGCTCGTGCTGCAGCAGGCTCTTGCCCAGCGTCCAGCCGCCGTTGAGCGGGCCGATCAACTGGCTCTTCGGCACCTTGACGTTGTCGAAGAACACCTGGCAGAACGCCGACTTGCCGCTGATCAGGTCGATCGGGCTGACGCTGATGCCGGGCGAGCGCATGTCCAGCACGATCAGGCTGATGCCCAGGTGCTTGGGCGCGCTCGGGTCGGTACGTACCAGCGCGTACATCCAGTCGGACTTGTCGCCGTAGGAGGTCCAGATCTTGGTGCCGTTGACCACGAAATGGTCGCCCTCGTCGCGGGCGCTGGTCTTCAGGCTGGCCAGGTCGGAACCGGCGTTCGGCTCGGAGAAGCCCTGGCACCAGCGGATCTCGCCGCGCGCCATGGGGGTGAGCAGGTCGCGCTTCTGCTGTTCGCTGCCGTATTCGAGCAGCACCGGGCCGAGCATCCATATCCCTAAGTTGATCTGCGGCGGCCGGCACTTGAGGCGGCGCAGCTCGCTTTCCAGCACCGCCAGCTCGGCAGGCGACAGCCCGCCGCCGCCGTACTCGCGCGGCCAGTCGGGGCAGAACCAGCCCTTGTCGCGCATGCGCTCGAACCACAGGCGCTGGTCTTCACTGCTGAATTCGATCTTGCTGCCGCCCCACACCAGCTCGCCTTCGGGCGTCGGGGTGCGCAGCGAGTGCGGGCAGTTGGCTTCGAGCCAGGCCCGCGTGTCTTGGCGAAAATCGTCGATGGCGCTCATGCCTTTTTATCCTCTTATTCTCAGCGCGGGGAAAACACCGCAAGCGCAGCCGGGGCGGTGACGGTCGGAACCCGGTCAGCGCACTGTACCCAAGTCCCGACCGATGTGTCCCCGCCGCTTAGCGAACGGTGCGCGGCATGCCCAGGCCGAACTGGGCGATCAGCTCGCGCTGGATCTCGTTGGTGCCGCCGCCGAAGGTCAGGGTCACCGAGGCGCGCACCTCGTACTCCAGCTCGCCCTGCAGCAAGGACGCCGCCGAGCCTTCGCGGAGCAGGCCATTGGCGCCGACGATCTCCGACAGCTTGCGCAGGATCTCGATCACCGACTCGGCGCCGTAGACCTTGGTGGTCGAGGCCAGCGCCACGTCCATCTGCCCGCGCTCGAGGTCGGCGGCGATGCGGAAGTTGATCAGCCGCATGGCTTCCAGACGCGCGTAGCACTCGGCCAGCGCGCTGCGCACCCAGGCCTTGTCGATGGCCTTGCGGCCCTGCTCATCGGCGCTCTTCGCCCACAGGTAGACGCGGCGGAACAGCCCGGCGACCTTGTCCGACCAGGAGCCGAGGCCCAGGCGCTCGTGGTTGAGCTGGGCGGTGATCAGCTTCCAGCCGCCGTGCAGCTCGCCCACCAGCATGTCGGCCGGTACCTTGACGTTGTCGTAGTAGGTGGCCGCCGTCGGGTTGCTGCAGGTCGGGATCACCGTGGTCGAGAAGCCGGGCAACTGGGTGTCGAGGATCAGGATCGACACGCCCTTGTGGCGCGGGCGCTCCGGATCGGTGCGCGCGGCCAGCCAGATGTAGTCGGCCGCCTCGGCACCGGAGGTCCACAGCTTGTTGCCGTTGACCACGAAGTGGTCGCCCTCGGGGCGCGCGGTGGTCTTCAGCACGGCCAGGTCGGAGCCTGCGTCCGGCTCGGAGTAGCCGATGGCGAAGATGATCTCGCCGGCGGCGATGCCGGGCAGGAATTTCTCCTTCTGCAGCGCACTGCCGTTCTCCATCAGCGCCGGGCCGACCGTGCTGATGGTCACGAACGGCAGCGGCGCGCCGGCGATGTTGGCTTCCTCGAAGAAGATCAGCTGCTCGGTGGCCGCGTAGCCCTGGCCGCCGTGCTCCTTCGGCCAGCCGACCGCCAGCCAGCCGTCGCGGCCCATCTGGCGGATGGTCTGGCGGTACAGGTCGCCGCCTTCCTTGCCGCGCAGCTCACTGCGCAGCTCGGGGGTCATCAGGTTCTGGAAGTAGTCCCGCACCTTCAGGCGCAGGGCGTGTTGCTCGGGGGTCAGATCGACGAACATGTCGCGCTCCTCATGCTGCGCCCAGGATCAGGCCGCTGGTGGGCACGCCGGTACCGGCGGTGACCAGCACGTTCTCCACGTCGGCAACCTGGTTGACCGAACTGCCGCGCACCTGGCGCACGCCCTCGGCCACGCCGTTCATGCCGTGGATGTAGGCCTCGCCGAGCTGGCCGCCATGGGTGTTGATCGGCAGGCTGCCGCCGCGGGCGTGCAGGCCGTCGCGGATGAAGTCCTTGGCCTCGCCGCGCTTGCAGAAGCCGAACTCCTCCAGCTGCGGCAGCACGAACGGGGTGAAGTGGTCGTAGATCACCGCGGTCTGCAGGTCCTGCGGGCCGAGGCCGGACTGCGCGTACAGCTCACGCGCCACCACGCCCATCTCCGGCAGGCCGGTGATGTCCTCGCGGTAGAACGAGGTCATGCTCTGCTGGCCCTCGGCGATGCCCTGCGAGGCGCCCTTGATGATCACCGGCTTCTGGCGCAGGTCGCGGGCGCGCTCGGCCGAGGTGATGACCATGGCCACCGCGCCGTCGGACTCCTGGCAGCAGTCGAGCAGGTGCAGCGGTTCGCAGATCCAGCGCGAGGCCTGGTGCTCCTCGAGGGTGATCGGCTTGCCGTAGAAGAACGCCGCCGGGTTGGTGGCGGCGAAGTCGCGCACCGCCACCGCGACGCGGCCGAAGTCTTCCGAGGTGGCGCCGTAGGTGTGCATGTAGCGCTGGGCGAACATGCCGACCCAGGCGGCCGGGGTGTGCAGGCCGTGCGGCATGTACCAGCCGTAGTTGACCGCGTCGAAGATCGGCGCACCGCCGAAGTCATGCGGCTTGCCGAAGCGGTACCAGGAGCGCTCGTTCATCGCCCGGTACACCACCACCACCTTGGCCACGCCGGTGGCCACGGCCATCGCCGCGTGCATCAGCGGCGCACAGGCGCCGCCGCCGCCGTGGGGGATCTGCGAGAAGAACTTGACGTTCTTGCAGCCGAGCAGACGCGCCACCTCGTATTCGGGCACGTTGTCCATGGTGTAGGAGCTGAAGCCCTCCACCTCGGACGGGTCGATGCCGGCGTCGGCCAGCGCGGCCAGGGTCGCTTCCATGGCCAGGCGCAGCTCGGTGCGCCCGGAGTTCTTGGAGAATTCGGTCGCACCGAGGCCGACGATGGCCGCGCGTCCGGAAATTGAATTGCTGCTCATATCCTGTCTCCTGCGCCTTACGGCAGCATCAGCGTGGCCGTGCCGGTCACGTGGTTGCCCATGGAGTTCTTGCCCTTCAACGCCACCTGCACGGTGCGGCTGGCCTCGTCGCGGGCACTCACCTCGCCACTGAAGGTCATGGTGTCGCCCGGGTAGTTGGGCGCGCCCAGCTTGATCTTCAGATCGGCGAAGCGCGCCGCGGGACCGGCCCACTCCTCGATGTAGCGCTGCACCAGGCCGCTGGTGGTAAGGATGTTCATGAACACGTGGGGCGAGCCGAGCTCGCGCGCGGCGTCCTTGTCGTGGTGGCCGGGGAAGTAGTCGCGGGTGGCGATGGCGCCGGCGGCGATCAGCTGCACGGTGATCGGGATCGCCAGCTCCGGCAGCGCTTCGCCGGGACGCACGTCGTCAAATGCCTTGGTTTTCTTCGAGGTCATATTTCCATCCCAGCTTGTCGTTGTTGGCCAGCCAGTCGCCGAGGCGCTCGAGGCTTGCGGCAGCGCCGCCCAGGGTGATGCCCAGGGCGCGACTCCAGTAGAGGTAGCGGTGGATCGGGTAGGTCAGGTCGACGCCGATGCCGCCGTGCACGTGTTGCGCCTTGTGGCCGACCAGGTGGCCGGCCTCGCAGGCCAGGTACTTGGTCGCCAGCGCCTCGGCGTTGGCCGGCAGGCCGGCGTCGAGGCGCCAGACCAGCTGCCACAGCGACGAGCGCAGCGCTTCAAGCGCGATGTGGGCGTCGGCCATGCTCATCTGCACCGCCTGGAAGCTGCCGATGGCGCGGTCGAACTGCTTGCGCTCGCTGACATACTCGACCGTGCGACGGATCTGCTCGGCGGAGACGCCCAGCTGCAGGGCGGCCAGCGCGGCGATGGCGCGGCTTTCCAGCCAGTCGAGGGCGGCCTCCGGCAGCACCTGGTCGGCGCCGATCAGCACGCCGCTCAATTGCAGGTCGGCCACCGCCTCGCCGTGGGTCAGCACGCCGGGGATGCGGCTCACCCCCTGGCTATCCAGCTCCAGCACGACCAGTCGCGGCCCCTGCGGGAACTGGGCGAGCACCACGGCGGCGCCGGCCTGGCCGCCCTGCGGCAGCGCCGCAACCCGGCCATCCAGGCTCCAGCCGTTGACCCGCGGGCGGGCCTCCAACTCGATGCCCAGCGCCCGGCCCTGGCCGTCCAGCGACAGGCCGAGCAGCAGCGAGTCCTCGGCCGCCGCCCGCACCAGCGGCAGGGCGCGCTCGCCGCCGAAGCGGCCCAACAGCGCCGCCGCCAGCTGGTGACGCCACAACGGCACCTGCCCCAGCGCGCGGCCCTGGGCTTCCAGCACCAGCATCAGTTCAGTCATGCCCAGGCCGCTGCCGCCGAGGTCCTCGGGGATGGCCAGGGCATGCAGACCGGTTTCCACGCAGCTCTGCCACAGCGGCGCCATGAACGGCTCGCCGGAGCCGTCGAAGGCGCGCAGGCGGTCGTCGGTGCAGTAGTCGGCGAACAGGCTGCCGGCCATCTCGGCGATAGCGCGCTGTTCCTCGTTCAGTTCGAAATCCATGCTGCGCTCCTCACTCGGCAACCGGCCGGAACATCGGCAGGGTCAGCTCGTCATCGAAGGTGTGGAACTCGACCTGCAGGGCCTGACCGATGGCCAGCTCGTCGCGCTTGACGCCAACCAGCCCGGCGACCAGGCGCACGCCCTCCTCCAGCTCGATCAGGCCGATCGGGTTCGGATAGTCGAACGGCGGCACCTCGGGGTAGTGCATGACCACGAAGGAGTACAGGGTCGCCTTGCCGCTGGCCACCTGACTGTCCCAGTCGAAGGAATGGCAGCTGCTGCACACCGGTGCCGGCGGATGACGCAGGGTGCTGCAGGCGGTGCAGCGCTGGATCAGCAGCTGGCCCTTGTCGCAGCCTTCCCAGAAGAAGCGGTTGTCGTCGCTGATGCCCGGCTTGGAGCGCTTGATCTTCGGGATCGCCGCCGCAGCCTCGCCCTGCTCCACCGCCTTGACCGGATTGGCCGGGCGGAACTTGAACACGCGAAACAGCAGCTGGCCGACCGGCTCGTCGCCTTCTGGCTTCTCGGAGAAGAAGCTCATGATCAGGGTGACGAAGAAGCCGGTGCCCAGGCCCGTGGTCTTCTCCTCGCCCACCGCGTCGAGGCGGGTGGTGTAGTAGAGCTTTTCGCCCAGCTTCAGGTAGCGCGCGAAGCTGAGTTCGGAGTTCACCGCCACCACCGAGGCGTAGCCGTTGGCCTCGAGCAGCTTGAGCACCTCGTAGGGGTTCTCGTCGGTCGAGCCCGGCGCATAGTTGTTCATGTGCAGGCCTTCGAGGCACCAGGCCTGCAGCATGGCCGGCGGCGCGACGATGCCGCCGTGCTCGCTGCTGGCCGCGTAGTCGGCGTCGGTGTAGAGCGGATTGTCGACGCCCATCACCTCGCACCACTGGCGGATCATCGGCGCGTTGACCACGTCCCAGGCGTAGACGCGACCGTACTCGCGTCCCACCATGGCCCGCACGGCGGGCATGAATTCTTGTTCAGCCAAGATGTTCTCCTCGGAGTTGAGGGCGCACCGCCGCACGGCGGGCGCGCCGGCTTCGGTCATTGATGGGCGGAATTGGCTGCCGACAGGAAGGCGGGACGTTCCCCGCCCCCGTGCAGCAGGAGGTTGCAGCCGCTGGCGTAACCGGCCAGCGGCGAGGCGATGTACAGGCAGGCGTTGCCGATGTCCTCGGGGCTGGCCATGCGCCCAGCCGGGATGGTGGCGCCGACGGCGGCGATGCCTTGCTCGTCGCCGTAGTGCAGGTGCGCCTGTTCGGTGCGCACCAGGCCCGGACTGACGGTGACCACGCGCACCTTGGGCGCCCACTCCACCGCGAGCGAAGTGACCAGGGCCAGCACGCCGGCCTTGGCCGCGCCGTAGGCAGCGGTGCCCGGAGAAGGACGCAGGGCGCTGATGCTGCCGATGAAGACGATCACCCCACCCTGCTCCTGGCGCTGCATCAGCCGGTTGGCGTGCTGGGCGACGTTGAGCGGGGCGATGAGGTTGAGGCGGATGATGCCCTCGTGAAAGCGCGGCGAAGCCTCGTCGGCCAGCACGTGCGGGCTGCCGCCGGCATTGTTGACCAGCACGTCGAGCCGCCCGCAGCGCTCCTCGATCACCGCGAACAGGGTGGCCAGCGAGTCGGCGTCGCGCACGTCGGCGGTGAGGAATTCGGCCTGGCGGCCGTCGGCCGCGGGCAGGGTCTCGGGGGCGTTGCGACCGCAGACCAGCACGCGGGCGCCGGCGGCGAGAAAGCTCTGCGCGATGCCCGCGCCGACGCCCTTGGTGCCGCCGGTGACCAGCACCACCTTGCCGGCGAAATCGAGGTTCTGAGTGGCCATTGCATGCTCCTTTCATAGCTGCATGGCTTCACTCTAGGGGCAGGCCGGCGCCGCACTCGTCGTTCAAACGGACGATGAGTGACAGTCCGAAGCCTGCGAACAATGCGCCCATCCCTCCTGCCTTATAGAGAGGTCGCGCATGTCCGCCGACAACCTTCTTCCCGTGCTTCTCGACTTTCCCAGCGAGGGCGTGGCGCGGCTGCGCCTGAACCGGCCGCAGGCCACCAACGCGCTGAGCCTGGAGCTGCAGGCGCTGCTCTCGCAGCACTTCAGCGAACTGGGCAGCGACCCGGCGGTGCGCTGCATCGTGCTCACCGGCGGCGACAAGGTGTTCGCCGCCGGCGGCGACATCACCAGCATGGCCGGCGTCGGCGCCATCGACATCTACCAGCGACATACCGAGCGGGTCTGGGCACCGATCCAGCACTGTCCCAAGCCGGTGATCGCCGCGGTGTGCGGCTACGCCTACGGCGGCGGCTGCGAGCTGGCGATGCTCGCCGACATCATCGTCGCCGGCCGCGGCGCGAAGTTCTGCCAGCCGGAAATCCGCATCGGCATCATGCCCGGCATCGGCGGCACCCAGCGCCTGGTGCGCGCGGTGGGCAAGGCCAAGGCCATGAGCATGGCCCTCACCGGCCGGCCGATCAGCGCCGAGGAGGCCTGGGTGGCCGGCCTGGTCAGCGAACTGGTCGACGACGCCGAGGTGCAGGAACGCGCCCTGGAGATGGCGCGCGACATCGCCGGCATGCCGCCGCTGGCCGCCGAGCAGATCAAGGAAGTGATCATCGCCGGCCTGGATGCCTCGCTGGAGACCGGCCTGGCCCTGGAGCGCAAGGCCAACGCCCTGCTGTTCGCCTCGCGCGATCAGAAGGAAGGCATGCAGGCGTTCATCGACAAGCGCAAGCCGCGTTTCGAGGGGCGCTGAGGCCGTTCCTCAGCAGGCGACCAGCTTGTCCTGCACCGATAGGCGCATCACATAGCCAAGCTTGACCAGCGACGGGCCGACGATGGTCAGCATGTGCGAGCCGACCACCATGCCGAGGCCGATGGCCTCGTCGAAGCAATAGGCGCCGAGCACGCCGACGATCAGGATCGCCACGCCGGACAGCACCAGGTTGTTGGCCAGGTTGAACACACTTCTGGGGGATTCGAGCACGCCAGACATGTCAGATACCTCCACGACTGCTTTCACAATGTGCAGATAACCAATCAGGAAGCGTGCCAGGCGTGCGGGGCCTTGCAGATCAATAACCTAGCGCAGCGCTCTGGAATTTGCAGTCAAATCGACATGAACCACTGCTGTCATCCAGACTACGCAGCGAGTCGGAATGACTCGCACATCTTGCCGTAGGGTGCACCCTGCGAGCCCTACCCGGCTTTTCTTACCGAACGGCGGGCACGATTGTCCGGCCCGCTCCTGGACCTGCCCGGCTGACCCCAGAGCCGAATAGCCACCACAATCGGCTCACCAAATGAGCCGAATAAAACCCGTATTCGGCTCATCACCCGCGAGCAGGCCGACGATGGAACATTCCCGCTGGATCAGGCAGCGGCACCGCGGGGAGACGCTGTAGGCCGAGCAGATCAAGGTGCTCAACCGACTGCTGAATGGCGGCGAACGCGGCTTCGCGGACGGCATCAGTGCCGCCCAGTACCAGGCCGTCGCCAATGTCTCCAAGGCCAGCGCCGCAAGCGCCGCCGGCATGCCTGTCACGCAATGCTAAACGTCTGTCGCAGGATGGTAAGCAGTTGCCAGCACCAACCCCTAGATTGCCTGCCCATCCGGCCACGCGATCTTGCCTCTGTTGCGGATGCGGGACCTTATTTGCAGAACATCGGGTAAAAAATGCACAACATGCCGCCCTTCTCCGCCTTCTTCTCGGCCAACCTGCCTTTCGTTGCCCGCGCAGCCCTGGAGCCATTGCGCTCCTGGGTTCGCCAGAGTCCCTGGTTCCGGGACCATGACACCGATGCCTGGTTCGAGGTCGACGCCGCCGCCCTTGAGCGCCTGCAGAGCGAATACAACGGCGAATGGGCCACCCTCGGCATGCAGGTGCTCACCCACCAGCCGTTCGCCTTCACCGACTCGCGCTTTGCCGGCAGCGCCTGGAACCAGCCGCTGTTCGGTTCGCTGGCGGCGCTGTACCTGCTCAACTCGCGCTTCCTGATGCGTCTGCTCGATCTGCTGCCAATCGACTCGGCCAAGCTGCGCACGCGACTCGTCTTCCTGGTCGAGCAACTGATCGCCGCCGGAGCGCCGAGCAACTGCCTGGGCAGCAACCCGGAAGCGCTCGAGCGCGCGGTACACTCCGGCGGGGCCAGCCTGTTCAGCGGCCTGCTACACTTGGCCAGCGACCTCAAGGAAGGCAAGCTGCGCCAGTGCGACAGCGCTGCCTTCGAGGTGGGCGTCAACCTGGCCACCACACCCGGCCACGTGGTCTACCAGAACCCGCTGTTCCAGCTGATCCAGTACGCGCCGCAGAGTGCAACCCAGTACAAGCGTCCGCTGCTGCTGGTGCCGCCGGCGATCAACAAGTACTACATCCTCGACATGCAGCCGGAGAGCTCCTTCGTCCGCAATGCGCTGGAACAGGGCCATCCGGTGTACCTGGCGTCCTGGCGCAACGCCGACGAAAGCCTCGCCGCCACCACCTGGGACGACTACGTCGAGCAGGGCATCGTCGAGGCGATCAAGGTCACCCAGGCGATCAGCGGCGAGCAGCAGCTCAACCTGCTCGGCTACTGCGTCGGCGGCACCCTGCTGGCCTGCGGCCTCGGCGTGCTCGCCGCGCGTGGCGAAAAGCCGGCGGCCAGCCTGACCCTGCTGGTCACCCTGCTCGACTTCGAGGACCCCGGCGTGCTCGGGGTGTTCATCGACGAGAAGATCGTCCGCTATCGCGAGCACGCCATCGGCGGCGCGGACGGCCACTACGGCCTGTTCCGCGGCGAGGACATGGGCAACACCTTCTCCCTGCTGCGCCCCAACGAGCTGTGGTGGAACTACGGCGTCGACAAGTACCTCAAGGGCCAGAAGCCGCGCTCGCTGGACCTGCTCTACTGGAACAACGACCACACCCATCTGCCCGGGGCCATGTACTGCTGGTACCTGCGCCACACCTACCTGCAGAACGAGCTGAAGACCGGCAAGCTCGAGGTCTGCGGCGAAACCCTCGACCTGTCCAAGCTAGACATGCCGACCTACGTCGTCGGCGCCCGCGAGGACCACATCGTGCCATGGCGCAGCGCCTTCACCAGCTCACGTCTGCTCAAGGGGCCGACCCGCTTCGTGCTCGGTGCTTCGGGACACATCGCCGGCATCATCAACCCGGCCTCGAAGAACAAGCGCAACTACTGGACCAGCGATGCGCTGCCGGCCGACCCGGATCAGTGGCTGGAAGGCGCTACCGAACAACCCGGCAGCTGGTGGCTCGACTGGACCAACTGGCTGGGCCAGCATGCCGGCAAACAGGGCAAGCCGGTCACCCGCCTCGGCTCGGCCGACTACCCGCCGCTGGAGGCCGCCCCTGGCCAGTACGTGCTGGCCCGCAGCTGACCCAAGCCCCCCTCAATCCATCGCCACCACACTGCACAGCAACAGCTGCACCAGCGCGGTCTGCCGCTTCACCCCGGTCTTGGCGAACACCGCGCGCAGGTGGCTGCGCGCGGTGTTGCGGCTGATGCCCAGCCTGGAGGCGGTCTCCTCGAGGGTCAGGCCCTCGCCGAGCAGCACGGCCAGCGCGGCCTCGGCCGGGGTGAGCTGGTAGAGCTGGCGCAGCAGGGGTTCGGAGGGCTGCGCCGGGCGGTTGCTGTCGCGCAGGATCAGCTCGACGGCAGCCGCGCGGCCGGCTTCGGCGCTGGCGGTCAGCGGGATGCTGCGCACCAGCACGCTGAGGCTGCCGCGCTGGCCGGCGCGGTCGAGGGCAATGGCTTCCACCAGACCGGTACCGTTGCGGCCAGCAGCCGCCTGCTTGATCAGCCGCCACAGGCGGCGGTCGTCGCGCGGCGAAATGGCCTCGAGCATGCCGTTGTGCAGCTGCAGGCTGTCCCGTTCGGCGAGGATGTCCTCGGCGATGCGGTTGATCCTGAAGATGCCGCCCTGCTCGTCGAGCAGGATCGAGCCGATACCCATGCGCTCCAGGGTGCCGACATACAGGCGGCAGGCGCTCTCGACCCGGTCGAGGTGCGCGTACAGGCGCAGCGCGCGCTTGAGGTGCGCCAGCAGCAGGCCGCACAGCGCGCGCTCCGTCTCGCTGAACGGCCCGCTTTCCGGCGGACGGCTCAGGCGCAGGCGGAATTCGCGCTCGCGGCCGTCGTCGCTGCGGATGTCGGCGCCCATCATGTAGCGAACCTGCAACGGTTCGAGGAAATCGCGGTAGATCACGCTGCCCAGCCACTCGCGCTCGTCGATCAGCTCCTCGAGCATCACCACGGTGTCGTGCGGCAGGTTGACGAACGGATCGACCGCGTACAGCGAGCTGCTGTAGAGGGCGTGGATGTGCGGCCGCGCCTCGCCGGCGAACACCACCAGGCCGCGATCCTCCGCGCTCGGCAGGCGGATGGTCAGCGACGCGTAGTTGGCTCCGAACTGCCGGCGCAGGGCGTCGAGCAAACCGCTCCACGGCTTGTCCTCGAGCAGGCCGTCGTAGACCAGACCGATCAACCCCTGCAGTTCGGCGTAGCTGGTGCCCGCCGCGAGGCAAGGGGCGCAGGCGCCCCCTGCCCCGTCCATCACAGACCTCCCCGCCGCGCCGCCTCCGGCCCGAACATCGCCGCCCGGAAGTTCGGGGCGTTCAGCTTGTAGCCCTTGGGTTGCTCGTTGATCAGGTTGAACGCCAGGTAGGATTTCTCCAGCAGGTCATGGTACAGACCGACACCGGCCTGCGGCGTCTGCGTCTCGTAGGCGTAGAAGAAGTTGAGCATCGAGGTGCGCCAGAGTTCGCCACGGCTGTCGTAGTTGTCGGCGACGATGGGGAACCAGGTGTCCTCGTCGATGTACAGGCGACGCTTGCCGTACAGGTGCCGGTAGTCGGCCTTGAGGGTGCCTTCCAGGACCCACACGCGGTGCTTCTCGTAGCGCATGTGGGTCGGGTCGATATGACCGGGCTTGATCAGGTCGGCGTACTTGAGTTGCGGCGAGTGGATGCGATAGGCGTTGTAGGGGATGTACAGCTCCTCCTTGCCAACGATCTTCCAGTCGTAGCGCTGGCCGGAACCGTTGAACAGCCGCACCTCGTCCACGGTGATGGAACCGCCGGAACCGGGGAACGCCATGTCGAAGCCATAACCGGGGGCCTGGCGCACGCGGCGGGTACCCGGGTCGTAGCGCCAGCTCTGGCGTGGCTCGGTCTTGTCGTTCCAGAACTCCATGCCGGTGTTCACCTCGCCCTTGTCACGCAGCGGCAGCAGGGTCTCGTTGAGGTAGAAGGACGACTGGCCGCTGGTGTCGCCGATGCGCCCCGGCTCCAGATGCGGCGCCAGGTTCTTCGAGTGGACGCGCCCCCAGTTGACCTTGCCGTCCCTGACCACATAGGCGTTGTCCGAGACATATTCCTCGGTCCATGGGCGCACGGTGAACAGCGAGGCGTTCTTCAACAGCTCCAGGCCGCTCTTCGGCATGGGGAAGGGCGTACCGCCGGTCTTGGCCACCACACCCTCGCCGTCATCGGTCAGGTGGGCGTAGCCGACGTTGGCCTTGGTCGCCTGGCACACGCTGTCGTTGAAGCGGAAGTCGCGATGCGAGGGATAGACCGGCATGCTGAAGGTATCGGGATACAGCCGGAACAACGCCTTCATGCCGTCGGTGAGGTACTGCGCGTGCTCGGCCATGTTCGCCGCAGTGATGGTGAACAGCGGCTTTTCGTCCGCATAAGGATCGAGCGGATGGTTGCCGGTGCCCTGGAAGTTCACGTGCGGCGGCGCGCCCAGCCACTTGCCGGAATACTCCGGAATGCTGCCGTCGGCGTTGCCGGCGCGCTCGGCGCCCATGCAGGTGTAGGTGCTGCTGTCCAGCTGGGCCGCTTCATCGGTCTTGGCCAGCGCCGGCGTGGCGAGCGCGAACAGCGCGCCACAGGCGAGCAGGCTGGCGAGTTGCGTGTGCTTCTTCATGGGTCCCTCCCCTTCTTAGTAGGTGTACTTGGCGTTCAGCGACACGTAGTCGCGATCCGCCAGGGTGCGGCCATTGGCGATGTCCGCCGAGCCGAGGTAGCCGACGTAGGTCATGCCGACCTGGAAGTTGCCGAGGTACTTGAAGTCGCCGCCGACGGTGATGCGCTTCTCGTCGCGACCAAGACCCGAGTAGGCGCTGCCGGAGACGTTCTGGTTCCAGAACACCTTGGTGGTCAGGTCCCAGCCGCTGAACAGGCTCGGGTAGTCGAACATCGCGCCCACGCCGAGCAGCGTGCTGCCGCGGGTCTGGCCGTCGTACTCGAAGTCGTCGAAGCTGCCGTTCTGCCCCGGCAGCCCCCCGCTGACCTGCAGGGTGTCGACGCTGTCGATACGCTGGTGCACCACCTCGCCCATCAGCGTGGTCTGGTGGGCCAGCGCGCTCGGGCCGAGGATGTAGACGGCGTTGAGGTTGCCCTGGATCAGGTTGCCACGGGTCGGCGCGCCGTTGGACAGGTACACGGCGGCATCCTCGCGGTAGCTCAGGTCGCTGCCGATCTGCACCGCATCGCCGAGCTTGGTGCTCAGGCTCACCCCGGTGAGGGCGATGTCGTCGAAGTAGCCGAGCTGGTAGGCCGGCGCATTGCCCGCCCCGGTGTCGCGGCCGATGCTCTTGAGCGAGGAGTATTGGGTGTCGCCGGTGAAATCGAAGAACAGCGCCGCCACCCGGTCGTGGTATCGGTAGTGATAGAGACCGACCTCGGTGTTGTGGCCGAGCCGGTAGCGCAGACCCAGGCCCCACTGGCCGTCGTCGTCCGGCTCCACCTCGCCGGCGAAGTTGGCCACCCGGAAGCTCTGGTCCGGCAGGTTGCCGATCACCCCCGGCGCCAGGCGGAAGAACTGCGCGCCCGGGCCGAAGTAGTCGCTGCCGAAGTAGTCGCCCACCGGGTTGAGCAGGGTCTCCTCCCACTTGTACTGCCAGAAGCCGATCAGGGTCAGGTCGTCGGTCAGCGAGAAGGACGCCGACACCTGGCCGACCGGCAGGTAGGCGTCCTTGGCCTCGGTGCCCGGCACGTTGAACTTGGTGGCGTCCACCGGCGCCTGGCCCTGGCTGATGTTCGGCCAGAACAGGCTCTCGCCCCAGGCCACCAGGTGGCGGCCGGCCTTGGCCGACAGGTAGCGGCCGTCCAGATCCCAGCTGCCGAACACGAAGGCGTCCAGCAGGCGGAATTCGCCGCCGCTGCGTTCACGGGTCTTGTCGATGAAATGGTCGTGAGCGCCGATCTTGTTGACGGTGAGCGGCGAATCGTTGTCGTTGCTGCCGTGGTAGGCCGCATCGTAGAAGTGGCTGGCGCGCAGCATGGCGCCGACGTTGTCGTGGCGCAGCAGCGCCTCGCCGAACAGGCTGACCCGGTTGGTGATCAGCGAGCCGCGATCGAAGTTGCGTGTGCCGTCGTCGCTGTTGAGGTCGTTGAGGTACTCGTCGGCCGGCTTCTCGGTACGCACCGAAGCGGTGTAGTTGACCGTCAGCGACGATTCGAGGGTGGTCGACTCGCCCAGTTCGGCGGTCGGCAGGGCGCTCACCGCCCCGCTGCTCAACGCCACCGCCATGGCGAGCAACTCGCGCAGGTACGGCGGTTGGCCGGCGCGCCGGCAATCCTTTCTTGCTGCCTTGGGCATACTGCCTCCGGATTATTGTTGTTCTGGCATTGCAGGCCCGCGCTCAGGCATACGCCACGCGGGCAGGTCCATTGCCCCGACGCGCGAGGAGCCGGCGCGGCGGGGACAGGTCCAGTGTGGGAAGGGTCGGGTGGGTGACACATCACCCATTTGAGGGATATCCGGGCGTGTTGCGGTTCACTTCGCCGGCGCGTTGAAGCCCACCCCGAAGTCATGCCCCCACACACTCACCTCGCTGGCCTCGTAGACGCTGTGCCGCGTCCAGTCGAGGACCAGGCCGCCGAAGCCGTACTCGATGGCGAAGCCCGAGGGGGTGTCCATGTAGAAGGAGGTCATGCGGTCGTTGACGTGCTGGCCGAGGGTGGCCATCAGCTTCACACCCGCGCGCTGCATGCGGTCGTGGGCGCGGCCGACCTCCACCAGGTTGTCCACCTCCACCATCAGGTGCACGCAGCCACTGGGCACCGGGCCGCCGAACAGCGCCAGGCTGTGGTGGCGGCCGTTGTTGCAATGCAGGAAGTAGATCGGGATCGCCGGGGCGTCCGGCGCCGGCTGGAAGCGGTGGATGTCGGACAGGCCGAAGCCCATGACATCGCGCAGGAACGCCCAGGTCTCCGCGAAGTTCTCTGCCGGCAGCACGGTATGGCCCATGCCCAGCTCGCCGGTGACGAAGCCCGGCACGCCGGCCGGCGAGACGAAGCGGCGAAAGTCCGAGCACACACCCCACACCAGCTCGTGCAGGTTGCCGGAAGGGTCGCGCAGGCTGGCCAGCCCGTTGACCCGGCGCACCGCGCACAGCTCGGCGCAGCCGCGCTCGAACGGCACCCCGGCGCGCTCCAGTTCCGCGCAGGCCTGCTCGAAGGCCTCCTCGCCGGCCAGCTCCCAGCCGCTGGCCACGTAGCGGTCGGCCGGCCCGCCCGACACGAACAGGCGGAACGGCCGCTCGTCCATCTTGATATAGAGGTCGCCCAGCAGCCCCTCCTCCACCATCATGCCCAGCACGTCCTCGGCCTGCCGGCGCCAGGCGCCCAGGTCGCGGCTCGACGCCACCACGTAGGCCAGTCCACGAATGTCCATCATCGGTTCTCCTCGTCGCGGCGCCGGGCGGGGGCACCATGGCGGCGCATGAACACCCCCGTAGGGGCGAATTCATTCGCCAAGCAGGCCATCGGCCTGCCCTTGGCAGCATTGGGGGCCGCGCTGCGGCCCATGGCGAATGAATTCGCCCCCACAGAAGAGCCCGGCGCACGCCTTGGCTGATCAGCCTCTCAGGTGGCGGATTTCCGGCTTCACGCCGACGTAGTCCATGTCGATCTCGTGCTCGTAGCGGCGGGTCGACTCCTCGGACGCCTCGTTGATCGGCTGGAAGAACTGGTCGTACCACTTGCGCGCGTGGTAGATCGGCCCGTCGCTCTCGCACAGCATCGGGTTGCCGATGCGCACCTTGTTGTCCCAGATGGCCACGTCGGTGCCCAGGGCGACGCACTGCAGCTCGGTCCACTCGGCGATCAGCTGCTGGTTCTCCGCCTTGCTCAGCCCCGGGATGTTCTTGGTGGCCACGCCGAAGTGCAGGGTGAAGCTGTTGTGGTCGATGGCCGTGTTGCCGACGATGTAGATGGTCTCCATGTAGTGGCCCTTGTACGGCCCCTTCAACGACACCAGCAGCACGCCCGGCCCGTAGTAGGTGGCGTAGGTGATCACCGCCTCGCCCGCGCTCATGATCCGCGAGCCGGAGATCTGCACCTGGGTGGCCTTGTGGCCCTCGAACAGATTGGCGAAGAACAGCGACGGCGACTGGTGCGTCTCGTCGAAGTGCCCCATGTCGACGATGTTGTCCACCAGCTCGCGACTGTTGGCGTTGATCACCCACTCCGCCCAGTGCATCTGGCTGTACTCCGGCGAATACAGCTCCTCCAGGCGCGGGATCTCCTGGCCTTCGAGCGGCGGGTTGCCGTCCGGGTCGTGCCAGATGAACAGCGCCTCGTTCAGCTCGGCGGTGGCCCAGCGGCCCACCCGCGCCTTCGGCGGCACGCGCTTGCAGTAGGGAATGCTCGCCGCCTTGCCCTCGCGGTCGAACTGCCAGCCGTGGAACGGGCAGACCACGTTGTCGTTCTCCAGGCGACCGTGGCTGAGGTCGCCGCCCATGTGCGGGCACCAGGCGTCGAGCACCTGCAGCGCGCCGTCGGAGGTCTGGAACACCACCAGGCGGTAGCCGAAGGCGTTCACCGTGTGCGGCTTGCCGTCCTTGTACTTGAGGGCCGAGCCCAGGCAGTGCCAGCCGCGGGCGTAACGCTCGGGGATCGGGTCGGCGATGATCTTTGCGCGATTCATGGACATGGTCGGGTCTCCAGGGCTCAGAGGAAGCTGTCGGTGGTGGTCTGGTCGGTCAGGGCGATGAAGCCGAAGGCGCGGCCGAACAGGTCGACGTTATTGGCGATGTGCGCGCGGCCGGTGAACACGTCGAGGAAGATCCGCGTCAGCGGATTGCTGCGGTAGGTGCCGGTGGCGCCGCAGCAGCGCAGCAGCTCGTTGATGTGGTGGGCGCACTCGTTGGCCACCTGGGCGAGCTGGTAGCGCTGGCGCAGCCGCTCGTTGACCGGCGCCGCTTCGCCGCGCTCGGCCCAGGCCATCTGCACCTCGTAGTGGCGCTTGCGGTTCTCCACCATCTGCTCGTGGGCCACCACCGCGCGGGCGTAGGCCAGCTGCGCGTTGGGGTCGTCCACCGTGCGCATGCCGACGTTCTTGCTGATGCCCTGCTGGGCGTAGTCCTTGAAGTGCTGGATGGCCGCCGCCAGGCCGCCTAGGCAGGCGTTGGACACCGCGGGGATGAACATCTGGGCGAACGGCACCCGGTACAGCGGCGCGCTGTTCAGCTCGCGGCCGGGGTTGGCCGCGTCGTCGTGCTGCTGGGTGGCGTGGGTACGGTGCAGCGGCACGAAGGCGTCCTCGACCACGATGTCGTGGCTGCCGGTGCCGCGCAGGCCGATCACCTCCCAATTGCGCTCGATGCGGAAATCGCTCTGCGGCAGCAGGAAGGTGCGGTAGCTGTTGCCCTTGCCGACGCCCGGCGTCAGGTTGCCGCCGAGGAACACCCAGTCGCAGTGCTCGCAGCCGGTCGAGAAGCCCCAGCGCCCGCTGATGCGGTAGCCGCCCTCCACTTCCGTGACCCTGGCCACCGGCATGTAGGTCGAGGCGACCAGCGTCGAGGCGTCCTCGCCCCACACCTCCTGCTGCGCCTGCTCGGGGAACAGCGCCAGCTGCCACGGATGCACCGCCACCACGCCGTACATCCAGGCGGTGGACATGCAGCCCTCGGCCAGCGTCTGCTGGATCTCGGCGAACACCTTGGGCCCGAACTCGAAGCCGCCGTGACGTTTCGGCTGCATGACGCGGAACAGCTGCGCCTCCTGCAGCGCGGCGATCACGTCGTCGGCCACCTTCAGCTCGGCCTCGGCCTGCGCGGCACGCTCGGCTAGCAGCGGCACCAGTGCCCGGGCGCGGGCCACCAGCTCCTCGGGGGAAATTCTTGTTGTTTGCTCCATCGACTCACCCATGGTCGTGCGGGAAGAAGTCGCGGGCCGCCTGACTCGGGGCGGCCCGCCCTGTGTGATACGGGATGGATTTTTGGTCGGGGGGTGGGGGGCGACATCATCCGTATGGAGTAGCCGCGCGGGTAGTGGGGGTTTTGTTGATCTGGAGCAAGGAATGGGGTGTTGTAGGGGAGAGTTGGATGGGAGTCAGGGTCTGCGGTTGGCTGGGTGTTGTGAAAGCGGGTCTTGGTTGTTTTTCATCTGGACCCCGCGCTAATCTCAACGCCTGCTCGAATGCCGCATGCAAAGGGAGTTGCCGTCTTGGTTCTTAACCGCCTACCAGCCCCACCTCCTTCGCGCAGCTCGCATTCCAGAGCTGTTTAATGCGTTCACCCTGAAACTTTATCCACTAAACCATGCCAAGGGGGGGGGGCATGCGCCACCTGGTATCTATTTTTATTAGAAGCCGCCACAAACAACTTTAGGGGACCCACTTGAAAACCGAATACCTAATACTAGTTCCTGGTGGCGATTCCTTCTGTAGCAGCAAGAAGGCATTCGTTGATTTTCTGAAGATCGATGCATTAATAACCATATCTGGCCAAAAATTATCGTACCGCCGATCCGCCAAAGCCAGAGATCTTGTTTCCGCGCGATTCCGAGTTGAAACAGACAAGGTAAAAGACAAGGATGAAAGGTTTTTCTTACTAGTACTAGAATGCCAAAACAAAGATAGCATTGATGAGTTCTCAGAACTGTGCGAAAGAGTAAAATCCATTGCCGAGAGGATTTCTCCGGGCTCTACTGCAATCAACACCCTTTGGGATGGAGTTGGAAAAACATACGCTGAAAAGTCATACCCGGTGATCAATGAAGTTGAAAACCTAATGAGAAAGCTTATTGCAAAGTTCATGCTGATTAACGTTGGAATGAACTGGTCTAAGGATGCCATCAACCCAGAGCTATTTAAAAAAATAGAAAGCTACGAAGATGAAGATATCCACCTAAATGACCTCTACAAGCTCGACTTCATCCACCTCAAGCAGGTTCTTTTCGATAAAAAGCGCGACATCAGCCTAGAAGAGCTAGATCGCATTCTCTCAAAGACCAACTTTTCTGATGAGGACAAAGACAAGATCACGAAGTACGCCCCCAGGTCCAACTGGGAAAAATACTTCTCAGCATTGCTCGATGAAAAAGACAAAGGCCTGGAAAAGAAATGGGAAATCCTCTACAAGCTAAGAAACAAAGTTGCACACAATCGCAATGTATCTAAAAGTGAATTCGATCAAATTGTCGGCCTGGCAAACGATATTAAAGATATAATCAGAAGAGCCACGGAAAAACTGGGCGAGATCAATCTCGACGAAGAGGATAGAGAGCTAATCATATATTCATACCAATCAGAATCGCCGGAGGCTATCGGATTTATTGCAGAAAAAGCTGTTGCCGAGTACTACTCTCGCCTAGGCTACAACATAACTCCGTCGCCAACGATGCGGGCGTTTGATTTTATAGCGAGCAACGATGGCGAAACTGTGGCGGTTGAGGTCAAATCAATTCGACCAAGAAGTTTTTACTCAATGCTTAGAATTGTTGCTGAGCGGCAACTCAAGCATTGGGTGTCCGAAAACAGTCTTGAGAAGCTCTCCAAAATCCATTTAGTGTGCGTATTGAGAGAGGATGGCGAGGTGCATACACTATCTCGCATCCGTCGCCACGCGGGAGATTTCTCCGAGGCATTTGGTGACTCTGTAGAAATTCGCCTTGGGAAAATAAATGATGAGTTCGTTTATTCACCAATGGAAATTTGATTTTTAACTGATACATCTAGTTTTGCGGGAGCGACTTCTAATACTCGTCAAAAATCTGCATTATTGAAATCCAAAAAAATTGCCACACCTGATCAACATGGAAACATTATGGCACAAGACAACGCAGCATCCCGACTCCTTGATCTCCTTATCAAAGCTAAGAGCATCGACCCAAACACTGCGAGCATTCACGCATGGGAGCAGCTTCTCGGCGCAAAGAATAATCCGGCACTCCTACTCTCTAGAATGGGAAAAATGATTGCTCTTCCAGAGCAGATTTCGACCACCTTAACCAACAGTACCGAAACAACTCCAGGTGTTGTTCAGCACATATCCAATCAACTTTACGCCGCATTTACAACCCACAAATTTTCGGAAAAATGGGAGTTGTTCATCAACCGAATAGATACACACATGACGAACTACCTGGCATTAGCATCGACACTCCTTGAAACGCAGATTAAAACTAAAAAACTTGATAAAGATGAGCTACAAGAATTACGAGAAGGCTTCGTCAAGCTGCTGGAGGAAGTCCGGTCATCCGACCTACCTCCTAGGCTAAAATCCTACGTCGTGCTTCAACTCCATGATCTTGTCTCTGTCCTTGACAACTACTTTATCACAGGCGCGGAGCCCATCTTGGAACGAATAGAAGCAACAATAGGCCATGCCTACATCGACAACGAGTACAAAGAATTCCTTAAGGACCACGAGTTGGGCAAGAGCCTTCTAGGCTGCCTTGGAGCAGCCGCCAACCTCGTCACGGTTGCAGTAGGAATTCCACAGCTAACTCAAATCATTCAGTTGCTGCAACACGGTGGTTGATCTCGCAAACTCAGTCGACGCTGCACTCGCCACGCTCGTTTGACGCGGATGAGCCTCAGGGATAGAACGCATCAAGTGCTTCGCCTCGGCAACACTGCAGCATCAAGAAGTACCCCTATTTTGTCACCTCGTAGCTGGCAATCCGCAGGGGAGGCCAGCCTCACGACACCTCCCCCACCGGATACCTCCACACCCCACAAGCCACCTCCGCCAGCACATCTCCCCTGGCCAGCAAGTAGGGTAGACAACGGCGCAGCCTTGTCTACCGATGCCCACGGTGGGTAATCGCTACGCGAGTTACCCACCCTACTGACTTATCAAAGCGGATTAGCGGGCGTGATAACCAAAGCTCAGGCGACCATCCACCAGCGACAAGCTGCCGACCTGCTCGGCGAACAGCCAGACGGCGAGTTCATGCGCCATGACGAGTGGGCTCCGCTGGAGTCGGAGCATCCGCAAGTCCGTCCAATTGGACCCGACCACCCAGGGCATCGATCACGCGGAGCACCTGCTCCAGCCGCACCGAGGGCTTGCCTGCCTCCAGATCGACCACGAAGCGCACGCCCACCACGGCGGCCAGGGCCAGATCGGCTTGCGTCAGGCCCAGTTGCTTGCGTGCGGCTCGCAGGGCCGCGCCGAGCGCTTGTGTGGAGTCGATAGGGATCATGGCGTGCTCGAATAATTTCCCGTTCGGGAAATTATTCGCCTGAAACCACACTGGCGCAAGCCAATATTCCTGATCGGGAAAATTACGTGCACTCCGTCAGCTGTATGGGTGAATTATTCCCGAACGGGAATCACCGTTCCCCGCAACTCCCCCTTCACCACCTTGTTCGACGCATTGACCGGCAGCGCGTCGAAGAAGCGCACCAGGCGCGGCACCTTGTAGTTGGCCATGCGCTGGCGGGACCAGGCGATCAGGCCGGGTTCGTCGAGCTGCTGGCCGGGGCGCAGCACCACGCAGGCGCAGCCGACCTCACCCATGCGCTCGTCGGGCACGCCGATCACCGCGACCTGGGCGATGGCCGGGTGTTCGAGCAGGCCGGCCTCGATCTCCGCCGGGTAGCAGTTGAAGCCGCCGACGATGAACATATCCTTGAGGCGGTCGGTGATGCGCAGGTAGCCGCGCTCATCCAGGGTGCCGACGTCGCCGGTGTGCAGCCAGCCGTCGGCATCGATGGTTTCGGCGGTGGCCTGCGGGTTCTCGAAGTAGCCCTGCATGACGTGGAAGCCGCGCAGGCACACCTCGCCCGCCTCGCCCGGCGGCAGCTCGCGGTTGCCTTCGTCGACGATGCGCACCTCGGTGCCGGGGAGCGCGCGGCCGCAGGTGGTGGCCACGGTTTCGGCGTCGTCGGCCGGGTCGCAGATGGTCGCCAGGCCGCCGCACTCGGTGAGGCCGTAGGCGGTGGTGACCACCGCGAAGCCCAGCTCGCGGCGCATGCGCTCGACCAGCACCGGCGGGATGGTGGCCGCGCCGGTGACGGCGATGCGCAGGCTGGACAGGTCGGTCTCGGCCAGCTTCGGGTGGGCGAGCATGGTCAGGTACAGGGTCGGCGGGCCGGGCAGCACGGTGATGCGGTCGCGTTCGATGCGCTGGAACACCGCCTCGGCGTCGAACACCGGGTGCGGCAGGATGGTCGCGCCGGCCAGCAGGCAGGTCAGCCAGCCGGCCTTGTAGCCGAAGGCGTGGAAGAACGGGTTGACGATCAGGTAGCGGTCGCCGGGGCGCAGGCCGATCACCTGCACGTACTCGGCGAAGGCGCGCAGGTTCTGGCCGTGGCCGCTCATCACGCCCTTGGGCTTGCCGGTGGTGCCGGAGGTGAACAGCAGGTCGGACAGATCGTCCGGGCGCACGGTCAGGGCGCGCGCCTGGGCCTCGTCCATGTCGACCGCCTCGCCGGCGGCGAGGAAGCCCTGCCAGCTCAGGTCGCCATGATCCGAGGGCGCCTCGCAGGGCAGCACCACCACGCGCTCCAGGCAGTCCGGGCGGTGCGCTTCGAGCATCGCCGGGTAGTCGACGCCGAGGAACTGGCCGACGCAGAACAGCAGGCGGGTGCCGCTGCGTTCGAGGATGTCGGCGGCCTCGTTGCCCTTCATGCGCGTGTTGATCGGCACCAGGGTGGCGCCGGCGCAGTGGATGCCCAGCGCGGCGAGAATCCAGTCGTAGCGGTTCGGCCCCCACACGGCGACGCGATCGCCGGGCTGGATGCCCTCGGCGAGTAGTGCGCGGCTCACCGCGAGCACCCGCTCGGGCAGCTCGGCGTAGTCGATGCGCACCTCGCCGTCGGCCAGGGCGCAGTGGCCGGCGTGCCGGCGTGCGGCGGCGAACACCAGGGCGGGAATGCTCGCCGGCAGCAGGCTGTCGGCGGCGAACGGAACGGCGGAAATCGAAGAATCAGTCATTGCAGCCCCCAGGCCGGTCAATCGGGAAAGCGCACGCGCACGTGCGCGCTGGTGGCCACGGCCTGGCAGGCCAGGGTCCAGCCTTCGTCCAGCTCCTGCTGGTCGAGGGCCTCGTTGCGCAGCAGCTCGACCTCGCCCTGCTCCACCGTGCACATGCACGAGGCGCACGCGCCGACCAGGCAGGACTGCGGGGCACGCACCCCATTGCGGCGCATGGCGTCGAGCAGGGTTTCGCCGGGCTCGCAGTCGAGGGCGTGCTCGGCGCCGTCGAGGCTGACCTCCAGGCGCGCGGCCACCGCCGCCTCGCTGACCACCACTTCGCCCTGCTCGCCCTCGCCGGGCAGCGAGACGAAACGCTCGACGTGGACCTTGGCGGCCGGTACGTCGAGGTTGTGCAACGCGCTCACCGCGGCGTCCATGAACGGGCCGGGGCCGCAGATGAAGGCCTCGGCCTGCCTGAACGGCCGCGCCAGTTCGGCGAGCTGCTCGACGGCGGGGATGCCCTGCACCGAGTCCAGCCAGTGGATCACCTGCAGGCGGCGCGGGTGGGCGGCGGCCAGGGCTTTCAGCTCGTCGCGGAAGATCACCGAGGCTTCGTCGCGGTTGGCGTAGATCAGCAGCACGCGGCCGGAACCGGTGTGCAGCACCGAACGGAGGATCGACAGCACCGGGGTGACCCCGCTGCCGCCGCCGAACAGCAGGAAGTCGCCGTCCAGGCTGCGCGGCACGAACACCCCGGCCGGCGCCAGCACCTCGATGGCGTCGCCGGCCTTGGGCACGTCGCACAGCCAGTTGGAGGCGCGGCCGTCGCGCACGCGCTTGACGGTGACGCGCAGCGGCTCATCGAGCAGCGGCGTGCTGGACAGCGAGTAGCAGCGCGGCAGCCAGCTGCCGTCGTGGGGGATGCGCAGGGTGAGGAACTGCCCCGGCTTGTACTTGAACTGGCCGGCCAGCGCGGCCGGCACCTCGAACACCAGCGAGCGGGCGTCGGCGGTTTCCTCGATGACCTGCGCGACGCGCAGGGAGATGTATTCGGGATTGTTCATAGTCAGATACTCATGACGAACTGGCCGCTGTCGATGCGCAGTTCCATGCCGTTGATGGCGCGCGACTCGTCGCTGGCCAGGTACAGGGCGGCGGAAGCGACGTCCTCGGGCAGGCACATGCGGTTCATCGGGTCGCTGTCGATGGTGAACTGCGCCGGGTCGATGCCCGGCGGGTAGCTGGCGACGGTCATCGGCGTCAGCACGCCGTCGGGATGCAGCGAGTTGCAGCGGATGCGGTACCTCTGCCTGCGGCAGTGCGCCGCCACCGCGCGGTTGAGGGCGGCCACCGCACCCTTGGAGGCGCCGTAGGCCGCGTAGTCGTCGCGACCGGCCAGGGCGGCGATGGACGAGACGTTGATGATCGAGCCGCCGCCGCTCTCCTTCATCAGCGCGACGCCCATGCGGCAGCCGAGGAAGGCGCTGTCGGAGTTGACGCGCAGCAGCTTGTGCCAGTCGGCCAGGCTGCTCTCCTCGATGCTGCCCTTGAGCAGGATGCCGGCGTTGTTGACCAGCACGTCGAGACGGCCGTAGCGCTCGCGCACGCAAGCGGCGACCGCGTCCCAGCCGGCCTCGCTGCTGGCATCGTGGCGGATGAAGCTGGCAGCGTCGCCCCGCTCCTCGTTCAGCTCGTCGGCCAGCGCCTGGCCGGCGTCGGCGTTGATGTCGGCGATCAGCACCCGGGCGCCCTCGTCCACCAGCGCCTGCACGATGGCGCGGCCGATGCCGCTGGCGCCGCCGGTGACCAGGGCGATCTTGTCCTGTACCCGTCCTGTCATGTTCGTCTCCTCGTTCAGGCACGCACGCCGAGAGGCGCGGCCTGGCTGGTGGTGGTGTGGCCGGCATGGGCCGCCGCTTCGCCGGCGCGGCGGCCAGAGAACACGCAGTCGGCCAGCGACAGGCCGCTGATGTAGAGGTGCGAGGGGATGCCGATGGCGGTGCGTCCGGCGGCGTACAGGCCGGGGATGGCCTGGCCGTGGCCGTCGAGCACCGCGCCGTTGTCCTCGTCGACCTTGAGGCCGCCGAGGGTCAGCGCGCCGAGCGGGAACACCGGGTTGCCCACCGAGATGTCGCAGGCGTAGAACGGCCCCTGGTCGAGCACCTGGCGGCTGCTCTCCGACTTGCCGAAGGCGTCCGGCGCGGTTCCGCGGGCGGCGGCGTTGTAGGCGCGCAGCGACTCTTCGAGCAGCGCCGGCTGCATGCCGGTGACGCCCGCCAGCTCGCGCGCGGTGCGGCCCTTGCGCACCTTGAGGAGCATCAGCGCCAGCGCCGGCAGGCTCTGGAACCACCAGTAGCCGCCGAACAGCGCCTGCTTGATGGCCTGGCGGCGCAGACGGGCGTCGAGTACCAGCCAGGCCTTGCCGCCCTGCTCCTCGCACAGCGGGTAGCCGAGGGTGCCGCCGTAGACTTCCTCGTTGACGAAGCGCTGCCCGGCGGTGTTGACCACGATGCCCTTCGGCCAGCACAGCGGCGGGTTGATGAAGCGCCACGGCGAGACCTGCTGCAGGCGGTCGCTGGCCGCGCCGGCGGTCAGGCCCAGGCGCAGGCCGCTGCCGTCGCAGCCGGTGGCGCCGACCTTGAAGTTGCGCCGGTACTTGGGCGCGTGCTCGCCGAGCAGCGCCCGGTTGAAGATGAAGCCGCCGGTGCTGAGGATCACCCCCTGGCGCGCCTGCACCAGGCGCGGTCGGGCGTGCTGCTGTTCGAGGCGCGCCAGCTTGCGGCGCAGGCCGTCGCAGTAGGCCGGGGCGAAGTTCTGCAGGCGCTCGGCACGCGCCGCCAGCTTGGCGTGCTCCCTGGCCGCCGGACTACCGGGCGGCAGGCACCAGAGTTCGGCGCCGATCACCCGTCCCTTGGAATCCAGCACCAGGCGCCGCGCCGCAGACTGGGTCTGGGCACGCACGCCGGCGCGCAGGCAGGCTTCCTGCAGCCGTGCATAGAGCACCGCGCCGCACTGGCCCTTGCCGACGGTGCGATGACCGCGCGGCGCCGGCGGCAGCGCGCCGCCATGCGAGGGCACTAGCTCGTTGCCCGAGTAGTAGAGGAAGTAGCCGTCCGGCGGATAGGAGGTCTTGCCGCCCGGCGGCATGCTGTGTTCGTAGCGGGCGCCGTGGCCTTCCAGCCACTCCAGGTTGGCCACGCTGCTCTCGCAGAAGCGGCGCAGGGTGGCGTCGCCGATCACCCCCTGGGTCTCGTGCTTGAGGTAGTCGAACATCGCCTCGGGCGTGTCGGCGAAGCCGGCGTCGCGCTGCTGGCGGGTGCCGCCGCCGGCGTAGACCACCCCGCCGCTCTTGGCGCTGGCGCCGCCGCCGGTGAAGCGGTCGGCGACCAGCACGTCGGCGCCCTGGGCGCGGGCTTCCAGCGCCGCGCAGGCGCCGGCCGCGCCCCAGCCGATCACCAGCACGTCGCACTGCTCGGCCCACTGCACGCTGGCGGCGTCGGCCACCTGCAGCGGCAGCTGGATGTCGGTGCAGGTGGAAATCGGTTCGCTCTTCATCCCGGCCTCCTCAGACGTTGCTAGCAAGGTGCCGGGCGGCGATGTAGCCGAAGGTCATCGCCGGACCGAGGGTGCCGCCGGCGCCGGGATAGCTGGTGCCCATCACCGAGGCCGAGGTGTTGCCGATGGCGTACAGGCCGGGGATCGGCTGGCCGTTCTCGTGCAGCACCTGGGCGTTGGCGTTGGTCAGCAGGCCGCCCTTGGTGCCGATGTCGCCGGCGTCCAGACGCATGGCGTAGAACGGCCCCTTGGCGATCGGCGCCAGGCACGGGTTGGGCTTGACGTTGCTGTCGCCGTAGTAGCGGTCGAACACGTTGCCACCGCGGGCGAAGTCGCTGTCGACGCCGGTGCGGGCGAACTCGTTGACGCGCTTGACGGTGGCATCCAGGCCGGCAGGATCGACGCCGATCTGCCGGGCCAGTCCGTCGAGGCTGTCGGCTTTCCAGTACACGGTGTTCAGCCACTCCTTGCGCAGGCGGCTGTCGGGCGACACCTGGGCCGGCATCAGCGGGCCCATGGCGTAGTTGAAGCGGTAGTGGCCGTCGAAGATCACCCAGGCCGGAATGCTCTTGCCGTCCTTCTGGTGCTCGCGATACATGGCGTCGACGAACTCCAGGTACGGCGCCGCCTCGTTGACGAAGCGTTTGCCCAGCCCGTTGACCACGATGGCGCCGGGGAAGGCGCGTTCGGCGAAGATGCCGCGCGGCTTCTCCTCGCCCGGCACCTTGATGGTCGGCGCCCACCAGGCCCAGTCGAGCAGGTCGGTGGCGGCGCCGATGGCCTGCGCGGCCTCCAGCGCGGCGCCGGTGTTGTTACCCGGCGGGGTGGCGCTCCAGCCGACCTGAGTCGGCTGCGGCAGATACTTCTCGCGCAGCGCCTGGTTCTGCTCGAAGCCGCCGCTGGCGAAGATCACCCCGCGACGCGCCTGCAGGGTCATCTTCTGGCCGCCCTGCACCACCTCGATACCGGTCACCCGGCCGTTCTCCACCACCAGCTCGCGGAAGTCGGTGTTCAGCCACAGCGGCACGTTGCGGTCCATCAGCGAGCGGCGCAGCGCGGCGATCAACGAGGCGCCGAGGGCGGCGCGGCGGTCCATCTTGGTCTTGCGCCGCCACTTGAAGTCGAGCTTGTAGCGCAGCATCAGGCCGAGAATCATCAGCCGCCAGCCGAACTCGCGGGACATGGCCTTGTGCGCGTGGCGCGCGGTCCAGGCGATGCAGCCCATCAGCAGGGTGGTCGGCGACGGCTTGCGCATGTTGTCGTATTCGTCGCCGAGCAGGCTGGTGTCGAACAGCTCGGGGTCCAGGCTGCGCCCGCCGGGCAGCGAGCCGGGCAGGTGCTGGTAGTAGTCGGGGTACTTCTCGGCCACCGCGTAGCGCACACGGCTGCGGGTCTCGAAGTAGTGGATCATCCGCGGCGCGTACTCGAGGTAGGCGCGCAGGCGCTCCTCGTCGATCTTGCCGTCGGTGGAGGCCTTCAGGTAGGTCAGCGCCTTGTCGAAGCTGTCGTTGCCACCCTTCTCGGCGAAGTAGTGGTTGTTGGGAATCCAGATGCCACCGCCGGAGATCGCCGAGGTGCCGCCGTACTTGTCGCTCTTCTCGACGACCAGTACGGAAAGCCCCTGGTCGGCGGCAACTACCGCCGCTGCCATCGCACCTGCCCCCGAGCCGACGACGATCACGTCGTAGGCGGACTGTGGCTGAACCTGTGTTGTCATTGTTGTCGTGTCCTGTGCCGTGGTCGCTGGGGGGTCAGACGTAGGGATCGGGGTTGGGCAGGCCGAGCTGCACCGCGCCGTAGCTGCGTCCGTAGGCGGCGACGTTGTTGGAGATGTGCCCGCGCGCCTGGTGCAGGTCGCGGAAGGTGCGCGCCACCGGGTTGGTGTTGTACAGGCCGGAGGCGGCCATCGAGCGCAGCAGGTCGCTGACTCGCTCGGCGCACACGTTGGTGACCTGGGCGGACTGGTAGCGGTACAGCAGGCGGGTCTCGGTATCGGGGATCTCGCCCTTCTCGGCCAGCGCCAGCATGTGCGCGAAGTTGCGCTCGAGGACCAGCTTGAAGGCGTCGACGGTGGTGATCGCCTCGGCCACCGCGGTCTGCGCTACCGGGTCCTCGGCGGTCTTGGCGCCGTGCTTGCCGATGTGCTGCTTGGCGTTGTCGCTGAACTGGTTGATCGCACCCTGCAGGGCGCCGAGGCACGAGCTGGACACCGCGCGGGTGAACACCTGGGCGAAGGGCAGCGCGTAGATCGGGTTGGTGTTGACCTCGCGGCCCGGGGTGGCCGCCAGGCTGGCGTTGTTGGTGCGCTGCACGCGATGGGCGGGGACGAAGGCGTCCTCGATCACGATGTCGTGGCTGCCGGTGCCGCGCAGGCCGAGCACGTCCCAGTTCTTCTCGATGCGGTAGTCGCTGCGCGGCACCAGGAAGGTACCGTGCTCGGCCGGCTGGTCCTCGCCGGGCGGCAGGATGCCGCCGAGCAGGCCCCACTGGCAGTGCTCGCTGCCGCTGGAGAAGCCCCAGCGCCCGCTGATGCGGTAGCCGCCTTCCACCGGGGTGACCTTGGCCACCGGCATGTAGGTGGAGGAGATCAGCGTGCTGGTGTCCTCGCCCCACACGTCCTGCTGGGCCTCGACCGGATAGCGGGCCAGCTGCCAGGGGTGCACGCCCATCACGCCATAGATCCAGGCGGTGGACATGCAGCCTTCGGCGAGGGTCATCTGGATCTCGAAGAAGGTGCGCGGGTCGACCTCGTAGCCGTCCCACCGCTTCGGCTGCAGGGCGCGGAACAGGCCGGCCTCCTGCATCTCGCGGATGGTCTCGTCGGGCACCTTGCCCTCGCGGTCGGCCTGCTCGGCCCGCTCGCGCAGGGCAGGAACCAGGCGCCGGGCGCGAGCGATCAGCTCGATCTCTACCGCGGTTTTCTCTCGCATGACATGCATCGCCTACTCCTCCGTCAATCTCGGTGAGCGAATGTGCTCGTGAGACCGATGATCCGGCGCGGCCCGCCCGCGTTCATCGTCAAACCGGACTAGGCAGATACGTGCAGGCGGCGCAATGCAAAGGCCCGGCGCAGGGGCCGGGCCTTTGGGATGGCAGACAGGTGATCGTTGATCGTTCCCACGCTCCAGCGTGGGAACGATCAGGTCAGGGCATCAGGGCGTTACCTGCGCCTCCATGGCGGCAAGGAAGTGTTCGCCATAGGGCGGCAGCAGGCCCCACTCGCGGCGCGGGTCGTAGGCGCCGGCCTCGAACACGGTGCGCGCGTGGCTGAACTCGAGGAAGCCCTCGCGGCCATGGTAGTGGCCCATGCCGGAGGCGCCGATGCCGCCGAACGGGGCGTCCTGCATGGCGGCGTGCATCATCGCGTCGTTGATGGTCACCCCGCCGGACAGGGTGTGTTCGAGCACGTGCTGCTGCTCGGCGGGGTCGTTGCCGAAGTAGTACAGCGCCAGCGGCCGCGGCCGGGCATTGATGTCGGCGAGCACCGCGTCGATCTCGTCGTAGGGCAGCAGCACCATGGCCGGGCCGAAGATCTCCTCCTGCTGGATGCGGCAGGAAGCCGGCGGATCGACCACCACGCGCAGCGGCCGGCGACGGTCGGCGGCATCTGCTGGCAGCATTTCGGGCAACGACTCGATGCGCACGCCGGCGGCGATGGCGTCGTCGACCAGCCCCTCAACGCGCACCAGATGGCGCTCGTTGACCACCGCCACCACGTCCGGGTTGCCCTGCACCTGCGGGAACAGGCTGGCGTAGGCGCCTTTCAGCTCGGCGAGGAACGCCTCGAGCTGCTCGCGCGGCACGTAGACCAGGTCCGGGTTGACGCACAGCTGGCCGCCGTTGTTGGCCTTGGCGGCGGCGATGCGGAAGGCGGCGGTCGCCAGGTCGGCGCTACGCGCGACGATGGTCGGCGACTTGCCGCCCAGTTCGAGGGTCAGCGGCACCAGGTTGTCGGCGGCGCTGCGCATCACCAGCTTGCCGACGGCGGTGCTGCCGGTGAACACCAGGTGGTCGAACGGCTGCGCGCTCACCGCGGCGGCGACCTCCGGGCCGCCGCTCACCACGCCGACCACCAGCGGATCGAGCAGCTCGGCGCAGGCCGCGGCCAGCACCGCGGCGGTGCGCGGGGCGATCTCCGAGGGCTTGAGGATCGCCCGGTTGCCGGCGGCCAGCACGTAGGCCAGCGGGCTGAGCAGGGTGAACAGCGGCGCATTCCAGGTGCCGATGATGGCGACCGAGCCCTTGGGCTGGTACATCACCCGCGCCTTGGCGCCCAGCTGGTCGTAGGGCGCGAACGGCTGGCGTTCCTGCGGCTGCATCCACTCCTCGAGATGGTCGCGGGCGTGTTTGAGCGAGGCCAGCGAGCCGAGCACGTCGTTCATCAGCGAGAAGCCCTGCGGGCGATTGCCGAAGTCTTCGTCCATGGCCGCCACCAGCGGCTTGTGCCAGGCCACCAGCAGGTCGATCACCTGCTGGATGCGCCGGCGGCGCTCGGCCGCATCGACCGCACCCTGGGCGACGAAGGCGGACTTCTGCTCGGCCAGCAGCGTGGCCAGCGCCTCGACAGGCGAAATTGCGGAACTCATCGAACCTCCTGAAATTCGGCTGTGGCGACCGGTCGGCGCCCCAGCGGGATACTGGCGGCGGCCATCGTCCAAACGCCTCGTCCATTGAGACGATGTTGCCGCCGGTCACCGCTCGGATACTCGCCTCACCACTCCCCGTTCCAGCGAGGCAGAGCATGAACGCGCCGGCTACCTTCGACCCACAGGCCTTCCGCGCCGCCCTGGGCACCTTCACCACCGGGGTGACCATTATTACCACCCGCACCGCCGAGGGCGAACCGATCGGCATCACCGCCAACAGTTTCAACTCGGTATCCCTCAATCCGCCGCTGGTGCTGTGGAGCCTGGCCAAGAACGCCCGCAGCCTGCCGGCCTTCAGCAGCGAGCGGCACTGGAACGTGCACGTGCTGGCCGCCGAGCAGGAGGCGCTGTCCGGGCGCTTCGCCGCCCAGGGCAGCGACAAGTTCGCCGGCGTCGAGCTGGACGACGGCATCGGCCCGGCGCCACTGCTGCCCGACTGCACCGCGCGCTTCCAGTGCCGCACCGCCTTCCAGTACGAGGGCGGCGACCATGTGATCTTCGTCGGCGAGGTGCTCGCCTTCGACAGCAGCGGCCATGCGCCGCTGGTGTTCCAGAGCGGCCAGTACGCGCTGGCCGCGCGCAAGCCGAGAACCGAGCTGCGCCTGGCCGCCCCGCCGCCGCCGGAGTGCAGCTATACCGAGGACCTGCTCGGCTACCTGCTCGGCCGCGCCCACTACCAGATGCTCGATACCCTGCGCCGCCTGCTGGCCGGCCAGCAGCTCGACGAGCAGCAGTTCTTCATCCTGTCGATCCTGTGCATCCGCGACCACCTGACCCTCGACGAGATCAATGCCTTCGTCGGCTATACCGGCCTCAAGGTCAGCGCCGAGACGCTGCAGGCCCTGCAGCAACAGGACCTGATCGCCTGCGAGCAGGACGCTGCCGGCACCGAACGCTATGTGATGACCGCCCTCGGCCGCGAGGCGTCGCTGCACCAGATCGCCCTGGCCAAGGCCGTCGAGGCCGAGGTCGCCGACAAGCTGGACGCCGGTGACGTGATGGCGCTCAAGGTGCTGCTCAAGCGTCTGGTGGCCGCCACCGATCCCGGCCTGCCCGACCTGTGGGCGGCGCGCTGAGGCTCCTGTAGGGGCGAATTCATTCGCCTTGCATGGCCGCGTTGGCGAATAAATTCGCCCCTACAGGTTCGTCCCGGACCGACAACAACGACAAGGAGATACGCCATGAACATCCTGCAGCGCTTCACCCTCGACGGCAGCGTCGCCGTGATCACCGGCGCCGGTCGCGGCATCGGCCGTGCCATCGCCCTGACCTACGCCGAAGCCGGCGCCGACGTGGTCTGCGCGGCGCGCACCCTGGCCGACGTCGAGGCCGTGGCCGCAGAGATCCGCGCCCTCGGCCGGCGCGCCATCGCCGTGTCCTGCGACGTCACCGACGCCGCCCAGCGCGAGGCCCTGGTCGCCGCCGCCCTGGAGCAGTTCGGGCGCATCACCCACCTGGTCAACAACGCCGGCGGCGCCGGTCCCAACGACCCGCTCACGCTGACCCCGGAGCGCCTGGACGAGATCCTGCGCTTCAACGTCACCTCGGCCTACCACCTCACCCAGCTGTGCGTGCCGCACATGCGCGAGGCCGGCGGCGGCAACGTCATCAACATCACCTCCGGCGCGGCGCGCTACGCCCAGCGCCAGTTCAGCGCCTACGGCACCGCCAAGGCGGCGCTGACCCAGCTGACCCGCCTGCTCGCCCAGGACTTCGCCCCGCAGGTGCGGGTCAACGGCATCGCCCCCGGGCCGATCCTCACCGACGCCCTGCAGCGGGTGATGCCCGCCGAGATGCGTGCCGCGATGGAGACCGGCACGCCGCTGGGCAGCCTCGGCGAGGTCGAGGACATCGCCTGCGCCGCGCTGTATCTGGCCAGCCCGGCGTCGCGCTGGGTGACCGGCAAGATCCTCGAGGTCGACGGCGGCGCCGAGAACAGCGTCTGGCCGGGCTGAGAGCCCCAGACCCGAATCCCACGGCAATCGCATGACTGATGTAGGGGCGAATTCATTCGCCCAGATGCCCCGGCAAGGCGAATGAATTCGCCCCTACAGGAAAGGCAATCGCATGAACGAATCCCTGATCGACACCCTGGGCGACGAGCTATTCGCCGCCCTGCGCGACCGGCGCACCCTGGCGCCGCTGACCGAGCGCCATCCCGACATCACCCTGGGCGACGCCTACCGCATCTCCCTGCGCTTCCTCGCCCAGCGCGAGCAGCAGGGCGAGCGGGTGATCGGCAAGAAGATCGGCGTCACCAGCAAGGCCGTGCAGGACATGCTCAACGTCCACCAGCCGGACTTCGGCTTCCTCACCGACCGCATGCAGGTGGCCGACGGCGCTGACGTCAGCCTCATCGAGCACCGCCTGATCCAGCCGCGCGCCGAGGGCGAGATCGCCTTCATCCTCGCCGAGGACCTGGTCGGCCCCGGCATCACCGCCGAGGACGTGCTGGCCGCCAGCGCCTGGGTGGTGCCCTGCTTCGAGATCGTCGACTCGCGCATCCACGACTGGAAGATCCGCATCCAGGACACCGTGGCCGACAACGCCTCCTGCGGCGTATTCGCCCTGGGCGAGCAGCGCATCGATCCGCGCACGCTGGATCTGGCCGCCGTGCGCCTGGAGATGAGCAAGAACGGCGCGCCTGCCGGCAGCGGCCTGGGCAGCGCGGTGCAGGGCCATCCCTGCGCAGCGGTGGCCTGGCTGGCCAACACCCTGGGCGAACTGGGCATCCCGTTCCGCAAGGGCGAGGTGATCCTCTCCGGCGCCCTCGCCCCGCTGGTGCCGGTGACCGCCGGCGACAGCATCCACCTCTCCCTCAGCGGCCTGGGCGAAGCCTCGCTGCGCTTCGTGCCCTGACGCCCCCTTTTTCGAGAGCGAATCCATGACCAAGAAGATCAGATGTGCCCTGATCGGGCCGGGCAATATCGGCACCGACCTGCTCTACAAGCTCAAGCGCAGCCCGGTGCTGGAGCCGGTGTGGATGGTCGGTATCGACGCCACCTCCGAGGGCCTGGCCCGCGCCCGCGAGCTGGGCCTGAAGACCACCAGCGACGGCGTCGACGGCCTGTTGCCGCACGTATTGGAAGACAACATCCAGATCGCCTTCGACGCCACCAGCGCCTACGTGCACGCCGAGAACAGCCGCAAGCTCAACGAGCTGGGCGTGCTGATGATCGACCTGACCCCGGCCGCCATCGGCCCCTACTGCGTGCCGCCGGTCAACCTCAAGCACAACCTCAAGGCCGGGGCGATGAACGTCAACATGGTCACCTGCGGCGGCCAGGCCACCATCCCGCTGGTCGCCGCGGTGTCCAGCGTGCAGCCGGTGGAGTACGCCGAGATCGTCGCCACCGCCGCCTCCAAGTCGGTCGGCCCGGGCACCCGCAAGAACATCGACGAGTTCACCCGCACCACCGCCGGCGCCATCGAGAAGGTCGGCGGCGCCAAGCAGGGCAAGGCGATCATCGTCATCAACCCGGCCGAGCCGCCGCTGATCATGCGCGACACCGTGCACTGCCTGACCGAGTCCGCGCCGGACCAGGCGGCGATCACCGCCGCCATCCTGGCGATGATCGAGCAGGTGCAGCAGTACGTGCCCGGCTACAAGCTGGTCAACGGCCCGGTGTTCGACGGCAACCGCGTGTCGATCTTCATGGAGGTGGAGGGCCTGGGCGACTACCTGCCCAAGTACGCCGGCAACCTCGACATCATGACCGCCGCCGCCGCACGCACCGCCGAGATGTTCGCCGAGGAAATCCTCAGCGGCGAACTGACCCTCGCCCCGCAACCCGCCCTCGCCTAAGGAGCCGACCATGGATCTTCGCGGCAAGAAAATCACCGTCCACGACATGTGCCTGCGCGACGGCATGCACCCCAAGCGCCACCAGATCAGCCTGCAGCAGATGAAGGACATCGCCAGCGGCCTGGACGCCGCCGGCGTGCCGCTGATCGAGGTCACCCACGGCGACGGCCTCGGCGGGCGCTCGGTGAACTACGGCTTCCCGGCGCACAGCGACGAGGAATACCTGTCGGCGGTGATCCCGCTGATGAAGCAGGCCAAGGTCTCCGCGCTGCTGCTGCCGGGCATCGGCACCGTCGACCACCTGCGCATGGCCCACGAGCTGGGCGTGTCCACCATCCGCGTGGCCACCCACTGCACCGAGGCCGACGTCTCCGAGCAGCACATCAGCATCGCCCGCCAGCTCGGCATGGACACCGTCGGCTTCCTGATGATGGCGCACATGAACAGCCCGGAAGGCCTGGCCAAGCAGGGCAAGCTGATGGAGAGCTTCGGCGCCAACTGCGTGTACATCACCGACTCGGCCGGCTACATGCTGCCCGACGACGTGGCCGCGCGGATCGCCGCGCTGCGCGAAGTACTCGATCCGGCCACCGAAATCGGCTTCCACGGCCACCACAACCTGTCGATGGGCGTGTCCAACTCCATCGCCGCCATCGGCGCCGGCGCCACCCGCATCGACGCCGCCTGCGCGGGCCTCGGTGCCGGGGCCGGCAACACGCCGATGGAAATCCTCGTCGCGGTGTGCGACCGCATGGGCATCGAGACCGGGGTCAGCGTGTTCGGCATCCAGGACGTCGCCGAGGACCTGGTGGTGCCGATCATGGACTTCCCGATCCGCAGCGACCGCGACGCCCTGACCATGGGCTACGCCGGGGTGTACGGCTCGTTCCTGCTGTTCGCCAAGCGCGCCGAGAAGAAGTACGGCGTGTCGGCCCGCGAGATCCTCGTCGAGATGGGCCGCCGCGGCATGGTCGGCGGCCAGGAGGACATGATCGAGGACACCGCGATGACCATGGCCCGCCAGCGCGGCCTGGCAGTCTGACGGCCCGCGCAGGGTGCGCATCGCGCACCCTGCGGATGGATTTCGGCGCCGCAGTCATCAATCTCCGGGCCATGCGGCCCGGCAGCGAAGGAGCCTGCGATGGCCCGTGCAACGACTTCTCCCAGCCTGTGGCGCAGCCACGGTCTGCTGTTCCTGCTGGCCCTGATGTACGCCGACACCTTCGTCGGCCGCCAGGTGCTGGCGGTGATGATCGAACCGATCAAGCAGGAGTTCGGCGCCAGCGACAGCGCCATGGGGCTGATCTCGGGCCTCGCCTTCGCCGCGGTCTACGCGGTGCTCGGCCTGCCGGCCGGGCGCCTGGCCGACCGCTTGCCGCGCGCCCGCCTGCTCGCCGGTGCCTGCCTGCTCTGGGCCTTGGCGACCATGCTCTGCGGCCTGGCCGGCAGCTTCGTGGTGCTGGTGCTGGCGCGCATGGCGGTGGCCGTGGCCGAGTCGCCGGCGACGCCGACCTCGCTGTCGCTGATCGCCGACCTCTACCCGCCACACCGCCGCTCGTTCGCCATCAGCTGCTTCACCGCGGCGCCGACCTTCTCGGCGATCATCGGCCTGAGCGTCGGTGCCTGGCTGGTGGAAACCCACGGCTGGCGCAGTGCCTTCCTGCTCATCGGCCTGCCGGGCCTGCTGATCGCGGCTCTGCTGGCCACCACCGTGCACGAGCCGCAGCGCGGTCGCTGGGAGCTGAGCCATACACCGACCGCCCCGCAGGGCATGCTGCGCAGCGCGCTCGACCTCTGGCGGGAACCAGCGCTGCGCTGCCTGCTGCTCGCTAGCGGTCTCACCACCCTCAGCGGCTACGCCTTCGCCATGTGGAACGCCAGCTTCCTGGTGCGCTCCCACGACCTTTCGCTGCAGCACGCCGGCCTGCTCGCCGGCCTGGTCGCCGGCGGCGCCGCCGGCATCGGCACCCTGTTCAGCGGCTGGCTGACCGACCGCCTGGCGCAACACAATCGCCACTGGCTGATCGGCATTCCGCTGCTGGGCAACCTGATCGGCGGCCTGGCGATTGCCGCCTACCTGCTCTGGCCGACGGCCACCCTGGCCCAGCTCGGCAGCGTGGCGGTACCCACGGCGATGCTCTGGTGCGCCGTTTCCAGCTTCTTCTCGGTGTGGTGGGTCGCGCCTTCCTTCACCCTGGTCACCCACCTGGTCGCCCCCGACCGGCGCGGCACCGCCATGGCCATGCAGACCATCCTCTCCACCCTCCTCGGCGTCGGCCTCGGCCCTCTGGCCACCGGCATCTTCAGCGACCTCTTGCTGCCGGCCTTCGGTGTCGAGTCGCTGCGCTACGCCATGCTGGCGATCAGTGCGACCGTGCTCCTGCCGATCCTTCTGTTGTGGCGGGTCTACGGGCTTACGGCGAGGGAGGACGCGGCGCTGGCCTGTCGGGCGCTCTGAATCGACGTCCCCGTGGCTACGCGCCCCTGCGCCTGGAGCGAGCCATGCAACTGAGATCGCGCAACCAGAACGGCAAATGCCCGCTGCTGGCGACAAGGCCCGCTCACCGCGGCAACGAAGCACCTTCACGCATGAGCGAATCCGGTGTTCGACAAGGCTGACAAACCAATCTGGTTTTTTGATAAAAAAAAGCGGCAACTCTTTCGAGTATGCCGCGAATGACGCTCCATATATTTTCCGCAGTGCAACCGAAATTCAAAATCCGCCAAACACGTTATCCAGTCCAATTCGCGACAGAATCAAGCTCATCAAATCATCCTGCGAACGCTTTTCCGCATACGGATCATGAATACACGAAAACGCAAAAATTCCGAGCATGACAGAAAATAACACCACCACCAATATCTTGTGTTTTTCCAATTTCACAATATTCACTCCAGCTGCCTCAAGCCGACAAGGAATGACTCGCTCGCACATGGATTCTACACACCAAGAACACACCAACATCGTCTATTCGGACTACAAGAGCCACGCTGAATACGCACACAATATATTGCACCGCGCATATCCAGAAACCTACCCTAGGCGTTTTCAGGGTATGTTCATCAGGCCGGCATGGGGCTGAACAATTCAAGGCATAGCTCGTCAAGGCATGGCTCGCCATGCAAGCAGAAACGACCAACCAGACGCATACCCCACACCCCGATCGATCCTTGACCAAGGTGTGCTGCTACAAACGCAAAAACACAATAAAAACAGGAGGTTACCCCATGTTCAATCGCATACTCTCGCTGCTATTCCTATTGGCATTCGCCATCCCTGCATGGGCCGACCCGGCTGTCGCCCATCGTCTGCACGAGATCCGCACCCATGGATTTCTGCTCTGTTCCAATCTGCTGGTCTATTTCAACAATCACGACCCTGCCGCCACTTTCGACCCCGAAGCAAAGCAAGCCTACCAGCAGAATCTCACGCATCTGCAAGGGATGGTGGATGGCCTCCCTGACAACACGGCGATTGCCAGTTCGCTAAATAAGATCAAGTCTGCAATCGACCATCTCGAGCAACAACCCAAAGATGCTTACGAGCAATATTCGCGCCTGATAAACCCAATTCTTCGCGAGCATGGAGAGCTCGACAAGGCTGTCGAAGCGGCCTACAAAACGGCCCGTTCGGAAGAACCGACGACCGACAACCTCCACCAGCAAAGCCTTGACACGAGCCGCATGCTGCTGCTCTACGAGACTCAGGCATTCATTGGCCTCGGCATATTCTCCATTGAGTTCCACGAAGATACATTCCAGGAAATCGACCAGCGCATCAGCTCCCGTCACGCGACGCTGATCGAGCTGCTGCCACACTTCAGGAGTGATCTTGAAAAGATACACACCGACTACAACTTCATCCGCCCTCGCCTGCTCGCCCCTGGCCAGAGGATTGTTTCGCGCAGCGCCGCAATCTATCTGGGAAGAGGAGTGACTCGCCTGAACAACCTGGCGCAGACAAGCATCATTTCCGCCCGGCAATAAATCATCGGGAATCGACGCCGCAATCATGCGGCGTCAGCTTAAATTCCGTCAAAAGACAGGGCGCAAGCAGAACGCCTCGGCCCAGGCGAAGAACCAATCGCAGCCTGAGTTAACGTCGGGGATATTCAGACGATGGCCTGCGACAGGTTGGGAACTGCCTCAAAGAGGTCGGCAACCAGGCCGTAGTCGGCGACCTGGAAGATCGGCGCTTCCTCGTCCTTGTTGATCGCCACGATGACCTTGGAGTCCTTCATGCCGGCCAAGTGCTGGATGGCGCCGGAGATGCCGACGGCGACGTACAGCTCAGGGGCGACGATCTTGCCGGTCTGGCCGACCTGCATGTCGTTGGGCACGAAGCCGGCATCGACAGCGGCACGCGAAGCACCGACGGCGGCGCCGAGCTGGTCGGCCACGCCATAGAGCAGCTGGAAGTTGTCGCCGTTCTGCATGCCGCGACCACCGGAGACGATGATCTTCGCCGCAGTCAGCTCCGGACGCTCGGACTTGGCGATTTCCTCGCCGACGAAGCGGGAGATGCCGGCGTCGCAGACGCTGGCGATGGCCTCGATGCTGGCGCTGCCGCCCTCGGCCGCCACGGCGTCGAAGCCGGTGCCGCGCACGCTGATCACTTTCACGGCTGCCGAGGACTGCACGGTGGCGATGGCGTTGCCGGCGTAGATCGGCCGCTGGAAGGTGTCGGCGTCGATCACCTTGACGATCTCGGAGATCTGGTCGACGTCGAGCAGCGCAGCGACGCGCGGCAGGACGTTCTTGCCGTTGCTGGTGGCGGCGGCCAGTACGTGGCTGTACTCCTTGCCGCCCTGCTCTTGAACAAGTTGCGCAATCAGCGGGGCGAGGTTCTCCGGCAGCTGGTGGGCGTAGGCGGAGTGGTCGGCGACCAGCACCTTGGCCACCCCGGCGACCTGGGCAGCCGCCTCGGCGACGGCGGCGCAACCGCTGCCGGCGACCAGCAGGTGGATGTCGCCACCGATGGCCCGGGCAGCGATCTGCTGGGCCGCTGCCACGGTATTGAGGGTCGCCGCAGCCAGCGCGGCGTTGTCGTGTTCGGCAATGACGAGAATGGCCATCAGATCACCTTCGCTTCGTTCTTCAGTTTCTCGACCAGTTCGGCCACCGACTTGACCTTGATGCCGGCGCTGCGCGCGGCCGGGGCCTCGACCTTGAGGGTCTTCAGCGGCGAGGCGGTGGACACGCCGAGGGCGTCCGGCGTCAGCACCTCGAGCGGCTTTTTCTTGGCCTTCATGATGTTGGGCAAGGAGGCGTAGCGCGGCTCGTTGAGGCGCAGGTCAGTGGTAACGACGGCCGGCAGCTTGAGGGAAACGGTCTGCAGACCGCCGTCGATCTCGCGGGTGACGTTGAGCTGGTCGCCGGCGACCTCGACCTTGGAGGCAAAGGTACCCTGGGCGAAGCCGGTCAGCGCGCCGAGCATCTGGCCAGTCTGGTTGTTGTCGCTGTCGATGGCCTGCTTGCCGAGGATGACCAGCTGCGGCTGCTCCTTGTCGACCACGGCCTTGAGCAGCTTGGCCACGGCCAGCGAGCCCAGCTCGGCGTCGGCCTCGACCAGCACGGCGCGATCGGCGCCGAGGGCCAGGGCAGTACGCAGCTGTTCCTGGGCAGCGCCCGGACCGACCGAGACCACCACCACCTCGCTGGCAATACCCTGCTCCTTGAGGCGCACCGCTTCTTCCACGGCGATCTCGCAGAACGGGTTCATCGCCATCTTCACGTTGGCCAGATCGACGCCGGAGTGGTCCGCCTTGACGCGGACCTTGACGTTGTAGTCCAGCACCCGCTTCACGGTCACCAGAATCTTCATCACCACCTCGCTCATTGCTGTCATGCCCGGATGGGCTTGCTTGTTGCACGGATTATCGACAGCCGCGACCACCCTTGAGGAGGCAAGGAGAGCGAAGGGGGCGTTCAGCTTTGCTGCAGAATCCGCCGCGGCGCCAATGCAAGAGGCCCCCGGATGGGGGCCTCGCCGGAGGAAACGCTCAGGTGCCGGGCGGCGGTTCGACCACCCCTGCCCAGTCCACATAGCGCCGCCATTGTGCCTGGAGTTCCTCGACCTTCTGCGGATAGCGGGCGGCCAGATCGGTGGTCTCGCCGCGGTCCTCGGCCAGGTTGTAGAGCTTCCAGGCGTAGGGTCGGTCGGGCAGCGGCGGGCCGCTGTGCGGGGCACGGGCGGCCACCAGCTTCCAGTCGCCGTCGCGCACGTAGGCCTGGCCGAACAGCTCGCCAGCCACCTGGCGGGGCGTGCCGGCCTGCTCGCCGGCGAGCAGGCCCAGCAGCGAGCGGCCGGTCATTGGCGCCTTGGGCTCTTCCCGGTAGCTGTCGCCGGGTAGCGGAAGGCCAGCCACCTCGAGGAAGGTTGGCGCCAGGTCGTCGACCCGGCCGAAGCCGCGCAGGATTCGCCCGCCCTCGCCGCCCATGGCCGCCGGCAGACGCACGATGGTCGGCACGGCGATGCCGCCTTCGGCGGTGGTGCCCTTGACCAGACTGAACGGCGTCGCGCTGACCTCGGCCCAGCGGTAGCCATAGTTGATGTTGGAGCCCTTGTGGCCGATGTTGGCCAGCGAGTTGTCGGTCAGGCTGTCGCCCGGCGAATAGCCCTTGGCATGGTCCTCGCCAGCGGCACCGTTGTCGGACATGAACACGATCAGGGTGTTCTCGTATTCGCCGACGCGCTTGAGGTAGTCGATCAGCCGGCCGATGTTCATGTCCAGGTGCTCGACCATGGCCGCGTAGACTTCCATCTTGCGCGCCTGCACCGCCTGCTCCGCGGCGTCGAGCTGCTGCCACTGCGGACTCGGCAGGCTGGCCGGAGCGGCAGCGACGAACTGCGGATCGATCAGACCGAGCCGCTTCAGGCGCTCGATGCGCTCCTCACGGATGGACTCATAACCGGCGTCGTAGCGCCCCCGGTACTTGTCGATGTAGGCCTCGGGAGCATGCAGCGGCCAGTGCGGCGCCGTGTAGGCGGCGTAGGCGAAGAACGGCTTGCCCACCTCGCGCCCGGACTCGATGTAGTCGATCAGCCGGTCGGTGTAGAAGTCGCTGGAGAAGAAGTTCTCCGGCAGCTCGATGGGCTTGCCGTCCTCGCGGTAGCTGACGTTCTCGACGCGCACCGTGGAGCCTGGCAGCGGCTTGAAGTGGCTGGCGCCGCCTTCGAGCAGGGTCAGCGAGCGGTCGAAGCCCCAGGCGTGCGGCCCCTGCTCGTCGGCCTTGCCCAGGTGCCACTTGCCGGCCATGTAGGTGGCATAGCCGCCATCCTTGAGCAGCCGCGGCAGCGAATGGGCGCGCCCGTTGAGATGCCCCTCGTAGCCCGGCCGCCCCTGCAGTCCCTTGGCGAAGGGCAGCACCTCGGCCATGGTGCCGAGGCCGACCAGGTGGTTGTCGGTGCCGGACATCAGCATCGCCCGGGTCGGCGAGCAGGTCGGCGCGGCGTAGAAATCGGTCATTCGCACACCCTCCCCGGCCAACTGGTCGAGGCTTGGCGTCTCGATCTCGCCGCCGAAGCTGGCGAGGTCGGAGAAGCCCAGATCGTCGGCGAGGATCAGCAGGATGTTCGGCTGTTCGGCCGCCGCGGCGCCGGCCGGCAATACGCAGGCCAGCAGGGCGGCGCCGGCCGCCCGCTTGAGTCGTTGCATGGCATGTTCCCGTTGTTCTTGGTGGCCCGGTCTGCTCATTCATCCGCCTGGGTGGATTGCAGGCGCAGCAGACGATCCCCGGTATAGGAACCGACATAGAGTACCCCGCCAGCCTCAACCGCCACCGAGGCACCGGCCAGCACGCCCTCGTCGGCCGCGAACAGCTCACGATTCTCGCCGCTCTGCGTATCCACCGCGGACACCTTGAAGCCCACCGGGCAGTGCTCGACATGGCTGGCGAAGCAGCGCTGGAAGGCGCCAGCGTCGTCGATGCCGGCGCCGAGCAGTCGGCCGTCCGCACCCCAGCTCAGGTTGTCGACCATGTAGCCGACCGGAACCCGCGCCAGCGGGCGGCCTTCCTGCAGGTCGAACTGGCGGATCTCCCCGGCGGTCCAGGCGGCGAACCAGGCATGCCGGCCATCGGCCGAGACCTGCACGCCATTGGGGAACGGCGCCTCGCTGCCCGCCAGCTTGTGCAGCGGCTGCCCCGGCGCCCAGCGCATCAGGTAGCCGGTGTCGCGGCCGTCGAGCAACTGCTCCAGCGGCAACGGCGGCGCCATGCTCGACGACTCGAACATCACGGTGGCGATGAAACCGCCCTCCGGCGTGGCTGCCACGTCGTTGAAGCGGCCGACTTCCTTCTGTTCCACGCAACCGCGCCAGAACGCCTGCCAGTCACCGCCGTCCGCCACCAGCTCGACGAACTCGACGGCCTCGCGACCGCTGTGGTTGACCACCAGCAACTGCTGGCGGCCATCGGCGCGCTGCGCCAGGTGGATGCCGTGGGCGCCGGGCGCCTGCGCCGGGGCAGCGCAGCCGGCCTCGCCCCAGCCCGCCTGAGGCGCGATCTGCAGCGGCAGGTCGCGGACCTTCTCGGTCTGCAGGTCCATGATGCGCAGGCGCGACACCTGCTGCCCGGCCAGCCCGGGGGTGATGCTCATGATCAGCTGGCGGCCGTCCGGGGTGGGCTCCATATCCTCCGGCGGGGCGATCCCGCAGACCGGCTGAAAGCCCTGCCCCGGGGTGCAGGGCGGGGCGTCGGCGAAGGCGAAACCACTGAGCAGCGAACAGGCCAAGATGGCGGTGCGATTGATCCTGGGCACGGGCGGACTCCTTTTGCGTTACCAGTCAGGTTTTCCGCCCAAGCTACCAGCCGCGACCCATTCGACCAGCCAAACCAAACGAAAGGTGCTTTCGGTTTAACGCCAATGAAGCCGCCCGCCAGGTTGCCCAGAATGGTCTTACCTCGACAACACAACGGATCTCGCAGGCCGCGCCGCAGAAGGATCCCAGGAGAGCCTCATGACTACTGCAGAGAACAGCATGGACCCCCGCCAGTTTCGCCGTGCCCTCGGCAACTTCGCCAGCGGGGTGACCATCGTCACCGCCTGCGGCCCGGACGGGCACAAGGTCGGCGTCACCGCCAACAGCTTCAACTCGGTGTCCCTCGAGCCGCCGCTGATCCTCTGGAGCCTGGACAAGCGCTCCAGCGCCTGGGAGGTGTTCAAGGCCGCCAGCCACTTCACCGTCAACCTGCTCGCCTCGGACCAGATCGCCCTGTCCAACCACTTCGCCCGTCCGCAGGAAGACAAGTTCGCCGGCATCGAGTACGCCAGCGGCCTGGGCGACGCCCCGGTGTTCGATGGTTGCGCGGGCAACTTCCAGTGCAGCCACTTCCAGCACATCGACGGCGGCGACCACTGGATCATGATCGGCAAGGTGGAGCGCTACGAGGATCACGGCCGCGCGCCACTGGTCTACCACCAGGGCGGCTACGCCATGGTTCTGCCCCACCCGCGCGGGCGCAAGCCGGAAAGCAGCGAAACCAGCGACGCCCGCGACCTGCTCAACACCCGCCTGGGCGACAACCTGTTCTACCTGATGATCCAGGCGGTCAACGCCTGCCATCCGCGCTTCGTCCAGGAGAATCTGGCGCTGAACCTGCGCAACAGCGAGGCGCGCCTGCTGCTGGTCCTCGACAGCGCACCCAACGCCGGCCTGGGCGAGCTGCAGCAGGCGGCGGCGATGCCGGCCCAGGAAGTCGAGGACGCCCTGGTCACCCTGCAGGAACGCGGCTATCTGGAGTCCGCGGGCCAGCGCCACCAGGTCACCACGGCCGGGCGTGCCAAGCTGGAAGAGCTGTGGGCCACGGTGAACAAGGCGCAGGAGGACATTTTCGGCACCTTGAGCGAAGGCGAGCTGGAGGTGGTCAAGAAGGCCCTGCGCCTGGGCATGGCCAGCCGCTGAAACCCCGCCCGCGGGGCCGGACGGCCCCGCCACTTTCCCCTCCCGACACGGCCCGCCACCGCGCGGTGGTCAGGTGCCGACCTCATGCACAGGCTCGACCAGCGGCTCGCGGCGCAGGCGCACGGCCAGCAGGCCGGCGATGTTGAAGGCGAACACCACCAGTGCCAGCGGCAGCAGACTGCCATCGTGCAACCGGCTGACCAGCAGGCCGGCGAGCATCCCCATGCCGAAGGTGAGGCTGACGTGCAGCGCCGATGCCTGTCCGGCGCGCGCGCCCTGCTCGGCCATCGCCAGCGCCGTGGCGTTGGGGCCGACCAGGCCGACGCTCGACACCAGCACGAAGAACGCCGGCAGGATCAGCCACAAGCCTTCCAGCCCCTGGAGCTGGTTGAGCATCAGCAGGCTGCCGGCCAGCAGCGGCACCCAGAGCATCCTCGGCAGCAGTTGCTGCGGGCTGAACCGACGCAGCAGCAGGCGCACCAGCTGGCTGGCCAGCACCAGGCCGATGGCATTGACGCCGAAGAACAGGCCGAAGCGCTGCGGCGACACGCCGTGCAGCTCGATCAGCACGAACGGCGAGCCGACGATGTAGGCGAACATCGCCCCGGTGGTGCAGGCCTGGCTCAGCGAGTAGCCGATGAAGCGCCGATCCAGCAGCAGCTCGCCGTAGCCGGCCAGCACCGGTCGCAACGCCAGGCGTGCACTGCGCTGCGCCAGACTCTCGTCGAGCACGCTCAGCAGCCCCAGCAGACAGAGCGCACCGAAGCCGGCGAGGGTCACGAAGATGGCATGCCAGCCCCACAGCTCCAGCACCAGGCCACCGACCAAAGGCGCGAAGACCGGCGCCACGCCCATCACCAGGGTGATCAGGCTCATCACCCGCCCCGTCTGCTGCGGGGTGCAACGGTCGCGCACGATGGCCACCGCCAGCACCGCACCGGCGCAACCGCCCAGGCCCTGCACGAAACGCCAGCCGATCAGCCCGGCCAGGCTGTCGCTGCCGGCCAGCAGCAAAGAAGCCAGCGTATAGAGCGACAGACCGAACAGCAGCGGCGGCCTGCGGCCGAAGCGGTCGCTGATCGGTCCGTAGCAGAGCATGCCAAGCAGCATGCCCACGAAATAGGCGGAAAAGCTCAGCTCGACCTCGCCAGGCGCAAGGCCAAGCCGCTCCTGAATCGCCGGGAATGCCGGCAGATACATGTCGGTGGACATCGGCGCGATGGCGGTCAACGCCCCCAGCAGCAGCAACAGCAGGAGCGGTATGTCCCGAGAGGAAGTCATGGATGTTTCCTGTTCACTGCAAACAAAAAAGGGGGAAGGCAGCCCGCCTCCCCCCTCGTCCCGGCCGGCCGTCGATCAGTGCTGGAGGAAGTCGATCACCAGACGGTTGAACGCGTCGGCGTGTTCCCACTGTGCCCAGTGGCCGCACTGGCTGAACACGTGCAGGCGCGAGTTGGGGATGCCGTTGAGCAGCTTGAGGCTCCAGTCGATCGGCACGAAGCGGTCGTCGCGGCCCCAGGTGATCAGCGTCTGGTGACGGATGTCCGGCAGGTTGGCCGAGAAATCGCCGAAATTGAACTGGCTCAGCTCGACGCTCTTGAGGAAGTTCTCCAGATGCTGCGGGTTGGCGAGGATGCTGTTCAGGCGCAGCTGCACCAGCTCCTCGGTCAGCGCGCTGGCGTCGTAGACGAAGACGTTGAGCATCTTCTTCAGGTTGTCCAGAGTCGGCTCGCGGTAGACCTGGAACAGCAGCTTGATGCCTTCCATCGGCAGCGGGGTGAACAGGCTGGTCTTGCCGACGCCGCCGGCGCCCATGAGGATCAGCTTGTTCAGGCGCTCGGGGAACTCGACGGCGAAGGCCAGGGAGCTGCCGCCGCCCATGGAGTTGCCGACCAGGTGCGCCTTGTCGATGTCCAGCGCGTCCATCAGGCCCTTGGTGTAGCGGGCGTTGACCACGAAGCGCGGCTCGGCGGTGAGGATCGGGTCGGATTTGCCGAAGCCCGGGCAGTCGAGCAGGATCACCCGGTAGCCGGCCGCGACGAAGGCATCGACGTTGCGATGGAAGTTGGCCCAGCCGGTGGCACCGGCGCCGGAGCCGTGCAGCATGATCACCACTTCGCCTTCGCCGACGTCGTTGTAGTGCAGGCGCAGGTCGCCGACCTGGGCGAAGTGGCTGGTGTTGTCCTGAGAGAACTGGCTCATGGGTTGATTCCTTTTGTTTTTGATTTCAGGTGAAGGACGACATCGCGTCAGGCGCGACGCCGGTCAGGTAAGTGGGTCACCGCTACTCGGCATCGAGTTGCGCCAACCGCGTGGTGACTTGCCCCAGGTAGTAGGCGGCACTGCCCGGGACCCAGGCCCGGTCGTGCTGCAGCAGACGGGGGCGGATGAAGTCGTAGCTCTGCTTCAGCTTGGCCAGCTCGGCCGAGTGCTCGGGCCACTGGGCCGCGAGGTCGGCAAAGCCCTGATGGATCTGGCCATCCAGCTGGGGAACGGTGTTGTCGTCAACGTCCAGCACATACATGCCGATCAGGCTGAAGGCGCGCGTCTGGTAGAGCAGCAGCAGGCGCTCGACATCCAGGCTCAGGCCATGCAGGGTCAGCTGGCGCTGCTCGGCAGGCGGAGCCGCGGCGTAGGCGGTGGCCGCCTCGCGGTCGAGCCGGGCATGGGCCTTCAGCAGCGGGATGATCAGCTCGGGATACAGCTCCGCCTGGCCCGCCGGAACGCGCTCCAGATCCGCGACCAGCGTGTGCATTTCTGCGCCAGCCTGGCCCAGCGGGGTGGCATCCTGCCCCGCCAGAAGCCCCCGCAACGTCTGCAGGTGCTCGCGGTAGCGCTCGGCATGACGCGGGTCGGCGGCATCCTGGTTGGGGTTGTAGAAGGCCAGCAGGTTGCTGCAGGTGCCGAAGGCCTGGATGCGGATGTCCTGCAGACGCTGGGCAGACAGGCTGGCACTGGCCAGGCCGGGCAGCGCGAGCAGGAGGACAAGTAGCAGACGAAGATGCATGACGGTGTTCCTTGTTGTTATGAGCAATCATCCACGACCTTGGATTGCCGCGACTTCGGGTGACCCGCTCGCGCGCCCCTGGAGGGCGCGCGGGAGCCGGCAACCGCACCGCGCTCGGCCACTCCCACCCTCGCTCAGCGCCCCTTGCCGGCCGCCAACAGGTCCAGTGCCACATCGACGATCATGTCTTCCTGGCCGCCGACCATGCGGCGGCGGCCCAGTTCGACGAGGATATCCAGGGTCTTCAGGCCGTACTTCTCGGCGGCCACTTCGGCGTGACGCAGGAAGCTCGAATACACGCCGGCATAGCCGAGGCCGAGGGTCTCGCGGTCGACGCGCACCGGACGGTCCTGCAGCGGACGCACCAGGTCGTCGGCGGCGTCCATCAGGCGATACAGGTCGGTGCCGTGGTTCCAGCCCATGCGCTCGGCGGCGGCGATGAACACTTCCAGCGGCGCGTTGCCGGCGCCGGCGCCCATGCCGGCCAGCGAGGCGTCGATGCGGTCGCAACCCTCTTCCACTGCGGTGATCGAGTTGGCCACGCCGAGGCTGAGGTTGTGGTGGGCGTGCATGCCGGTCTGGGTCTGCGGATCGAGCACGGCCTTGAAGGCGCGCATGCGGTCGCGGATGTCGTTCATGTTCATCGCGCCGCCGGAGTCGGCCATGTAGATGCACTGCGCGCCGTAGCTCTCCATCAGCTTGCCCTGGGCGGCCAGCTGCTCGGCGGGGATCATGTGGCTCATCATCAGGAAGCCGACGGTGTCCATGCCCAGCGAGCGGGCGTACTCGATGTGCTGCTTGGAGACGTCCGCCTCGGTGCAGTGGGTGGCCACGCGCACGCTGCGGGCGCCGGCGTCGTAGGCGGCCTTGAGGTCGTGCACGGTGCCGATGCCGGGCAGCAGCAGCACGGTGATCTTGGCGTGCTGGACCACCTCGGCGGCAGCCTCGATCCACTCCAGGTCGGTGTGCGCGCCGAAGCCGTAGTTGAAGCTCGAACCCTGCAGGCCGTCGCCGTGGGTGACTTCGATGGCGTCGACCTTGGCCTCGTCCAGGGCGCGGGCGATGTCCTGCACGTTCTGCAGCGAGTACTGGTGGCGCACGGCATGGCTGCCGTCGCGCAGGGTGACGTCGGAGATGTACAGCTTCTTGCCGGGGTTGAAGGTCATGGCGCGTCTCCTCAGCCGTTGTTCATGGCGTTGTTCAAAATCGACAGCGCCATGCGCTCGGCGGTAGCCAGCGCGGCGGAGGTCATGATGTCGAGGTTGCCGGCGTAGGCCGGCAGGTAGTGGGCGGCACCTTTGACTTCGAGGAACACCGAGGTCTTCAGGCCGGAGAACGTGCCGTGGCCCGGGATGTGCAGCGGCTTGTCTTGCGGAATCACGTCGAACTGCACCTTCTGCTTGAGGCGGTAACCCGGCACGTAGGCCTGCACGGCGGCGGCCATTTCCTCGACCGAGGCCTCGACCTTGGCCTGGTCGACGGACTCGGAGAGCACGAACACGGTGTCGCGCATGATCAGCGGCGGCTCGGCCGGGTTCATGACGATGATCGCCTTGCCCTTGACGGCGCCGCCGATCACCTCGATGGCCTGGGTGGTGGTCTCGGTGAATTCGTCGATGTTGGCGCGGGTGCCCGGGCCGGCGGATTTCGAGGCGATCGAGGCGACGATCTCGGCGTAGTGCACCTTGGCCACGCGCGAGACGGCGGCGACCATCGGGATGGTGGCCTGGCCGCCGCAGGTGACCATGTTGACGTTCAGGGCGGCGAGGTGCTCTTCCAGATTCACCACCGGCACGCAGTACGGGCCGATGGCCGCCGGGGTCAGGTCGATCAGGCGGATGTTCGGCTTCAACGAGCGCAGGAAGGCGTCGTTCTTGACGTGGGCGCCGGCGCTGGTGGCGTCGAAGACGAAGTCGATGTCCTGGAACACCGCCATGCGGGTCAGGCCTTCGACACCCTCGTGGGTGGTGGCCACGCCCATGCGCGCGGCGCGCGCCAGGCCGTCGGAGGCCGGGTCGATGCCGACCATGGCGCCCATTTCCAGGTGCTGGCCGTGGCGCAGGATTTTGATCATCAGGTCGGTGCCGATGTTGCCGGAGCCGATGATGGCGACTTTGAGTTTCTTGTCGTTCATGGGAATTCCTTGGTAGATATCGCTCAGTCGAAGCGGATCGAGCAGCTGCCGATGCCGGCCAGGGTCATGCGCAACTGGTCGCCGGCCACCACCGGCACCATGGCCGACAGCGCGCCGGAGAGGATCACTTCGCCGGCCTTGAGGCTCATGCCGAGGCGACCCAGGGTGTTGGCCAGCCAGGCCACGGCGATCACCGGCGAGCCCATGGTCGCCGCGCCGGCGCCGGTGCCGACGATGCGGCCGTTCTTCTCCAGCACCATGCCGGTGGTGAACAGGTCCAGCTGGCGCGGGTCGACCAGGCGGTCACCGAGGACGAACACGCCGCACGAGGCGTTGTCCGCCACGGTGTCCTGGATGCGGATCTTCCAGTCCTGGATGCGCGAGTCGACGATCTCGAAGCAGGCCATCACCCCCTCGGTGGCGCGCAGCACGTCGGCCACGGTGACGCCCGGCCCAGCCAGGTCGTGCTTGAGCACGAAGGCGATCTCGCCCTCGGCCTTGGGCTGGATCAGCGAGGCCATCGGCACGCTGGTGCCTTGGTCGACGATCATGCGGTCGGTGAGCTGGCCGAAGTCCGGCTGGTCGACCTTGAGCATGTCCATAACCGCCTGGCTGGTGACGCCGATCTTCTTGCCGACGATGCGCTCGCCCTGCTCCAGGCGCCGGGCGATCAGGCGCTGCTGGATGGCGTAGGCATCCTCGATGCCCAGTTGCGGAAAGCGCTCGGTCAGCGGCGCCACCACCTCGCCGCTGCGCAGGGCGTTGAACAGTTCGTCGCCCAATGCCGGGATGTCGATGGAAGTGCTATTCACGGTGTGGTTCTCCGGTACGGGGAAACTGCGGAATGGGTTGAGACAGTTCAGGTTCATGTGATGGCGTGACAGCCGGCAGCGGCGCACTCGGTGTCCTGCTCCTCGCTGGCACCGGACACACCGATGGCGCCGACCAGCCGGCCGTCGACCAGCAGCGGAAAGGCGCCGCCCATCGGCACCATGCGCGGCCTCAGCAGCAGGCAGGTGCGCACGTGCTCGGGCGCGCAGCTCATCAGCTCGCCCAGCGCGCCGGTCGGCATGGAGAACGACACCGCGGTCATCGCCTTGTCCTGGGCGATGTCGATGGTGTGCAGCGGCGCCTGGGGCAGCCGGGAGAAGGCCAGCAGGTGGCCGCCGGCATCCACCACGGCGACGCTGACCCGCAGGCCGCGCTCCTGGGCATGGCGCAGGGCGGCGGCGATGGACTGGTGGGCCACCGGCAGGCTCAGCGGATCGCTGAGGCGCAGCGCTTCGGCGCCGGGGTTGGGATGCAGGTTCATGCCAGCACCTCCCCGGCAGCGCGGGCGCCAGCCGGCGCCTGCTGCGGCTTGAGCATGAAGCAGGCCAGCGCCGGCACCAGCACCAGGGCCACCAGCATGTTGCAGAGGAACATGAAGGTCAGCAGCACGCCCATGTCGGCCTGGAACTTGATCGGCGAGAAGATCCAGGTGACCACGCCCAGCGACAGGGTCAGGCCGGTGAACACCACCACCCGCCCGGTGAACATCAGCGCCTGGTAGTAGGCCTGCGACAGCGTGGCGCCGCGCTTGAGCCAGAACAGGGTGACGCTGAGGATGTACAGCGCGTAGTCCACGCCGATGCCGACGCCCAGCGCCACCACCGGCAGGGTCGCCACCTTGAGGCCCATGTCCAGCTTGACCATCAGCGCCTCGGCGAGCAGCGAGGTGAGGATCAGCGGCAGGATGGCGCAGACCACCGCGCGCCAGGAGCGGAAGGCGATGAAGCACAGCAGGGTGACCGCCAGGTACACGCCCAGCAGCATCTGGCCGTTGGCCTGCTTGACCACGATGTTGGTGGCGCTCTCGATCCCGGCGTTGCCCGCGGCGAGCAGGAAGCGCGCGTCGGCGTCGTTGTACTCGGCGGCGAAGCGCTGGGTGACGTCGACTACCCCGTCCAGGGTGTCGGCCTTGTGATCCTTGAGGTAGGCGTACACCGAGAGCAGGTCGCAGGTGGCATTGAACAGTTCGCGCGGCGAGCGGATGGCGGCGGCGTTGATCATCGCCTGGTTGGGCGGCAGCTCGTTCCACTTGAGGTTGCCCTCGTTCATGCCGACGTTGATCTTGCGCGCCAGCCCGGCGATCGAGCTGGTGCCCTCGACGCCCGGCAGCTGGCGCAGCCGCCACTCCAGCTCCTCGACCTTGCGCAGGGTGTCGTAGTCGACGCACTGGCCGGCCGGGGTTTCCACCATGACCACGAACACGTCGCTGCTGGCCTGGTAGTGGCCGATGACGAACTGGTTGTCCTGGTTGTAGCGCGAGTCGGCGCGCAGCTCGGGAGCACCCGGATCGAGGTCGCCGACCTTCAGCTCCTTGCCCACCAGCACCGCGAACAGGCCGACACCGAGGGCGACGACGATGGCGACGGTGGCCGCCCGCGGCGCGGTGAAGCGGTCGAGCCACTGCACCAGCGGATGCCTGGCACCACCCTGCTCCGCGCCGGCCTCGCTCTTCAGGCTGCGCGCGGCGGCCTGCGCCGAGACGCCGGTGAACGACAGCATGATCGGCAGCAGCGCCAGGTTGGTGAACACCAGAATGCCGACGCCGACGCTGGCGATGATCGCCAGCTCCTGGATCACCGGCACGTCGACGATGGTCAGCACGGCGAAGCCGACCACGTCGGCCAGCAGCGCGGTGATGCCGGCCGCGAACAGGCGGCGGAAGGTGTAGCGCGCGGCGATCAGCTTGTGGGTGCCGCGGCCGACGTCCTGCATGATGCCGTTCATCTTCTGCGCGCCGTGGCTGACGCCGATGGCGTAGACCAGGAACGGCACCAGGATCGAGTACGGGTTGAGCTCGTAGCCCAGCAGCGGCAGGCAGCCGAGCAGCCAGGTCACCCCGATCAGGGTGCAGCCCTGCACCACCAGGGTGCTGCGCCAGCAGCGGGTGAAGTAGTAGAGGATCGCCGAGGTGATCAGCACCGCCACGGCAAAGAAGCCCAGCACCGCCTGCAGGCCGGCGATCAGGTCGCCCATCACCTTGGCGAAGCCGATGATGTGGATGTCCACGCCCTTGGCCTGGTAGCGCTCGCGGATCTGCTCGAGGGCATCGGACAGGGTCTTGTAGTCCAGCGCCTCACCGGTCTTCGGGTCGATGTCCAGCAGCGGGATGAGCACGATGCTGGAGCGCAGGTCGCGCGCCACCAGCTGGCCGATCTCGCCGGAGCGCTCGACGTTGGCGCGCAGCGTCTCGAGGCTGGCCGGGCTGCCGTCGAAGCCGTCCGGCACCACCGGGCCACCGTCGAAGCCCTCCTCGGTCACGCCCTGCCAGCGGGTCAGCGGCGTCCACAGCGACTTCATGAAGGCGCGGTCGACGCCCGGCACCAGGTACAGGTCGTCGTTGATCTGGCGCAGGGTCTCCATGTACTCGGCGGTGAAGATGTCCTGCTCGCCACGGCTGGCTACGGCAATGCGCAGCGAGTTGGCCGAGCCCTTGAGGTCGTCGCCATGGCTCAGGAAATTGAGCACGAACGGGTGATTGGCCGGAATGGTCTTCAGGAAGCTGGCATTGAGCCGCAGGTTGGTCGCCGCCAGGGCGAACACCAGGGTCAGCAGCAGGCAGACGCTGATCACCACGAAGCGGTGGTTGAACAGCAGGCGCTCGAGGCGGTTGCCCGAGTACTTGTCGAAATCCGCGAGGGATGCGATGGCCTCGAAGCCATCGGAAGATGTACCGATACCCATGTTGTTGACCTCGTGTATCCAGCGACTCAGCGCAGGGCGTCCGGCTCGAAGAAGGCAACCCCGTTCACACCGACGGCGACGCCGCCGCCCTGGGCGGTGGCCTGCAGGCCGGCGAAGGGGAATTGCCGGGTGGGCTTGACCGGCCTGAAACGCAGGCCGTCGTCGCGGCTGAGCCAGCCGGTGCCGGACTCGTCGACCAGCAGGATGGCGCCATCGGCCAGGTTGATCCCGGTGGTCAGGCTCTTGCTGGTGGCCAGCTCGACCTGCTGCCAGCTCGCCCCGGCATCCGTGGAGCGGAACAGGTTGCCGCGCAGGCCGAAGGCCAGCAGGCTGCCCTTGCCGCTCACCACCAGGCCGAAGAAGCTGCCGGCATAGGGCTCGCCGAGCGGCTCCAGCTGGCGCAAGTCGGCATCCATGCGCAGCAGCATGCCCAGCTCGCCGGCCAGGTAGAGCTTGCCGTGCAGCGGGCGGGCGACGTTGACATGGCGCTGTTCGCTGCCGTCGAGCAGCGCCAGCGAGGGCGTCCAGTCGGTGCCGCCGTCACGGGTGGTAAAGCCGAAGCCATAGGCGCCCACGACCACGACGTGCTGGCGATCGACGCACTGGATATCGAGGAACGGCTTGTCGGCGCCCTCCATCTGCAGGCGCCGGGCGTCAGCCGATTGCTCCGGGTCCTGCAGTTCGCGCGCCAGGAGGATCCTCGCGGCGGCCTGCCGGCCGTCCAGCTGCTTGCTCCAGTTCTGCCCGCCATCCACGGTCTTGAGGATCACGCCGCGATGACCGACCGCCCAGCCGGTCTGCGCATCGGCGAAGCACACCCCGGTCAGGGTCACGGTCACCGGCACGCTGGCCTGCTGCCAGCTCTGCCCCTGATCGTCGGAATACACCACATGGCCGCGCACACCCACCGCCACCAGGCGCTCACCGGCCCTGGCGATGGCGCTCAGCATGGACTGGGCGGCCAGCGCAGAAGGCAGCGCCTTTTGCTCCAGGGTATCCGCCACCTTCCTGCTCGGCGCTTGATTGGCCGCCGCCTCGACGGCATGGGCGCTAGCGCCACCCATGCCGGCCAGACATACACACAAGGCAATTATTGTTTTTTTCATGCTTCGAACCTCTGCTACCACCTGCCACCTGCCACCTGCACCTGCTACCGGAGCAGCGGCCCGCCCCGGGAACCGGTGCAGGCCGCTGTCTGCCGCGCAGGGCTTAACGCGCGCTCTGGTTGGTCAGCGACTCCGGCGAGAAGTAGCTCTCGCGGCGGCGCTCGGCCATGGCGTACTGGTCCTTGCCTGAGTCGCCCAGGGCGCAGTTGTAGACCCAGGCCTGCGTGCGGTGGTCGTGGAAGAAGCCGGTGCAGTAGTTCACCGTGGCCGGGATGTCCGGCGCGGCGAACGGCGTGGTCAGCGCGGTGCGCCACAGGGTGCCTTCGGCGTCCCAGCCATCGAGGATCGCGGTACCCCAGTTGTCCTCGTCGTAGTAGTACTTGCGCTTGGGCACGGCGTGGCGCTTGCCGGGCTTCAAGGTGGCCTCCACTTCCCAGACACGGTGCAGCTCCCAGCGCATCATCTCCGGCTTGGCGTGGCGCTGGCCCATCACTGCCTGGTCGGCGTTGGCCAGCAGCTTGTTGTTGTTGTAGGGAATGATCATTTCCCGCTTGCCGAGCAGCTTCCAGTCGTAGCGTTCCGGCGAGCCGCCTCCACCGAAGGTCTCGTCGACGAAGTTGACCCCGGAGGCCACCACGTTCGGCGTGTCGAAGTTGATGCTCGGCGCGCGGCGCACGCGACGCTGGCCGGCCAGGTACTGCCACAGGGTGCGGCCCTTCACGTGGTCGAGGACGTTGTGCACCATCAGCGCCTCACCGGCGCGGAAGGCCGGGGCGTAGGTCGCCTGGATGGCCAGCATGTAGTTGGGGTTGGGCGAGGTCTCGGCCGAACCTTCCTTGTAGTAGTAGGGATACTGCCCTTCGTCCTGGGCCGCGGTGGCCAGCACCTGCTTGCCATCGGCGGTGGTGGTCCACACCTTGTACTTGGTGTGGGTGGACTCGCCACGCCACAGGGTCATGTGGTTCCAGTGCACTTCCAGACCCGACTGGGGAATCGGGAACGGCACGCCGCCGTAGGCGCCCTTCACGGTCAGGCCGTCGTTCTCCAGGGTCGCGTTGGTGGCGTTCTTGAAGGTGTTGTCGTAGATCCACTGCGGCGCCGCGGCGGTGCGGCGGGTCGGATAGACGTCGATGCGGAAGGTGTCCGGATTTTGCTTGAACAGCTGGATCACCCCCTCGGCCAGCTTGTCCTTGTACTGATCCAGGTTGGCCGCGGTGATGGTGAACAGCGGCTTGTCGGCCGCGAACGGATCGACGTTGCGCTGGCCAGGCTGGTAACCGGCCGGCACCTGGGTGAAACCGCCGTCCCAGGCCGGAATGCTGCCGTCGGCATTGGCGGCGCGCTCGGCGCCCAGCGGGGTCAGCTTGTCCTTCAGGGCGGCGGCCTGCTGCGGGCTGACCGCCGCATGGGCGGCGCCGATGCACAGGGTCAGCAGGGATACGCAAGTCAGGAAACGGGTTTTCTTGTTGTTGTACATGGTCAACACCTCAGAAAGTGTGCGAAACGCTGAAGGCAATGAAGTCGCGGTCGGCGTTGGTCTGTTCGTAGGTCTTGATGCCGCCGATGTTGATCGGCGCCGAGGGGCCGAAGAAGCCGTTGTAGGCCAGGCTGAAGTTGATCGACTTCAGGTAGTCACCGGCGATGCCGATGTTGTAGTTGCCGCCCTTGGACTGGCTGAAGCCGCCGACCGCCGAGGAGCGGCCGTCGATGCCGTAGCCGAAGCCCATCGGTACCGACAGGTCGAGGCCGTCGAGCACCTGGAAGTAGGTCGGGGTGAACACCACGCGCATGGCGGTGGCGTCGCGGGTGGCGTTGGGGTCGAGCATGTCGCGGTTCTTGTCCACGCTCAGCGTGCGGTTCCATGCCAGCTCGGCAAGGATGACCGCCGAGTCCCAGAAGGTGCCGGTGGGCAGCACGTTGATCATGTTGATCTGCGCATGGGCGGTCTTGCCCACGGCATACAGCGGGTTGTGGTCGTTGTCGCCGACCGGCACCGGCGCGACCGCGCTGAGGTCGGCCACGGTCAGGCTGACCAGCGGGGCGTCGTGGCGGATCGAGGCCTCGAAGCCGACGTTGGCGTTGCCGATGCCGCGGTTGGCACTGAAGCCGAAGGCGGTGATGTCCTCCGGGAACACCAGCATGTACTCGCCCTGCTTGTCCCCCGGCTGGCCCGCACCGACGTTGGCCCCCGGGCGCACCTGCACCTGGAAGTTCTTGTCGTGGTAGCGCACGGCATACAGGCCGAAGTCGGTATCCAGCTCATCGGAGCGGTAGCGCAGCTGGATGCCGCCCTGCCCCGAGTCGCGCGCCTCGATATCCTTGCCGCGGTAGAAGGAAGCTACCGGCCCGACGCCCGGCGCCGTGGCGAGGATGATGCGCTCGCCGCCCTCGTCGAGCAGGTCGGCCGGGCTGAAGTAGCTGCCGGCACCCGGCAGACGGTTGCTCTCCCACTCGAACTGGTAGTAGGCGCCCACCGAGAAGTTGGGAGTCAGCTGCAGCTGGGTGGAGAACTGCTTGACCGGCAGGCCGAGCTCCTTGAACTGCGAGTTGGGCACCGAGATCGCCTTGACCACGTCGATCGGCTGCTGGGCGGCGGCGATGCCGTTGTTGCCGAAGAACAGGCTCTCGCCGTACAGCAGGGCATGCTGGCCGAGCCGGGCCACGCCCCACATCTCCTCGCCCAGGTTGAAGTCGCTGTAGACGAAGGCGTCGAGGAACTCGGCGTCGCGGCCGTGCAGGTCGCGGGTGTCGTCGGTGAACTCGTCGTGGTCGACGCTGAAGGCGTTGGCGGTATCCGGGGAGTCGTTGTCGTTGTCCTTGTTGTAGACATCGTCGTACCAGGCCGCGCCGCTGACGCGGAAACCGGCGCCGTTGCGCGAGACATCCAGCTCGGAGAGCAGGTCGACGCGATTGGAAATGATCCCCTGATCGAAGTTGCGGTCGCCATCGTCCAGGTTCGGGTCGGCGACCAGCTTGTCGTGCTGGTCCTTAACCCGCCAGGCATTGCTGTATTTAACGGTGTTGTCCCAGCGCACTTCCCAATCGTTGCCAGTCTCGAACTGGAAGGCCTGCGCCGGCATATTGGGCAGCAACAGGATTGCGACGCTCAGGGCAGAAAGTTTGAAAGCTTTTTCAACCACGCAGGCAGAGCCGACAGTGAACTGTCTTTTATTAGCCATTTGAACACCTCGAATGACGGTAACCCGTCTTTTATTGTTATGGGGTGACTGCCGGAGCCAGGCTGCCGGCAGTGGCATACATCCGATTACACAAGTTCCCCCGAACAGCTCAGTCGTTGATCGATACCGGCTCGAGGCCGAAGATCATCGGCGGCAACTGCTGGCCGAGCAGGTAGGCACCGAGCATGCCGGCGGTGTCGTCGGCGTTCTGGGTGATGTGGTTGGCGGCGGCGATGACGTCGCGCAGGATGCGTTGCAGCGGGTTGTCCAAGTAGATACCGCGCGCCGAAGTGGCCTTGAACAGCAGCATCACCGCTTCCTCGCACTCGCGGCCGACGCGGGCGATGTCGAGCATGTAGTGGACGCGCTCGAAGGTCGGTACCAGTTCGCGGCGCTCCACGATCTCGGTGCTCTCGGCCATCATCTGCAGCAGGCGGGCGCGGGCGGTGCGCACACGCACCACGGCATTGCCCAGGCGGTCCTTGACGTAGGGGCTGAGCGCCGCGCTGTTGCCGTCGGTGGTGTTGGTGCGCACGCTCATCTGGCGGATGTACTCGTCGACGCCGCCCTGGGCCATGCCGACGATCAGCGAGGACACCGCGCCGAAGAACACCTGGTTGAACGGGTACAGGTAGTGGTTGCCGCGCTCGCTGTACTCGTACTTGATCAGGCTGTGCGCGCGGTGATAGGGCACGAAGGCATCCTTGACCAGCAGGCTCTTGCTGCCGGTGCCGGCCAGGCCGAAGGTGTGCCAGTCGTCGATGATCTCGTAGTCGTCGGCCGACACCAGCATCGACAGGCGGTCGATCACCTTGCCGTCGGCGTCCTTGCGCAGGCCGCCGAGGAAGGCCCACTGGCCGTGGTCACAGCCGCTGGAGGTCTTCCAGGTGCCGCTGATGCGGTAGCCACCCTCGACTTCCTCGACCTTGCCGAAGGGCGGGTAGGACGAGGCGATGATGGTGCGGTCGTCAGCGCCCCACACGTCCAGGCAGGCCTGCTCGGGCATGCTGCCGAATTCCCACTGGTGGATGCCGAGGATCATCATGTTCCAGGCGCTGCTGCAGCAGCCGCGGCCCAGTTCCATCAGCACCTTGTAGAACACGCTGGGGTTCATTTCCCAGCCGCCGAAGCGGGCCGGCTGGAGGATCTTGAAGAACCCGGCATCGACGAACGCCTGGATGGTTTCCTTCGAGACCATGCGGTTCTTTTCCACCGACGTGGCCTTTTCCAGCAGCATCGGGATCAGGTCGCGGGCGCGCTGCAGCAGTTCGGCCTCGCTGGGAATCTGCTGGCAGGCCATGACTTCGGACTTCTTCAGGACTTGGCTCATGTTGGTATCTCGCAATTATTTTTATTGGCTAGCCGGATCGGGAATCCGGATCGAAACGGCAGGTCTGTCCTGTTCGGCGGGCGTCACAGCTTTCCGCTGGCCAGGAACTGCAACATCACCCGGTTGAACTCCTGCGGATCCTCGTATTGCGGCCAGTGCCCGGCCTCGGTCTGCATCACGTACAACTGGCCCTTGGGCAGGCGCGGCAGGGCGGCCTCGGCGGCGGCGACGTCGTGGATCGGGTTGTGGGTGGTCCACAGCAGCAGGGTTTCGCATTGCACCTTTTCCAGCTCGATCATGTCCGGCTTGCCACCGTCCTTGACCTTCTTCAGGCGCGCGTAGATCAGCGGCGCGCACTGCTGGTAGCCCGCCGAGGAGTAGAAGGTCAGCCGCGACTGGATCAGCTCGTCGGTCAGCAGGTGCCAGTTGCCCTCGTAGAGCAGCCACTGCATGCGCTCGCGGATGCTCTCGAAGGTCGGCGCCTGACCGAAGCTGCGGGCCGACAGTTCGGCCAGGTACTTGAGGTCGGCGCGGCCCTTGTCGCTGACCACCGGAATGCCGCCGGTGGTGTTGAGCACCGCACGCTTGATGCGCTGCGGATAGCGCACCGCGAAGTCGCCGGTGACCACCCCGCCCAGCGACTCGCCGGAGATGTGCGCCTGCGGGATGTCCAGCGCATCCATCAGCTCGCGTAGCTGCTCGACGTAGTCGGCAATCGAGTACTCGATGTCGGTTTTCTTCGCCGACAGGCCGTGGCCGACGTAGTCGAAGGCAATCACGTGATAGTGCTCACCGAGAGCCACCACGTTCTTGGCGTAGGCCTCCAGGTGACCGCCGATGCCGTGCATCAGGATCAGCGTTTCGGCCTTGCCGTGGCCGGCTTCGGCGATGCGGGTGCGGCCATAGGTGGGCAGATCGACGTAGCGGATCTCGGCGCCCAGAAAGTCCAGCCAGATGCTCATGTTCGGTTCTCCGCTTGTTCGGTCAGGCAATCACGTTGCGCTTGTGGCCCCAGTCGCTGAGCTGGGAGTAGCTGCGCACTTCCCAGTCGGCGTCGTCGATCACCACGCCGCCCCAGCCCATTTCGAAGTTGAAGCCCGACGGCGTGCGCGCGTAGAAGGAGAACATGCGGTCGTTCGGGTGATGACCCAGCTCCAGGGCCACCGGAATGCCGGCCTTCACCGTGCGGTCATAGGCCAGGCCGACGTCGTCGAGGTCTTCCACCTGCAACATCAGGTGGTTGAGGGTCTTGGTGGCCATCGGGTTTTCGGCGGTGGCGATCGAGTGGTGGCGGCCGCTGGCGGAGTGGAAGAAGGTCGCATCCACCAGCACGCCGGGCATGACCTCCTCACGGATGTAGTCGCTGACCCGCAGCTTGAGCACGTCCTTGTAGAAGCTCACGGTCTGCTCGCCCTTGCCGGCCTTGGCGAACGGCAGGATGTGACCGACGCCCAGCTCGCCGCAGACGAAGCGGCTTTTCAGCACAGTGGAGCGGAACGGGTCCTGCAGCCTGGCCACGTGCGGGCCGAAGAAGAACTCATGGGTGAAACCGTTGGGGTCCTGGCAGGCGTAGGCCTTTTCCACCTTGCGCCGCTGCAGGGTCTGCGGCGGTACGGCGGTGACCTCGACGCCCTTGTCGCGCAGCTCGGCCACATACTCCTCGAGGGCCCGCTCGGTCTTCAGCTCCCAGCCGGCGACCAGCAGGTCGTCGATGCTGTTCTCTTCCAGGAAGATGCGCTGCTGGTGCTCGTCCATGCGCAGGCTCATGCCCTGCGCGTCGCGCTGGCCAACCTGCAGACCGAGGATCTCGGTGGCGAACCACTGCCACTGATCCAGATCGCTGACACCCAGGCCGACATAACCCAGTGAGTTGATCTCTGCCACTTCACGTTCCTCTGTTGTTTTTATTGTTCCGGAGACCCTTGCCCACCGCCCCGGCCTGTTGCGCCGAGAGAGCTGCCGGCGCTTTCCCTAGATAGAGCAACGCCCGTGCCAGCACCTGAAAAGGCGCCGACAAATCCTGAGAATCCGTTTGTTTTCAACGAGATAGGATTTGGCTAAAGAGATTTCTGGGCGCATTGCGCAGCCCCTTGCGGCGGACAGCCCTTGCGAATTTTCCGCAGGCACCGAAAATTCGGAACGAAAAATGTGAAATCGTCGACGACGCTTGTCCGGAGCCTCCCGAACAGGAGATGCTGGCGACCAATCTCGGCAGCGAATTGCGGATAACTACAAGCAGCACAGGCACATACATGAGCACGACCACGAGCGAAGACGGCGCAGGCGCACGCAAGGGAAGGCGCAGCGACTCGCGTGGCATCATCACCGACCTGCGTTTCCCCGACATGCAGGACCTCACCGAGCACCTGTTCTTCAACCCCCAGGAAGGGATGATCTGGCTCGGCGAGAAACGCATGCTCCTGCTGCAAGCCGAAGCCGTCGGCGCCCTGCGCCAGGAGCTGATCGACTCCATGGGGGTCGAGTTCACCCGCGGCGTGTTCACCCGCATCGGCTATCTCACCGGCCTGCGCGATGCCGACCTGGCCATCAAGACCCGCACCAGCGGCACCCAGCTCGACATCCTCGCCGCCGGTGCGCAGCTGCACGCCCTGGCCGGCATGGTCGAGGTCACCCCGATATGCATCGAATTCGACCAGAGCAAGGGCTACCTGTACGGCGAGTTCCTCTGGAAGCACTCGGTGGAGAGCGACCTGCACGTGGCCAGCAACGGCACCAGCAGCGATCCGGTCTGCTGGATGGAAGTGGGCTACAGCTCGGGCTTCCTGACCCGCCTGATGGGCAAGCGCATCCTGGTGCGCGAGACCGAGTGCGGGGCCTGCGGCGACGAGGTCTGTCGGGCCGTGGCGCGGCCGGTGGAGGAATGGGACGACGCCGAGGCAGACCTCAAGTACTTCCAGCCGCGCGCCGCCGACCATCGCCGCGGCGCGCCGGCACCCCAACCCTCCGAGAAACCCGCGGCGCCCAGCCTGGTCGCCGCGCCCTTCGGCCTGACCCAGCCGCGCAGCAGCCTGGTCGAGCTGGATCGCCCGGTGGGCAGCTCGGCGGCCTATCATTCGGCGCTGCACAAGATCCTGCGGGTGGCCACCACCAACGCCACCGTTCTGCTGCTCGGCGAGAGCGGCGTGGGCAAGACCATGTTCGCCCACGAGGTGCATGCCAACAGCCGGCGCGTGAACGGCCCCTTCGTGGAGATCAACTGCGCGGCCATCCCCGAGGCGCTGATCGAGTCCGAGCTGTTCGGCGTGCAGCGCGGCGCCTACTCCGGCGCCACCGAACCGCGCGCCGGGCGCTTCGAATACGCCGATGGCGGCACCATCTTCCTCGACGAGATCGGCACCCTCAGCATGACCGCGCAGAGCAAGCTGCTGCGGGTGCTGCAGAGCGGCGAGCTGGAGCGCCTGGGCAGCAACAAGACCATCAAGGTGGACGTGCGGGTGATCGCCGCGACCAACGAGGATCTGACCGTGGCGGTCAAGGAGGGACGCTTTCGCAGCGACCTGTTCTACCGGCTCAACGTGTTCCCGGTGACCATCGCCCCGCTGCGCGAGCGCAAGGACGACCTGCCGCTGCTGCTGGACGTGTGCGTCACCAAGCTGTCGGCGCTGCACGGCCGGCGGCTGGCCGGCATCACCCCGCGGGCGCTGCAGGCGCTTCTCGACCATCACTGGCCGGGCAATATCCGCGAGTTCGAGAACGTCATCGAACGCGCGGTGATCCTCGCCGATGACGACGACGCCATCGACCTGCGCCACCTCTCCGGCCTCAACCAGAGCGGACAGCGCGAGCGCGTTGGCACGGTCAGCTGGGAGGCCGGTCCGGCCATCGGCATCCGCCTGCCGGAAAGCGAGCCGTCCGGGGTCGGCCTCGCCCAGCAGGAAAACGCCAGCCACGAGCAACTGCTCAATCTGGCCAAGCGCACCCTGCAGCGCGGGCCGGTCAAGCTGCCGGATATCGAGGAGGTGTACATCGAGGTCGCCATGGAGCAGTGCGAGGGCAACGTGTCCAAGGCCGCCACCCTGCTCGGCATGACCCGCGCCCAACTCGACTACCGGCTGAAGAAGATGGCGCCGAGCGGGGAGTCCTGAAAGCTCGGCGCCTCAGGCTTGCGGCGTTGCCATCGGCCCCGGAAGAAAGGCACCCGTGGCCGCTAGCGGCAGCGGGATCGCCCTGCAAGCCTGCGGACAGCCCGCGGCGATCCGCGAGCCATCCCGGCCCTGCCGAGCGTCAAGCCTCGCCCAGATAGTCCTTCTTGCCGAGCTCGACACCGTTGTGGCGCAAGATGGCGTAAGCGGTGGTCAGGTGGAAATAGAAGTTGGGCAGGACGAAGCCCAGCAGATAGGTTCGCCCGGTGAAGTGGATTTCCTGGTCGTGGGCCTTGAGCACGATGGCGCGCTCCTCGCTGCCGTCGACCTGCTCCGGCGCCACGCTCTTCAGGAAGGCCACGGTCTTGGCGAGGCGTTCCTGCAACTCGGCAAAGCTGGTTTCGGTATCGGCATAGCTCGGCACCTCGATACCGGCCAGACGCGCGGCACAGCCCTTGGCCGTGTCGGAGACGATCTGCACCTGACGCACCAGCGGCAGCATGTCGGGAGCGAGCCGGGCGTTAAGGAAGACTTCCGGGGCGATTTTCCGCGCGGCGGCATGGGCGGCAGCCTTGGCGAGGATGGCCGCCAGATTATCCAGGCCACGGAGGAGCATCGGGATGGAAGCTTGGTACATGGAGAGGGACATGCGCTGATTCCTGGCAGGGGGATCGGGCTGGCGCCCGATCCGGGGTTGCAATAACGCCGTGCTGCTCGGCGTTGACGACTTCAAGATAGCCGATGGCGCCCACCCTGCATGAGCGCCAGCGCACGGGTTGCTCCCCTCAGCCGAAGGCCGTCTCGGAATTGGCCGCCGTGCAGAAGCGCGCGATGCTGGCCACCGAGTTGGCGTGCTCCTCGGCCGACGGCGAGGCGCAGCAGTCCTCCAGCAGCACCACGTCGAAGTCACGGTCGTGGGCGTCGCGCACGGTGGCCTGGACCACCGCCTGGGTGCTCACCCCGCTGCAGTAGATGCGCTCGATGCCCTCGCGCTTGAGCAGCAGCTCCAGCCGGGTCTGGTAGAACGGCGAGACGCGGTGCTTGACGATGTCCCACTCGCCGGCCTGCGGCGCCAGCGCCGCGTGCACCTGGCCACCCCAGGCGTTCATCTTGAGGATGCCGTTCCTGGCGATCGGGCCGAACACCTGCGAGTTCGGGTTGGCCTCGCGGTGATCGTCGGAGAACGCCACGCGCACGAAGGCCACCGGGATGCCCTTGCCGCGCGCCTTCTCGATGGCCGCGGCGGTGCGCGCAATGATCTCGCGCGAGCGCACCTGCTCGCCCAGCGGCGACTTGCCGCTGGCGCCGTCTTCGTGGATCAGGTCGTTCTGCATGTCCAGAACCAGATAGATGCTCTTCATTGTTTCAAGTCTCTGCTGGGTTGAATCAGTCGCACCACAGGGCGCCGTTGATGTCGAGGATTTCGCCGCTGATGAAGCCGGCCTTGTCGGAGAGCAGGAAGGCCACCGCCTCGGCGACCTCCTCGGCGCGGCCCATGCGCCCGAGCGGGATCAGCGCGCGCAGGGTCTCGGGGAAGGTGGTGGTCATGTCGGTGGCGATCGGGCCGGGCGCCACGGCGTTGACCCGCACGCCGCGGCTGGCCAGCTCCTTGGCGAGGAACTGGGTCAGGCTGTGCACCGCCGCCTTGGACATGCCGTAGGCCACGTTGCCGGCGCTGGCCTGCTCGGCCGGGTCCAGCCACGGGCGGGCATTGCCGCCGTTCTTGCCGACCACCGAGCCGATGTTGACGATGGCGCCGCGGCAACGGTCGGCCATGCGCCGGCCGACCAGCTGGCACGGGATCAGCGTGCCCTGCACGTTGATGCGCAGCACCCGCTGCAGCTCGGCCTCGTCCAGATCCAGCGCGCTGCCCCTGGAGACCACCCCGGCCACGTTGACCAGCGCGTCGATCTCGCCCAGCTCGCGCTCGACCTCCTCCACCGCCGCCGCCACGGCGGCGCGCGCGGACACGTCGCAGGCGCGGAACCAGGTGCCGGCCGGCAGCGTCGCCGGCTCGCTGAGGTCGAGCGCCGCCACCCGGTAGCCCTGCGCCGCCAGCAGCCGGCACACCGCGCTGCCGATGGCGCCGCCGGCGCCGGTCACCACTGCCACGGCCATCTCAGCGGCGCTCCGCAGCGGTGTGGCCGGCGATGCGGCCGAACACCAGGCCGCGCAGCACCGAGGTGCCGCCGCAGTAGTTGCCGAAGTACATGCCGGCGGTTTCCCCGGCGGCGTACAGGTTGCGGATCGGCTCGCCGTCGACATTGATCACCCGCGCCTGCTCGTCGGTCTTCAGGCCGCCGAAGGTGAACACGTTGGCCGAGATGATCGGGTACGCCAGGTACGGGCCCTTGTCGAGCGGCAGCGCCCAGTTGCTCTTCGGCGGATGCAGGCCCTCGGTGGCCAGGCCGTCGAGCTGCAGCGGGCGGTACTCGCCGGGGCGGCAGGCGGCGTTGTACTCGGCCACGCTGCGCTCCACCGCCGCCACCGGCAGGCCGAGCTTGGTCGCCAGTTCGGCCAGGCTCGCGCCCTCGATGGCCGGCTGGTCGGTACGGATGCCCAGGCGGTAGTTGGGGATGTCCTTGACCTTCTGGTCGAGGATCACCCAGGCGATGCCATCGGTCTGGGCGAAGATCTTGCGGGTGACGCGCTCGTACCAGGCGTCCACGGTGCCCGGCGCCTCGTCGGTGAAGCGCAGGCCTTCCTTGTTGAGCAGCACGCCGTAGGGAAAGATGAAGATCGACGGCTCGGAGATGCCCGAGCGCGGGTCGACCGGCTCGGCGTGGTAGCTGCCGTACTCGCCGGCGGCGGCGGCGCCGATCTCCAGCGCCATCTGGATGCCCTCGCCGCGGTTGTAGTAGCCGCCCTTGCACACCGGGCGCATGAAGGAGGCGCGCGGGCCGACGTAGCGGCTGAGCATCTCCAGGTTGCCCTCGAAGCCGCCGCAGGCCAGCATCACCGCGCCGCCGAAACGGATCTCGCCGCGTGCCGGCGAGTACGCGCGCAGGCCGACCACCTCGTTGCAGCCGGCGGTGAGCAGGCCGCGCGCCGTGGTCTCGTAGAAGAACTCGGCGCCGAGCGCCTCGGCACGCGCCGCCAGCGCCTCGACGATGGCCTCGCCGCCGCCCACCGGCAGCAGGCGCGGCTGGGTGCTGGTGAGGAACTGGGTGGGCAGGAAGTCGAACTTCACGCCGTTGTCCTTCAGCCACTGCACGGTGCCCGGCACCTCGGCGGCGAAGGTGCCGATCACGTTGGCGTCGATGGCCGCCAGCGCGCGGGTCTGCACCGACCAGGCGCTGCGCTCGCTGAGGCTCTCGGCGACGAAGTCCGGGTCCTGGTAGAAGCCCGAGTTTTCCGCCAGGAAGGCGTCGAAGTCGTCGGTCACCTCCTCGTGGCTCTTCATGCGGAAGTAGGCCTCGGTGAAGCGGGTCTGCCCGCCGCGCTCCTCCTTCCTCGCCCGCTCCAGCACCGCCACGCGCAGACCGTTTTCCGCCGCCGATACCGCGGTGGAAAGCCCCGCGGCGCCGCAACCAACCACAATCAGGTCGAAATTAAGATCAGTCATTTTGTGCCTCCTTGAGCTGGTTGTTACGATAGAAATCCGCGCGTCTCGATTCGAGGCCGGCTGAACTAATGGGGCATTAGAAAAAGATGAAGAGCCGGATCGACAAACTCTGGGCCATGCAGGTGTTCACCCGCGTGGTGGAATGCGCCAGCTTCAACCGCGCCGCCGAATCGCTGGACATCGCCAACGCCACAGTGACCGCCAGCGTGCGCAACCTGGAGACCCATCTGGGCGTCACCCTGCTCAGCCGCAACACCCGCACCCTGCGCCTGACAGACGCCGGCGAGCGCTACTTCAAGCACTGCGTCGAGCTGCTGCGCCAGGTCGAGCAGGCCGAATCCGAGGTGATGGAGCAGACCGCCAGCGTCCAGGGCCAGCTGTGCATCGAGTCGCCGGCCGCCTTCGGCAAGGACGTGATGGCGCCGCTGCTCGCCGAATTCGGCGCCCGCCACCCGGACCTGCGCATCGCCCTGCGCCTGACCGACCACCCCGAGGGGCTGATCGAGAGCGGCACCGACATGGCCATCCGCATCGACTCGGTCAACGACGCCGACCTGGTCGCCCGCCCGCTGTACCAGGCCCACTACGTCGCCTGCGCCACGCCGGCGCTGCTGGAGCGCCTGGGCACCCCGGAGCACCCCAGCCAGCTCGACCCGGCCCAGTGCCTGGGCCTGTTCCGCAAGGGCAGCTTCACCCCGGCGGCGTGGTCGTTCACCCACGGCCAGGAAGCCCACGACTTGCAGCCGGTGGGCAAGCTGCACTTCAACAGCACCGACGCCCTGATCGACGCCGCGCTGGCCGACCAGGGCTTCATCTACGTGCTGGACGTCTTCGTCAACCGACTGCTCTCCCAAGGCAAGCTGGTGGAACTGTTCCCCGGCTGGCAGACCTACGGCCGCACCTTCTTCACCGTCACCCCCAAGTCCCGCTTCGTCGCCCCGCGCACCCGCGCCTTCATCGAATTCCTGCTGGCGAGCCTGGACGCCCAGCGCCGGCCGGCGCCGGGGGCGAGTGTGGGGTTGCATGTGGGGAGACGGGGGCGGGGGTGAGATTAGAGCCACTATGATATCCTTTAACCGGATATTCACCTGCCAAGGGTCAATATAGTGGACTTCTCATTCGCAGACCGCAGCGAGATTCTGCAGGAACTGGGGCAGCGCTTGCGCCTCCAGCGACTGGCCCAGGCGCTGACCCAGCAGGAGCTGGCCGGTATGGCCGGTGTCGCTCCCGGCACCATCAAGAAGCTGGAGGGCAACGGCACCTCCTCGCTGGAAACCGTGGTGCGCGTGGTACAGGCTCTCGGGCTGACCGATGAGCTGCAAGCGCTGTTCGTGCTGCCCAGCCAATCCATCGCCCAGATGGAGCAGGCCGAACAGGCCCGGCAGACCCAGCGGGTACGGGCGCCGCGGAGAAAGCGCCCATGAAAAAGCTCGACGTCTACTACTGCGGCTGGGGCGAGCACTGGCGGCTGGGCACCCTGGCCGACGACGGCACCAGCCTGCTGTTCGAGTACTCCACCGAGGCACTGGCCCAGAAGCTGGAGCTGTCGCCCCGCCACCTCAAGCTGCGCGCGCAGGCATACGGCGGCTTTCCGGCCTACCAGCACCGCCTGCCGGGACTGGTGGCCGACGCCCTCCCCGATGGCTGGGGCCTGCTGCTGATGGATCGGCTGTTCCGCAGGCAGGGCATCAGCCCCGGCCCACTCGACCGTCTGGCCTTCATCGGCGACCGTGCTCTGGGGGCGCTGAGCTTCGTCCCCGCCGCAGACACGCCGCTGCCGGAAGCCGAGCTGCAGCTGCTGGCGCTGGCGCAGGAATCGCAGCAGGTGCTCGCCGGCGAGGAATCCGCCGTGCTGATGGAGCTGGTGCTCACCGGCGGATCGCCCCAGGGCGCCCGCCCCAAGGCGCTGGTGCAGTATGACCTGCAGGCGCAGCAGGTCAGCACCCTGTCCGACGCCCCCGGCGAACCCTGGCTGGTGAAGTTCCAGGCCCAGGGCGAGCACAAGGAGGTGTGCGCCATCGAGAACCTGTACGCCGAACTGGCGCGCGCCTGCGGGCTACGCATGCCCGCCACCACCTACTTCGACCTGTCGCCCAAGCTGGCCGGCTTCGGCATTGCCCGCTTCGACCGCGCCGGCGAACAGCGTGTGCCGGTGCACAGCCTGGCCGGTCTGCTGCATACCGACTTCCGCCTGCCCTCGGTGGACTACACCACCCTCCTGCGCGCTACCCGCCTGATGACCAGAGACCAGCGCGAAGTGGAACAGGCCTTCGCCCACGCGGTATTCAACGTGGTGTTGCACAACCGCGACGACCACGCGAAGAACTTCGCCTACCGGCTGGACAGCGACCGCCGCTGGCGCCTCGCCCCGGCCTACGACCTGACCTTCAGCCAGGGACCGGGCGGCGAACACCAGACCGACATCTGCGGCGAAGGGCGCCGCATCACCCGCACCCACCTGCTCACCCTCGCCAGCCAGGGCGGGGTGGAGCCTGCCGAAGCCAACGCGATCATCGAGCGCATCCTCGAACAGGCCGGGCATTTCCGCCAGCGGGCGAGCGGACACCCGATCCGGCGCAATACGGTGGCGCAGATCACACAGGTGATTGAGGATTGTCGCAGTGCAGTGGCATAGCCGGGCATGCTTCCCGGCCGCTCGACCAGAGCGGCAAGCTGGTGGAACTATTCGCCGGCTGGCAGGCGTGCGGGCGCACCTTCTTCACCGTCACCCCAAGTCCCGCTTCGTCACCCCACGCACCCGCGCCTGCATCAAGTTCCTGCTGGCGAGCCTGGACGCCCAGCGCCGACCGGCGCCGGGGGCGAGTGTGGGGTTGCATGTGGGGTGGAGGGGGTGGGGATTGAGTAGCTATGCTTCCTTCTACTGCCGGAACTGATTGAGCAGATTGGGCTTTCCGTCCATGGCGCATGCCCCACTTTCAGCAGTTACCAGGCTGTCACAATGCCCGGTCTAGTCAGAGGGTGGGCGAGAGAACAAGGAATGCTATCCGCCAAGCCCGCGAAGGCACTATCACCCCGCTTGGGGTCTATTTAGAATTAGGCGGCTGCACCTACGACTCCGCGCAACGAAAAGGCACAAAGATGGAGGGAGTATGTACAACACTTCGCTCATGAACACGACAGCGAGCCAACTTGGATTTTGGTCTGCTGGGTTCATCATTCCCATGGTTGCGTCCTCCATTCTGCTTCAGTTCGCAGGCTCGCCCAAACGCAAACCGGGAACCTCGATCACCCTACGAGTTCTGTCAATACTGGTCGCAGCATTTTTTGTATACGCCGGGTACGTTGGCGGTGGAGAACAAATTAATCCAGGCGGACTTCTGGCCTTTTTAGTAACCGTTGCGTGGGCGATCAAACAGCACTTGACGCACAAGACCGCCTCACAGCCCATTCAAGCCGACGCCGCTGAGCAACACGGCTCAATTCAAGAATTAGAGTTGCAGATAAGAGGAAGATTGCTCTGTGCAAAATGCGGCACCGACAATTCAACCGAAGCTGGCTATTGCTATAAGTGTGGCACCCAGCTGTCGCAAGTCGAGTCTCCGTCGGCAGGGTTACTGCACTTGAGAGAAACTGTCAAAGGAGCAACCGAATCAACCAGCAATACCCGCCGACCGTCAGCACGAAAGACCAACTTCCTTGTGACGCATTGGAGAGGCGACTACTCTCTGGGCTTTTCGTATTGGGTCATCGGTTCTTTGCTTACTATTGTCGTGGTCGCCATAAGTGCAGCGACTGGTTCGATTAACGGATTGCGAGAACTCGGACCAAGGACTTCTGGCGCTGTCATCTTGGCATTTTATGGATTCATCATCCCATTATCATTATGGCAACTGGTCGGAATATGGAGGTCAGCCAACAAGCATAGTCAGAGGGGTGGAAAAGCAATCTGGGCTAGTCTTGCGAAAGTGATGGTAATTTTAGGACTATTGCGCGCGGCGGTTGACTTCACCACCATGGGAGTCCCCCTCATATCCGAGGGCGCCAAGTTGCTTGCAGGTCTAGACAGTACACCTCCACATGCAATTCGCCTCCTTCGGGATGGCACTGAGCTAGAGTTAGCAGGCGGAATGCCATTCGGAACTACCGATGCTATCAAGAAGTTCCTCGATGCAGCCCCAGCCATTCAGGTAATTCACTTAAATAGCCAAGGAGGCCGAATGAATGAGGCATACCAGCTCTATAAAACGATCAAAGAAAAAGGTTTGATCACATACACGTCGGCCGACTGCGTCAGTGCTTGTTCTTTCGCCTTCCTTGCAGGCCGAGAAAGGTATCTCGGTGAAAGTGGCCGACTTGGTTTTCACAGCATGTCACTCGGCGAATTGAGCGGAGAAGCACTTAAAGAAATTAACGACGAATTCCGGAGAACGTTAAAAGATCATGGTGCGCCCAACAGCTTTATCGATCATGCTCTGTCCACTTCGCCGAAGGATATGTGGTACCCAAGCAAGGATGAACTATTAAGAGCAAAGATTATCGATTCAGTTGTCGACTCACGGCACTTCGGACTATCTGGCGTCACTCAATGGAGAGATGCTCAAAAAATTGAGTCGGGCTTGCTCACTAACCCGGCCTTTTCAGCACTCGCTCAATATGACCAACCGAACTACGCAAGACTGCGAAACATTTTTGTCGCCGGGATTCAGAAGGGACGAGCAGAAATCGAAATTCAGAATGAAATCCGCTCTATATTCTTGGGTGAATTGATTCCGACGTACCTCAAGAAGGCACCCAACGAGGCGCTAATCCGATACTGGCGCTCCCAGATCGCGCAGATGATACACCTTGCAAAACTGAACCCGCAATACTGCACTGACTTTGCATACCCGGAGCTCGCGAAATCCACTCTAGACTTTCAGCATCTACTACCTAAAGACATGCTAATTGAAAACTTTGATGCATTGGCGGCCGTTATCAAAGGCGCCAGAACGAATCCGCAAGAATCTGGATCCACCCCCCAGATTCAGTCCGATTTGGAAGCGGCAGTTATGAGGGTTGTGCAGGAGTACCCGTGGACACTTGAGGTTTTGGCGAATCCGGCTAACCATAAGGATGATCCCGCCTCACTCTGCGCGGCTATCATTGCGCTTTATTCAGAGGTCTTAGCAATACCGAGCGGCAGCCGATCCGGCCCCGCACTTCGGAACATGCTCAGCGAATAATGGTGCCGTGAGGTTAACGTGAATATCTGGGCGGGGGTCATTTCCGGACATACGGCCAGAGTAGGTATGGTGGAAACGCCTCCCAGCATCCCCACCAACATCCCAAGTCTCAGGACACCACCCCTCCCTCCCCCACCACCCTCAACAACTCCGGCAACAGCTGCTCCCAATCCCCCACCACACCAACGCTGGCGACCTTGAAGATGTCCGCCGCCGGGTCCTTGTTGATGGCGACGATGCGGGTGTCCGGGCTGATGCCGGCGAGGTGCTGCGGGGTGCCGGAGATGCCGACGGCGAGGTAGATGTCCGGACTGACGAACTTGCCGGAGACGCCGACCTGGCGCACCACCGGGACCATGCCGGCGTCGACCGCCGGCAGGCTGCCGCCGAGGCTGCCGTACAGGCGTTCGGCCAGTTCCTCGAGCAGGGCGAAGCCCTGTTCGTTGACCCCGCGGCCGCCGGAAACCACGATGCGCGCGCTCTCCACCGGCGGCAGGCGCTGGCCGCTGGTGCTCTCCTCCACCGCCAGCGGCGCGGGCAGCTCGGTGTCCAGCTCCAGGCGCTCGCACGGCGGCTCGGCGCCAGCGGCCGGCTCGGCCTTGCCGAGGCGCAGGCAGGCGACGGCGTTGCCGCTGGCCTGGGTCACGCCCAGACGCAGGCGGCCGCCCCAGGTGGCGCGTTCGGCCTGCAACCCTTCCACCGTCCAGCGCAGCGCGCTGCAGCGGCCGAGGGGCTGGGCGTCCAGCGCCGCCGCCAGGTGTGCGGCCAACTCCTCGCCGTCGGCGCCCGGCGGCACCAGCAGCAGGCGCTGCGCGGCGGCGGGCTGACGGCGCACCGCGTCGGCGCCGGCCAGTGCCAGGGCGGCGGGTTCGGCGTCGAGAGCCAGCCCGCCATGCGCGGCCAGGCAGATGCGCGCGGCGCCGGCGGCGGCCGCGCGGCGGGCGCCTTCCTCGTTGCCGGCGTTGCCGAGCAGCAGCGCGGCGAAACCGAGGCCGGCGTCGGCGGCCACCCGCTGGGCGGCGCCGAGGGTCATGTCGAGGGCGTCCTCGCCCCAGGCCAGGGGGATCAGGGCCAGAATCTCGCGCTGCGCGCTCATGCCGCGTTCTCCTCATCTTCGCCACGCAGGTAACCGGCCAGCGCACGGGCCTGGCTCGGCACGTCGCCGTGCAGCAGCCGGCACTGACCGCCGCGCTGCACTTCGCGGGCCGGGGCCAGGTCGGCGAGGCGGACGTCGCTGTCCGCTGCCGCACTGGCGGTGACGCTGTCGAAGGTCATCTTCTTGGCCAGCATCACGTTCTTCATCAGCGGGTGGCGCAGCTTGTTGCGCCGGTCGTTGGTCACCGTGGCCAGCAGCGGGCCGGCGACGCTGTGCCACTGCTGGCGGATGCCGCGCTCGCGCAGCAGGCGCACGCGGCCGTCCTGCCATTCGGCGTACTGGGCCAGGGCGAACAGCGGCAGGCCGAGGCGCGCGGCGAGCAGCACCGGCAGGCTGCCCTCGTCGAGGTCGCCGAACTCGCGGCCGATCAGCAGCAGGTCGGGGCTGCCTTCCGCAGCGATCAGCCCGGCGATCTGCGCCGCGCTGAGGCGCGCGTCCCACGGCCGGCACGGCTGCAGGTCGAGCAGGCGCAGGCGGTCGGGCTTGAAGGCGGCGACGCTGCGCAGCAGGTTGTCGTTGTTGCTGCCGCCGAGCACCAGCACCTCGATGCAGCAGTCCTCGCGGGCGTCGCGCAGCTTGAGCGCCAGCTCCAGGGCGCCCTCGTCGAACGGGCCGAGCTGGCGGCGCGACTGGCCGCTCTCCTCGATCAGCCCGGCGGCGTCGATGCGGATGTCGTGCAGCGGGTAGCGGACGTCGGCCACGCCGGCCAGCAGTACCAAGATGTTCATCGGCCCTTCCCCCTTCAGCCGTTGCAGGCGGTGGTGGCGGCCAGGCGGCCGAAGATCGCCGCCTTGCCCAGCGCCGAGCCGGTCATGTAGGCGGCGCCGTGCAGTCCGCCGACCATCTCGCCGGCGGCCAGCAGTCCGTCGATGGGCGCGCCGAACACGTCGTGCACGCGCATCTGCGCATCGACCTTGACCCCGCAGTAGGTGCCGAACACCGCGGCGCTGGACGGGTAGGCGTAGAACGGCGGGCGGGCGATGGTGCGCAGCGCGCCGTGCTGGTGGACCAGGTGGCGGCGGCCGAAGGCCGGAGGCTCGCCTTGGCTGACCGCGGCGTTGTAGGCGGCCACCTCGGCGAGGAAGTCGTCGACCGGCAGCTCCAGCAGCTTGGCCAGCTGTTCCAGGCTGTCGGCCTCGACGAACAGGCCTTCCTCCAGGCGGCGCTCGAAGTCGAGGATCCGCACGCGGTCGTCGCCGCTTTCCATGATGTCGCGGTCGAGGATCTGGTAGGTCACGCCGTAGGACTGCTGCATGCAGGCATCGCCGAGCAGCTTGTAGGACAGTGATTCGTCGACGTAGCGGCGGCCCTCCTGGTTGACCGCGATGGCGCCCTTGTACACGGCCAGGCAGGCGTGGTGGTTGTTCTCGTCCATCGGGTGTTTGCCGAAGGTGCCCTTGATGTGGACCATGTCGCGCACATCGGCGCCCAGCGCCCAGGCCATGCGTAGGCCGTCGCCCTGGTTGCCCTCGCCGCCGATGAACACCGCGTTGTCGTACAGCGGGGCGAAGCGGTGGATCAGCTCGCGGTCGTGGACGAAGCCGCCGCAGGCGAGGATCACCCCGCGCGCGGCGCGCACTTCCAGGGGCAGGCCATCGCGCTCGGCGCTGGCGCCGACCACCCGCCCGCCGGCGCTGCGCAGCAGGCGACGGGCGCGGGTGTTGCGCAGCACCTCGACCTTGCCGGTGTTCAGCGCGACCAGCTCCAGCTGGCGCACCATGTCGGCCGGATCGACGTTGTGCACGCGCGGCACCGACTGCCCGGAGGCGGTCTCGATCACCGGCTGGAACACTACGCCGTGGGCCTTGAGCCATTCGTAGGTGGCCAGCTGGTGGTCGGTGTAGGCGCGGACGATTTCTTCGTCGCACTCGCCCTTGCCGACCTCGATCAGGTCGCGCAGCAGCAGCGCGGAGGAATCCTCGATGCCGCGCTCGTTCTGCAGGTCGGTGCCGGCGAAGGCCAGGCAGCCGCCGCTCATCGCCGAGGAGCCGCCGGTGGCGGCGGTCTTCTCCAGCAGCAGCACGTCCAGCCCCGCTTCGGCGGCGCTCAGGGCCGCGGCGAAGCCGGCCAGGCCGCCGCCGATCACCAGCAGTTGGGTATTCAGGATCTCGCTCATGTCGGTCGCTCCTCAGCGCGGCTCGAGAAAACGCTGGCCCAGGCCATAGAAGGCGAAGATCTCGCGCACCCGCTCGGGGTCGGGCTGGGCGGAGAAGTAGCCGCGGTTGCAGGTACGGGTGCCGTTGGCGCGCTGCAGGTCGACCATCGATTCGGCCTGCTTGATCCAGGCGCCGAGCGAGTCGAGCACCGGCACGCCGTCCACCTCGCTGATGCCGTGGGTGGCGAGCAGCACGTTGAGCGGCGCCTCGCCGGGAATGATCACCTCGGCACCGTCGGCGATCAGCGCGCGGGCGGCAGTGCGGAAGCGGTCGATCAGGGAGGCCGGATCGCTGAACGCGGCCAGCACGTCGGCGAAGCGGAAGCCGACGTGGCGCACGCCGGCCAGGCGCTGGCCGAGGCCGTGGCGCTGGGCGTTGTCGGTGACCAGCTCGGCCAGCTCGTCGATGAACACCAGCACGCCGAACTTGCGGCCCAGGGTGCAGGCGGTGAGCATCGCCGACTCGCCGTAGCCGACCACCGGGATGCCGAGCAGGCTGCGGATCTCGCGCAGCGCCGGCTCAGGCAGGGTGCTGATGGCGTAGGCGTCGTAGCCCTGCTGCTCGGCGTTGAGGCCGGCGGCCATGAACTGCAGGCCGTGCAGGTACTGGATGGCGCCGTACTTGATGTCGTCGCCCGGGTAGTTGCTGCGGTAGGTGCCCGGCTGCATGCCGTGCATGTCGATCACCGTGTCGGGACGGGCGACCTTCCTGAAGTGGGCGCGCAGGGCGGCGTCGTAGGCGCCGAGGTCGCTGAGCACGGTGAAGCTCTGGTGCCAGATGCGGATGGTCATGGGGAGTTCCTTATTGTTGTTGGCTGGCAGCGGCGCGGGCCGGCGGGGTCGCTGGCGCCGCGGCGCGGGCCGCTGCGGCGGCACCGGCGATGCGGCCGAGCACGGAGCCGGAGGTGAGGCCGGCGCCGCCGGCGTACTTGACGTAGTAGAGGTTGCCGACCAGCTCGCCGGCGGCGTACAGGTCGGGAATCACCTGGCCGTCCTCGTCGATCACCTGGGCCTGGCTGTTCACCTTGAGGCCGCCGAAGGTGAAGGTGATGCCGCAGGTCACCGCGTAGGCGACGAAGGGGCCGCGCTCCAGCGGGTTGGCCCAGTTCGACTTGGGAATCGCCAGGCCCTGGGTCGAGCGGCCGTCGCGGATCGCCGGGTTGAACGGCACCTCGCGGCGCACTGCAGCGTTGAATTCCCTGAGGGTGTCGAGCAGCGCGTTGACGTTGACGCCTTCGAGCTTGCCGGCCAGCTCCTCGAGCGTGTCGGCCTGGATGCGGGTGGCGTGGCGCACGCGGTATTCGTCGGGCAGCAGGTGTTCGCTGTGCTGGTCGAACAGCTGCCAGGCGACGCCACCCGGCTGCTGCAGCACCTTGGCGCCCATCCCCGAGTAGGTGTAGTTGCGAAAATCCAGGCCCTCGTCGACGAAGCGCTTGCCGTCGGCGTTCACCACCACGCCGAGGTGGAAGTAGTTCTTCTGCATGTTGAGCAGGTCGAGGTCGCCCAGCTCGGGGGCGTTGACGTCGTAGAACACCGCGTGACAGCCCGACCAGTTGCCGTGGGCCACCGCGCCGACGTCCATGGCCATGCGGATGCCGTCGCCGGTGTTGAAGCGCGAGCCGCGCACCTTGGCCAGGTCCCAGCCCGGCCCCAGGTACTTGGCGCGCCATTCGAGGTTGGCGTGGAAGCCGCCAGTGGCGAGGATCAGCCCGGCGGCGGAAAAGCGCTGGCCGTTGGCGCACTCGATCTGCCAGCGGCCATCGGCGCGGCCGATCTGCTGCGCGCGGCAACCATAGTGCAGCTCGATGCCGCTGCGCTCGGCGCGGCGCATCAGCGCCTCGACCAGGCCCAGGCCGCCGCCGGACACCTCGACGGTGAGGCCGCCCCAGAACTTGTACTTGCCATCGACCTTGAACGCCTGGCGGCCGTAGATCGGCATGAAGCGCACGCCCTGGCGGGTCATCCAGCTCAGGGTGTCGAGGCTCTCGCTGACTACCGTGTCGAGCACTTCCGGGTCGGCGCGGTACTGGCTCTGCGCGGCCAGCTCGTCGTAGAAGTCGTCCTGGGTGTAGCTGCCGAAGTCGCTGCTCTCGATCTCGCTGTCGAGCAGGTCGGGCATCAGCCGGCGCAGGTCGTCCACCCCGCGATAGGCGACGCGGAAGGCGCCGCCGGTGTGCGCCGAGTTGCCACCGCGCAACTCCTCGGGGGCGCGCTCCAGCAGCGCCACCCGGGCGCCCTGCTCATGGGCCGACAGCGCGGCGCACAGCCCCGCGTTGCCCCCGCCGATCACTATGACGTCGAAATCCTGCATGGTCCGCTTCCTCGAATCCGATCACCGATGGCCGAATTATTTGCAGGGGGACCGCGGAGAGGACAGGCAGCCGGCTCGAAGGGGCTGTTCAGTAAAGTTGCAAGGTGACGGGTGCCTGCGCCTGCGCCGACCAGCCATCTGCCCCGCGTCGCCTCCGATGCCAGAGGGTGACCATGGCTCTCGGCGATGTGCAGTAAAAGCGAAAGCACTATTCGCCATTCCTGAATACAACGGGCAACAGCGCCGGGCTAAGCTGGCAGTGCAAGGACCCGTGGCCTACGCCACGCCGGACCCCAGCGCCCTATCTCCGGCGCCTGCGGTAAAGCGCAGGGAATGCACTCCTCGACCAACAACAAAAAAGAAAACTGAAGGAGCGTGCCATGATCATCGATGCCTATCCCTTGCTGGCGGGAGCACTGGTCGTCGGCCTGGTGATCGCCTTCGGTGGCGACTACGAGAACACCAGGAGCAACTGGCTGGCGCATGCGTGTCCGGAAGCCGTCAGCAGTCAGAGCTGTTTCCTGCCACACCCCGGTGGCTGGCCGGTCACGCTTCCCTAGCCTCTCCCGTGGGCATGAGCAGACGGCCGGTCTGCTGACGGCCGCTACTCGCCCCACACTTCGCCTATGCCCGCGCGGGCAATCACCGCACGGCCCCGCGTCATGCCCACTGCCAGAAGGCTCTGCAGCCGGACTCGAAAGTCGCCACTCAGCTGCTGGGCGCGCAGCCTGGCCCCGAGGTCCAGCTCAGTGTCATGCAGAAGCGCTCGAACTACGAGGACCAGGACCGCCAGCGGCCTAACGCCGTCGATTCAGCACGGTGAAGCGTCCATGGTCTTTGATTGCGCATGGAGGCTGAGGCTCCTGTAAGATTTGCTCTTGCATTTCCTGCTTGTCGACCATGTAGGGTGCCCCCTTACGCTTGGCAAATTTCCAGAGATTTCTCCATTGAGCGCCCCCATCAAATCCCCACGGTCCATTTCTCGGCGCTTTTCCGTTGCGCCGATGATGGATTGGACCGACCGTCACTGCCGGTATTTCCTGCGTCTGCTCTCCCAACACACCCTGCTCTACACCGAGATGGTCACCACCGGCGCGCTGCTGCATGGCGACCGCCAGCGTCATCTCGGCTACGACCAGAGCGAGCATCCGCTGGCCCTGCAGCTCGGCGGCAGCGTGCCGGCGGAGCTGGCGGCCTGCGCGCGGCTGGCTGAGGAAGCTGGCTACGACGAGGTGAATCTCAACGTCGGCTGCCCCAGCGACCGGGTGCAGAACAACCTGATTGGCGCCTGTCTGATGGGCCATCCGGCACTGGTGGCCGACTGCGTGAAGGCGATGCTGGATGCGGTGAGCATTCCGGTGACGGTCAAGCACCGCATCGGCATCAACGGCCGCGACAGCTATGCCGAGCTGTGCGACTTCGTCGGTCAGGTGGCCGAGGCCGGCTGTCGCAGCTTCACCGTGCATGCACGCATCGCCATTCTCGAGGGGCTGTCGCCCAAGGCCAACCGCGAGGTGCCGCCGCTGCGCTACGAGGTGGCGGCACAGCTCAAGCGCGACTTCCCGGAGCTGGAGTTCATCCTCAACGGCGGGATCAAGACGCTGGAGGAGTGCAGGACGCACCTGGAGACCTTCGACGGGGTGATGCTCGGCCGCGAGGCCTACCACAACCCCTACCTGCTAGCCCGTGTCGACCAGGAGCTGTTCGGCGTCGAGCGCCCGGTGCCGACGCGCGGCGAGGTGATGCGCCAGCTGCGGCCGTACATCGAGCGGCATCTGGCCGAAGGCGGCGCGATGCACCACATCACCCGCCATATCCTCGGCCTAGCCCAGGGCTTCCCCGGGGCGCGGCGCTTCCGTCAGGTGCTGTCGGTGGACGTGCACAAGACCGACAAGCCGCTCGGCGTGTTCGATCACGCCATCGAGCTGCTCGGCAGTCATTGAAAGGGCATTGAGCAGGGAGGCTCCACTCGGTTAATGTCGGGTGATCTGTAACGACAGGGCTTTTGTCAGATGACTTCCAAGCTGGAGCAACTCAAGCAGTACACCACCGTGGTCGCCGACACCGGCGACTTCGACGCCATTGCGCGCCTGCAGCCGGTGGACGCCACCACCAACCCCTCGCTGCTGCTCAAGGCCGCTGCGCTGCCGCGCTATGCCGGGCAGCTGCAGGCGGCCATCGCCGGCGCCGGGCAGGATCTGGGACTGGCCTGCGATCGCTTTGCCGTGGCCGTCGGCAGCGAAATCCTGCAGATCATTCCGGGGCGCATCTCCACCGAGGTGGACTCGCGCCTGTCCTTCGACAGCCAGGCCAGCATCGAGCGCGCCAAGCGCCTGATCGGCCTGTACGAGGCCGCGGGCATCGGCCGCGAGCGGGTGCTGATCAAGGTCGCCTCGACCTGGGAAGGCATCCGCGCCGCCGAGCAGCTCGAACGCGACGGCATCCAGACCAACCTGACCCTGCTGTTTTCCTTCGCCCAGGCGCAGGCCTGCGCCGACGCCGGCGTGTTCCTGATCTCGCCCTTCGTCGGGCGCATCTACGACTGGTACAAGAAGGCCGAGGGCCGCGACTACGTCGGCGCCGAGGATCCGGGCGTGCAGTCGGTGACGCGCATCTACAACTACTACAAGGCCAATGGCTACGCGACCGTGGTGATGGGCGCGAGCTTCCGCAACCTCGGCCAGATCGAGCAACTGGCCGGCTGCGACCGCCTGACCATCAGCCCGGAGCTGATGCAGCAGCTGGCTGCCGATACGGGCGAGCTGCCGCGCCGCCTGAGTCCGGGCGCCGCCAGCGAGGCGCGCGAAAGCCTGGACGAGCGCAGCTTCCGCTGGCGGATGAACGAGGACGCCATGGCCACCGAGAAGCTGGCCGAGGGCATCCGCCTGTTCGCCCGCGATCAGGAAAAGCTCGAGGCGCTGCTGGCCGCCAAGGCCTGAGCTGCCGCTGCGCAATAAAAAAGCCGCGCTGATCAGCGCGGCTTTTTTATTTCAGAATCAGTGAACGCGTCAGTGGCGCTCCAGCGCCGTCACCAGATCGCGGAAGGCCTGGCGGTTGTGCTCGTTGAGCCCCATGAGGATGCGGTGCGCTTCCAGCACCTTGGCCTTCACCTGCTCTTCGGAGACATCTTGCGGCGGCAGGTCGCTCAGACACTCCGGACAGGGCAGCGGCGTCCCCAGGATGTTGAACACCTGATCGAAGCCCATCGACTCCAGCAGGCGGGTGATGTCCGGGTTGGTGGTCACCAGGGCCGGCAGCAGGCCGACCTTCTGCCGCGAGAGGATGGACAGCTTGGCCAGCAGTCCCAGGGTGGTGCTGTCGATACTGGACGTCTCCGTCAGATCGATGACGATCGACGAAAAATTACGCGCCCCGAAGATCTTCTCGATGGTGGCATCCAGTGCCGAACACAGGGTCAGGCGCACTTCACCGACAAACTTCAGAACGAAAGTGCCTTGCTGCTCGGCAAACTGGATCTTACCCGTACTCATGCAAACTTCCTGCTCAGCACCAGCAAGGCGATATCATCCGGCATCTCGCCGAGGTTGGCCAGCCCGAATACCCGACGCAAGCCTTCCAGACTACCACCCGCCTGACAGACCATCTGCGGCAGGATCGCCTCCTTGTCCTTGAGCGTCTCGCCCGGCAGCAGGTCGAAGATCCCGTCGGAAAACAGGGTGAGACTGAAACGTTCCGGCAACATCAGTTCGCGATCCTCGTAGGTCGCCTGCTCGAACAGGCCGACCGGCAAGCCGCGCCCCTCGAGATAATGCGCCTCGCCATCACTGTAGAACACCGGCAATGGCAGGTGACCGCCAACGCTGTAGGTGAGCTTGCCGGTGCTCTCGTCGATCACCCCACCGAGCATGGTCACGTGCTTGCCCAGCTTGCAGTTGATCAGGCCACGGTTGATGTGGCTGAGCACGTCGGAGGGATGAAACTCCGGCAGCGGTCGATTGCGGTAGCGCCGCGACTCGTAGAGCAGGCGCGTGGTCATGAACTTGAGCAGCACGGTGACGAAGGCCGAGGAGGCCCCGTGCCCGGAGACGTCGGCCAGGTAGAAGCCGATTCGCCGCTCGTCGACGCGGAAGTAGTCGACGAAGTCGCCGGACAGGTACAGCGAAGGAATGATCTGGTGGGCAAAATGGAATTCGCCAGCCTCCCAGGGGGTCACCGGCAGCATGTTCATCTGCACGTGGCGCCCGGCATTCTGGTCTTCCTGGAGCAGGCTCAGGCTGGCCTGCAGCTCCCGATTGGTCGACTCGAGGCGCTCGCGGTAGCGGCGATTTTCCTGACGCAGACGCGCACGGTCGAGCGCCCGGCGCACCGAGTGCTCGAGCATGCCGGTATCTTCCAGCGGCTTGACCAGATAGTCGGCGGCCCCCAGGCGCAGGGCCTCGACCGCATCGCTCATCACCCCGGCCGCAGAGATCACGATGACCGGCACGTCGCTGTCGAGCTCGGCAATCCGCTGGATCAACCCCCGGCCATCGAGCTCCGGAGTGTTCAGATCGCAGATCACCAGATCGGGCTGCTCCCGCTCGAAGAGCTCCAGGCCGCGACGCCCCGTGGCCGCCTCCAGCACACAGAAACCCGCCTCCTCGAGGCAGGCGTGCAGGCTGGCGCGCACCTTTTCGTCGTCATCAATGACCAGCAACTTGGCACTGATTGTGTGCATGAATCATCCAGGCAAACGGCGCCGCACGCGGCTCAGAAGACAGGTTGAACACATCGGTCGCCTGCGGCTGCCGATATATGGCGCGACACTACTCGCATCGGCATCGGCGTTCAAGCCGGGCACCGGCTGCGGATATATCTGCTTACAGCGTCCTTTATGGCGCATCCCTGCAGACCGCCGGTGGCGCGTCTTAGAAGTCGTCCTCGACCTGACCATCCTGCACCTTGAACTCGCGGTTCTGCAGGTAGGCATTGCGGATAAACAGGTACTTGTCGCCGCTGATGACCTTCTCGGCCGACAACAGATCGGCGCGGGTGTCGATCACGTCGACGCCGCGGGTGGTATTGCGCGTCGGCACATGGTCGATCGCCCCGTAGAACGAGTGCAGACTGTCGACCGCCATGCCCGAGGCATCGCGCGGCGAACTCGGCCCGAAGAACGGCAGCATCAGGTAGGGCCCGCTGGGCACTCCCCAGGCGCCCAGGGTCTGGCCGAAGTCCTCGTCGTTGCGCGGCAGACCGGCATGCCGTGCCACATCGAAGAAGCCGCCCACGCCAGCCGTGGTATTGATCAGGAAGCGCGCAGTATCGACGCCGGCATCGTGGAACTTGCCCTGCAGGGTGTTGTTGGCGAAGTTGCCAACCTCACCGAGGTTGGCGAACACGTTGCCGATGCCATCCTCGAGGAATTGCGGGGTCACCGCCTGGTAGCCACGCGCCAGCGGCTTCAGGGCGTAGGTGTCCAGGGTGTCGTTGAACACGAAGACCGGGCGATTGAAGGACTCCCAGGGGTCTTCCTCGCTGGCCTGGGCGACGACGGGCAGCAGCGCCAGGCCGGCCATGGCCAACAGGCGCAGGGAGCGAGCCGCCCCGTTCGTGCAATGATCACGCATGTACTTGTCTCCTTGAGCTTCCAGCATGACCGGCCGCCTCGACCGACCATATTTCAGCCGCGCAGTATATGCTTGTCGAAATTTTTTGCAGCCACTACCGACCAATGAGCCTTGATGCGGATCACCCGCAAAGCCGCGCGGTAGGTTAGTCTTGCAAACAGAAGCTGGCCGTCGCAGCCCCGGCCGAACCACTGCAGAAGGAAGATCGCAATGCCCGAACGCCAACTCCAGCAGCAACTGCAAGACCTGCGCAACCAGCTGGCCGAGGATCCGCCACTGAGCGACGAGGACAAGGCCGCGCTGATCGAACTGATGAGTGAGATCGAGGTGCAGCTGGCCCGCGAACTGGCCAGCGCGCCGGACGCCAGCCTGGTCGACGGCGTCAACCTGGCGGTGGAGCGCTTCGAGGTCAGCCATCCGACCCTGGCCGGGAGCCTGCGCTCGATCCTGCAGACCCTGGCCAACATGGGCATCTGAGTTTCACCCGCAATGAAAGTGAAAAAGCCGGCCTGTTTCCCAGGCCGGCTTTTTCATGTCTGCGGCATCGGCAAGCTACTGGCGCACCAGGCGCCGGTTGTCCGGACTGGGCGCATGGGTGCTGCGGTACGGATTGATGTCCAGCCCGCCGCGGCGCACGTAGCGCGCATGCACGCTCAGGCGCTCGGGCTGCAGCAGGGTCTTGAGATCGAGATAGATGCGCTCGACGCACTGCTCGTGGAAGTCGCCATGCATGCGCAGCGACACCACATAGGCCAGCAGCGCGGCGCGATCCAGCGCCGGGCCGGTGTAGTCGATGACCACCGTGCCCCAGTCCGGCTGGCCGGTGACCGGACAGTTGGACTTGAGCAGATTGCTGTGCAGGGTTTCGCTGACCACGCGCGAGCGGTCGCAGAGCAGCAGCCCGGCATCCGGCGGACCGTAGTGGTCGATGGCGATGTCCTGCTCGTCGAGGCAGTCGCCGGCCGGGCGCGCCACGCCCTCCTCCGCCACTTCATCCAGGCTGCGCACGCGCACCGCGACCGGCGCACCGGCAGCGGCCGACAGGTCGCGCGCCAGCACCTCGACCAGCGCCGCGCGGCTGGCGAAGCGGGTCTGGTTCAGCGAGTTGAGGTACAGCTTGAACGACTTGGACTCGATGATGCAGGGCGAGTGCGCCGGAATGGCGAACTCGCCGATGGCCACCACCGGCTTGCCCTTTTCGGTCAGCCAGGACAGCTCGTAGCAGTTCCACAGATCGACGCCCTGGAACGGCAGCGCCGCCGGATCGATACCCAGCTCCAGCCACTTGGCCGTGCGCGGGATGGGGAACAGCAACTCGGGGGCATACTCGGCCACGTACTCGGTGGTCTTGCCCAGCGGGGAATGATGGACGTCTTGCGCCATGACCTGCTCGATAAACGAAGAAAACGCTGAAGCGTGACGGCCGCGGGCGGCAAACGCAAGCCCGCCCGGCGGCCGCTCGCCCTTACTGGCGCATGCCGATGCCACGGCTGAGCAGCTGGTAGCAGGCGATGTACAGCACGGCCGCCGCCAGCAGCATCAGACCGAGGGCGGTGCCGATATGGATGTCGGAGACGCCGAGGATGCCATAGCGGAAGGCATTGACCATGTGCAGGATCGGGTTGGCCAGCGATACCGTCTGCCAGAACGGCGAGAGCATGCTGATCGAGTAGAACACCCCGCCCAGATAGGTCAGCGGCGTCAGCACGAAGGTCGGGATGATCGAGATATCGTCGAAGTTGCGCGCATACACCGCGTTGATGAACCCGCACAGCGCGAAGATGGTCGCCGCCAGCAGGATCACCAGCACGGTGACGCCGGCATGGTGCACCTGCAGGTCGGTGAAGAACAGCGACAGCGTGGTGACGATGGCCGCCACCGCCAGGCCGCGCAGCACGCCGCCGAGGACGAAGCCGACCAGGATCACGTGCGGCGAGGTCGGCGATACCAGCAGCTCCTCGACCGAGCGCTGGAACTTGGCGCCGAAGAAGCTCGATACCACGTTGCCGTAGGAGTTGGTGATCACCGACATCATGATCAGACCGGGGACGATGTATTCCATGTAGGAAAACCCGCCCATGTCGCCGATCTGCCGGCCGATCAGGTTGCCGAAGATGACGAAGTACAGAACCATGGTGATCGCCGGAGGCAGCAGGGTCTGTGGCCAGATGCGGGTGAAACGGCGCACTTCCTTGCGCACGATGGTTTGCAGGGCGACCCAGTTGGCACGCAGTTCGACAGACATTCACTGGCCTCCGGCGAGATTCTTTTCCACCAGGGAGACGAACAGCTCCTCCAGGCGGTTGGTCTTGTTGCGCAGGCTGAGCACCTCGATGCCTTGCGCGGCGAGCTGGGCGAACAGCTCGTTGAGGCCCTGACTCTTCTCCACCTGCACCTCGAGGGTCAGCGGATCGACCAGCTGGGCCGGATAACCGGCCAGCGCGGGCAGTGCGGCAAGCGGGCTGCGCAGGTCGAACAGGAAGGTCTCCACATGCAGCTTCATCAGCAGCTCGCGCATGCTGGTGTTCTCGACGATGCGCCCGTGGTCGATGATGCCGATGTTGCGGCACAGCTGCTCGGCCTCCTCCAGGTAGTGGGTGGTGAGGATGATGGTGATGCCCTGGCGGTTCAGCTCGGTCAGGAAGGTCCACATCGAGCGGCGCAGCTCGATGTCGACGCCGGCGGTGGGCTCGTCGAGGATCAGCAGGCGCGGCTGGTGGATCAGCGCGCGGGCGATCATCAGGCGGCGCTTCATGCCGCCGGAGAGCATGCGCGAGGGCACGTTGCGCTTGTCCCACAGCCCCAGCTCGGTGAGGTAGTGCTCGGCGCGCTCGCCGGCGATGCGCGCCGGAATGCCGTAGTAGCCGGCCTGGGCGACGAGGATGTCGAAGGCCTTCTCGAACTGGTTGAAGTTGAACTCCTGCGGCACCACGCCGAGGCAGCGCTTGAGCCCGGACGGATCGCGGTCGAGATCGTGACCGAACACCTCGACCGTACCGCCGCTCTTGTTCACCAGCGTGGAGAGGATGCCGATGGTGGTGGACTTGCCCGCCCCGTTGGGGCCGAGCAGGGCGAAGAAGTCGCCTTCGGCGACATCCAGATCGATGCCCTTGAGGGCCTGGAAGCCGTTGCCGTAGGTCTTGGTCAACTGGCGAATGGTCAATGCGGAAGTCATGAAGGGATGCACGCGCGGAAAATCGAGTGCACTAGATAGGGGTTCGCCGCCGCAAATGCAACCTCCAGGGCCACCGACAGCCGCGTTTGCGGGCGCTAATCGCACTCCTTGCAGCTGCTATACTCGCCCGCCGTTTTACTGCCGGATTCTGCCATGGCCACCACCTACATCGACCATCACCTCGCCCTGCTCACCCACCTGCGCACCATCCTGGCTGCCCTGGGCGAGGCCGAACAGGTACCGGAAGAGAACCACGCGCTGTTTCTCGAGCGCTTCGACGAGCTGATGGCCGAGCTGCCGCGCCAGCCTGAAGATGCCATGGCGCAGGGTCAGGAACTGATCGTCCAGGTGTTCCATCGTTACCCGCAGATCGCCCACCTGATCCCGCGCGACCTGCTGTGGTTCTTCGCCGGCGACTGCCTGCACTACATGCCGGACGAGGAGATCGAGTTGTACCAGCAACTCGACGAGCGCCGCTTCGCCGCCGAGGAGGATGGCGAGGAGTTCGATTGGGAGCGGGAGAAGCAGCTGCTCGCCCTGCCGGACGACAGCCCGCGCCACTGAGCCGCCAGCAGCCTCCCCGACCTTGCCAGGTCGGGAGCTGCCCGGCGCAGGCCTTGCGTGAAAAACGCGCATAAAAAAACGCCACCGGGAGGTGGCGTTTTTTCGTATCTGGAGCGGGAAACGAGACTCGAACTCGCGACCCCGACCTTGGCAAGGTCGTGCTCTACCAACTGAGCTATTCCCGCAATAACCCTTTCGGGCGCTCAGGCATCGCTGCCTGCTGATCCCGGCTTTCGCCTCTGGATCACGCATCGCTTGCGCGTTGCGTTGAATTTGGAGCGGGAAACGAGACTCGAACTCGCGACCCCGACCTTGGCAAGGTCGTGCTCTACCAACTGAGCTATTCCCGCAAAAGTGGCGTCCCCTAGGGGACTCGAACCCCTGTTACCGCCGTGAAAGGGCGGTGTCCTAGGCCACTAGACGAAGGGGACGCGGCCTGGAACTTATAACAGCCATGACTGCCACATTTCCAACCTTCCCGCTTGACACTTACTTCGGCTTTCGCCTTGTTTCGCGCTTTGCTTGGGAAGTGCGCGCATTCTAGGGAGCCACCTCGAGATCGTCAACCCCAATTTGAATGTTTTTTTAAATCAATGGGTTGCATTGAAAACCGGGCATCGCCGCAAGCGTTTCGAGGCGCAGTGACAGCCCGTCTGCGCATGCTATAAAAGCGGCAGCCAACCCACCGAACAAACAGGACCTACCCCATGAGCATGACCGTCTACGGCGCGCCGCTATCCCCCTTCGTGCGCAAGGTCCGCCTGCTGCTGGCGGAAAAGGGACTCGACTACCAGCTGGAAATCGTCGCCCCCTTCCACCAGCCCGACTGGTTCTTCGAGATCAGCCCGCTGGGCCGCATTCCCGGCTTCAAGGATGGCGATCTGGCCCTCGCCGACTCCAGCGTGATCGGCCAGTACATCGAGGAGCAGCATCCCGAGGCGCCCACGCTGTACGGCCAGACCGCGGCGGAAAAGGCGCGTATCCGCTGGCTGGAGAAATACGCCGACTACGAGCTGGCACCGCTGACCACCTTCGCCATATTCCTCAACCGCGCGCTCAACCCGACCATGGGCAAGGCCTGCAATGAAGAAGCGGTGCAGAAGGCGCTGGTCGAGAAGCTGCCGAAGCACTTCGATTACCTGGAGAAGGCTCTCGACGGTGGCGACTATCTGGTCGGCAATCGCCTGAGCGCGGCCGACCTGGCCTTCGCCTGCCAGCTGATCAACATGCAGCATGGCCGCGAGTCGCTCGACGCCGCCCGCTGGCCGGGACTGGCCGCCCTGCAGGCGCGTCTGTGCCAGCGCGACAGCATCCAGGCCATCCTGCCGGACGAGTGCCGCATTCTGGAAAAACTGCTGGCCCGCGCCCAGGCTACCGCCTGAGCCGCCTGGTTGAGTCAACCGCCAGGCCGGCAACGGCGCTCATCACGGGCCTGGCTCCAGCTCAACCCGGCGACGACTCGCCACCGTCGAGCAGCGCGCAGCCGACCCAGTGACGGGCGAACTGCTGGGCGCAGCGGCCGTTGCGGTTGCCGCGCCCGGTGGCCCAGCGGATCGCCGCCTTCTCCAGCGCCTCGCTCCATTGCCAGCGCAAGTCTGCCTGCATGGCCAAAGTCGCCACCCAGTGCTGCACCACCTGCAGGTATTCCGGCTGGGTGAACGGATAGAAGGACAGCCACAGGCCGAAGCGATCGGACAGGGCGACCTTGTCTTCCACCGCCTCGGAGGGATGCACCTCGCCATCGACCTGCTGCCAGTCCAGATTGTCGCTCTGCCGCTCGGGCAGCAGGTGGCGGCGGTTGGAGGTGGCGTACAGCAATACATTGTCCGGCGCCTGCTCCAGCGAGCCGTCCAGCACGCTCTTGAGCACCCGGTAATCACCCTCGCCAGCCTCGAAGGACAGGTCGTCACAGAACAGCACGAAGCGTTGCGGCAAGCCGGCCAGTTGCTCGACCACCCGCGGCAGCTCGGCCAGATCGTCGCGCTCGATCTCGATCAGGCGTAGCCCGTCCTCGGCATACTCGGCCAGCAGCGCCCGTACCAGCGAGGACTTGCCGGTGCCCCGCGCGCCCCACAGCAGTGCATGGTTGGCCGGCAGGCCGGCGACGAACTGGCGGGTATTGCGCCCCAACTGCTCGCGCTGGCGATCGACACCGAGCAGATCGTGCAGGTGCAGATCCAGGCGCACCTGCAGCGGCCGCAGTGTGCCGTGCCGCCCTTCACGCTGCCAGCGGGCTGCCAGGCAGGTGTTCCAGTCGATCCGCTGCGCCGGTTCCGGCAGCAGCGGCTGCACGCGCTCGAGCACCTGCTCGACGCGCGCCAGAAATTCACTCAAACGATTGTCCACGCACGACTCCCTGTTACGAACTGAGACACCCGCAGTGCCGGGGCAGACGCGCAATCGGCTATTCTTCGCCTCCGCTCCGCACATCGGGCTGCACCAGCTTAATTTATATGGATATTCCTCTCACGCAGCGGCTCTCCTTCAAGCAGGCCGGCCTCGCCGTCGTCGTCGCCTTTGTCCTCGGCGCCCTGTTCAGCCTGATCCAGGTGGCCCTCGATTATGCCAGCGAGGATGCCACCATCAACCACGAAGCCCGCACCCTGCTGGCGATCAGCCATGCCCCGGCGGCGCGGGTGCTCTACAACTGGGACGAGAAACTGGCCGGGGAATTGATGCAGGGACTGCTGCAGGCGCCCGCGGTACTGCACGCCGAACTGCTCGATCACGGCGGCATGCCGCTGGCCAGCGCCCGCCGCGACGCCTACCCGGATGGCTGGCAACGCCGCCTCAGCGACCTGCTGTTCGGCAGCCGGCGCAGCTTCGTCGACCCACTGCCATTGCCGCAGCATTCCAGGGCCCAGCCCGGCCTGCAGCGCATCGAGATCGACACCTATAGCTACGGCAGCCGCTTTCTCCATCGCGCAGGCATCACCCTGGCCGGCGGCTTTGTCAGCAGCCTGCTGCTCAGCCTGACCCTGTTCGGCCTGTCCTATCTGCTGCTGACCCGCCCGCTGAGCAGCCTGATCAACGACCTCGGCAAGCGCGACCCACGCCTCGCCGAGCAGCCGCCGCTGCGCTGCCCAAGCGGCCACCAGCACGACGAAATCGGCCTACTGGTCGACTCCTGCAACCGCCAACTGGCCCTGCTTGGCAACGAGATCGCCCAGCGCCGCGCCGCCGAAGAGCACCTGACCCTCTCGCTGGGCGAGCTGGAAGAGCGCGTACACGAACGCACCCGCGCACTGGAAAGCAGCAATCGCGAGCTGCTCGGCGCCAACCGCGAGCTGCAGCAGGCGCAACGCACCACCCTGGAAATGGCCCAGGCACGCGCGCACTTCTTCGCCAGCATGAGCCACGAAATACGCACCCCGCTCAACGGCCTGCTCGGCATGCTGTCCCTCGCGCTGGACAATTCGCTGTCGACGCAGCTGCGCCAACAACTGACCATCGCCCACGACTCCGGACGCACCCTGGTGGAACTGCTCAACGGCGTGCTCGACCTGTCCAAGTTCGACGCCGGCCAGCTCGAACTGGAGCAGACGCCCTTCGACCTCGCCAGCCTGGTCGAAGAAACCGCCGGCCTGCTGGCGCAGAATGCCGCACCCGGGGTCGAGCTGACCTGCCTGGTCGCGCCCGACCTGCCCGGCGAGGTCGTCGGCGACCCGCTGCGCATCCGGCAGATCGTCAGCAACCTGCTGTCCAATGCCCTCAAGTTCACCCGCCATGGCCGCGTGGATGTCCGCCTGATCGCCAATCCCGACGGCATCCTGCTCGAAGTGCGCGACACCGGCATCGGCATCTCCCGCGAAGCGCTGTCGCGAATCTTCCAGCCCTTCGTCCAGGCCGAAGCCGGCATCAGCCGCCAGTTCGGCGGCACCGGCCTGGGCCTGACCCTGACCCGGCGCCTGTGCGAAGCCATGCGCGGCACCCTGGAGGTGGATTCCCAGCCAGGCCTGGGCAGTCGCTTCAGCGTGCGCCTGCCACTGGCGACCCACGCCGCAGCGACCGCCCTGCCGCCACTGCACGGCAAGGTGGTCGCGCTGTGCTCGCGGCGCAGCGGTCTCAGCGAGTTGCTGGAAACCTGGCTGCCGAGCTGGGGGGTGGCTTTCCAGCGTCTGGATACCGATGCCAGCCTGAGGGGGATCGAGGTCGACCTGCTGATCTCCGACTGCCCGGATTGCCTGTTCGGCCGCCGCCCGCTGGTCGACGCACCCATCCTGCTGGTCAGCGCCTACGGCGACTTCCTCCCCGACGAGGAAGCCGAGCGCCTGCAACCGCTGGAACAGCTGCCCAGGCCGCTACCCCGCGCCGCGCTGTACCAGGCCCTGCAGCGCGGCCTGAGCCGCTGCATGGCACCGTCGGCAGTGGCCAGCAGCACACAGCCCGGCCGCCCTCCGCGCATCCTGCTGGTGGAGGACAACCCGGTGAACCAGCTGGTGGTGAAGGGCCTGCTCGGCCGGCTCGGCCTGACGGTGGAGGTTGCCCGCCAGGGCGAAGAGGCCCTGAAGATCCTGCGCCAGCAGGATTTCGATCTGGTCCTGATGGACTGCAACATGCCATTGATGGATGGCTACGAGGCCACACGCGAGATTCGCCGCAGCGGCCGGCAGACCGGCCTGCCGGTGATCGCCCTCACCGCCAACGCCATGCCCGAGGAGCGCGAGCGCTGCCGGCGGGCCGGCATGAACGATTACCTGAGCAAGCCGCTGCGCCGCGAGGAACTGGAGGCCGTCCTCGAACGCTGGCTGCCACAGGGCTGCCCGCAACCAAGCTGAGGAGCCGACCACTCCTGGCCACGGCATCTGGCCAGCGCAGCACTGCGCACAAATCACTTTAACTTAAAGAAAATATGCTTTTATTTCAGTACCTTACACTGGCAACTGAATGCATTCTCTCACTCGACGGGCTTGAGGCGCAGGGCCACCGAGTTGATGCAGTAGCGCAATCCGGTCGGCTCCGGCCCGTCCGGGAACACATGCCCCAGGTGGGCATCGCAACGCGCACAGAGCACCTCGATGCGGTGCATGCCATGGCTGAAATCCTCCACCCGGCGCAGCGCGTCGGCGGAAACCGGCTGGAAATAGCTCGGCCAGCCACTGCCGGAGTCGTACTTGGCATCCGAGTCGAACAGCGGCGCATCGCAGCAGGCGCAGTGGTAGATGCCCGGGGTCTTGCAGTGGTAGTACTCGCCGCTGAAGGCGCGCTCGGTGCCCTTGAGTCGGCAGATCTGGAACTGGCTTTCCGACAACTCCTCGCGCCACTCATCCAGGGGCTTTTCGACCTTTTGCATGTAAAACACCTCGCCTTGGAAAAAAGCCCACCCCTTCCCTTTCACCGGGCCCGGGGCAGTCGTATGATGCTCGGCTTTCAGTCTGTCACCCGCGTTTGAGCCTGCCAAGCCGCCCCCGGACGATTTGCGCCAGCGCCGAATGCCGGGCGCTGGTTATATCGGGGTTCCCTCATGCAGGTCAGCAAATCCAACAAGCTCGCCAACGTCTGCTATGACATCCGCGGGCCGGTACTCAAGCACGCCAAACGCCTCGAAGACGAGGGCCAGCGCATCCTCAAGCTGAACATCGGCAACCCCGCACCGTTCGGCTTCGAAGCGCCGGAGGAAATCCTCCAGGACGTGATCCGCAACCTGCCGATCTCCCAGGGCTACAGCGATTCCAAGGGCCTGTTCAGCGCGCGCAAGGCGGTGATGCAGTACTACCAGCAGAAGCAGGTGGAAGGCATCGGCATCGAGGACATCTACCTCGGCAACGGCGTGTCCGAGCTGATCGTCATGGTCCTGCAGGCGCTGCTCAACAACGGCGACGAGGTGTTGATCCCGGCCCCCGACTACCCGCTGTGGACCGCCGCGACCGCCCTGGCCGGCGGCAAGCCGGTGCACTACCTGTGCGACGAGCAGGCGAACTGGTATCCGGACATCGCCGACATCAAGGCGAAAGTCACCAGCAACACCAAGGCGATCCTGCTGATCAACCCGAACAACCCGACCGGCGCGGTGTATCCGAAGGAAGTGCTCGAAGAAATCATCGAGGTCGCCCGCCAGAACAACCTGGTGATCTTCTCCGACGAGATCTACGACAAGATCCTCTACGACGACGCCCAGCACATCTGCACCGCCTCGCTGGCCCCGGACGTGCTGTGCCTGACCTTCAACGGTCTGTCCAAGTCCTACCGCGTGGCCGGCTTCCGCTCCGGCTGGGTGGCCATTTCCGGCCCCAAGCACAAGGCCAAGAGCTACATCGAGGGTCTCGACATCCTCGCCAACATGCGCCTGTGCGCCAACGTGCCGGCGCAGCACGCGATCCAGACCGCCCTGGGTGGCTACCAGAGCATCAACGACCTGGTCCTGCCCGGCGGGCGCCTGCTCGAACAGCGCAACCGTACCTGGGAGCTGCTCAACGACATCCCCGGGGTCAGCTGCGTCAAGCCGATGGGCGCGCTCTACGCCTTCCCGAAGATCGACCCCAAGGTCTGCCCGATCCACAACGACGAAAAGTTCGTTCTCGACCTGCTGCTCTCCGAGAAGCTGCTGATCGTCCAGGGCACCGCCTTCAACTGGCCATGGCCGGACCACTTCCGCGTGGTCACCCTGCCTCGGGTCGACGACCTCGAGCTGGCCATCGGCCGCATCGGCAACTTCCTCAAGGGCTACCGCCAGTAACCCAGCCTGTCAGCCAGCCACCCGCCCGGGTGGCTGGTGCGAGTCCCCGCCATGGATCTGCAGATCACCGATTTCTACCACGACGCCAGCCGCGCCCTGCTCACCCTCTACCGGGTGTTCCCGCGCAAGACCACCCTCTACATCGACGACCTGATCGGCTACCACGAGCCCGACGAGTACGGCCTGCCCCACGTGCGCCACCAGAGCTGCCTGGGCACCCTGCTGTGGCTCGGCGAGGAAGGCTACCTGCGGCATGCCGGCACCCTCCACCACGAGGCGCTGGAGCAGGCGGTACTCAGCGAGAAGGGTTTCCTGCGCCTGAGCACCCGCATCGGCGATGCCGCACTGCAACACCGCGACCTGTCCACGAACGGGCCGTCCATGCGCGGCACGCTGGCCCGCCAGCTGCAGGAAACCCTGGCGCGCGGCGACGACGAGCAGCTGTCGCAGCTCGCCCGCCTGCTGTTCAACGCGAGCCAGAGCGGCTCGGGCGACACAGTTTGAAATAGCGCTCCTGTTGAATTACCCCCGCGGGCTCCCTTATATAGCCGCACAGACTCATCGCGACTCTGCCGCAAGGAGACGGTTTTAATCATGATGCGTATTCTGCTGTTCCTGGCCACTAACCTGGCCGTGCTGGTAATTGCCAGCATCACCCTCAAGCTGCTCGGGGTCGACCGTTTCACCGGTCAGAACTACGGCAGCCTGCTGGTGTTCTGCGCCGTGTTCGGTTTCGCCGGCTCGCTGGTCTCGCTGTTCATCTCCAAGTGGATGGCGAAGATGAGCACCGGCACCGAAATCATCAGCCAGCCACGCACCCGCCACGAGCAGTGGCTGCTGCAGACCGTCGAGCAACTGTCGCGCGATGCCGGCATCAAGATGCCCGAAGTCGGCATCTTCCCCGCCTACGAGGCCAACGCCTTCGCCACCGGCTGGAACAAGAACGACGCGCTGGTCGCGGTCAGCCAGGGCCTGCTCGAGCGCTTCTCGCCGGATGAGGTCAAGGCGGTACTGGCCCACGAGATCGGTCACGTGGCCAACGGCGACATGGTCACCCTGGCGCTGATCCAGGGCGTGGTGAACACCTTCGTGATGTTCTTCGCGCGCATCTTCGGCAATTTCGTCGACAAGGTGATCCTCAAGAACGAGGAAGGCCCGGGCATCGGCTACTTCGTCGCGACCATCTTCGCCGAACTGGTGCTGGGCATCCTCGCCAGCATCATCGTCATGTGGTTCTCGCGCAAACGCGAGTTCCGCGCCGACGAGTCCGGCGCCGACCTGGCCGGCACCGGCGCCATGATCGCCGCGCTGCAGCGCCTGCGCGCCGAACAAGGCGTGCCGGTGCACATGCCGGAAAGCATGACCGCCTTCGGCATCAACGGTGGTCTCAAGCACGGCCTGGCCGGCCTGCTGATGACCCACCCGCCGCTGGAAGACCGCATCGAGGCCCTGCGCCAGCGCGGCCGCTGATTGCCGGGCGACTCCCGCTGCACGGCGGGACAGGTTTCACATTGGGACAGGGCGACGCGAGTCGCCCTTTTTTTGTTCCGCCGCTACCATGGCCGGGTCATCCGCCTGCGAGAAACCCCCGATGCGCCGCCCCGCCGCCCTCGTCTTCGCCGCCCTGCTCCTGCTCTCCGGCTGCCAGAGCACCTACTACGCCGCCATGGAAAAGGTCGGCGTGCACAAGCGCGACATCCTCGTCGACCGCGTCGAGGAAGCCCGCGACGCCCAGCTGGACGCCAAGGAGCAGTTCCGCGACGCCCTCGAGCGCTACCGCAGCGTGGTGCAGGTCAACGGCGGCGAGCTGGAGGCGCGCTACGACGCCCTGAACAGCGAATACCTGGCCAGCGAGGAAAGCGCCAAGGCCGTGCGCCAGCGCATCAAGGCGGTCGAGGACGTCGCCGAGGCGTTGTTCGACGAATGGGAGGCCGAACTCGAGCAGTACAGCAACGCCAGCCTGCGCAGCACCAGCGCCCGCGAGCTGGCGCGCACCCGTCAGGACTACCGCACTCTGATCCAGCGCATGCAGGCCGCCGAGCGGCGCATCGAGCCGGTGCTCAGCGTGCTGCGCGACCAGGTGCTGTTCCTCAAGCACAACCTCAACGCCCGCGCCATCGGCGCACTCAAGGGCGAGTACCGCACCCTGCAGGGCAACGTCGACCAGCTGCTGCGCGACATGCAGCGTGCCATCGACGAGTCGGATGCCTTCGTGCGGCGCCTGCAGAGCGGCAACTGATGTACGCGGGGCCGCCACGGGCGGCCCCTTCGGCTGTTACAGGCGTGTCAGGCGATAGACGCGCTCGCGCAGACCACTCACTCCCAGCGCCAGGAAGCCGGCGTTTTCCGCCAGCACGTCCTCGTCCTTGAGCAGTTCGATCCGCCAGTCCTCACCGTAGAGTTCGCGCACCTCGCCGTCGCTCACCGCGAACGGTGGCCCCTTGCGCTCCTCCTGCGGGTAGTCGAGGGTCACCAGCAGACCACGGCAGCCGCTGGGCAGCAGCGAGCGCAGCTGCGCCACGTAGCGCCGGCGCATCTCCGGCGGCAGAGCGATCAGCGCCGCACGGTCGTAGTAGCCGACACAGCCCGCCGTCTGCGCCGGTGTGACGGCAAAGAAGTCGCCCTGCAGCACGACGACGCCCTCGGCCTGATGGCGGCGCAGGGCACCGTCGGCCATGGCCGGCGCGCTCAGGCCCTGCTCGGCGAAGAAGTCCTGAACCGCCTTCTCCGCCAGCTCGACACCCAGCACCGCGTAGCCCTGGGCCGCCAGCCAGGGCATATCGAGACTCTTGCCGCACAGCGGCACCAGCACCCGACTGCCCGGCGCCAGCTGCAGTTGCGGCCAGTATTCCTGCAGTGCGGGATTCACCTCGCCGCAGTGAAAGCCGATCTCGTTGCGCGCCCAGCGCGCCTGCCAGAACTCCTCGTGCATCGGGGCCTCCCTTTGATTGCCTGATTCGATTCAAACGGTCGAAAACTTATACTGGATTTCGATGATTCACCTGCCGAAGATAGCAACATCGCCATCCAGAGACACCCCCATGCTGCCCAGCCTGTTCATCTCCCACGGCTCGCCGATGGTCGCCCTGCAGCCCGGCGACACCGGCCGCGCCCTCGCCCGCCTCGCTGGCGAGCTGCCGCGCCCCACGGCGATCCTGGTGGTTTCCGCACACTGGGAAACCGCCGACCTGCGCCTCACCTCGGCACCCCGCCAGCAGGCCTGGCACGACTTCTACGGCTTCCCGCCGGCGCTCTATGCCCTCGACTACGAGCCGCCGGGCGAGCCGCAACTGGCTCGGGAAATCGTCCAGCTGCTGGAGGCCGCCGGTCTGCCGGCGCAGCTCGACCCGCAGCGCCCGCTCGATCATGGCGCCTGGGTGCCGCTGCGGATGATGTATCCGCAAGCCGACATTCCCGTGCTGCAGCTGTCGCTGCCCAGCCGCCAGGGGCCGGCGCTGCAGACCCGCCTCGGCCGCCTCCTCGGTGGCCTGCGCGAGCGCGGCATCCTGCTGATCGGTTCGGGCAGCATCACCCACAACCTGCGCGAACTGGACTGGGATGCCGGCCCGGAGGTGGTCGAGCCCTGGGCCCGCGAATTCCGCGACTGGCTGGTGGAGCGCCTGCAGGCCGACGACGAGGCCGCCCTGCACGACTATCGCCAGCAGGCGCCCTGGGCGGTGCGCAGCCATCCCAGCGACGAGCACCTGCTGCCGCTGTTCTTCGCCCGCGGCGCCGGTGGCGAATTCCGCATCGAGTACCAGGGCTTCAGCAAGGCGACGATCAGCATGGATATCTATCGCTTCGACTGACCGGGACAGCCCAGCCGCTCCTCGGCGGACGCCCGAGCAGTCCGCCAGGCGGACCCAGCAACGAAAACGCCCCGACAAGTCGGGGCGTTTTGGCATTACCGGCACTCAGTCAGCGAATGCTCATTCCTCGTGGTAACGACGCAGGCGCAGGGCCTTGCCGGCGACACGGGTTTCCTTCAGACGACCGAGCAGGCGATCCAGGCCTTCTTCCGGCAGCTCGACCAGGCTGAAGGTCTCGCGCACCTGGATGCGACCGATGGCCTCGCGGACCATCTTGCCCTCGTTGATGATGGCACCGAGCAGGTTCTTGGCAGCGATGCCGTCGCGCTTGCCCAGCGCGGTACGGCAGCGCACGCGGCCTTCGGCCAGCGGCTCCATCGGACGACGCGGACGGGCTTCACCGCTGCGCTCGCCGGCACGCTCGGGGCGATCACCAGCCGGACGCTCGCGGGCCGCAGCCGGCGCTGCCGGCTGCTCGCGACGCACGCTTTCCAGATCCAGGGCCTGGCCCTGGGTCAGCTTGGCCAGCAGGGCGGCAGCCAGCTGCTCCGGAGTGCACTCCAGACGACGGCACAGCTCGGTACCGATCTCGCCACGGGCAGCCTCGGCGCCCTCCAGCAGCGGCTTGAGGCTGTTGGTCAGACGCTGCAGACGCGCTTCCAGCACGGTTTCGGCGTCCGGCATCTTGATCTCGGCAACCTTCTGCCCGGTGACACGCTCGATCACCTGCAGCATGCGGCGCTCGCGCGGGGTCACCAGCAGCAGCGCGCGACCGGTACGCCCGGCACGGCCGGTACGACCGATGCGGTGCACGTAGGACTCCGGGTCGTACGGCATGTCGATGTTGAACACGTGGGTGATGCGCGGCACGTCGAGACCGCGGGCGGCGACGTCGGTGGCGATCACGATGTCCAGGGTGCCGTCCTTGAGCGACTCGACCACACGCTCGCGCTGGGCCTGGGCGATGTCGCCGTTCAGCGCGGCGGCGCGGTAGCCGTTGCGCTCGAGCATCTCGGCGATGTCGAGGGTGGCCTGCTTGGTGCGCACGAAGCCGATCAACGCATCGAACTGCTCGACTTCCAGCAGACGCAGCACGGCGGCCTGCTTCTGGTCGGCATGCACCATCAGGTGGGCCTGCTCGATGCTCTCGACGGTCTGGGTCTTGGTGGCGATCTTGACGTGCTTCGGCGACTTCAGGTTGCGCTCGGCGATGGCACGGATCGAGGCCGGCAGGGTCGCGGAGAACAGCACGGTCTGGCGGCTTTCAGGCAGGGCCTGGAAGATCGCTTCGATGTCTTCCATGAAGCCGAGCTTGAGCATCTCGTCGGCCTCGTCGAGGACCAGGCGATCGACGGTGGACAGCAGCTTCTCGTCACGACGCAGGTGGTCGCACAGGCGGCCCGGGGTCGCTACCACGACCTGGGCGCCCTGGCGCAGGGCCTTGAGCTGCGGGCCCATGGGCGCGCCGCCGTAGACCGCCAGCACCTTCACGCCGCCCATGTCGCTGGAGTAGCGCTCGAAGGCCGCAGCGACCTGCAGGGCCAGCTCGCGGGTCGGGGTCAGGATGAGGATCTGCGGCTCGCGCCGGGCCGGGTCGAGCAGCGACAGCAGCGGCAGGGCGAAGGCCGCGGTCTTGCCGGTGCCGGTCTGCGCCTGGCCGATCATGTCGTGACCGGCGAGGATCACCGGAATCGACTGGGCCTGAATGGCGGACGGCTCTTCGTAGCCCACCGCAGTGATCGCGGAAAGCACAGCCGGGTGAAGATTGAGCGCGGCGAAGCCGCCAACGATAGATTCGGTCATGGGTGTTTGCCTCATGTACATCCGCAAAGACCCATGGCCAGCGCTGCGCCAGCCAAAAGCAAGACCCGAAGGGTCACCCTGGCAGCCTGGTCGGCGGGGATTTGCGAAATCGCGTGGAAAGGATAGTTCGTCAAGACGAGTCCGTAGAGACGGACGCACGGCGGAAGCAGCGCTTCCTGATGGTGCAGAGTTTGAACAGGGCGCGTCAAAGCCGGCGCGCACTATAACGCAAAATACGTGCCGAGTCTCGCTGTTTTTGTCCCGCGCGTCTGGCAAAGCCCGCCACAGAGCACTCAGGTCGCCGGACGCAGCGCGCCGATGTACCCGCTCAGCGCGTAACCCAGCCGCGGCTCCAGAGCCTCGGCGCGCTGGCGCAGACGCTCGGTATCCAGCACCTGCTCGCCGTCGGCCGGCACATAGAGGATGACGTTGCCCTCGGTGACCGGGCACTCCCAGTAGCTGTGCCGGAACAGCCCGCGCAGCAGGGGCGCGCCCAGCGGCTTGCCGTCGGTGGCGCTCCACTGGTTGATCACCAGCCAGCCGCCCGGGCGCAGCTGCGCGCGACAGGCCTCGAGGAAGCCCCAGGCGATGTGCGCCGGCGCCGGCCCGGTGTCGGTATACAGGTCGAGATAGATCAGGTCGGCCGGCGCACACTCGGCCAGCCGGGTGCAGGCATCGCCGATGTGGATGGTCAGCCGCGGATCGTCGGCCAGGCCGAGAAACTCGCGGGCCAGCTGCGGCACTGCCGGACGCAGCTCGACCGCCTCGACCGCCTCCGCGACCAGGAACTTCAGGCAGGCCTGGGTCAGATTGCCACCGCCCAGGCCGAGAAACAGCACGCGCTCGGCGCGCTCGGGCAGCAGCGCACCGAGCAGCATGGCACGGGTGTAGTCGTACTCCAGCCAGGCCGGATCGGGGACATAGGTGCAGCTCTGCTCGACTTCGTCGCCGAACTCGAGAAAGCGGTAGTCGCCCGACTCCACCACGCGGATCACTCCGTAGTCGTCGTGCACCTCGGCCAGCTGCTGGTAGTTGCTCATGTTGCCTCTCCGGAAAACTGCCCGGCATCCTAGCAGACCGCGCGCCCGGACGATGCATTGGCTCTATCGCGGCCATCGCCCCGAGGGACGGATCGATCAGTTACCATAGCCGCATATAGTCAGCCGCAAGCCGAGTAGCCCGATGAGCCAGACCTGGAGCCCCGACAGCTGGAGAAGCAAGCCTATCCAGCAGCAACCCGTTTACCCCGACGCCGCGCATCTGGCGAGCGTGGAGCGGACCCTGGCCGGCTATCCGCCGCTGGTGTTCGCCGGCGAGGCCCGCGAGCTGCGCCGGCAGTTCTCCGAGGTGACCCAGGGCCGCGCCTTCCTGCTGCAGGGCGGCGACTGCGCCGAGAGCTTCGCCGAGTTCTCCGCCGGCAAGATCCGCGACACCTTCAAGGTGCTGCTGCAGATGGCCATCGCCATGACCTTCGCCGCCGGCTGCCCGGTGGTCAAGGTCGGACGCATGGCCGGCCAGTTCGCCAAGCCACGCTCCTCCGGCGAGGAAACCCTCGGCGGCGTGACCCTGCCCGCCTACCGCGGCGACATCGTCAACGGCATCGGCTTCGACGCGAAGAGCCGCATCCCGGATCCGGAGCGTCTGCTACAGGCCTATCACCAGTCCACCGCCAGCCTCAACCTGCTGCGCGCCTTCGCCCAGGGCGGCTTTGCCGACCTGCATCAGGTGCACCAGTGGAACCTCGACTTCATCGCCAGCTCCGAGCTGACCGAGAAGTACGGCCAGCTGGCCAACCGCATCGACGAGACCCTGGCGTTCATGCGCGCCTGCGGCCTGGAGAACGCCCCGCAGTTGCGCGAAACCAGCTTCTTCACCGCCCACGAGGCGCTGCTGCTCAACTATGAGCAGGCCTTCGTGCGCAAGGACAGCCTGACCGGCGACTGGTACGACTGCTCAGCGCACATGCTGTGGATCGGCGACCGCACCCGCCAGCTGGATGGCGCCCACGTCGAGTTCCTGCGCGGCGTCGGCAATCCGATCGGCGTCAAGGTCGGCCCGAGCATGGACAGCGACGAGCTGATCCGCCTGATCGACATACTCAACCCGGACAACGATCCGGGCCGCCTCAACCTGATCGTGCGCATGGGCGCCGACAAGGTCGAGCAGCACCTGCCGCGCCTGATCCGCGCGGTCGAGGATGAGGGTCGCCTGGTGCTGTGGAGCTCGGACCCGATGCACGGCAACACCATCAAGGCCAGCAGCGGCTACAAGACCCGCGACTTCGCCCAGGTGCTCGCCGAGGTGAAGCAGTTCTTCCAGGTCCACCAGGCCGAGGGCAGCTACCCGGGCGGCATCCATATCGAGATGACCGGGCAGAACGTCACCGAGTGCATCGGCGGCACCCGCCCGATCACCGAGGCCGGCCTCTCCGACCGCTACCACACCCACTGCGACCCGCGCCTCAACGCCGACCAGTCGCTGGAGCTGGCGTTCCTGATCGCCGAAACCCTCAAGCAGGTGCGGCGCTGAGCGCCCGCCCCGTCAGCACCGCGCAAGGGGTACGTTGACGGGGCGATGCCTTCAGCGGTCATCCCAGAACGGCCGATGGCTTTCCGTCCAGATATCGGCACGACCGAGGCCGATATCCTTGAGCGTCGCGTCGCTCAGCATCGCGAGCTGGCGGCGCTGACGCGCCAGCTGCCGCCAGCGCCGCACTTTTTGCCACACCCGCCGCCACCACGCCGGCCGCCTCTCTTCCAGTCCTTGCCGCTCGCTCCTCACCAGCTTTACTTGCCCTTTCATCGTCGGACCCTCCACCGCTTGTGGATTCAGTCTCGGCGCGGGATTACGATCAATCCAACGAATACTTGTTATGCATCGCATCTCGGAGATTGATGAATGAGCTATTCGAGCATCGACAGCGAGCTGCTGCGCACCTTCGTCGCCATCGCCGACCACGGCGGCTTCACCCGCGCGGCCGAGTTCGTCAACCGTACCCAGTCGGCAGTGAGCATGCAGATGAAACGCCTGGAGGAAGACGTGCTGCAGCGCAGGCTGTTCGAGCGCGACGGCCGCCAGGTACAGCTGACGGCGGAAGGCCAGGTGCTGCTGGGCTACGCGCGGCGCATCCTCAAGCTGCATGGCGAGCTGCTCGCCACCCTGCGCGAGCCGCACATGGTCGGCGCGGTACGCATCGGCACCCCGGACGACTACGTGATGCGCTTCCTGCCGGGCATCCTCTCGCGCTTCGCCCAGAGCCACCCACTGGTGCAGGTGGAGGTGCACTGCGAACCGTCGTATCAGCTGCTGCAGCGCCAGGATCTCGACTTCAGCATTGTCACCCGCGAACCAGGCAGCGAGATCGGCCAGTTGCTGCGCCAGGAACGCTTCGTCTGGGCCGAGGCCCGCGGCTTCAGCCCGCACGAACAGACGCCGATGCCGCTGGCGATGTTCAACAGCGGCTGCTTCTGCCGCGCCTGGGCGTGCAATGCCCTGGATGCCCTGGGACACCCCTACCGCATCGCCTACAGCAGCCCCAGCCTCGCGGCGATCCTGGCGATAGTCAGCGCCGGCCTGGCGGTCACCGCCCAACTGCAGAGCCTGCTCACCCCGGATTTGCGCATCCTCGGCGAGGCCGAGGGCCTGCCGCCACTACCGGCCACCAGCATTGTGCTGCTGCGCCGGCCAGGCTCGGGGTCTCCCGTCACCGACGCCCTCGCCGAGTACATCGCCGAGGGCTTCAGGCTTTGAAGCCGAGCAGCCCGGCGCAGAGCAGCAGGAACAGGGTGAACAGTACCCGCAGCAGGCGTTGCGGCAGGGCATGGGCCAAGCGGACGCCCCAGCCGATGCTGAGCAGGCCGCCGATGGCCAACGGGAGCCCAGTCGCCCAGTCGACCTGGCCGTGCATGCCGTAAGTCGCCAGCGCCACCGCCGTGCTCGGCGCCGCCAGCGCCAGCGCCAGGCCCTGGGCCACCACCTGGCTAACGCCAAACACCAAGGTCAGGATCGGTGTGGCCACTACCGCGCCGCCCACTCCGAACAACCCGCCGACCAGCCCGGAACCGCCACCGAGCACGCCCAGCCACGGCCAGGGGCGTCCCAGCTCGCTGCTTGCGCTGCCGGCGCGCAGGAACGCCTGGATCAGGTTCCACGCAGCCAGCGCCAGCAGGAAGCCGACGAAGCCGCGGCGCATCGCCTCGGCGTCCAGCCCTACCGCGACCGCGGCACCAACCCAGGCCAGCGCAAACGAGGACAGCCCGAGCAGCAGCGCATGCCGCCAGTCGATGCGGTTGCGCTGGTGGTAGCGCCACAGCGCCAGCAACACGTTGGGCACCACCATCACCAGCGCCGTGCCCTGGGCCAGCTGCTGGTCCAGGCCGAACAATAGACCCAGCGCCGGGATGGCCAGCAGGCCGCCACCGATGCCGAACAGCCCACCCAGGGCGCCGAGCAGCAGGCCGAGGGCGATATCGAGGAAAAACTGCAGCAGGGTCATAACACCTCCGGAAAAGGCAGATGCTACGCAGGCACGGCTATCCGCGAAACGCATAGCCATGCACAATGGCTGTGCCAATCCTGCAAAGCAGTCTCGCAATGAACCCGGACGCCCTGACCAGCCAGCTCGACCTGTTCCTCGACGTACTGGCCTGCGGCAGCTTCTCGGCCGCCGCTCGCCGCCAGCAGCTCACCCCCTCGGCGGTGGCGCGGCGCATCGACGCCCTGGAACAGGCCCTTGGCAGCACGCTGTTCCAGCGCAGCACCCACGCGGTCAAGGCCACCCCGGCCGGCCTGGCCTTCGCCGAGCGTGCCCGGCGCATCCTCGACGAGTTGCGCCTGGCCCGCGCCGAGGCGGTATCACTGAGTAGCGCACCGGAAGGGCTGATTCGCATCGACGCGCCGGCGCCGTTCGGCCGCCGTCACCTGGCACCCGCCATCGCCGAATTCCTGGCTGCCTACCCGGGCCTGGACGTGCAACTGCGCCTGATCGACAGCTTCGTCGACCCGCAGGGCGAGCACCTGGGCCAGGTCGATCTGGTCCTGCGCATCGGCCCACTGGCCGACACCCGCCTGGTCGCCACATCGCTGGCGCCCATGCGCCGCATCGCCTGCGCCAGCCCGGACTACCTCAAGCGTCGCGGCACACCCACCGATCCGCGCCAGCTACGCGAACACGACGGCCTCGACTGGGATGCCCTGGCGCCGCCGCATGCCTGGCGCTTTACCCTCGACGGCCAGAGCCGATCGATCCGCCCAGGCCGCCTGCGCATGACCGCCAACAATGCGGAAGCGCTGCTGTCCGCCGCCCTCGCCGGCCTCGGCATCGCCCACCTGCCGACCTGGCTGATCAGCGACTACCTGCTGCGCGGCGAACTGGTGCCGCTGTTCTGCGACGACGGCTTGCCGCCGGCAGAACCCAGCGGCATCTATGCCCTGCGCCTGCAGCAGGCCAACTCATCGCGCACCCGCCTGCTGCTGGAGTTCCTGAAAAACCGCTTCGGCCCCGTGCCGCCCTGGGACCTGGCCCTGCAGGCCGACTTAGGCAAATAGACCCGCAGAAACGCAAGAGCCCGGCGCTAGGCCGGGCTCTTGTGCACTCGCGTCAGACTCAGGCCGGAGCCTGGGTACGACCCTTGTAGGAGCCGTCGCGGGTGTCGATTTCGATCCAGTCGTCGATGTTCACGAAATCAGCCACTTTGACTTCGGTGCCGTTGCGCAGCTTGGCCGGCTTCATCACCTTGCCGCTGGTGTCGCCACGGGCGGCGGTTTCGGTGTAGACAACCTGACGCACGATGGTGGTCGGCAGGTCGACGGAGATCACCTTGCCTTCGAAGAACACGGCTTCGCAGACGTCGGTCATGCCTTCTTCGATGAACGGCAGAACGCTTTCCAGATCTTCCGCACGCAGTTCGTAGGAGTTGTACTCCGGATCCATGAACACGTAGTCGTCGCCGCTGATGTAGGACAGGGTCACTTCCTTGCGATCAAGGATGACTGGCTCCATCTTGTCGTCGGCCTTGTAAACGGTTTCAGTCTTGGAACCGTTGATCAGGTTCTTCAGCTTCATCTTGACGATGGCGCTGTTACGACCGGACTTGGTGAACTCAGCTTTCTGAATCAGCCACGGATGGCCGTCGATCAGGGCTACGCTGTTGGCCTTCATTTCTTGTGCGGTTTTCATGCGAAATATCCGGATTTGACTGGAGGTACAAGATCTAAGCCGCGCATGATAGCGAATTTTGGTAAAACTGTTCCAGCGCCGCAGCAAGATCAGGACGGGAGGCCTGCTCCGCGCACCATTTTTCCGCATGCTCCCGCCACTCCGGCCAGTGCGGTCGCGCCGCCGCCCAGGCCGCCCCCATCCCCGTCCCGGCATTCCAGGCCCGCCACAACTCATGCACAGCCTGCGCCGCCGCAGACGACAAGCCCTGCAGATAGAGCGCCAGGAATGCGTCCAGCTTGTCCCAATGGGCGCCCTCTTCCTGCGGATAGATGTGCCAGAGCAACGGCCGGCCGGCCCACTGCGCGCGCACGAAGGAGTCCTCGCCGCGCACCGCGTTGAAATCGCAGCACCACAACAGGCGGTCGTAGTCATCCTGGGAGACGAACGGCAGCACCTGCACCTGCAGATTGCCGCGCCGCGCAACGAAGCCCGGTTGCAGATCGCCAGCCTCGCCCAGCCACTGGCGCAGATCGCCGAGAATGCGCCCGCGCGGCACCAGCAGCTGGGTCGCCTGCGGATCGGCGGCCAGCGCATCCAGCCACTCGCCCAGGCCGGGATTCTCGTAGGCGAACAGCGAGATCAGGCGCGCCCCGTCCAGCGAGGTGACGTCGAGACCGGCGAGAAACGCCCGCCGCGCCGCCGCATCAGCCTGGAACGCCTGCCGCTGCGCCAGCAACTCGCGCTCACGCAGCACGCCGCCGGTCCCGGCAACGAAGCCGGGAAAGAAAAAGTACTTCTGCAAGCCCTGCCCTTGGGGCGATGGCAGGCCGTGGCAACCGACCACCCAGGCTTCGGCGCTGAGATATTCCAGATTCAGCCACAACGGCTGCCGCGCGGCGGCGCGCATCGCCGCCACCTGGGCCTCAGGCAGCGTGCAGCCGAAGGCCTCGATCACCACGTCGGCCAGCGTCTCGGACTGCCAGTCCGCCGTCCAGTGACAGACCTCCACGCCCGCCAGCTGCTGGCGCTCGAGACGAGCATCGGCTTGGGGGCAGAGCGCAACAAAGGCCGCCGGCTCGTCGACCCACAGGCGCACCCGATGGCCATGCTCGGCAGCCAGCTGGCGGGCCAGCCGCCAGGTCACCCCGATGTCGCCGTAGTTGTCCACTACACTGCAGAAAATGTCCCAGCTCGCCACGCCTCTCTCCTTCGCTCGACCGGCGCGCAGTCTAGCAGGCACGCGGCTGCCACCAGAACGCCGCCCCAGCCCTAAGCCAATGAAAAGTTTGAAAAAACCTTTGCATTCGGAAAAGGCTTCGACTACATTGTGCGCCGTCGACAGGGCACACCCCTTGCGACGCAAATATGGTGAGGTGTCCGAGCGGTTGAAGGAGCACGCCTGGAAAGTGTGTATACGGGAAACCGTATCGTGGGTTCGAATCCCACCCTCACCGCCATATTTAGACAAACCCCTGAATCTTCACCGGTTCAGGGGTTTTTCGTTGGTGCCGCCAACGACCCCCAGGGCAATGCGCCTGACGGCCGCCCAGCAAAGCATTCGTTCAGCCCCACCCCACAAGCTCCCGCCCTTTTCTGGGCAAGTAGCCGACATCGCCCGCACCCGCGCCTGCAGCATCTTTCAAGCTCCAGCCGACGCCGACACGCCTCTGCCGCGGATCAGGCCTTGCCGAAAACACCCCGGCGCGCGCAGGAAGAAAATCAAAATAAACCTGTACTCCCCGGGAAAACAGTGTAAGGTGGCGTCGCTGTGCTGCAATTGTCACCGTGATTCGCGACTTGGTGTTCTGATTTCGATCGTTTCATCTCCTCGGCTCCACTTGCTCTCGCAACTCAGTAGCGACTCTGGTCATTCATTCTGACCGCCAGAGTCACCCTACCCTTACACCCTGGAGATACACCATGTCCAATCGCCAAACCGGTACCGTCAAGTGGTTCAACGATGAAAAAGGCTTCGGCTTCATCACCCCGGCTGACGGCAGCGCTGACCTGTTCGTTCACTTCCGCGCCATTCAGAGCGACGGCTTCAAGAGCCTGTCCGAAGGCCAGAAGGTAAGCTTCGTTGCAGCCAAAGGCCAGAAAGGCATGCAGGCTGAAGAAGTACGCGTAGACTAAGGTCAAGCGTATTTAAAAAGAGCCCCGCAATGCGGGGCTTTTTTGTGCCTGCAATTTGCCTCCCAAGCCCCGATCGACCCGCCGCACCCCTTGCCCCCCTCCCCCGCAGCCGCCGCGAGCACGCAAAGCCCGCCGCCGCAGCAAACCGGCTACTCTGTCCGGCAGGACACGCCGCCCAACCCCGGCGCCCCAGCCAGACCCCAGGAGCCCCGCCATGAATGACTCAGCCAACCGAACCTATAGCGCCGAAGACGAGGCCGCGCTGCTGCAGACCCTGCTCAGCGCCGAACGTGCCGGCGCCAAGGTCGCTGGCGAAAGCCTGCGCCAGGCCAGCGACCCGAAACAGCGCGAGCTGCTCCAGCAGGTCCTCAAGGGCGAAGGCGACAGCTGCCTGCATCTGCTCAATTGCCTGCGCCACCTGGGCCTGGAGCCCAACCGCGAAACCGGCGCCTTCTACGCCAAGGCCATGGCCATCGAGTCGCTGGAGGAACGCCTGCTATTCGTCGACAGGGGCCAGCAATGGGTGATCCGCAAGCTGCGCGAATACCTGCCGGATTGCGACGACGCGCTGATCCGCCGCGAGCTGGAGCAGATGCTGCGGATTCATGAAGTGAACAGCGCGGCAGCTCAAGGCTGAGGCCGATTCCCGCGACAAACGAAAAGGGCCGCCTCACGGCAGCCCCTTTCGGCACAGCGGATCGACTTACTCGGCCAGGCGCCAGGTGGTGCCGCCCTTGCCGTCCTCCAGCACCACGCCCATGGCGGTGAGCTGGTCGCGGATCCGATCGCTTTCGGCCCAGTTCTTCTCGGCGCGCGCCTGCAGGCGCGCGGCGATCAGCGCCTCGACCTCGGCGGCGTCGACCTTGCCCGCGGCACCGGCCTGCAGGAAGGCCTCCGGCTCGAGCTGCAGCACGCCGAGCACGCCGGCCAGATCCTTGAGGCGCGCGGCCAGCGCGGCGGCGGCGGCGAGATCCGACTCCCGCAGGCGGTTGACCTCGCGGACCATCTCGAACAGCACCGCGCAGGCTTCCGGCGAGTTGAAGTCGTCGTCCATCGCCGCGCCGAAGCGCGCGACGAACTCCTCGCCACCGGCAGGCGCCGCCTCGGGCAGGCCCTTGAGGCCGTTGTAGAAGCGCTCCAGCGCGCCCTTGGCCTCGCGCAGGCTGTCCTCGGAGTAGTTGATCGGGCTGCGGTAGTGGCTGGACACCAGCAGGTAGCGCACCACCTCGGGGTGGTACTTCTCCAGCACCTCGCGGATGGTGAAGAAGTTGCCGAGACTCTTGGACATCTTCTCGCCGTCGACGCGCACCGCGCCGGCGTGCATCCAGGCGTTGGCGTACAGCTTGCCGGTGGCCGCCTCGCTCTGCGCGATCTCGTTCTCGTGGTGCGGGAACACCAGGTCCGGGCCGCCGCCGTGGATGTCGAAGGTCTCGCCCAGGCAGCAGGTGGACATCACCGAGCACTCGATGTGCCAGCCCGGACGCCCCGGACCCCACGGCGATTCCCAGCTCGGCTCGCCCGGCTTGGCGCCCTTCCACAGCACGAAGTCGAGCGGATCTTCCTTCGCCTCGTCGACCTCGATGCGCGCGCCGATCTTCAGGTCCTCGATCTTGCGCCTTGAGAGCTTGCCGTAGCCCTCGAACTTGCCGACCCGGTAGTAGACGTCGCCGTTGCCCGGAGCGTAGGCGAAGCCCTTGTCGATCAGGGTCTGGATCATCGCGTGCATGCCGGCGATGTGGTCGGTGGCGCGCGGCTCGAGGTCCGGGCGCAGCACGTTGAGGCGCGCCTCGTCCTCGTGCATGGCGGCGATCATGCGCCCAACCAGATCCTGGAACGACTCGCCGTTCTCGTTGGCGCGCTTGATGATCTTGTCGTCGATGTCGGTGATGTTGCGCACGTAGGTCAGTTCATAGCCGCGATGGCGCAGCCAGCGGGCGACCACGTCGAACGCCACCATCACCCGCGCATGGCCGATGTGGCAGAAGTCGTAGACAGTCATGCCGCACACGTACATGCGCACCTTGTTGCCTTCCAGAGGCTTGAATTCGTCCTTGCTCTTGGACAGGGTGCTGTAGATGGAAAGCGTCATTTACTGCCCCCAGGAATCGCGCAGGGTGACGGTACGGTTGAACACCGGGGCACCGGGCTTGGAGTCCTTCAGGTCGGCGCAGAAGTAGCCTTCGCGCTCGAACTGGAAGCGCTCTTCCGGCTGCGCATTGGCCAGCGACGGCTCGGCGCGGCAGCCCTTGAGCACCACCAGGGATTCCGGGTTGATGTTGTCGAGGAAGCTGCCGCCCTCCTCGTCGCTCTTCTCCGGATTGGCGGACTTGAACAGACGGTCGTACAGACGCACTTCGCACTCGACGCTCCCGGCCGCCGGCACCCAGTGGATCACGCCCTTGACCTTGCGGCCTTCCGGGTTCTTGCCGAGGGTGTTCTCGTCGTAGCTGCAGCGCAGTTCGACGATGTTGCCGGCTGCGTCCTTGATCGCCTCGTCGGCGCGAATCACGTAGCTGCCGCGCAGGCGCACTTCGCCGCCGGGAATCAGGCGCTTGTAGCCGGCCGGGGGGACTTCCTCGAAGTCGCTGGCGTCGATGTAGATCTCGCGGGAGAACGGCAGTACGCGCACGCCCATGTCCTGCTTGGGATGGCGCGGCAGCTCGAGTTTCTCGACCTGGCCTTCGGGGTAGTTGGTGATCACCACCTTCAGCGGCTTGAGCACGCACATGGCGCGCGAAGCGTTGGCGTCGAGGTCCTCGCGAATGGCGAACTCGAGCATGCCGATGTCGACCACGCCGCCGGCGCGGTTGACGCCGATCAGATCGCAGAAGTGGCGGATCGAGCCCGGGGTGTAGCCGCGGCGGCGGTAGCCGCTCAGGGTCGACATGCGTGGGTCGTCCCAGCCATGCACATGATTCTCATCGACCAGCTGCTTGAGCTTGCGCTTGCTGGTGATGGTGTAGTTCAGGTTGAGGCGGGCGAACTCGTACTGGCGCGGCTGGGCCGGCACCGGCAGGTTGGCCAGGAACCACTCGTACAGCGGGCGGTGATCCTCGAACTCCAGGGTGCAGATCGAGTGGGTGATGCCCTCGATGGCGTCCGACTGGCCGTGGGTGAAGTCGTAGCTCGGATAGATGCACCACTTGTCGCCGGTCTGGTGGTGATGGGCGTGGCGGATGCGATAGAGGATCGGGTCGCGCAGGTTCATGTTCGGCGAGGCCATGTCGATCTTCGCCCGCAGCGCGCGGGCGCCGTCGGGGAATTCGCCGGCCTTCATGCGCGCGAACAGGTCGAGGTTCTCCGCCACCGAGCGCTCGCGGAACGGGCTGTTCTTGCCCGGCTCGGTCAGGCTGCCGCGGTAGGCGCGCGCCTCTTCCGGCGACAGGTCGCAGACGTAGGCCTTGCCGGCCTCGATCAGGTGCACGGCCCAGGCGTACAGCTGGTCGAAGTAGTTGGAGGCGTAGCGCTCCTCGCCGGCCCACTGGAAGCCCAGCCACTGCACGTCCGCCTTGATCGCGTCGATGTATTCCTGGTCTTCCTTGGCCGGGTTGGTGTCGTCGAAGCGCAGGTTGCACTCGCCGCCGAATTCCTTGGCCAGGCCGAAGTTCAGGCAGATCGACTTGGCGTGGCCGATGTGCAGGTAGCCGTTGGGCTCCGGCGGGAAGCGGGTGATGATCTTGGCGTGCTTGCCGGCTTCCAGGTCGGCCTGGACGATCGGACGGAGGAAGTTCGCGGCAGCGGCGGAAGTCTCGGGCTTGCTCATGGGATCCTTGAACATGTCGGCGCCGGTCAGGGTAGGCCGGCCAATGCAAAGCGCTTATGATAGCGAACCCGTCAAGCCCCTGACAGATATCCGGCGGCAACAACGCCGGCTTGAAGCCGTCCGGGCACTCTTCACCTACAAAGCGGAACCCTATTCATGATCAAGCTGCACACCAACCACGGCGTCATCACCCTGCAACTGTTCGCCGACAAGGCCCCGGAAACCGCGGCCAACTTCGAGCAGTACGTGAAGGAAGGCCACTACGACAACACCATCTTCCACCGCGTGATCGGCAACTTCATGATCCAGGGCGGTGGTTTCGAGCCGGGCATGAAGCAGAAGCCGACCCGCGCACCGATCAAGAACGAGGCCAACAACGGCCTGTCCAACAAGGTCGGCACCGTCGCCATGGCCCGTACCATGGATCCGCACTCGGCCAGCGCGCAGTTCTTCATCAACGTGTCCGACAACAGCTTCCTCGACCACACCGCGCCGACCACCCAGGGCTGGGGCTACGCCGTATTCGGCGAAGTGGTCGGGGGCATGGACGTGGTCGAGAAGATCAAGGCCGTGGCCACCGGCAACCGCATGGGCCACGGCGATGTGCCGCTGGACGACGTGATCATCGAGAAGGCCGAAGTCGTCGCCGAGTGATTCGATGAGCGTCCTGTTCATCGCGGACCTGCATCTCGAAGTGGAACGCCCGGACATCACCCGGGCGTTTCTGCATTTCCTGCAGACCCGCGCCAGCCGCGCCGAAGCACTGTACATCCTCGGCGACTTCTTCGAGGTGTGGGTCGGCGACGACGCCATGGATGAATTCCAGCGCGCCATCGCCCAGGCCCTGCGCCAGCTGGCGGACCGCGGCACGCGCATCTTCCTGATGCACGGCAATCGCGACTTCATGCTCGGTCAGGGCTTCTGCCGCGAAGCCGGCTGCACCCTGCTCAGGGAAGGCAGCGTGATCGAGCTGAACGGAGAGCCGGTGCTGCTGCTGCACGGCGACAGCCTGTGCACCCGCGACGAGAGCTACCAGCGCCTGCGCAAGCGTCTGCGCAACCCGTTCTCGCTGTGGCTGCTGCGCAACCTGCCACTCAGCACCCGCCACAAGCTGGCGCGCAAGCTGCGCGACGCCAGCCGCATGCGCACCCGCGAGAAGGCCGCCGAGATCATCGACGTCACCCCCGAGGTGGTGCCGCAGGTGATGGCCGAGCGCGGCGTGCGCACCCTGATCCACGGCCACACCCACCGCCCCGCCGTGCACAAGCTGCTGGTCGACGGCCAGAGTGCACAGCGCATCGTCCTCGGCGACTGGGACCGGCAGGGCTGGGCGCTGGAAGTGGACGCCCAGGGCTACCACCTGGCTCCCTTTCCCCTGGGCTGAGCCCCGTCCCAGAGCAGTTCTGGCGTCCGCGCAAGGCAGGCGCCACACCCATCAATTAATGATTAATGCAAGCATAAATCATTCCATTCGTCGCCTTTTGGCGAATTTCTGCGAACCATTTCACAAAATTTTCACTCTCATTTTTCGCTGCCTTCACGGCAGTGCGGCGCAGCGCTCCTCCCCGCACCTGCCGCAACAGCACCACCTCGGATACAGAGAGGATCGATCCAAACACCGCGGGACAACGATGCCCCGCCAGCAGAACTGGGCAAGGCGACCCATCTGAAGCCGCAGCGTGCGGCGAGCGCCCTGCCGATGCATCCACCAGGAACAAGGACCTCCGCTCAATCACTCGCAAGTGCCCTTGGGCACCGGAACAAGAAACAGAGAGGCAACCATGGAACTGAGCAACATCCTTCAAACATTCATGCAGCAGGAAGCCGCCGTCGAACTGACGCGCATGGGCATCGTCTATGTCCACCTGATCGCCTGCTGCGTGGCCGTCGGCCTGATCCTGACCAGCGACGTGGCCCTGGTGCGCAACCTGCTGCGCGGCGGCGCGCCGGAGCCCGAGCAGGCCCACCACCTCGAGCACCTGAAGAAGAGCGTGTCGCTCGCCCTGATCGTGCTGTGGGTCAGCGGCATCGGCATCGTCGGCCTCGACTACGCAGGCAAGGGCATGGAGTACTTCCTCAATCCCAAGCTGCAGGCCAAGGTGACCATCGTCACCCTGCTGACCCTCAACGGCTTCCTGCTGCACGGCACCATCCTGCCCGCCCTGCAGAAGGCCGGCTCGCTGCTGCAGCTGACGCCGAACCTGCGCACCCTGGCACTGTTCGCCGGCTCAGTCTCCGCGGTGTCCTGGTTCTACGCCGCCATGCTCGGCATCGGCCGCCCGCTGGCGTGGAAGTACTCGCTGGTCGAACTGATGGCCGCCTACCCCCTGCTCATCATCGCCGGCTTCCTCGCCATGCAACTGCTGTGCAGCTGGGCCGAGCGCCGCAACCAGCACCAAGGCGACTGGCACGCCGGCACGTTCGCCGTGGCGCGCTGAATACCCCGGACAGGGACGTCCGCCGCCTTCCTCCCCTCCTTCCCGCTTCTCGCCCCGACCGCCTGGCGCCACGACCCGGCCAACCCCGCCATCCTGAACTAGTTTGTTGGAAGATCATCACGGCAAGGCCGCCGCTGAGACTCAGGACAGCACGGGAGTGGCACCAATGTCTGCAGATGCGCAGGTCGAATCTAACACCACCGCCAGCTCCCAGTCGGAACTCCAGCTCGCGCTCCCGGCCCGTCCAGCCTGGCGACGCTGGCTGGCGGCGAGCCGCCGCTCCACCCAGTTCGTGATTGCCGCCGCGTTGATCCTCGGCGTCACCATGAGCTTCGTCGGCAATCTGGTCAGCCAGCAGATCCGCCTGGCCGCCGCGCATAGCGCCGGCGAAGGAGCCGCGATCTACATGGAGGCCTACCTCGACGAGTACATTCAGGAACTGACCAGCGCGCGGCAACTTTCCTCAGCCAGCATCCAGGCCATCGACTCGCTGATGCGCGACACCTCGCTCAAACAGCACGTGGTTTCCGTGAAGATCTGGCTGCCCGATGGCACCAATATCTACAGCAGCAGCAAGCTGCCGGAATACCCGCGCTCGCCCATGGACGAAATCCGCCAAGCCCTGCAGGGCCGCATCGTCACCGGGCTGAGCGAGCTGGAAAACGAGGAGCACGCCTACGAGCGCAGCCTGAATATCCCCCTTTACGAAACCTATGTACCACTGCGCGAGGTCGGCAGCGGGCGGGTGCTGGCGGTGGGCGAGTTCTACGAGATGGAACACGAGATCGGCAGCATCCATCAGGAAGTCTGGGTGACCATCGGCGGCGCCACCCTGGCCATGCTCACCCTGCTGTTCTTCATCGTCCGTCGTGGCGACCGGATCATCGAGCAGCAGCAGGTTGCCCTGTGCCGGCAGATGAACGCGCAAGCCGAACTGCACCGGCAGAACGAGCTGCTGCAACAGAAGGTCACCCGCGCCAACCACGAGTTCGCCACCATCAACGAACTGACCCACCGCCGCCTGGGCGCCGACCTGCACGATGGTCCGGCGCAGTTGCTGACCCTGATCCTGCTGCGTCTCGACGAGCTGAGCGCGATCCGCGATCGTTGCCCGCAGTCGGCCGCCTGCGCCAGCGAAGCCCTGGAAACCATCCGCAGCGCGGCCCAGGAAAGCCTGCGGGAAATCCGCGACATCTCCCGCGGCTTGGCCCTGCCGGAAATCAATGCGTTGAATCTGGAAGAGGAGCTGCGCCTGGTGACCCAGCGCCATGAGCAGCGTACCCAGACCCAGGTGCAGCTGACCCTCGACAGCCTGCCCGCCGAGGTTGCCCTGCCCTACAAGATCTGCATCTATCGCCTGGTGCAGGAAGCCCTCAACAACGCCTTCCGCCACGCCGGCGGCCGCGAGCAGCGGGTTCGTACCTCCTGGCAGGGCGGCGTGCTGGAAGTGGAGATCGCCGACGGCGGCGATGGCATCGCCGAGGCGCCCCTGCACTCCCAGCGCCACGACCGCGTGCGACTCGGCCTGGTGGGCATGCGCTATCGGGTCGAATCCCTGGGCGGACTGTTCAGCATCGATTCGGCACCCGGCCAAGGCACGCGCATCCGCGTGCGCTTCAATCTGGCCGCCGCCCACTCGGCCGCCGCCCCGGTGACGGCCTGAGCGCGGCGCTCAGGACGACCCCGGCCCGCGAGCCTTCTGCGCCTCCCAGTGGCGCTGCACGGCAGTGACCGCCTCGACCCGGTTGCGCGCATGCAGCTTGTGCATCACGCTGGTCATGTAGTGCTTGACGGTCTTCTCGCTGAGGCCGAGCTTGTCCGCCACCTCGCGATTGGTCATGCCGCGCGCCACCTCGCGGATCACCTGCTCCTCACGGTGGGAAAGATCGACCCCGCGCGCCTCGCTCTCGTGGCGGCGTAACTGGCTCAGCAGATGGGCGGCCAGCGAGGGGGTGACGAAGGTCTCGCCCCCGGCCACCTGGCGGATCGCCTGCACCAGCTCCGGCCCGCTCACGCCCTTGAGCACGTAGCCCTGGGCGCCGGCCTCGAAAGCCGAGCAGGCATCGTCCTCGGCCTCGGAGACAGTCAGCATCATCACCCGCACCGTCGGCTGGGCCTTGCTGATCGCCCGCACGGCGCCGAAGGTATCCCCGGGCATGCTCACATCCATCAGCAGTACATCGGGCAGATGGCGGGCCGCGATGTCCCGCGCGTCGTCGGCCGTGCCCCCCTCCGCCACCAGATCGAAATCGACCACGCTCTTCAGGGTCGCTGCCACCCCTTGGCGCAGCAACGGATGATCATCGACGATGCCGATGCGAATCCTGGCATTCATACGCACCCCCTCCCCCATGAGGTTTCCTCCGTCAACCCTAGCACGCCACGGCTACCCTGCCGGGCGGTGGTGGGGCCTCCCTGGCCACCCACCACCGTCGGGCTCAGGTCAGCTGGAAGTCGGCAATCGTCACGGTGGTGGCGTTGCCAACCCCGACCAGGGTGATGGTGCCGCCGTCGGCGCCATTGATCGTCACCAGGGTGTCTGCGCCGACATCGCTGATCGTCACCCGGCTGGCGAAGGTGGCGCCGGTCAGGTTGTAGGCCGAGATATCCAGGCGATCCTGCCCGCCGCCCGCGACCGCGTCGAAGCCGATGACCCGGTCGGCACCGAAGGCCGGGCCGAACACCAGCACATCGTTGCCCTGGCTGACGTCCAGCAGGTCATTGCCGGCGCCGCCGGTGAGTCGGTCATTGCCCGCCCCACCATTGAGGGTGTCGTTGCCGGCACCGCCCAGCAGCGTGTCGTTGCCGCCCTGGCCATTGAGGGTATCGTTGCCGACGTTGCCCTGGATCAGGTTGTCCTGGTTGTTGCCGGTGAGCACGGCCGCGGCGGTCCCCTCGTAGCTCAGGTTCTCCACGTTGGCCACCAGGCTGTAGACCGCGCTGGTCGAGCGCACCGTATCGGTACCGCCATTGCCGCTCTCGACCACCACGTCCCCCGCCACATCGACCCAGTAGGTGTCGTTGCCGGCGCCGCCGACCAGGCGGTCGGCGCCGCCCAGGCCATCGAGGATGTCGTTGCCGCTGTTGCCGGTGATGGTGTTGGCCAGGGCGTTGCCAGTGCCAGTGAAGGCGCCGCCGTTGCTCTTGGTCAGGTTCTCAACGTTGTCGCCCAGCGTGTAGCTGGCCAGGGTGGTCAGCACCGTGTCGCTGCCGGCGTTCGCCGCCTCGACCACCTGGTCGCCCAGACTGTCGACCACGTAGCTGTCGTTGCCGGCGCCCCCCTCCAGCCGGTCATCGCCGAGGCCACCGTCCAGGGTGTCGTTGCCCGCCCCGCCGATCAGCAGGTCGGCGCCACCCAGGCCGTTGAGGGTATTGTTCCCCGAACCGCCGGTGATGACGTTGGCCAGGGTGTTGCCGGTACCGGTGAAGGCGCCGCCATTGATCTTGGTCAGGTTCTCGACGTTGGCCCCGAGGATGTAGCTACCCAGGGTGGTCAGCACCGTGTCGCTGCCGGCGTCCGCCGCCTCGACCACCTGGTCGCCCAGGCTGTCGACCACGTAGGTGTCGTTGCCGCTGCCACCCTCCATCCGGTCATCGCCGGTGCCACCGTCCAGGGTGTCGTTGCCCGCTCCGCCGATCAGCAGGTCGGCCCCACCCAGACCATTGAGCGTGTCGTTGCCCGTGTTGCCGGTGAGGGTGTTGGCCAGGGCGTTGCCCGTGCCGGTGAAGGCGCCGCCGTCGACCTTGGTCAGGTGCTCGACGTTGTCGCCCAGCGTGTAGCTGGCCAGAGTGGTCTCCACGGTGTCGATGCCGGCGTCCAGCGCCTCGTTCACCTGGTCGCCCGGGTTGTCGACCACGTAGGTGTCGTCGCCGGCACCGCCATTGAGGATGTCAGCCCCCGTACCACCGTCGAGCAGGTCATGGCCGGCCAGGCCATTGAGGGTGTCGTTGCCACCGCGACCTTCGAGCACATCGCTGCCGAGCGTACCGTTCAGCACCTCTCCGGCCTCGGTGCCGATGAAGATGCCACCGACGATGCCGGTGGCCACCGAGGTCACCGACTCCAGGGTATTGCCGTTGTCCGTGTAGCTGACCACCACGCGCAGCTGCTGGCCGCTCTGCGCCGCTCCCGGCGTGAAGCTGGCATCCGTGGCCCCGTCGATGTCGCTGAAGGTAACGCCGTCGCCGGCCTGCCACTGGTAGGCGAACTGCACGCCGGCCAGCCCGTCGGCATCGGCGAAGGCGAGCACAGCGGTGACCGCCTGCCCCGGCCGCGGCAGCGTGTTGCTGATCTGCACGCTACCGAGCGGCAGGCGGTTGGCCACGCCGGTCGCGGTGACCGCGGTGGTCGGCGCCGACAGCACGGTCTCCAGCACGCCGCGGGCGTCCTGGTAGACCGCCCTGACCCGCAACGCCACGCCGAGCAGGTCGGCCGTCACCGCAAAGGTCGTGCCGGTGGCGCGCATGGCCTCGCCACCCAGGTTGGCCAGCACGATGTCCTCGAAGGTGCCGTCACCGGCCAGATCGGCCTGCCAGTAGTAGGTGACCGGACCGCCGACCGTCCCGTCCGGGTTGGCGGCGCTGATGTTGTCGGCATCGCGCAGCGCGAAGGGCGCCACGCTCAGCACCTGGCCGACACTGGGCGAGCCGTCGCTGATGCGCAGGGTGCCCTCGGCCTCACCATTCACGCCCGGCACCAGCACCACCGCTCCGTCGTTGAACTGCAGGCGTTCGATGTTGCGCAGGGTGTCGGTGCCGTCGAGGCCGACGTTGTCGGTCACCGTCCAGGTGCCGTTACCGTTGTCGACGATGCTGTAACTGGCCTGCAGCCCCGAGAACTGCGCGGTGTCGAAGTTGAACCCGCCATCGCCCTCGCGGATCGCGCGCACGATCACCAGTTGCCCGGGATTGATCTCGCCGGACAGCATCCGCGGCACCAGCTCGGTCAGGCTCTCGACGCTGTCGATCTCGTTGCCGCTGCCGTCGCGGTTTTCCCGCACGCTGATGCGCACGTTCAGCCACATGTCGCCGTCGATCAGGTCGTTGCCGCCGTTGCCGGCGATGATGTCGCTGCCGTTGCCACCGAGGATGATGTTGCCGGCGCCGAACGAGGTCTGCCCGGCGCCGAGCATGTCATCCAGCAGCTCCTGCAGGCCGGCGATCAGGCTGATGTTGGTCAGCACGCTGCCGTGCAGGCCGGAGGTGGCGATGCCGCCGGCATCGAACTCGTCGCCCTGCAGGATGTCGCTGTGGTGCGAGCCGGACAGCCCCTCGATCGACTCGAAGCGGGTCAGGATCGAGGCACCTGAGGCCGGCACCGGCGTCTCGTCGAAGGCGCGCAGGCGCAGGTCGATGTTGACCCCGTACGGATCGTCGCGGAACGCCGCCCAGTCGAAGCCGGAGCCACCGACGTAGCGGTCGCCCTCGCCACCGTTGCCCATCATCAGGTCGTCACCGCCCTCGCCGTCCATGCGGTCGATGATGCCGCGCTCGCCGATGAACACGTCGTTGCCGATGACGTTGTCCAGGCCGAACTCGTTGAAGTTGTCGCCGGCGTTGCCGTCCGGGCCGCCCAGCTCCAGCCAGTCGTCGCCCTCGTTGCCGAACTGCGCCTCGTTGCCGCGGGTACCGAGGATGAAGTCGTTGCCCGGACCACCGAAGATCTCCGAGGCATCCTCGCCGGAGATGACGAAGTCATTGCCGTGGCCGGCGATGATCAGGTTGAGGCCGTTGCCACCGTGGACGACGTCGTTGCCGTCGCCGGCGCGGATGATGTCGTCGCCGCCGCGGTCGGTGATGATGTCGTCGCCGGCGCCGCCGAGGATGTTGTCGTTGCCGTCGCCGCCCTCCAGGCGGTCGTTGCCGGCGTCGCCCCACAGGGTGTCGTCGCCGAGGCTGCCGATGAGGATGTCATCGCCGTTGCTGCCGCCCAGCACCACGTGCTCGTCGCCGGTGTACTGCAGGTAGTTGCTGTCGGGACCGGCGGTCAGCGGATTGTCGCGGATCACCTCGGGCAGTAGCGCATTGTCGCCCTGCGGATCGGCGCGGCCGTCAAGGCCCAGGCCGGTGTGCTGCAGGAGCGGGTTGACCTCGAGGATGAAACCCGGGGTGGAGAAGATGTCCGCCGGCAGGTGGGTGGCACTGGTGTTGGCCATCACCATGCGGGCGAAGGAGTTGTTCTCCATCTCGGTGAGCAGGTTGAGCCCGGCGAGCCGCTCCAGGTAGTAGAAGCGGTCGCCGTCCTGCAGCATCTCCATCTGCGTCTCGAACACGAAGTTGAAGGTCGAGCCGAGCAGGCCGCCGAACGGCATCTGCTTCTCGGCCAGGCCGCCGATCCAGAAGTCGACCAGGTTGAGTCCGGTTTCCACCCCGGCCCAGGCGTCGGTGCCGTTGAGGAAGGCCAGGCGATCGTCCGGCGCCCCCTCGCCGCCGAACACCAGGGCGAAGGCGGCGTCACGCTTGGCCTCCAGGGTGGTCGCACTGGTGATGGTCCCGTGGGTGCCATAGGCGGCGATGAAGTTGACCACCGAGGTCTGGTGCTTGAGGTTCATCGCGAAGTCGACCCAGCTGCTGTACGGCGTCAGCTGGCTGTCGCCGGTCATCGCGTAGAACTCGGCGCGGGCGACGTTGAGCGAAGGCACCCCGGCATCGCGGCCGCGCGCCAGGTTGATGGTCGCCAGGTCCAGCGGCAGGCCGAGCAGGTTGTTGCGCAGCGCCTCGGTGACGAACTCGTCGATCTCGTTGCCCAGCTGGCGGGTCATGCCGCGCACGATGGCGCCCGCGGCGTCCTCGGCGCTGACGCTGACGGTGCCGCCGTTGCCATCGCTGAGCTGGTTGAAGGCCAGCGGGTTGAGGAAGGCCTCGATCAAGCCCATCTCGCTGGAGACGAAGTTCGCGTCCAGGCGCTCCACCGTCTCGGTCAGCATCGAGTGGCCGAAGCGGTACACCACGTGGGCGAACTCGGCGAAGATCGCCGGATTGATCGCCGTGTCGTAGACCTGGGTGGCGTTGAAGAACACGTCCACCTGCGGCTGCACCTTGCGGGCGAACTCCTCGAACACCAGGTGCTGGTACTGCATCTCGGTGGAGAAGCGCGCGGCCTGGAACAGCCGCTCGCCGTTCCATACCAGCCCGTCAGGGCTGCTCGGCAGCGTGCTCACCGGCTCGAGCAGCCACTGGTTGATGAACGCCACATCGTTGCTGGCGATCACCACGTCCTGGATGTGGCCGACCATGCGGTTGTGCTCGGCGTGGAACACGTGGTGCACCGCGGTCAGGCCGATGTTCTCGTTGCCGCGGCCGTCGCCGGTGATGAAGTGGGCGTCGAGCAGCTCGTCGTCGTAGGTGCCGGCCGGCTGGGCCAGGAACGGCTGGTTGCCCGGCCCCACCGGCTGGTTGGGATCGAACGCGGGGTTGGCAATCGGCCCCGCCACATCGTCGCCATCGGCGGTCAGCAGTGCGCCGGCCTGATTGCGCGGGTTGGCGCTGTGGGCGATATCGTCGAGGAAGGCATGGCCGGTGCGTACCACGTTGGCGGGCACGGCGAGGCCGCCGGGCTGTGCCGACACCAGGCCAGTGCCGGTGACGAACTGCGGCCAGCCGTCGGCGTCGGGAATGAACTTGCCGTAGGGATCGACCAGCAGCATCGGCAGGTTGGTCACGTCGGCATCGGTGAGGGTGATGCCGAGCATCGCCTCGGCCTGGGCCTTGACCTCGGCCCAGGTCGGCAGGCCGCCGTCGGCGCCGTCGAGCATGCGCCCGGTGGCGACCGGTCGGCCGGCGGCATCCAGCGCATATTCGCGCAGGAACACCTGGTGCGAGGGGTTCGAGGTGTAGGTCTGGTTCTGGTCGACGAAGGGCGTGGTCTGGTTGACGTGCAGGTGCACGTCGTCGGCGGTGTCGAACTCGCCATCCGCGCCGGCCTGCACCGCGCTGTTGGTGGCCCGGGTCAGCAGCATGAAGCGCTGGTTGACCGGCAGGTCGTCGGCGGTGCCGGCGAGGCCGTCGGCGCCCAGCACCAGCGGGTCGTCCGCCTGCAGCGGAATGACCACCAGGCCGTTGCCGCCCTTGTTGACCAGGTCCAGGCCGTGGTCGAAGAACTGGCCGAACAGGGTGAACCAGGAGTTGAAGCCCGCCGACAGGCCCTCGTCCGGCGCCGTGTTGGGAATGAACAGCGGCTGGCCGGCCGGGATCGGCACGCCGTTGAGGTCGAGCAGCACGCCGTTGGCGTCCAGCGTGCCCAGACCGGCGTCGACATAGGCCTGCACCGCCGCCGGGTTGCTGATGGTCTGGTCGACCACCAGGTTGGAGATGATCCGCGGGTTGGAGTCCACCACGCTGCCGCCGGGGCCGCTGGCGGCGTAGTTGGTGTTGTCGACCACACCCCCCGGCGCCGGACCGTTGATATCGAAGCTCTCGCCGTCCTGCTCGTCGAGGAACTGCTGATCCAGCAGCAGGGTGAACGGCTGGTCCGCCGAGCCGTAGTGCGACTGCCCGGTCACCAGGTTGTTGAACGAGCCATCGACGGTGCGCAGGCCCAGGGCCAGCCGCGAGTTGGGCAGGATGTCCAGCAGGTCCTCGCCGCCGGCGTGGCGCTCGGCGATGAAGATCTGCTCGAGGATGAACTGCAGGTCGGCGCGGATCAAATGCAGCCCGCCGCCGGGGCTGACCACCGCACTTTCCGCGGGGATCGGCGCCACCGGCGGGGGCAGCACGACGCCCTCGACCGCCGCGGTGGCGCCGGAGGCGATGCTCTCCAGCACGCCATCGGCGTCCTTGTAGATGACCTTGACCCGCAGTGCCAGGCCGTCGACCTGTGGCAACACGGTGAACGAGCGGCCGTCCACCGTGGCCGGCAGCACCCCGCCGTCGACCAGGATGTCCTCGAAGATGCCCGAGCCGGGCACCGTCTCGACCTGCCAGACATAGCTGGTCGGGCGCCCGCCGATGCTGCCGTCGGGATTGCTGGCCGAGACGTTGTCGCCATCGCTGACCCCGGCCACCGAGACCAGCAGCCGCTGCCCCACCGCCGGCGCGCCGACCAGCGGCTCGCCGTCGGCGTCGAGGATCAGCACTTCGCCCTCCGGCGCGAAGTTGCCGGCCGCCTGCACCCCGGGGATTTCCGGGACGAACTGGCCACCGACCAGCACCAGGGCCATGTCGGCGAACTGCAGGCGCTCGATGTTGATCACCCGATCGACGCCGTCGATGCCCGGAGTCAGGTTGCCGTCGACATCGGCCACCAGGTGGCTGACCGTGGTCACCTCGCCCAGTGTCTCGATCTCGTAGTCGGCCCGCGCGCCGGAGAAGGTCGCGGTATCGAAGTCGGGGGCACCCTCGAGGATTTCACGCACGATCACCAGCTGGCCCGGATTGATCTCGCCGGACAGCATACGCGGCACCAGGTCGCGGATGCTCTCGACGCTGTCGATCTCCTGCTCGGGGTTGGCGCGGTCACGCACGCTGACCCGCACGTTGAGCCAGCGGTCGCCATCGAGCAGGTCGTCGCCGCCGCGCCCTTCGAGGATGTCGCTGCCGCTGCCGCCGAGGATGATGTTGCCGCTGCCGAACGAGGTCTGCCCGGCACCGAGGAAGCGGTCGAGCAGCGCCTGCAGGCCATCGATCAGGGCGATGTCGGTCAGCACGCTGCCCTGGGGCGTGGAGTTGGCGATCAGGTTGGCGTCGGCGTTGTCGCCACGCAGGATGTCGGCATGAGCCGAGCCGGACAGACCCTCCACTTCGGCGAAGCGGTCGAGAGCGCCGGCATTGGACGGCGTCACCGGCGGCTCGAGGGCGTCGTTGACGATCAGGTCGGCCTTCACGCCCAGGCCGTCGTGTTCGTAGCTGACCCAGTCGAAGCCGGAGTTGCCGTCGAAGTGGTCGGCACCTTCCGAGCCGACCATGATGTCGTCGCCGCCCTCGCCGATCACCTCGTCGAAGCCGCCGCCGCCGATGAACACGTCATGGCCCTTGATCTCGTCGGTGGAGAACGGCGCCAGGTTGTCGCCGGGCGCACCGTCCTGGGTGCCGATCTCGATCCAGTCGTCGCCCTCGTTGCCGGCGGTCTGCAGGTTGCCCTTGGCGCCGAGGATGAAGTCGTTGCCGCTGCCGCCGAAGGTTTCCGACACGTCCTCGCCGGTGATGATGAAGTCATTGCCGGCACCGCCGAGGATCAGGTTGAAGCCGTTGCCGCCATGGATCACGTCGTTGCCGGCGTTGCCCTTGAGCACGTCGTCGCCGCCCTTGTCGGTGATGATGTCGTCGCCGTCGCCACCCTCGATGTTGTCGTTGCCGTCGCCGCCCTCCAGGCGGTCGTTGCCGGCATCGCCCCACAGCGAATCGTCGCCGATGCTGCCGATGAGGATGTCGTCGCCGTCAGTACCGCCGAGCACCACGTGCTCGTCACCGGTGTAGCGCAGGTAGTTGCTGTCGGCAGTGGCCGTGGCCGGGTTGTCGCGGATCACCAGCGGCACCAGCGGATCGTCACCGAGCGGGTCGGCGCGACCGTCGGTGCCCAGGCCGGTGAACTGCAGGGCCGGATTGACCTCGAGGATGAAGCCCGGGGTGGAGAAGATGTCGGCCGGCAGGTGGGTGGCGTCGGTGTTGCGCATCACCAGCTTGGCGAACGAGTTGTCCTCCATCTCGGTGAGGAAGTTCAGCCCGGCCAGGCGCGCCAGATAGTAGAAGCGGTCGCCGTTCTGCAGCGACTCCATCTGGGTCTCGAAGACGAAGGAGAAGGTCGAACCGAGCATGCCGCCGAACGGCATGATCTTCTCGGCCAGGCCGCCGATCCACAGGTCGATGTCGTTGACCCCGGTCTCCGCCGCCGGGCCATTGAGGAAGGCCAGCCGCTCGGCATCGCCGATCGCGCCGCCACCGAAGACGATATCGGTCGCGGCGGCGCGCTTGGCCTCAAGGGTGTCGGCGCCGGTGATGCTGGCATGGGTGCCGTAGGCGGCGATGAAGTTGACGATCGACGCCTGGTGCTTGAGGTTCTGCATCAGGTCGAGCCAGCTGATATAGGGCTTGAGCTGGCTGTCGCCGGTCATCTCGTAGAACTGGGCGCGCGCAACGTTCAAGGTGGGTATGCCGGTGTCGCGACCGCGGGCCAGGTTGATCGCCGCCAGGTCGAGCGGCAGGCCGAGCAGGTTGCTGCGCAGCGCATCGGTGACGAATTCGTCGATCTCGTTACCCAGCTGGCGGGTGGTGCCGCGCACGATGGCTCCCGCGGCTTCCTCGGGGCTGAGCCCGCCCGCGGCGAAGGCCAGCGGATTGAGGAAGGCCTCGATCAGGCCCATCTCGCTGGACACGAAGTTGGGGTCGAGGCGGTCCACCGTCTCGGTCAGCATCGAGTGGCCGAAGCGGTACACGGTATGCGCGAACTCGGCGAGGATCGCCGGGTTGATGGTGGCGTCGTAGCCGGTCGGGGCGAGGAAGACATCGACCTGCGGCTGCACCTTGCGCGCGAACTCCTCGAACACCAGGTGCTGGTACTGCATCTCGGTGCCGAACTTGGCGGCCTGGAACAGCCGCTCGCCGTCCCACACCAGGGTCGACAGGTCGGCCGGCACCGCGTTGACCGGCTCCAGCAGCCACTGATTGAGGAAGGCCAGGTCGCTGGCGGCCGCCTCGAGGATCACCGTCTTGGTGTGCTCGACCAAGCGGTTGTGCTCGGCGTGGAACACGTGGTGCACGGCGGTGAGGCCGATGTTCTCGTTGACCCTGCCGTCGCCAGCGATGTAGTGGGCGTCCAGCAGTTCGTTGTCGTAGCTGCCGGCCGGCTGGGCCAGGAACGGCTGGTTGTCTGGCCCCACCGGCTGGTTGGGATCGAACGCCGGGTTGGCGATCGGTCCCGCCAGGTCGTCGGCATCGGCGCCCAGCGCTAAGCCGGTCTGGCTGTTGAACGGGTTGGCGGCATGGGCGATGTCGTCGAGGAAGGCATGGCCGGTGGCCAGCGCCTGCGAGGCATCGACCGGCGTCAGCAGGTTGCCCTCGACCAGGCCGTTGGCGGTCACCAGTTGCGGAAAGCCGTTGGGGCCACGCAGGAAGTTGCCGTAGGCGTCGGTGGCCAGCAGCGGCACCCGACCGACGTCGACGTCGTCGAGCTGGATGCCCAGCAGGTCGCGCGCCTGGGCCTTGAGCACAGCCCAGGTGGCCATGCCGCCCAGTTCGACATCGTCCGCCGTGCCGAAGCGGCCGTCGGCACCGAGGTCGCGGTTGGTCAGCAGCTTGCCGGTGGAGACCGGCCGGCCGTCGGCGTCCAGCTCGTAGGCGCGCAGGAATACCTGGTGCGAGGCATGCGAGCTGTAGGTCTGGTTCTGGTCGACGAAGGGCGTGGTCAGGTTGACCTGCCCCATCACGTCGTCAGCCGTGCCGAGCACGCCGTCATCCCCGGCATGGACCGCAGTATTGGTGGCGCGACTGACGATCATGAAGTTGGTCTGGCTGTTCGGATCGTAGAGCGGGTCATCCGGCTGCAGGGGAATGAACACGATGCCGTTGCCGCCCTTGGCGACCAGATCGAGGCCGTGATCGAAGAACTGGCCGAAGAACACGAACCAGGTGTTGAAGCCGGCCGACAGGCCCTCGTCCGGTGCGGTGTTGGGGATGAACAGCGGCTGGCCGGCCGGGATCGCCACGCCCTCGAGGTCGAGCAGCACACCGTTGGCGTCCAGCGTGCCCAGCCCGGCGTCGACGTAGGCCTGCACGGCCGCGGGATTGCTGATGGTCTGATCGACGATCAGGTTGGAGATGATCCGCGGCGCGGCATCGCTCACGAACTGCTGGTCGGGATCGTAGGCCGCGAGGTACTGCTGCTCGCTCAGGAACACGAAGCCCTGGTCCGCGGCCCCATAGGTGCTGTTGCCCTCGGTCAGGTTGTTGAAGGTACCGTCGACCGTCCGCAACCCCCAAGGCACCTGCGAGTTGGGCAGCAATTCACTGAGGCTTTGTCCGGCGGCATGGGATTCCGCAATCAGTATTTGCTCAAGGATGAATTCGAGATCTGACTTGGAATAGGTGGCCATTTCATTTCCTCGCTGCCCGCGCGACAAAGCCCGGGACACAAAATAATTAAGCAAGAGCTCATCCACGACGCTGCAGCCTGAACAAAAGCAGCATCGACAGAAACAGCGGGCAACCAAAACAAGATCAATACTCGGCCGCGCCGATATACTTTCAGCTATCGGCAATCATCCGAACCCTGATACTTGTCCCATGCAACGACAACGGCGAGCTGAAAACCCGGAGTTGCAACTCAGCCCCGTGGCGGGCCATGCAGTGGCAGGACACCGAAGTGCCCAGGCAATGCGGACCTCATTTCGAGGTTGAACCGGACTGTGTTCATCCTGTTTCCTTGACGCAAAGGCTCCGACCTGCCGCGAGCCCGATGCCCACAGCATGCTGGTTTAGCCGAGATTCACGTTTAAGACTAAAGTCCCGGACCTTGGCCCTGTCAAGGAAGCAAGTCAGTACGTTTTATTCTCAAATGAAATATATCTAAAAGTGATTCGCTATTATCAAATCAGGCACACTCATTATTGCCAAAAAACCTTCCATACAACTCAACGGCAAATACTCACGCAGCACCCAATAATTCCCCAAGCCCATGAAAAACATCAGCAATCAAATCACCAGAAAACCACCCATCAATTGATAAATTACGCAAACAGCCAGCAGATATATTTCCGCAACCACCGCAGCGACAATCATCCGAACAATACAGCCAGGACAAACCGCCATACCTTCCCCAACCCGCCGGCACCCTGTGCACTGGTGGTATTCACGCCATGCACTATCCGCAAGTCTCGCCCCAAGGTGGTGGCAGAAGCCGTAAAGCCCGCCTATACATTGGGGAGCCACTCAATCTTGCGGCCTTTGCTCCGGGTACGGGGCAAGTGCATTGGCAAGCGGGCCTCAGCCACCTGCAGTACCGGAGGATCCAGATGGACCTGTTGTCATCCCCCCGCTCCGAGCTGGCCGAGGCGCTGTTCCGCCTGCGCCGCACCTTCTATGCCCTGGCCGCCTTCAGCGGGGTGATCAACCTGCTGATGCTGACGCCGGCGGTGTACATGCTGCAGGTCTACGACCGCGCCCTGGTCAGCAGCAATGTCACCACCCTGCTGATGCTCACCCTGCTGGTGATCGGCCTGTTCGTGCTGATGGCGCTGCTGGAGGTGGTGCGCTCGAGCGTGCTGATCCGCGTCGGCAACCGGCTCGACATGATGCTCAACCAGCGCGTGTTCACCGCCTCGTTCGAGCGCAACCTGCGCCGCGCCGGTGGCAACCCGTCGCAGGCGTTGCAGGACCTGTCGCAGGTGCGCCAGTTCCTCACCGGCAACGGCCTGTTCGCCTTCTTCGATGCACCCTGGACGCCCATCTATCTGGTGGTCATCTCCCTGGTCCATCCACTGCTCGGGGTCATCACCCTGGTCGGCTCGCTGCTGCTGGTCGGCCTCGCCTGGCTGACCGAGACCAGCACCCGCAAGCCGCTGGCCGAAGCCAACCAGGCGGCCATGGCCTCCGCCGCCTACGCCAACAACAACCTGCGCAATGCCGAGGTCATCGAGGCCATGGGCATGCTGCCGGCCATCCGCCAGCGCTGGTTCGGCAATCACCTGCGGATTCTCGAACTGCAGAGCCTGGCCTCTGATCGCGCCGCCTGGATCAACGGCCTGACCCGCTTCGTGCGCATCACCCTGCAGTCGCTGCTGCTCGGCGCCGGCGCGCTGCTGGCAATCCAGGGCGAGATCACCCCAGGAATGATGATCGCCTGCTCCGTTCTCGGCGGCCGCGCCCTGGCGCCGGTCGAGCAGGTCATCGCGACCTGGAAGCAGCTGCTGTCCAGCCGCACGGCGTGGGCTCGGCTGTCCGCCCTGCTGCAGGACTTTCCGGCCCGCAAGGAGTCCATGCCGCTGCCCAAGCCCACCGGGATCCTCAGCGTGGAAGGCGCCTTCGCCAACGCGCCGGGCAGCAACCTGCCGATCCTGCGCGCCATCAGCTTCAACCTGTCGCCCGGCGAGGCGCTGGGCGTGATCGGCCCGTCGGCCTCGGGCAAGTCGACCCTCGCCCGCCTGTTGGTCGGCATCTGGCCGGCCCAGGCCGGCAAGGTCCGCCTCGACGGCGCCGACGTGTTCCAGTGGAACAAGGAGGAGCTCGGCCCCTGGCTGGGCTACCTGCCACAGGATGTCGAGCTGTTCGAGGGCACCATCGCCGAGAACATCGCCCGCTTCGGCGCGGTGGACGGCGACGCGGTGATCCAGGCGGCCCGCCAGGCCGGCGTGCACGAGATGATCCTGCGCCTGCCGCAGGGCTACGACACCCGCCTGAGCGCCGACGGCGGCTCGCTGTCCGGCGGCCAGAAGCAGCGCGTCGGCCTGGCTCGGGCGCTGTACGGCGATCCGGCGCTGATCGTTCTCGACGAACCGAATTCGAGCCTCGACGATGTCGGCGAAGCGGCGCTGATCCACGCCCTGAGCGAGCTGAAGCGGCGCGGCAAGACCCTGGTGCTGATCTCGCACCGGCCGACGGTGCTGAACATCGTCGACAAGATCCTGCTCTTGCGTGAAGGCACGGTGCACATGTTCGGCAGCCGCGACGAGGTGTTTGCCGCCCTGCGCCAGGCCAGCGTGGCTTCGGTACCCGCGGGCGGCACGCCCCTGACGTCAGTCAAGACCAAGGAGTGACCAGCCATGTCGAATCTCGGGGGAGAACACAAGGGCCTGGCGCTGCCGGGCAGCGAACGGGTGATCGACATCGACGATGGCCGCCCGCGCCGCTGGGGGGTGTGGCTGGTGGTCGCCGGCTTCGGCGGCTTCCTGCTCTGGGCCAGCCTGGCGCCGCTGGATGCCGGCGTGGTGGCCAATGCCACGGTCAACGTCACCGACAACCGCAAGACCATCCAGCACCTGAGCGGCGGCACCGTCGGCAGCATCCTGGTCCGCGAGGGCGACCGGGTGCAGCGCGACCAGCCGCTGATCGAGCTCGACCGCACCCGAGCCATCGCCGAGCAGGGCGTGGTCAGCGCCCAGTACATCGTGGCGCGGACCGTGGAGAATCGCCTGCAGGCCGAACGGGACGGCCTGGACAAGGTGACCTTCGACCCCGAACTGCTCGCCCGCTTCGCCGGCGACCCGCGCCTGCAGGAGGCGACCACCCTGCAACAGCGCCTGTTCACCACCCGTCGGGCGGCGCTGACCGGCGAGGCCGGCATCCTGCGCGAGAACATCCGCGGCGCCGAGGAGCAACTCAAGGGCCTGCGCCAGGTGCAGTCGGCACGCAGCGCGCAGATCAACTTCCTCGCCCAGGAACTGAACGGCGTGCGCGACCTCGCCGCCGAAGGCTACGTCGCACGCAACCGCATGCTCGAGCTGGAACGCAGCGCCGCCGACCTCAACGCCCAGCGGGCGCAGAGCGTGGCCGACATCGGCCGCACCCACAACCAGATTGCCGAGCTGAAGCTGCGCATCCTGCAGCTTCAGCAGGACTACCAGAAGGAAGTGCAGTCGCAGCTGACCGAGGTGCAGAAGGAGGTCAGCGCCCAGGCCGACCGCCTGCGCGCCCTGGACTACGAGGTGGCGCACACGGTGATCCGCTCGCCGATCGACGGCATCGTACTCGGCCTCAACGTCTCCACCGTCGGCGGGGTGATCCAGCCGGGCGCGGAACTGATGAGCGTGGTGCCCGCCGACGAGCCGCTACAGGTGGACGCCATGATCCCGGTGCAGGCCATCGACAAGATGGCGCCAGGACTGGCGGTGGACATCACCTTCCCCGCCTTCAACCATGCCCAGACGCCGAACATTCCCGGCCGCGTGCTGACCATCGCGGCCGACCGGCTGGTCGACGAAGCCAGCAAGGAGCCCTACTACCTGGCCCAGGTCGAGGTGACCGAGGCAGGCATGGCGCGGCTCGGCAGCAACCGGATCCGTGCCGGGATGCCGGCCACGGTGATCATCAAGACCGGGGAGCGCAACCTGCTGAGCTACCTGCTCAAGCCGCTGCTGGCTCGTATCGACAGTGCCTTCAAGGAGCAATGAATGGCCGTCCGCCTCGCCCTCGCCTGCCTGGCCGGACTGGCCGGACTGGCCAGCCTGCCCGCCAGCGCCCTGGATCTGCAGCAGGCCTGGGAACTCCTGCAAGCCCAGGGCCCCACCTACCGTGCCGCAGTGCACGAGCGCGATGCCGGCCTGGAGAACCGTGCCATCGGCCGGGCCGGCCTGCTGCCGCAACTCAGCGCCAGCGCCAGCCGCAGCCGGGTGGACGGCACCCGCGAAGAGAAGGATTTCCTCGGCCGCAACACCGAGAGCGACCTCGACTACGACGCCGAGGCCTACATCGTGCGTCTGCGCCAGCCGCTCTATAACCGCCAGAAGTTCGCCGAGTACCGCCAGGGCAAGCAGCGCGCGGACTACAGCGAGGCGGTATTCGATGCCAGTACCCAGCAGTTGGCGGTGACCCTGAGCGGCCGCTATTTCGACGTGCTGCTGACGCGCGAGACCATCGACCTGGCTGCGGCCAAGCTCAAGGCCTTCGAGCAGCAGGTCAGCGCGGCGCAGCGGCGCTTCGACCTGGGCGACGGCACCATCATCGACGTCGACCAGGCCACCGCCCGCCGCGATCTGGCCCAGGCCGAGCTGATCGAGGCACAGGACCAGCAGGTGGTCGCCCTGCGCCTGCTGCAGGAGATCCTCGGCCAGCAGCCGGAAAACCTCGCCACCCTGCGCGAGGAGTTCCCCACGCCGGGCCTGCAGCCCGCCAGCCTGCCGGAATGGCTGAGCCAGGCCAAGGCCAACAATCCGAGCCTGCGCGCCCAGCAGTTCAATCACGGGCTGGCGGAAGAGGAAGTCAACCGGGCCAAAGGCGGGCACTGGCCGACCCTGGACCTGGTGCTGGGCTATACCGACAGCGACAGCGACTCGGTCTCCACCATCGACCAGCAGAACCGCTACGCCTCGGCCGGGGTGGAGCTGAACATGCCGCTGTACGCCGGCGGCGGCGTCAGCGCCCGCGTGCGCCAGGCCGTCGCCAGCCGCGAACAGGCCGGAGAGGAACTCAACGCCACCCGCGAGGAAGTGCTCTCGGCCACCACCCGCCAATTTCGCGGCGTACAAAGCGGCGAGATGCGCATACGCGCGCTGGAACGGGCGGTGATTTCCAGCGAGCGCGCCCAGGACTCGGCGCGCAAGGGCTTTCTCGCCGGCACCAGCACCAACCTCGACATCCTCAATGCCGAGGAGCAGGTATTCATCGCCCGCCGCGATCTGCTCGAAGCCAAGCTGCGCTACCTGCAGGCCCGCCTGCAGCTGGCCACCGCCGTGGGCCTGCTCGGCGAGGACGACATCCTGCAGGCCAATGCCTACCTGGGGCCCGAGCTGGTCCTGAACAACTGAAGGCGGAGCACGTCAGGCCGCCGCACCGCTGTGGAAGCGGAACTCCTTGTCCGGCGTGAGGATCGCTTCGCGCTCGATCTCGGCGAACAACGCCACCCGCTCGTCGATCGGCTCGCCGGCGTACTGCTGGGCCATCTTCAGGTAGTCCTGATAGTGGCGCGCCTCGGACTTGAGCAGGGAGATGTAGAACTTGCCCAGCTCCTCGTCCAGGTAAGGCGCCAGGCGGTAGAAGCGCTCGCAGGAACGCGCCTCGATGTAGGCGCCGACGATCAGGGTGTCCACCAGCTTGCCCGGCTCGTGCTTGCGGATATGCGCATGCAGGCGCTGGGCATACAGCGAGGCGCTGACCGGCCGGTAAGCCACACCGCGCTTCTTCATCAGCGCCGCCACCTGCTCGAAATGGCGCAACTCCTCGCGTGCCAGGCGCGACAGCTTGTACTGCAGGTCTTCCTTCTCGACATAGCGGTACAGCAGGGTCAGCGCCGTGCTGGCGGCCTTCTTCTCGCAGTTGGCGTGATCGATCAGCAGGATCTCGGGATGCTGCAGCGCCTGGTCGATCCAGGCCTGGGGGGTCGGGCAGAGCAGGAAGCTCTCGATCTCGGGAAGCAGGGACATGGCAATCCGGCTAGTCTTGGAAAGCCGGCCATTATACGGGGGCCGGTCGCTGCGAGCATGCCTGCCGCTTGACGCACATCAAGCGGTGCGTGGCTGTCCTGCGTCTAGAGTGAAGTCGAATGCCTACAGGGAGACGACCATGCAAGAGATCCGCAGCATCCTGGTTGTGCTGGAACCCGGCCAGCCGGAAGGGCTGGCCCTCAAGCGGGCACGGCTGATTGCCGGCGCCACGCAATCCGAGCTGCACCTGGTGGTTTGCGACGGACAGCACGACCATGCGGCCTGGCTCGACGAGCTCGCCACCGACCTGCGCGAGGAAGGCTACAGCGTCTCGACCCGCCAGGACTGGCAGGAAAGCACCCACCAGACCATCATCGCCGCCCAGCAGGCCGAGGGCTGCGGCCTGGTGATCAAGCAGCACTACCCGGACAACCCGCTGAAGAAGGCCCTGCTCACCCCGGACGACTGGAAGCTGCTGCGCTACTGCCCTTGCCCCGTGCTGCTGGTCAAGACCGACCGCCCGTGGACCGGCGGCAATGTGCTGGCGGCGGTGGACGTGGGCAACGACGATCCCGAGCATCGCACCCTGCACGCCAGCATCGTCTGCCATGCCCACGACGTCGCCCACCTGGCCAAGGGCGAACTGCACGTGCTCAGCGCCCATCCGGCGCCGCTGCTCTCCGCCGCCGACCCGACCTTCCAGCTGCGCGAAACCATCGCCGCGCGCTATCGCGAGGCCTGCCAGAGCTTCCAGGACGAGTACGGCCTGAGCAACCGCCAGCTGCACATCGCCGAGGGTCCGGCCGACCTGCTGATTCCGCAACTGGCGCTGCAGCTGGATGCGGTGGTCACGGTGATCGGCAGCGTGGCGCGCACCGGTCTGTCCGGCGCACTGATCGGCAACACCGCCGAAGTGGTGCTGGACGTGCTGGAGAGCGACGTGCTGGTGCTCAAGCCGGACGATATCTGCGATCAGCTGGAGAAGCTGATCGAAGAACAACCCTGAGCCACCCCCTGCAGGAGCAGATTCACCTGCGACCCTGTCGCGAATGAATTCGCTCCTGCAACATTCGCTCCTGCAACAGCGGTGGCGCCATCAGACGCGGATGTCCTCGCCATCCACCAGGAAGCGCGGCGCGATGTAGCGCTGGTAGTGCGCCTCGGAGAGCAGGAAGTACTCGCGATCGATGGCATCGCGCAGTTCCGGCAGGCTGCTGTCGCGAAATTCCGGCAGCAGCACGATGCCGTAGGCATCCAGCTGCTGGATCAGCCGCGCGCCGCGGGCGATCAGCAGGTAGGCCCAGCAGTACGGCGATTGCTGGGGGGCGAAGCGGATCTGCCGCTGCTCGAGCTGCCGGCACAGCAGCGCCGGATCGAACACCTCCAGCTTGGCCGCCATCACTTGGACCAGCAGGCTCTCCAGACGCAGCAACACCGCGCGCTTTTCCTCTTCACGGTACAGGTTCCAGTTCACCACCTCGTGGTGAAAGCGCTTGCAGCCGCGGCACACCAGGTCGCCATAAACCGTGGAACAGAGGCCGACACAGGGGGTCTTGATGCGCTGGTTGGGCATGACAAATGAGGCGCTGCAACGAAAACAGAGCGGCATGTTAGCCCTTTGTCTAAGCTGGGTCATCCGCCGTCGGCCGGGAGGGTTGCTTAACTTATGCCGGTCTTTCCAGTAGAATCCGCGTGCCTTGTAACAGGCGCCAATGTCCGCAAGAAGCTGTTTTCAAAGCGTCACGAGCACAGTAAACCCGGCAGGAAGCGGTTGGTGGGCAGCGTATCGGCAGACTCGCACCCACCGACACACTTTCGTCACAGTCCGGCGTAAAACTTTGAAAACAGCTTCTGGATGAGAGTCCCGGACTCCCGCATGGGACCACTGATGAGGGTAATACTGTGCTTGAAGCCTACCGCAAACACGTAGAAGAGCGTGCCGCCCAGGGCGTCGTGCCCCAGCCGCTGAACGCCGAGCAGACCGCAGGCCTGGTTGAACTGCTGAAGAACCCGCCGGCCGGCGAAGAAGAATTCCTGGTTGACCTGATCACCAACCGCGTTCCTGCGGGCGTCGACGAAGCCGCCTACGTCAAGGCCGGTTTCCTGTCCGCTGTCGCCAAGGGCGAGACCGCCTCTCCGCTGATCAGCAAGCAGCGCGCTGTCGAGCTGCTGGGCACCATGCAGGGCGGCTACAACATCGCCACCCTGGTCGAGCTGCTGGACAACGCCGAACTGGCCGAAGTCGCTGCCGCTCAGCTCAAGCACACCCTGCTGATGTTCGACGCCTTCCACGACGTTTCCGAGCGCGCCAAGAAGGGCAACGCCGCGGCCAAGGCCGTGATGGCCTCCTGGGCCGAGGGCGAGTGGTTCACCAACCGTCCGGCGCTGGCCGAGAAGATCACCCTGGCCGTGTTCAAGGTCCCGGGCGAAACCAACACCGACGACCTGTCGCCGGCTCCGGACGCCTGGTCGCGCCCCGACATCCCGCTGCACGCCCTGGCCATGCTGAAGATGGCCCGCGACGGCATCAACCCGGACGTCCCGGGCTCGGTCGGCCCGCTGAAGCAGATGGAAGAGCTGAAGGCCAAGGGCTTCCCGGTCGCCTACGTCGGCGACGTGGTCGGCACCGGTTCCTCGCGCAAGTCCGCCACCAACTCCGTGCTGTGGTTCTTCGGTGACGACATCCCGAACGTGCCGAACAAGCGCGCCGGTGGCTTCTGCTTCGGCACCAAGATCGCCCCGATCTTCTACAACACCATGGAAGACGCCGGCGCCCTGCCGATCGAATTCGACTGCACCAACCTGGCCATGGGCGACGTCATCGACGTGTACCCGTACAAGGGCGAAGTCCGTCGTCACGGCAGCGACGAGCTGGTCACCACCTTCGAGCTGAAGACCGACGTGCTGCTGGACGAAGTCCGCGCCGGTGGCCGTATTCCGCTGATCATCGGCCGCGGTCTGACCGAGAAGGCGCGCGCCGAACTGGGCATGGCTCCGTCCACCCTGTTCAAGAAGCCGGTTGCTCCGGCCGACAGCGGCAAGGGCTTCTCCCTCGCCCAGAAGATGGTTGGCCGTGCCTGCGGTCTGCCTGAAGGCCAGGGCGTACGTCCGGGCACCTACTGCGAACCGAAGATGACCACCGTCGGCTCCCAGGACACCACCGGCCCGATGACCCGCGACGAGCTGAAGGACCTGGCTTGCCTGGGCTTCTCCGCCGACCTGGTGATGCAGTCCTTCTGCCACACCGCCGCCTACCCGAAGCCGATCGACGTCATCACCCACCACACCCTGCCGGACTTCATCATGAACCGCAGCGGCGTGTCCCTGCGTCCGGGTGACGGCATCATCCACAGCTGGCTGAACCGCATGCTGCTGCCGGATACCGTCGGCACCGGTGGCGACTCGCACACCCGCTTCCCGATCGGCATCTCCTTCCCGGCCGGTTCCGGCCTGGTCGCCTTCGCCGCCGCCACCGGCGTGATGCCGCTGGACATGCCGGAATCCGTGCTGGTGCGCTTCAAGGGCAAGATGCAGCCGGGTATCACCCTGCGTGACCTGGTGCATGCCATCCCCTACTACGCGATCAAGGCTGGCCTGCTGACCGTCGAGAAGAAGGGCAAGAAGAACATCTTCTCCGGCCGCATCCTCGAGATCGAAGGTCTGGACGGCCTGACCGTCGAGCAAGCCTTCGAGCTGTCCGACGCCTCCGCCGAGCGTTCCGCTGCCGGTTGCGCCATCAAGCTGCCGGAAGAGGCCATCGCCGAATACCTGCGCTCGAACATCACCATGCTGCGCTGGATGATCGGCGAAGGCTACGGCGATGCCCGCACCCTGGAGCGTCGTGCCCAGGCGATGGAAGCCTGGCTGGCCGATCCGAAGCTGCTGAAAGCCGACAACGACGCCGAATACGCGGCCGTGATCGAGATCGACCTGTCCGAAGTGACCGAGCCGGTTCTCTGCGCGCCGAACGACCCGGACGATGCCCGCCTGCTGTCCACCGTTGCCGGTCAGAAGATCGACGAAGTGTTCATCGGTTCGTGCATGACCAACATCGGTCACTTCCGCGCTGCCGGCAAGCTGCTGGACAAGGTCAAGGGCGGCATCCCGACCCGTCTGTGGCTGGCTCCGCCGACCAAGATGGACGCCCACCAGCTGACCGAAGAAGGCTACTACGGCATCTACGGCAAGGCTGGCGCGCGCATGGAAATGCCGGGCTGCTCGCTGTGCATGGGTAACCAGGCTCGCGTACAGACCGGTTCGACCGTGGTCTCCACCTCGACCCGTAACTTCCCGAACCGTCTGGGCGACGCTACCAACGTGTTCCTGGCCTCGGCCGAGCTGGCGGCTGTTGCCTCCATCATCGGCAAGCTGCCGACCGTTGAGGAGTACATGGGCTACGCGAAGAACATCGACAGCATGGCTGCCGACGTTTACCGCTACCTGTCCTTCGACCAGATGGCCGAGTACCGCGACGCGGCTGCCAAGGCCAACATCCCGGTCATCCAGGCTTGAGCCTGCAATGACCCGGCTGTAGTGCCCCGGCACTGAAAGAAACCCCGCTTCGGCGGGGTTTCTTTTTTTCAGGATCCGGTGATTTCGGGGGTTCTCTCGCAGGCTGTTGAAAAAACCACCGGCTAGAACAGCGGCCCGGAGCGGGTATTGTTGCCCTTGGCCAGCCGGTCGTAGAGCACCACGTTGACCGTGGCGGCGAGGTTCATGCAGCCGTTGGTGGGGATGTAGATCACGTCCTCGCACCAGTCGCGGATCTGCTTGTCCAGCGAGCCGTCTTCCGGCCCGAAGATGTACAGCGCCCGATCCGGATGGGTGTACTCGGGCAGAGAACGCGCGCCTTCGACCAGCTCCACCGCCACCGGCGTGCAGCCGAGGGGGAGGATCTTGCGCAGGTCGTCGATGTTGATCAGCGGAATGTCCTGGTGGACCTTCTTGGTGTCGGTGACGAAATCCCGCGCCCGGTCGTAGCGGGTGCCGGTATAGAACACCGAGCTGACTTCATAGCAGCCCGCCGCGCGCATGATCGATCCGACATTTTCCGGCGACTTGGGATTGCTCAGACCGATACAGCTGTATCTCTTGTTGGCCACGGGAATACTCGCAAAAGCGCCGATTATACCGGGCCGGTGCCGGCCCGGCGGAAAAGCGGATGGGCTGGGTCAGGCCGCCAACCTCGGCCCGGGCATTCAGCCCCGCGCGCCACGCTCATCCGCGACAGCGCACCCTGCTCTCCACACCTGCCGCCGCGGCCTACTGCCCCTGCCTGTCCCGCTCGGCGCCGTAGGTGGCGATCACCTCCCCCGCCACCGCAATGGCGATCTCCAGCGGCAGCTTGCCGCGCACCTCGGGCAAGCCCAGCGGGCAGCGCATGCGCGCGATCGCCTCCGCCGCCAGGCCGCGCTCGCGCAGGCGATGCTCGAAGCGCGCGCGCTTGGTCCGCGAGCCGATCAGGCCGAAATAGGCGAAGTTGCCGCGGCGCAGGATGCGCTCGGCCAGCGCCAGATCGAGCTGATGGTCGTGGGTCATGACGATGCAGTAGCTTCCGGGCGGCAGCTCGTCCACCTCGTCGACCGGCTCCTCGCTGACCACCTGCTCGACGCCCGGCGGCAGCTGCTCAGGGAATTCGCCCGCGCGCGAGTCGATCCAGCGCACCCGGCACGGCAGGCCGGCGAGCAGCGGCACCAGCGCGCGACCGACATGTCCGGCGCCGAACACGGCGACCTCGGCGCACACCCGCCCCAGCGGCTCGAACAGCAGCAGGGTGACGCCGCCGCAGCACTGGCCGAGGCTGGCGCCCAGGCTGAAGCGCTCCAGCAGCGGCGTGCGGGCGCCGCTGGCGAGCAGGTCGCGGGCAATCTGGATGGCGCGCAGCTCCAGATGGCCGCCGCCGATGCTGTGGTAGCTGCGCTCAGCGGTGACCAGCAGCTTGGCCCCGGCATCGCGCGGGGTGGAGCCCTGCTCCTCGACCAGGGTCACCAAGACGCAGGGCTCGCCGCGACGCTGCAGTGCGGCCAGGGTTTCGATCCAGTCATGCATGGCGCAGACGCTCCGCCGCCCACAGCACCCGCTCCGGGGTGGCCGGGGCGTCCAGTTCGGCATGCACGCGGTAGTCGGCGAGGCTGGCCAGCGCATCCTTGAGCGCGCACCACACCGAAATGCCGTGCATGAACGGCGGCTCGCCGACCGCCTTGGAGTGGAACACGGTGTCCTGCGGGTTGCCCCGGTTGGCCACCAGCTGCACGCGCAGATCCGCCGGCAGGTCGCCCACCGCGGGAATCTTGTAGGTCGCCGGGCTGTCGGTCAGCAGCCGGCCCTGGGCGTCCCAGACCAGCTCCTCGCAGGTCAGCCAGCCCATGCCCTGGATGAAGCCGCCCTCGATCTGGCCGATGTCGATGGCCGGATTCAGCGAGTCGCCGACGTCGTGGAGGATGTCGGTGCGCAGCACCTTGTATTCGCCGGTCAGGGTATCCACCAGCACCTCGGAGCAGGACACGCCGAAGGCGTAGTAGTAGAACGGCCGGCCACGCGCCTGCTCGCGGTCGTAGTGCACGCCGGGCGTGGCGTAGAAGCCGGTGCTGGACAGCGACACCTGGCCGACATAGGCCAGCGCGATCAGCTCGTCGAAGCTCAGGTAGCGCTCGCCCACCCGCACCTGACCGTTGCCGAACTCGACCTGGTCCGGATCGACCTCGAAGTGCGTGGCGGCGAAGGCCACCAGACGCTGACGAATGATCAAGGCGGCGTTCTGCGCGGCCTTGCCATTGAGGTCGCTGCCCGAGGAGGCGGCGGTCGGCGAGGTGTTCGGCACCTTCTCGGTGTGGGTGGCGCTGATGTGGATGCGCGCCATGTCCACCTGCAAGGTCTCGGCGACGACCTGCGCCACCTTGGTGTGCAGACCCTGGCCCATCTCGGTGCCGCCGTGATTGAGGTGGATGCTGCCGTCGGTGTAGATGTGCAGCAGCGCGCCGGCCTGGTTGAGGAAGCTGGAGGTGAAGCTGATGCCGAATTTCACCGGGGTCAGCGCCAGGCCCTTCTTCAGCACCGGGCTGGCGGCATTGAAGGCGCGGATCGCTGCGCGGCGGGCCCGATAGTCGCAGCTCGCCTCCAGCTGCGCGGTCAGCTCGGCCAGCAGGTTGTGCTCCACCGTCTGGTAATAGTGGGTGACGTTGCGCGGCGCGGCGCCGTAGTAGTTGCGCTTGCGCACTTCCAGCGGATCGAGGCCCAGATGGCGGGCGATGCGCTCCATGACCTCCTCGATGCCGAGCATGCCCTGCGGGCCGCCGAAGCCGCGAAAGGCGGTGTTCGACGCCAGGTTGGTGCGGCAGCGATGGCCGGTGACCCGCGCGCCGCCCAGGTAGTAGGCGTTGTCGGCATGGAACATGGCGCGATCGACGATCGCCCCGGACAGATCCGGCGAAAAGCCGCAGTTGGCCAGCAGCTGGATGTCGATGCCCTGCAGCACGCCCTGTTCGTCGAAGCCGACGTCGTAGTCGATCAGGAACGGATGGCGCTTGCCGGTGGTCCGCATGTCGTCGGCGCGCGACAGGCGCATCTTCGCCGGCCGCCCGGTCAGCAGGGCGACCACCGCGCACAGGCAGGCCGGGCCGGCGGCCTGGGTTTCCTTGCCGCCGAAGCCGCCGCCCATGCGGCGCATGTCCACCGCCACCTGGTGCATCGGCACGCCGAGCACCTTGGCGACCAGGCTCTGGATCTCGGTGGGGTTCTGCGTCGAGGAATACACCAGCATGCCGCCGTCCTCGCTGGGCAGCACCGCGCAGACCTGGGTCTCCAGATAGAAATGCTCCTGGCCACCGACGCGCAGACGCCCCTGCAGGCGATGCGGCGCGCCGGCCAGCGCCGCATCGGCATCGCCGCGCTGCTGGCGGTGACTGTCGCGCACCAATTCGCCACGGCGCAGCGCCTCCTCGACGTCGAGCAGCGGCTCCAGCACCTCGTAGTCGATCAGCGCGGCCTGCGCCGCCTGGCGGGCGATCTCGGGGTCGGCGGCGGCCACCGCCAGCACCATCTGCCCGGCGTACTGCACGATGCCGTCGGCCAGCAGCGGATCGCCGGGCGCCACCGCGCCGATGTCCAGCTCTCCGGGCACGTCGCGGCTGGTGATGGCGATGGCCACGCCAGGAAATTCGTAACAGGGCGAGGTGTCGATGCGCAGGATGCGCGCATGGGCGTGCTCGGAGAGCCGCGCGCAGACGTGCAGCTGGTTGGCGAACTCCAGACGGTCGTCGACATACAGCGCCGTGCCGGACACGTGCTTGTCGGCGCTCTCGTGCTTGAGCGGCCGGCCGACGCCGCTGGCGATGCCGGCGCGGAAGCGTTCCGCCAGCTCCTGCTGGGATGGCTGGTCAGGAGAGCGTTCAGGCCTGTTCATGCTGGTACACCCGGGTAGCCACGGAAGGCTGTTGCAGCTCGATGAAGCAGCGGCGCAGCAGGTTCTGCGCCACCTGCAGGCGATAGGCGGCGCTGGCGCGCTGGTCACTGAGCGGGGTGAGCTCGCCGGCCAGCGTCTGGCAGGCCGCCTCGATGGCCGCCGCCTCGCCGCGCGTGCCGAGCAGCGCCTGCTCGCACTGCAAGGCGCGCCTGGGCGTCGCCGCCATGCCGCCGAAGGCGATGCGCACCTGCGTCACCACGCCGTCGTGCAGGTGCAGACTGAACGCCGCGCAGACCGCGGAGATGTCGTCGTCCAGACGCTTGCTGACCTTGTAGGCGCGCAGCGCCTGCCCCGCCGTGGCCCGCGGCACGCGGATGCACTCGATGAACTCGCCGGGCGCCAGCGCTGTCACCCGGTAGTCGCGGAAGAAGTCCTCCAGCGCCAGGGTGCGGCGCGCCGATCCGCAGCGCAGCAGCAGCTCGGCGCCGAGGGCGATCAGCAGCGGCGTCGTATCGCCGATCGGCGAGGCGTTGCCGAGATTGCCGCCGAGGGTGCCGCGGTTGCGGATCTGCCGCGAGGCAAAGCGCGCCAGCAGCGCGCCGAAGTCCGGATATTCGCCGGCCAGCACGGCCTGGCAGTCGCTCAGCGCGACGCCCGCGCCGATCTCGAGGTGGCTGTCGGTCACCGCGATACGCTTGAGCTCGGCCACCCGGCCGAGGTCGATCAGCAGCGGCAAGGCGCGGTGCTGCTGGGTGACTTCCAGCGCCAGGTCGGTGCCGCCGGCCAGCAGGCGCGCCTGCGGCTGGGCCCGATAGAGCTCCGCCAGCTCGTCCAGCGTCTGCGGCAGCCAGCAGCGCCGCTCGCCCCGCGCCAGCCCGGCCTCGTCCTGGCTGGCGATGGCGCGCAGGGCGGCCAGGGTCTCGGCGGCATGGCGATCGAAGGTGTCCGCCTGCTTGTCCGTGCAGGCCTGTTCGGCGGCGGCGAGGATCGGCCGATAGCCGGTACAGCGGCACAGGTTGCCGGTCAGCGCATCGACTGCCTGCGCGCGGTCGTAAGCGTTGCCACCTTTGTGCAGGGCAAACAGCGACATGACGAAGCCCGGCGTACAGAAGCCGCACTGGCTGCCGTGACAGTCGGCCATCGCCTGCTGCACGCCGTGCAGATGGCCCGGCTGGCCAAGATCCTCGACGCTGAGCAATTGCTTGCCGTGCAGCGCGGACATGAAGGTCAGACAGGCATTCAGGCTGCGGTAGCGCAGGCGCTCGCCGCGGGCGGCCGGGTCCGGCTCGGCGACCACCACGGTGCAGGCTCCGCAGTCGCCCGACGCACAGCCCTCCTTGGTGCCGCTGCGGCCGAGATGGCGGCGCATGTATTCGAGCACCGTCAGGTTAGGATCGAGCGCAGTCTCGCAGCGCAGCTCGCGGTTGAGCAGAAACTGGATCACGGCGGCCCCCTGCCTTGGCTTTTTCGATAAGCCCTTGAAAGGACTGTAGTGAGCCCGGCGCGCCTGAGCAACCACCCCTGGCCATCGCCGTCGGCGGTAGCGCCCCCTACTGCACGGGCGTGCGCCACGGGACGGGCAACGGCATCGTTGGCGCGACCGGCTGCCAGACTGGCATACGGCTTGCTTTATCGCTGGCATGCAGCCCGCCTGCCCTGCCCGTCTCTGGAACCTGTCATGCCCGACCATACCCCCGCCCCCCGCCACGATGCCCTGTCCTGGGTCGCCGGCTCGGACGCCCCGGAAAAGAACGTCCTCGACCTCGGCTTCATGGCCCTGGCCGACTCGGCGTCGCTGATCGTCGCCGCCACCCAGGGCTTCGCCCAGCCCTACGGCCTGACCCTCAACCTGCACCGCCAGGCCTCCTGGGCCGGCCTGCGCGACAAGCTGGTCAGCGGCGAACTGGACGCGGCGCAGATGCTCTATGGCCAGGTCTACGGCACCCATCTGGGCATCGGCAGCCCGGCCACGCCCATGGCCATCCTCATGGGCCTGAACCAGAACGGCCAGTCGATCAACCTGAGCACGGCGCTGCGCGAGGCCGGCGTGACCTCTGCCGAGGCACTGCGCGAGCATACGCACCACCACGGTGCGAAACTCACCTTCGCCCACACCTTCCCCACCGGCACCCATGCCCTGTGGCTGTACTACTGGCTGGCCGGCCACGGCATCCATCCGCTCAGCGACGTCAACAGCGTGGTGGTGCCGCCCGCACAGATGGTCACCCACCTGCGCGCCGGACGCATCGACGGCTTCTGCGCCGGCGACCCCTGGGGCGCCCACGCGGTCGACGAGGGTCTGGGCTTCACCATCGCCACCAGCCAGTCGATCTGGCCGGATCACCCGGAAAAGGTCCTTGGCGTCACCCGCGAGTTCGTCGAGCAGTGCCCCAACAGCGCGCGCGCCCTGAGCATGGCGCTGCTCGAGGCCAGTCGCTTCATCGACGCGAGCCCGGAGAACCGCCGCAGCACCGCCCAGCTGTTGAGCGCCGCGGAGTTCGTCAACGCGCCGGCGAGCACCCTGGAGCCGCGCTTTCTCGGCCACTACCAGGACGGCCTCGGCCACGCCTGGCTGGATGCCCACCCGCTGCGCTTCTTCGCCGAAGGCACGGTGAACATGCCCTACCTGTCCGACGGCATCTGGTTTCTCACCCAACTGCGCCGCTGGGGTCTATTGCGCGACGATCCGGCGTACCATGAACTGGCCAGCGAAGTGCATCAGCTAGCCTTGTACCGAGAAGCCGCGGATGCGCTGGGCATTGCCGTGCCGCAGCCCATGCGCAGGTCCACCCTGCAGGATGGCAAGGTCTGGGACGGCAGCGACCCGGCTGGCTACGCCCGCAGCTTCGCGCTGCACGCGCTGGCCGAACGCCAGTCACTGGCCCTCTGATCCGCAGGAGACCTGTCCATGTTGCGCATTCTCCTGATCAACGACACCGCGAAGAAGGTCGGCCGCCTGCGAAGCGCGCTGATCGAAGCCGGCTTCGAGGTGGTCGACGAGTCCGGGCTGACCATCGACCTGCCGGCGCGGGTCGCCGCGGTACGCCCGGACGTGATCCTCATCGACAGCGAATCGCCGGGCCGCGACGTGATGGAGCAGGTCTGCCTGCTCAGCCGCGACCAGCCGCACCCGATCGTCATGTTCACCGACGAGCACGACCCGAAGGTGATGCGCCAGGCCATCCAGTCCGGGGTCAGCGCCTACATCGTCGAGGGCATCCACGCCCAGCGCCTGCAGCCGATCCTCGACGTGGCCATGGCGCGCTTCGAAAGCGACCAGGCCCTGCGCGCCCAGCTCAACGCCCGCGACCAGCAGATGGCCGAGCGCAAGCGCATCGAGCTGGCCAAGGGCCTGCTGATGAAGATGCGCCAGTGCAACGAGGAAGAGGCCTACACGCTGATGCGCCGCCAGGCCATGAGCAAGCAGCAGAAACTGATCCAGGTGGCCGAGCAGATCATCTCCATGCACGAGATGCTCGGCAACTGAGCCGATTCCAACTCGCCCGGTTGACCGTTGCCCCACGGACGGGCGGCAACGGTCAAACCGCGTCAGTCCCTCTCGACAGCCCGCGCGCGCCGGCGTATGTTTCTGCGCGCAGGCCAGCGCACTGGCCAACGTCGCTCGGACGGTTCCGGGCGCTTACGTATTCGAGAAAATTCATGACCGACTCCCGTTCCGGGCGCCGCTTCGCGCGCATCGATCGCCTCCCCCCCTACGTCTTCAACATCACCGCCGAACTGAAGATGGCCGCCCGCCGCCGTGGCGAGGACATCATCGACTTCAGCATGGGCAACCCCGACGGTGCCACCCCGCCGCACATCGTCGACAAGCTGGTGCAGGTCGCCCAGCGCGACGACACCCACGGCTACTCCACCTCGCGCGGCATCCCGCGCCTGCGCCGCGCCATCTCGCGCTGGTACCAGGATCGCTATCAGGTGGAGATCGACCCGGACAGCGAAGCCATCGTCACCATCGGCTCCAAGGAAGGCCTGGCGCACCTGATGCTGGCCACCCTCGACCATGGCGACACCGTGCTGGTGCCCAACCCCAGCTACCCGATCCACATCTACGGCGCGGTGATCGCCGGCGCCCAGGTGCGCTCGGTGCCGCTGGTGCCCGGTGTGGACTTCTTCGCCGAGCTGGAGCGGGCGATCCGCGAGTCGATCCCCAAGCCGAAGATGATGATCATCGGCTTCCCCTCCAACCCCACCGCGCAGTGCGTGGAGCTGGACTTCTTCGAGCGCGTGGTGGCGCTGGCCAAGCAGTACGACATCCTCGTGGTGCACGACCTGGCCTACGCCGACATCGTCTTCGACGGCTGGAAGGCGCCGTCGATCATGCAGGTGCCGGGCGCCAAGGACGTCGCCGTGGAGTTCTTCACCCTGTCGAAGAGCTACAACATGGCCGGCTGGCGGATCGGCTTCATGGTCGGCAACCCGGAGCTGGTCAGCGCCCTGGCGCGGATCAAGAGCTACCACGACTACGGCACCTTCACCCCGCTGCAGGTGGCCGCCATCGCCGCGCTGGAAGGCGACCAGCAGTGCGTGCACGAGATCGCCGACAAGTACTGCGAGCGGCGCAACGTGCTGGTCAAGGGCCTGCACGAGATCGGCTGGATGGTCGAGAAGCCCAAGGCGGCGATGTACATCTGGGCGAAGATTCCCGAAGCCTACGCCCACCTCGGATCGCTGGAGTTCGCCAAGAAGCTGCTGCTGGAGGCCAAGGTCTGCGTTTCGCCCGGCATCGGCTTCGGCGACTACGGCGACGACCACGTGCGCTTCGCGCTGATCGAGAACCTCGACCGCACCCGCCAGGCGATCCGCGGCATCAAGGCCATGTTCCGCGCCGACGGCCTGCTGCCGCCGAAGGCGGCCAAGGGCGACAGCGCCGGCTAAGACGAAACGACATGTTGTAGGAGGCGCGCCCTCGCGGCGCTACGGGCCGCAGGACCGCCAAGGGCAAAAAACATCGCCCCGGGGGCGGGCCTCCTACACAACGTGTTAGTCAGCGCCGGGCATTTTACAGGCGCATAGGCAGCGCCGGGCATGTTGTAGGAGGCGCGCCCTCGCGGCGATGCGGGCCGCAGGACCGCCAAGGGCAAAAAGCATCGCCCCGGGGTCGGGCCTCCTACACAAGGTGTTAGTCAGCGCCGGGCATTTTACAGGCGCATCAGGCAGCGCCGGGTATGGTGTAGGAGGCGCGCCCTCGCGGCGATGCGGGCCGCAGGACCGCCAAGGGCAAAAAGCATCGCCCCGGGGTCGGGCCTTCTACAAGAGCGGCGCCGCGACGTCTTTCAATCCGCACCAAACAAGCGCTGCACATCCTCCGCCCGGCACAGCTCGGTGCCCGGGCGCATGATGGTCGCCGAACCAGCGGCGATGCCGTAGCGCACGGCCTTCTGCAGGCTCCAGCCGCGGCTCAGGGCGAGGACCATGGCGCCGACCATGCTGTCGCCGGCGCCCACCGCGCTGCACACCGGCACGTCCAGCGGCGCGAAGCGCTCGATCCCTTCCCTGCTCGCCAGCACGGCGCCCTCGCCGCCCAGCGACAGCACCACGATCTCCGCCACGCCCCGCTCGATCAGGCGGCGCAGCGCCGCTTCCTGCGCGGCCTCGCCCTCCACCTTGCTTCCCACCAGGGTGGCCAGTTCGCTCAGGCTCGGCTTGAGCAGATGGATGCCGCCTTTTCCGGCCGCGTACTGCAACGCCTCGCCCGAGCAGTCGAGCACCAGGCGCGCGCCGATGCGCCGCGCCAGCGCGGCCACCGCGTCGAAGAAGCTCGGCGCCACGCCGGGCGGGAAGCTGCCGCTGAGCACCACATAGCCGGGCAACGGATCGAGCGCGGCGATGGCCGCCAGGCAGGCCTGCTGCTCGGCCGCCGCCAGCTCCGGACCGGGCAGCACGAAGCGGAACTGCCGGCCCGTGGCGCCCTCGTCGACGGTGAAGCTCTCGCGGGTGTCGCCGGCGATCGGCACCCGTACCTGCACCACGCCGAGCGCTGCCAGCATGCGCTGCAGCATGTCGCCGAACGGACCGCCGGCCGGGTAGACCGCCACGGCGGCGCCGCCGAGGGTGGCGACCACCCGCGCCACGTTGATGCCGCCGCCGCCCGGATCGTAGTGCGGCAGGCTGCAGCGCAGCTTGCGGGTCGGCTCGACCCGCTCGACGCCAGTCGAGAGATCCATCGCCGGGTTGAGGGTCAGGGTGGCAATGCGGGACATCGGGTGCTCCAGGCGGTTCGGTCGGCGGACAGGCGACCGAAACAGGGGTTTTCAGCCTTGCGGTCAGCCAGGGCCCATTCTGCCCCAAGCGGCCGTCATGAACCAAAAATGCCCAGTGCGCACCACCCACGCACAGCCATGACCCAGCGCGCCAGCGCGGCAGTCGCTGCGCGGCAACCGCCCGCCTGCCCGCAGAAAACAGCAAGCCATTGATTCAACAGCGCTTATCGGTAGAAACCGGGCAGCAGGGGCGGGTCCAGGCGAATGTGTGCCGCTGAGCCGAAAAACTGGCAAGCCCCTTGCTACAGTGACCGTACATCCGTCTTCGGATCGCCAACGGCGGTGATCGGGACGAACTGACAAAGACGTCAAAAGCCGGCTGATCCCTGCAGGATCGGCGCGCTTGCGACGTCTTTTTTCGTTTCTGACCTTTGGGAAATCGCCATGAAAATTCGCAGTCGCCTCTTCAAGCATGCCTTGGCCGCCGCCGCCCTGCTGCTTGCGCCGCTGGCCAGCTCCATCGCCCTGGCCGCCGATCCGGAGAAGGAAGAACTCAAGCTCGGCTTCATCAAGCTCACCGACATGGCCCCGCTGGCCATCGCCTACGAGAAGGGCTTCTTCGAGGATGAGGGGCTGTACGTCAGCCTTGAGGCCCAGGCCAACTGGAAGGTGCTGCTCGACCGGGTGATCACCGGCGAGCTGGACGGCGCGCACATGCTGGCCGGCCAGCCGCTGGGCGCAACCATCGGCTTCGGCACCAAGGCCGACGTGGTCACCGCCTTCTCCATGGACCTCAACGGCAACGCCATCACCGTGTCCAACGCGGTGTGGGCGGAAATGAAGAAGCACGTGCCGATGGCGGACGGCAAGCCGGTGCACCCGATCAAGGCCGACGCGCTCAAGCCGGTAATCGAGCAGTACAAGGCCCAGGGCAAGCCGTTCAACCTCGGCATGGTGTTCCCGGTATCCACCCACAACTACGAGCTGCGCTACTGGCTGGCCGCCGGCGGCATCCACCCGGGCTACTACGCCCCGGCCAAGGGCGACATCACCGGCACCCTGAGCGCCGACGCGCTGCTCTCGGTGACGCCGCCGCCGCAGATGCCGGCCACCATGGAGGCCGGCACCATCCACGGCTACAGCGTGGGCGAGCCGTGGAACCAGGCCGCGGTGTTCAAGGGCATCGGCGTGCCGGTGATCACCGACTACCAGATCTGGAAGAACAACCCGGAAAAGGTCCTCGGCGTGTCCAAGGCCTGGGCCGAGGCCAACCCGGAAACCCACAAGCGCCTGGTCAAGGCACTGATCCGCGCCGCCATGTGGCTGGACGAGAACGGCAACGCCAACCGCGCCGAGGCGGTGGAGATCCTCGCCCGTCCGGAATACGTCGGCGCCGACGCCAAGGTCATCGCCAACTCGATGACCGGCACCTTCGAGTACGAGAAGGGCGACAAGCGCGAGGTACCGGACTTCAACGTGTTCTTCCGCCACAACGCGACCTATCCCTACTACTCCGACGCCATCTGGTACCTGACCCAGATGCGCCGCTGGGGGCAGATCGGCGAGGCCAAGCCGGACGCCTGGTACTTCGAGACCGCCAAGAAGGTCTACCTGCCGGAGATCTACCAGGCCGCCGCCAGCGAACTGGTCGCCGAAGGCAAGGCCAAGGCCGCCGACTTCCCGGCGGCCGGCGAGGAAGGCTTCCGCGCCCCGAGCAGCGACTTCATCGATGGCCTGACCTATGACGGGCGCCAGCCGAATGCCTACATCGAGCAGTTCGGCATCGGCCTGAAAGCCGACAGCAAACTGTGACATTGCCCATGCAGCGGGAGCCGGTAAAACCGGCTCCCCATGAATCCGAGGACACGACGATGAGCAACCCTGCCGTCGCCCAACCGATCCAAGACACCCTGAAAACCGCGCGCAAGGCGGCTCTGGTCAAGCGCTGGCTGCCCGCCCTGCTGCTGCCGGTGGTCGGCCTGCTCGCCTTCCTGCTGTTCTGGCAGCTCGCTGCCGGCAGCATCGACACCAGCCTCGGCAAGTTCCCCGGCCCGGCCCAGGCGGTCAGCCAGTTCTCCAGCCTGGTCGACGAACACATCGCCGAGCAGCGCAAGGCCGACGCCTTCTACCAGCGCCAGGAGACGCGCAACGCCGAGCGCCTGGCCAGGGACCCCGACGCCAAGGTGACCGTGCGTCCGTACACCGGCAAGCCGACCTTCTTCAAGCAGATCCTCACCAGCCTGTACACGGTGATGACCGGCTTCGCCATCGCCTCGCTGATCGCCATTCCGCTGGGCATCGTCTGCGGCCTGAGCCGGCCGATCTACAACGCCATCAACCCGCTGATCCAGGTGTTCAAGCCGGTGTCGCCGCTGGCCTGGCTGCCGCTGGTGACCATGGTGGTCAGCGCCGTGTACACCAGCACCGATCCGCTGTTCGCCAAGTCCTTCGTCACCTCGGCCCTCACCGTGGCGCTGTGCTGCCTGTGGCCGACGGTGATCAACACCACGGTCGGCGTGGCCAACATGGACAAGGACCTACTCAACGTCAGCCGCGTGCTCAGCCTGTCGCCGCTCAGCCACGTGCGGCGCATCGTCCTGCCGGCGGCCATCCCGATGATCTTCACCGGCCTGCGCCTGTCGCTGGCCACCGGCTGGATGGTGCTGATCGCCGCCGAGATGCTGGCGCAGAACCCGGGGCTGGGCAAATTCATCTGGGACGAGTTCCAGAACGGCAGCTCCAACTCCCTCGGCCGCATCATGGTCGCCGTGATCGTCATCGGCCTGATCGGCTTCGTCCTCGACCGTCTCATGCTCGCGCTGCAGCGCCGCGTCAGCTGGGACAAGAACGCCGACCTGCGCTAAGCGCCGCCCCAAGGAGATCGCCATGAACCACAACCACCTCGAACTGACCGGCGTCGGCATCAGCTTCCCCACCGACAAGGGCCTGTTCTGCGCCCTGCAGAACGTCAACCTGAAGATCGACAAGGGCGAGTTCGTCTCGCTGATCGGCCACTCCGGCTGCGGCAAGTCGACCGTGCTCAACATCGTCGCCGGCCTCTACCAGGCCAGCACCGGCGGGGTGATCCTCGACGGCAAGGAGGTCAATTCACCCGGCCCCGAGCGCGCGGTGGTGTTCCAGAACCACAGCCTGCTGCCCTGGCTGACCTGCTACCAGAACATCGAGCTGGCCGTGCAGCAGGTGTTCAAGGGCAGGAAGGGCAAGGCCGAGATGCGCGAGTGGATCGAGCACAACCTGGCCCTGGTGCACATGACCCACGCCCGCGACAAGCGCCCCAGCGAGATCTCCGGCGGCATGAAGCAGCGCATCGGCATCGGCCGCGCGCTGGCCATGCAGCCCAAGGTGCTGCTGATGGACGAGCCGTTCGGCGCCCTCGACGCGCTGACCCGCGCCCACCTGCAGGACTCGCTGATGGAGATCCACGCCGATCTGGGCAACACGGTGATCATGATCACCCACGACGTCGACGAGGCCGTGCTGCTCTCCGACCGCATCGTGATGATGAGCAATGGCCCCTCGGCCACCGTCGGCGACATCCTCAAGGTCGACCTGGCGCGCCCGCGCGAGCGCATGGCGCTGGCCCACGACCCGCGCTACCACGAGTACCGCGCGGCGGTGCTGGAGTTCCTCTACCAGCGTCAGCGCCGGCCGGCGGCCTGAGTGGCTATTCCTGACCAGCGCCCGGCCCGGACAGCCGGGCGCACCACGCACCAGAACAACGCAGCAATACCGCCAGCCGCCCCCTTTTTGCTCGCCAACCTCGTGAAGTGAACCAGGCCATCGCCGGCAAAGCCGCGCCAGGCCAGCGTCGCAGAAAGTTGGCCCATCACTTGCAATAACCATCGCATCGACAACCAATGGCGGTGGTCGACCAAGACAAAGGCGTCGCATCACCCAGCTCCGGCTGGCGTGCTGCGACGCCTTTTTCGTTGCACGCCCCAATGCCCGGGGCGGGCGGCGGGCGCGCGATCCGCACCGCTGCCCAGTAACCCTTCCCCCTTGGGTGGCCATGCCACCAGCGCCTGGCCACAAGCCCGGCGTACCCGGAGGCAGGCGCGGACCATCCGACCAGGCTCGGTTCCACGCCAGCCCCCGGCCTTTTGCGAACTTTGGATTCGAGGTGTCAGATGAACACGAGTTTCTGGAAAGCCGGCCATACGCCAACCCTGTTCGCCGCATTTCTCTATTTCGACCTGAGCTTCATGGTCTGGTACGTGCTCGGCCCGCTGGGCGTGCAGATCGCCGCCGACCTCGGCCTGACCACCCAGCAGCGCGCCATGATGGTCGCCACGCCGATCCTCGCCGGCGCGGTGCTGCGCTTCCTGATGGGCATGCTGGCCGACCGCACCTCGCCGAAGAGCGCCGGCCTGGTCGGCCAGGTGATCGTCATCGCCGCCCTGGCGGTGGCCTGGCTGCACGGCGTGCACAGCTATGAGCAGGCGCTGCTGCTCGGCCTGTTCCTCGGCTTCGCCGGCGCCTCCTTCGCCGTAGCCCTGCCGCTGGCCTCGCAGTGGTACCCGGCGCAGCACCAGGGCAAGGCCATGGGCATCGCCGGCGCCGGCAACTCCGGCACCGTGCTCGCCGCCCTGTTCGCGCCGGTGCTGGCCAGCGCCTTCGGCTGGGGCAACGTGTTCGGCCTGGCGCTGATCCCGTTGGTACTGACCCTGATCATCTTTGCCAGCGTGGCCAGGAACGCCCCCGAGCGGGCCAAGCCCAAGTCGGGCGCCGACTACCTGAAGGCGCTGACCGACCGCGACAGCTGGTGGTTCATGCTGTTCTACAGCGTGACCTTCGGCGGCTTCCTCGGCCTGGCCAGCACCCTGCCCGGCTACTTCCACGACCAGTACGGCTTCGACCCGGTCAAGGCCGGCTACTACACCGCCGCCTGCGTGTTCGCCGGCAGCCTGCTGCGCCCGCTGGGCGGTGCGCTGGCCGACCGCATCGGCGGCATCCGCACCCTGCTGGTGATGTACACCATCGCCTCGCTGTGCCTCGCCGTGGTCGGCTTCAACCTGTCCAGCTCGGCGGCCGCCCTGGCCCTGTTCGTGGTCGCCATGCTCAGCCTGGGTGCCGGCAACGGCGCGGTGTTCCAGCTGGTGCCGCAGCGCTTCCGCCAGTCGATCGGCGTGATGACCGGGCTGATCGGCATGGCCGGCGGCATCGGCGGCTTCGCCCTGACCGCAGGCCTCGGCGCGATCAAGCAGGCCACCGGCGACTACCAGCTCGGCCTGTGGCTGTTCGCCGCCCTCGGCGTGGTCGCCTGGATCGGCCTGCACGGCGTCAAGCTGCGCTGGAGAACCACCTGGGGCTCGGCGGCGGTGACCGCCGCACGGGTCTGATCGGCAGCCGATGGCGAGCGCTGCGCACCACCCATCCTGTGCAATGGCGTAGGTTGGGTGGTGCCACAGACGATCCCCAACACCTCCCCGCACCCCGCCAATCACCACGGACCCGCCCATGCCCCTGCAACTGACCACCGGCGAAGCCAGCGCCACCGGCCCGCGCAGCGAGAATCAGGACGCCCTGCGCGTGGTGACCCCGGCGCCGGCGCTGGCCGCCAGCAAGGGCCATCTGCTGGCCCTGGCCGACGGCGTCAGCCAGTGCGCCGACGGCGGCCTGGCGGCGCGTGCCACCCTGCAGGCGCTGGCGCTGGACTACTACGCCACGCCGGAAACCTGGCCGGTGGCGCAATCACTGGACCGCCTGCTGCTGGCGCACAACCGCTGGCTGCAGGCGGCCGGCGGTGGCCAGCCGCTGCTCACCACGCTCACCGCGCTGGTGCTGCGCGGCCGACGCTTCACCCTCGCCCACGTCGGCGACTGCCGCGCCTATCGCTGGCACGCCGGCAAGCTGCAGCGCCTGACCAGCGAGCACGTGTGGGAGCAGGAGGGCATGCAGCACGTGCTCAAGCGCGCCCTCGGCCTCGACCAGCATCTGGTGATGGACTATCTGGACGGCGACCTGCAGGTCGGCGAAAGCTTCCTGCTGGTCAGCGACGGCGTCTGGGCGGTGCTCAACGACTCGATCATCCGCAGCATCCTCGAAGCCGAACCCGAACCGCAGGCCGCCGCGGCCGCGCTGGTCGGCGCCGCCCACCGCGCCGGCAGCCAGGACAACGCCAGCGCCCTGTTGGTGCGCATCGACGCGCTGCCGGAAAGCAGCCTGGCCGACGCCCTCGCCCGCCTGCAGCAGTGGCCGCTGCCACCACGCCTGCGCGACGGCCAGAGCTTCGAGGGCTGGCAGGTGGAGCGCCTGCTCGGCGAAAGCCGCCAGTCGCTGCTCTATCGGGTGCGTGACGGCCAGGGCCGCCCCTGGCTGCTGAAGACCCTGACCCCGGCGCTGGCCGAGGATCCGCACACCCAGCAAGCCCTGCTGCTGGAGGAATGGTTCCTGCGCCGCGTGGCCGGGCGCAGCTTTCCCGAGGTGCACGGCCTGGCGCAGCGCCAGCACCTGTACTTCGTCATGCGCGAATACGCCGGGCAGACCCTGGCGGCGCGCCTGGAGCAGCAGGGCCCGCTGCCGCTGGCCGACTGGCTGGCGCTGGCGCGCAGCCTGCTGCGCGCGCTGGGCCAGCTGCACCGGCGCAACATCCTGCACCGCGACATCAAGCCGGAGAACCTGCTGGTCGGCGCCGACGGCGAGCTGCGCCTGCTCGACTTCGGCCTGGCCTACTGCCCGGGCCTCTCCGAGGACGAGGCCCACAGCCTGCCGGGCACGCCCAGCTACATCGCCCCGGAGGCCTTCGCCGGCCAGCCGCCGGACGAGCGCCAGGACCTGTTCGCCGCCGGGGTCACCCTCTATCGCCTGCTGACCGGCCACTACCCCTACGGCGAGGTCGAAGCCTTCCAGCAGCCGCCGAATCGCGCGCCGACGCCGGCCAGCCGCTATCGCCCGGACCTGCCGGCCTGGCTCGACGAAATCCTCCTCAAGGCGCTGGCCAACAACCCCGCGCAGCGCTTCGAGACCACCGAGGAATGGCTGTTGGCCCTCGACCAGGGCGAGCGCCGCGCCCAGGACCTGCCGGCCCGCCCGCTGCTCGAGCGCGAGCCGCTGAAGTTCTGGCGCGGCCTGGCGCTGGTTTCGCTGCTGGTCAATCTGGCGTTGCTGGTGCTGCTGCTCAGGCATTGAGGCCGGCCCGGCCAGCGAGACTCGCGCTCGCAGCCGGTGTCGGCGCAGGGCGTGGAGCGTCATCTAGCGGATACAGCCAGCACGGCGCTTTCCCTGCACCAACCCCTCCCGGCATCGGGGCCTCTGGGGTAAAGTCGCCGCCTTTGCAGCTTTGCTCTCAGGGACGACTCGACTCATGGCACTACCTCCGCAACCGAAATGCCTGGTATTCGATCTGGAGGTGGTACCGGAAACCCCGGAGCAGCCGGCGCGGATCATCAAGCTCGGCGCCCTGCGCCCCGACACCGGCGAGGAGCTGGAACTCGACACCCCGTCCCGGCAGCGGCTCGACGCCGCCCTCGCCCAGCTGGAACGGATGGCCGAGGGGGCCAGCTTCCTGCTCGGTCACAACCTGCAGGTCCACGATCTGCCACTGCTCGAGGCGCTCGCTCCGCAACTCGCCCTTCTGCGTCTGCCGGCGGTCGACACCCTGCGCCTGTCGCCGCTGGCCTTTCCGCAGAATCCCTATCACCGGCTGATCAAGGACTACAAGCTGATCCGCGCCAGCCTCAACTCGCCGCTGGCCGACTGCCGGGCGACCCTGGCGCTGTTTCTCGACCAGCACCAGGCCTTCCGTCAACTCAACACCAGCCGCCCCGAGGAACTGCTCTGCTACCAGGCGCTGATCGCTCCGCAGGTCGGCGCAGGTCTCGGCAACTTCTTCATGCACATGAGCGGCCAGCGGCCGTTACCCATCGAGCGATTGAACGAACTGCTGCACGACCTGCTGCGCGAGAACGATCCGACCCTGGCGCGCGATCTCAAGGTCTGTCGCACCCGCCTGCAGCGCCTGCTGGTCGATGACCTGCACCAACCCGAGCGGCACTGGCCACTGGCCTACGCCCTGGCCTGGCTGCGAGTGGCCGGCGGCAACTCAGTGCTGGCGCCCTGGGTGCGCCACCAGTTCCCTGCGGTCAGCCAGCTGATCGGCGAACTGCGCGACCAACCGTGCAGCGATCCCGCCTGCCAGTATTGCCGCAGCGCCCACGACCCGCGCCACGAACTCAAGCGCTACTTCGGCTTCGACGATTTCCGCCGCGAGGCGGACGGCAGCAGCGCGCAGCAGGACATCGTGCAGACCGGCATGCAGGGCCAGTCGGTGCTGGCGGTGCTCGCCACCGGCGGCGGCAAGTCGCTGTGCTACCAGCTGCCGGCACTCAATCGCTACCACCGCAACGGCAGCCTGACGGTGATCATCTCGCCGCTGCAGTCGCTGATGAAGGATCAGGTGGACGGCCTGCTGGCGCGCAACGTGCAGTGCGCCGCCGCCCTCAACGGCCTGCTGACCCTGCCCGAGCGTGCCGATGTACTGGAGAAGATCCAGATGGGCGACATCGGCCTGCTGCTGGTGTCGCCGGAGCAGTTCCGCAACAAGGCCCTGCGCGGCGCCATCGCCCAGCGCCAGATCGGCGCCTGGATCTTCGATGAGGCGCACTGTCTGTCGAAGTGGGGCAACGACTTCCGCCCGGACTATCTCTACGCCGCCCGTTTCATCCGCGAGTTCAGCGTCGCTCAGCCCCTGGCGCCGATCGGCTGCTTCACTGCCACCGCCAAGCAAGACGTGCTGGAGGACATCCGCACGCACTTTCGCGACGAACTGGGGATCACCTTCCGCGACTTCATCGGCACGCCCGAGCGCAGCAATTTGAGCTTCGAGGTGCTGCCGGTCGGCGCCGGCGAGAAGTGGCCGCGCACCCACCAGCTGCTGGGCGACGAGCTGGGGCAGCGCGACGGCGGCGCGGTGGTTTTCGTTGCCAGCCGCAAGAACGCCGAGACCCTGGCCGAGTTCCTGCAGCGCCAGGACTGGGCCTGCCGCTTCTTCCATGCCGGCTTGCAGCCCCACGAGAAGAAGGACATCCAGGACGAGTTCAAGGATGGCCGACTGCGGGTGATCGTCGCCACCAACGCTTTTGGCATGGGCGTGGACAAGCAGGACGTGCGCCTGGTGGTGCACGCCGACATCCCCGGCTCGCTGGAGAACTACCTGCAGGAAGCCGGCCGCGCCGGCCGCGACCAGCAGCAGGCGCGCTGTGTGCTGCTCTACGACCCGCAGGACATCGAGACCCAGTTCGGCCTCAGCGAGCGCTCGCAGCTCAGCCAGCGCGACATCCAGCAGATCCTCGCCAAGCTGCGCGCTGAAAGCGGCCGACGCAAGGGCGGCCAGCTGGTCATCACCGCCGGCGAGATCCTCCAGGACGACAGCGTGCAGACCAGCTTCGACGCCGACGACCGCGACGCCGAAACCAAGGTGGCCACCGCCATCGCCTGGCTGGAGCGCGGCCGCTTTCTGCGCCGCGAGGAGAACCACACGCGGGTGTTTCCGGCGCGCCTGAAGCTGCCGGAGGAGCAGGCCGAGGCGCGCCTGGCGCTGGCCGACCTGCCGGCCCGGCGCCTGGAGGAGTTCCGCGCCATCCTGCAGTTCCTCTACGCCGCCGAGGCCGACGAGCGCATCAACACCGACCAGCTGATGGCGCTCACCGGGCAGACCGCCGAGGAAGTCGCCGGCAGCCTGCGCCAGCTGGAAGACCTCGGCCTGCTGGAGAACGACACCCAGTTGACCCTCTACCTGCGCCACGCCATCGCCGGCGCGTCCGCCGAGCGGCTCAAGCAGTCGCTGCAGCTGGAGCAGGCGCTGCTCGACGAGATGCGCGAACAGGCCCCGGATGCCGACCAGGGCGGCTGGCAGGACGTCCATCTGCCGGCGCTCAGCGCCCGCCTGCGCGAGGTCAGCGGCCTGGCCGACCTGCTGCCGCTGCACATCCTGCGCCTGCTGCACAGCCTAGCGCAGGATCGCGACGGCGACCGCCAGCAGGGCAGCACCCTCGAGCTACGCCAGATCAACCATGACTACCTCAAGCTGCGCCTGCGCAACGGTCGCAGCTGGCAGCAGCTGGCGCGCCAGGGGGACAGGCGTCGCGCCATCGCCGCCGCCCTGCTGCCCTTCCTGCTCGACAAGCTGCCCGCCGGCGCCCGCGGCAAGGACCTGCTGGTGCAGACCACCTTCGGCGAACTGCTCCAGCTGCTCGACACCGACCTCGAGCTGCGCACCTATATCCCGGCGGAGCAGCGCCAGGCGGCCATCGAACATACGCTGCTGTACCTGCACCAGCAGGAAGTGCTGACCCTCAACCACGGCATGACCGTGATGCGTCGGGCCATGACCATCGCCATCAGCCCGGAGCGCCAGGGCCAGCGCTATCTCAAGGAGGACTTCCAGCGCCTCGACGAGCACTACCGCGAGCGGCGCATCCAGGTGCACGTAATGCGCGAGTATGCGGAAATCGCCCTCAAGGAAATGGCCGCCGCCCTGGGCCTGGTGCTGCACTACTTCAGCGACAGCAAGCAGGAGTTCCTGCGCCGCTATTTCGCCGGCAAGGAGAAAGTGCTCGCCCTGGCCACCAGCGAGGCCTCGTGGAAGTCCATCGTCGGGTCGCTCAACGCCACGCAGAAGCTCATCGTCACCGACCACGACGACCGCAACCGGCTGATCCTCGCCGGCCCCGGCTCCGGCAAGACGCGGGTGATCGTGCACCGCATCGCCTACCTGCTGCGGGTGCGCCGGGTGCCGGCCAGCGCCATCATCGCGCTGACCTTCAACCGCCACGCCGCCAACGAGATCCGCCGGCGCCTGCTCGAACTGGTCGGCCAGGAAGCGTGGGGGCTGACCGTGCTGACCTACCACGCCATGGCCATGCGCCTCACCGGTACCCGCTTCGAGCGCCGCGAGAAGGTCGAGGAGCGCGAGCTGCAGGCCCTCCTCGAGCGTGCCGCCGAACTGCTCGAAGGGCAGCATCTGGTGGAGGGCGAGGACGACCTGCGCGAGCGCCTGCTGCGCGGCTACCGCTACATCCTGGTGGACGAATACCAGGACATTGACGAGCACCAGTATCGTCTGGTCAGCGCCCTGGCCAAACGGCGCGGCGACAGTGAGAGCGACGCCGCGCTGTGCATCCTCGCCGTCGGCGACGACGACCAGAACATCTATCACTGGCGCGGCGGCAGCAACCGGCATATCGAAAACTACCGAGCGGAATACCAGGCCGACATCAGCTACCTGGTGGAGAACTACCGCTCCAGCCAGACGATCATCGCCGCCGCCAACCAGCTGATCGAGCACAACCCGGCGCGGCTCAAGGCCGCACAGCCGATCCGCATCGACAAGCAACGCGAGGAGGACCCCGCCAGCGGCCACTGGCAGAGTCTCGATCTTGCGCGCGAGGGCCGAGTGCTGTGCCTGCGCCTGCCGGCCGGCGATCGAGAACACGGCAACCTGCAGGCCCAGGCCGTGCTCGGCGAGCTGAAGCGCCTGCTGGACCTGGAGCAACGTGGCGACGACTGGCAGGACTGCGCCATCCTTGCGCGCAGCCACCGCTACCTGCAGCCGCTGCAGGCCTGGTGCGAGCAGCAGGGCATCGCCTACCACCTCGCCGACGACAAGGTCAGCCTGCCGCTGACCCGACAGCGCGGCTTCATCCAGGCCATCGACCAGCTGCGTGGCGGCAAGCCGCAGTTCGATGTCGCCGGCGTGCGCGAGCGCCTTGGCGAACTGGCACTCGACGCTCCCTGGCAGGCGTTCTTCGCCACCGCTGTCGAGCAGCTCCAGGGCGAGTTCGGCGACTGCCGGCTGTCCACGGCCGCACTGACCGACTGGCTCTACGACTACGCCCGCGAGCTGCGTCAGCAAGCGCGCCCCGGACTGTACCTGGGCACGGTGCATTCGGCCAAGGGCCTGGAATTCCGCCATGTGGTGCTGCTCGACGGTGGCTGGAGCCGCAGCCCGCAGCATCTGGAAGAGGAGCGCCGCTTGTACTATGTCGGAATGACTCGCGCCCGGGAAACCCTGACCCTCGGCGAGTTCCAGCCCGGCAACCCGTTCACCCGCTCGCTGGCCGGCGCAGTACTGGAGCAGGAGTTCGCCGGCCGCCATGATCCACAACTGGAGATCCGCTACCAGATGCTCGGCCTGCAGGAGATCGACATCGACTACCCCGGCCGGCACAGCACACAGGCGCCTATCCACCAGGCGATCCGGGAGCTGCAGACCGGCGATACCCTGCAGCTGCAGGAGGACGGCAGGCGCTACCAGATCCTCGACCGCCAGGGCCGCACCGTCGGCCGTACCGCCCGCGCCTTCCGCCCCACCCTGCACGCCGAGCACTGCGAGGTGGCAGGCATCGTCACCCGCTTCGCCGACGACAGCAGCGAGGAGTTCCGCGACCGCCTAAGGTGCGGGCAATGGGAGATCGTCGTGCCGCGCCTGCGTGGGCGAGATAGCCGTCAGTAGCTCGGCGCCGCCCCCGACTCAGACCGGCTCCATCGCCCCCAGCGCCTCGGCCGCAACCAGCCCGTTCTGCGCCAGAAACTCCCCGATCAAGCGCAGGGTCGCTGCGCCCGCCTCGCGGTGCGGGATGTGCCGGCAGTCGCCGAGCAGCGCGGTGCGGCAGGGGCCGGCGACGCCGCGGGCGATGCGCGCCAGCTGTTCGGCGGTGGCGTACTGGTCGCCCTCGCCCTGGAAGGCCAGCAGCGGCACGCGGATCTGCGCCAGCTCGCGGTCGAGGTTCCAGGCGGCGAACTCGGGCTGCTGCCAGGTATCCACCCAGCCATGGAAGACGCCCTCGAGGTTGGCGCCGTGGTAGACGCGCAGGCGCTCGAGCAGGTCGCTGTTGCTGAAATGCGCGTCGGCCGCGCGGATGCCGGCCAGGGTGGCCTCCTCGACGATCACGTGCGGCGCCATGGCGACCACGCCGAGCACCCGCGGGTCGTTGCGCGCGGCGTAGGCCAGGGCGATGGAGGCGCCGTCGCTGTGGCCGACCAGCACCACGTTGCGCAGGTCGAGGGCTTCGAGCAAGGCGCCCAGTTCGTCGGGGCAGCCGACGCTCAGGTAGTCGAGGGGCCGCGGCTGCGGCGCCGGGCTGGAGCGGCCGTGGCCCTGACGGCTGTAGGCCAGCACCGCGCAGCCGCTGTGCTCGGCCAGCTGACGGGGGAAATCCTTCCAGTGGGCAATGCCGCCGAGGGCTTCGTGCAGCAGCACCAGGGTCGGCAGCCCCGCCGCGCGAGCCGGGATCTGCTGGTATTCGAGACGGGCATGGGCAAGGTCGAGCCACTCGACGTCATGCATGGGGAACGCTCCTGATGGTTCTTGTCGGCCGGCGAATGTGCCGTGCCTCGCTCGGCGCCGGCCAGCGCCGGGACATCACGGGCATAGGCAAAAAGTCGGACACCACTGCTCGCCCCCCGCAGTGGTGCCCGCAAATGGCGGGAACCGGGGGTGACCCGGCTCCCCGCCCAGTGGCACTCAGAGCGTAGGATGGGTTAGCCGCCGTGCGGCGTAACCCATCGGGCGGATTGATGGGTATCGCTGTGCTCAACCCATCCTGCGAGTCCGGGGTTCAGGCTCAGTAGAACGCCTGGATGCCGGTCTGCGCGCGGCCGAGGATCAGCGCGTGGATGTCGTGGGTGCCCTCGTAGGTGTTGACCACCTCGAGGTTGACCAGGTGGCGGGCCACGCCGAACTCGTCGCTGATGCCGTTGCCGCCCAGCATGTCGCGGGCCAGGCGGGCGATGTCCAGCGCCTTGCCGCAGCTGTTGCGCTTCATGATCGAGGTGATCTCCACCGCCGCAGTGCCCTCGTCCTTCATGCGGCCCAGGCGCAGGCAGCCCTGCAGGGCCAGGGTGATCTCGGTCTGCATGTCAGCCAGCTTCTTCTGGATCAGCTGGTTGGCGGCCAGCGGGCGGCCGAACTGCTGGCGGTCGAGGGTGTACTGGCGCGCGGTGTGCCAGCAGGCCTCGGCGGCGCCCAGTGCACCCCAGGCGATGCCGTAGCGCGCCGAGTTCAGGCAGGTGAACGGACCCTTGAGGCCGCGCACCTCGGGGAACACGTTCTCCTCGGGGACGAACACGTTGTCCATGACGATCTCGCCGGTGATCGAGGCGCGCAGGCCGACCTTGCCGTGGATCGCCGGGGCGCACAGGCCCTGCCAGCCCTTCTCCAGCACGAAGCCGCGGATCTCCCCCGCGTCGTCCTTGGCCCACACCACGAACACGTCGGCGATCGGGCTGTTGGTGATCCACATCTTGCTGCCGGTCAGCCGGTAGCCGCCGTCGACCGTCCTGGCGCGGGTGATCATCGAGCCCGGGTCGGAGCCGTGGTTCGGCTCGGTCAGGCCGAAGCAGCCGATCCACTCGCCGCTGGCCAGCTTCGGCAGGTACTTCTGCCGGGTGGCCTCGTTGCCGAACTCGTTGATCGGCACCATCACCAGGGAGGACTGCACGCTGAGCATCGAGCGGTAGCCGGAGTCGATGCGCTCGACCTCGCGGGCGATCAGGCCGTAGCACACGTAGTTGAGGCCGCTGCCGCCGTACTCGACCGGGATGGTCGCGCCGAGCAGGCCGGTCTCGCCCATCTCGCGGAAGATCGCCGGGTCGGTGTGCTCGTGACGGAAGGCTTCCAGCACTCGCGGCGCCAGGCGGTCGGCGGCGAACTTGCGGGCGCTGTCCTGCACCATGCGCTCTTCTTCGCTGAGTTGCTGGTCGAGCAGCAGCGGATCTGCCCAGTTGAAGCTTGCCTTGTTGGCCATGTCGGTAGTCCTCGGTATGGGTCTTGTTATGGGTATGGATTCAATCGAGCCGTTCGATGACGCAGGCGATGCCCTGCCCCAGGCCGATGCACAGGCTGACCAGCGCATGGCGCCCGCCGGTGCGTTCCAGCTGGCGCAGCGCGGTCAGCGCCAGGCGTGCACCGGAGGCGCCCAGCGGGTGGCCGAGAGCGATGGCGCCGCCATTGGGGTTGAGGCGCGGGTCGTCCCAGGCCAGGCCCAGCTCGCGGGTGCAGCCGAGCACCTGGGCAGCGAAGGCCTCGTTGATCTCGATCACGTCCATGTCGCCCAGGGTCAGGCCGCTGCGCTGCAGCGTCTTGCGGATCGCCGGCACCGGACCGAGGCCCATCAGCCGCGGCTCCACCCCGGCGATGGCGCCGGCGAGGATGCGCGCCCGCGGCTGGCACTCGAAGCGCTCGCCGATGGCCTTGGAGCCGATCAGCAGCGCCGCGGCGCCATCGTTGACCCCGGAGGCATTGCCGGCGGTGACCACGCCACCTTCGAACAGCGGGTTCAGCCGCGACAGCGCCGCGAAGGTGCTTTCCGGACGCGGATGCTCGTCGCTCGCCACCACCTTCGGCGGCTGCTTGCGGCCCTGCGTCACCTCGATGGGCAGGATCTCGCCGCTGTAGAAGCCCGCCGCGGCGGCCGCGGCATACAGCTGCTGGCTGCGCGCAGCATAGCGGTCGGCCGCCTCGCGGCTGATGTTTAGCGCTTGCGCCACGTTGTCGGCGGTTTCCGGCATTGAGTCGGCGCCGAACTCGGCCTCCACCCGCGGGTTGGCGAAGCGCGCACCGATGGTGCTGTCGAACACGCGCAGCTCGCGGGCGTAGGGGCTTTCGCTCTTGGCCAGCACGAAGGGCGCGCGGCTCATGCTTTCCACGCCGCCGACTACGAACAGCTCGCCCTCGCCGGTACGCACGGCGCGCGCGGCATCCAGCACCGCCGCCAGTCCTGAGCCGCACAGACGGTTGACGGTGAGACCACCCACCGACAACGGCAAGCCGGACAACAGGCCGACATGCCGCGCCACGTTGCGCGCGTCCTCGCCGGCCTGGTTGGTGCAGCCGGCGACGATGTCCTCGTAGACCTCGCCGGTGAACGGATTGCGCGCCACCAGGGCGCGGACCACGCTGGCCAGCAGGTCGTCCGGGCGCAGCGAGGCCAGGGCACCGGCATAGCGGCCGAAGGGCGAACGCAGGCCGTCATAGATGTAGGCAGTCATGCCGATGGCTCCTGATCTTCCGGGGTGGTGAGCGGCAGGCCGAGCTGCACGCGCCGACGCAGCCACGGGCTGACCCGGTAGCGCGGCTCCTGATACTGCTCGTGCAACTCATGGAGGATCTGCTCGACGCGGGCCGCGCCAAACTGCTCGCCAAAGCCGAGCGGGCCATGGGGATAGCCCAGCGCCAGCTGCACGGCGCGATCGAGCACCGCCGGGCTGGCGATGCGCCGCTGGGCGATCTCGCAGCCGAGGTTGACGATGACGGCCAGCACGCGCTGGGCGACGAAGCCGGGCGAGTCGTTGATCACTTCCACCGGCACGCCATCGGCGCCCAGCGCCTGACGGGCCTGGGCCAGCAGCTGCGGGTCGAGCCCCGGCTGGCGCATCAGCACACGGCGCGTGGCGAAGCCGGCGAGGGTTTCCAGCGCCAGACTGCGCGCGGCGGGCAGCTGCTGGCGGGCAATGCAGCTGCTGGCGTCCTCGCCCAGCGGGGTGACCAGGCAGATGGCCTGCGCCGAGGGCTGGGCGCCCTCCTCCAGCACCGCGCCGGCGGCGGCCAGCACCGCGGCGACCTGCCCGCGCACCTGTGGATCGCGGCTGTCCAGCCAGAACGGCCGCTCGATGGCCACCGGCGCCGGGGCCGGCTCGGCCTCGTGCTGGATCTGGCCGTCGACGTAACGGTAGAAACCCTCGCCGCTCTTGCGCCCCAGCAGGCCGGCGGCCAGGCGCGGCGCCACCAGGTAGGACGGCGTGTAGCGCGGATCCTGGTAGAACTGCTGGTACACCGATTCCATCACCGCCTGGGTGACATCCAGGCCGATCAGGTCGAGCAGCTCGAACGGCCCCATGCGAAAGCCCAGGCTGTCGCGCAGGATGCGATCGATCTGCGCCGGCGTGGCCACGCCCTCGGCGAGGATGCGCAGCGCCTCGGTGCCGTAGGCTCGGCCGGCGTGGTTGACCAAGAAGCCGGGGGTATCCGGGGTGCTCGCCGGGAAGTGCCCGGCCTGCTCGGCCAGCGCCGCCAGACGGCGGATCACCGCCGGGTCGGTACGCTCGCCGCGCACCACCTCGACGATCTTCATCAGCGGCACCGGGTTGAAGAAATGGAAACCGGCGACCCGCTCGGGGTGCCGGCAGCCGCTGGCGATGCGGGTCACCGACAGCGACGAGGTGTTGGTGGCCAGTACCGCATCGGCGGCGACCAGCGCCTCCAGCTCGCGGAACAGCGCCTGCTTGGCCTCGAGGTTCTCGACGATGGCCTCGATCAGCAGGTCGCAGTCGGCCAGTTCCGCCAGGCTTGCCGCCGGGCGCAGGCGCGCCAGGGTCGCCTCGAGCTGCTCGGGGCTCAGCCGGCCCTTGGCCGCCGCGCGCTCGAGCGTCTCGCGGTTATAGGCCAGCGCCTGGTCGATGGCCTCGCTGCGGCTGTCATGCAGCAGCACCTCGACCCCGGCGGTGGCGAACAACTGGGCAATGCCACGCCCCATCGCACCACTGCCGATCACGCCAATTCGTTTGAACATCCTGCCTCCTTCACCTGGGCTGGATGACCGCCCCGCAGGGCGGTCGGAAAGCGTCCTCAGAGCTGGCGCTCCAGCTCGGGAACCGCCTCGAACAGGTCGCCGACCAGGCCGTAGTCGGCGACCTGGAAGATCGGCGCCTCCTCGTCCTTGTTGATCGCCACGATGACCTTGGAGTCCTTCATGCCGGCCAGGTGCTGGATCGCCCCGCTGATGCCGACGGCGAGGTACAGCTGCGGCGCGACGATCTTGCCGGTCTGGCCGACCTGCATGTCGTTGGGCACGAAGCCGGCGTCCACCGCCGCGCGCGAGGCGCCGACCGCGGCGCCGAGCTTGTCGGCCACGCTGTAGAGCAGCTGGAAGTTTTCGCCGTTCTGCATGCCGCGACCGCCGGAGACGATGATCTTGGCGGCGGTCAGCTCCGGGCGTTCGGACTTGGCGATCTCCTCGCCGACGAAGCGGGAGATGCCGGCATCGGTGACGCTGGCGATGGTCTCGATGCTGGCCGAGCCACCGCTGGCGGCCACGGCGTCGAAGCCGGTGCCGCGTACGCTGATCACCTTCACGGTGGCCGAAGACTGCACGGTGGCGATGGCGTTGCCGGCATAGATCGGCCGCTGGAAGGTATCCGGCGCGATGACCCTGACGATCTCGGAGATCTGGTCGACGTCGAGCAGCGCGGCGACGCGCGGCAGCAGGTTCTTACCGTTGGTGGTGGCCGGGGCCAGCACGTGGCTGTAGGCGGCCGGCGAGGTCCCGCAGACCAGCTCGGCCACCAGCGGGGCGAGGTTCTCCGCCAGCTGGTGGGCGTAGGCGGCGTGGTCGGCGACCAGCACCTTGGCCACCCCGGCGACCTTGGCGGCGGCCTCGGCCACGGCTCCGCAGTTAGCGCCAGCGACCAGCAGGTGGATGTCGCCACCGATCTGTTGCGCCGCAGCCACGGTGTTCAGGGTGGCGCCGGCCAGGGCGGCGTTGTCGTGCTCGGCAATGACGAGAATGGCCATCAGATCACCTTCGCTTCGTTCTTGAGTTTGTCGACCAGCTCGGCGACCGAGCCCACCTTGATGCCGGCACTGCGCGTGGCCGGTGCCTCGACCTTGAGTACCTTCACCGTGGAGGCGACGGACACGCCCAGCGCCTCCGGGGTCAGCACGTCGAGCGGCTTCTTCTTGGCCTTCATGATGTTGGGCAAGGAGGCGTAGCGCGGTTCGTTGAGGCGCAGGTCGGTGGTGACGATGGCCGGCAGCTTGAGGGCGACGGTCTGCAGGCCGCCGTCGATCTCGCGGGTGACGTTGAGCTGGTCGCCGGCGACTTCCACCTTGGAGGCGAAGGTGCCCTGGGCGAAGCCGGTCAGTGCGGCGAGCATCTGCCCGGTCTGGTTGTTGTCGCTGTCGATGGCCTGCTTGCCGAGGATGACCAGCTGCGGCTGTTCCTGGTCGACCACGGCCTTGAGCAGCTTGGCCACCGCCAGCGAGTTCAGCTCGTCGTTGGACTCGACCAGCACGGCGCGGTCGGCGCCGAGGGCCAGGGCGGTGCGCAGCTGTTCCTGGGCAGCGTTGCTGCCGATGCTGACCACCACCACTTCGCTGGCCACGCCCTTCTCTTTCAGGCGCACGGCTTCTTCCACGGCGATCTCGCAGAAGGGGTTCATCGCCATCTTGACGTTGGCGAGGTCGACGCCGGAGCCGTCCGCCTTGACGCGGACCTTGACGTTGTAGTCGACCACTCGTTTTACCGCGACCAGTATCTTCATCTTGTTGTCCTCAGGTCTTCGGATGGAATTCAGGCGCTGTGCAGCAGTTCGGAGTAAGCCTGCAGGTGATGGTCGTCGTCGCCCAGCTGGTGGCTGAGCATCACCAGGCGCTTGGCGTGGTGGGCCAGGCTGTATTCCCAGGTCATGCCGATGCCGCCGTGCAGCTGGATCGCCTGCTCGGCGATGAAGCGCGCGGCGCGGGTGACGATGAACTTGGCGGCGGCCAGGCGCCGGCTGCGCTCCAGGCTGTCGGCCTGGTCAGCCACACAGGCGGCGAGGATGGCCATGGAGGTGGCCAGCTCCAGTTCGGTGCGCATGTCGACCATGCGGTGCTGCAGGGCCTGGAACTTGCCGATCGGCGCGCCGAACTGCTGGCGGGTCTTCAGGTAGTCGAGGGTCAGCTGGCAGGCCTCCTGCATGCTGCCGATGGCCTCGGCGCACTGGGCGGCGATGGCGCGGCCCTGCTGGTAGCGCAGCGCCGCCAGCGCCTGGCCCGGCTCGCCGAGCAGGTCGCTGTCGCGCACCAGCACGCGGTCGAGCAGCAGGTCGCAGGCCTTCGGCCCGTCGATGGTCGGGTAGACCCGGCGGCTCAGCCCTTCGGCCTGGGCGTCGACCAGGAACAGCGAGATGCCCTGCTCGTCGCGCGCCGCGCCGCGGGTGCGGGCCGATACCAGCAGCATCCTGGCGCTGTGCCCGCCGATCACCACCACCTTGCGTCCGCTCAGCTCCCAGCCGCCGTCGACCCGCTCGGCGCGGGTCTGCACGTCGTGCAGGTGGTAGTGGCTCTGGCGCTCCTCGAGGGCGACTGCCAGCTGCAGCTCGCCGCTGGTCACCACCGGCAGCAGGCGTTCGTGCTGCTCGGCGTTGCCCAGCTGCTGCAGCAGGCCGCCGGCGTGGATCTGCGACTGCAGGTAGGGCTCCAGGCACAGGCCGCGGCCCAGCTCGGTCATGATCAGCATGTTGTCCACGCCACTGCCGCCGAAGCCGCCGTGGGCCTCGCTGAAGGGCACGCCGCAGAGGCCCAGCTCGCCCAGCTGCTGCCAGAACTCGCGGCTGAAACCCGCCTCGCTGCGGTAGAAATGCTCGCGCTGCTCGAAGCCGTAGCTGTCGCGCACCAGACGGGCCACGGTATCCTGCAACATCTGCTGCTCTTCGGTCAATTTGAAGTCCATGGGGTGCTCTCCTACAGATCGAGGATCATCTTGGAGATGATGTTCTTCTGGATTTCGTTGGAGCCGCCGTAGATCGACAGCTTGCGCAGGTTGAAGTACTGGCTGGCCGGGCCGGCGCAGTAGTCGCCGTGCAGCGGCGCGCCAGCGAAGGCCGGGGCCAGCTCGTCCTCGAGGAACGGCAGCGCGCAGGGGCCGATGACCTTGCGCAGCAGGTGGCTGATCGCCTGGCGGATTTCCGAGCCCTTGATCTTGAGGATCGAGCTTTCCGCGCCCGGCACGCCGCCGGCCTGGGCGGCGGCGAGGATGCGCAGGGTGCTGACCTCGATGGCCAGCAGCTGCATCTCCACTTCGGCGATCTGCGCGCGCAGCAGCGGGTCGGCGAGGCGCCCCTCGCGGGCGGCGACCTGCTTGAGGTGGGCCAGCGCGGCCTTGGAGATGCCGATGCCGGCCTGGCCGGTGCGCTCGTGGGTGAGCAGGTACTTGGCGCAGGTCCAGCCCTGGTTCTCCTCGCCGACCAGGTTGCCCACCGGCACCCGCACGTTGTCGAAGAACACCTCGTTGACTTCGTGCTCGCCGTCCAGGGTGATGATCGGCCGCACGCTGATGCCGGGGCTGGCCATGTCGATCAGCAGGAAGGAGATGCCGCGCTGCTGCTGGGCCTGCGGGTCGGTGCGCACCAGGCAGAAGATCCAGTTGGCGTGCTGGCCGAGGGTGGTCCAGGTCTTCTGGCCGTTGACCACGTAGTGATCGCCCTCGCGCACCGCGCGGGTCTTCAGCGAGGACAGGTCGGAGCCGGCGCCCGGCTCGGAGTAGCCCTGGCACCACCAGTCGCTGCCGTCGAGGATGCGCGGCAGGTAGTGGGCCTTCTGCTCGGCGCTGCCGAACTTGATGATCACCGGGGCGACCATGTTGACGCCGAAGGAGATCAGCCGCGGCGCACCGAAGGCGGCGCACTCCTCCTCGAAGATGTGTTTCTGCACCACGCTCCAGCCGGTGCCGCCGAACTCCACCGGCCAGTTGGCGGCATACCAGCCGCGGGTATTGAGGATGCGCTGCCAGCGCTGGTGGTCGTCCTTGCCGAGATGCTTGCCGAGGCGCACCCGCTCGGCGATGTCCGCGGGCAGTTCGGCGCGCAGGAACTCGCGCACCTGGTCGCGGAAGGCGAGTTCTTCCGCGCTGTAGTTGATGTCCATGAAGACTCCTCGATTGATGGCGGCCGGGCCGCCCACGGTGACTGGGATCAGGCGGCCGGTTGCGCCTTGCGCGCGGCGCGCTCTGCGAAGAAAGCCGCCACCAGGGCGGCGCGCTGCGGCGACTGCAGGCACTGCTCGAACAGCGCGCGCTCGCGCTTGAGGCCCTCGGCCAGCGGCAACAGGGTAGCGGCCTCGATGGCGTCGACGGCGCGCAGTGGCGCGAAGGCTTCCGCCTGCTGCGCCAGCTCGCTGCGCCGGGCGGAGAACAGCCCCGCCGCATCGCTGACCTGCAGCTGCTCGCGGCGCTCGCCGCTGCGCCGCGGGCCGCGCCCCTCGGCCAGCAGGCGCTCGGCAAAAGCCAGCCCGGCGGCCTGCGCCTCGCCGTCGAAGTAGTCGTCGACCAATCCGCAAGCCAGCGCCTCGGCGGTCGCGATGGGCGTGCCGCTGGTGATCATGCGCAGCGCGCGGGCCACGCCGACCAGGCGCGGCAAGCGCTGGGTGCCGCCGGCGCCGGGGATCAGCCCAAGCTTGACCTCCGGCAGGCCGAGGCTGGCGTCGCAGCGGGCGATGCGGTAGTGGCAGGCCAGCGCCACTTCCAGCCCGCCACCGAGGGCCGAGCCGTGGATGGCGGCGACGCAGGGCTTGCGGCACGCCTCGATGGCCTCGACCAGCTCCGGCAGCAGCGGCGCCTGCGGGGTCTGGCCGAACTCGCGGATGTCCGCGCCGGCGATGAAGGTGCGCCCGGCGCAGCTCAGCACTACGGCCTGTACCGCAGCGTCGGCTTCGGCCTGGCGGAAGGCGTCCAGCAGGGCCGCACGCAGCGCGTGGCCGAGGGCATTGACCGGGGGATTGTCGACCGTGATCAGGGCGATGGCGCCCTGGCGGGAATACTGCACAAGGGATGACATCGATCAGCTCCTGCAGGCTCGCGGGCCTGCGTTCTTGTTGTTGTGCGGTGGAGTCGGTACTACGTGCGGCTCAGCGGTGCCGCCACAGCGGCTTGCGCTTCTGCACGAAGGCCTGCATGCCTTCCTTCTGATCCTCGGAACCGAAGCTGGCGTGCATCAGGCGGCGCTCGAACTCCACGCCCTCGGCCAGGGTGGTCTCGAAGGCGCGGTTGACCGCTTCCTTGTTCAGGCGCACCGCCATGCCGGAGTAGCTGGCGATCTGCGCGGCGCAGGTCATGGCCTCGTCGAGCAGCTTGTCCAGCGGCACCACCCGGCTGGCCAGGCCGAAGCGCACGGCCTCCTCAGCATCCAGGGTTCTGCCGGTCAGGCACATGTCCATGGCCATGGCCTTGCCGACCGCGCGGGTCAGGCGCTGGGTGCCACCGGCCCCCGGCAGGGTGCCGACCTTGACCTCGGGCTGGCCGAAGCGCGCGTTGTCGGCGGCGATGATGAAGTCGCACATCATCGCCAGCTCGCAGCCGCCGCCCAGCGCCAGGCCGGCCACCGCGGCGATCACCGGCTTGCGGCAGCGGGTCACCTCCTCCCAGGTGGCGGTCACGAAGTTCTCCAGATAGACGTCGGAGAAGGTCTTGAACTGCAGCTCGGAGATGTCCGCACCGGCGGCGAAGGCCTTGTCGCTGCCGGTGATGACCATGGCGCGGACGTTCGTTTCCCGCTCGAACAGCCGCAAGGCGGCGCCCAGCTCGCGCATCAGCGCGCCGTTCAGCGCGTTGTGGACTTCCGGTCGATGCAGGCGGATCAGACCGACCGCCCCCTGGACCTCTATCTGAATGTTGTCGAACTCCATGACCTGCTCCTCTGCAGCTCCCGAACCCATCAGGTCCGGGTCAGCTTCTTGTTCTTGTCGTGCCTGATCACACCGACCGGCAAGGTTTCGCGCATGACGCTCGGCTCGTGGTGATCCCCGAACCGTGACCCGAGAATAGTCCCGCTCAAAATTAAAGACAACATGTTGACATATTAAAATTGCAGGGCTTATCTTGGCTCTCAGCAGGAACGCAGTGGTTTGCCTAAAAGAACCGATAAACCTCTATAAAGTGAGGGAATGCATGAAAATAAGAACAAACATGCACGAAGGGCGGCGTACGGAGATGTACGCATGCGGCGCCTGGAATGACATGATCATTACAGATTGCTTTGAGAAGGCGGTCACAGCGACGCCGCACAAGATCGCCCTGACCGGCTACCGGGTTCATGCTGACGATCGCGTTTCGCTGAGCTACAGCGAGCTGGATCGACAGATCACCCGCATGGCCGCCGGCCTGGCCGGCCTGGGCGTCGACAAGGGTGATGTGGTGTCCTGCCAGCTACCCAACTGGTGGCAGATGAGCGCCCTGTTCCTGGCCTGCGTGCGCATCGGTGCGGTGTGCAACCCGCTGATGCCGATCTTCCGCGAGCACGAGATGCAGTACATGCTCGCCCATGCGCAGAGCAAGGTGGCGGTGGTCCCCAAGACCTTCCGCAACTTCGACCACCAGGCGATGCTCCGCGGCCTGCGCAGCGAGCTGCCGGACCTCAAGCACGTGCTGGTGATCGACAGCGACGACGAGCAGTCGTTCGACAAGGTGCTGCTGCAGCGCGCCTGGGAAGAGGAAGTCGACACCACCCGGCTGTTCGCCGAGCGCCGGCCGAGCGCCGACGATGTGGTGCAGCTGCTGTACACCTCCGGCACCACCGGCAAGCCCAAGGGGGTGATGCACACCTCCAACACCCTGCTCAGCAACATCCGTCCGTTCAGCGAGCGCCAGCGCCTGTGTGCCGACGACATCATCCTGATGCCCTCGCCGCTGGCCCACCAGCTCGGCTTCCTCTATGGCCTGATGCTGCCGATGTACCTCGGCGCCACCGCCATCCTCCAGGACGTCTGGGAGCCGGCATTCGCCGTCCGGGTGATCGCCGAGGAAGGCTGCAGCCTGACCCTGGGCTCCACCCCCTTCCTCGCCGACCTGGCCGAGCAGGCCCGCACCGAGCGCGGCCGTCTGGCCAGCCTGAAGACCTTCATCTCCGCCGGCGCACCGATTCCCGGCGCCCTGGTCGAGAAGGCCGCCAGCGTGATGCAGGGCACCAAGGTCATCTCGGCCTGGGGCATGACCGAGAACGGCGCGGTAACCACCACCCGCCCCGAGGACCCGCAGACCACCGCGGTCAACTTCGACGGCGTGGCCCTGCCTTATATGCAGATCAAGATCGTCGACGAGCACGGCAACGAACTGCCGGCCGGCGAGGAAGGCGACCTGCTGGTGCGCGGCGCCAGCCAGTGTGTCGGCTACTTCCGCCAGCCGGACATGTACAGCGTCGATGCCGAGGGTTGGTTCGCCACCGGCGACATCGCCCGCAAGGACGCGGCCGGCTACATCCGCATCACCGGGCGCAGCAAGGACGTGGTGATCCGCGGCGGCGAGAACCTGCCGATCGCTGACATCGAGAACAGCCTGTACCAGCACCCGGCGATCCAGGCCGTCGCGCTGGTCGGCGCGCCCGATGAACGCCTGGGCGAGCGCCTGTGCGCCTACGTCACCCTGCACGACGCCAGCGCCATGCTGACCCTCAAGGACGTCACCGACTTCCTGATGGAGCAGAGATTCACCCGCCAGTACCTGCCCGAATACCTCGAGGTGCTGCCGGCCATGCCGCGCACCCCGTCCGGGAAGATCCAGAAATTCAAGCTGCGGGACATGGCCAAGGACATCTTCCACAACCAGCAGGCCCATGCCTGAGTCCGGCAGCAGCGTGCGCAATCTTCCGACAAGCAGTCATCCGACAAGAGAGAGACAAGCGATGAAAGGTCTGAATGGAAAAACCGTAATTGTCACCGGCGGCGGCGGCGGCATCGGCCGCGCGGTGTGCCTGCGCTTCGCCGAGGAAGGCAGCCTGGTGGCGGTGCTCGATCGCGACGCCGGCGCCGCGCAAACCACCGTCGACCTGATCGTCGAGGCTGGCGGCCAGGCCCGCGCCTACGCCGCCGACATCACCGACTACGCGGCCATCGTCAGCACCGTGGCGGCCATCGAGCAGGATCTGGGCGTGCCCACCGTGCTGGTCAACAACGCCGGGTTCGACCGCTTCATGCCGTTCCTCAAGACCGAGCCGGCGATGTGGGAGCAACTGATCGCCATCAACCTGACCGGCGCGCTGAACATGCACCACGTGGTCCTGCCGAAGATGCTAGCCGCCGGTGGCGGCAAGGTGATCAACGTCGCTTCCGACGCCGCCCGCGTCGGCTCCTCCGGCGAAGCGGTGTACGCCGCCTGCAAGGCTGGCCTGGTCGGCCTGTCGAAGACCCTGGCGCGCGAACTGGCGACCAAGAACGTCAACTTCAACGTGGTCTGCCCCGGCCCGACCGATACCGCGCTGCTCAAGGCGGTGGCGGACACCTCGAACAACCCGGAAAAACTGCTGGAAGCCTTCAAGAACGCCGTGCCGATGCGCCGCCTCGGCCAGCCGGAAGACTACCCGGGGATCATCGCCCTGCTCGCCAGCGACGACGCCAACTTCATCACCGGACAGGTCATCAGCGTGTCCGGCGGCCTGACCATGGCCGGCTAACCAGGAGAACATACCCATGAACTACGAAGACATTCTGTACAGCGAAGTCGATGGCGTCGCCACCATCACCATCAACCGCCCGGACCGCTACAACGCCTTCCGCGGCCAGACCTGCCTGGAGCTGATCGACGCCTTCAACCGCGCCGGCTGGAACAAGGCCATCGGCGTGATCGTCTTCACCGGCGCCGGCGACAAGGCGTTCTGCACCGGTGGCGACCAGGGCGCCCACGCCGGCCAGTACGACGGCCGCGGCCTGATCGGCCTGCCGGTGGAAGAGCTGCAGAGCCTGATCCGCGCCGTGCCCAAGCCGGTGATCGCCCGCGTCAACGGCTTCGCCATCGGCGGCGGCCACGTGCTGCACGTGGTCTGCGACCTGTCCATCGCCTCCGACAAGGCCATCTTCGGCCAGGTCGGGCCGAAGGTCGGCTCGGTCGACCCGGGCTTCGGCACCGCCTACCTGGCGCGGGTGATCGGCGAGAAGCGCGCCCGCGAGATCTGGTACATGTGCCGCAAGTACAGCGCCCAGCAGGCGCTGGACTGGGGCCTGGTCAACGCCGTGGTGCCGCACGAGGAGCTGGATGCCGAAGTGCAGAAGTGGTGCGACGAGATCCTCGAGAAGAGTCCGACCGCCCTGTCGATCGCCAAGCGCTCGTTCAACGCCGACAGCGAGAACATCGCCGGCATCGGCGGTCTCGGCATGCAGGCGCTGAGCCTGTACTACGACACCGACGAGGCCAAGGAAGGCACCGCCGCGTTCAAGGAAAAGCGCAAGCCGGACTTCCGCAAGTTCTACCGCTAACGCGCTGACGCCGGCAGCCCTCGCGCTGCCGGCGCAGCCCCCAGACCAGGCTCGGAGAGAATCATGAATTTCGGATTCAACGAACAACAGAACGCCATCCGGGAAAGCGTTGCCCGCTTCAGCGCCGACGTGCTCGCCCCCGGCTATCGCCAGCGCGACCGCGAAGGCAACATCGAGCGCGCCGTCATCCAGCAGATGGGTGAAATGGGCCTGCTCGGCGGCGAACTGCCGGAAGAATTCGGCGGCAGCGGTCTGGACTGCGTCACCGCCGGCATCATCATCGAGGAGATTTCCAGGGGCGACTTCAACGTCGGCTACATCCCGCTGCTGACCTCGCTCAACGGCCAGATCATCGCCCAGCACGCCGCGCCGGAACTGGCCCGCGAGTGGCTCGCCGAGATCACCGCCGGGCGCAAGGTGGCGTGCATCGCCCTGACCGAGCCGAGCGGCGGCTCCGACGCCGCCAGCCTGCGGCTCAAGGCCGAGCGCAAGGGTGACGTCTACGTGCTCAACGGCGAGAAGACCTCGATCTCCATGGCCGACCAGGCCGACGTCGCGGTGGTGTTCGCCCGCACCGGCAGCCAGGAATCACGCGCCAACGGCATCAGCGCCTTCCTCGTGCCGATGAATGCCAAAGGCATCAGCACCACCCGTTTCGAGGATGCCGGCCAGCGCGCCATCGGCCGTGGCTCGATCTTCTTCGACAACGTCGAAGTACCAGCCAGCCATCGCCTCGGCGAGGAAGGCAAGGGCTTCAAGCAGGTCATGCAGGGCTTCGACTACAGCCGCGCGCTGATCGGCCTGCAGTGCCTGGCCCTGGCCCAGCAGTCGCTGGACGAGACCTGGCAGTGGCTGACCGAGCGCCAGGCCTTCGGCCAGCCGCTGGCGGCCTTCCAGGGCCTGACCCATCCGCTGGCCGAGTACCAGACCTTCGTCCAGGCGGCGCGCCTGCAGTGCTACTACGCGCTGTGGCTGAAGGACAACGGCCTGCCGCACAACCCCGAAGCCGCCATGAACAAGTGGTGGGGGCCGAAGCTGGCCTATGACACGATCAACCAGTGCCTGCTGGCCCACGGCCACACCGGCTACGGCGAGGATCTGCCGTTCGCCCAGCGTCTGCGCGACGTGCTCGGCCTGCAGATCGGTGACGGCACCGCGCAGATCATGAAAAATATCATCGCTCGCGAATACATACCCAAGTGAAGCCCCTGCTGCCCCGGCAAGCAGGGCGCCACTTCGGCCAAGCCAGGCTTACCGGGACATAGGGAATCGACATGAACGACAACGCATCGAAGGGTGTAGCGAACAGGCTGTTCTTCCGCCTGTTCCAGACGGGGAACATCCTGCAGCGCCAGGTGCAGAACGAGATGGGCATCAGCACCGTGCAATGGGCGGTGCTCGGCGCCCTGTCCCGCCCGGGTTACGAGCAGGGCATCTCGTTCAACCAGCTGACCGAGTACCTGGTGGTCAGCCGGCAGAGCCTGGACGGGGTGCTCAAGCGCATGGAGCGCGACAACCATGTGCTGCGCATTCCGCACCCCGACGACGGCCGTGCCCGTCTGGTGCAGTTGACCGAACAGGGCCAGGCCTACTGGGAAAGCCTGCAGCCGAGGATCTACGCGTTCTACCAGCAGGCCCTGAGCGGCCTGGGGTTCGACGACAGCGTGAGCCTGCTGCACTTTCTCAACAAGCTGCAGACCGACCTGGCCAAGGTGGAGCTGGAGCCGCTGGAAGGCCACGAACGGGAAGAAGAGCAGGAACAGCAGTTGCTATAGCTACGCAGGACGCACCACGGATTCCTCTCCTGCGTACGCGGCCACGGCCGCAGCGTTACCCGCGCCTCAGGCGCGGTGCCGGTTGAACAACAACAATCAACACCTGGCAGGAAAAGTATCCGATGAGCAATGTCATCCTCGAAACCCGGGGATTGACCAAGGAGTTCAATGGCTTCACCGCCGTGGACTCGGTCGATCTCCAGGTGCAGCAAGGGCATATCCACGCCCTGATCGGCCCCAATGGCGCCGGCAAATCCACCTTCTTCAACCTGCTGACGCACTTTCTGCCCGCCACCCGCGGCGAGGTACTCTACCAGGGCAAGGCCATCGGCAAGCTGGCCCCCAACCAGATCGCCTGCCAGGGCCTGGTGCGCTCGTTCCAGATCTCGGCGGTGTTCGGCCAGATGAGCGTGCTGGAGAACGTGCGCGTGGCCCTGCAGCGCCCGCTGGGCACCTCGTTCCACTTCTGGAAGCCGGCCAGCACCCTCAACATGCTCAACGAACGCGCCATGCAGCTGCTCGAAGCCGTCGACCTGCAGAGCTTCGCCGCGCGCAAGACCGTCGAACTGCCCTACGGCCGCAAGCGCGCCCTGGAGCTGGCCACCACCCTGGCCCTGGATCCCAAGGTGATGCTGCTCGACGAGCCGACCCAGGGCATGGGCCACGAGGACGTCGAGCGGGTGGTCGAGCTGATCCGCAGGGCGGCCGTGGGCCGCACCGTGCTGATGGTCGAGCACAACCTCAAGGTGGTCAGCAGCCTGTGCGACCGCATCACCGTGCTGGCGCGCGGCAAGGTGCTGGCCGAGGGTGACTACCCGACGGTTTCCGCCAACCCGCAGGTGCGCGAGGCCTACATGGGCAAGGAGGCCGCACATGTCTGAGTTGCATGCCACGCCGATCGAACAGCTGCGCCTGGACAACCTGCACGCCTTCTACGGCGAATCGCACATCCTCCACGGCATCGACATGAAGGTGAACCGCGGCGAACTGGTCACCCTGCTCGGCCGCAACGGCGCCGGACGCAGCACCATCCTCAAGTCGATCATGGGCATGGTCGGCCGGCGCACCGGCTCGATCATGGTCAACGGCCGGGAAACCACCTGCCTGCCCGCCTACCAGATCCCGCGTCTGGGCGCCGGCTACTGCCCGGAAGAGCGCGGCATCTTCGCCAGCCTGAACGTCGAAGAGAACCTGCTGCTGCCGCCGACCGTGCGCAGCGGCGGCATGAGCCTCGACGAGATCTACGAGATGTTTCCCAACCTCTACGAGCGGCGCAGAAGCCAGGGCACCCGGCTGTCCGGCGGTGAGCAGCAGATGCTGGCCATGGCGCGCATCCTGCGCACCGGCGCCAACCTGCTGCTGCTCGACGAGATCACCGAGGGTCTCGCCCCGGTGATCGTGCAGAAGCTCGGCGAGGTGCTGGTCAGGCTCAAGGAGAAGGGCCTGACCATCATCCTGGTGGAGCAGAACTTCCGCTTCGCCGCGCCCCTGGCCGACCGCCATTACCTGATCGAGCACGGTCAGGTGGTCGACCAGTTCAGCGCCGCGGAGCTGGACAGCAAGCGCGAACATCTCAACGCCATGCTCGGCGTTTGAATCCGTACTGCCAATTCATAACAACAACGAGCTCCCCTGGAGCCATGGAGACGCACATGTCAGTTCCTTTCAGCTTCAGCACTTCGCGCATTGCCAAAGCCATCGCGACCGGACTCTGCACCGGCTTGCTGGCCGGCACCGCACAGGCCAGCATCAGCGACGATGAAATCCGCATCGGCTACCTGGACGATCTGAGCGGCCCCTACAGCGATCTGGCCGGCCCTGGCGGCCTGGAAGCCATCCGCATGGCCGTCGAGGATTTCGACAGCAAGGTCGGCGACAAGAAAATCGTGCTGTTCAGCGCCGACCACAAGAACAACGCCGACCTCGGCGCCAATACCGCCCGCGAGTGGCTCGATCGCCGCGGCGTCGACCTGATCGCCGGCCTCAACTCCTCGGCGGTGGCCATCACCGTGAGCCGCCTGGTGGAAGAGAAAAACCGCTTCGCCATCGTCTCCACCGCCGCAGCCGCCAGCCTGACCAACGAATACTGCACCCCCAACCATCTCCACTACGTCTACGACACCTACTCGGTGTCCAACGGTGCCGCCAACGCCATCGTCGCCAACGGCGGCGACAGCTGGTACCTGCTGAGCGCCGACTACGCCTTCGGTCATGCCATGGAAGAGCAGGTATCCAAGGCGGTAGCGGCCAGCGGCGGCAAGGTCATCGGCAAGGCCCGCCACCCCTTCCCGACCAGCGACTTCTCCTCCTACATCCTCCAGGCCCAGGCCTCGGGCGCCAAGGTCATCGGCCTAGCCAGCGCCGGCTCGGATCTGGTCAACGCCATCTCCACCGCCAACCAGTTCGGCCTGGTCGACGCCGGCCAGACCATGGCCAGCCTCATGGTGTTCATCACCGACATCAAGGCCATCGGCCTGCCGACCGCCCAGGGCACCCAGTTCGTTTCCGGCTGGTACTGGGACATGAACGACGCGTCCCGCGCCTGGGCCAAGCGCTACTACGAACGCACCAAGCGCATGCCGACCATGGTTCAGGCCGGCATGTACTCCAGCACCTATCAGTACCTGAAGGCCGTCGAAGCCACCGGTTCCGACGACCCGCAGGGGATCCGCGAACACATGATGAAAACCCCGATCAACGACATGTTCACCCAGAACGGTCGCGTGCGGGCTGACGGCCGCATGGTGCACGACATGTACCTGGCCCAGGTCAAGACCCCGGAAGAGTCTAAGGGCGAGTGGGATCTGTTCAAGATCCTCTCCACCATTCCGGCGGACGAAGCCTTCCTGCCGCTCTCGGAAAGCAAGTGCAAGCTGGTGGCAAAGAACTGATCGGTCAGGTCACGGGCGCGCCGCGCCCGTGACTCCTCTGGAGGGTGAGCGACAATGACAACAATATTCGGTGTACCTCTGGCAGCAATGTTCGGCCAGCTGTTGCTGGGCCTGATCAACGGCGCGTTCTACGCGCTCCTGAGTCTGGGGCTGGCAGTCATCTTCGGTCTGCTGCGCATCATCAACTTCGCCCATGGCGTGCAGTACATGCTGGGCGCCTTCAGCGCAATGCTGTTGCTGAAGTTTCTCGGTGTTGGCTACTGGACGACTCTGCTTCTGGCGCCCCTGCTGGTCGGCACCCTGGGGATCCTGATCGAGCGCCTGCTGCTGCGCCGCATCGCGCATCTGGATCATCTCTACGGCCTGCTGCTGACGTTCGGCCTGGCCATGATCATCGAGGGTAGCTTCATCAACCTGTTCGGCGTGTCCGGCAGCAGCTATCCGATCCCGGAGGCGCTGCAGGGCGGCTTCAAGCTGGGCTTCATGTTCCTGCCGACCTACCGCGTCTGGGTCCTGGTGGCGGGCCTGGGGATGTGCTTGTTCACCTGGTACATGATCGAGAAGACCCGTCTGGGCGCCTACATGCGGGCCGGCACCGAGAAGCCGCAACTGATGCAGGCCTTCGGCGTCAACGTACCGCTGCTGACCACCCTGACCTACGGTTTCGGCGTGGCGCTGGCGGCCTTCGCCGGGGCTCTCGCCGCGCCCATCTACTCGGTGTCGCCAACCATGGGCTCGAACCTGCTGATCGTGGTGTTTGCCGTGGTGGTGATCGGCGGCATGGGTTCGATCATGGGCGCCATCATCACCGGTGTATCCATGGGTCTGATCGAGGGCCTGACCAAGGTGTACTGGCCCGAGTCGGCCAGCACCGTGATCTTCTTCGTGATGATCCTGGTCCTGCTGGTACGCCCCAACGGTCTGTTCGGTAAGGAGGCATAAGCCGATGAATACCCAATCTGTGCTGACAATCACGCAACAACGCGAGATCGGCAAACAGCGCCAGATCAACGCACTATACATCGCGCTGATCGCCATCGGCCTGGTGGCGCCCTGGGTCGCCTACCCGGTGTTCCTGATGAAGCTGCTGTGCTTCGGCCTGTTCGCCTGCTCGTTCAACCTGCTGCTGGGCTACACCGGACTGCTGTCGTTCGGCCACGCCGCCTTCCTCGCCGCCGGCGGCTACAGCACCGGCTACCTGCTGAGCCAGCACCCGGGCATCGGCCCGGAGCTGGCGATCATCGGCGGCACCCTGGCCGCGGCCCTGATCGGCGCGCTGTTCGGCGCCCTGGCCATTCGCCGCCAGGGTATCTATTTCGCCATGATCACCCTGGCCCTGTCGCAGATGCTGTACTTCCTGTTCCTCAAGGCGCCCTTCACCGGCGGCGAAGACGGACTGCACGGCATCACTCGCGGCAAGCTGCTGGGCTTCATCGACCTGGCCGACGACCACGCCCTGTATTACTTCGTGCTGGCCATCGCCGTACTCGGCTTCGCCGTGGTACTGCGCGTGGTGCACTCGCCCTTCGGCCAGATCCTCAATGCCATCCGCGAGAACGAGGATCGGGCCACCTCGCTGGGCTACAACATCAGCCGCTACAAGTGGCTGGCCTTCGTCATCTCCTCGGCCATTGCCGGCCTGGCCGGCTCCACCAAGGCCGTGGTGTTCCAGCTGGTGACCCTGACCGATGCGCACTGGCACATGTCCGGCGAAGTGGTGCTGATGACCCTGCTCGGTGGCGTCGGTACCCTGCTCGGCCCCTTCGTCGGCGCTGGCATCGTGGTTTCGCTGCAGCACCTGCTGGCAGGTTCGCCGCTGGGCACCTGGGGCACCTCGATCCTTGGCGGCATCTTCGTGCTCTGCGTGCTGTGCTTCCGCGCAGGCGTGGTTGGCTCGCTCAAGCTGCTGGTGAACAAGAACTTCAAGTGACACAAGTTAAATAACAAGATCAGGAAACGACCATGACCAGCACAGCCGTTTGGACACCCAGCCAGGATTTCATCCAGCGCACTCGCCTGCATCAGTGGATGCAGGCCCTGGGCGAGAGCGACTACGAGACCTTCCTCGAGCGATCGACCAATGATCCGCGCTGGTTTGCCCAGGCCCTGGAGCAAGCCCTGGGCATCACTTGGGACACGCCCTACCAGACCGCCCTGAATGACGCCGGCGGCATCAAGCACCCGCGCTGGTACGAAGGCGGCCAGTTGAACATCATTCGCTCCGCCCTGGAGCGCTGGGCCGCCGATCCGGTCCAGGCCCAGCGCCCGGCGCTGATCTGGGAGAGCGAGGACGGGCAGATCGTCGAAGCCAGCTACGGCGAACTCGCCCGCCGGGTGAACAACGTGGCCCAGGGCCTGGTTGAACTGGGCGTGGAGCCCGGCGACCGCGTCGCCATCTACATGCCGCTGCTGATCGAGACCGTGGTCGCTCTGCTGGCGGTGGTCAAGCTCGGCGCCATCTTCACCCCGGCCTTCTCCGGCTATGCCGCCGAAGCCCTGGCCACCCGCCTGGAGGCCAGCGGCGCCAAGCTGCTGATCACCGCCGACGGCTTCCTGCGCCGCGGCAAGACCATCCGCATGAAGGAGGAAGCCGACCGGGCCGCCGCCCTCTGCCCGGGTCTGGAAAAGGTGGTGGTGGTGCGCCGCCTCGGTCGCGATATCCCCTGGAACGCCGAGCGCGACCTCGATTTCGCCAGCCTGGAAAGCTGCGACGGCAGCCAGTGCGCGACCGCGGTGGTCGACAGCCAGGCACCGCTGATGCTCATCTACACCTCCGGCACCACCGGCAAGCCCAAGGGCGCGGTGCACACCCACAGCGGCTTCCCGCTCAAGGCCGCGCTGGACGTTGGCCTGTGCATGGACGTCGGCCAGAACGATCGGCTGTTCTGGATCACCGACATGGGCTGGTTGACCGGCCCGGTGGTGGTGTTCGGCAGCCTGATCAATGGCGCCTGTGCCGTCCTCTACGAAGGCTCGCCGGACTTCCCGCAGGCGGACCGCGTCTGGCAGATCGGCACCCGGCACCGGGCCACCCACATCGGCGTCTCGCCGACCCTGGTGCGCTCGCTGATGCAGCATGGCGACGCCATCGCCCAGGGCCACGACCTCGGCGCCCTGCGCACCTTCACCTCGACCGGCGAACCGTGGAACCCGGAACCATGGTTGTGGCTGTTCGACACCGTGGGCAACGGCCGCTATCCGATCATCAACTACGCCGGCGGCACCGAGATCGGCGGCGGCATCCTCACCAACGTGCTGGTCAAGCCGATTTCGCCGGTGACCTTCAACAGCCGCATGCCGGGCATGGCCGCCCAGGTCTGCGACAGCCAGGGCCAAGCGGTGCAGCAGGCGCTGGGCGAACTGGCGATGACCCAGCCATGGATCGGCATGACCCACAGCTTCTGGCAGGAGCCGGAGCGCTACGAGAACTCCTACTTCAACCGCTTTCCCGACACTTGGGTGCACGGCGACTGGGCGATCATCGATGCAGAAGGCTTCTGGACCATCACCGGCCGCTCCGACGACACCCTGAACGTCGCCGGCAAGCGCATCGGTCCGGCGGAGATGGAGTCCATCCTGGTCAGCCATCCGCAGGTGCTCGAGGCCGGCGCCATCGGCGTCCCCGACGACATCAAGGGCGAGGCGCCAGTGTGCTTCGTGGTGCTGCACCCCGGCGTCCAGCCGAGCCCGGCGCTGGACAGCGAGCTGCGCGGGCTGATCGGCAACCGGCTGGGCAAGGCCATGGCGCCCAAGCACCTGCACTTCGTCAGCGAGCTGCCGAAGACCCGCAACGGCAAGGTCATGCGCCGGGTCATCCGCGCCGCCTACTTAGGCCAGGACACCGGCGACCTGTCGTCGCTGGAAAACACCGGCGCCCTCGGCGCCATCAGCCGCTGCCACCTCCAGGCGGCATGATCGGGGAGTATGCACATGACTCAGACCGGCCGTACCGTCGTCGTCACCGGCGCCGCCCAGGGCATCGGCCTGGCGATTGCCCGGGCCTTCGCCGCCCAGGGTGATTTCGTGGCCCTGTGCGACATCAACCTGGCGGCGGCCGAACAGGCCGCCAGCCAGCTGCCCAATGCCCGCGCCTATGCCGTGGATGTCACCAGCGAGGCGCAGATCGCCGCCTTCTTTGCACAATTGCGGGAGGAACGGCCGGCCGTGGATGTGCTGGTCAACAATGCCGGGCTGCAGTACATCGCCCCCGTGCAGGACTTCCCGCTGGATCGGTGGAACACCCTGCTGGCGGTGATGCTCACCGGCCCGTTCCTGATGAGCAAGCACGCCCTGCCGAGCATGCTGGCGCAGCAGAGCGGACGCATCATCAACATCGCCTCGGTGCACGGCAAGCTGGCCTCGCCCTACAAGAGCGCCTACATCGCCGCCAAGCATGGCCTGATCGGCCTGACCCGCACCCTGGCGCTGGAAACCGCCAACCAGGGCATCACCGCCAACGCCATCCTGCCCGGTGCGGTGCGCACCAGCCTGGTGGAGAAACAGCTGCCGCAACTGGCCGCCCAGGACGGCATCAGCGAGGAGGAGGCCCTGCAACAGCACATACTCGACCGCCAGCCGCTCAAGCGCCTGCTCGAGCCCAGCGAGATCGGCGACAGCGCGGTATTTCTTGCCTCCCACGCGGCGCGCGCCATCACCGGCGAATCGCTCAGCGTTGCCGGCGGCTGGTGAACACCATGGATCTCCAGTCACTCAGCGGACAGCGCTTCGCCGACGGTCAATGGTCGTTCGCCAGTGCGCGGGCGCAGGCGCTGCAGCAGGCCATCGGCATCACCCCGGACAGCCGCGAGCTGCCGCCGACGCTGGCCTTCAGCGCCGACATGGACCTGCGCGTGATCGATCAGCTGTTTTCCATGACCGGTCTGGCGGCCCATCAACTGCTGCACGGCGAACAGCATTTCGTCTACCACCGTGCACTGTTGCCCGGCCAGCTGTACCACAGCCGTGCCGAGCTGGGCACGGTGCACGACAAGGGCCGCTTCAGCCTGCTGCACAAGCACACCCGGCTGAGTGCGGAGGACGGTGCGCTGGTCTGCGAAATGCTCAGCATCTACGTCGCCATACCCACGCCGGGCGCGCCGCGCAACGGGCCGCGGCTGGATACGCCGGCAGCCCCGGCGCGCAGCGCCGTGCCGATCAGCCGCGAGCAGATCGGCGCCTTTGCCCAGGCCTCGGGGGATGACAATCGCGTGCACCTGCAGGCGGAGATCGCCCGCCAGGCCGGACATGCCGATGTGTTCGCCCAGGGCATGCTGGGCATGGGCATGCTCGGCGCCCTGCTGCCGAGCGCGCGCCTCAAGCGCTTCGGCGCGCGCTTCGTGTCACCCATTGCCATGGGTGATCAACCCCGGCTGTATCGCCAGGGCGGTACTCCGGGCGAGCTTCTCTTGACCAATCAGCAAGGACACATACGCCTCAGAGGCTACGCCGAGCTCACCTGAAACAACCAAGCAACTGCTGAACCCCTGACAGGCAGCGAACTTCGCCAGTTCACTGCACGGGCCGACTCATGCCCGAAAAAACATCGCGCAGCACGTGTTGCGCCAGCCGACTCAAGTGACGCAGTACCCGACCAACGACAACAACAAGAGGTTTGAACATGCTCAAGACATTCCCAGTACTTCCCCTGGCCCTCGCCATCGGCGCTGCCAGCGCCTCCGCACCGGCGCTGGCCGCCTTCGTCGAGGACAGCCAGCTGAACCTCAACGCGCGCAACTTCTACATGAACCGCGACTTTCGCGACAACGCGGTCGGCAACCATAAGGCCGAGGAATGGGGCCAGGGCTTCATGCTGCGCTACAACTCGGGCTTCACCGAGGGCCCGCTGGGCTTTGGCGTCGACGGCCTCGGCCTGCTCGGCATCAAGCTGGACGGCGGCGATGGCACCGGCGGCGCCAACGTGCTGCCGCGCAACCGGGTAACCGGCGAGACGCCCGACGAGTGGAGCTTTCTCGGCCTGACCGGCAAGGCCAGGTTCGCCCAGAGCGTGCTCAGCGTCGGCACCCACGAGCCGCTGCTGCCGGTGGCCTATCGCAACGATACCCGCCTGCTGCCGCAGACCTTCGAGGGCGCGCAACTGGTATCGAAGGACATCGACAAGCTGACCCTGACCGCCGGCCAGTTCCGCAGCACCCGCCTGCGCGACTCGACCAACTACGAGGACATGAAAATGGCCGCCTTCGCCGAAGGCGGCGCCCTGGTCGGCGGTGGCGTGGACAGCGACCGCTTCAACTATGCCGGCGCCAGCTACGCACCGCTGGCCAACCTGACGGCCAGCTACTTCTATGCCGAGCTGGAGGACAACTACCACCAGCACTACGGCAACCTGCTGTACAGCCTGCCGCTGGCCGAAGGCATGACGCTGAAGACCGACATCCGCTACTTCGACAGCGGCGAGGAAGGCAACACCACGGTCGACAACCGCAACCTCGGCGCCATGTTCACCCTCGCCTTCAAGGGCCATGCCTTCGGCGTCGCCTACCAGGACCAGAGCGGCGACACCGGCCTGCCCTTCATCGCCGGCGGCACCGACCCCTGGGCGCTGAACACCGTGACCTACCACCACTTCCTGCGCGCCAGGGAGGACTCCTGGCAGGCCCGCTACGACTACGACTTCGCCGCCCTGGGGATGCCCGGCCTGACCCTGATGTCCCGCTACGTCAGCGGCGACAACTTCAAGATCGGCGGCGCCGAGGCGAAGGAATGGGAGCGCGATATCGACCTCGGCTACGTGATCCAGAGCGGCCCGCTGAAGAACGTCGGCCTGCGCCTGCGCAACGTCGCCTATCGCGGCAGCCACACCACCGACATCGACGAGAACCGCGTCATCGTCAACTACACCGTCAAGCTCTGGTAAGCCGCTGCGGCCTGGTCGCCCGGCCAGGCCGTCTCGCCGAGCAATAGCCGTCAGAACCAGGCCCTTCAGTCCGAGGAAAATCCGCATGCACGTCGATCACGCGATCCGCTCCCGCAAGTCGGTACGCCGCTTCCTGCCCACCGGGGTCTCCCCGGAGGTGATCCGCCACATCCTCGAGGTCGCCGCCCGCGCCCCCAGCGGCAACAACATCCAGCCCTGGCGCGTCTACGTGGTCAGCGGCGAGGTCCGCGAGGCGCTGTGCCGCGACATCCTGCAGGCGGCCAGCGAAAGCCCCGACCAGCATCAGGCCGAGTACAGCTACTACCCCACGCAGTGGGTCGAGCCCTATCGGGAGCGGCGCCGGCGCAACGGCTTCGCCCTCTACGAACAGCTCGGCATCGGCCGCGACGACCACCAGCGGCGCGAGCAGCAGATGCTGCGCAACTACCAGTTCTTCGACGCCCCCGTCGGCCTGCTGGTGACCCTCGACCGCCGTCTCAACACCGGCAGCTACCTGGATGTCGGCATGTTCATCCAGAACATCCTGATCGCCGCCCGTGCCCAGCAACTGCACACCTGCGCCCAGGCCGCCTTCGCCCCCTTCCACGCCGTGGTGCGCCGCCACCTGCCGCTGGGCGAGGATGAGGTGCTGGTGTGTGGCATTGCCCTCGGCCATGGCGACAACGAGGCGCCGGAGAACTGGCTGCAGAGCGAGCGCCAGCCCGTCGAGGCGTTCGCCAGTTTCCATGGTTTCCGGGAAGCGCAGCGCGAGGCGTGCTGAAGCGACCGCCCCGAGCCTGGCGCACGACTCCGCACGGCGCCAGCGCACGCGCACCATAACGAGGCAATCCGCCTCATGGCGGTGCCGAAAAGCCTGATTGGGTCACTCAGGAACTCCTGAAAACCCCGGCAAACCGCCGCTTCCGGGCAGTTGGCACAGCACCTGCATTAGAACTTCCCACAATTCATCGAGCGCAACCCTCAACGGCGAGGGGTGGCGCTCCCCGAGCGATTCGGGATCGGACAAAGGCGTCCTGCTGGCAACGGCAGGACGCCTTTTTTGTTTTTCGCAGGGCGGTTTGCGCGACGGGAGTCAAACCATGAACAAGCTCAAGCTGGTGATGGTCGGCAATGGCATGGCTGGGGTGCGGACCCTGGAGGAGCTGCTCAAGCTCGCGCCAGACATGTACGACATCACCGTGTTCGGTGCCGAGCCGCATCCCAACTACAACCGCATCCTGCTCTCCCCGGTGCTGGCCGGCGAACAGACCTTCGAGGAGATCGTGCTCAACGACCTCGACTGGTACAAGGCCAACGGCATCGACCTGCGCATCGGCTGCAAGGTGGTCGACATCGACCGCCGCAACCGCAAGGTGATCGCCGCCGACGGCAGCGAGGTCGCCTACGACCGCCTGCTCATCGCCACCGGCTCCAACCCGTTCATCCTGCCGGTCCCCGGCAACGATCTGGACGGCGTGATCGGCTACCGCGACATCGCCGACACCGAGATGATGATGGCCACCGCCAAGACCCACCGCCACGCGCTGGTGATCGGTGGCGGCCTGCTCGGCCTGGAGGCGGCCAACGGTCTCAAGCTGCGCGGCATGGACGTCACCGTGGTGCACATCGGCGACTGGCTGCTCGATCGCCAGCTGGACAAGACCGCCGGCCAGCTGCTGCAGAGCGCCCTGGAAGCGCGCGGCATCCGCTTCCGCCTCAACACCCACACCGCCGCCCTGCTCGACAACGGCGAAGGCCGGGTGTGCGCCGCCCAGTTCAAGGATGGCGAGGTGATCCCCGCCGACCTGGTGGTGATGGCCGCCGGCATCCGCCCCAACACCGAACTGGCCGAGCGCGCGGGCCTGGCCTGCAACCGCGGCATCCTGGTCAGCGACACCCTGCAGACCTTCGATCCGCGCATCTACGCCGTCGGCGAGTGCGCCAGCCACCGCGGCATCGCCTACGGCCTGGTCGCCCCGCTGTTCGAGCAGGCCAAGGTCTGCGCCAACCACCTGGCCCAGTTCGGCATCGGCATGTACCAGGGCTCGGTGACCTCGACCAAGCTCAAGGTGACCGGCATCGACCTGTTCTCCGCCGGCGACTTCATGGGCGAGGACGGCACCGAGACCATCACCCTCTCCGACCCGATCGGCGGCGTGTACAAGAAGCTGGTGGTCAAGGACGACATCCTGGTCGGCGCCTGCCTGTACGGCGATACCGCCGACGGCGGCTGGTATTTCCGCCAGGTTCGCGAGCGCGCCAACATCAGCCAGATCCGCGACCACCTGATGTTCGGCGAGAACACTATCGGCGACGTCGGCCACCAGGGCCAGCACAGCACCGCGAACATGCCCGACGACATGGAGGTGTGCGGCTGCAACGGCGTGTGCAAGGGCACCATCGTCAAGGCCATTCAGGAAAACGGCCTGTTCAGCGTCGACGAGGTGAAGAAGCACACCAAGGCCGCCAGCTCCTGCGGCTCCTGCACTGGCCTGGTCGAGCAGATCCTGATCAGCACCGTCGGCGGCGCCGCCGACGTCAAGCCCAAGAGCGAGAAGGCCATCTGCGGCTGCAGCGACCTCAATCACGGCCAGGTACGCAAGGCGATCCGCGACCATCACCTGACCTCGCTGGCCGATACCATGGCCTTCATGGAGTGGCGCACCCCCAACGGCTGCGCCACCTGCCGCCCGGCGCTGAACTACTACCTGATCTCCACCTGGCCGGGCGAGGCCAGGGACGATGCGCAGTCGCGCCTGATCAACGAGCGCGCCCACGCCAACATCCAGAAGGACGGCACCTACTCGGTGGTGCCGCGCATGTGGGGCGGCGTGACCACCCCGGCCGAGCTGCGGCGCATCGCTGACGTGGCCGACAAGTACCAGGTGCCGATGGTCAAGGTCACCGGCGGCCAGCGCATCGACCTGCTCGGCATCAAGAAGGAAGACCTGCCGGGCGTCTGGCAGGACCTGGACATGCCCTGCGGCCACGCCTACGGCAAGTCCATCCGTACCGTGAAGACCTGCGTCGGCAGCGAGTTCTGCCGCTTCGGCACGCAGAACTCGACGCAGATGGGCATCGACCTCGAGCACGCGCTGTTCGGCATGTGGTCGCCGCACAAGGTCAAGCTGGCGGTCTCCGGTTGCCCGCGCAACTGCGCCGAATCGGGGATCAAGGACGTCGGCATCATCGGCGTGGATTCGGGCTGGGAGCTGTACATCGGCGGCAACGGCGGCATCAAGACCGAGGCCGGCGAGTTCTTCGTCAAGCTCAAGAGCGCCGAGGAGGTCATGGAGTACAGCCTGGCCTTCCTCCAGCTGTACCGCGAGGAGGCCTTCTACCTGGAGCGCACCGTGCACTACCTGCACCGCGTCGGCCTCGAGCACATCAAGAAGGCGGTACTCGAGGACGCCGGCAAGCGTCAGGCGCTGCATGCGCGGCTGCTGTTCGCCCTGTCCTTCGAGCAGGACCCTTGGCAGCAGCAGGTCGCCACCCCGGCGCTGAAGAAGGAATTCGAACGCATCCCCGTCGTCGCAGTGGAGGCCACCCCATGAACTGGCTGGATATCTGCGCCCTGGAAGAGATCAACGTGCTCGGCGCGCGCATCGTCGCCGGCCCCAAGGGCGACATCGCGCTGTTCCGGACTGCCGCCGACGAGGTGTTCGCCCTCGACGACCGCTGCCCGCACAAGGGCGGCCCGCTGTCCCAGGGGCTGATCTACGGCAAGCGCGTGGCCTGCCCGCTGCACAACTGGCAGATCGACCTGGAGAGCGGCGCGGCGCTGGAGCCGGACGTCGGCTGCACGCACAAGTACCCGGTCAAGGTCGAGGGCGGCCGCGTGCTGCTGGCCCTGACGACCATCGGCGAATGCGCCTGACCCTGCGGGAGCCGCTGGCCGGCTCCCGCAACCTGCATCACACGGAGCGACTGCCATGAATCAGCCCACCCAGACCACCGCCTCCACCTGCTGCTACTGCGGCGTCGGCTGCGGCGTGCTGATCGAGCACGACGGCGAGACGATTCGCGGCGTGCAGGGTGACCCCGACCACCCGGCCAACTACGGCCGCCTGTGCAGCAAGGGCTCGACCCTGCACCTGACCGGCGACCTGGCCGCCCGCGCGCTGTACCCCGAACTGCGCCTGGGCAAGGGCCTGGCCCGCGCGCGCACCGACTGGGACGGCGCGCTGGATCACGCCGCCGCGGTGTTCGCCGAAACCATCCGCGAACACGGCCCGGACAGCGTGGCCTTCTACATCTCCGGCCAGCTGCTGACCGAGGACTACTACGCCTTCAACAAGCTGGCCCGCGCGCTGGTCGGCACCAACAATATCGACAGCAACTCGCGGCTGTGCATGTCCTCGGCGGTGGTCGGCTACAAGCGCAGCCTGGGCGCCGACGCCCCGCCCTGCTCCTACGAGGACATCGAGCAGAGCGACTGCCTGCTGATCGCCGGCAGCAACATGGCCTACGCCCATCCGGTGCTGTTCCGCCGCCTGGAGGCGGCCAAGGCCAGCCGCCCGGAGATGAAGATCATCGTCGTCGACCCGCGGCGCACCGACACCTGCGAGCTGGCCGACCTGCACCTGGCGATCCTGCCCGGCACCGACGTGGCGCTGCTCCACGGCATCCTGCACATCCTGCTGTGGGAAGGCTGGATCGACCGCGCCTTCATCGACGCCCACACCGAGGGCTTCGACGCGCTGAAGAAGCTGGTCCACGCCTACACCCCGGCGGCGGTGGCGGATATCTGCGGCATCTCCGTCGACAGCCTGCAGAGCTGCGCCGAACTGATCGGCAAGGCGCCCAGCTTTCTGTCGCTGTGGTGCATGGGCCTCAACCAGTCCAGCGCCGGCAGCGCCAAGAACAGCGCGCTGATCAACCTGCACCTGGCCACCGGGCAGATCGGCCGGGTCGGCGCCGGGCCCTTCTCGCTCACCGGCCAGCCCAACGCCATGGGCGGGCGCGAGACCGGCAGCCTGAGCAACCTGCTGCCCGGCCACCGCGAGGCCGGCAATGCCGCGCACCGCGCGGAGGTCGCCGGCTACTGGGGCGTCGACGGCCTGCCCGAGCAGCCCGGTCTGTCCGCCATCGAACTGTTCGAGGCGGTGAGGGTCGGCAAGATCAAGGCGCTGTGGATCGCCTGCACCAACCCGGCACAGTCGATGCCCGACCAGACCAGGATCCACGAAGCCCTGTCCACCTGCCCGTTCGTGGTGGTACAGGAAGCCTTCTTCACCACCGAGACCTGCCGCTACGCCGACCTGCTGCTGCCCGCCGCCACCTGGGGCGAGAAGGAAGGCTCGGTGACCAATTCCGAGCGGCGCATCAGCCATGTGCGCCGCGCCGTGCCGGCGCCCGCAGAGGCGCGGCCGGACTGGGCGATCGTCTGCGACTTCGCCCGCCGCCTGGAACCCCAGCTGCGCCCCGGCCTGCCCAGCCTGTTCGACTTCAGCAACCCCGCCGCCCTGTTCGAGGAGTACAAGCAGCTCACCGCCGGCCGCGACCTCGACCTGTCCGGGATCAGCCACGCCCTGCTCGACGACCTCGGCCCGCAGCAGTGGCCGTTCCCCGCCGGCGCCACCCGCGGCACGCCGCGCCTGTACGGCGACGGGGTGTTCCCCACGCCCAGCGGCCGCGCCCAGTTCGTCGCTGATCCGTACCGCGCCGCCCAGGAACAGCGCGAGGCGCGCTATCCGCTGACCCTCAACACCGGCCGCCTGCGCGACCAGTGGCACGGCATGAGCCGCACCGGCACCGCCGCGCAGCTGTTCGGCCATGTCGAGGAGGCCGCGCTCAGTCTGCACCCGGACGAACTGCAGCGTCGGCGCCTGGCCAGTGGCGATCTGGTCAAGCTGCGCAGCCGCCGCGGCAGCCTGATCCTGCCGGTGCAGGCCGACGAGGCGATCCGTCCCGGCCAGGCCTTCCTGCCGATGCACTGGGGCGACCGCTTCCTCAAGGGCCTGGGCACCAACGTGCTGACCCTGCCGGCCTTCGATCCACTGTCCAAGCAGCCGGAGCTCAAGCACGCCGGCGTCGAGGTGGACAAGGTCGAGCTGCCCTGGCAGCTGTTCGCCCTGGTGGAGGGCGAGGTGCAAGAGCGCTTCGAGGCCCTGCGCCCGCTGTTCGAGTCGTTCGCCTACGCCAGCCTGACCCTCACCGGTCGCGAGCGCCCGGCGCTGCTGATCAAGGCCGCCTGTGCCGTGGCGCCGGAAACCGAACTGCTGGCGCAGATCGATGCCCTGCTCAAGCTCGACCAGGGTCCGGTGCTGGCCTACGACGACCCGCGGCGCACCGTCGGCAAGCGCGTGCGCATCGAGGACGGGCGCATCACCGCCATCCGCCTGGCCGGCGAAACCGCCGCGCGCGACTGGCTGAAGGCGCTGTGGAGCGAAGGCAAGGCCGACACCGAGCTGCGCCGCTGGCTGCTCGCCCCGCTCAGCACGCCACCGGGCAACGCCGGGGGATGCAAGAGCAAGACGCTGTGCAGCTGCATGAACGTCAGCGATACCGCGATCCGCGCGGGCATCGACCGCGGCCTCGACCTCGACGGCCTCAAGCAGGAACTCAAGTGCGGCACCAGCTGCGGCTCCTGCGTACCGGAAATCAAGCGGCTGCTCGCGCAGCCGGTGACGGCCAAGGCCTGAAACAACATTGACGGATGGCTCCCGCGCAGAGCGCGGGGAGCGATCGGCAAGCGACACAAGAGAGGTGATGAACATGAGCGCAAAAGTCTGGCTGATCGGTGCCGGCCCGGGTGACCCGGAACTGCTGACCCTCAAGGCCGTGCGCGCCCTGGGCGAGGCCGAGGTGGTGATGATCGACGACCTGGTCAACCCGGCGGTGCTCGAACACTGCCCGCAGGCGCGGGTGATCGGCGTCGGCAAGCGCGGCGGCTGCCGCTCCACGCCGCAGGAGTTCATCCATCGCCTGATGCTGCGCTACGCCCGCCAAGGCAAGTGCGTGGCGCGCCTGAAGGGCGGCGATCCGTGCATCTTCGGCCGCGGCAGCGAGGAAGCCGACTGGCTGGCAGAACGCGGCATCGCCAGCGAGATCGTCAACGGCATCACCGCCGGGCTGGCCGGCGCCACCCAGTGCGGCATCCCGCTGACCCTGCGCGGCGTCGCGCGCGGCGTGACCCTGGTCACCGCCCACACCCAGGACGACAGCAGCCTCAACTGGCCGGCGCTGGCCCAGGGCGGCACCACGCTCGTCGTCTACATGGGCGTGGCCAAGCTGGCCGACATCCGCGACGGCCTGCTGGCCGGCGGCATGCGCGCCGACATGCCGGTGGCGATGATCGAGAACGCCTCGCTGGCGCAGCAACGCGAATGCCGCAGCAGCCTCGGCGCCATGGCGCAAGACGCCGCCGCCTTCGGGCTGAAAAGCCCGGCGATCCTGGTGATCGGTGCGGTCGCGGCAGAACGGATGGCGGGCACCCAGACCGGCGCAAGCGAGCAGTCGATCCCGGCGCTGCTCGCGGCGGCGGGTCTGCGCTAGCGCTTGCCGAGCCACGCTCGAACCCGGTCGCGGCCGGTCCCCACAGCACTGCCCCCTGCACAGGCTTGTGCACTGGTCAAAAAACTGACAGTGCCGCCTGTGCTATCATTCGTGCCTGCCGATGCGTCAGCAGCGCCACTCCGAACCCACGCGGCCCCACGGGCTTTCGCATGCGGGCTGCCCGCTGTTCAAGCCCTGCAGACGAGCATCCGACCAATGGTCAACGCGCATGGCGCGCCGTTCGAGCAGCACGCCAAGGCTCTGCGATAAGCCTTGGCTGGGGATTGCCGGTACTGCGCTAGTGCGCAGCATCGTGCTCAGGAAACTTTTTGCGGCGAAAACATCTAACTTTGTAACGATACGAATTGTAGAGTGTTCAATATTGAATCCACTCTGAACCTGCCCGAATTGCAGGTAGTTTGCTGCCAGACAGCCCCTTTAACAGGCCAACAACAATAAAAGGCCCTGACAATGATCAAGTTCACCCCCAAATGGCGGCAGGCCACACTGGCCGTCGTTGCCGTGACCCTGCTGCTGGTGTTGCCCAATCTGAGTCGCCTGGTCGGCTGAACCCTGCCGGCCAACCCGCGTCAGGCCGGCAGCCACCAGACCAGCAGCAGCGGCAGAAAGACGAAGGACAGCAGCGTCGAACACAGCACCAGACTCGCCACCGCCTCCGGCGAGCGGTTGGCGCGCACGGCGAACAGGTAGTTGAACACGGCTACCGGCATCGCCGACTGCAGCACCAGCACCCCATGCGCCAGCGGCTGCAGATCCAGCGCCAGCCCGATCAGCCAGCCCACCCCCGCCCCGCAGAAGATCCGCAACGCGCCGAGCAGCACGCCCTGGCCGATGTGCCGCACGCGGATGCTTGCCAGCGACACGCCGAGGGTGATCAGCATCAGCGGAATGCTCAGCCCGCCCAGCAGGTTGACGGTGTTGGCCAGCCAGCGCGGCAGCTGCAGATCAAGCAGCATCACCGCCAGCGCCGCACCCAGGCTGAGGATGATCGGGTTGATCAGCAGCTTGCGCCACGAGCGTTCGGCACCGGAGAGGATCATGCCGAGGGTGAAATGGCCGACCGAGAGCATCAGGAAGAAGGCCACCGCCAGCGCCAGGCCGGCTTCGCCGAAGGCGTACAGACTGATCGGCAGGCCCATGTTGCCGGTGTTGGGGAACAGGTAGGCCGGCACCAGCACCTTCCAGTCCTGGTCCATGACCCGGCTGAGGGCGACGCCGATCAGACCCATCAGCGCCGACACCAGCACGCAGGCCAGCGCCATCTGGCCGAAGGCTTGGGCGTCGACCTCGGTCCGGCTGAGGGTGGACAGCACCAGGCAGGGGGTGCCGACATTCAGCACCAGGCGGGCGACGAAGTCGGTGGGATAGGGTTGCCCTGAGCGCGCCCAGGCGTATCCGATACCGGCGACAATCAGCACCGGCGCCATCACGGCGAACAACTCGGCGAGCATGACTCTTCCTTGCGGCAAAGACGGCGATGCTACGCGGCCGGGACGCGCTCTGCCAACTTTGCTAAGGTCCGCGCGAAGCCTCCACGCGGAATACCTGCCCATGCGCGCCCTGCCGCTCCTGCTCGCCCTTCTCTCGCCCCTGGCCGGCGCCACCGAGCTGCTGGTGGAACTGGCCGACGGCAGCCGCCGCTACAGCAGCGCCGAACTGCTCGCCCACCCGGCCAGTCGCGTGCTGGAGATTCCCGCCGACGTGTCCTACAAGCGCGCCATGCGCTACCGCGCCCTGCCGCTGGCCGAGCTGCTGCCGGGAGTGAAGCCCGAGGACCACCTGCAGGCGGTGGCCGACGACGGCTTTGCCGCCGAGCTGTCGGCTGCCGCCCTGCTCGACGCGCCGGGCTCGCGCGCCTGGCTGGCGGTGGAAGACCCGGCCGCGCCCTGGCCACCGCTGGGCAAGGCCGGCAGGAGCGCCGGCCCGTTCTATCTGGTATGGAGCAACCCCGCAGCGGAGCAGATCGGCCCCGAGCAATGGCCGTTTCGCATGGTGCGCCTGCGCGTGCTGGCATCGGTGGCCAAGCGCTTCCCGGCGATGCGCCCCGATCCCGCGCTGGCGGCGGACGATCCGGTCAGCCTCGGCTTCGCCCAGTTCCAGAAGCACTGCCTGGCCTGCCACCGCCTGAACAAGCAGGGCGATGCGGCCTTCGGCCCGGATCTCAACCTGCCCTACAACCCTACCGAGTACCTGCGCGCCGACCTGCTGCGCCGCTACATCCGCGACCCGCAGGCCCTGCGCCACTGGCCGCAGGGGCGCATGCCGGGCTTCGACGAGGCCGCGCTGAGCGAAGCGCAGCTCGACCAGCTGCTGGCCTACCTGCGCCACATGGCCGGCCGCAAGGCCGAATGACTCAGCGCCCGGCGCGCGACTCGCGGATGTAGTAGCGCGCCCGCTCGGCCTTTTTCACGCAGCCATCGTAGGCCTCGAACTGCTGCTGGGTCTTGGCGGCGGTGATCAGGGACAGGGCCTTGGAGTAGCTGACCGTGCCGGCAAAGCCTTCGGCCTTGGCGAGATCCAGCTCCTGCCACGCCGCGTCCAGCTGATAGGCACAGCCGTCGCGATTCTGCGTCTTGCCGGCGCAGCCGGCCAGCGTCAGGCCCAGCGCCAGTGCCGGCAGCACGATCCAGGTCTTCATCGTTGATGCTCCTTTTTGCGGGAATTCCTGCAAGTCTAGTCGCCGGCCCGGACGCCAGGCGCCGGGCCGGTTCCTCGCCTCAGCGGCGATGGGCTGCCCGCTGGCGCAGATACTCCACGACCGCGCGCTGGTCGCCGCTGAACTCGATGCGCGCCGCCTTGCTCTCGCGCTGGTAGGCGTACATCGGGTCGTAGTACTCGCCGAGCAGACCCTCGATCCAGCCGCGGTGCAGGTCGACCGCGCCACTGCGCTGCTGCTCGGCCAGCGCCTCGTCCATGATCGCCGCCAGACGCTGGTAGCGCTCGCCCCCCAGGCGCTTGACGATGTTCTTCAGGCTCTGCTGCAGGCGCTCGGCAAAGGCGACGAAACCCTGCTCCGCGCCGTGCAGGGCGATGAATTCGGCGGACAGGTCGATCACGTAGTCGCCGAGGATGCGCTCGATGCGGCCTTGCAGGCTGTCTTCCAGCCATACCAGCGGGTATTCCTGCATGCCCTGGTGCAACGGCAGCGGCAGCGAGCAGCTGCCGATCAGGCGGCTCTCGTCCTCGAGGACGAACTGCTGGATGCCGGCGGCGCGCTTCTTCAGCAGGTCGATGGCCAGCAGGTTCTCGAAGTCGATCTGCCCCGGCTGCGGCGTGGCGTGCTTGCCGAAGCTGGAGCCGCGATGGTTGGCCAGCGCCTCCAGGTCGAGGGGGTTGTCCAGTTGCGCCAGCACCTCGGTCTTGCCGGTGCCGGTGAGGCCGCCGACGATGACGAAGTCGCACTCGCTCACCGCCGCCTCGGTGGTGTCGATGAGGAAGTTGCGCAGCGCCTTGTAGCCGCCGATCACCCGCGGATACTCGATGCCGGCCTCGTCCTTGAGCCACTGCTGGGTGATCTGCGAGCGCAGGCCGCCGCGGAAGCAGTACAGGTAGCCGTTGGGGTTGGCGCGGGCGAAGGCCGCCCAGGCCTCGATGCGCTCGGCCTTGAGCTGGCCGCTCACCAGCTGGTGGCCCAGCTCGATGGCGGCGTCCTGGCCGTGCTGCTTGTAGCAGGTGCCGACCTTCTGCCGCTCGAGATCGTTCATCAGCGGCAAGTTGACCGTGTGCGGGAAGGCCCCCTTGGTGTATTCCACCGGGGCGCGCACATCCATCAGCGGCAGGTCGTGAAGGAAGATGTCGCGGTAGTGGGCGCTGTTGGCACGCATCAGAGCACCTCTACCGCGTGGTTCTGTCGGGCCACCAGCTCGCCGATCGGCGCCAGCGCAAGACCCAGCTCGGCGGCCAGGGCGAGGAATTCCGCCTCGCCAGCCGGCTCCACCGCCACCAGCAGACCGCCGCTGGTCTGCGGATCGCAGAGCAGCAGCTTCTGCGCTTCCGGCAGCGGCGCGATGCGGTCGCCATAGCTGTCGAAGTTGCGCAGGGTACCACCGGGCACGCAGCCCTGGTCGAGGTAGTAATCGACGCCGGCGATGCGCGGTACCGCGGCGTAGTCGATGCGTGCGGTCAGGCCGCTGCCGTCGGCCATCTCGACCAGGTGGCCGAGCAGGCCGAAGCCGGTGACGTCGGTCATCGCCTTGACCTGCTCCAGCTTGCCGAAGCGGGCGCCGGGCTTGTTGAGGGTGCACATCCAGTCGCGGGCCACGCCCACATCCTCGGCGCGCAACTTGCCCTTCTTCTCGGCGGTGGTGAGGATGCCGATGCCCAGCGGCTTGGACAGGTACAGCCGGCAGCCCTCGCTGGCGGTGTCGTTGCGCTTCATGAAGCGCTTGTCGACGATGCCGGTGACCGCCAGGCCGAAGATCGGCTCGGGGGCATCGATGGAGTGGCCGCCGGCCAGCGGGATGCCCGCCTCGTCGCACACCGAGCGACCGCCGCGGATCACTTCGCGGGCGACTTCCGGCGCCAGCACGTTGACCGGCCAGCCGAGGATAGCGATGGCCATCAGCGGGTCGCCGCCCATGGCGTAGATGTCGCTGATGGCGTTGGTGGCCGCGATGCGGCCGAAGTCGAAGGGATCGTCGACGATCGGCATGAAGAAGTCGGTGGTGGAGACCACCCCGCGTTCCTCGTCAATGGCATAGACTGCCGCATCGTCGCGCGAGGCGTTGCCGACCCACAGCTTGGGGTCGAGGTTCTGCGCGCCGCTGCCGGCGAGGATCACCTCCAGCACCTTGGGGGAAATCTTGCAGCCACAGCCGGCGCCATGGCTGTATTGGGTGAGGCGGATCGGTTCGCTGGTGGGGGCGGTCATGCAGACACTCCGGGGGTCATTCGCGATGGCGGCGATTCTAGCAAACACCACAGGGCAAGACCTGCAGTCGAGATCGGGGCCATACTGAAATACAAGAGACCGGGAATGAGCCATATGGTGTCGAGTTGCACCGTGTTCGCACCGGTCCTGCAGAAGATGGGGGAATCATCATGGGCAAGCGTGTCGCACTGGTGCTCGGCTCGGGCGGAGCTCGCGGTTATGCACATATCGGCGTGATCGAGGAGCTGGAGGCGCGTGGCTACGAGATCGCCTGCATCGCCGGCAGCTCGATGGGCGCGGTGATCGGCGGTATCTATGCCGCCGGCAAACTGCCGGTGTACCGGCGCTGGGTGGAGACCCTGGACTATCTGGACGTGCTGCGTCTGCTCGACGTCAGCTTCTCGCTGGGCGCGATTCGCGGCGAGCGGATCTTCGGGCGGATTCGTGCCTTTCTCGGCGAAATCAACATCGAGGACCTGCCGATCCCCTACACGGCCGTGGCCACCGACCTCACCAACCAGCAGGAAGTGTGGTTCCAGGAAGGCTGCCTGCACCAGGCCATGCGCGCCTCGGCGGCGATTCCCAGCCTGTTCACCCCGGTGGTGCAGGGCTCGCGGGTGCTGGTCGATGGCGGCCTGCTCAACCCGATCCCGATCGTGCCGGTGGTATCCAGTCGCTGCGACCTGATCGTCGCGGTCAACGTCAACGCCACCAACCAGATCCAGTACGAACTGCCGGTGATCGAGCGCCCGGCGGCGCTGAAGCACCGCCTCGACCAGATGATGGGTTCGATTGGCGCTCTGGGTGCCCGCCTGCCGTTCTTCCGTCGCAATGATCCGGACCTGCCCGCCCTGCTGCTCAGTACCGAGGGGCTGGCGGAAGGGGGCTCCACCCACGGCGTCGCCGCGGCCAAGGCCAGCCATATCCATGTCGTGGAAAACGGGGCCCCGGACAACCTGCTGGAGCTGATCAACCAGAGCATCGACGTGATGCAGAACTCGCTGGGGCAGTACAAGATGGCCGGCTATCCGCCGGACATCTTGGTCAACGTGCCCAAGCGGGTCTGCCGCTTCTTCGAGTTCTACAAGGCCCCCGAGCTGATCGCCCTGGGGCGGATGATCGCCAGCGACTCGCTGGAACGCTACGAACGCGAGCACCCTCAAGGGCGCTGATCAGCTGGCGGGCGGCTGATGCTGATGTCGGCTGTGCGGCTGGCTGGCGATCCAGTCGCCGATCAGGCTGTAGGCCAGCGCCAGCAGGGTCGGACCGAGGAACAGGCCCATGAAGCCGAAGGCAAGGATGCCGCCGAACACGCCGAGGATAACCACCACCAGCGGCAGGTTGCCGCCGCGACTGATCAGGTAGGGCTTGACCACGTTGTCGATGCCGCTGATCACCACCAGTCCCCAGGCACCCAGGAATACCCCCATCCCGTAGTCGCCCTGCCAGAACAGCCAGGCGGTGGCGGGGATCCACACCAGCGGCGGACCGACGGGGACCAGGCTGAGGGCAAAGGTGAGGATGGCCAGAACCACGGCGCCCGGCACCCCGGCGATCAGGAAGCCGATCAGCGCCATCACCGCCTGCGCCGCCGCCGTGCCGAGCACCCCGTTGACCACCCGTTGCACGGTGGCGGCAACCAGCTCCACATAGTGCTCGGCGCGCCCGCCCATCAGCCGCTCCAGCAGGCTGCGCGCGTACTCGGCCATGCGCGGGCCGTCGCGATAGAAGAAGAACACCAGCACCAGGCTCAGGACCAGCTCCAGCACGCCGCCGCCGATCTGCGCACTGCGCGCCAGCAACCAGTTGCCCACCTCGCCCATGTACGGCTTGACCCCGGCGAACAGCGCGGCACCCTGCACATCGAGGGCATTCCACAGATCCACCAGCTGCCCGCCGAACAGCGGCACACCGGCCAGCCAGGCTGGCGGCGCGGGCAGGCCTTCCACCTGCAGGTCCTTGAGCAGGGCCATGGCGGAGCGGATATGGTCGGCCAGGTTGAAGCCCAGCCAGATCAGCGGCACCGCCACCAGCAGCATCCAGCCCAGGGTCAGTATGCCGGCGGAGACATTCGTGCGCCCGCGCAACAGGCGGGTCAGGCCACGCATCAGCGGCCAGCTGGCGAAGGCCAGCACCGCCGCCCAGAACAGCGCCGACCAGAACGGCGCCAGCACCCACAGGCAGGCGCCGAGCAGCGCCAGCATGAGGATCTGCACCAGCAGGCGGTCATGTTCGATCATCGTCTTTCCTTGCCGCGGGATGCCGGCAAGGCCGGCAGGGGGGGCATCCGTGTGCTTCGGGAGTTCAACGCAACCACTCCAAGCGCAGCCCCGGCCTCTCGCTCGCGGTGCTTTCCAGGCGGACGGCGCGGGTTCCGCGCTCGATCAGCGCTTCGCGCCACGCCGGCGCCGCCTCGCCGCTGAGCTGCAGGCGCACGCCGGTATCCAGACGCAGCGCCCGCGCCAGCAGGGCCAGCCAGGGGTCGACCGGCTCGGCCGGCAGCTGCGCCAGCTCCAGCACACCGGCCTCCTTGAGCTGGCGCAACAGGGTTTCGGCGTTGGGCAGGTGCTCGCCCTGCGGCGCATTGGCTTCCAGCAGCTCGACGTGCAGGTAGGCGCGGCGAGTGGCCCGGGTGATGGCATACAGCGCCAGCAGGCTGTCCTGGTGCGGTGCAGCCAGCTGCAGCAACAGATAGGCCTGCTGCTCGTCGCCGCCGAACAGCCGCGCATTGCCGAACACGTTGTTGGCCCACAGGCTGCTGGCCCCGCATTCGCGCCCCTCGCACCAGTGCAGCGCTCGCGCGCCCTGCGCCAGCAACGCGGCGCGTGCTTGGGTAAAGGCTTCGCTGCTGCCATGGCCACGCGGCAGCTCGTAGGTCAGCGCGCTCAGGCGCCCGACCACCTCGATCTCGCCGTCCACGCGCAAGCGGCCGCTGATACGGCGCAACGCACTCTGCGGGTAGAGCCGCGCAACATTGTCCTCCACCCGGTAGTCGACGATCTCGGCCCCCGCGAAACGCGGCAGGATCTCCAGATCGCTGCTGCCCGGCACATCGGCCCAGGCCGGCGCGACCATCAGGGCGAGTGCTCCCAGCACTCCTCGCATGCTGGTTCTCATCGTCTCGGGATCGCCTGTGGCAGGTGGCCGCTGTGCCGCGCGTCGTGCTGGCCACGCTCACCGAGTACGCTGAAAAGCTGCCGCCCCGTGGGGGGAGCAGTGGTGTACAACTCAATCATGCGCATTCTCCCGTGCAATGGCGTCCAGCCTCGGCACTTGCCCGGCGCAAGTCAAGGCGCAGCGAACAGGGGTTTGAAACAGTCTGCTACTGCACGCGCACCCGCCTCGTCATCCAGGTGCAGATGGTGTCCACCGGGCAGACGATGCAGGGTGATCGGCAGTTCTTCGATCAGTGCCATCGACTGCGGGTGGCGCACCGGTATGCCCTCCTCGGCCAGCACCAGACTGACCGGGCAGCGCAGGGCGCGGACGCAGGCCTCGACGTGGGCGCGGCTCATGCGCAGCGGCGAGGGCAAGGTCAGGCGCGGATCGCTGCGCCAGGTATAACCGCCAGCCTGCGGCATCAACCCACGACTGCCGAGCAGTTCGGCCGCTTCGCGGCTGAGCGGATAGCCGCCACGCAGGCGGGCGTCGACGGCGCGCTCGACGCTGGCATACACCGGTTTGCGCTTGCCGGGCAGGGCCAGCTGGGCCCTGAGCGCCTCGCCCAGCTGGTGGGGCGCCTGCTCCGGCTCGTGGGTCAATGGCAGCAGGCCGTCGATCAGCGCCAGGCGCTCGACGCGCTCGGGCAGTGCCGCGGCCAGCAGCATCGCGACACTCGCACCCAGCGAATGGCCGAGCAGGGAGAAGCGCTGCCAGCCGAGCTGCTCGGCCACCTGCAGTACATCCAGCGCATAGTCCCACAGTGCGTAGCTGGCCCCGGCGGGGCGGTGTCCCGAATGGCCATGCCCGGCCAGGTCGAGGGCGACGATGCGCAGGCCGTCGAGCTTGGGCGCGAGACGGGCAAAGCTCATGGCGTTGTCCAGCCAGCCATGCAGGGCCAGCACCGGCTGACCGTCTTCGGGACCGTAGAGGTGCGCAGCCAGCTCGATGTGCGGCAGATTCAGGCGGATTTCTTCGATATGCACGCTCATGGGCTGCTCAGCAGTGGCTCGGCGGGTGATGGATGGCCAGCAGGTTCATCAGTCCGGCCAGCGGCATCTCGCCCTCGAGCAGCGCCAGGCTCGCGGTATTGAACGGCAGCGGCTGCTGCAGGTGGCCGTAGACCAGCAGCCCGGCCAGCGCACCGACCAGTGGCTGGTGCGTGACCAGCAGCAGGTTCTGCTCGCGCCGCTCGGCCAGCAGCTGCAGGGCCTGGCGCGGATCGTCGTCGGGGGTGATGCCGTCGATGGTGAACAGCGCAGGCGCCCGTGCCAGGGCTTCGTGCACCAGCTCGGCGGTCTGCTGTGCGCGCACGTAGGGGCTGACCAGGATGGTGTCCAGCGGCTCGCCGAGCAGATGCCCGGCGGCATGCAAGGCCTCGCGCCGCCCCCGTTCGGTCAGCTCGCGCAGGTGATCGCCGGTCTTCACGTAGGGGGCGGCCTGGCCGTGACGCAGCAGCCAGAGTCTCACGCCTTGGGCTCCGGCGCGGCGTCCGCACCACCCTCGCCCTTCGCTACGGCAGTATCTTTCTCTGCGGGCTCATCTTGCGCGGCAGACTCGACCGGCGCCTCGCTCGCCACGGGTGCGCTGTCCGCGGCCGGAGCCTGCTCGGCGGGGGTCGCTTCCGGCACCGGGGAGGCATTCGGCGCGGCAGCCGCCGCCGGGGCCGCCGCTGCACTCCAGGTGGCGGCCAGCACGGCCTCGGCACCCTCGCCCTGCGGCTCGCGCGGCGTCGGCCAGTTGGCGAACGGCCAGGGCTTCTCGTCGCTGTGGAAGCAGCCGAAGCGACCGATCTGCGCCAGGTACTGGCTCAGACTGTCGCCGAAATTCATCGCCCCCACATGGGGCCGGCCACTGGTCAGACGGTAGACCAGCTGCACCAGCACCAGCGCCAGCAGCACCAGCTCGGCCACCTGCCAGACCAGCACGAACAGGATCATCCACAGCACGCGCAGGATCAGACCTTCACGACTCTGTTTGACATCGGACATGTAGCGCTCTCCTTCAGAAACCGTTGGCGGAAATGAAATCGACGTCGGTCTTCGGCTCGCCGGACATCAGCTGGCCGATGACCTGCTGCAGGGTGCGACCCTCGAACAGTATGGCGTGCAGGCCGGCGACCAGCGGCATGTACACGCCCAGCTGCTCGGCGCGCGCCTTGAGCACGCGGATGGTATTGACCCCCTCGGCCACCTCGCCCAGGCGCTCGACCGCCGCCTCCAGGCTCAGCCCCTGTCCCAGAGCGTAGCCGACCTGATAGTTGCGGCTCTTGGGTGACGAACAGGTGACGATCAGGTCGCCGACCCCGGCCAGGCCGAGGAAGGTCATCGGGTTGGCGCCCAGGGTCACCGCGAAGCGGGTCATCTCGGCCAGGGCGCGGGTGATCAGCATGCTCTTGGTGTTCTCGCCCATGCCCAGCGCCGCCGCCATGCCGGACATGATCGCGTAGACGTTCTTCAGCGCGCCGCCCAGCTCGACGCCGAAGCGGTCGCGGCTGGCGTAGACACGGAAGGTGCGCCCGTGCAGGGCCTGCTGCACGCGCTGACAGAGTTCCTCGTCCTCGCTGGCGACCACCGTGGCGGTCAGCGCGTGCTCGGCGATCTCGCGGGCCAGGTTCGGCCCGGAGAGCACACCGATGCGCGCCTGCGGGGCGATCTCCTCGAGGATCTGGCTCATCAGCTTGAAGGTATCGGCCTCGATGCCCTTGGTGGTGCTGACCAGCAGCTTGCCCACCAGCAGATCGGCCACCGGCTGCAGCGCGCTGCGCAGCGCCGAGGACGGCAGCACGACGAACACCAGCGAGCAGGCCTGCAAGGTGGCGGCCAGCTCGGTGACCGGCTCGACCGCCGCATGCACCTTGATGCCCTTGAGATAGCGCGGGTTCTCGCGCTTGTCGCGGATCGCCGCGGCCTGCGCCGGGTCACGCATCCACAGGAGTACACGCTGGCCGTTTTCTGCCAGCAGGTTGGCCAGCGCGGTACCGAAGCTGCCGCCGCCGAGCACGGCAATGGGTTGCTGCTCAGTCATGATCAATCCATATCGGGCCGCCAGGCGGCAATCGCTGCATTATACGGAGCGACCGCCGGTCGACCAGCGTGCTGTGACACCTGCACGCTGGCAAAACGCCGTGCCTCGGTTAACATGCCGCCCCCAATCGAATCGGGAGTGCGGCAGTGGCTGTTCCCCTGCGTGTATCGCTGGTGCCCTTGCTCGGCACCCTGGCCAGCGGAGCAGCGCTCGCCGAGGACCTGTTCCTCGCCGCCACGGCGCTGCCCGAGGTTCTCACCGCCACCCGCCTGCAGCAGGCCCCGGCGGCCGTACCGGGCAGCGTCAGCGTGCTCGACCGCGAACTGATCCGCGCCAGCGGCGCGCGCAGCCTGCCCGAACTGCTGCGCCTGGTGCCCGGCATGCTGGTGGTGCCGCAGAACGGCAACAGCACAACCGTCAACTACCACGGCAGCAATGCCAACCAAGCCCGCCGCCTGCAGGTGCTGGTCGATGGCCGCTCGGTATATCGCGCCGGCTTTGCCCAGGTCGACTGGAACGACATTCCCGTGGCCATCGAAGACATCGAGCGCATCGAGGTGTTCCGCGGCCCCAATACGGTCAGCTACGGCGCCAATGCGCTGATGGCGGTCATCAACATCCTCACCCGCGCCCCCCGCGACAGCCACGGCACGCGCCTGAAGGTGACCCATGGCCAGCGCGGCATCGACGACTGGTACGCCAGCCACGGCCAGGGCTGGCGTGGCGGCGACCTGCGACTGTCGCTGTCGGGGCAGCAGGACGACGGCTTCGACCACCGGGCGGACGGCCGCGACTTTCGCGACGGCCAGCGGCTCAGCCGCCTCAACCTGCGTGTGAACCAGGAGCTGGATGCCCGACAGTCGCTGGACTGGCAGCTGGCCCTCAAGGAAGGCAGCAACCAGGTCGACAACCACTACCAGCCGGTCTTCCCCATCGCCCCCCAGGCCTGGGAGCAGGACGCCGACTCGGACGTGCGCGCCCGCGACTATGCCGGCAGCCTGCGCTGGAACCTCGATCTCGATTCGACCCACAGCCTCTATGTACAGGGCAACCTCCAGCAGTGGGAGCGCCTGCGCCAGTGGCGCGCCTGCGAGGGGCAGCTGGCGTTCAGCCCGCAGCTGGGGCAGTTGTGGGCGCTGTCGCCACAGTACGTCGAGCAGCTCGGTCAGAACCTGCAAGCGGGCAACTTCACCCCGCCGGCCGGCACGCCCGAACAGACCGCCCTGGCCACCCGGATCCTGCGGCAGGCCTTCGCCACGCTCAACCCAGGTCAAGGCACGCTTGCCCACAGCTGCGGCCTGATCAACGAGGACGTGCGCGAGAGCCGCTTCGACCTCGAAATCCAGGACACCCTCAGCCTGTCCGACAACCTGCGCCTGGTCAGCGGCCTGCGCTACCAGCATGACCGCGCCGACTCGGACGTCTACCTCAACGGCCGGCGCAGCCGGGATACCTGGAGCCTGTTCGGCCAGTTCGAATGGCGAATCGACCAGCACTGGCTGCTGCAGGGCGGCGCCATGCTCGAGGACGACAATGCGACCAGCCCGTCGCTGTCGCCACGCCTCGCCCTCAACTACCTGATCACCCCGGCCCACGGCCTGCGCGCGGTATACTCCGAGGCGGTGCGCTCACCGGACATGTTCGAGAACCATGTCGACTGGCAGTATCCCGTCCGCGATCTGCAGCCGGCCGCGCTCGGCCAGAGCGAGGCCCGCTATTTCGCCAGCGCCAGAGGCCCAGGCAATCTCGAGCAGGAACGCATGCGCTCGCGCGAGCTGGGTTACAACGGCCACTTTGCCGACCTCGGCCTGAGCCTCGACTTCAAGCTGTTCTACGATGAGATCGACAAGCTGATCAGCGAGCCGCTCAAGGTGTACGACTTCATGCCCAGCAACGACAACCGCCTGCGCCTGAAGGGTGCCGAGGGTGAACTGGACTGGCAGCTGGGCCTGCAAGATCGTCTGCGCCTGGGCTATGCCTACATCGAGTTCGACGCCACCCACCGCATCGACCGGCGCCTCACCCCGCGCCACAGCGGCTCGGCCGGCTGGCTGCGCGACTGGGGGCATGACTGGTCCAGCGCACTGTTCTACTATGGCGCCGACAGTCTCAACGAGTACCGTTTCGAACGCGCAGACCTGCGCCTGGCCAAGCGCCTGCGCCTGGGCAGCGGCCAGCTGGAGCTGGCCGGCGTGCTGCAGCAGCGCCTGGACGACGAGCCCCTCGGCTGGCCGAACAACAACTACGACGAGCGCCGCGTGTTCTGGATCTCCGCCGGGCTCGAACTCTGAATCATGCCGAGCATCTCAAGGATGAGACTTATCAAAACGCTCGTGCTGCTCTGCCTGCTGGCCATCACACCACTGGCGCCGGCGGCCGAGATCATCATCGCGACCAGCCATGACACGCCGGCCCTGCACCGCTTCGTGGCCGATCTCACCGCACGCCGCCCGAGTGACCGCGTGCAGCTCATGCACCCGAGCCGGCTGAGTTCGCCCTCGACCCTGCCCAGCGACAGCCGGCTGGTCCTGCTCGGCGCCGGCGCCCTCGACTGGCGCCTCAGCGATCCCGGCGGACCGCCGACCCTGGTCATGCAGATCAGCCGAGTGCAGGCCCACCAGCGCCTGGGTGACCAGCGCCCCGCCCTGCTGACCCTGTTGTGGAGCGACCCCGCGCCCGCGCGCCAGCTGCGCCTGGTTCGCCAACTGCTGCCGCAGGCACGCCGGGTCGGCCTGCTGTACAGCGACGACAGCCGCTTTCTGGTCAACGAACTGCGCCGCCAGGCTGCCGCCCAGGGACTGGCCATCAGCGCCTGGTACTGGCCGGACAGCGGCGACAGCCGCCCGCTCAATCGCCTGCTCGACGAGAGCGACGTGCTGCTCGGCATCGACGATCCGGCCCTGTACAACCCGCGCAGCATCAAGGGCGTACTGCTCGCCAGCTACAGTCGCAAGCTGGCGCTGATCGGCCCGACGGCCGCCTTCATCCGCGCCGGCAGCCTGAGCAGCAGCTACAGCGACCAGCAGGACTGGCTCAACGACCTCGACCGGCTGCTTTCGCTGCCACCCGAACAGTGGCCCCGCGAGGCCTACCCGCGCGACTTCAAGGTCCTCAGCAATGCGCAGGTCGCCCGCTCGCTGGGCATCGAGCTGAGCGACGACCGCGACCAGGCCCGGCGCCTGCAGGATTGGGAGAGAGAGCCATGATGCTGCGCTGGCGCCACAGCAACATCCGCACCCGGACCCTGGCCATCAGCCTCGGCCCGGCGCTGCTGCTGACCCTGCTGCTGACCGGCTACTTCACCTATACCCGCCTGCAGGATCTGCACGCCGAGCTGACCCAGACCGGCCAGCTAATCGCCGACCAACTGGCCCCGGCGACCGAGTACGCGGTGATCTCCGGCAACGCGCCGATCCTCGACAGCCTGCTGCAGGCCAGCCTGCACATCCCGCACGTACGCTTCATCGAGGTGCGCGACCGCGAGGAGCGGGTGCTCGCCTATGTCGAGCAGGCCCTGGGGCGGCGCGATACGCGCATCGAGGTGTATCAGGCAGCGATTGTCCGCCAGCAGATCAGGCTCGACGACCCCTTCCTGCTCAGCCCGCCCCTGGCGCAGGGCAACAGCGACGACGAGCAGCTGGGTCGGGTGGTGGTCGGCATGACCGACGAAGCCTTCCGCCAGCGCCAGCAGCAGATCCTGCTGCGCGCCAGCGTGCTGGCCCTGCTGGCCCTGGCGCTGACCCTGCTGCTCGCCTATCGCCTGGCGCGCAGCCTGATCCAGCCCATCGACGCCATGGGCCACGCGGTGGAGGCGATCCAGGGCGGTGACTACCACACCAAGTTGCCGGAAGCCGACGGCGGCGAGATCGGCGATCTGGCGCGCCACATCAACCACCTGGCGGCCGCCCTGGAACAGGCGCAGACCGAGCAGCAGCGCAGCATCGCCCAACTGGTCGGCGCCCGCGAAGAAGCCGAGAAGGCCAACCGCGCCAAGTCGGACTTCCTGGCGATGATGAGCCACGAGCTGCGCACGCCGATGAACGGCGTACTGGGCATGCTGCAACTGCTGGAAACCACCGAGCAGAGCAGCGAACAGAGCGAATACACGGCCCTGGCCACCGAGTCGACCGAACACCTGCTCAAGGTGATCAACGACATCCTCGATTTCTCACGCATCGAGCGCGGCTCGCTGGAGCTGGAAAACATCCCGTTCAAGCTGCCCGACCTGATCGCCAGCTCGGTCCAGGTATTTCGCCCCAGCGCCCAGCAGCGTGGCCTGCAGCTGCTCATGGACCTGCAACCGGGCCTGGACAACATCGAGGTGCGCGGCGACCCCACCCGCCTGCGTCAGGTGCTGGTCAACCTGATCGGCAACGCGCTGAAATTCACCGAGGAGGGCCGCATCACCGTCACCACCCGCTGGCAGATGCTCGATCAGCAGCAGATGCTCTGGCTGACCTGTGCGGTACAGGACACCGGCATCGGCATTGCCCCCGAGCGTTTGCAGCACATGTTCGATGCCTTCGAACAGGCCGACACCTCCACCTCGCGCCGCTATGGCGGCACCGGCCTGGGCCTGTCGATTGCCCGCACCCTGGCCGAACGCATGGGCGGCGGACTGCACGCCGAAAGCACGCTCGGCCGCGGCTCGACCTTCACCCTCGAGCTGCCACTACCCTGGCGCCACTGCCTGGCCGGCGAGCAGGCACTGCTGGAAGGCGAACTGGAACAGGGCGGCGGCCAGTCGGTGTTGCTGGTGGAGGACAACCCGGTCAACCAGACGGTGATCGAGGCCATCCTGCGCAGCCTGGGCTTCAACGTCGATCTGGTCAGCAGCGGCCAGCAGGCCCTGCAGGCCGCCGGCGCACAGGCCTACGCGGCGATCCTCATGGACTGTCGCCTGCCCGACCTCGACGGCTACAGTGTCACCCGGCAGATCCGCAGCGGCGAGGGACCCAACCGGCATACACCGATCATCGCCCTGACCGCCAACGCCTTGCAGGGCGACCGCGAGACCTGCCTCGCCGCCGGCATGAACGACTATCTGGCCAAGCCGTTCAAGCGCTCCGATCTGCGCTACATCCTGCAGCGCTGGGTGCAGAACCGACCATAGACGGGTGGCGAAAATCCCCGAAATGCGGCACGCTTGCACCCCGCACAGCACTGGACAGCACCATTCGTCGCAGAATGACCAGACTCCGGCTGTGACTTTCATCAACTGGCCATAGTCTATAGCCAGACCATAGCCACGCCTCCACCGGAGGAGCGCGGCCAGAAAGATCTGCCCCCTGTGGTACAGGGATCGTCGAGGAGCTCGCATGACAAAACAAAACGCCTTCACTCGGGAAGAACTGCTGCGCTGCAGTCGCGGTGAACTGTTCGGCCCGGGTAATGCGCAACTGCCCGCCCCCAACATGCTGATGATCGATCGCATCGCGCACATCAGCGAGACCGGCGGCAAGTATGGCAAGGGCGAAATCGTTGCCGAGCTCGACATCAACCCGGACCTGTGGTTCTTCGCCTGCCACTTCGAGGGCGACCCGGTGATGCCCGGCTGCCTGGGCCTGGATGCGATGTGGCAGCTGGTTGGCTTCTACCTCGGCTGGCAGGGCAACCCCGGCCGCGGCCGCGCCCTGGGCTCGGGCGAAGTGAAATTCTTCGGCCAGGTCTTGCCGACCGCCAAGAAAGTCACCTACAACATTCATATCAAGCGCACCATCAGCCGTTCGCTGATCCTCGGCATCGCCGATGGCACCGTCAGCGTCGATGGCCGCGAGATCTACAGCGCCGAAGGCCTGCGCGTCGGCCTGTTCACTTCCACTGACAGCTTCTAAGGGTTACCCGCATGCGCCGCGTCGTGATCACCGGGATGGGCATCGTGTCCTGCCTGGGCAATGACAAAGAGACCGTTTCCGCCAGCCTGCGCGCCAGCCGCCCAGGTATCCGCTTCAACCAGTCCTATGCCGACATGGGGCTGCGCAGCCAGGTTTCCGGCTCCGTCGACCTCGACCTCGAAGCGCTGATCGACCGCAAGGTCTATCGCTTCATGGGTGACGCCGCCGCCTTCGCCTACCTGTCCATGCAGCAGGCGATCAAGGATGCCGGCCTGAGCGAGGAAGAGATCTCCAACCCCCGCGTCGGCCTGATCGCCGGCTCCGGCGGTGCTTCCACCTTCAACCAGATGGAAGCCATGGACATCCTGCGCGAGAAGGGTGTCAAGCGCGTCGGCCCGTACCGCGTGCCGCGCACCATGGGCAGCACCGTGTCCGCCTGCCTGGCCACCCCGTTCAAGATCAAGGGCGTCAACTACTCGATCTCCTCCGCCTGCGCCACCAGCGCCCATTGCATCGGCAATGCCATGGAGCAGATCCAGATGGGCAAGCAGGACGTGGTCTTCGCCGGCGGCGGTGAAGAGGAGCACTGGAGCCAGAGCTTCCTGTTCGACGCCATGGGCGCCCTGTCCACCCAGTACAACGACTCCCCGGAAAAGGCCTCCCGCGCCTACGACGCCAAGCGTGACGGCTTCGTCATCGCCGGCGGCGGCGGCATGGTGGTGGTCGAGGAGCTGGAGCACGCCCTCAAGCGCGGCGCGAAGATCTACGCCGAAATCGTCGGCTACGGCGCCACCTCCGACGGCTACGACATGGTCGCCCCGAGCGGCGAAGGCGCGATTCGCTGCATGCAGCAGGCGCTGGCCACCGTCGACACCCCGATCGACTACCTCAACACCCACGGCACCTCGACCCCGGTCGGCGACGTGGCGGAAGCCCGCGCCGTGCGCACCGTGTTCGGCGACAAGGCTCCGGCGATCAGCTCGACCAAGAGCCTGTCCGGCCACTCGCTGGGCGCCGCCGGCGTGCAGGAAGCGATCTACAGCCTGCTGATGATGGAAGGCAACTTCATCGCCGGCTCGGCCAACATCGAGGAAGTGGACCCGGAAGTGGCCGATCTGCCGATCGTCACCCAGACCCGCGAGAACGTCACCCTGAACACGGTGATGAGCAACAGCTTCGGCTTCGGCGGCACCAACGCCACCCTGGTGCTCAAGCGCTGGACCGGCAAGTAAGCCGCTCCCGCTCCACTGCAACGGCACCTTCGGGTGCCGTTGTCGTTTCTGCCGCCCCTCTTCTGCCGGGAAGCTGCCCGAACCGGGACTCCGTCACTGGCACAAACATACCCTGCAGGGTATACAGAGGCGTCGGGCACGGCCGCAGCGACTACGCTGAACTGACGGCATCCGCCCCCACCTGCAAGGGAGAAACCCCACATGCAATGCAACGTTGGCAAGACCGACAAGATCCTGCGCATCATCGCAGGCCTGGCCCTGCTGCTGCTCGGCGCCACTGGAGTGATCGGCTGGTGGGGCCTGATCGGCCTGGCGCCGCTGGCTACCGGCCTGCTCGGCTGGTGCCCGGCCTACAGCCTGCTCGGCATCAAGACCTGCGGCAAGGGCCAGTGACATGACGCTGAAGACCATCCGCGCCAGCGGCAGCCTGGATCACGCCTTCGCCATCACCGTGGAGTCCGGCAACCACGTGATCCGCATGGACCAGCCGAAGAACGCCGCAGGACAGGATCTCGGCCCGACCCCGCTGGAGATCATCCTCGCCGCCGTGGCCGGCTGTTTCGGCACCATCGGCCGCTTCCTCGCCCACCAACGCAAGTTCGAGCTGCGCGGCATGCAGTTCGAGATCGAGGCCGACTACGATCCGGACGGCTTGCTCGGCCGCCGCGACGACGTGCGCCCGGGCTTCCAGGCGCTGCGGGTCAAGGTAACGATCGACGCCGACCTCAGCCGCGAGGAAAAGCAGGCGGTGCTCGCGGAAATCGAGCGGCGCTGTCCGCTGGCCGACAACCTGGTCAACGGCACCCGCTTGGAAAGCCGCCTGGCCTGATCCCAGCAGCGGAAACGACAAGGCCCGAAGCACAGAGTTTCGGGCCTTGTCGTTATCAGCATCGATCAGCGCACGTCGAATCGCTGCTCGGCCAGCTTGCGGTCGCCCTGGAACACCAGGAAGTGCCACTCGCCGGGCACCACCTCGTGGTGCTCGGTGAACTCGAAAGCCATCACGTCCTGAGTCGCGCCGGGGGCCAGCTTCTGCACCACCTCGAAACGATCGTGACGCTGGCCGTCGGGGGTGACCACACCGGGGGTGAGGTACAGCAGGGTCAGCGGGGTGTCGTCGACCTGCTTGCCGCTCAGGGTCAGGCGCAGGCCGAACTTGGTGCCGAGCCGGGCCGGAATCGTGGTGGTCGTCTGCACCTGCTGGTTGCTGCGCAGCAGCACCCGCTCGCCCGGCTGCACCTCGCGCGGCGGAGTCTCGAACACGCCGTACTCGACCGGCCCCTCGACCTGCACCTCGGCCATGGCCAGGCTGGAGGCCAGCCCCATAACCGCCAGCACACCCGCCATCCTGAACAACTGCATATAGCGCACTCCTCGTTGAGATGGCGCGAGCCTATGACTTTTCCATGACGAACCGATGACACTCGCGAGACTGATGGCGCCCCACGCCGAACAAGCGAGCGGCGCCAGAAACAACAATGCCGCTCCCCCTCGCGGGGGAACGGCATTCTCGCTGCAGCGACGCAGTGGCGCTCAGCCGATCAGGCGGACAGCTCCACCAGCAGCTTGTTCAGACGCTGCACATAGGCAGCCGGGTCCTTGAGGCTGTCGCCGGCGGCCAGCGCGGCCTGATCGAAGAGGATGTGCGACAGGTCGGCGAAGCGCTCCTCGTCGGCCTCGGTATCCAGCTTCTCGATCAGCGGGTGCTGCGGGTTGATCTCGAAGATCGGCTTGGACTCGGGCACCTTCTGCCCGCTGGCCTCGAGGATCTGGCGCATCTGCAGACCCAGGTCCTGCTCGCCGATGGCGAGGATCGCCGGCGAATCGGTCAGACGATGGGAAACGCGCACCTCGGCGACCTGCTCGCCCAGCGCGCCCTTGAGGCGCTCGATCAGCCCCTCCTTGGCCTTGGCGACCTCCTCCTGGGCCTTCTTGTCCTCTTCCGAGTCCAGCTTGCCCAGATCCAGGTCGCCGCGGGCGACATCGACCAGCTGCTTGCCGTCGAACTCGGTGAGATGGCTCATCAGCCATTCGTCGATGCGGTCGGTGAGCAGCAGGACCTCGATGCCCTTCTTGCGGAACACCTCCAGGTGCGGACTGTTCTTCACCTGGGCATAGCTCTCGCCGGTGAGGAAGTAGATCTTGTCCTGACCTTCCGGCATGCGACCGACATAATCGGCCAGGGCCACGCTCTGCTCGCCGCTGGCATCGCTGGTGGAGGCGAAACGCAACAGGCCGGCAATCTTTTCCTTGTTGGCGAAGTCTTCGGCCGGACCTTCCTTGAGCACCTGGCCAAACGCCTTCCAGAACGCCTTGTACTGTTCGGGATCGTTCTTGGCCAGCTTTTCCAGCATGTCCAGCACGCGCTTGGTCAGTGCCGACTTCATCGAGTCGATCACCGGGCCTGCCTGGAGGATCTCGCGGGAGACGTTCAGCGACAGGTCGTTGGAGTCGACCACGCCCTTGATGAAGCGCAGGTACAGCGGCAGGAACTGGTCGGCCTGGTCCATGATGAACACGCGCTGCACATAGAGCTTGAGCCCCTTGGGCGCCTCGCGGTGGTAGAGGTCGAAGGGCGCACGACCCGGCACGTAGAGCAGCGAGGTGTACTCGAGTTTGCCCTCGACCTTGTTGTGGCTCCAGGCCAGCGGATTCTCGAAGTCGTGGGCGACGTGCTTGTAGAACTCCTGGTATTCCTCGTCCTTGATCTCGCTGCGCGGGCAGGTCCACAGCGCGTTGGCGCGGTTGACGGTCTCCCACTCGACCTCGGCGGCCTGCGCTTCCTCGCCGAACTGCTGCTTGGGCAGCTCGATCGGCAGACCGATGTGATCGGAGTACTTCTTGATGACATTGCGCAGGCGCCAGCCGTCGGCAAACTCTTCCTCGCCGGCCTTGAGGTGCAGGACGATGCGGGTACCGCGCGCGGGCTGGTCGATATCGGCGATGTCGAACTCGCCCTCGCCCTTCGAGCTCCAGTGCACGCCCGCGCTGGCCGGGGCACCGGCACGGCGGGTGTAGACGTCGACCTGGTCGGCGACGATGAAGGCGGAGTAGAAGCCGACGCCGAACTGGCCGATCAGCTGGGAGTCCTTCTTCTGGTCACCGGACAGGTTCTGCAGGAAGTCGGCGGTGCCGGAGCGGGCGATGGTACCGAGGTGGGCGATGACCTCGTCGCGGCTCATGCCGATGCCGTTGTCTTCCAGGGTGACGGTGCGCGCTTCCTTGTCGAAGCTGACACGGATCTTCAGCGGGTCGCCGCCCTCGAGCAACTCGGGATGGGCCAGCGCCTCGAAACGCAGCTTGTCGGCCGCGTCCGATGCGTTGGAGATCAGCTCGCGCAGGAAGATCTCCTTGTTCGAATACAGGGAATGGATCATCAGGTGAAGCAGCTGCTTCACTTCAGTCTGAAAACCCAGGGTCTCTTTGCGAGTCTCCACGCTCATGAATGCGAACTCCACAATGACAAAGCCGCTTGGCGGCGAACGTCATGGATATGGAGACTTCATCCGGAATTTCAAGGGCTTGGCAGAAGACCTGCGGAATCCGGCGGGTCAGGGCTCGAGCAGCTCGATCTGCGCCACCTCGCCCGGACGCAGCAGGAAGCTGGCCTCGCCCTGCCCGCCCAGCGAGTGCTGGATCACCAGGCGCCCCTTCTCGTTGATCCCGGCAAAGCGCCCTTCGGCGCTGCGCCCGCGCTCGGTGACCACCTGCATGCGCGCGCCCAGATAACGGCTCGGCGCGCCCAGCAGGCGCTCCAGGGAGAAGCCGATGCGCCGATCCAGCGGCCGCGCATCCCCGCGGACGATGGTGGTCGGCACCGGAGCGGTGCGCAGCAGCTCCTCCTCGCTGGGCTCTGGCAGGGGCGCCGCCCGGTCGTCGCTGACGCGCCAGCCGTGCATCTCGCTGCGGCTCAGGCTGAGACTGCTCCGGCGCGGCACACCGGCAACATGCGCCTCGACCTCGAGATCGAGGCGCTCGACGCTCAGATCGAGCAGCGGCAACGGCAACAGCTGGACATCGTGCTGACGGCTGCTGCGCTGCAGATAATCGGTGATCACCCAGGCGATGGTTTCCTGGGAGTTGTAGCGGGTATCGACCCGTCCATTGCGATAGCGCAGGCGATTGCTGTACAGCTCCACATCGCCGCTCAGCGAAGTCCGGTAGCTGGGCGGCAGGACCAGATGGAAGTCGCCGCGCAAGCGGTTCGGCGGCACGGCCTTGAGATCGAGGTGCAGGGTGTAGCCACTGCTGATCTGCCTTGCCTCGGGCAGGTCCTGATCGGGGAGCAGCCAGCTGAGTTCGATCTCCGGCAGATCGCCGCGGTCCTCCGGCAGCACGTCGAGACGCAGGTCGCCACCGGCGTATGCCGGCAGGCGGATGCTCAACTCGCGACGGGCAAAGAAGTCGTCGCCTTCGCGCAGCACCAGGGTGCCGTCGATCAGTTCGCCCAGTTCGGGGGCGAAGGACGTGCCATTGAACTCGGCACGCAGACGGATATCCAGATCTCTGGCGAGCTTGGGCTCCTCCTCCAGCCAGCGCAGGCTGAGGATGGCCGCAAGACGGTCGGCATCATGGCTGGCGAGCAGGGTCAAGCCGACCACCAGGGGAATGCAGCCCAGCCCCATCAGCACCACCGCGCTGCGCGCGCGGCGCCACTGGGCCAGGATGAACACCAGGGTCAGCGGCGGCAGCAGACTGGCGCAACCCCACAACAGGCTGGTGGCAAAGGCGCGGGCCACCAGCCAGAGCAGTCCGAACAGGATCAGCAGCAGGCCACCGACGATCAGCAGAGCATCCATCCGACAGAATTCCGCAGGTTATGAGGGGAGTGGCCCGGGCCAGGACGGCGCATCAGTGCAAGAGCGGGCAGGCTCGGCTCGCTACCAGATGAGAACAGCGTTGCCAGGGCATCTTTGCAGGCGGCTCATGATACCTGCAGCCTGCTGGCAGCCCAAGTTGCGCACGCCAAAAGCACGACTCCTACCAAAAGCACGATACCGACTGAACTTTCCAGGGTGGCACCCTTCCAAATAGGAGATTGTGCAGATGCGCACCACCCTGCGCAGCGGCCTCGGCAAATGGCTTGAAAAACATCGCGACCGACCAGGCTGTGCGCCTGCATTACCTATACTCGGTCATTGACCCCGTCCCTGAACGGATACTCCCAAGGAGCACCAACATGCAAAAACCGCTGACTTACGCCCTGCTGCTCGCGGCCACTCTCGGCCTGGCTGCCTGCGGCGACAAGCCTGAAGAAAAAGCCAAGACGGCCGCAGACTCTGCAGCGCAATCCGTTCAATCGATGGGCGACGCCGCCAAACAGGCTGGCGAAGCGGTCGAGGAGAAGGCCGCCGAGGCAACCGACACCATGAAGGATGCCGGTGCTGCCGTCGAGGAGAAAGCTGCTGAAGTCCAACAGAACGTTACCGAGCAGGCCCAGGATGCCGCCAAGGCCGTCGAGGACGCCGGCAAAGCGGCGGGAGAGGCCATGGAAGAGCAGAAACAGTAGGATCGCCGGTAGCCAAACCCGCCCTGCCCGGCACGCAACCTGCGCTGCGGGCAGGGCGGTTTTTTTTGCCCAGCGGCGGACACCAGCAGCCGCCCCTGCGACCTCGTCTACTCCACCCGTTCCTTCGACGGCTCACCCAGCGGGGTGGGACTGTAGACCATCACCTCGAGCACGTCCGAATGGAACTCGCGGCGGTACAGCACCACCACCACCCCGGCGGTGGCCAGCATGTAGAACCAGGGGTTGATGAACCAGGCCAGGGTTGCCAGGCCGAAGTAGTAGGAACGCAGGCCGAGGTTGAACTGGTTGGCGGCCATCGAGATCACCCGCGCCGTGCGCTCGGCGTAGGCCTTGCGCTCCTGCTCGGTGACGTTGCGCTCGGAAATCATCGGCGCCGCGCCAACCAGCATCGCGGCAAAGTTGTACTGGCGCATGCACCAGCTGAAAGTGAAGAAGGCGTAGATGAACACCAGCGCCACGCTGATGATCTTGATCTCGGATATCTCGCGACTGACCTCCTGCACGAAGGGCAGTCCGGCCAGCACCGATACCGCGCGCTCGGTGGAACCCAGCACGGTGAGGATACCGGCGAGGATGATCAGGGTGCTGGAGGCGAAGAACGAGGCGTTGCGCTCCAGATTGCCGATCACGTTGGCGTCGGCGATGCGGTTGTCGCGCATCAGCAGGCGGCGCATCCAGTCCTCGCGATACAGGTGCAGCACGCTGGCCAGACAGGGGGTGTCCTTGCCCTTCCAGATCGCGTAGCGGGTGTAGCCCAACCAGCACAGGACAAACCAGCCGAGCGCGAGCCCATGGGGCAGATACTGTTGGTCGAATGGCATCACAACTCCTTGTAAGGTCCCGGCGATTATAGCCAGGCGCAAACACCGCAACCGCGCCGCGAAGGCGTGCGCTGCGCCAGCCGAGGCCAGCCGCCCAGTGCGGCGGCGACCTCGGACCCTCGCATCACTCCGGCAAACGCCCCTGCCAGCGGTCATACAGCACAGCCAGCAGCAAGGCCAACGCTACCGGCAGCAGCCAGCCCAGGCTGTGCTCGGCCAGCGGCAGGCGCGCGAGGAAGCCCGGCACCACAGCAGCGAAACCTGCCGCGGCGAGACCATCCGCGACGCCGAATACCAGGGTCATCGCCATCACCGGCACGAACACCCGCGGTGCATGCAGCCACAATCCATCAGCCAGGCTCAGGAGCACCAGCACGATGGCCAGCGGATAGAGACCGACCAGCACCGGCACCGAAATGCTGATCAGCTGGGTCAGCCCCAGATTGGCCACCAGCAGACTGAACAGGCTGACCACCACCACCACGGTGCGATAGGACAGCGCAAACTGGCTGCTGAAGAACTCGCCACAGGCGGCGATCAGCCCGACCGCCGTGGTCAGGCACGCCAGGGTAATCACCAGCGCCAACAGCAGGCTGCCCGGGGTGCCGAAGGTGTATTGCACGTAGGCGGTGAGAATCTGCACGCCGTTCTGCGCCTCGCCGGCGATGCCCTGGCTGGTGGCACCGAGGCGGAACAGCGCTAGATAGACCAGCGCCAGACCAATGGCCGCAATCAGGGCGGCCATGATCGAATAGCGCGTGACCCGATGCGCCATGTCCACGCCATGATCGCGGATGGCGGTGGCGATGACGATGCCGAACACCAGTGCGCCCAGGGTGTCCATGGTCAGATAGCCCTGCAGGAAGCCCTGCATCAGCGGCGCAGCCTGATAGTCCGGCGCGACGGTGCCGACCTCCCCGGCCGGCGCGAAGATCGCCGCGCCGCCGAGCACCAGCAGGCCGACGATGAGGATCGGGGTGATCAGCTTGCCGACGCGCTCGAGCAGGCGGCCAGGGTTGAGAGCCAGAAACAGCGCCACGGCAAAATACACCACGCTGTACAGCGCCAGCGGCAGGGGCTGGTTGCCGGCAAAGGGTGCCAGGCCCATTTCAAACGACACCACCGCGGTGCGCGGGGTGGCGAACAGCGGGCCGATGGCCAGATACACCGCGACGGCGAACAGCAATCCGGCGCGCCGCCCCAGCGGGGCCGTGAGCTGCGCCATGCCACCACCGACCCGCGCCAGCGCCACCACGGTGAGCAACGGCAGACCGACGCCGGTAATCAGAAAGCCCAGCGCGGCACTCCACACGGCCTCGCCAGCGGCCATGCCGGCACTCGGCGGGAAGATGATGTTGCCGGCGCCGAGGAACAACGCGAAGGTCATGAAGCCGAGGGCCAGTACATCGACGGTTTTCAGATGGTTCATGCGTACAACCAGAGAGTGGAGTCGGAACCCGGCGAACGCCCGAAACGAAGAGAGCCACCCGCAGGTGGCCCTCTTCCTCAAGCCAGCTCCACCGGAGCTTATTTCATGGACCAGCCAGTCACTTCGGCCAGCGCCTTGCCGATATCGGCCAGCGAGCGCACGGTCTTCACCCCGGCATCCTGCAGCGCGGCGAATTTCTCGTCCGCAGTGCCCTTGCCGCCGGAAATGATCGCGCCGGCATGGCCCATGCGCTTGCCGGGCGGTGCGGTCACGCCGGCGATGTAGGACACCACCGGCTTGCTCACGTTGGCCTTGATGAAGGCCGCCGCCTCTTCCTCGGCACTGCCGCCGATCTCGCCGATCATCACGATGGCTTCGGTCTGCGGATCCTGTTCGAACAATTTCAGGATATCAATGAAGCTCGAACCCGGGATCGGGTCACCACCAATGCCCACGCAGGTGGACTGGCCGAAGCCGGCATCGGTGGTCTGCTTCACCGCCTCGTAGGTCAGGGTGCCGGAACGCGACACGATACCGACCTTGCCCGGCAGGTGGATGTGGCCGGGCATGATACCGATCTTGCACTCGCCCGGGGTAATCACGCCCGGGCAATTCGGCCCGATCAGGCGCACGCCCAGCTCATCGCACTTGACCTTGACCTCGAGCATGTCGAGGGTCGGGATGCCCTCGGTGATGCAGATGATCAGCTGGATGCCGCCAAAGGCCGCCTCGAGGATGGAGTCCTTGCAGAACGGCGCCGGCACGTAGATCACCGACGCGGTGGCACCGGTAGCGGCCACGGCATCCTTGACGGTGTCGAACACCGGCAGACCGAGATGGCTGGTGCCGCCCTTGCCGGGAGTCACGCCGCCGACCATCTGGGTGCCATATTCCAGGGCCTGCTCAGAATGGAAGGTACCCTGACTGCCGGTGAAGCCCTGGCAGATGACCTTGGTGTCCTTGTCGATCAGGATGCTCATTACTTGCCCTCCGCGGCCTTGACGACCTGCTGCGCGGCGTCGGTCAGACTGGTTGCCGCGATGATGTTCAGACCACTTTCCGCCAGCACGCCGGCACCCAGCTCGGCGTTGTTGCCTTCCAGGCGCACCACCACCGGCACCTGCACGCCGACCTCGCGAACGGCGCCGATGACGCCTTCGGCGATCATGTCGCAGCGCACGATGCCGCCGAAGATGTTGATCAGCACCGCCTTCACGTTGCTGTCGGAGAGGATGATCTTGAACGCCTCGACCACCCGCTCCTTGGTCGCGCCGCCGCCGACGTCGAGGAAGTTGGCCGGCTTGCCACCGTGCAGGTTGACGATGTCCATGGTGCCCATGGCCAGACCCGCGCCGTTGACCATGCAACCGATGTTGCCGTCCAGCGCCACGTAGTTGAGCTCCCACTTGGCCGCGTGGGCCTCGCGCGGGTCGTCCTGGGAGTGGTCCTGCATCTCGCGCAGCTTGGGCTGGCGGTACAGGGCGTTGCCGTCGATGTTGAGCTTGGCATCCAGGCAATGCAGGTTGCCGTCGGTCTTGATCACCAGCGGGTTGACCTCGAGCAGGGCCAGGTCGTAGTCCTGGAACAGCTTGGCCAGGCCGACGAAGATCTGCGCGAACTGCTTGATCTGGTCGCCCTTGAGGCCGAGCTTGAACGCCAGCTCGCGACCCTGGAACGGCTGGGCGCCGACCAGCGGGTCGATGGTGGTCTTGAGGATCTTCTCGGGAGTCTCGTGGGCGACCTTCTCGATGTCCACGCCACCCTCGGTGGAGGCCATGAACACGATGCGCCGGGTGGAGCGGTCGACCACCGCGCCCAGATACAGCTCCTTGGCGATATCGGTACAGGACTCGACCAGAATCTTGCTGACCGGTTGCCCATTGGCGTCGGTCTGGTAGGTCACCAGACGCTGATCGAGCCACTGTTGGGCAAAGGCCTTGGCTTCTTCCTTGCTACGAACCAGCTTGACGCCGCCCGCCTTGCCACGACCGCCGGCATGTACCTGGGCCTTGACCACCCAGGCAGTGCCGCCAATCTTGTCGCATGCTTCGGCTGCTTCTTTGGGAGTATCGACTGCGTATCCCAGGGATACCGGCAACCCATACTCGGCAAACAACTGCTTACCCTGATATTCGTGAAGATTCATCTTTCCATACCACTTTAGTTGTAAGTATTGGCACCACGGATCTTAATCGGGAAAAGCCTGCAGCGGTAGCCTGTTTGGGCAGCCAGTCAAGTCGAGATCGACATCGCGCACCGCCAATGGCCGAAACGACAACGGCCCCGGTCACGGGAAGTCTGAGACTCCCACGACCGGGGCCGCTGGGGGCCGTACGGATCAGGCCAGGCCTCATCCGTACGGCAGACGCGGATTAGCGCTTCTTGCGGTTGGCAATGTGGATGGCATGGCCATTCACTGCCAGGGCAGCTTCGTGCAGCGTCTCCGACAGGGTCGGGTGCGAGAACACCATCATGCCCAGGTCTTCGGCACTGGTGCCGAATTCCATGCCGATGGCGCCCTGCTGGACCAGCTCGGCAGCCGCCGGGCCGATCACGTGCACGCCCAGCACGCGGTCGGTGTTGGCATCGGCGATGACCTTGACCAGACCGTGGGTATCGTTGGCAGCCATGGCGCGGCCGCTGGCAGCGAACGGGAAGGTGCCGACGTTGATGGCAACGCCTTCGGCCTTCAGCTGCTGCTCGGTTTTGCCGACCGAAGCGATTTCCGGATGGGTGTAGATGACCGACGGGATCAGATCGTAGTTGACCTGCGCCTTGTGGCCGGCGATGCGCTCGGCAACCATCACGCCCTCTTCCGAGGCCTTGTGGGCCAGCATCGGGCCACGCACCACGTCACCGATGGCGTACACGCCCGGCACGCTGGTGGCGCACTGGTCGTCGACATAGATGAAGCCGCGCTCGTCCAGGGTCACGCCGCTGTCGGCAGCCAGCACGTCCTGAGTCACCGGGCGACGGCCGACGGCGACGATCAGCTTGTCGAAGGTCAGCTGCTGCTCGCCGGCAGCGTCGGTGAAGTGCACGGTAACCTGCTTCTTCTTCACTTCCGAGCCGGTCACGCGGGCATTCAGACGGATGTCCAGACCCTGCTTGGTCAGCAGCTTCAGGGCTTCCTTGGCGATCTGCTCGTCGACGGCCGAGAGGAACTTGTCCTGGGCCTCGAGCACGGTCACTTCGGCACCCAGACGGGCCCACACCGAGCCCAGCTCCAGACCGATGACGCCGGCGCCGATCACGCCCAGCTTCTTCGGCACGCTCTGGAATTCCAGGGCGCCGGTGGAGTCGACGATGATCTCGTGGTCAGCCGGAGCCGGCGGAATGTCGATCGGCTTGGAGCCGGAGGCGATGATCACATGGGTGGCTTCCAGCACCTGGACCTGGGCATCGGCGCCGGTGACTTCCACCTGCTTGCCAGCCAGCAGCTTGCCGTGGCCTTCGACCAGGGTCACGCCGTTGGCCTTGAACAGGCCGGCAACGCCGGTGTTCAGGTTCTTCACGATGGACGCCTTGCGCTCAACCATCGCCGGCACGTCCATGCTCACGCCCTTGACCTCGATGCCATGGACGCCGAAGCTTTCCTTGGCCTCGTGGTACTTCCAGGAGCTGTCCAGCAGCGCCTTGGAGGGGATGCAGCCGACGTTCAGGCAGGTACCGCCGAGGACGACCTTGCCTTCCTTGCCCTTGTACTTCTCGATGCAGGCGGTCTTCAGGCCGAGCTGGGCCGCGCGAATGGCTGCCACGTAGCCGCCTGGGCCGCCGCCAATCACCACTACGTCGAATTTCTGAGTCATAACTCTCGATCCTTTTGGGATAAACCGGGCGCCTCCTCTGTCAGGGGGCGCCGTGGGAGATGTGCGGGATCAGACGTCCAGCAGCAGACGGGCCGGGTCTTCCAGCAGGTCCTTGATGGCCACCAGGAAGCTCACCGCTTCCTTGCCATCGATCAGACGGTGGTCGTAGGACAGCGCCAGGTACATCATCGGCAGGATCACCACCTGGCCGTTGACGGCCATCGGGCGGTCCTGGATCTTGTGCATGCCGAGGATGGCGGTCTGCGGCGGGTTGACGATCGGGCTGGACAGCAGGGAGCCGAACACGCCGCCGTTGGAGATGGTGAAGGTGCCGCCGGTCATCTCTTCGATGGTCAGCTTGCCGTCCTTGGCCTTGCGGCCGTAGTTGGCGATGGTGCCTTCGATCTCGGCCAGGCTCATCAGCTCGGCGTTGCGCAGCACCGGAACCACCAGGCCGCGGTCGCTGGACACTGCCACACCGACATCCGAGTAGCCGTGGTAGACGATGTCGCCGCCGTCGATCGAGGCGTTGACGCCCGGGAAGCGCTTCAGCGCCTCGGTGGCAGCCTTGACGAAGAAGGACATGAAGCCCAGACGCACGCCGTTGTGCTTCTTCTCGAACAGGTCCTTGTACTTGGCGCGCAGGTCCATGACCGGCTTCATGTTGACTTCGTTGTAGGTAGTCAGCATGGCCATGGAGGACTGCGCTTCGACCAGACGCTCGGCGATCTTGGCGCGCAGGCGGGTCATCGGCACGCGCTTCTCGACGCGATCGCCAGCGGCGAAGATCGGCGCGTCGGCGGCCGGAGCAGCCGGCTTGGCAGCCGGAGCGGCCGGAGCGGCCTTCTTGGCGTCGACGGCAGCCACGGCGTCTTCCTTGGTCACGCGACCGCCCTTGCCGGTGCCGGGAATGGCATTGCGGTCCAGGTCGTTCTCGGCAGCGATCTTGCGCGCGGCCGGGGACAGGATGGCTTCCTCGGCGGCAGTGGCAGCGGCGGCAGCAGCCGGGGCAGCAGCGGCAGGAGCCGGAGCGGCGGCAGCGGCGCCACCTTCGGTCAGCTTGCCGAGCAGCTCGCCGCTGAGCACGGTATCGCCCTCGTTCTTGACGATTTCGGCGAGAACGCCATCGGCTTCGGCCAGAACTTCCATGACCACTTTGTCGGTTTCGATGTCGACAATCAGCTCGTCACGCTTGACGGCGTCGCCCGGCTGCTTGTGCCAGGTGGCGACGGTACCGTCAGCGACGGATTCCGGGAAAGTCGGGGCTTTGATCTCGATAGCCATTATCTGCGGTTCCTATTGATTCGGGTTCTTCAAACGTGCGACTGCCGGACGCGGGGTCCGGCAGCGCACTGGTGAAGGCATTAAACGGTGAAAGCGTCCTGCAGCAGTTTTTCCTGCTGCTCGGCGTGCATCGAGGCGTAGCCACATGCCGGCGCTGCGGAAGCTTCGCGGCCGGCGTAGGCCAGGCCGAGAGTCTTCTTGTGCGCGCTGATGACGCGACGCATGTGATGCTGGCTGCAGTACCAGGCGCCCTGGTTCATCGGCTCTTCCTGGCACCAGACCACGTGCTTGAGGTTCTTGTAGGGCGCCATGATCTCGGCCAGCTCTTCCTCCGGGAACGGATAGAGCTGCTCGATACGCACGATGGCGGTGTCCTCGCGACCCTCGGCACGACGCTTGTCCAGCAGATCGTAGTAGACCTTGCCGCTGCACAGGACCAGACGCTCGACCTTCTTCGGATCCAGGCTGTCGACATCCGGCAGGACCGGATGGAACGAGCCTTGGGCCAGATCTTCCAGGGTCGAGACGGCCAGCTTGTGACGCAGCAGCGACTTCGGCGTCAGGGCCACCAGCGGCTTGCGCAGCGGGCGGATCACCTGGCGGCGCAGCATGTGGTAGACCTGCGCCGGGGTGGTCGGCACACAGACCTGGATGTTCTGCTCGGCGCACAGCTGCAGGTAACGCTCCAGACGCGCGGAGGAGTGCTCCGGACCCTGGCCTTCGTAGCCGTGCGGCAGCAGCATGGTCAGGCCGCACAGACGACCCCACTTGTGCTCGCCGCTGGTGATGAACTGGTCGATCACCACCTGGGCACCGTTGGCGAAGTCGCCGAACTGGGCTTCCCAGATCACCAGCGCGTTGGGCGTGGTGGTGGCGTAGCCGTATTCGAAGGCCAGTACCGCTTCTTCGGAAAGGAAGGAGTCGTACAGGTCGAACTTGGGCTGACCTTCATACAGGTGCTGCAGCGCGATGTAGCGGCTGGCATCCTTCTGGCTGTGCAGCGCGGCATGACGGTGCGAGAAGGTGCCGCGACCGACGTCCTGACCGGTGATGCGCACCGGGTGGCCTTCGACCAGCAGGGTGGCGTAGGCCAGGGTCTCGGCGAAGCCCCAGTTGATCGGCATGGCACCGGCGCCCATGCGGCCGCGATCCTCGAGGATCTTGGCGACCTGGCGCTGCACCACGAAGCCTTCCGGAATCTGCAGCAGCTTCTGGTTCAGTTCCTGCAGGGTCTTCAGGTCGAAGCTGGTGTCATGACGCGCGGTCCAGGCATGGCCCAGATACGGACGCCAGTCGACGAACAGTTCCGAGTTCGGCTCCTTGACCAGGCTCTTCACCACGTGCAGGCCATTGTCCAGCGCGGTACGGTAATCGTCGACGCGGGCCTGGACCTGTTCGGCACTCAGGGTGCCGGACTGCACCAGCGCATCGGCATACAGTTCGCGGGTGGTGCGCTGCTTGGCGATCTTCTGGTACATCAGCGGCTGGGTGCCGCTCGGCTCGTCGGCCTCGTTGTGGCCGCGACGGCGGTAGCAGACCAGGTCGATAACCACGTCACGCTTGAACTGCATGCGGTAGTCGACGGCCAGCTGGGTCACGAACAGTACAGCTTCCGGGTCATCGCCGTTGACGTGCAGGATCGGCGCCTGAATCATCTTCGCCGGATCGGTGCAGTACTCGGTGGAACGCGAGTCTTCGGTGTTGCTGATGGTGAAACCGACCTGGTTGTTGATCACGATGTGGATCGTGCCACCGGTCTTGAAGCCGCGAATCTGCGACATCTGGAAGGTTTCCATCACCACGCCCTGACCGGCGAACGCCGCGTCACCGTGGATCGAAACCGGCACCACCTTCTCACCCGTGGTATCGCCGCGACGGTCCTGACGGGCACGCACGGAGCCCTCGACCACCGGAGAAACGATCTCCAGGTGCGACGGGTTGAACGACATGGCCAGGTGCACTTCGCCACCCGGGGTCATGACGTTGGAGGAGAAACCCTGGTGGTACTTCACGTCACCGGAGCTGAGGCCTTCGACCTTCTTGCCTTCGAACTCGTCGAACAGGTCGCGCGGGTTCTTGCCGAGGGCGTTGACCAGCAGGTTCAGACGGCCGCGGTGGGCCATGCCGATGACGATTTCCTTGGCGCCGTAGGAGCCGCTGCGCTGGATGATCTCGTCGACCATCGGCACCATGCTCTCGCCACCTTCCAGACCGAAGCGCTTGGTACCCGGGAACTTGGTACCCAGGTACTTCTCCAGGCCCTCGGCAGCCGTCAGGCGCTCGAGCAGGTGGCTCTTGGCTTCGGTGGAGAACTGCGGACGGCCGCGCACGCTTTCCAGACGCTGCTGGAACCACTTGCGCTGTTCGGAATCGACGATGTGGGTGAATTCCGCACCGATGGTGCCGCAGTAGGTCGCCTGCAGGGCATCGCGGATTTCACGCAGGGTCGCTTCCTGCTTGCCGATGAACAGCTCGCCGGTATGGAAGACGGTATCCAGGTCGGCGTCGGTCAGACCGTAGTGATGGATCGACAGATCGGCCGGCGCCTTGCGCTCCCACAGACCCAGCGGGTCCAGTTGGGATGCCTGATGGCCACGCATGCGGAAGGCCTGAATCAGACGCAGCACTTCGACCTGCTTCTTCTCATGCTCGCTGCTCACCGCAGCGGCGGATACCGGCTGGGCGCGACGCTGGTTCTTGGCCAGCAGCACGAAGTGATCGCGGACCGTGGCATGGGAAACGTCGGGGGACTGGCTGCCGTCGGCCGGCAACTTCTGGAAGTAGGTGCGCCACTCTTCGGGCACAGCGTTGGGATCGTGCAGGAAGAGCTCGTAGAGTTCTTCGACGTAGGCAGCGTTTCCACCGGACAGGTGGGCACTGTTCCACATCCGCTGCATTACGCTTTCATGCATGCTAGGTCACCCTCGGTAAGGGGACACCACCTGGCGTGGAGACCGCAGGATGGCTCGAAAGTCCAGAGCAGCGACTTCGGTAAAGCCACTACGGATCCCGCAGATGGTCCGGGTTCCAGCCCGGTTGCCCCTGCTGGTCGTTTTTTGATCAAAAAACCGCAGCTTTGTGAGCTACGGCTGGTTCTGCAGCAGCACGGAGCGGCGGTAACCCACCACCCCGTGCTGACTTGGTTGAATCACTGCCAGAGGCAGATCATCAGGTAGCGCTTTGCAGCAGCATGTTACGTACGTGACCGATTGCCTTGGTCGGGTTGAGACCCTTGGGGCAAACGTTCACGCAGTTCATGATCCCGCGGCAACGGAACACACTGAACGGATCGTCCAGCGAGGCCAGACGCTCTTCGGTCTTGGTGTCACGGCTGTCGGCCAGGAAGCGGTAGGCCTGCAGCAGGGCAGCCGGACCGAGGAACTTGTCGGGGTTCCACCAGAACGACGGGCAGGAGGTCGAGCAGCAGGCGCACAGGATGCACTCGTACAGACCGTCCAGCTTCTCGCGCTGTTCCGGGGATTGCAGACGCTCGATGGCCGGAGCCGGAGTATCGTTCTGCAGATACGGCTGCACCTTCTCGTACTGCTTGTAGAAGATGCTCATATCGACCACCAGGTCACGAATGACCGGCAGACCAGGCAGCGGACGGACCACCAGCTTGCCGTTCTTCACCACCGCCGACAGCGGGGTGATGCAGGCCAGGCCGTTCTTGCCGCTGATGTTCATGCCGTCGGAACCGCACACGCCTTCGCGGCAGGAACGACGGTAGGAGAAGGTGACGTCCTGCTCCTTGATCAGCGCCAGCACGTCCAGCACCATCAGGTCCTTGCCACCGGTGTCGACCTGGAAGTCCTGCATGAACGGAGCAGCGTCTTTCTCCGGGTTATAGCGATAAACACTCACTTGCAACATGGCGGTCACCCTTAATAAGTACGAACCTTGGGTTCAAAGGCCGGAACGGTCTTCGGCGAGAAGTTGACACCACGCTTGGTCACGCGCTTCTCACCCGGGAAGTACAGGGAGTGGCACAGCCAGTTCTCGTCGTCGCGATCCTCGAAGTCTTCGCGGGCATGCGCGCCGCGGGACTCTTTGCGAGCCTCGGCAGCGATCGCCGTGGCTTCGGCCACTTCGAGGAGGTTTTGCAGTTCCAGCGCTTCGGTACGCGCAGTGTTGAAAGCCTGGCTCTTGTCCGCGATCTTGACGTTCGCGATGCGCTCACGCAGGTCGGCCAGTTGGGCAATACCCTTCTGCATGTATTCGCCGGTACGGAATACACCGAAGTAGTTCTGCATGCAGTTTTGCAGCTCTTTACGCAGCGGAGCCACGTCTTCGCCAGTGGTGCGCTCGTTGACGCCGGACAGGCGCTTGAGCGAAGCCTCGAGGTCGGACTCGGTGGCACCACGGTGCTCGATGCCTTCCTTGAGGGCTTTTTCCAGGTGCAGACCCGCGGCACGACCGAACACCACCAGGTCGAGCAGCGAGTTGCCGCCCAGACGGTTGGCGCCGTGTACGGATACGCAGGCTACTTCACCTACGGCGAACAGACCGTCGATGATCTTGTCGTTGCCGTTGGCGTCCTGGGTGATGGCCTGGCCATGGATGTTGGTGGCTACGCCGCCCATCATGTAGTGGCAGGTCGGCACGACCGGAACCGGAGCAGTCACCGGATCGACGTGAGCGAAGGTCTTGGACAGTTCGCAGATGCCCGGCAGGCGGCTGTGCAGCACTTCCTCGCCGAGGTGATCGAGCTTCAGCAGCACGTGATCGCCATCCGGACCACAGCCGTTACCGGCGATGATTTCCTTGACCATGGAGCGGGCGACCACGTCGCGACCGGCCAGGTCCTTGGCGTTCGGCGCGTAACGCTCCATGAAGCGCTCGCCGTGCTTGTTGATCAGGTAGCCACCCTCGCCGCGGCAACCTTCGGTCACCAGCACGCCAGCACCGGCGATGCCGGTCGGGTGGAACTGCCACATTTCGATGTCCTGCACCGGCACGCCGGCACGCAGGGCCATGCCCACGCCGTCACCGGTGTTGATCAGGGCGTTGGTGGTGGACGCGTAGATGCGGCCGGCACCGCCGGTGGCCAGCACGGTGGCCTTGGCGCGGATATAAGCCGTCTCGCCAGTCTCGATGCAGATGGCGATGATGCCGACGATGGCGCCGTCCTGGTTCTTCACCAGATCGACCGCGAACCACTCGTTGAGGAAGGTGGTGCCGTTCTTCAGGTTGGCCTGGTACAGGGTGTGCAGCAGGGCATGACCGGTACGGTCGGCTGCGGCACAGGTACGTGCGGCCTGGGTCGGGTTATCCGGTCCCTTGGACTGACCGCCGAACGGACGCTGATAGATGCGACCCTGTTCGGTACGGGAGAACGGCAGCCCCATGTGCTCGAGTTCGAACACGGCCTCCGGGCCAACGGAGCACATGTATTCGATCGCGTCCTGGTCACCGATGTAGTCGGAACCCTTGACGGTGTCGTACATGTGCCAGCGCCAATCGTCGTTCGGGTCGGCCGATGCGATGGCGCAGGTGATGCCGCCCTGGGCGGATACGGTGTGCGAGCGGGTCGGGAAGACCTTGGTTACCACGGCAGTCTTGTGTCCCGACTGGGACAGCTGCAGCGCGGCGCGCATGCCGGCACCGCCACCACCGATGATGATGGCGTCGAAGGAAAGAGTAGGAATGTTAGCCATGGATCAGATACCCCAAAGAATCTGCACACCCCAGACAAAGAACGCGAACATGGCGATGCCGCAGACTGCCTGGAAAAGGAAACGCACAGCGGTGGCCGACTTGCCCAGCGCCATCGGCGTCAGGTAGTCGGTGGAGATGGTCCACATGCCGACCCACGCGTGTGCACTCAGGGCAACGATGGCCAGCAGGCTGAAGATGCGCATCCAGTTTTGGGAGAACAGACCGTGCCAGTCGGCAAAGCTCAGACCCGGATTGGCTACCAGGTAGCCCAGCAGGAAGATGAAATAAGCCGCGAGAACCACAGCGGAAACCCGCTGGGCCATCCAGTCGTACAGACCCGACCGAGAGAAGTTAGTGACGTTGGTTACCATACCCACACCCCCGCAAGAACGATCAGCACCGCGGAGATGGCGATGACGATTTTGGAGCCCAGCTTGCCGCCTTCCAGCGTTTCACCAATGCCCATATCCATAATCAGATGGCGAATACCGGCTACCATGTGGTACAGCAGCGCGGACAACAGGCCCCAGATCACGAACTTGGCCAGAGGGCTGGTCAGACACGCCTTCACCTGCTCGAAGCCTTCCTCGGACGTCAGGGACAGATCGAGTGCATACAACAGCACTGCGATGCCCACGAACAGAATGACGCCGGAAATACGGTGAGCGATGGACGTGTAAGCAGTGATTGGGAGTTGGATGGTCCTAAGGTCTAGGTTTACGGGTCGTTTGCTATTCACGGCTTCTTTTCACACTGAGAGCCCCAACCAGCAGGGCAAGTTGTCGGGAAGGTGCACTTGTCAGGTACCCATCACCAGGGAGCGACAACAGCCAGAACCTAGGCCTGGCATAGCCTCTGGCGGTCGGCCACGCAGTATAGACAGTTAGACCTTCGATGACAACGCGCCCCCCTAGCCTAAAGGACTGATTGTCGCACCCCTGCAAAAGGAGTAAATAGCCGTCTAATTGGCACGAACATGCCGGCCGGAAAGCGACGCAAACCGACTTTCGGACAAATTGACTTTCGCTTTTATGGCTCTATAGTGGCACGGGCCCTGCCTGGGGGGCCGTGTTTCATAAAGATGATTTCAAGCCAAGCAAAATTTTAGGAGGCCGGTTATGGCTGACAAGAAAGCACAGTTGATCATCGAGGGCGCAGCCCCCGTCGAGCTGCCCATTCTCTCTGGGACCGCCGGTCCCGACGTCATTGACGTCCGGGCCCTGACCAATCAGGGCGTCTTCACCTATGATCCTGGCTTCATGTCGACAGCCGCTTGCGAGTCGAAGATCACCTTCATCGACGGCGACAAGGGCATCCTGATGCACCGCGGCTACCCGATCGAGCAGCTGGCCGAGAAGTCCGACTACCTCGAGACCTGCTACGCGCTGCTCTACGGCGAGCTGCCGACTGCCGAACAGAAGGCCGAGTTCACCGGCCTGGTGAAGAACCACACCATGGTTCACGAGCAGATGAAGTCGTTCCTCAACGGCTTCCGTCGCGACGCTCACCCGATGGCCGTGATGTGCGGCATGGTTGGCGCCCTGTCGGCGTTCTACCACGACTCGCTGGACAACAACAATCCGCAGCACCGCGAAATCTCCGCGATCCGCCTGATCGCCAAGATGCCGACCATGGCTGCCATGTGCTACAAGTACTCAGCCGGCCAGCCGATCATGTATCCGCGCAACGATCTGAGCTACGCGGAAAACTTCCTGCACATGATGTTCAACACCCCGTGCGAAGAGAAGAAGATCAACCCGATCCTGGCCAAGGCCATGGACCGCATCTTCATCCTGCACGCCGACCATGAGCAGAACGCCTCCACCTCCACCGTGCGCCTGACCGGCTCCACCGGTGCTAACCCGTTCGCCTGTATCGCCGCCGGCATCGCCGCGCTGTGGGGACCGGCCCACGGTGGCGCCAACGAAGCCGTGCTGACCATGCTCGACGAAATCGGCGACGTGTCGAACATCGAGAAGTTCATCGCCAAGGCCAAGGACAAGAACGACCCGTTCAAGCTGATGGGCTTCGGTCACCGCGTGTACAAGAACTTCGACCCGCGTGCCAAGGTCATGAAGCAGACCTGCGACGAGGTGCTGTCCGAGCTGGGCATCAACGATCCGAAGCTCGAGCTGGCCATGAAGCTGGAAGAGATCGCGCGCAACGATCCGTACTTCAAGGAACGCAACCTGTACCCGAACGTCGACTTCTACTCGGGCATCATCCTGAAGGCCATCGGCATTCCGACCAGCATGTTCACCGTGATCTTCGCCCTGGCACGTACCGCCGGCTGGATCGCCCAGTGGAAGGAAATGTACGCCGAAGGCTACAAGATCGGCCGTCCGCGCCAGATCTACACCGGCTACACCCAGCGTGACTACCTGCCGCTGGATCAGCGCAAGTAAGTTCGGCGCTACATACAAAAGGGCTGCCTCGGCAGCCCTTTTGCTTTTCCGGCCTACCCCACCACCCCGGCAGACCTCCACCCGGGATCGCTGCGAACTGCTCGCCGCAGAAAAGCCCGAACCCCCACCCGCAGCACTGGCGCCCCAGGGTGAAGGCGACTCAGGCCGTCAGTTGCTCCAGCTCGCTCAGCAGGCGAATGGCCTGTTCATCCGTCTCGCCGCAGACCAGCGGGTCGGCGGAAAACCGTGCGCACACCGCTGGCCGCTCAGGTCGACCGAACAGACGACAGAGGTTTCCCTCATCCAGCTGCACGCAGCGCACACCGGCCGGCTTGCCCGCGGGCATGCCGGGGATGGGCGAGGAAATCGACGGGGCGATGCAGCAGGCCCCACAACCGGCTCGACATTGCATGATCAGTGCCACCAGAACAATTTTGGACCCAGATAACCAGGCGTGACCTCCGCCACGCGGCGCGCGAGGATAGCCGCCGCTTCGGCACTCGCCAAGTGCTGCCCATCATGATTATTCCGCGGAGACACGCCACGCCGGCTTGGATGCAGGCGCCGCCCTGCTCAGCCTCCGCAGCACCTGGGCGCACTGACCCGGGTCACTCAGGACTTCGCCGGCGACTTCAGTCGGGTGAGCAGGCTCGAGGTATCCCAGCGCCCGCCGCCCGCCGCCTGCACGTCGGCGTAGAACTGATCGACCAGCGCGGTGACCGGCAACTGGGCGCCGTTGCTGCGCGCCTCGTCGAGCAGGATGCCGAGATCCTTGCGCATCAAGTCTACCGCGAAACCGAAGTCGAAGCGCCCCTCGAGCATGCTCGCGTGACGATTCTCCAGCTGCCAGGATTGCGCCGCGCCCTTGCTGATCACCTCCATCGCCGCCTTGCCATCCAGGCCCGCGCACTGGGCAAAATGCAATGCCTCGGACAACCCCTGAAGCAGACCACCGATACAGATCTGATTGACCATCTTGGTCAACTGACCGCTACCGGCATGCCCCATCAGGCGCACCATGCGCGCATAGCTCTGAATAACCGGCTCGGCGCGGGCGAACACTGCCGGCTCGCCACCCACCATCACCGTCAGCACGCCGTTCTGCGCACCGGCCTGGCCACCGGATACCGGCGCATCGAGAAACTCCAGCTCGCGTTCGGCGGCCAGCACCGCCAGCTCCCGCGCCACCGTTGCCGATGCGGTGGTGTGATCGACCAGCACGCAGCCCGGCGCCATGCCGGCGAAGGCGCCATCCGCACCCAGCACCACGGCGCGCAGATCGTCATCGTTGCCCACGCAGCTCATCACATACTCGGCACCCAGCGCGGCCTCGCGCGGCGTCACGGCACTGCGCCCGCCGTGCTCGGCAACCCAGCGCTGCGCCCTCTCCGCCGTGCGGTTGTACACGCACACCTCATGGCCGTTGCGCACCAGATGTCCAGCCATCGGGTAGCCCATCACCCCGAGCCCCAGAAATGCGACCTTTGCCATCCTTTCACCTCCATTGAGCGAGCGCCTGAGCCTAGCACAGGGGTTTGCCGCAGCAGTAGGCAGACCCCATACTCGCGCCATACGGACGGAGGAGCGGCGCGCATGAAGCACTGGCTGGTAATCGACCTGGAAGCGACCACCGATGACGGTGGCTGGCCGATCGAAGAAATGGAAATCATCGAGATCGGCGCCGTGATCGTCGATGAGCAGGGCCGCGAGCAGGACCACTTCCAGAGCTTCGTCCGCCCTACCCGCTGCCCGCAGCTCACCGCCTTCTGCCGGCAGCTGACGCATATCCGCCAGACCGACGTGGACGGCGCGCCTACCCTGCTCCAGCTGCAGGCAAGTTTCGAACCCTGGCTGCAGCAACATCTGGCCAGCCTGCAAGGCTGGCTCAGCTGGGGCAACTACGATCGCCAACAGTTCGAGGCAGAATGGCGCCGGCAGCAGATCGCCAGTTGCCTGACCGGGCTGCCGCACTTCAACCTGAAGAAGCTGTTCAACCGCCAGTTCAAGGACAGCGCCGGGCGCAAGCAGGTCGGCCTGAACCACGCACTGGAACAGGCCGGGCTGGTATTTCGCGGCACCCAGCATCGCGGCATCGACGATGCGCGCAACATCGCCCGCCTGCTGCCGCTGACCCTGCCGACACTCGCCGCAGCACGCCTCGAACTACAAGCACCACACTGAGTCGCCGAAGGCCAGGGCCAGCGAGCACGATTGCACTGCCCGTGGCAGCGGCACAGGTGACGTATTCATGCGCCTTGGGCATACTGCGGACCCTTTTCTTCCCTTCCTGCGAGGCCCGCATGTTCAAGGTCAACGAGTACTTCAACGGCACCGTCAAATCCATCGGCTTCGAGATGAGCGAAGGCCCCGCCACCGTCGGCGTGATGGCTCCCGGCGAGTACGAATTCGGCACCGCCAAGGCCGAAGTCATGCACGTGGTGGCCGGCGCCCTGACCGTCAAGCTGCCGGGCAGCGACAGCTGGGAAACCTTTGCCGCCGGCAGCAAGTTCAACGTGCCGGCCGACAGCAAGTTCCAGCTGAAGGTCGCCCAGGACACCGCTTATCTCTGCGAGTACCGCTGAGCGCAGGCCTGCGCCCGCAGCGTTAAACGCCTCGCCCGGGCGCAGACGAAAAAAGCCCGACCACCGCTGGTCGGGCTTTTTTATGCCTAGCGCCTGCTCAGCAGGTGGGCAGCTGCACATCCACGAACAGCTCTTCCAGCTCGGACTTGTTGCGGCACTGCACCGCCTCGGCCACCCGCTCGCGGGTCAGGTGCGGCGCAAAGCGCTCGATGAAGTCCAGCATGAAGCCGCGCAGGAAGGTGCCGCGACGGAAGCCGATCTTGGTCACGCTGGGCTCGAACAGTTCGCTGGCATCCAGCATCACCAGGTCCTGGTCGAGCACCGGATCGATGGCCATGCGCGCGACAATGCCCACCCCCAGCCCCAGGCGCACGTAGGTCTTGATCACGTCGGCATCGGCGGCGGTGAAGACCACCTTGGGCTCGAGACCGTGATGACTGAAGGCCTCGTCGAGCTTGGAGCGACCGGTGAAGCCGAACACGTAGGTCACCAGGGGATGCTCGGCCAGCGCCTCCAGGGTCAGCTTCGGCAGGCGCGTCAGCGGATGGCCCTGGGGGACGATCACGCAGCGGTTCCACCGGTAGCAGGGCATCATGACCAGATCGCCGAACTGCTCCATCGCCTCGGTGGCGATGGCGAAGTCCACGGTGCCATCGGCAGCCATCTCGGCAATCTGCGTCGGCGAGCCCTGATGCATGTGCAGGGCCACCTCCGGATATTGCTTGATGAAGGCGCTGATCACTCCCGGCAAGGCATAGCGCGCCTGGGTGTGGGTGGTGGCGATCGACAGCGTGCCCTTCTTCTCGTTGGAGAACTCCTGGGCGATCTGCTTGATGCTTTCGACCTTGCGCAGGATTTCCCCGGCCGTGGTGATGATCCGCTCGCCCGCCGGCGTCACCCGGGTCAGATGCTTGCCACTGCGGGCGAAGACCTCGACCCCCAGCTCGTCCTCCAGCAGGCGGATCTGCTTGCTGATCCCGGGCTGCGAGGTATACAGACTCTGGGCGGTGGCCGAAACATTCAGTTCATGATGCGCCACTTCCCAGATGTAACGCAGTTGCTGAAGCTTCATGAAAAATCCTCGAAACGGGAATTAGGCCGAAGGCTGCCCACTGCAGCCCTTATCTTTTATAACCATATCCATGGTCTATTTTTGATCTTAGATTAAAATGGCCTTTTTGTATGCTTTCACTCAACAGCCGCTACCCTCCGGAATGATCGGCACCAGATAGACCGGCACCCGAGCCTGCTGCAGCAGCCGCATGCAGGTGCGCCCCAGCGCCGAACCGGCTCCCATGCTCTGGCTGTGCGAGCCGATCACGATCAGCTCGACGCCCAGATCCTGGGCCTCCTGCAGAATCATCTGTGGCGGGTCGCCGAGCAGTACCCGCACGGCCCGGATCGGCAGCGAGTCCTCTTCGCTTTCCCGCAACTCGTCACAGAAGCCTTCGAACACCCGCTGCTCGATGCTCACCATCACGCTGTCCAGCCCGTTAGCCTGCAGATCAGTGAGGGTAGCCTCGTCCAGATGGGTCTGCAGAACCGACTCGGCGAACAAGCCGAGCGGCTCGACCACATGCAGGACATAGAGATCGGCGCCATGGGCACGCGCCAGCAACAGCGCATGCTGCAGCACGTAAGGCGCGAACAGACCGAGATCGGTGGCGTAGAGAATCGAGCGGATCATCAGGCCTCCGTTGGCGGGGGCTGTGTTTCCTACTCAGCGTAGCAGGCGTTTAACGATCACTCGCCGGCCCCGCCGGGAGGCACGCGAGCGACCTGAACAGCACCGCGCGCCGGCCATACCGGCTTCCTTCCTATCGCCTGCCCGCAGCCTGCAGGAAAGACAGCGCCTGATACAGCATGCGCACCCGCGGCATCTCGACACCCGCCGCAGTCGCCGCGGCCAGCGGTGCTGCGTAGAGCGCCGGCAGCTCGGCCGGGCGCTGCTGGGCGAAGTCGTGGTACATGCTCGGCAGGTAGTCGGGCATGCGGTCGGTGTAGGCCAGCAGCTTCTGCGGGTAGTTGTCCGGCAGCGTGTAGCCGCAGGCCAGGCTGGCATCGACCACTTCCTGCATCAGCGACTGCAGCAGCGCGCGGCTGTCGGCATTGGCCATCAGCGGCCGCGTGGAACTGCCAAGCAGCACCGAGACACCGTTGTAGGGGATGTTCCATACCAGTTTCTGCCAGCGCGCCTGGTTGAGATCGGCAAGCACGCTGGACTCGATGCCTGCCTCGCGCAGCCAGGCCACGCCCTGCTCGAGCAGCGCCAGACGCTCACCCGCCAGGGCCGGACCGCTGTGGTAGCCCAGGTTGCACACGCCCTGGGACTGGTGGACCACCACGCCCGGCGCCTCGCGATGGGCACAGATGAAGCACAAGCCGCCGAGCAGGTGCAGCGAGTCGGGCAGCAGCGGACGCAACGCATCCTCCACGCCCAGGCCGTTCTGCAGCAGCACCACCTTGGCCCCTGGCGCGGCGACCTGGGCAATCAGCGGCGCCAACTCGCCATTGCTGGTGGTCTTGGCGCCGACCAGCAGCCAGTCGCAGACCGGCATCGCGGCCGCATCCTGCCAGGCATTGACCTTGGGCAGATGCAGCTCGCCGAGCTGGGCATGGCGCACACGCAGGCCCTCGCGAGCCACCGCCGCGTACTCGCTACGCAGCAGGAAGTGCACCTCGAAACCGGCGCGAGCCAGCATCAGGCCGTAGTATCCACCGATGGCACCGGTACCGATGATGCCGATGCGCGGGCGAGCGGATTCGCTCATGGCAATGCTCCTCAACAATAGCGATCGCGCACTATCCATGGGCCGTGCCGGCGTAGGCAAGCCACTCGCGCAGAAAACCACCGCTGATCGCACACTGATGCATGGCAATAAAGCGGCCGAACGGCTGCGGCCAACCCCGGAAAAACTGCAAGTCTTTATTGTGAAGCGGCGGCCTAAAGCGTTAAGGTTCAGGCATCCCGTTGCCCCATATTGCTGCGCTCCGCCACGGGCCTGGCTGGCGGACGGCATCCGTGACCTGACGAGTAGTAACACGATGGCTGATTTACCGATCGACGACCTTAACATCGCCTCCAACGAGGCGCTGATCACCCCCGACCAGCTCAAGCACGAACTGCCCCTCACCGAAACCGCCCGCCAGACCGTGAGCCACGGCCGCCAAGTGGTGCGCGACATTCTCGACGGCAAGGATCACCGCCTGTTCGTGGTGGTCGGCCCCTGCTCGATCCACGACATCAAGGCCGCCCACGAGTACGCCGAGCGCCTCAAGGTGCTGGCTGCCGAGGTTTCCGACTCCCTGTTCCTGATCATGCGCGTGTACTTCGAAAAGCCGCGCACCACCGTCGGCTGGAAGGGCCTGATCAACGACCCCTACCTCGACGACTCCTTCAAGATCCAGGACGGCCTGCACATCGGCCGCAAGCTGCTCTGCGATCTGGCCGAGATGGGCCTGCCGACCGCCACCGAAGCCCTCGACCCGATCTCCCCGCAGTACCTGCAGGACCTGATCAGCTGGTCGGCCATCGGCGCGCGCACCACCGAATCGCAGACCCACCGCGAAATGGCCTCCGGCCTGTCCTCGGCAGTCGGCTTCAAGAACGGCACCGACGGCAGCCTGACCGTGGCGATCAACGCCCTGCAGTCGGTTTCCAGCCCGCACCGTTTCCTCGGCCTCAACCAGCAGGGCCAGGTGTCGATCGTCACCACCAAGGGCAACCGCTACGGCCACGTGGTCCTGCGCGGCGGCAACGGCAAGCCGAACTATGACTCGGTCAGCGTCGCCCTGTGCGAGCAGGAACTGACCAAGGCCGGCATCCGCCCGAACATCATGGTCGACTGCAGCCACGCCAACTCCAACAAGGACCCGGCTCTGCAGCCGCTGGTGATGGAAAACGTCGCCAACCAGATCCTCGAGGGCAACAACTCGATCATCGGCCTGATGGTGGAAAGCCACCTGGGCTGGGGCAGCCAGTCGATTCCGAAGGACCTCTGCGACCTCAAGTATGGCGTGTCCATCACCGATGCCTGCATCGACTGGGACAGCACGGAAAAGACCCTGCGCAGCATGCACGCCAAGCTCAAGGACGTCCTGCCCAAGCGCAAGCGTGGCTGAGCGACCATGCAGACAACAAAAAGCCGGGCATTCGCCCGGCTTTTTGTTGGTTGATCCGCCCTACTCCTGACGCTCGACGCTACGCTGGCGACGCTCCAGATAGCGCTCCACATAGGAGCAGGAAGGAATCACGGTATACCCCTTGCCTTCGGCGAACTGCAGCGCCTGCTCGGTCAGCGCCGCCGCCACGCCACGCCCGCGCAGGGCATCGGGCACGAAGGTGCGGTAGATGTCGATGGTCTGCTTGCCCAGGTCCATGTAGGACAGGTAGGCACGACAGCCATCCACCGTCACCTCGAACTGCTTGCCAACCTGATCATGCCGAATGGGCAGTGACTTGTTCATCACGCGTCTCCCCTTGCACTGCGCAACCGCCGTCCAGTTCAGCGACGATAGCCATAAAACTGTCTGCCGGAATAGGGAACATTAGCAAAGCCTGCCAGGCCCTGTCCAAAGTCTGTAGCGCCCCGAGCATCCCTCTTCAACGGCGCGGATCACGCCGATTGGACAACCGGAGTCCGAACAAGTGCCCCCACGAGGAGCAGTCGACTGATTGTTTTTTAAACAGATCCGCGATCAAGCACATAACAAAACATAAAAAATTCCACTCGCCTTGCACTCGACACGTTTACTTACTAAAAGTAATGCGTACTATATAACCCAGCCGATTTCCCGTAAGGGAGATTGCATCATGGAAAGTCCACCTTAAGGGGAACACGATGAACAACGTTCTGAAAATTTCCGCTCTGACCCTGGCCGCCATCCTGGCTACCGGTTGCAGCAGCATGTCCAAAGAAACCGAAGCCCGTCTGACCGCTACCGAAGACGCCGCTGCCCGCGCTCAGGCTCGTGCCGACGAAGCCTACCGCAAGGCCGACGAAGCTCTGGTAGCTGCTCAGAAGGCTCAGCAGACCGCTGACGAAGCCAACGAGCGCGCCCTGCGCATGCTGGAAAAAGCCAGCCGCAAGTAATAGGTTTCACGACCTTGCATTTGCAGAAGCCGACCCGCGAGGGTCGGCTTTTTTATTGCCTGGCAACAACGCCCATAGAGTAGTTGCCCAGCGCTCAGGCAATAAAAAGCCCGCTGCAGCCTGGCCACAGCGGGCTTTTCCAACCAGCAACGGCTTAGTGCGTTACCGCGCTGGCCAGCTCCTCTCGCGACAGGGCGATCTCCACCGGCAGGCCATCCTCGGCGGCGACCACCTCGCGCACCACCTCCCAGTCCAGACGCATGCTGTCTTTCAGGTCATCGCGCTTGAGCAGGGTATTGATCACTTCGGTGTGCTTGTCGACCACCGAGGGGTCGCCGTGATCGTCCAGCGGCGTGTGGGCCTCGAGGTAGACCTTGCCGCCCGCTACGCCGAACTTGTACGGCTCGTTGATGATCCGCACCGACGTGCCGACCGGCACCATCTTCGCCAGCTCCAGCACGTTGTGGTTGAGCATGCGGAAGCAGCCATGACTGACACGCATGCCGATGCCGAACTTCTTGTTCGAACCGTGGATCAGGTAACCCGGCGTACCCAGGGTGAACTTGAATGGGCCCAGCGGATTGTCCGGTCCCGGCGGGAACACCGCCGGCAGAATGTCACCGTCCGCGGCATGCTCGGCGCGGATCGACGCTGGCGGCGTCCAGGTCGGATTCGGAAACTTCCCGGTGATGGTGGTGCTGGCGATCGGCGAGCCCCAGCCTTCGCGGCCGATCCCCATCGGGAAGGTATGCACCACGTTCTGACCCTTGGGGTAGTAGTACATGCGGTACTCGGCCAGGTTGATCACGATGCCTTCACGCGGTCCTGGCGGCAGCACGAAGCGGGTCGGCAGGACGATATCGGTTCCCTCGCCAGGCAGCCAGGGATCGACGCCCGGATTGGCAGCGACCATTTCCAGATAGCCGAGGTCGTTGGCCGTGCCGATGTCGGCGAAGGTGTCCTCGTACTTGGCCTTGATCACCCGGACCTGGCCGACAACATCCTCACCGGGCGGCGGCAGAGGCAGTTCGAGCGCGCCGGCGGGTGCAGCCAGCAGCAGTGCGGCCAGGCTGGCCAGCATGGGGCGAACGGCAACAACACGGGTGAACATCGGCGATACCTGAGCAATTTTAACGGTCATTAATTGTACACCCCCGGCAAAAGCAGGGGAAACCTCAGCGCAACGGCCAGTCGCGCGGCAAGCCATGACGGTCGGCACGCAGGCGCTGCAGGCAGGCCGAGCACAGGCGACGATCCTTCAGTGCGGTCTTGTCCAGCGCTTGCCACAACGGATGGGCCGGCAACAGGCTGCCGCACAGGGTGTGATCGCCCGGATCGTCCAGCTCCAGCTGCCGGGCGACCAGGTGCATGCGCGCCTCCTGACAAGCGAACAGGTCCAGCTGCTCGTCGGGAACAAGCAGCCGGTAGGCGTACAGGGACCAGGAATGGCGCGACATCAATGGCTCCGGGGCGGCGCGGCGCGCAACCTTAGCCGAAAGCCTCGGGCGGGAAAAGCCTCACAGCAGCGGTTGCAGCGTCGGCCAGAGATTTTCCAGCAGAATCGGCTGGGCGGCGGCCGTCGGATGGATGCCGTCGGCCTGCACCATGCCGTCGACGCCCCCCACGCCCTCGAGGAAGAACGGCACCAGCGGCACCTGCTCGCGCTCGGCCAGCTCGACGTACGCCTGCTCGAAGGCGCGGGTATAGCGCGGGCCGTAGTTGGGCGGCAGCCTCATGCCCAGCAGCAGCACCTCTGCCCCGGCCGCGCGGCTCTGCGCAATCATAGCCGCAAGATTCTGTTGCAATTGCACAGGCGGCTGGCCACGCAGGCCGTCGTTGCCGCCCAGCTCGATCAGCACCAGCTGTGGCGCATGCGCATCGAGCAGCGCCGGCAGGCGGGAGAGCCCGCCGGCACTGGTGTCGCCGCTCACCGAGGCGTTCACCACCTGCCACTGCGGAGCCTCCCGTTGCAGACGCTCGGCCAGCAGGCTGACCCAGCCATCGCGGGTTTCCAGGCCGAAAGCCGCACTGATACTATCGCCAACGACCAGCAAGGTTCCCGCCGTCGCATTCTGGGCCAGCAACAGCAGGCCCAGACAGCCGCGCAACAACCAGATACGCATCGGATTCTCCATGAACAGCAGCATTCTTGCCGCGCAGAACCTTAGCAAAGTGGTCGGCAGCGCGGAAGGCGAGCTGACCATCCTCGACGATCTATCCCTGCAGCTCGGCCGCGGCGACAGCCTGGCCATCGTCGGTCGCTCCGGCTCGGGCAAATCCACCCTGCTCGGCCTGCTCGCCGGCCTCGACCGCCCCAGCAGCGGTGACGTGCTGCTGGCCGGCCATGTCCTCTCCCATCTCGATGAGGACCAGCGCGCCCGCGTGCGCGCCGAACACGTCGGCTTCGTGTTCCAGTCGTTCCAGCTGCTCGACAGCCTCACCGCGCTGGAAAACGTCATGCTGCCGCTGGAGCTGGCCGGCTGCGGCGAGGCCCGCGAACGCGCGCGCAACCTGCTGGAGCGGGTCGGTCTCGGCCAGCGCCTCGGCCACTACCCACGCCAGCTGTCCGGTGGCGAGCAGCAGCGGGTAGCGATTGCCCGTGCCTTCGTCGGCGAGCCGGACATCCTGTTTGCCGACGAACCCACCGGCAATCTAGACAGCCTCACCGGCGAGCGCATCACCGAACTGCTGTTCGAGCTCAACCGCGAGCGCGGCACCACCCTGGTGCTGGTTACCCACGACGCCCGCCTGGCCGCCCGCTGCCAGCAGCAGATCCGCCTGGAAGCTGGGCGCCTGGTCGCCACGGAGGCCTGACATGCGCACCCTGCCGCTTACCCGCCTGCTCCAGCTGAGCCTGCGCCAGTTGCTGCGCGAGGCGCGCAGCGGCGAACTGCGCGTGCTGTTCTTCGCTCTGCTGATCGCCGTCTCGGCCAGCAGTGCCATCGGCTATTTCAGCGCCCGTCTGAATGGCGCCATGCTGCTGCAGGCCGGCGAATTCCTCGCCGCCGACCTGGTGCTGCGCGGCAGCGCCCCCGCCGCTGCCGAGCAGATCGCCGCCGGCCGCCAGCAGGGCCTGGCGCACGCCCGTGCCGTGGAGTTTTCCAGCGTGGTCGCCACCGACCAGGCCATCCAGCTGGCCAGCGTCAAGGCAGTGGACGAGGCCTACCCGTTGCGCGGCCAGCTGAGGAGCGCCGAGCGCCCCTTCGCCGCCGAGACGCCCGGCGGACGCCCGGCGCCCGGCGAGGCCTGGGTCGAGGCGCGCCTGCTGGTGGCGCTGGACCTGGCGATCGGCGACTCGATCGAGATCGGTCGCCAGCCGCTGCGCCTGACCCGGGTGCTGACCTACGAGCCCGATCGCGCCGGCGACTTCTACAGCCTGACCCCGCGGGTGCTGATCAACCTGGCCGACCTGGACAGCACCGGGGTGGTCCAGCCCGGCAGTCGGGTCAGCTACCGCGAACTGTGGCGCGGCGAGCCCGCCGCGCTGGCCGCCTATCGCCGCGCTATCGAGCCCGGCCTGGCCGCCCACCAGCGCCTGCAGGACGCTCGCGACGGCAGCCGCCAGATCGGCGGCGCCCTCGACCGCGCCGGACACTATCTGGGCCTGGCCAGCCTGGTCGCCGTACTGCTCGCCGGGGTTGCCGTCGCCCTGTCCGCCGCACGCTTCGCCAGTCGGCGCTACGACCTGAGCGCCATGCTGCGCTGCTTCGGCCTGTCGCGCCGCGAGGCGCTGCTGCTGTTCGGCCTGCAACTGCTGCTGCTCGGCCTGTTCGCCAGCCTGGCCGGCGCATTGCTCGGCTGGCTGGCGCAGTTCGGCCTGTTCTACCTGCTCGGTGGACTGCTGCCGGACGAGATCCCCGCCGGCGGCCTGCTGCCGGCGCTGGTCGGCATGGCCACCGGCCTGGTGGCGCTGGCCGGCTTCGCCCTGCCGCCGCTGGCCGCCCTGGGCCGGGTGCCGCCGCTGCGCGTGCTGCGCCGCGACCTGCTGCCGCTGCCCCTGGCCAGCTGGCTGGTCTACGCCTGCGCCCTGCTGGCGCTGGCCCTGATCATGTGGTGGCTGAGTCTGGAGATCCTGCTGACCCTCGCCCTGCTCGGCGGCGGCCTGGTTGCCTGCCTGCTGTTCGGCGGCCTGTGGCTGCTGGCCCTGCGCGGCCTGCGCGGCCTGCTGGCCAACGCCGGGCTGACCTGGCGCCTGGGTCTAGGCCAGCTGCTCCGCCATCCGCTGGCGGCCGCCGGGCAGTCGCTGGCCTTCGGCCTGATCCTGCTGGCCATGGCCCTGGCCGTGATGCTGCGCAGCGAACTGCTGGACAACTGGCACGCGCAGCTCCCCGAGCAGGCGCCCAACCACTTCGCCCTGAACATCCTGCCCGCCGAGGAACAGGCCTTCGCCGCACGTATCGCCGAGCTGTCGCCGCAGCCCGCCACGCTCTATCCGGTCGTCCCCGGGCGGCTGCTCAGCATCAACGGCGAGCCGTGGCAGACTCGGGTCGACCAGGAAACCCGCGGCGACCGCGCGGTACGCCGCGACCTCAGCCTGACGTGGTCGGCCAGCCTGCCGCAGGACAATCAGCTGCTCGCCGGTCAGTGGTGGGACGGCCTGCCAGCCGACCATGGCCCGGCCGTGTCGATGGAGGCCGAGCTGGCCGAACGCCTCGGCGTCGGCCTGGGTGATCGCCTCGTCTTCAGCATCGCCGGGCAGGAGGTGGAGGCACGGGTGAGCAGCCTGCGCAGCGTCAACTGGGACAATTTCCAGCCGAATTTCTTCATGATCTTCGAGCCACGCATCCTCGCCGACCTGCCGACCACCTACCTCACCAGCTTCTACCTGCCACCAGGCTCCGAGCGCGCGCTGGTCGAGCTGGCGCGCGCCTTCCCGGCAGTCACTCTGCTGCAGGTCGACGCGGTGCTCGCCCAGCTGCGCAGCATCCTGGGCCAGGTGACCCTGGCGGTCGAATACGTGCTGCTGTTCGTGCTCGCGGCCGGCCTCGCGGTGCTGTTCGCCGGCCTGCAGGCGACGCTGGACGAGCGTATCCGCCAAGGCGCCCTGCTGCGCGCCCTCGGTGCCGAACGCGGACTGCTGGTCCGCGCCCGCCGCAACGAGTTCGCCGTGCTCGGCGCCGGCAGCGGCCTGCTCGCGGCGCTGGGCTGCGAAGTGGCCAGCGCCCTGCTCTACCGCTTGGTGTTCGACCTGTCCTGGCAGCCGCACCCATCCCTGCTTCTGCTGCCGCTGATCGGCGCGCTGCTGGTCGGCGGCGCAGGATTGCTCGGCACCCGCCGCGCCCTGAATGCCAGCCCGCTCGCCGTGCTGCGCGAAACCTGAACCTGCCTACCACCCGCCTTGCTGGATGAATGCCCGATGAGCCGTTACCGTCCGCCGCGTACCGCCGGCACCCCGCTGATCACCCCCGAGGGCGAGGCACGCATGCGCGCCGAGTTGCACGAGCTGTGGAACGTGCGCCGTCCGCAGGTCACCCAGGCGGTCAGCGAGGCGGCCGCCCAGGGCGATCGTTCCGAGAACGCCGAGTACACCTACGGCAAGAAGATGCTGCGCGAGATCGACAGTCGGGTGCGCTTTCTGCGCAAGCGCCTGGAGAACCTCAAGGTGATCAGTGAGCGGCCGAGCGATCCCGGCAAGGTCTACTTCGGCGCCTGGGTCACCCTCGAGGACGAGGACGGCGAAACCGCCCGCTATCGCATCGTCGGCCCCGACGAGTTCGACCTCAAGCTCAACCTGATCAGCATCGACTCGCCGCTGGCCCGCGCCCTGGTCGGCAAGGCGCTGGACGCCGAAGTACAGGTGCACACACCGACCGGCGAGCGCACCTGGTACGTGGTCGAGATCGATTATCCCTGAGCGCCCGCTTCAGCGGCTGGAGCAGGCACGCGCGAGCACCTCGTCAAACGACAGCTTGCCGGCGCCCTCCAGCAGCAGCGCCACGCAGGCCGCCAGCAGCGCCAAGGCGTATTCGTAGCCGTTGTTGCTCATGAAGAAGCCGTTGACCCAGTGCACGCTGAAGATCGCCACCAGCGCGACCACGACCAGCACCGCAGCCGCCGGGCGCACCAGCAGGCCGATGACCAGCGCCAGGCCGCCGAAGAACTCGCCGCTGCCGGCCAGCAGCGCCATCAGGTAACCCGGGGCCAGACCGATCGACTCCATCCACTGACCGACACCGGCCAGACCGCCACCGCCAAACCAGCCGAACAGCTTCTGGGCGCCGTGGGCCATGAAGGTCAAGCCGATCACCACGCGCAGCACGGTCAGGCCGTAGCCGCCGCGGGTGGACATCAGGGAGGCACAGAACGCATTCATGACAGGATTCTCTTCAGGCAGGTGATGAAGAGAATCTAGCCGAGAAACCCGAAACGAACAGCGCAAACCCCCGGCGTAACCGATCGAAAAACCAGATCGATCAAGGTTCCAGACGATAGCGCTCGCGGGCGAAGGCCAGATGGTACTTGTTGACGCTGCTGACGTAGCTGACCACGCCCATGCCGAAGCGCTCGGCGGCCAGCCGCTCGACCTGGAAGAACCACTGGTTGGGATTGAGCCCGCGCCTGCGGGCCTCGGCGCGCAGACGCTGCACGCGCTGCGGGCCCAGGTTGTAGGCGGCGAGGACAAAGGCCATGCGCTCGCGCTCGTTGAACTGGGCGCTGGCGAAATAGCGTCGGCGGATCATCGCCAGATACTTCGCCCCGGCCTGCACGTTGCCGTCGAGACTGGCGGCATTGCCCACCCCGACGTTGCGCGCCGCCGCCGGCGTGACCTGCAGCAGCCCCGTGGCCCCGCCAGCCCCGCGGGCGGCCGGATTGAGGGTCGACTCCTTGAACGCCAGCGCCGCCAGCAGCAGCCAGTCCAGCGACTGCGCCCGGGCATGCTGCATCAGCACCGGACGCACCCGCTCGAGACGCTGGCGCTCGAGACGGCCAAGGGGATAGTGGACCTTGTACAGGCGCCGATAGACCCGCAGGAAGGCCGCATCCTGATCGGCCGGGGCGCGGTAGCCGCGCAGGAAGCGGTCGACGCTGGCGCGCAGGTTGGGCGCCGCACGCTGCACGAACCAGCTCATGTCACCCTGGTCGGTCAGTTGCAGGTGGCGCTCGATGCGCAGTTTCGGCAGTACCTTGGCCCAGCGCTCGGCAATCGGCAGTTCGACCGCGGTCATCGGCAGGATGCCGGCGTGCACCAGCTCCAGCACATCCTCCACGGCCAGGCTGGGGTCCTGCCAGTCGGCGACGATCGGCGTCTTCAAGCCGGCATTGACCTTCAGCAAGGCATCGCGTGCGGCGCTGCCCGCCGGCAGCGCCAGGCTGCGGCCGGCCAGTTGCTCGAGACGCTGATAGCGGCGGTTGCCCTGGCGCGCCACCACCACCAGCGGCACATCGCGCAGGATCGGCGTGCTGGCGCGCACCGCCATGCCGCGGCGCACCGGCAGCAGCTCGCCCGGCGCGACCAGATCGCCCTCGCCACGCAGCAACGCCGGCAGCAACTGCTCCTTGGGCAGCGGGATCAGCTTCAGGCGCACCTCGCGACCGTCGCGGGCGTTGCGATTGAGGTACTGCTCGAAGGCGCGCAGACGCCGATACTCGATGCCAATCGGCTCGCCGCGCACCTCGCCGGAGCTGTTGCGGCTCTGGTTGACCAGCACGCGCAGCTGGCCGCTGGCACGCACGGCGGCCAGATCGCGAGTCGTCTCGCCCGGCGCCCAGCCTTCCGGCGGGCCGGCCAGACGCGCACTGGCGCCCTGCGGCAGCAGCGCCAGCAGGCACCCCAGCAGCATCAGGACGGGCAGCGTCGCGGCACAACGCTCGACAAAGCCGCTGCATCGGGCAGCCAGGTTGCGGTTAAATAAGCTCTTTTTCGTCAATCTCGAATTCCCTTCCAGGGCATTCGGCCAGAATACGGGTGCAGCACCATGCAGCTGATCGACATCGGCGTCAATCTGACCCATGCCTCATTCGCCAAAGACCGCGAAGGTTTTCTGCAACGCGCCTATGCCGCCGACGTCTGCCAGATGGTGCTCACCGGTACCTCGCCGGACGACAGCGAAGCGGCACTGGAACTGTGCCGGCAGTTCGACCCCGAAGGCCGCCGTCTGTTCGCCACCGCCGGCCTGCACCCCCACGAGGCCAGCCAGTGGAACAGCGACAGTGCGCGTCGGCTGCGCGACCTGCTGGGCGAGCCGCAGGTGCGTGCAGTGGGTGAATGCGGGCTGGATTTCAATCGCGACTTCTCGCCCAGGCCCCAGCAGGAGCGCGCGCTCGAGGAGCAACTGGCGCTGGCCTGCGAGCTGGGCCGCCCGGTGTTCCTCCACGAGCGCGAGGCCAGCGAGCGCCTGCTGGCGATCCTCGGCGAGTTCCGCGACCGTCTGCCGGCCGCGGTGGTGCACTGCTTCACCGGCGAGAAGCGCGCGCTGTACGCCTACCTCGACCTCGACCTGCATATCGGCATCACCGGCTGGATCTGCGACGAGCGCCGCGGCAGCCACCTCCACCCACTGGTGCGCGAGATTCCGGCCGGCCGGCTGATGCTGGAAAGCGATGCCCCCTACCTGCTGCCGCGCACCCTGCGGCCACGCCCCAAGCACGGTCACAACGAGCCGGCCTTCCTGATCGAGGTGCTCAACGAGGTCGCGCGCCATCGCCACGAGACGCCGGAAATCCTGGCGGCACACAGCACGGCCTGCGCCCGAGCGTTCTTCGGCCTGCCGGAGCTGGCTTAGCTCTCAATGCTCGCGGGCACGGCGATCAGCAGACGCTGTCCGCCGCGCCCAGTGCCTCCTGCAGCTGCAGCAGCACCGCATCCGCCTCGACCTCGGCGGCCGCCAGCTCGCGCTGCCAACGCACCAGGCAGGGCTGCAGGTCGGCTTCGTCGCCGGCTCGCAGGCACCATTGCAGATGGTCGTGCCAGTCGCCCAGCGCCGACTGCGCAGCCTTGAGGGCAGCCGGCGGCGCGGACAGCTGATGCGGCCAGACCTCGGCGGCGTAGCGCACGCGCTTGACCAGCAGGCGCAGACGATGGCGGTCGTGCGCCGGGTCGGCCAGCGCCGTCTGCAGCGCCTGCTGCTGGCGCAGCAGCCGGCGGTGCAACTTCTTCTCCATGCCCTTGAGCAGCCCTTCGCGCTCCACCTCGCGCAGCAACCCGGGCCACTGGGTCAGGCACTGCTGCAGATGGGGCAGCGCCGGACCGGCGAGCAGGGCCTGATAGCCCTGCTCGAGGATCTGCCGGCGCGCCATCGCGGGCCTGTGCAGGCCGTGATGCTCCAGCTCACTGATCAGCACTTCCAGATCGCGCAGCGGACTGCTCAGCCGCCCGACCTCGGCGGTGGCCGCCTCCAGGGTGTCGACGCCTGGCAGGCCGCGCAGCGGCCGCAGCAGGCTGCGCAGGCGCCGCACGGCGATGCGCAGGTCGTGCAAGGCTTCTGCGTCGGTAGCGGCCGCCAGCCGCGCCCCGGTCGCCAGCAGGGCCACCTCCAGGGTAATGAAGCGCGCGATCAGCCGATTGGCCAGTGCCGCCATTGAGTTTCCTCCGCAAGGGGTTGATCCGCTTCAGCGCCGAGCATAGCAGGCGCCTGCCGCCGCCACCGCGAAGCAGTCCAGGCACCGCGCGGCTCAGACCTCACGGCGGGGGCCACGGACGAGCGCGCCGGCGCCCCACCAGCCTCGCCGCGGCAGCTTGCGCCGCAGCTGCTTGAGCGCCCGGCGCAGCGCGGCGAGGTCGGCGGCCGTGCCGGCATAGCGCTGCCAGGCGAACCGCTGGGCAAAGGCGTCGATCTCCCGCGCCTGCGCCGGCAGCGCCGCGGCGGCCCGCGCGGCGAACGCCAGCGGCCCCTCGCCACCCTCGCGGCGCAGGCCATGGCGCGCCAGCAGGCGCTCGAAGCGCTGGTAGAGCCGCAGCAGCGGGTCATGCTCGCGCTGCCACGGCTTGAGCAGCAGCAAGGCCAGGCCGCCGAGCAGCAGCGCAGCCGCCGCGACCAGCAGCAGCGCCACCCGGCTGGCATCCACCTGGCCCAGCCAGCCTTTGAGCAGTTCGAGCTGCGCCTCGCCTTGGTAGCCGAGCACCTTGCGCTGCCAGGCATAGTTGAGACTGTCCCAGGACAGACGCAGCGAATTCAGCCAGGCGACATGCCGGTAACGGATCGGCGACAGCGCGGTCCCGGCGCGGAAGGCATCCTCGGCCGGCAGCGCCTGCTCCAGGCCCTGCTCGATGCGCTCGGGGGCGACCTGGAAGGTCGGGTCGACGCTGACCCAGCCACGCTCCGGCAGCCAGTACTCGACCCAAGCGTGGGCATCGAACTGGTGCACCAACACGTAGTTGCCGGCCGGATTCAGCTCGCCGCCCTGATAGCCGGCCACCACCCGCGCCGGAATGCCGGCCGCGCGCAGGACGAAGGTCATCGCCCCGGCATAGTGGGCACAGAAGCCCCGCCGGCTGTCGAACAGGAAGTGGTCGACGGTGTCGGCACCGGCCAGCGGCGGCTTGAGGGTGTAGAAGTACGCCTCGCGGGCAAAGTGGCCGAGCAGCTCGTCGACCAGCGCCTGCGGATTCTCGCCGTGGCGCTGGCGCAGCTGCGCCGCCCAGCGCCGCGCCCGCGGGTTGCCGTCGGCCGGCAGCTGCAGGGCGGCACCGAGGCGCGGACTGGCCTGCGGCTCGCGGCGGGCCTGCGGCCATGAGGTCACGTCGTAGAGCAGGCTCTGCTCCACCGGCCGGCGCCGCTGCAGACGGAAGTCGCCCATCTGCCGGGTCTGCTCCAGCTCCGTGCGCGCGGTATCCAGGGCGAACAGCCAGGGCTGGCCGCTCGGCTGCATGACGATGCTGTAGGACAGCGCCGGCCCCTCCGCCTGCCAGTCCGGCTCGGTGCGCGGCGGCTCGGGCAGTTGCGACCAGCGCCGACCGTCGAATTGTTCGAAGGTCAGCGCGCGCCAGTAGAGCTCGGGGCGCGGCGGAATAGGTCCGTCGAAACTGGCCCGGAACGCCAGCGCCGAGGACTGGCTGAGTTCGGCGATGTCGCCCGGACTCATGCTCTCGGCCAGGCCGGTGGTGCCGCGCTCGCCCGGCATGGGCACCGACCACAGCGGCCCCAGCCGCGGGAACAGCAGAAACAGCACCAGCATCAGCGGCACCGCCTGCAGCAGCAGGCTGGCGGCCAGGCGCAGGGTCGGCCAGGGCCGCTCGCTGAGGCCGCTCTGCTGCAGGCCGATCAACGCCGCCAGCAGGGCGGTCACCGGTAGCAGGCTGTACACCGCGGCCGGCAGGCTATCGTCGAACAGGTAGCTGGTGACCACCGCGAAGAAGCCGAGGAATACCAGCACCAGGGCATCGCGGCGGGTCTTGAGTTCCACCAGCTTGAGCACGAAGGTGGCGATCAGCAGCGCCACCCCGGCATCCAGGCCGATCAGCGAACCGCGCGAGGCGTATACCCCCACCCCCGCCGCCAGCAGCATGAAGCCCTTGGTCACCCCACCGGGATAGCTGGTGCGCATGCGGAACACCTGGAAGCGCCAGGTGGCGCAGACCAGCCACAGACCCGTTATCCAGCCCGGCAGATGGGCCAGGTGCGGCAGGATCACCAGCGCCTGGGCCACCAGCAGCCAGAGCAGGCTGATGCGCGGAATCGCCGGCGAAGCCTTCATCGACGGACCTCCGCAGGATTGGCCGGCAGGCCGAACAGCGCCAGCTCGCGCAGGCACAGCTCGCGCTGCAGCGCGCCGCTACCGGGTGCACGACTCACCCCCGGCAGGCGCAGGCCGAAGGGTTGCTCGTGACCGGCCAACTGGACGACCCAGTGGCAGAGCAGCGACAGGCGCGCTTCACGATCGCCGCCGAGGCTGTCGAAGTCCAGCCACAGGTCATGCCCCTGCAGCTCGGCGAAGTCCTTGACCAGCAGCCCCTGGCCGCGCGACCAGGCCTTCCAGTGCAGACGCCGGCGCGAGTCGCCGCTCTGGTAGGGGCGCAGCCCCTGGAAGTCGTCGACGCCGCTGCGCGTGCTGGCCATCCCCGGCTCCTCGTCGTCCGCCACGCCGCCACCGGCAGGCGGCAGCTCGCCGCTCAGCGGGCGCGGATAGACCAGCGCCGCCAGATCCAGGTCGACCCAGCTCCAGGCCACCAACAGACCGAGGGGAAAGCGGCTCTCGACCCGCAGGCGCGGCGCACGCAGCCAACCGCGCTGGCTGGCGGGCAGGAACAGCTCCATTTCGCTGCTGCCGTCGGCCTCGACCTCCACCGCCTGCAGCGGCGCCGGGGGCCAACCCAGGGCTATGCCGCGATGGGCACGCCCGTTGCTCTGCAGGCGCAGACGAAAACCGGCCTGCTCGCCGGCGAACACCGGCGGCGCCTCGCCCGCGGCCAGCACCAGGCCGGCCAGGTTGCGGTAGGTGTGCAGGATGGTGACCAGGCCCAGCGACAGCAGCAGGAAGGTCAGCCCGTAGGCCAGGCTGTTCTGGTAGTTGATCGCCGCCAGCAGCATCAGCAGCAGCGCCAGACCGAACATCAACCCCTGCGGGGTGGGCAGGATGAAGATCCGCCGCTGGTCCAGACGCACCTGGCGGGCCGGCGGAATGCGCTTCTCCAGCCAGCGGTGCCAGCGCGTGGCAAACAGGCGGGCGGGCATCAGAACGGCGTCACTTCGCGCAGCAACCACTGCACCAGCGCACCGCCGCCGTGCCCGGCCGGATCGGCCTGGTCGCGCAGGCGATGGCCGGCCACCGACGGCAGCACCGCCTGCACGTCCTCGGGAATCACGTAGTCACGGCCGGCCAGCATCGCCCAGGCCCGCGCCGCGGCGAGCAGCGCCAGGCTGCCGCGCGGCGACAGGCCAAGGGCAAAGGCCGGCTGGGTACGGGTCGCCTCGGCCAGGCGCAGGACGTAGTCGATCACCGCATCGCTGGCATGCACGCCCGGCACCTCGGCCTGGATCCGCGCCAGCGCGGCGTGGTCGAGAATCGGTTCCAGACGCGGCAGCAGGTCGCGGCGCGCCTCGCCGAGCAGCAGTGCCTTCTCGGCACTGCGCGCCGGATAGCCGAGCGACACGCGCATCAGGAAGCGGTCGAGCTGCGACTCAGGCAGGGCGAAGGTGCCGCCCTGGCAGCTGGGGTTCTGCGTGGCGATGACGAAGAACGGCTCGGGCAGCGGCCGCGTGGCCCCCTCGATGGTCACCTGCCCCTCCTCCATCGCCTCGAGCAGGGCGCTTTGGCTTTTCGGGGTGGCGCGGTTGATTTCGTCGGCCAGCACCAGCTCGGCGAAGATCGGCCCCGGATGGAAGATGAACTGCCCGGTTTCCCGATTGAATACCGAGGTGCCGAGAATGTCACCGGGCAGCAGGTCGGAGGTGAACTGGATGCGCTGATAACTGAGGCCCAGCACCCTGGCCAGGGTATGGCTGAGGGTGGTCTTGCCCATCCCCGGCAGATCCTCCAGCAGCAGATGGCCACGCGCCAGCAGGCAGGCCAGGGCCAGGCGCACCTGCTTGTCCTTGCCGAGCAGAACCTGGTTGACGGCCGCCAGGCAGCTGTCCAGTTGGGTGCGCATGCGCGTACTCCCTTCGCGAAAAGCGCTGATCCTACTGGGCCAGCGCCGCGAGGCAAAGCGGAGCGACGCCGAATTGCCGGCGCGTCCACGCTTGCAGCAGGTTGCGGATCGCCCCGCAGGGCGAGCCGCCGCGGCCAGGCGGCAAAGACCGTGGTTTTATTGCGGGATATTACGAGACCGCAGCCCCCGTAACTCGGGGGCTGCGGCGCAGTGTCCCGCAATCGTCACATCCATCACGCAGCCTTGGCCCCGGCCCGACGCGTGGACCCACCGCGCCAGCATGGGGTAAGGTCGGGACGCGGTCGGTCCGCCCGGACCACCCACAACATATTGAACGCGCAGTCATTTTCCCCGGGAGTATGCGTATTCGGACAACAACAATCGAACACTCGAGGGCATGCAAATTGAAGGTTGGATTGATAGGTTTTGGACGCACAGGCAAGTCTGTCGCCTCCGTTCTGCTCGAAAGCGACGCCACTGCGCTGCAGTGGGTCATCCGCGGCTCGGCCAATCCCGAGCGCAAGTCGGCCGCCGACTGCCTGGGCGTGGTCTCCGACAATCCGGCGCTGATCTTCGGCTGCGACGAGATCGCCATGGACAGCCTGCTCGACCGCCACCCGGTCGACGTGATCATCGACTTCTCCAGCGCCGACGGCCTCGACCTGTATGCCCGCGCGGCGAGCCAGCGCGGCATCGCCATCATCAGCGCCATTTCCCAGTACCCCGAGGAGCGCGTCGCGCAACTGCGGGCAGTGGCCGAGCACACCCGGGTGCTCTGGTCGCCGAACATCACCATCGGCATCAACTTCCTGATCCTGGCGGCGAAGATCCTCAAGCAGATCGCTCCCGAGGCCGATATCGCCATCATCGAGGAGCACTTCGCAGCCAAGCCGGAAACCTCCGGCACCGCCCGGGTCATCGCCGAAACCCTCGACCAATGCAGCGACGACATCAAGTCGATCCGCGCCGGCGGCATCGTCGGCCGCCACGAGATCCTCTTCGGCTTTCCCTACCAGACCGTGCGCCTCAGCCACGAGTCCATCGCCCGCGAGGCCTTCGGCAATGGCGTGCTGTTCGCCGCCAAGAACCTGCTGGAGCGGGGCAACGGCTTCTACAGCATGCAGGACCTGATGGAGCCGTACGTCTACGAGCGCACGGACAACTGAAGCCCCATACTCGACTCTCGAGGCGCCGGCCGAGCGGCGGCCGCGCAGAGCATGACCCGCAGCAACCAGGAGAACAGCCATGCCCCCGGCAGCGCCACAGGACTGGCACGCACGCAGCCCCCAACAGTGCCTCGAGCAACTGCACAGCCACGCTGCCGGGCTGAGTGTCGAAGAGGCCGAGCGGCGCCTGCGCCAGTATGGTCCCAACCTCCTGCCGGAGACCGCCGGGCCGGGCTGGTTCAGGCGCCTGCTACACCAGTTCCACAACCTGCTGATCTATGTGCTGCTCGGCGCCGCACTGCTAGTAGGGCTGCTCGGCCACCGGCTGGACGCGCTGGTGATCCTCGGCGTGGTGCTGATCAACGCGCTGGTCGGCTTCATCCAGGAGGGCAAGGCCGAACAGGCCATGCGCTCGATCCGCAAGCTGCTGACCCACGACAGCCGGGTGCGCCGCAACGGGGCGAGCCAGTCGCTGTCGGCCGAACAGCTGGTGCCCGGCGACATCGTCCTGCTCGAAGCCGGCGACCGCGTACCGGCGGACCTGCGCCTGATCGACTGCCGCGACCTGCGCATCGACGAGGCCATGCTCACCGGCGAATCGCTGCCGGCCGACAAGGACTGCGCCGCCGTCGACCGCGCCGCCAGCCTCGGCGACCGCCACGGCATGGCCTACTCCGGCACCCTGGTCAGTGCCGGCAACGCCACCGGCGTAGTGGTGGCCACCGGCCAGCAGACCGAACTGGGCCACATCAGCGGCCTGCTGAGCCGGGTGGAAAGCCTGCAGACCCCGCTGCTGGCCGACATGCAGCGCTTCGCCCGGCAGCTCACCGTGGCCATCCTCCTGCTCGCCGCGCTGACCTTCCTGATCGGCGTGTTCTGGCGCGACTACTCGCCCAGCGAGATGCTGATGGCCGCCGTCGGCCTGGCGGTGGCGGCGATCCCCGAAGGCCTGCCGGCGGTGCTGACCATCGTCCTCGCCCTCGGCGTGCAGCGCATGGCCCGCCATCGCGCGATCATCCGCCGCCTGCCGGCGGTGGAGAGCCTCGGCGCGGTCACGGTGATCTGCTCGGACAAGACCGGCACCCTGACCCGCAACGAGATGACCGTGCAGCAGGTGTTCACCACCGCGCACAGCTACCAGATCGGCGGCGTCGGTTATGAACCGACCGGCAGCCTCAGCCGCGAAGGTTGCCTGCTCGCACCGCCGCCGGCCGATGACCTGCTCGAACTGGCCCGTGCCGGCCTGCTCGCCAACAGCGCCAGCCTGCGTCTGGCCGCCGAGGGCTGGCAGATCAGCGGCGACCCCACCGAAGCGGCGCTGCTCACACTGGCCGGCAAGCTCGGCCTGGATGGCGCCCATGAGCTGAGCCGCCTGCCGCGGGTCGACAGCATTCCGTTCAGCCCGGAGCTGCGCTGCACCGCCAGCCTGCATCACGACCACTCCGGCCACGGCCTGATCTACCTGTTCGGTGCGCCGGAGCGGTTGCTCGAACTGTGCAACCGCCAGTTGCGCGACGGCAACGCCGAGCGCCTCGACCCACGCGCCTGGCATGCCCGCCTGCACGAGGGCGCGGCCGACGGCCTGCGCATGATCGGCCTGGCCATGCGCCCACTGCCGGCACCGCAGAGCCAGCTGGACTACGCCGACCTCAAGGGCGACTTCATTCTCCTCGGCCTGGTCGGCATGCTCGACCCGCCGCGTGAGGAGGCCATCGCCGCCATCGCCGAATGCCGCAGTGCCGGCATCGCGGTGAAGATGATCACCGGCGACCATGCCGCCACCGCCGCGGTGATCGCCGAGCGGCTGGGCCTGGGTGGCGGCATGCCGCTGACCGGAACCGATCTCGATCAGCTCGACGATGCCGCACTGGATACGCGGCTGAGCGACACCACGGTGTTCGCCCGTACCAACCCCGCGCACAAGCTGCGCCTGGTCGAGCGTCTGCAGGCCCGCGGCGAGCGAGTGGCAATGACCGGCGACGGGGTCAACGATGCCCCGGCACTCAAGCGCGCCGACATCGGCATCGCCATGGGCATCAAGGGCACCGAGGCGGCCAAGGAGGCCGCGCAGATGGTGCTGGCCGACGACAACTTCGCCACCCTCACCCATGCGGTGGAGGAAGGTCGCACGGTCTACGACAACCTGCGCAAGTCGATCCTGTTCATCCTGCCGACCAGCGCCGGCGAGGCCCTGGTGCTGCTGTTCGCCATCGCCCTCGGGCTGACCCTGCCGATCACCCCGCTGCAGATCCTCTGGGTCAACATGATCACCGCCGTCACCCTGTCGCTGGCGCTGGCCTTCGAGCCAGCCGAGGACAACCTGATGCAGCGCCCGCCGCGCGATCCGGCCGAACCGCTGCTGTCCGGACAACTGCTGTGGCGTCTGCTGTTCGTCGGCCTGCTGCTGACCGGCGCCAGCCTCGGCCTGTTCCTCTACGCCCAGCAGCTCGGCCTGCCGCTGGACGTCGCCCGCACCCTGGCGGTCAACGCGCTGGTGGCCGGCGAGACCGGCTACCTGTTTTGCGCCCGCCGTCTGCACGGTCCCGCCAGCTTCGGCCTGCGCGACAACCCGATGGTCTGGGCGATGGTTGCCCTGCTGCTGCCGCTGCAGCTGGCGTTCAGTCACTGGGCGCCGCTGCAGGCGCTGTTCGGCACTGCGGCGCTGGATGCCCAGGGCTGGACCCTGGTGGCAGCCTGCGGCCTGGCGGTCATGCTGCTGGTGGAACTGGAGAAGTGGCTGATGCGCCGGCTGTGGTCGAAGCGGCGCCCACTCGCCGTGGGCGCCGGACAACCGCGCAGCCATTGAGCGGTCACTGCTCCTGCACTTGCTCCTGCTGCTGGGGAATGACCTGCAGCTGGGCGTGCATCTGCTCCTGGCCGCCACCGCGACACATGCCACGTACCGGGCAGGCGTCGAGGTAGTCGAGGCCGACCGCCAGCTTGAGATGGCGCTCGGGACGGGCCAGCTGGTTGGTCACGTCGAAGCTGTACCAGGCGCCATCGAGCCAGACCTCCGCCCAGGCGTGGCTGACCAGCCGCTCGCTGCCCGCGGCGCACAGGTAGCCGGACACGTAGCGCGCCGGAATGCCCAGACTGCGCACGCAGGCGAGGAACACATGGGTGTGGTCCTGGCAGACCCCGGCGCCGAGGGCGAAGGCCTGCGCCGCGGTGGTCTCGACGCGGGTCGCACCGGGGGTGAACGGCATGCGCTGGTACAACTGCGCCATCAGATCTATCAGCGCCGGGCGGTCGCGCTGTGCGCCGCAGACGCTGCGCGCAAATTCGCGCAGGGCGGCATCGGCCGCCGTCAGGGCGGTGCTGCGCAGGTAGGGCAGCGGCGAGCCCGGATCGTTCTCGCTCTCGCAGTCCTCGTCGATTTCCACATGGCCGTGGGCGTTGATGACGATGGCCTGATGGGGTTCATCGAGGGTCAGCACATGGAGGATGTTGCCGTGGCCGTCGCGCTGTCGATGGGCCGCCTGCGGCAGCTCAAGCGCCCAGTCGAGTACCCGCTGGCGCGGACTGTCCTGCGGCGTCAGACGCAGATACTGAATGCTGGCCCGCACCTGGTCCGCGTAGCGGTAGATGGTGTCGTGATGGATGGCAAGTTTCATACGGCCTCCAGATAGGCACTGTGGACGGCGCTGCCCAGCTGGCGCACCAGCAGGATGTAATCGTGAATCCAGGCCTGCAGCCCCTCCTCCAGCACCTCCTCGATGCCGGTGAAGCGCAGGCGCGCCTCCAGCTCGGCGGCCATGCGCTGGGCCGGGCGACCGTTGGTGCCGGGAATCTCGGCGAGGATCTGGCTCAGGGCCCCGATGCAGGTGCGCAGCGAGCGCGGCACCTCGGGGCGCAGCAGCAGCAGCTCGGCCACCTGGGCGACCCGCGGCGAGCCGCGATACAGGGCGGCATGCGCCTCGTAGGCCGACAGCGCGCGCAGCAGCGCACTCCACTGGAAGTAGTCACGCGCCGAGGAGTCGCCCAGCGGCTCGTCGCCCATCAGCTGGTGGCGGGCATCGAGCAGGCGCAGGGTATTGTCCGCGCGCTCGATGAAGGTGCCGAGACGGATGAAGCGATAGGCGTTGCCGCGCATGATGGTGCCCTCGGTGGCACCGCGGAACAGGTGCGAGCGCTCCTTGACCCACTCGCAGAAATGGCTGGCGCCGAAGTTCGCCGGCGACTGCGTGGCGATGTGGCGCATCTCCAGCCAGGTGGCGTTGATGTTCTCCCAGACGTCGGCGGTGATCCGCCCGCGCACCGCGTGGGCGTTGGCCCGCGCCGCACGCAGGCAGCTGTAGAGGCTCGCCGGATTGTCGGCGTCGAGGGCGAAGAAGTGCAGGATGCGCTCGGCGTCCAGCTCGCCATGGCGCTCCAGGTAGGCGTCCAGGGTGCCGGTGATCAGCAGCGGCATGGCCAGCTCTTCCAGGCCATCGCCGCGCCCGCCCTGCGGCATCAGCGACAGCGAATGGCTGACATCCAGCATCCGCGCCATGTTTTCCGCGCGCTCCAGATAGCGCGACATCCAGTACAGATCGGCAGCAGTTCGACTCAGCATGACGGTTCTCGCTCAGACTTCGCGGGATTCGGGGGCGGCGGTCGGTTCCTCGACCACCCAGGTGTCCTTGGTGCCGCCGCCCTGCGACGAGTTCACCACCAGCGAGCCCTCGCGCAGCGCCACGCGGGTCAGCCCGCCGGGGACCAGGCGTACCTCGCGCCCGGACAGCACGAACGGACGCAGGTCGATGTGCCGCGGGGCCACGCCGCTGTCGACGAAGGTCGGGCAGGTCGACAAGCTGAGGGTCGGCTGGGCGATGTAGGCTGCCGGATTGGCCTTGAGGCGGGCGCGGAAGGTCTCGATCTCGGCCTGGCTGGCGGCCGGGCCGACCAGCATGCCGTAGCCGCCGGAGCCCTGGGTTTCCTTGACCACCAGCTGCTCGAGGTTGGCCAGCACGTGGGACAGCTCGGCCGGCTTGCGGCACTGCCAGGTCGGCACGTTGTGCAGGATCGGCTCTTCGTCCAGATAGAAGCGGATCATCTCCGGCACGTAGGGATAGATCGACTTGTCGTCAGCCACCCCGGTGCCGATGGCGTTGGCCAGCACCACGTTGCCCTTGCGGTAGGCCGCCAGCAGGCCGGGCACGCCGAGCATGGAGTCGGGATTGAAGGCCAGCGGATCGAGGAAGGCGTCGTCGATGCGCCGGTAGATCACGTCCACCGGCTGCGGGCCGGCGGTGGTGCGCATGTACACGCGCTCGTCGCGCACGAACAGGTCGGCGCCCTCCACCAGCTCGACGCCCATCTCGCGGGCGAGGAAGGCGTGCTCGAAGTAGGCGCTGTTGTAGCGGCCGGGGGTGAGCACCACCACGCTGGGGTGGTCCACCAGGCTGGAGCTCTTCAGGGTGTCCAGCAGCAGGTTCGGGTAGTGGTTGACCGGCGCGATGCGCTGCCCGGCGAACAGCTCGGGGAACAGGCGCATCATCATCTTGCGGTTTTCCAGCATGTAGGAAACGCCGCTGGGCGTGCGCAGGTTGTCTTCCAGCACGTAGTAGGTGCCGTCGCCGTCGCGCACCAGATCGACCCCGGCGATATGCGCGTAGAGATTGTGCGGCAGGTCGATGCCCTGCATCGCCAGCTGGTAGCCCTCGTTGGCCAGCACCTGCTCGGCCGGGACGATCCCGGCCTTGACGATGCGCTGGTCGTGATAGAGGTCGCTGAGGAACATGTTCAGCGCGCGTACCCGCTGAATGCAGCCCTGCTCGATCGTGCGCCACTCGCTCGCCGGAATGCTGCGCGGGATGGTGTCGAAGGGAATCAGGCGCTCGGTGCCCTGATCGTCGCCATACAGGGTGAAGGTGATGCCTGCGCGATGGAACAGCAGGTCCGCCTCACGTCGGCGCTGCTCCAGCTGCTCGGCCGGCGTGGCGGCCAGCCAGCGGGCGAAGGTGCGATAGTGTGCCCGGCAATCGCCCTGGGCGTCGTACATCTCATCGTAAGTGCTGCGAACCATGCTCGCGGGCTCCCTGTCTGTGCCTCTTGCCATGCATAATGCAAGAGCCGCGCCATTCTTATAATTCCTTATAAATCATGCGCTTACACAAAAAAGCAGGCACCCCCGCGCCAAAATGGCGCGCGACACTCCTGCGCCACCGCGTGCACGCCTCAAAACAACGCAGATCAAGCAGCGCTCGCCGGAAGCGCGCCCTAAAGTCGGGCAGGGAAAACTCGGGAACGATGGAACGTCCCTCCGTCGCAGCTCCTGCAACGACGGACGGGACTAGTGGCCTGTGCGGTAGTTGGTTAACTCAAGTTCGGATGAGCATGGTTCCGAGACAAGGCGCCGCGACGAGTCATAGCAGGGCTATGGTGAGGACTGGCAACGCCGTATCGGGGCCATGGGCGCCGAAATTGACTCACCGAACCAACCAAACAGGCCACCAGGGTCGATAAAGCCATCAAGGATGCGCGTCGCCCACTTCCTGGGTCACGCCCCAGCCATCCAGTACGCCACCCAGCGGAGCGACCAGCTCCTGCAGGTCGTGCTCGAAATCGTCGATGCCGGCGTGGGTGGCGTACATCACCTTGCTCACCTGCAAATGCCAGCCTCCCTCGCGCTGGCTGACCTGGGCATTCAGCGATTCGCCACGGAAACTCCTTGCCGCCTGCCGCGCTTTCTCCTCGTCGCTGAAAATCGCATAAAACTCAATGGGATGAACTCGGGCAAAGTCGAAACCACCCTCCTTCATCCTGCGCAAAACGGTGCTGCTGATATCGTCTGGAGCGATCGTAGCCATTGCCCGCACTCCCTGGTTTTTCATCAGTTGAAAATCCACAGCGAGTTCAGCCTAGCCCCAAAACATGCCTGCTGTATAGCCGCCTCCCCTTGCCACAGGCCCCTGGCCATCCACGGCTGCGCGCACCGCCCTGACCACGCCGGGAGTTGATGGCCCTGGACGAAAGACAAGCCCCGGCTGACGACAGAAAAACATCGCACCGAAACGCCAAAAAACGCTACATCCCGCCGAAACCTCGCCGGATCGGGACAACAGTCAGCTCAGCGGCCACTGCCGACAAGCCCGCCCTCCGACACGGAGGGCGCCACAAGGCTGACCCGGGCAAGCCCTGATAAACAAAGAAAACTCAACCATCGGCGGGGCCCACGCCAGTTGTGACGTCAACTCTTCGAGCCGCAGCGACAAATACAGCAACAGAACCCGAGCAGAACCAGCAACAACATCGATAACAAATTATTGCCGCCAAACTCACAGCCAATTAATTATTCCAAATAAACCCACCAATCCTAAATCGCCTAATTTCATATATACGACCTCAAGAAACCATTGAAACCCCTGCTAGTTTCAATATTGAAAGCACACCACCACACCATAAAGAACAATTAAAACACTCCCGCATCAAGTGTTGCGCGAGCAATTGCGCGCCCAGCCAAAGGATTCGGGCAGCCTGCAGGGGCATGTCAGTATGAAAGACCTGAACTGCAAGAACGCTTGCCAGCCAGGCGTTACCCGCAAGCTCAAGCATGCAACTTTCCTGATGACGCTCGCCCTGATGGCACCTATTGCATCCGCCGAGATCAGCGAAACACTCACTTATAGCGACTATGAAGTAGCGGCAAGCAATTCCGGGTCGCTGGCCAGGGCGCTGAACAATACCTCGCCGATCCGCCATGACGGGCAAACATTCCACGCCTACACCACCTGGCGCGTGAGCTGGAACTATCGCTGGGCTGCAGATGCCAATGGCGATTGCCGGATCATTGCGGTATCCACCGGACTGAACACCACCATCCAACTGCCACGCCTGGTCGGCGGCAGCGCCGGCCAGCGCGAACGCTTCCAGCGCTATCTGACGGCGCTGAACCAGCATGAACTCGGTCATCATGAGATCGGTCGCAAGGCCGCCCGCGAAGTCGACCGCCAGTTGCAGGCGATGCCCGCCATGGCGGACTGCCAGCGGCTGAGCAGCGCCGCCAACAAACTCGCCTACCGGATCGTCAATCAGCTCAAGGACGAGGAGCGCACCTATGACCTGGTCACGGTGCATGGCCGACTGCAGGGCGCACGTCTGGATTATTGACTGCGCAGCGCGCAACCCTGCGCAATAGCACGGGGCATACTTGCCCGCGCCAATCTGGAATAATTGCCCCGCCGCGCCAGCCCTGCAGCGCAGCCATCCCCGCAAGCCGTCTTGCCGACCCATCCTGTCCTGCTTAAGCGCCCCGATCGAGCGATCCCTGCCAACTGCCATGAATTACCACCTGCGTCTGATGACCGAAGACGACATCCCCGCCGTGCTGGCGATCCAGGAAGCGTCTTACCCCCGCGAGCTGCTGGAGAGCGCCGCGATCATCCTCCAGCGCCTGCACGGCTTCCCCGACCTGGCCTGGGTCGCCGAGGATGGCGAGGGCGTGTGCGCCTACCTGTTCGGCTACCGCTCGCAGGCCGGCAAGGTCACGCCGCTGGATGGCGCCTTCAGCGCGCCGAACCATCCCGACTGCCTGTACCTGCACGATCTGGCGGTGGCGCGCCGCGCCGCAGGACGCGGCATCGGCCCGGCGCTGGTGAGGCGCAACCTGGAGCACGGGCGCACGCCGCAGATCAGGTATTCCGCTCTGGTTTCGGTACAGGGCTCGGAGGATTTCTGGGCGCGCCTGGGCTATGTGGCCGAGGCCGAACTGGAGTCCGTGCAGCAGCGCAACCTGGCCTCCTATCGGGTACCGGCGCGGTACATGGTCAAGCCGCTGCATTGAGGCCAGACTACGGACTGCTCAGGCTCCAGGAGGCAACGCCATGCCCGTAGCGAACACATCGTTCACCACCCTCACCGGCCTACGCCATCCGCTGATCCAGGCGCCCATGGCCGGCGGCGCGACCACCCCGGAGCTGGTCGCCGCCGTGTGCAACGCCGGTGCCCTGGGCTCCTTCGCCGCCGCCACGCTGTCGCCGGCGGCGATGCGCGAGGGGGTGGCACGGGTGCGTGCGCTGACCGACCGGCCGTTCAACGTCAACCTGTTCATCCTCGACGATCCCGACCCCAGCGAGGCGGAAGTGGCCCGCGCCCAGGCCCGCCTCGACCCGTTGCGTGCCGAACTGGGCCTGCCGCCCGGCGGCCGGCCGGCGCGCTTCTGCGAGGGCAACCGCGCACAGATCGAAACCCTGCTGGAGCTGGCGCCGCCGCTGGTCAGCTTCACCTTCGGCATCCTCGACGCGACCACCGTCGCCCGCTTTCATGCCGCCGGTTGCCGGGTGATGGGCACCGCCACCACGGTGGCCGAGGCCCGGGCCTGGCAAGCGGTCGGTGCCGACCTGGTCTGTGTCCAGGGCTGCGAGGCCGGCGGCCATCGCGGCAGCTTCCTCGGCGACCCGCAGCAGTCCTGCCTCGGCCTGCTGGCGCTGTTGCCGCAGGTGGTGGCGGCGGTGAACATCCCGGTGATCGCCGCGGGCGGGATCATGGATGGCCGTGGCATCGCCGCCTGCCTGCTGCTCGGCGCCCAGGCCGCGCAACTGGGCACCGCCTTCCTCTGCTGCCCGGAGTCGGGCATCCCCTCGATCTGGAAGGAGGCGATCCTCACCGCCCGCGACGACAGCACGCGCCTGACCCGCGCCTTCTCCGGCCGCCTGGCGCGCGGCATCGCCAACGACTTCATGCGCCGCCTGGCCGCCGAGGAAGACCAGGTGCCCGCCTACCCGGTGCAGAACGCGCTGACTGGCGACATCCGCCAGGCCGCCGTCCGCCAGGGGCGCAGCGAATACCTGTCGCTGTGGGCCGGCCAGGGGGCGGCCATGGCCCGCCCGCTGCCGGCCGCTGCGCTGGTACAAACCCTGATGGAAGAGCTGGCCGCCTGTCGCCCCTGAATCCGCCGGCCGCACCGGCGCAGGACGCTAAAACGCGAAGGGGCCCTGATCGGGCCCCTTCTCTTTGGCTGGTTGCTGCGCGTTTGCTGCTGGCTGCGCGGCGGGCCTCAGTCGTTGCTCGGCTTGTGGATCGCCTGCAGCACATACTGCGGCAGGGCGAAGGCGCCCTGATGGACGTCGGCGTTGTAGTAGCGGGTGACGATGCCGCTGCCGGCGAAGCGCTGGCGCAGGGTTTCCAGCGGCAGCTTGCGGTAGTCGGCGTTGGTGCTGCCCCAGGCGAAGGTCATGGCGCCGCCGATGTAGGTCGGCACCGCCGCCTGGTAGAAGTGCCAGTCGGCGAACAGGCCGTGCATGCGCTTGGCGGTGGTCTGCACCTCGCCCAGCTGCATGAACGGCGTGCCGTTCTGGGTGACCAGGATGCCGCCGTCGTTCAGGCAGCGACGGCAGGCCTCGTAGAAGTTCTCCGAGAACAGCACCTCGCCCGGCCCGATCGGGTCGGTGGAGTCGGAGATGATCACGTCGAACTTCGCCTCGGTGGTGGCGACGAAGCGCATGCCGTCGTCGATCACCAGGTTCAGACGCGGATCGTCGAAGGCGCCCTTGGAGTGATTGGGCAGGTACTGCTTGCACATCTCGACCACGGTGCCGTCGATCTCGACCATGGTGATGTGCTCGACGCTGCGGTGCTTGGCGACTTCGCGCAGCATGCCGCCGTCGCCGCCGCCGATGATCAGCACGCGCTTGGCCAGGCCGTGGGCGAGGATCGGCACGTGGGTGAGCATCTCGTGGTAGATGAACTCGTCGGCCTCGGTGGTCTGGATCACGCCGTCCAGCGCCATCACCCGACCCATGCGGGCGTTCTGGAAGATCACCAGATGCTGATGCTCGGTACGCACTTCATGCAGCATCTCGTCGATGCGAAAACGCTGGCCGTAACCGTCGTAGAGTGTTTCCTGGTAGTCGCTCATGGGCGTCTTTCCTTGCAAGTCATTGAAAATATTGCGCAGCCTGGGCTGCGCAGAGAATCGGGAGTGTCGGCAGCGCGCCGGCTTTGCGACAGTCTGGAACCGCCGTGTGACGCCACCGTGGCAGACCCGCCGCCGCGCGGCGGCTGGCTGGCGTGTTCCGGAACGGCGTCAGAATGCCGCTGGCGCGATGGCGGCAAAGCTGGTCACCGTCAGGTGTCCGCCCAGTTCGCCGCCGTCGCGGGCCAGGCCGCAGGTGGCCATGCCAGCGGCCTGGGCGGCATCCAGTTCCTGCACCACGTCGGAGAGGAACAGGATCTCGCCGGCCGGGCGGCCGATGGCCGCGGCGATGCGCGCATAGGACTCGGCCTCGCGCTTGCCGCCGCTGGTGGTGTCGAAATAGCCGGAGAACAGCGGGGTCAGGTCGCCTGCCTCCGAGCAGCCGAAGATCAGCTTCTGCGCCTGGATCGAGCCGGAGGAGTACACGTACAGCGCGTAGCCCGCGGCATGCCACTGACGCAGCGCCTCCACCGCATCCGCATAGACGTGGCCCTTGAGCTGGCCGGCCCGGTAGCCCTGCTCCCAGACCATGCCCTGCAGCGCCTTGAGCGGGGTGGCCTTGCGGTCGGCGGCGATCCACTCGAGGAGGATGGCGATGACCCGCTCGACATCGGCCTGCGCCTCGCCGCTTTCGGCGCGCACGGCGTCCAGCTGGACGGCCACCGCCGGCTCATTGGCATGGGCGCGCACGAAGCCCGGCAGGTGCTCGACGGCGAAGGGGAACAGCACGTCGAAGACGAAGCTGACCGCGCTGGTGGTGCCTTCGATGTCGGTGAGGATGGCTTTGATCGGCACGCTCAGTCCTCCAGCGGCGGGAAGGTCTTGGCGATGCTGTCGCCGGTGAACTTGGCCACCCAACCCTCGGGGTTGTTGAACAGGCGGATGGCGACGAAGTGCGGCTCCTCGCCCATGTCGAACCAGTGGCGGGTGCCGGCCGGCACCGAGATCAGGTCGTTCTTCTCGCACAGCACCGCGTACACCTGATCGCCGACATGCAGGGTGAACAGGCCGCGGCCGGCGACGAAGAAGCGCACCTCGTCCTCGCCGTGGGTGTGCTCGTCGAGGAACTTGGCGCGCAGCTCGGCCTTCTGCGGGTGGCTGCGATCCAGGCTGATCACGTCGACTGTGACGTAGCCCTGCTCGTTCATCAGCTTGTCGATCTCGTGGCGGTAGGCGGCGATCACCTCCTCCTGGCTGGCGCCGGGGGCGATCGGCGCGCTGGCCTGCCAGCGCTCGAAGCGCACGCCGACCTCGGCCAGGGTGGCGGCGATGTCCTCGGCGTGGGTCAGCACCTTGTTCGGCAGCTGCGGGGTGGACTCGTGGTAGACGCTCAGGCGGCTCATGGGCGGTTCCTTGTTAAGTCGGCTTGTCCAGTCAGGAGGGGGCTCAGCGACCCAGCACCTGGCGGGTCTTCAGTTCGCATTCGAAGAGGAACTCGAAGGCCTCGATCTGGCGCAGGGCGTCGCTCATCTGCGGACCCCAAGTGTAAAGGCCGTGGCCACGGATCAGGTAGCCCACGCAGTCGGGATGGGTATCCAGCCACTGCTGGACCTTGCCGGCCAGGCGGGCGATGTCTTGGTCGTTGGCGAAGATCGGCACCAGCACCTGGCCCTCGTGGCTGGTCACCCCGGAAAAAGCCTTCTGCAGCTCGTAGTCCTCCAGCAGCAGATGATCGGTGGGAGTGAGGCGCGACAGCACGGTGGCGTTGACCGAGTGGGTGTGCAGCACCGCGCCGATGTCGGCGCGCCAGGCGTACAGCTGGGTGTGCAGCAGGGTCTCGGCCGACGGCTTCTTGCCCGGCTCCAGGCTGTTGCCGGAAAGATCCGTGGCCAGCACGTCGTTGTCGGTCAGCTGGCCCTTGTGCTTGCCGGACACGGTGAGCAGCGCCTGGTCGGCAGACAGGCGCGCCGAGTAGTTGCTGCTGGTGGCCGGCGACCAGCCGCGGCCGTAGAGGAAACGGCCGGCGTCGATGATCTGCCGGGTGAGGAGTTCGCGCTGATCGGTCATCTTGGGGATCTCGAATATTCGGGTGGCGAAGAGCGGATTCAGGGGGCCAGCTCCGGCTCGCGCAGGCGGCGGGCAATGATCGCCGCGGCCAGCAGCGCCGCCAGGCTGGCGAGGGCGAAGGTCCAGGCCGGGCCGAGGCTGCTCCAGCTGTAGCCGGCGTACAGCGCGCCGAGCGCGCCACCGACGCCGGACAGCGCGGCATACAGCGCCTGCCCCTGGCCTTGCTGGCGGGCGGCGAAGCTGTGGCGCACGAAGTGGATGGCCGCGGCGTGGAAACTGCCGAAGGTGGCGGCATGCATCACCTGCGCCAGCAGCAGCACCGGCCAGTGCGCGGCCAGGTTGCCGAGCAGCAGCCAGCGCAGCACGGCCAGCAACAGGCTGGCGAGCAGCACCTGGCGCACCGAGAAGCGCGCCAGCAGGCGCGCCATCACCAGAAACAGGAGGATCTCGGCCAGCACGCCGAGCGCCCACAGCCAGCCGATCTGGGTACGACTGTAGCCGAGGCTTTCCAGGTGCAGGGTGATGAAGGTGTAGTACGGGCCGTGGCTGAGCAGCATCAGCGCCACCGCGGCGTAGAACGCCAGCACGCCGGGACGGCGCAGCTGCTGCAGGAAACCACCGCGCGCGGTTTCGTCGGCGTGCACCTGCGGCTGGGCGTTGGGAATCCACAGGCTGCTGAGGACGATGGCCAGCATGATGCCGATCAGCGCCCACGGATAGGCATCCAGGCTCAGCCGCTCGAACAGCGCGCCGAGGCCGACCACGGTGCAGATGAAGCCGATCGAGCCCCACAGGCGGATCTGGCTGTAGCGCGCCGCCTGCTCGCGCAGGTGGGCCAGGGTGATCACCTCGAACTGCGGCAGCACCGCATGCCAGAAGAACGCATGCAGGGCCATCACCAGCGCCAGCCAGGCGTAGTCCTGGCGGTAGAAGATGCTGGCGAAGCTGACCAGGGTACAGAGCGCACCGAGGCGCACGATCAGCAGGCGCCGGCCGGTGACGTCGCCCAGCCAGCCCCACAGGTTGGGCGCCACGCAGCGCATCAGCATGGGAATCGCCACCAGCTCGCCGATGCGCGCCGCGGAAAAGCCCAGGTGATGGAAATACAGGGCGAGAAACGGCGCCGTCGCGCCGAGCAGGGCGAAGTAGCTGAAGTAGAAGCCGGACAGGCGCCAGTAGGGCAACACGGAGGTCATGATCTAGCGAGCGCCGACCGGGCTACCCGGGAAGGCATCCGGCCGGCACCGGCACTCACAGCTGCGGCAGCACCGGGGTGCTCACCTGCACGTCGGCGTTCTGCGCGCGGTGGCGCAGCAGGTGGTCCATCAGCACGATGGCCATCATCGCCTCGGCGATCGGCGTGGCGCGGATGCCGACGCAGGGATCGTGGCGGCCCTTGGTGATCACTTCCACCGGATTGCCGTGGACGTCGATGGAGCGGCCCGGCGTGGTGATGCTCGAGGTCGGCTTGAGCGCCAGGTGGGCGACGATCGGCTGGCCGGAGGAAATGCCGCCGAGAATGCCGCCGGCATTGTTGGACAGGAAGCCCGCCGGGGTCAGCTCGTCGCGGTGCTCGGTGCCGCGCTGGGCGACGCTGGCGAAGCCGGCACCGATCTCCACGCCCTTGACCGCGTTGATGCTCATCAGCGCGTGGGCCAGTTCGGCGTCGAGACGGTCGAAGATCGGCTCGCCGAGACCCGGCGGCACGCCTTCGGCGACCACGGTGATCTTCGCGCCGACCGAGTCCTGGTCGCGGCGCAGCTGGTCCATGTAGGCCTCCAGCTCGGCCACCTTGTCCGGGTCGGGGCTGAAGAAGGCGTTGTCCTCCACGCTGTCCCAGCTCTTGAACGGGATCTCGATCGGGCCGAGCTGGCTCATGTAGCCGCGCACCTGGATGCCGAGGCTGGCCAGGTACTTCTTGGCGATGGCGCCGGCGGCGACGCGCATGGCGGTCTCGCGCGCCGAGCTGCGGCCGCCGCCGCGGTAGTCGCGCAGGCCATACTTGTGGTGGTAGGTGTAGTCGGCGTGGGCCGGGCGGAACAGGTCCTTGATCGCCGAGTAGTCCTTGGACTTCTGGTCGGTGTTGCGGATCAGCAGGCCGATTGGGCAGCCGGTGGTCTTGCCCTCGAACACGCCGGAGAGGATTTCCACCTCGTCGGCTTCCTGGCGCTGGGTGGTGTGGCGGCTGGTGCCGGGCTTGCGGCGGTCGAGGTCGCGCTGCAGGTCTTCCAGCGAGATGTCCAGCCCAGGCGGGCAGCCGTCGACGATGGCGACCAGCGCCGGACCATGGCTTTCACCGGCAGTGGTGACGGTGAACAGCTTGCCGTAAGTATTGCCAGACATGCAGGATGCTCCGCGGCGGGGAAAAATAGAGAGCCGCGAAGTATACCCAAGCGCCCGCCTGCTGGGGAAACGCCGGCAACGTCTGACGCCCTCCCCGCTCCGCCCACCGCCACGCCCTTGCGAGCCGCCCGCATGTTCCGAACGTTGTTGCTGCTGACCCTTCTGCTCTGCTCGGGCCTGACCCGGGTCGCCCTGCCGAGCATCCTGCAGTGGCCGGTCGAGCTGGTCGTGCCCGGCGGCATCCTGCACGGCAGCCTGATGCTGCCCGCGACTACGCAGCCGGCGCCGGTGGTGCTGATCATCGCCGGCTCCGGCCCGACCGACCGTGACGGCAACAATCCCGCCGGGGGCAACAACGACAGCCTCAGGCGCCTGGCCCTCGGCCTGGCCGAGCGCGGCATCGCCAGCCTGCGCTACGACAAGCGCGGGGTGGCCGCCAGCCGCGCGGCGGCCCCCCGCGAGGAGCAGTTGAGCGTCGAGGCCTACGTCGCCGATGCGGTGGCCTGGGGGCAACTGCTCAAGGCTGATCCGCGCTTTTCCCAGCTGATCCTGCTCGGCCACAGCGAGGGCGCGCTGATCGCCACCCTCGCCGCGGTGGACGCCGGCGCCGATGCGCTGGTCAGTCTGGCCGGCATCGCCCATCCGCTCGGCACGGTACTGCGCGACCAGTTGCAGGGACGCCTGCCGCCAGCGCTGGCGGCGCAGACCGAGGCGATCCTCGATGAGCTGGAACAGGGCCGCACGGTGGCCGAGGTGTCGCCGAAGCTGCAGGTGCTGCTGCGCCCGAGCGTGCAGCCCTACCTGATCTCGCTGCTGCGCCAGCGCCCGGCAGAGGCCTTCGCCCGAGTGCCGATACCCGCGCTGATCATCCAGGGCAGCCACGACGTCCAAGTCGATCTGGAAGAAGCCCTGCTCCTGCAGCAGGCCAAGCCGGAGGCGCAGCTGCTGATCATCGAGGGCATGAACCATATGCTGCGCATCGTGCCGGCCGACGCCCCACCGCTGGCGTCCTACAACGACCCGCAGCTGCCGCTGGCCGTCGAACTGCTCGACGGCCTGGCGCGCTTCATCCTGCCGCCGAGCTGACGGCACGGCATTGAGTAGGATGGGTGGAGCGCAGCGATACCCATCCTACGCTCGGCAGCGGCTCACTCGCCCTGCAGGCGCGAGCGGAACAGTGCCTGATGCTGGCGGCACTGCTCGGCACTCAGCACGAACACGCCGTGGCCGCCACGCGCGAACTCGACCCAGGTGAACGCCACCTCCGGGTAGGCGGCCTCGACGTGCACCTGGCTGTTGCCCACCTCGATCACCAGCAGGCCGTCTTCGGTGAGGTGATCGGCCGCCTCGGCGAGCATGCGCCGCACCAGATCCAGACCGTCGGCGCCGCAGGCCAGGCCCATGGCCGGCTCGTGGTGGAACTCGGCCGGCATGTCGGCGAAATCCTCGGCGTCCACGTAGGGCGGGTTGGAGACGATCAGGTCGAAGCGCTGCCCCGGCAGTCCGTCGAAGCCGTCGCCCTGCACGGTGTAGACGCGCTCTTCCAGCTGGTGACGCTCGATGTTGAGGTTGGCCACCTCCAGCGCGTCGAACGACAGGTCGGCGAGCACCACCTCGGCCTCCGGGAAGGCGTGGGCGCAGGCGATGCCGATGCAGCCGGAACCGGTGCACAAGTCGAGGATGCGCGCCGGCGCGCCATTGAGCCAGGGCGTGAACTGCCGCTCGATCAGTTCGGCGATCGGCGAGCGCGGCACCAGCACGCGCTCGTCGACGCAGTACGGCTGACCGCAGAACCAGGCTTCGCCGAGCAGGTAGGCGGCCGGAATGCGCTCGTCGATGCGCCGCTGCAGCAGCGCGCGCACCGCCTCCAGCTCGTCGGCCTCCAGGCGGCAGTCGAGGTAGTCGGCCGACATGTCCCAGGGCAGGTGCAGCGCGCCGAGTACCAGCGCCCGCGCCTCGTCCCAGGCGTTGTCGGTGCCGTGACCGAAGAACAGCTCGGCGCCATGGAAGCGGCTGACACCCCAGCGGATCAGGTCACGGATGCTTTGCAGACGGCTGTGGTTGGCGCTCATGGCTGGGGTCCTCGGTGATGGGCCGCGCATTCTAGCCGAAGGGCGTCGCCAAGACCCGCGCCGCCGCTCGGCAACGTCCTCGGCCGTCAGCTCGGCACGCCGCTCAGTAGTTGTGCATCCGCCGCCACACGCTCCGCCAGCCAGTCGGCCAGCGCGCGAAAACGCAGGGTCTGGCGCAGGTCGCGGTGGCACAGCAACCACAGCTCGCGGCTGAGCTCGACGCCGGACAGCCTGCGCAGTCCGGGCACCTCGCCGACCAGGCAGGGCAGCAGCGCCAGACCCAGCCCGGCCTGACAGGCGCGCTGCAGCGAGGTCACCGCCGTCACCCGCAGGCGTACCCCATCCTGCGGGTCCAGCTGCTGCAACCAGCGCGCCTCCGGCAGATGGCCGAGGCTCGCGTCGAAGCCCAGCCACGGCAGCCGGCGCCAGTCGTCCGGCCGCGCCGCGGCGAAGCCCTCCGCGCCGTACACCGCGTAACCCAGTTCGCCGACCTTGCGCATCACCAGCGCGGCATCCTGCTGTGGCCGCGCCAGGCGCAGTGCGAGATCGGCCTCGTGGCGGGTGAACGACAGGTCGCGGTTGTCGCCGAGCAGCTGCAGGTCGAGCTGCGGATGGCGCGCGGCCAGACCGGGCAGTTGCGGAATCAGCCAGTGAGCGAGGAGAAACTCCACCGAGGTCAGCCGCACGCTGCCGGCCACGCTCTGCGCCTCCTCGCGGGCAGCCAGCAACATGCCCTGCACGTCGCCCTGCAGGGCCGCAGCGCGCTGCAGCAGCACCTGACCGGCCGCCGTCGGCCGGTAGCTGCCGCCGTCGCGCAGGAACAGGCGTACCTGCAGCGCCCGCTCGGCCGCCTGCAGGCGCCGGCCGACGGTGGTCGGGTTGACCGCCAGCGCCCGCGCCGCTGCAGCCAGGGTGGCGTGGCGCTCCAGCGCCAGCAGCACGGGTATGTCGTTCCAGTCGAAGGCCATCGGGGCTCCCTGCAAAAATGCATTGTCGGTCGGCAAGCCTGAGCCTTCAGCGCCGCCGTCGTCATGCCCACAATGGTCGCGTCCATCCCCTACCGGAGTACAGCATGAGCGACGCCAAGACCCTGTTCGAACTGACCGGCAGCGGCTACCCGGCCGCCGACCTCAAGCAGGCCACCCTGCTGATCATCGATGCGCAGAACGAGTACCGCAACGGCGACCTGCGCCTGCCGGGCGTCGAGGATGCCGCCGCGCAGATCCTGCGCCTGCTCGAGGCGGCGCGCGCCGCCGGTGCCTCCGTGGTGCACGTGCAGCACATCGGCGTGCCCGGCTACCTGTTCGACCCCGAAGGCCCGCGCGGCGACATCTTCGAGGAACTGACTCCGCAGCCCGGCGAGGCCGTGGTGCGCAAGCCGCTGCCCAACTCCTTCGCCCGCAGCGAGCTGGATCGCGTGCTGCGCGAACTGGGCCGCGAGGAGCTGGTAGTGGTCGGCTTCATGACCCACATGTGCGTGAGCGCCACGGTGCGCGCCGCCAAGGACCTCGGCTATCGCAGCACGGTGGTCGCCGCCGCCTGCGCCACCCGCGACCTGCCGGGCATCGACGGCAGCCTGGTGGACGCCGCCACCCTGCACCGCGTCGAGCTGGCCGCCCTGGCCGACCTGTTCGCCACCGTGGTGGCCGACGCCGCGGCGCTCGGCGCCTGACCCACGCACACGGCGAGGCAAAGCTCCGCCCCGCCTGCAGCCGGCATCCGCACGGGCGCAAAGTTCCGCTAGAATTGCGCGTCCGATGCGGAGAGCCAGCATGCAAGACGACGATTTTTCCCTGTTCCACAGCGAGATGCGCGGGGTCAAGCGCATCAAGGTCGAGGAGCGCGCCGACACCGGCAAGCCCAAGACCGACCGCCAACAACTCAGCAGTCGCCAGCAGAACGCGATCCTCACCCAGCAAACCACCACGGTGGACGGCCTCTCCGACCTGTTCGTCATCGACGTCGGCGCCGAGGACGAGCTGTACTGGGCGCGCGACGGCGTGCAGGAAGGCCAGATGCGCAAGCTCAAGGCCGGCCAGATCGCCTTCGAGGGCAGTCTCGACCTGCACGGCATGAACGTCGAGAAGGCACGCGCCACCCTGTGGGAATTCCTCGCCGAGGCGGCGCGCTTCGAGGTGCGCTGCGTGCGCGTCACCCACGGCAAGGCCGCGCGCACCGACGGCCGCCGGCCGATGGTCAAGAGCCACGTCAACACCTGGCTGCGCCAGCATCCGCAGGTGCTCGGCTTCACCTCCTGCCTGGCCAAGCACGGCGGCACCGGCGCGATCTATGTGCTGCTCAAGCGGACCATGCTGGAAGGGCGCGACGAGTGAGTACGGCCGGGGCCGGCGTCCCGCAGCAGGCTGCTCCGCCTTACTCGCCGGGCGCAGCGCACGGCGCAATGAGTCAAGCGGCCGCGCGAGGCGGCGTGGTCATTCCGGCAGCTCGCCGGCGGCGGTGAAGAATACCCAGGCCAGCGCCGCAGCCGCGGCCAGGCCGAGCAGCAGTGCCGGCACCAGCAACACCACGCTGGCGCAGGCGATCCCGGCAAGCAGCAATAGCCAGGCGAACAGGCGCAGCGCCGGATAGGGCCGGGGGATACGCTGCAGGCACAGGGCAAAGCGCAGCACGCACAGCCCCAGGGCGACGAACAACGCGAAGCTGCCCAGCTCCAGCCACAGCGGATTCTGGACCTGTTCGTCGGGCAGCGCAGCGAAGCCGACCGCCAGCAGACCCAGCAGTATCTGCAGTGCCAAGGGCCAGTCCAGGCCATCGTGCAACCCGAAGCGGCTGGCCAGCAGCGCGCGCAGGCGCAGCAGCAGGTAGCCCCAGAGCAGCACCAGCAGCAGACCCAGCAGATGGGTAAAGGGCAGCGGCGCGAACTGCGGATGCAGCACCTGCCACAGGCTCAGCGCCAGCAGGACGAACAGACCGAACAGGTAGCCGAGGGCCAGGGCGCCTAGCACACGCAACTGGCTGCGGCTCCAGGCGCCGCCGACGAACGCGGCCGGCAGGTGCGGATCGAGCAGCGACGCCTGCGGCGGGCGGTAGGGATCGAACTCGCTCATCGACACCTCCCCGTCGCCCGTCGCGCCGTGCCAGAAAAACTCAGCCGTGCAGCTCGGCCACCACCGCGGCCAGCGCGACGGCCGGATCGGCGGCCTGACTGATCGGCCGGCCGATCACCAGATAGTCGGAACCGGCCTGCAGCGCCTGACGCGGGGTGAGGATGCGGCGCTGGTCGTCCTGCGCGCTGCCGGCCGGGCGGATGCCCGGGGTCACCAGCTGCAGGGCCGGCTGCGCGGCCTTCAGCGCCGGCGCTTCCTGGGCCGAGCAGACCAGACCGTCCAGACCGGCCTGCTGCGCCAGGGAGGCCAGGCGCAGCACCTGCTCCTGCGGTTCCACATCCAGGCCGATCCCCGCCAGATCCTCGCGCTCCATGCTGGTCAGCACGGTCACGCCGATCAGCAGCGGCTTGGGTCCACTCAGCGCCTCCAGGGTCTCGCGGCAGGCCGCCATCATGCGCAGGCCGCCGGAACAGTGCACGTTGACCATCCACACACCCAGCTCGGCGGCAGCCTTGACCGCCATGGCCGTGGTGTTGGGGATGTCGTGGAATTTCAGGTCGAGGAACACCTCGAAGCCACGCTGCTGCAGGGTCTCGACCACGGCCGGTCCACAGCGGGTGAACAGCTCCTTGCCGACCTTGACCCGGCACTGCTGCGGGTCGAGTCGCTCGGCCAGGGCCAGCGCGGCTTCACGGGTGGGGAAATCCAGGGCGACGATGATCGGGGTCTGGCAGGACATGGGGCTCTCTCGGCAAGTCGAATCGCCGGGCATTGTAGCGCAAGCCCGTGCCGGCCGGAGCGCCGGGCGAACGGGCAAGACAGCCGCAGCGGTCGGCGCTATGGTGAGGACGACATCAACTGATGGAGAAGATCATGCCCTGGTACGCCTGGTTGTTTCTGGCCCTGGCCTTCGGCTCGGTGGTCGGCAGCCTGCTGCTGCTACGCGACAGCGCCGACAAGATGCCGCTCAGCGAGGAAGAGCTGGAACGCATGCACAAACGCAACGCGGAACTGGAGGCCAAGGCGCGTCGGGAGGACGGCGAGGACGAGTAGCCGCCGCGGCCAACTCAGCGACGGAACTGCAACTGCAGCTCGACGCCCTCCACCGAGTGCCAGGAGTCCTCGTCCGCAACCGGGCGCTCGCTGGTGATCAGCTTGCCGCCCAGCTCGAAGGAGTCGGGTTCGGTGGCCTTGTCGACGAACAACGGCGGCAACAGGGCGGGCGGTTCAAGGGCCTCGACCGGCACTTCGTCGGGCAGTTTGAAGCGCTCCAGCACCTCGCTGGGCAGGCTGAGGTCCAACGGCGCTACCGGCCGGCTCGCGGCGGCGGCACGCGCGGAGTCGGCCGGGCGCGGTGCGGACGGCACCTGCGAGGACTTCTGAGGCGGCGCAGGCTGACCCTGCGGCTCGGATTCGGGAACTGGCGGTTCGGGAGCCGGCTGCGGGGCAGGCGCGGGTGCGGCGGCCGGCACAGGAGGCGCGGGCTCGACAGGCGCCGGCAGCACCGCCTCCGCCGGCTCGCTGGCTGGCGCCTTCGGCTGCGGCGACTGGTCGGAGTCACAGGCGACTAGACCACACAACAGCAGCCCACCGAGAAATGCACGCATGACCATCATCGCCAGCCTCGCCAAAACGGATGCCGACAGCTGCGCCGTCGGCACTTACCGGTTGATGTTCGCCCGGCGCCCGGCCTTGCGCAGGTTACTCGCGCGGCGCTCCGAGCTGACCCAGGTCGTCGGAAAACACGATCTCGACCCGACGATTCTGCGCCCGACCGTGACTGGAGGCATTCGCCGCCAGCGGGAAGGCTTCGCCATAGCCCTGCACCTCGATCCGCTCGGCAGCGATACCCAGCTCGACCAGCACATCGGCCACCGCCTGTGCCCGGGCGCGCGATAGCAGCAGGTTTTCGGCGGTCTGGCCACGGTTGTCGGTGTAGCCCTCGATACGCACGATACGCTGCGGATTGAGCCGAAGGAACTGGTGGAGCTTGAGCACCGTGCGGTTGGCCGAGCTCTTCAGTTCTGCCCGGCCCGCATCGAACAGCACATCGCCCAGGGTCATCACCAGACCGCGCTCGGTCGAGGTGGTCGCCAGGCTGAGCATCTGCTCTTCCAGCCAGCGACTCTGCTGCTGCACGCTGAGCAGCTTGGCCTCGCGCAGCGCCAGCTGCAGGCGCTCGCGCTCCTTGCGCAGGCGAGTCAGCTGCTGCTGTTCCGCGGCCAGCACGCTGTGCTCGCGGGCAATCGCGCTGTATTGCCGGCTCAGGTAGGCGTAGTGCGCGACATCCTCCTCGCTGCCCCAATAGCTGGCCAGCCGCTCGGCGCGCGCCAGCAACTCGCCGGAACGCATCACATCCTTGGGCGCACTGGCCAGCGCCACCGAATCACTGGCGAGCAACTGGTGGCTGTGGCGCGCCTCTTCCAGCGCCTGCTGCGGATCCTCATGGGTCGCGCAACCGGTCAGCAGCACGGCGGCGGCGCAGAGCCCCCACCACGAACGCATCTTCGCCATGCTCACGGCTGAGCCTCCAGCTGGGCGCGCAGCTCGGCGATGCGCGCTTTCATCTCGTTGATATGCGCACGATGGCTGGCGGTCAGGCTCTGCGCCTCGACCAGCCGGGCGTCCAGCTCGGCCCGCTCGGCGAGCATGCGCGCCTGGCGATACTCCTCACGCTCGAAGGCCTGCCGCGCGCCGGCCAGGCCGGCTTCGGCACGGCCCAGCGCTTCCGGCTCGCCGGTCGCGCCCACGGCACGCGCCTGCTGCAGCGCCTGCTCGGTGAGCTGCAGCTGCGCGACGGGCGCCGGATCGCTGGCACAGCCGGCCAGCAGCAACAGTGCCAGCGCGGCACCAATACGTTGTGTCATCGAAAACATCCTGCTTCAGGGGCTCACCGTCGCCAGGGGCTGGGCTTTCCAGCGCTCCAGGTTGCGCTGCAGCAGGGTCTGCGGCAGGCCGGCGGTGCGAAATTCGGTCATTTTCCTGGCCAGCTTGCCGCGCAGCCAAGGATCGTTGCAGGCCGAGTTGTGCGACAGGGCAAGGAACAACGGCTCGCTGCTCAATGCCGGTTCGAGGGGCTGCAGATCGGCCTCCATGCCCAGCCGCTCGACCAGTGCGCCGCCAGCGTGGCGCTCGAGCAGCAGATAGTCGACCTTGCCCAGCCACAACTGCTGCAGGGCCTCGCCCGCCTGGTTGGTGCGCTTGAGCTTGAACTGCTCGGCAGCCTGCTGTGCCAGCGGCTCGGCGAAATTGCCGGCGGCGACCGCCAGTCCGCGGTGGCGGGCCAGATCGCCCAGCTGGGTGAATAGCGGGGCGCGGTCGCGGTGCGCCCAGACCTGCACCGGCACCTCGAGATAGGCCGGATGGATGAAGTCGAACTGCTCGAGGCGCGCCGGGGTCAGGTAGCTGCCGAGCAGCAGATCGACCCGCCCGTTCAGCGCGTCGGCCTCCGCGCTGGCGCGCTTGCCGGCGTAGATCACCTCGACCTTCACGCCCAGTTCCTTGCCCAGCGCCTTGAACAGGTCGGCGCTGGCGCCCACCAGCTGCTGCGGGTTCTGCGGATCACGCCAGAGATAGGGCGGCTGGTCCGGATTGCCGGTAGCGACCAGGCGCTCGCACTTGCCGGCAGCCAGTGCCTGGCTCGCGCCGGCCAGTACCAGCAGCGCCACAGCGAGGCGCGACAGGGTGCAACGGATGGTCATGAACACCTCGCAAGTCGGTTGCCGGCACAGCCGGTAAGCCCGCTAGTTTAAGGGACGCCGGGGATTTAAGGGACAGCTGCGCGCCCGCGGTTGTGCCGAGCATAAAAAACCCGCTCCGAAGAGCGGGTTCTCGACAGGAGCACGCCGGCTTACAGGGCCTTTTCCAGCTCCGGAACGATGTCGAACAGATCGCCCACCAGGCCGTAGTCGGCCACCTGGAAGATCGGCGCTTCCTCGTCCTTGTTGATCGCGACGATCACCTTGGAGTCCTTCATGCCGGCCAGGTGCTGGATGGCGCCGCTGATGCCCACGGCGATGTACAGCTGCGGAGCGACGATCTTGCCGGTCTGGCCGACCTGCATGTCGTTGGGCACGAAGCCGGCATCGACGGCAGCGCGCGAGGCGCCGACGGCTGCACCGAGCTTGTCGGCCAGCTTGTAGAGCAGTGCGAAGTTCTCGCCATTCTGCATGCCGCGACCACCGGAGACCACCACCTTGGCGGCGGTCAGCTCGGGACGCTCTGACTTGGCCAGCTCCTCGCCGACGAAGCTGGAGATGCCGGCATCGCTGCCCGCCGCCACTGCCTCGATGGTCGCAGCGCCGCCTTCGGCCGCCACCGGGTCGAAACCGGTGCTGCGCACGGTGATCACCTTGATCGCCGCCGAGGACTGCACGGTGGCGATGGCGTTGCCGGCGTAGATCGGCCGCTTGAAGGTGTCCGGGCTCTCCACCTTGATGATCTCGGAGATCTGGTCGACGTCCAGCAGTGCGGCGACGCGCGGCAGCACGTTCTTGCCGGTGGTGGTGGCGGCAGCCAGTACGTGGCTGTAGCCCTTGCCGAGCCCGGCGACCAGCGGAGCGACGTTCTCGGGCAACTGGTGGGCGAAGGCGGCACTGTCGGCGACCAGCACCTTGGCCACGCCAGCCACCTTGGCGGCAGCTTCGGCCACGGCGGCGCAACCGCTACCGGCGACCAGCACGTGGATGTCGCCACCGATCTGCTGAGCGGCGGCAACGGTGTTCAGGGTCGCAGCACCCAGCGCTGCATTGTTGTGCTCAGCGATAACCAGGATAGCCATCAGATCACCTTCGCTTCGTTCTTCAGTTTCTCGACCAGTTCGGCCACCGACTTGACCTTGATGCCGGCGCTGCGTGCGGCCGGAGCTTCGACCTTGAGGGTCTTCACGGTCGAGGCGGTGGACACGCCCAGCGCCTCGGGAGTGACCACATCGAGCGGCTTCTTCTTGGCCTTCATGATGTTGGGCAGGGAGGCGTAGCGCGGCTCGTTGAGGCGCAGGTCGGTGGTGACGATGGCGGGCAGCTTGAGGGCCACGGTCTGCAGGCCGCCGTCGATCTCGCGGGTGACGTTGACGCTGTCGCCGGCCACTTCAACCTTGGAGGCGAAGGTGCCCTGGGCGAAGCCGGTCAGCGCGGCGAGCATCTGGCCGGTCTGGTTGTTGTCGCTGTCGATGGCCTGCTTGCCGGTGATGATCAGCTGCGGCTGTTCCTTGTCGACCACGGCCTTGAGCAGCTTGGCCACGGCCAGCGAGTTCAGCTCGTCAGCGCATTCGACCAGGATGGCACGGTCGGCGCCGAGGGCCAGCGCGGTGCGCAGCTGTTCCTGGGCAGCGGTCGGGCCAACGGAGACGGCCACGATCTCGGTGGCGATGCCCTTCTCCTTCAGACGCACCGCTTCTTCCACGGCGATCTCGCAGAACGGGTTCATCGACATCTTGACGTTGGCCAGGTCGACGCCGGAATTGTCCGCCTTGACGCGAACCTTGACGTTGTAATCGACCACTCGTTTGACAGCTACCAGAATCTTCATGGATTCCTCGTGTTCTCCGGTGAATTGATATGGTATCGCCAAGGCGTACCAGGCCGGGCTGCCTGTCGGGTGGAACCGACGCTCAGCGCTACCGCGACCAGCAAAAACACAATATCTTGACGGCATCCCCCTGACCGGTCAATACGACAAAACTTCCACTGTGCGAGCGCCGCGCCTTAAAATGCGCGTCTTCAGTCAGCGTCAAACAAACGCTTGTACCGACCTTGCCGTACAGCGTAAATATATTGCGCTGCACAAAAACCGCCTTTGCGGATTCCAACAAGCAGATTGCCAGCCTTGAGTTAGGAGATTAGAGAGTGGAACGCGAATACATGGAATTCGACGTCGTCGTCGTCGGAGCGGGCCCTGCCGGTCTCTCCGCCGCCTGCCGACTGAAGCAGAAAGCCGCCGAGGCCGGCCAGGAGCTCAGCGTCTGCGTGGTGGAGAAAGGCTCCGAAGTCGGCGCGCACATCCTCTCCGGCGCCGTCTTCGAACCACGCGCACTCAACGAACTGTTTCCCGACTGGAAGGCCCTCGGTGCGCCGCTGCACACCCCGGTCAAGCGCGACGACATCTACCTGCTGAAGAGCGGCGACGCCGCCAGCAAGATCCCCGACTTCGCCGTGCCGAAAACCATGCACAACGAAGGCAACTACATCATCTCGCTGGGCAACCTGTGCCGCTGGCTGGCCCAGCAGGCCGAGAA